>CALBDO010000010.1 GCA_937927515.1 Candidatus Kapaibacterium sp. | reverse complement strand
CTACTATTCCAATTGTGATTCATTTGCTAATTTTAAGAAAAAATAAAATCGTCGATTTCTCATCCCTACGCTTTTTAAAAGAACTTCAAAAAACCCAAATCAGAAAGATTAAAATTAAACAATGGCTACTCTTGGTTTTGCGAACATTAATTATAGTGTTTTTAATATTGTCATTTGCTCGTCCAATTGTAAGAAGTAATTTGCCTTTTTTAAGAAATTATTCGAATGTCTCAGCAGTCATAATCTTAGATAATTCTATTTCAATGGATATTTCTGATGAAAATGGTAATAGGTATCGTCAAGCAAAAAGCATTATCTCAAAGCTTTTGGATAATTTCATCGATGGAGATGAAGTAGCATTGGTTTTTACAACTGAGAACTCTCGGATGCAGTCGTTCACAAAAGATTATCAGGCACTCAAGCAGGAAATTTCCAGAGCTAATATTTCAACCTCGATTGCATCTTTTGAAAATTCTCTTCGTATTGCCCAGAAAATTTTGGACGATTCAAAGAACTATATGCGCGAAGTCTTCATTGTGTCTGACTTTCAAAAATCATCTTTTCATCCTCCAAAAGATTCTGTGAAACTTTTCGACAATCGAACTGCTGTTAATTTAATTCACGTAGGAGCCAAGTCCTCAATTTCAATCAGTAATATTTCTATCGATTCCGTCGTTTCAATTACGAAAATCTTTGAGTTGGGTAAAAATGTAGATTTTGAAGTGCATCTTTCAAACTCTTCAAATGTTGCAGTAGATAATTTGGTGCTCACTCTCTTTATCAACGGAGAGCGAACTGCACAAAGACTTTTTAATATCTCAGCAAAAGGTAAACAAAAAATCGTAATAAGTGGTGCTGTCAAATCTACTGGAATTGCTCGTTGTTTGTTCGAAATCGAAAGCGACGCACTTGAATATGACAACAAGCGTTGGTATTCTTTTAATGTTCCTGGTGTCTTCAATGTTGGTTTAGTTGAAGAAAATGATAATGGGTACATCCACTCTTTTTTTAAGAATTTTGAGGGCGAAAAGTTCCATTTACAATTGCTAAAACCATCGCAGATAGCATCGGCTAATTTAAAAGATTTTTCAACAATTGTGTTTGTAGATTTACCCTCTAATGGTGAAAGCCTTCTGAATATAAAAGAATTTTTATCGTCTGGTAAAGGAATTATAATTTTCCCACCTTCAAATGGAGAAACTGATGTTTTAAATAAAACATTTCAATTATTGGGTTTGTCTCAAAGGTTTGAGTTTAAATCTTTCCCTTCGGATTATACACCAACTTTTACTTTTATCGACCAAAACCATCCTCTCTTTGCTGGAGTATTTGTTCCAGGAAGTCAATCTGCAAACTTAATACCCGACGCACCGAGATTGAAAAGCCTTGTAACAACTAATGCTGGAATTTCAATAATTCAGACTAATGCTGGCCAGTTTCTAACTGAATATAACATTAGTGGTTCGAAAATTCTCTTCTGTGGCGTTGCTCCTAATTTGCAATGGGGAAACTTTCCATTAAGTTCCATATTTCCTGTAATTCTTTATCGCTCTGTTTTGTATTTGAGTGGGACAAGTGAAAATAATTACAATGTTGTGTGTGGGGAACCTCTGAATATTGTCCTACCGAAAATGTTCTCTTCCAATGTGTATCGCATTGAAGACCCCTTGTCCAATGTTAACACTTTACAACTTATTCAGTTGCCGTCGGGAAATCTTTTAGAAGTAAGTAATTTATACATTTTGGGTACATATGTATTGAAGGATGGGAATGACAAACCTATTGGCTCAATATCTGTGAATATAGATAGTAGAGAATCAATGCTTGATTTAGCAGATGCTAAGGCGACAAAAGAATATTTTAAAAGCTTTTTGCATAAAAATGTTAAAATTAGTTACGTTGATGAAACTAAAAATTTGAGGCTTTCTGATTTTCGTGATTTTGCTGGCACGGAGTTGTGGAAATTATTTTTAATCCTTGCAATAGTAACTGCATTAGTCGAAATGTATGTTGCCAGAAATATTAAACAAACGTAAATATTTCATAATTTCGAAAGTTGAATAATTTTGAATATGCTGGCAGAGGAAAACATCACATTAAATCATCGAATAAAACATCTTCGAGAACAAATTGAAGAGCAAAAAAAGATACTTTTAGAACTTGTTGAAAGATGGTATTATCTGCGCTACGAGTTACAACCGAAGATACAATTTGAGTATGAGAAAATCTTTGGCGATTTAGAGAACGAAATTGATGAGAAGGTCGAATTGTGCAACATAATGGAGCGAAAAATTGAATTAATCTTTGTCAAAATTAATCGTGGGATGAAGATTACGCGTGATGTGTGGGAGTTTGTAGAAAAATCAGTTGAAAAAGCAATCGACCGAAGCGTTTTTTCCACCAAAATGACCTCTAATACCGAAAATAAAAATTCTTTTGGAAAAACCGAACCTACGGTGAATGAAAAAAGCCAAATGGATTTGAATTCAATGTATAGGAAACTTGTAAAAATTTTACATCCAGATTTATCAGGCGAAACAGAACATTTCAAAAAATTTTGGGTACCAATTCAAGATGCATACAAAGAGAGAAATTTCTCAAAAATCCGTGTTTTCTATAAAATTTTGTGTGAAAATTTTACTAATTTCGAGGACAATGATGATGTTGTTAGAAAGTTGGAAGAAGAGCTAAAGGAGATAAAATTAATGATTGGAATTGAAAGAAGAGTTATTGATAGAATGATACTTCAAGAACCATTTATCTATGAAAAAAGTTTGAAAAATCCTTTATGGATAAAAGAACATCGAAAAAAACTTTTAGAAAAAATTTCATTTTTGGAGCGCCAAATTGACTTCAATAGGAAACTTTTAGATAAAATCAAAGAAACAATGGAGGGTTAATTTTGGAAGAGTTATTCTCTAAATCATTAAACTTGCAGCATCTAATCGAATTTCAAGAGAATTCTATTGTTAGCAAGGTTTTAATCAAGAACAAATCTGGAAACATAACGATTTTTGCCTTTTGGCAGGGTCAGGAAATAAGCGAGCATGTTTCTCCATACGAGGCTTTCCTCTTTTGCGTCGAAGGAACAGGTATTGTGTTCATAGATAAAAATGAATACAAGCTTAATTCTGGGGAAATGATTATTATTCCCAAGACCCACCCACATTCTGTTAAAGCCATAACAAATTTTAAAATGCTCTTGGTCATGATTAAGGATAATGCATAGATAAGGATTTACAAATGGCAGTAACATCAACTTCAAAATTAATTACAATTGACCGACATATTAATGAAGAACAAGAATTCCACCCCGAAGCAACCGGAGAATTTACCTTTCTTCTTCACGATTTCACTTTTGCTATTCGTTTAATCGAAAGAGAAATCCGTCGTGCTGGTCTTACCGACATACTTGGTCTAACAGAAAATATTAATGTGCATGGGGAGGCAGTCCGTAAATTAGACCAATTTGCCTTCGAAGTGATTTATCGTGCCATGGACCACAATGGTAATTTGTGTGCTATGGCATCAGAAGAATCTCAAGGGTTGATGAGAATACCAGAACAATACCCAAAGGGCAAATATGTTCTGGTTTTCGACCCATTGGACGGCTCCTCGAACATCGATGTAAATATTACACTTGGTACTATTTTTGGTTTTTACAAAAGATTAGACCCTAAGCTTCGTACAGATGGAACAGTCGAAGATATTCTTCAACCTGGAAGAAATTTGGTTGCTGCTGGCTATGTCCTTTTCGGAAGTAGCACCGTTCTTGTTTATACCACAGGGCACGGTGTTAATTTATTTACATACGACCCGACAATAGGTGAATTTTTATTGACCAAACGTAACATTAAAATTCCTGAGTGGAATAATCAGTATTCTATTAACGAAGGTTATTATTATAAATGGGACGAGAAATTCAAGAAGTACATTGATTTCATTAAAACCCCATCCGAAGACAAAAAAAGACCATATAGTTTAAGGTACGTTGGAACTGCCGTGGCCGATGTACATCGTGTTTTACTTTATGGTGGAATTTTTATGTACCCCTCTGATAAATCGAATCCCAATGGAAAACTCAGATTGGTTTATGAAGCAAATCCTCTTTCATTTGTCATTGAACAAGCTGGTGGTTTGGCTACCGACGGTAAAACAAACATTTTAGATATTATTCCTTATTCATTGCATCAGAAGACACCTTTGTATATTGGAAGTAAAAGGAATGTTGAAGAGTTGATGGAATTTATTTCCTAATTTGCTTCAAAGGACTTAACGTTTTTAAAATAGAATTATCAATTTATGTACTATTCCATCTAAATTAATTTTTACCTCAGATTGCTTCATTCCGAATTCCAGTTTTATGATTTTTTTTTAATTCTTTTTTAATTGAGTATATGGGTAACTCCTTGTAATTTTGTAGATTAAGAAAATATATTTGCATATTGATGAGATTTACTTTTATCAAGTATTTTGTTTATTTAATTGTCTCAAGCTTTTTTTTGGCTCTAGGATTTGTATTAATAATTAATAAAACTTTTCTAGTTGCTAAAAGTGACTTAGTAGAAAAAACGGACTCAAAAATAAGTACAAACATTGCAGATTATGATATATCCGAATTTTTTTATTCGCAACAAAGGGGTAAATCCTCTTGGTATGGTAGAAAATTTCATAAAAGGCGCACTGCTAGTGGTGAAATTTATGATATGAACAAGTTAACTGCTGCTCATAGATATTTTCCTTTTGGTACAGTTCTTCGAGTGAAGAATTTACAAAACGGGAAGGTAATTTTAGTACGGGTCAACGATAGAGGTCCTTTCATTAATAACAAAATAATCGACTTGTCTTACTACTCCGCAAGAAAGTTAGGAAGTTTGGGCAATTCCATTGTAGAAATTGAAACATTGATACCAAGCGAAGAAATCGACCTTCCAGGGAAATATTTTTTTGGCTTTTCATATGAATACCCTCTTGTTTGCTTACCAGAGGGCAAAATCGAGATGATTCAATACTTTGATGATTTTGACCAAGCGATATCTTTTTATGAAAATATCTCCGAAAAATTTCCAGATGAATTTATTTATCTTTTTGTTCCTGCTTTTCAAACTTCTAATGGTTCGCAATCCTTCTTCATAGGAATTTATAAAAATTCCAACAACATTAAAGAAAAAATTTACGTCAAAAACTAACCCTTGAAAAACAAATTTAATATCAATTTAGTAACTTTGTATTTTGATATTAATAAATTTGAGGTTTAAAGTGATGAAAAAGTTTATAGTAACTTTAACTTTTTCCCTTTTTGCTATTCTGTCCCAAAGTTTTCAGTGTGAATCACCAGAAATGACAACTGCAAAACTTGCTATCCGAAACAAAGACCTCGACAAAGCTGAACTTAATTTGGAAAAAGAAATTAGGAACAACCCGAATAATGCAGAGGCTTATATTTACCTTGCCGAGGTTCGTCAGTTGAAGTACGACTTTATGGGTGCTGCAAAAGCTATCATTGGCTCCGAACCTGTTATTTCACAAACCAAAGATTTTAGATTACGAATTCAAGCCGAACAATTTAAAGGAAATCTTTGGAGATTGTGTTACAACTTTGGTATCGATATGTTTAACCGATATTTTGGTAGCAGAAATGAAAAATTTTTAGATTCGGCAATTTACATCTTCACGGCTGGAATTACTGTTCGGCCACAAGTATATGATTTTTACCCCTTAATAGCTCAGGCTTATGAAATCAAAGGCGACACAAGTAATGCCTTGAAATTTTATTCTCTATATGCAGATATAATTAAAGAAGAATTGAATTTGTCCAAAGATTATGGAATCTACTTAAAAATGCCAAGGGAAGATTTCATTTCAAAGGTGGGGAAACCGATATCCACTCGTGGGATACGTTTTTCACCAGAACGAGATTCTATCTTGATCGATAGATTTGAATTACAGGGCAAGGAAACTTATGTTTATTCCAGCGACAAGGCAGGTTTCTTTACAATTTTTGGTTGGCGAGTGAATCCACCCAAGCATTGGCTTAGTGACGAAAAAGAGCAGCCTACTGAATTAAATTCAATGCCTTTTGCAGCAATGGCTCAAACATATTTTAATCGAAGGGACTACGACAATGCTATAAAAAATATAAAGTTGCTTCTTTTACTCGAACCAGATAATTCAGAAGCTAATGCGTTTTTAGTTAGTATTTATCAATTAGAGAATAAACAGGATGAAGCAATCAAATACGCTCAGTCATTGATAAAACAAGACCCGAAGAATAAACTTTACTACGCAATTTACGGGGATATACTTTTACAGCTTGGAAAATATGATGATGCAATTTCTCAGTATGAGAAAGCTTTGGAAATCGACCCAAACTATGATATAGTCATTAGGAATTGTGCTGCTGCTTACAAAAATAAGGTTGCTCTCATTCAGAAGCGACAAATAGATGAGAATAAAATTAATGAAAAGGAGTACATTGGCGACCTTGAAAAGTCTGCAAATTATTTTGAAAGAGCGAAAAACACTGCTCGTTTCACGAATGATTACGAATTGTACAAGGACTTAGCAGAGATTTATTTTGTAATGAACAAACAAAATGATTTAAAGAAGATTGTTGCAGAAATGGAAGCCCTCGATTCCATTATCAAGCCAGAAGAAAAGGAAAGTTATCTACTTGCATTGCTTAAAATTTATAGCACTTTTTTAAAAGATGAGAAAAAGACTAAGGATATTCAACAACGCATTGAGAATTTAAAGTAATTTGATAATTAAGACTAATAACATTTTTCTTCGGACTCGAAATAGTTTAAAAATAAACGGATTTTAGCAATTGAATAAATATTTTTTAACTGTTTCTAATAGTGAGAAAACCTTTTTTCGATTTTACGATAACTTTTTTAAAAACTGTTGGCCCGAAAGATTCTGAAGTAATAAAAATTTTTTGTAATAAAACAAAAATTTGATAATTTTAACTCTTAAATAATTTCTTGTTATGTCTAAATTTTTAGTTTTTGGTTTATTTATTTATCTTTTTGGAGTGTCCCTACTTTCGAAACCCAATGATAATGGTTTTAAAGACAATGCAGTTTTTATTGAATTAGTGGGCCAAACCGTTGGTTTTTTCTCTATAAATGTTGATTATAGATATAATCCAAATTTCTCTTTTAGAATTGGCTTTGGACTTTCATTGGGTTACACCATACCTATTTCTTTAAATTATATTTCTCATGAAAACTTGTCCCATCATTTTGAATTTGGTTTAGGTTTAACCTATGGAAAATTTGCAACCATAAATATTTTTGGTGGAAGCAGTGAACCTGTAGACGCATTAATACCTACTGCTTTCATTGGATATAGGTATCAACCTAAAAAGGGTGGGCTATTTTTCCGTGTTGGTTTTACACCTTGGTTTAGAATTAATAAATTAACTAATTTTGATAGAGAAGGTGGCTATACGACGAAATACAACATAGAATTCATCCCCGTTGGTGGAATTTCATTAGGCTATTGCTTTTAATCTCACATTGATTCTTTTTCTCTTTAAAAGTTGTAAATTTCTTAATGAATGCTTTTAGGTTATTTTTGAAATAAATTTTAAAATTTATTTAATTTGTGAAGTATTACTTTCGTTTATGTAGTAAGTTTTGAACAAAAATGTGATAAAATAAAGTGGCTGCAAAGGTAATAATGTGAATTTGTTTAATTTTGTATAATATAGGATTTAGATTATAGTTTTATTTGGTAATTTTTATGTTTGTTAATTTAATTTTTCCATTTAACATTAATGTTTAGGGAGGATTTATGCCAGAGAAGAAGGAACCACAACCAATTCAACAGCAAATTAACATTGAACTTGGGGAAAAAGAAGCCGAAGGAATTTATTCCAATTTAGTTATTTTATCACATAGTCCTGCAGAGTTTGTTTTTGATTTTACTAGAATTTTGCCTGGATTACCAAAGGGTAGAGTACTTGCAAGGATTATTATGACACCACAACATGCGAAATTATTTATGCGCGCTTTGATTGAAAATATTCAGAACTATGAAAATCAATACGGTGAAATAAACATAGACCGAGGGGATAAGATTTTTCCTGGTATGGGAAATATACCCAAAATTAATTGAGACCAGAATGTTTCAGAACTCACGTATGTGACAATTGAGGCTTTCATTTAATTGCGTGCTAAATGTTTTTTAGGGGCAAAGACCCCTTTATTTTATAGCTAAAAAATTTTAAGCAAAAAACGAGCGTGTGAATAAAGTAATGAAATGAACTGTGAATTCTGAACTTGTATTGTTTTGTAAAAAATGTTTTTTTAATTGTTGATAGATTATGTCGTCTGGAAGTTATGTTTTAGTCTTACATACACATTTACCTTGGGTTATTCATCATGGAAAATCACCACATGGTGTTGATTGGTTAAACGAAGCAGTTGCAGAGTGTTACATACCCTTGTTGAATGTATTCAATGAATTGTTATCTGAAGGAATTTTGCCGAAAGTTTCTCTTGATATATCCCCGGTTTTGTGCGAACAATTAGAACATCCTGATTTTCCCAAGATATTCGAAAATTATTGTATTAGCAAAATTGAGTTGGCAAAAGAAGATGAAAAAAATTTTACTAGCTGGGGTTATCATCCCCATCATATATACTTAACAAGATTTTGGCAAAAATGGTATTCCAATAGATTGGAAGATTTTAACATAAAATATTCAAAGTCAATTGTAAAAGCTTTTAAATCGTTGCAAGATATTGGAGCAATAGAAGTTTTTACTTGTGCTGCTACACATGGATACCTACCTTTGCTTGGAGATGATAGAAGCGTTGAATGTCAAATCAAACTTGCTGTTGAGAATTACAAGAAGCATTTCGGTAGGGAACCAAATGGAATTTGGCTACCAGAGTGCGCTTACCGGCCTTCTTACATATGGAAAACCTTCATTCCAGTAAATCCCTATCATCAAGAACGATTACGACCAGGCTTGGAACAAATTCTATCAAGGTATGGTATTAAATACTTCATTACAGACCAAAATTTGCTTGAAAGAAGCCAACCAATCGGTAGATTCATAGGTTCAAATAGAGAAAATCTCAAACAGCTCACAGATATAGAAGCAACCCAATTTGACTTCAATCCTTTGCGTCTGGTCAATGTTGCATCGAGTGAGAAAATTGAGTATGGAACCTCAGTAGTGTTTACTAGGCATCAAATGATGTCTATGCAAGTATGGAGTGGTGAAATTGGTTATCCAGCCGAAGCCGATTATTTGGATTTCCACAAAAGACATTTGGACTCTGGTCTGCGTTATTGGAGAGTTACAGACAGAAAAGCTGATATGTTGTATAAAACCTTATATTACCCTGAATGGACTCCCCATAAGATTGATTTACAATCTAATCATTACATCCACCATATTGAAAATACATTAAATTGGTACTATAATCAAACTGGCATAAAAGGTACATTGTGCACTCCGTTTGATTGCGAGTTATTTGGACATTGGTGGTTCGAGGGACCGGAGTTCGTTCGTGCCATTATTAGGGGCTTGAATGCATCTCCTTGGGTTAAATTGGCTACTTGCTCGGAGGAAATATTTCGTGTTGAACCGGATTTAGTTGTAAGACTTCCAGAAGGCTCTTGGGGTGTTAATAACAATCACGACGTGTGGAGCAATCCGGAAACTTATTGGACCTGGGAGGCAATCTACAACGACGAGAAAAGATTTGCTGATATTTTGCATCTCTCAAGAGAACGTTCCAATGATACACTTCTTAATCGTATTTTGAACCAAGCTCTTAGGGAGTTGCTTTTGGTACAAGCCTCCGATTGGCAGTTTTTAATTTACACAAAGTCCGCTAAAGATTATGCTGAACAAAGGTTTTTCTTCCATCATTCCGATTTCAACAGACTTCTTGATTTTGCAGAGAAGATTTTAACTAATTTAGAAATTTCTAATGAAGACCTAAATTTTCTTATGGATTGCGAAAAAAGAGACTCGCTGTTCTCCGAGCTGGAAATTAAGTGGTGGAATTTTAACCCTTTTTGATGGGAAATCTTCTTAAAAATACCATTCTTGTTGGAACTTCTGAAATTGCTAGTAAAGGCATCATAGCACTTGCAATGATTCTCCTTGTTAGGACTTTATCTCCCGAGAGCTACGGTCTTTATTCACTTTCTATTACTTTAACTTATTTTTTTATTGGTTTTATACATTCGGGATTTTATACAATAGGAATGCGTGAAATAGCCAAATATCCTCATCTTTCCCAAAAATATGTGAATAATGTTATTTTGTTGAAAACTATTCTTGCTTTTGGTTCTTATATGGTTCTTGTGCTTATCGTCATTCTTTTGGATAAACCTAACGAGGCTAAAATCACTTTTCTTCTTTCTGGTTTGTTTCTGTTCTTATTGGTTTTCCATATCGATTGGTTGTTCCGTGGATTGGATAGAATGGAGATTACTTCTATTGGAAGTGTTATGCAAGGGATAACCATTCTCGTATTCATATATTTTTTTGTTAAAAAACCAAATGACTACCAAATTGCTGTAATTGGATATTTGCTATCATGGTTTGTATACATTTTATTTGAAAATTTTGTGTACGTTAAAAAGTATGATTGGATTAAGCCAGAGTTCGATAAAGAATTCAACAAAATTCTAATTAAAGCTTCTTTATCAATCTCTCTCTCGTCCTTGATTGTAACAGTTTATGCAAATAATAACATTTTGATTTTAAACTTGTACAAAGGAGACTATGAAACGGGTATTTATTCAGCTATGGTTAGATTGATGAACCTTATTCTACTTCCCAACAGTATTCTTCAAATTGCATTTTTTCCGGAGATATCCAGGTCTGTAATTAATGGCAGTCTTAAGCTTTCTCAGCAGAAGTATTTGGTGGTATTATTTGTTATTGGTTTTTTTGCAATGTTTGGTATGTTTGGATATTCAAAGGACTTGTTACTTTTTGTTTTTGGTGAAAAATATCTGGTTGGCGATGTAATCCTAAAGATTTCTCTAATTGCATGTTTATTTTCATACCTTAGCGCTTCGGCCGTGGTAGTTTCTTTTGCCGTAGATAAGCAAAAAAATTTTTTTTATTCAACGATAGTTGGGACAATTATTTCGCTTGCTCTCAATTTACTTCTGGTGCCCAAATTTGGTGCTCTTGGCGCAGTAATTTCATTAACCTTAACAGAATTCTCGGTTTTCGTTTCACTGATTGCTTTAAATAAGAGTCCCGAATTAATTAAACCGTATTTTGTTATATTAAAGCCTTTTGGCATAAGTCTTGCTGCTTTATTAATTTCCAAATTTGTTGGATATTTTTTAAATTCCTACGTTGCTATTTCGATTTATGTTGTGGCTTTTATGCTTTTATCATTTGTGACAAAATTGCTCACAATTGATATTCTCCGGAAACTCTTGAGATTTAAATTGAACGCACAATAGTTCTTTCTAAAAGTATGTATAGTCCCAACATAAAATGAACCATTTATGCATCTATTGAGCGGTCTGTAAGTTGTAAAGCTTGTAGTAAAGACCTTGTTTTGCGAGTAATTGTTGGTGATTTCCTCGCTCTACGATTTTTCCATTGTCAAACACAAGTATTTCGTCGGCGTTCACAATTGTGGAAAGTCGGTGTGCAACTATTATCGCAGTTTTGCTCTTAAGAACAGAATCTATAGCTTCTTGCACAACTTTTTCAGACTCGGAATCGAGCGAGGAGGTGGCCTCATCAAAAATAAGAATCTCTGGTTTCCTTATTATTGCTCTAGCAATTGCAAGTCTTTGCCTTTCGCCTCCGGAGAGCATTACTCCTCTCTCTCCGATAATTGTGTCGAGACCGTCTGGTAATCTCATAATGAAATTGTATGAATTTGAAATTTTGCATGCTTCGAGAATCTCATCATCTGTTGCCTCGGGATTGCCTATTATAATATTATTTTTAATTGTATCGTTGAATAATATAATTTCTTGAGAAACGAACCCAAAAAGCTTTCTGTATGATTTCAAGTCGTATTCTTTTATATTAACTCCGTCCATAAGTATTTCCCCACTCGTAGGGTCGTAAAATCTTATAAGCAAATCAACCACCGTAGATTTTCCACTTCCGCTTGCTCCAACAAGTGCAATTTTTTTCCCTTTTTTTATATGTATGCTAATATCTTTTAAAACCAATTCAGTGTTGTATGAAAAGGAAACATTGTCGAAGACAAGCTCCTCATTAAATTTTGCAGGTTTCTCATTCGTTGAAATGACCTTTCTATCTTGCTCCAATATATTGAATACTCTTTTTATACTAATTAATCCTCTCTGGAATTGTGAGATGTTGTGTACAATTGTTGCAATTGGACTCATAATTGAAAACAAAGCGAATAAAAAAAGCATTAAGTCTTCTCCACGCATTTTGCCATTTAAAACAGAATTGCCCCCAACTAAAAAAACAACAACTAAAGCAATTATTGCAAATATTTCGTTTAGTGAGGGAACAAGAGAGATTACAGATTGAAATTTTATCGAAGAGCGATAATACTTATTCGTTTTATCAAGAAATTTTTTCTTTATGTTTTCTTCGTAATTGTAACCCTTGATGATTCTTATGCCCGAGAGAGTTTCTTGTAGTACCGTTGTAAAGTCTGCCATTGCTACTTGCATTCTATTTGCATACTTGCGGAGATAATATGTAGATATTCGAAGTATTCCAATTGTAGCTACACTTGAGCTAAATGCAATTAACGACAGGAATGGAGATATTGATAAAAGTAAGAATAAAAAAAGTACTACTTGAATGACTTCGCGCAAAAGCCCGGTGAATGCTGATATAGTTGTTGAATTGACAACATTGACATCATTAGTTATTGTCGAAATTATCGTTCCAGCGTGAGTGTGGTTAAAATAGTCTAAATCCAATGTTGTTAATTTGACGAATAATTTGTTTCTAATAAAACGAATAATGCCCTCTTCCAATCGTGCATTAGTTATCGAGGCTAAATATTTGAAAGAATTTTTTAAAACAAACAATACAACGATAAAAATACTAAGATTTATCAGGGTTAAATTAATGTCGTTTGGTACTACAAAGAAGTTTTTCAAATAGCTAAAAAAATTTGCTTTGATATTAGACAGAACGGGGGTAGAGTTGTGTAAAACCTCTTCGCTTGATATTTTTGAAGTAAAAATAAGCTCGAAGATAGGTTTTATTGTTGCAACAGTGATAGCTGTTAGAGTGGAAAATATAGTGTTCAAAAGTATTGTAGCAAGTAGAATAGGTATGAAAGGTTTTACAAAAGTAAAAGCCTTAAAAAAGTATGAACCAGAGCTGTTATTATTCATTTTGGTTGGGGTTGTCCTGTTCTAAATTTTGCTTCTTTTCAACATTTATAAGCTCGATTATTCGTTGGTATAAAAACTCTTCGTCCCCAGGAGCGTAACCATTATGTTCCCAAACAATTTCTCCTTTCGAATTGATAAGAAAACTATGGGGTGGATTGTTTACATTCATTGCTCTTCGAAAGTCCCCATTTTCATCCAAATAAACTTCGAAATTCCATTTGCGACCCCTAACAAAAGGCGCTACTTTCTTAGAATTCCTTACATCGTCAATAGAAATTGCAATAATTTTGATTCCAGTCTCCTTTTGCCATTTGTCATATACTTCGTGCAAGTTGTTAAGTTCAAGGATACAAGGTTTGCACCAGGTCGCCCAAAAATTAATTACAAATGGTCTTCCATCATTACCGAGTGAATTTGTCTCTATCAGTTCTCCTTTTAAGTTCTTAACTTTGACGTTAGGGAGTGTTTTGGCGTCTTTGGAAAAAACAATGTCTACATTTAAAATCAATAAAAAAATTACTATAAGTACCATGTTAACCTTATGTTAATTTAAACACTATTTATTATTTTACATTTTGTAAAAACTTAAATTAATAAGAAATATGAAAAGATTATTTATTGTGATTCTTGTTGGCTTTTCTTTTACTTTTGTTGCATTTGCCAAAAGTCTCGAAATAGTTCGTGGCGATTTCTTCGTTACTACTACACCTAATACAGATGAAATTAAAGCACATTGTATATTCAAAAATATTTCTGATAAGGAAATAAACGTAAAGCTTAATATTAAGTTAATAGAGGCGAGTGACAACTTGGAAGTTTCTTTCTGTTGGGGTCCAATATGCTATCCTCCTTTAGAAATTAACGACCTGCGGGAGCCGTTGGATGTTATTACTTTACAACCTGGTCAAATCTCTGGTGAAAACGAGTTTTATATTTCCTTCTATCCAAATGGCAACGTGGGTCGTGCAATTGTCGAAGCAGTTATTTTTGATAGAGACAATCCTTCAGACTCGCTCAACTTAACATTTCAATTAGTTTCATCTTTGGATGTTGATGACTTACAACATTTATGCTCATCAAACATGATTTCTGTCTCCGATTATCTTGATTTTGAAAAAATTGCTTTCACCTCTGGACCTATCTACATTTTCACATTAAATGGTTCTTTCGTACAAACTATTTTGTTTCCATACAAATATAATTTTTCAACTTTGCCTAATGGCATTTATCTACTAATTCAGCTTAATCCTCAAAACAAATTGGTGATTATAAATAAATTTTAGTATTTTGTATATTATCACAAATTAATTTATTTCTTGAAAATATCGGAGGGCAAGAATGATTGTCTTAGATATTGCCTTAAGGTTGTCATTGCTTGTTGTTTTTTTCGTTGTATCTGGTTACATAAATAGGATTTGGGATAGGAGAAAATTTGCCAACAAAATTGCTCATGGTATTCTTTTTGGGTTGGGTGCGATTATTAGTATGAAATTGCATTATGAAATCTTTCCCGGAGTAATGTTCGATGGTAAGACTATTTTGGTTAGTTTGTGTACCCTTTTTTTCGGACCAATTTCTGGTTCAATATCAGCATTTATTGCAGTTATTTATAGGGTTATTTCTGGAGGTTATGGGACAGTTCTTGGTGTAATTACCTTGGTCGTATCCTTGATTGTTGGTTATTTTTACTACAGAGTAAAAGAAAGAAGGGACATATTTTGGTTAACTACTACTAGGTTGTTCCTTTTCGGTTTTATTTTGCACGCCATCCTTAGCCCTTTGCTTTTCATAATTCCAGTATACGAGAATCCTAAACTTCTTGCGAATCTGTTTTTAGGCGTTTGTGTATTTTATCCAATAATATCGTTGCTATATGGCAAGATACTGTTCGACCAGGAAGTTTCTTATAGATATACAGAAGATTTAAGACAAAGAGAGTTGTTGTTTCGAACCACACTTTATTCAATTGGAGATGCTGTAATTACCACTGATGCACAAGGCTTGGTTCAAAAGATGAATTCTGTTGCAGAGGAACTGACTGGCTGGAAAGAAAAGGATGCAGTTGGTCGTGCAATTGACGAGGTCTTCAATATAGTAAATGAGTTTACCTTTGAGAAAGCGGAGAATCCCATAAAACGGGTTTTAAGGGAAGGGACTATCGTTGGCTTAGCCAACCACACGGTACTAATTTCTCGTGACGATAGGAAAATAGCAATTGCAGACAGTGGTGCTCCAATTAAGGATGAAAAGGGGAATATAATTGGGGTTGTTTTAGTGTTTCGGGACCAAACAAAAGAACGTGAATACTTGAGAAAAATCGAAGAGCAAGAGAAAAGGTACAGACAATTTGTTCATTTTAGCACCGATGGAATTTGGCGTTTCGATATAGATGAACCAATCGACACGAACTTGTCTGCAGAAGAACAAATCAAATTAATTTTTAAAGGTGGTTTTTTAGCCGAGTGCAATGATGTTTATGCGCAGATGTACGGCTTCGAAAAGAAAGAAGATATAATTGGAATTCGTTTAATTGATGTAATGAAACCCGATGATGCTGAAAATGTCGAATACTTAAAAGCATTTATTGAAAATGGCTACAAATTAAGTGGTGGTATCTCGAAAGAGTACGACAAATTTGGTAATATTAAATATTTCGAAAACAACTTAGTTGGAATTATTGAAGATGGATATTTAGTAAGGGCCTGGGGTACACAAAAGGATATTACCGAGAAAGTGTTATTGGAAAATTCTTTGCGAGAGAGCGAAGAAAAGTTCCGACTGCTATCGGAGGCATCACTCGTCGGAATATATCTGATTCAAGATAATAAGTTTGCTTATATTAATAAAGCTCTTGCTGATGTCTTCGGATACTCTGTGGACGAAGTGATTGGAAAATTAGGACCATTGGACCTTACCCATCCGGATGACCATCCAAAAGTCATTGACAATATTCGAAAACGAATTTCCGGTGAGGTTGAAGCAGTAAATTATACTTTCCGAGGAGTGCGGAAAGATGGTTCGGTAGTTTACATTGAGGTTTTTGGTAGAAGAATTGTCTATCAAGGAAAACCCGGGATAATCGGAACTCTGCTCGATATAACTAATAAAGTCAGGCTCGAAGAGGAAAATCGAATTAAAACACAGCAATTGGAAAGCATAATTGAGTTAACCCCAAACGTAGCTATTCAGTTGTATGATATCGATGGAAGGATTATTTATTGGAACAATGCCTCCGAAAAAGTCTATGGTTATTCCAAGGAAGAAGCCTTAGGCAAAACCCTAGACCAATTAATCTGGACGAAACGAGAAGCAGAGGATTTCAAAAATGTTTTGAAGAACATTTTAAATATTGGTAAACCCTATGGTCCATTCGAATCAAAATTTAGACGAAAAGATGGCTCAGAGGGCTGGATTTTAAGTACAACATTTGCGATTCCTACTTTTGAAAAGACACCAGTTTTTGTTTGTATGGATATTGAAACAACAGCTCGTAAAATTGCCGAAATAAATCTTCAGGAGCAACTGGAGCTTTTTCAAGCTTTAGTAAATACAATCAAATCTGCAATAGTTATATATCATGAAAAGGATATTCTTTTTGTCAATGATGCTTTAATAAAACTGACTGGATACTCGATAGAGGAGCTATATTCTATGCCAGTTTGGGATTTGGTTCACCCAGACCAACGGGATATGGTCGTAGAAATTGTCCAAAAGAGGTTTAAAGGTGAAGGAGTTCCACAGAATTATGAAATCAAATTACTAACAAAGGATGGAAAAGTAAAATGGGTGGATTACTCTGTTAGTATGTTTAATTACAAAGGTCAAAAGGCTGCTCTTGGTACAGGAATAGATATAACCGAGAGAAAATTGAACGAGGAAATTGTCAAAATACAATATAAGCTCGCAGATGCTGTTGTGAAGGAAAAAACATTATACAAGTTTTTTGAAGTTGTAAGAAATGAACTTTCGAGGGTCATTGATACCACAAATCTTTTTGTTGCTTTTTACGAAGAAGAGAGCGATGAACTTTATAGTCCATTTGAATGGGACGAAAAAATGGACGCTCCACTTCGTTGGACCGCAAGGAACTCGTTGACTGGGAAAGTGGTAAAAGAGGGTAGAACGTTGCTATTGAAAAAGCAGGATATTCAGGAGCTTTATGAAAAGGGAGAAATTGAACTATATGGTTCAAGGGCAGAGTCCTGGCTTGGTGTACCTTTGTTTGTAGGGCAGAAATCCTACGGAGCTATTGTAATTCAAAGTTACGACAATCCAGATGCTTATGATGAGAAAAGCGTACAATTGCTTGAATTAGTAGCATCTCAACTGTCAACTTATATTATTCAGAAAATGCAAACAGAAGAATTAACTAAATTATCTCTTGCAATAGAAAAATCATTAATAGGTGTTTTAATTACTGATACTAATGGAACAATAGAGTACGTGAATCCAAAACTCTGTGAAATCACTGGCTATAATCAAGACGAACTTATTGGTAATAACCCAAGGGTTTTAAAATCTGGCTTTCATACTAAAGAATTTTACGAAAATCTTTGGAATAAAATCCTTGGCGGCAACGAGTGGGAAGGAGAATTTAAAAATAAGCGAAAGAATGGTGAATTATATTGGGATAAAACTTTAATCACCCCTATTTTTAATGAAGATGGCAAGATAACTCATTTCGTAGCTATCAAAGAAGACATTACCGAGCAAAAAAAATTAATTGAAGAATTAATCAGTGCAAAGGAAAAAGCCCTTGAAAGCGAAAAGCTTAAGACATCGTTTTTGGCCAATATAAGTCACGAGGTACGAACTCCATTGAACGGATTAATGGGTTTCGCCCAGATTTTAGAGTCACAATCTGTACCACCAGCAGAGATTAAAAGGTTTGCCCATGTGATTTTGGAAAAGGCAGAAGAATTACTTGAGTTGTTCAATGATATTTTAGACTTATCCCTAATTGAAACCAATCAGATTAAAATTACACCGAAACCAACTAACATTAACAAAATTCTATATGATGTTTATTCAACATTTTCATTGAACGAAAAAGTAAAAAATAAATTAATTGAGTTGAGAATAAAACATACATTGCCAGAAGATTTTACGTTTATCACCGACCCCTTGCGACTGAAACAGATACTTAATAATCTTGTAGACAACGCACTGAAATTTACAAAGAAAGGCTATGTAGAAATTGGTGCAAGGATAAAAGAAGCCAGTGAAGTAGAATTTTATGTTAAAGATACTGGGATTGGAATACCGAAGAGCATGTATCTTTCAATCTTCGAGAAATTTCAGCAAATAGACGTAGATTTTCTTAGGAAGGAATATCAAGGATTGGGTTTAGGCCTTCCAATTTGCAAAGGGTTGGTAAATCGATTAAAAGGTAGGATTTGGGTTGAGTCTGAAATTGGTGAAGGTTCAACTTTTTATTTCACCATAAGCCAATTAGATTCCGAAAAGATTATCGAGGAAAAAGAAATGAAGGTTTCTTTGCAATATAGTGATGTTGGAGTGAGTGAGAAACAGTTGTTTCTAGTTGCAGAAGACGATTACATCAATTACTTGGCTTTGGAAAAGTTCCTGAAGAAATATTATGAATGTGAAATTCTTCATGCGTCCACTGGTAAAGAAGCAATCGATATGGTGGAGAAGAATCCTGGAATAAGTCTTGTTATCCTCGATATTCGAATGCCCATCATGGATGGTTTTACAGCATTTCAAGAGATAAAGAAAATCAACCCGTCTATTCCAATAATTGCTCTTACTGCTTATTCCTATCTTGAAGATAGGCGAAAGATAATCGAGTATGGCTTTGATGATTATATATCCAAGCCATTTGATTTCAATGAATTAATATCAAAAGTTAATAAATTACTTTCGACTAAAAGATTTTAACTGCTTATTATCTTGGTACTTAATTGAATGAGTTGAAATTACTAAGCTTTGGCAGTATTAGAGTCTGAGAAAAAGGTCTTTAAAAAATCTGAATAATATTTGCTCTGTGAAAGAAGAGCATAATTCCCAAAAACCAAGAGGAGTTCTTTAGCTCTGGTTAAAGCCACATTTAATTTTCTATCGATGAGTTTATCATCCTCAGTCTTTATTAGGTTACACGATAAGTAAATTTCGCTTAAATAATTAAAAGGCAGTGAAAGTAAAATTATGTCTCGTTCCGAACCTTGAAATCTTTCAATTGTGTCGATTGTTACAATTTTTCTAAGCTGTGGTAGTAGCTTTGAATAAATTTCAAAATTTTGAGCTCTAAATGGAGAGATTATACCGAAAGTTTCTGCATTGATATATCCATCATATCTCAAGTAACTTTCATTTAAAACTGAAGTAATTAAATCGGCTTGTTTAGTGTTGGTTTTCTTTTTGTTCTCTCTCGGACAATCAATAAAAAACACTCTTTTCTGGACATCAAATTTAAACCTATCAATGATGAAGGAGATGATTTTTGATATATTATCTTGCGACTTCCTTGATGGGTTCGTTTTTATGATGCCTTGGTAAAAGAATTTATTTATTGGTTCCAATACTTTTGGATGCATTCTTGATTGTTTGTTTAGTATGCCATAAGAGTTTTTCCAACCCTTGCTACGGTTTATTCTTAACAAAAATTCGAAATAAGACATTGAAAGATTGTCGAAATTTAACTTTTTTAGAATCTCGCATTTTACCTTTGTAGTAAATTTCTCTTGTAGAATGACTGGTGGGAGCTGTTTTTCGTCGCCAATTAAAATAAATTTATCAACATAAGCAAGAATTCCAGCAATGTGAGGAAAGAGCAGTTGTGATGCTTCATCGATTATAGCCACTTGAAATTTATTTAAATCAAATATTTCTGGGTTGCTCAAAAAGGAGTGTGCAGTACCCAAAATAATTTTACTGCTGTTTATTTTTTCTTCCAGTTCCTCTGGTTTGAGTTCTTCGATGAGAAAAGGTAGTAGGTTCTGCCTATAAATTGAGGATTCTTTTGTTCCAATTCGAATGAATAAATGATTAAGATTTTCTTTGTTGAGAATTTCGACAATTTCATCAACTGCTCGATTTGTATAAGCAGAGACAAGAATCTTACCTTCACAATTTTTCAAGTAATATTTGATTAGCTCTTTGACGACATACCTAGTTTTTCCAGTCCCGGGTGGACCAACAATTAAGAAATATGGATAACTGTTTATGGCAGATTCAATGACATTTGAATAAAGTGGAAACGAAAGATTTTGGAGATGATTAACATTTTTTATTGGTTCTTTCAAACCGAGAAGAAATTCTATTTTTTCACTCGGAATTAGAAGAAAATTGAACAAAGAATGGAAGAGGTATTTGAAATTTGTGTCTGCTAGGTCTTGTTCAATAATCCAACCTTGTCTTGTGTTGAAGAAGTCGTTGTCGGAGAATTTATTTCTAAGTGAGACGGTAACAAAATCTGGTTCAATTTCTTTGATAACGGCTTTCAATAGTTGGAATGACAAGGGATTGTTGATATTTTGAGGATGGTACAAGACAACGGGGTCACCTTTTCTCAATGAGCAGATTGCAGTAGAAGATATATCTCTTTCAAAGCATAAGTAACCATTAGCGAGGTTTGACTTATCCAAATTCAAGGATAAGTTTGTTAAGTTCGTGTCGAGTTCGTTTTTCTCGTCAAAGGGAATACTCCACAAACAAGCTTGTGATGCCTTCGATTCTAATCCGTTTTCGCCAATTCGTGTTATTCTGTTCTCATTGATTAAGAATTTAATATACTCTTTTAAAAGAGCTCTTGTTTCTTCGGATGCAGAGTTAAACAGGGATAGATAATGTTGAATTTGAAAGGTTAAGTATTTATCATTTTCTGAAAATTTTTCTATGGAATTAAAGATTTTGAAATTACCTTTCCCGAGCTGAGCTTCCAAAAGACATATCCAGTTACGAATTTTGATAAAATCTCTTTTGAACGCAGGTATATTGCCTGCATCACGCAAAGGATTTTTAACGTCGGTTGAATAAAGTATCATCGAAGTACCTTTGCGTTCTTTAAACAGAGAATCCAATAGCAGATTGTAACCAATAATCTGTGCATAATGCGAAGACCATGCACCAATTGAATATTTTTTGCCATCTGAAAGAATAATTTTTGTTTGGGTGGAGGGTGGATTGCCAGATTTCAATTCTACAATTGTTTTCCAGGATTTCTCGCTTTTCTTTTCCAACAATAAATCTATTCGCCCAGTTATTCCATATTCAGCAGAAAAGTAAGTTGGTTCAATTTGAATTTGGTAGTTTTTAAATGCAGGAATTATCTGTTGCAAGTTGTGGAAATGTTTCTCCAGCTCTGATTTTAGATTGGTTTCAAAGGTTTTATCTTTCTGTTTTAAAACCAAGTACGATAAGATTTTTTTTGATACAGATTTGGCAAAAATATCTTTAAAAGTTGTTCTTTCTTCTGTTAAGAGATAGTCAAATATTTGGTTTACTAAATAACCTAAAAAAGTATAATAAGAAGTGGATTTTGGGAAAAATTTATTGATAAAATACAGATAAGCATTTGGACCTTTGTGTGTAAAACATTGGGATATGTCGGTTATGTCGTAAAGATAATCTGGCTCAATTACAATTATAGATTCTTCTGTGGTAGAGAATTTTCGGTCACCCATACTTTTTAATCGAAAACAATTTAAAATTGTTCCATGGTTCACGACAAGTGGTATTTCTTTCCAAAAATTACTACAATCAATCTCGATTTGGGATGCCTTATTTAGACAAAACAGAGTGTAATTATTTCTGTCGACATAAGTTACCACGATTCTTGAGAAATCAACATTTTCATTTAAAATAATATCAACATCATTTAAAGCTTGGTAAACAGTAAAATTTATATCCTTAGGAGGATTAAGTTTCTCGGGCTTTGTTTTTCGAAAAAAGAATGAGAACACATCTGCAACCAGATATATCATTTCAATCAGTATAGTTTTATCAATGTTTATCTTTTTTCTCGTCGCTAATAATGAGTGAATGGTTAACAATTTACGCTTAACATCATCAGTTAAGTTAAAATTGTTTAAAATGAAAATTATCCTTGAATAATTTGAAGGAAAATGCACTCTGTGATACCGAAGGAAATAGAAGACAAATTCGTAAAAAAGAGCGAAGAGCGATTTTTGGATTTTTTTGAAATTCGAGTTGGAACTTTTGGAAAAATTTGTTAACTCATCATACAAATTTACAAGCTCGGAAAAAAAGTATACCTCATCAAGCATTTTATTAGTCGGGGAGAATATCTTTGACACGGAGCTGATATTGAGTTTGAACGCCAGCTGAAATTTCTTCGAGGATAAAAACAATAGAGAAAGGCTTGTTACTATTTATATATTTGATTTTTTCACCAAGATTTTGCCCGACAGCATCGATTTCAAAGAAAATGTTTCCACCATTAATATTGATGGGCTGAATGGCACGGAATCTAAAGTTATTAGCTCCATACATTTTTAGTCCATTCTTGGAGAAAATCCCTTTAGCTAAAAAAGTAGGTTTATTGTTTTCAAAGCCAAAAGGAGCAAATTTCTGTAGAAATTGAAAAAATTTGGGGGATAACTCCGAAAGACTAATTTCTGCATCTATAATTAGTTCAGGGGTAAGCATTTCTTTTGTAATATGCTTTTGAGCAACTGCATCAAAGCATTCAATAAACTCTTCGAGCTTGTCTAATTCAAGGGAAAGTCCCGCAGCGTGTTTATGTCCACCAAATTCAACAAGTAAATGTGTACATTCCTTAAGAGCAGAGTGAATGTCGAAATTTAGAATGCTCCTTGCAGAGCCTTTTGCAAGGTTGTACATAGTTGTCAACAGAATTGTCGGCAAGTGAAATTTATCCACCAACCTTGAAGCAACTATGCCAATGACACCTGCATGCCAGTCATCCTTGTGAAGAATTAGGCATCTTCTTTCTTTTGCAGCTAAAAATTTTTCTGCCATGGGAACAGCCTCGTCGAAGGTTTTTTCATCGTAGAAACGTCGCAGACGGTTGTCTTGTTCCAACTGCTGTGCCATTTGAAACGCTGCAATTTCATCATTCTGAATCATCATTTCAACAGAACGCGAAGCACTTCCCAGTCGACCAGCCGCATTTATTAATGGAGCAAGAGAGTAAATAATATTAAATGTGGTTAAGTTGCCAGGCTTTAAGTTAGTACAGTACATTAAGCCTTTGATTCCAGGTCGAGGTTTTTCATTCAGTAGCTTCAAACCGAAGTGAGATAGAATTCTGTTCTCGTCTATCAAGGGAACCATATCTGCAGCAGATGCAATAGCTACGTAATCGAGATACTGGAACGCAGCTTCTTCTTGATTTAGTGTTTTGGAAATTGCCTGGATAAGTTTAAATACAACACCACAAGCTGCAAGATGCTTGAAAGGATAGTTGCTATCTGGAAGTAAAGGGTCCAAGATAGCAAAAGCGTTTGGCAATTCTGGGCCGGGTTCGTGATGGTCGCATATTATTGTATCAATACCAATTTCTTTTGCATAATTTATTGCATCAACACTGGTAATTCCAACATCAACTGTTATTATTAAGCTTACTCCAAGTTCTTTCATTTGTTTAACAGTTTGCGAAACAATCCCATATCCTTCTTGAAATCTATCGGGAATGTGGTAGATTACGCTCGCATCCAATGTTCTGAGAAATTCAATTAACATGGAGGTACTTGTTGTTCCATCGACATCATAATCACCATGAATGCAGATGAGTTCTTTCTTTTTTATTGCGTCGAGGATACGAGCGACGGCTTTATCCATATCCTTTAACAAAAATGGGTCGTAGAGATTGTCCAAAGATGGATAGAAGAAATCTTGTACTTTTTTTGGATTATCCAAACCTCTTGCTGCAAGGACCTTGGCAAGACCACGAGGAATTTTGAATGCCTCTGCTATAGTTTTAACTATGGACTCTTGAGGTTTGCCTCGGAGTTTCCAAATATAATCTGACATAAAAAATTACCTTTTTTCATAACTGTTACAAAATTACGATTAATTTTGTAAATAAACAAATAAATTGTTTAATTTATTTATCACTGTGAATTTTTTTTGACACATTTCTTATTTTGTCAGTTGTCTTCAATAAAAAAATCAAAAAAATATGCATCGTGAGGGAAATTTTGGCGAAGAATTTGCTGAATTATCAAAAAATGTTCCAAAGCAAAAGCAAAGGATATTAGTTAAAAAGCACAAACAAACTTCCAGAGAAATTCACAATGGAATAGTGACAACCACGAAAGGTCGTTACTATTTCGTCCAAAAAAATGATAGTAAGAAAGAAATTTTTAAGTGCGTCATTTCTGGTTCTATTGAAGTTAAACATTCACACGATGTTTTAATTACTGTTGGGGATAGGTGTGATTTCTTGCTTCCGGAATCAAAAAATGATATTGGTGGTCTCGGTAGAATAGTGCGTGTTGCAGAAAGAAAAACTTTTTTGATTAGAAAGTCTGTAATTTCGAGCAAAGAAGATGTCATTGCTTCGAATATGGACCAAGTTTTAATTATTTTAGCAGTTGACAATCCAAAATACAACCTTAGGTTGCTAGACAAAATTCTTGTTGCATGTGAATATGGAGGGGTTACACCAATTATTTGTGTAAACAAAATCGACTTATTTTTTGATGAAAATGTCAAAGAAGCTTTCAATGTATACATTGAACTAGGATACCGGGTTTATTTCATAAGTGCAAAGCTATCCTTAGGATTGGAACAAATACTCAACGAAATTCAACATAAAGAAACATTATTTATGGGTGTTTCGGGGGTTGGAAAATCGACACTTGTAAATGCACTATTTGGAAAAGAAATTCAGAAAGTTGGAAAACTGGCAAAGAATTTGCGAGGCAGCCATACAACAACTGCGTGTTACTATCTTAACTTGGATGAAAATACTGCTATAATAGACTCACCTGGCTTCCGTGAATTCGAGTTGTTTGGTATAACTCGTAATGAGTTGCCTTTTTATTTTCCCGACTTTACACCTTACTTCCAAAAATGCAAGTTTCAACCTTGCTCTCATACTCATGAACCTGGCTGTAAAGTCAAAAGGGCTGTAGAAAGGGGAAAGATTTCTTACAATAGATATATGTCTTATTTAACATTATATGAAAATCTTTAACTAAAATTTAAGTAATTTTTATTAAATTCAACCTGTATTTACTTTGGGAGTATAATGAAAAAATTTATTTTAAATCTCATTATGTTTATTTGTCTCGCTCTTAGCACGACTATTGTTGGTAGTTCTCAATATTGGGAAAGAATACAAAACATACCTGCGCCTTATCATAATAATTATTGGCTTGATGTTTTCTTTCACCCATCTAATCCTAATTACGGATGGATTTGCGGATTTAATGGAATGATTTTACGCACGACAGACGGAGGCAATACTTGGCGTGGCACTACAATTAATGCTTATCATCTCGAAAGTGTTCATTTCCCAACGCTTCAAGTAGGTTATGTCTCTGGTGTTGAAGGTATTTTTAAATCCACCGATGGAGGTGCAACTTGGTTCGATATTACTCCCGAGGGAACACGGGACACAACTTTTTTCTGGGGTTGTTTCTTTCTAAATGAAAACTATGGTCTACTTGTTGGAGATGGCTGTAATGGTAGATTGCAACACTTTTGGCTAACTACCGATGGGGGTGCAAATTGGTCTGTATTTATTGGAAACGAAGATAATACCGGAATGACTGATGTTATGTTATACCCTAATGGTTTGGGATATGCAAGTAGCAGTGGGAAGATTTGGGTAACCTCGGACAGTGGCAGAACTTGGCAAATTTTCTCTACAAGTGGTCCAAGTTTGTGGCAAGAGGAAATCACGAATATCGGCTCATCATTTTTAGTTCCATTTTCTGGAACCACTTGCACTGGTGGAGGGAATGATGGTGGAATGAGGTTCACTACAAACAATGGCGTAACTTGGAACAGTTTCCGCACCGGTGTCCCTATGTTTGGTACTTTTCTGATTGATGCACAAAGAGGGTGGGCATGCGGCTATTATCGTGAAATTTATTATACTTCGAACGGGGGAGTTACATGGCAGAAAAGAAATTGCGGTGTTCAATCTGGTAATCTTGATGACATTTGGTTTATAAATGAAACAAACGGTTGGGTTGTTGGTGAAGGAATATATAAACTTTCAAATCCAAAAGGTGTTGCAATCAAAAATGCATTGAACTTTGGAGAAGTTTGCGTTGGTGAAAGGATTTTAGATACTCTTTGGTTTAAAAGCTTCAATTTTAATGATGTAACAATTTCCTTGTCTATCAATCCTAGCGGAAGTGATTTTAGCATTGTAAGTCCCGGTTCCACTGCTTACATTCAGTCTTGTGATTCAATCAGAATTATCATCAGCTTCAATCCAAAAACAAAAGGTATGAAAGATGCTATTTTATATATTCAATACCCAAATCAAGATGCTATATCTATACCACTAAGAGGAAGCGCCATTGAGCCATCCGCACGATTAATTGATACTTTAATAGTATTGAACAATGCGAAATGTGGTTTTGCACATCCTATTTCCGCTAGAGTTAGCTCCGATAACCAAGGTGAGATTGTTTCTTATGTAAAGCCAAGTGTTGATAACAAATCGTTTAGACTAACATCTTCGTTACCTATGCAACTTGAACCCTCGAGAAACAATTTTTTACACTTCGAATGCACTCCAATTGATACGGGCTGGCAAGAGATAATTTACAAAATAGGTTTTTCCCCTTGCGATACGTTTCAATATCTCAAAATACGAGTATATTCTGTTTCTCCAATAATTCAGACAGACTCAACAATTGAAGTAGAGCAATATTGCAGTTTGGCTCCAATTAAAATTAGAGTTGCCAATCTGGGTAATGATACACTTTTCTTCAGAAAAATTTCATTTAATCCCAAAACGACTAATTTGATATTGCAAGGATGGTCATCAGGCAAGGATTTATATAATAATTACATATTGCCTAATTCAGATGATACATTATTCATCCATATCGATACAAACTTTGTTGGAATAATTACAACAACTTTAATCATTGAAAACAATGATTTTCGTTCGGTCAATGGAAAACGCAACATTGTTTACATAAAAGTAAACATAAGAGTTTTTATGCCTAAAATATATTATTCTTCTTCCTACGTAGATTTTGGTAAAATTTGCATTGGTGACACTAATAAGAAAGAAGTTGTTTTCAATAATGAAGGCAATCTCGAAGAATTATTTTTAAACATTTATCAAAGCCAAAGTAGCAGAGGTGTTTTCGTCGTAAACAATTCTATTCCAATAACTCTAAAACCTAATGGTAGTTTTAAACTTGAACTCACCTTTGTTCCAAAGAAATCGGGAAAATTCTACGACACACTTACTCTCATTTCATTTAATTGCAAAGACACCTTTAGAATAGTTTGTTATGGGGAGGGTATCAAGACAAATATTATATCTACTCCAACAAGTATCAAATTAAAATTACAAAAGGGATTCTCTACTGATATTGTTTTAAGTTTTTCTTCAACTTCTGGTGATACGAATAAACTTGTGTTTATTAGTATTTCTGATTCTATTTCAGAATTTGTAACATTAGCTACAAATATTTCAGATTCTTTAGTTACTTCATTTGATACTTTGAAATTGTCATTCAATATTTTTGGTAGGGAAAAAGGAAAATATTATGGAACCGTCAATTTTTACTTTTCTGGAATTTGCGATACCGTGATATCTGTGCCTGTTTTTATTGAAATTATTGATAAAAATGTAGCCGTCGTACCTCTATTTGTTGATTTTGGCAATATTTATTGCAACAGTGATAAACAATTTAGAACTGTAATTGTTAAGAATTTATCCGAAGTAAGAGACACCGTATTCAACATTGTACTGGAACAGAAATATAGCCAATTTTTAATAGAAAGCAATATTAGCTTTCCTTTTGAAATTTTACCAAAAGACTCTGTTGTAATAGTTTTATCCTACACACCAACTGAATTAATTTATGATACTGCTAGTGTTGAATTTATTTTCGGGGACACCACCCGAAACATAAGAGTCCCAATTTTTGCTTTTTGGGGCTCATCAAAATTATATATAGAAAAGAACTTTGTTGATTTTGGGGAGTTAGAATTTTGTGAGCTTCCAAAATCCTTAAAATGTTTATTGAAAAATTTCGGAAATATTCCCGATACTTTAAAAATAATTAAGCCATTTAATACACCGTATTTCGGTGGTTATTTTTCAAACACAATGCTATATCCAAATTCTTCTGATACAACATATATGACTATTGAATTTAGTGGTGTAAAGGAACCAGGAGAGTTTGTCGACACATTAATTGTTAGTTTTTCCACTTGTGAAAAACTGGATACATTGGTGGCTCTGGTCTCCGTTGTAAAGCCATTGTTTGCTATTAATCCAAAATTCGTGGAATTAGATACCATATGGATTGGAACATCAAAGTTTTCGAGTCTAAAACTTGAAAATTATGGTCGAAATGACCTTGCATTTAAAGTATTTTCCTCAAATTCCTCGAGCAATTTAATTTTCGATAATACCTTTACTGTTTATCTAAAACCTTTGGATAGTTATGAATTTAAATTTAACGTTTTTGGAAATACAGTAGGGGAGTATTGGGATACACTTTGCTTTGAGATATCGGAAAAATGTTACTATTATGATTGTATAATTATTCATTATGTTGTTCCTAAAGAAATTTATCATCTTACACTTAAAATAGGGAAATACATAGTAGCCCCCGGTAAAAGCGTTGAAATTTATGTTGAAAATATATCACCAAATGTTCTTTTGCATCTTGATACTCTTGCGTTAGCAATTGAATTTGATAAATGGCTATTAAGAACCCAAGGATGCAAAATCGATGATGTAGATGTAGTCTGTCTCTGTGATTTTGGAGAAGTCAACCTAATTTTAACGGGTCAAGCCTTGGGAAAATTCATAAAACAAGGACTACCAATTTCGATTGTTGGCAATAGTATGTACTCGTATCCAGACTCAACTGAACTTATATTAAAGGTTTTGAAGTATGCTCCACAAAAAGAACTTTATTTTAATTTGATTGATGGGTTATTGAAAGTATATCCCGTATGTGCTCCTATCGGCTCTAAGCATCTTGAACTCATACCAAATTTTGAGATATTGGGTTTTGCAAACGATGAAGAAGGAACCAATTTAGTTTTACTCTCTGAAAATATTCAAAGTTTGAAAGCAATGGTTTACGATGTATTAGGAAACTATTTGGGCGAAGAAACTATCAAGCTATCAGAGGGGTTAAATCGTTATAAATTAACGCAATCTAAGTTAAATCTATCCAGCTCAATGGTAATTTTAGTTTTCTCTAATGGATTTATTAAAAAGTTGGTTGTTCTACCTATCATTAAATAGCCTATGAAAATTTATGTAGGGACTTCTGGATGGGCTTTTCCCAATTGGGTGGGGATTCTATATCCAGATGATTTACCTCAAAAAAAGTGGTTGAATTTTTATTCGCAAGTATTTAATTGCGTAGAAGTAAATTCCACATTCTATCGTCTTTTCAAAACATCGACTTATTCGAATTGGTTGAAGTCTGTTGGGGATAATTTCAGGTTCATTATAAAAATTCCACAAGAAATTTCTCATAAAAAAAGATTGATGAACATTTTTCCAGAACTTGATGATTTCTGCAACAATATTGAAATCCTAAGAACAAAAATTGGTCTTTTACTTTTACAGTTACCACCAAGTTTCGACATTAATATCAATATTTTTGCAGATGTAGTTAAGTATATTCGAACTAAATTTCCCATAGCAGTTGAGTTTCGTAATGCTCTTCTTCGTTCTGATGAAATCTTACAAGTCTTAATTGAAAACGACTGTACTTTTGTAAATCCAGACTCGCCAGGATATCGTTTGAAAAATATTATATCGAACAAAACACTTTATTATAGATTACACGGAAGATATGAATTGCATAAATCACCATATGATGAAGACGAATTAAAGGAAATAGCAATATCGATTCAAGAATTTAGTGAAAGAATAAGTGAAGCTTACATAATTTTTAATAATGGTGTGTTTGGGTACTCTATTCCTAATGCAATTAAATTGCAAGAATTACTTGGAATGAATATAAATAGGGCTATAATTTTACCCAAATACTACCAAGAATTGGGTCTGTAGTATTGTGGGAAATTAGCATTTGTATCGTTCTTTCGTTGAGAGTTGCACCAGCAGGCAATAATTTCATACCAGCATAGGTATAAACATCTCGAGAAACAACAAGACCAGGTTTTAAATCTTGTAATTGTAAAGGTTTTTCATTCAAACTTCCTTCGAGTTGCCGAGATTCTAGCAGATATTGTTCAAAAAATAATACCACTCTTGGGTCGTAGAGCTTTCGAGTACCTTGTTTAATTGTTTCCAGTGCTTCTTCTGCCTTCATTTTTTTAAAAACACGTAGCTCTTCAAAATCCAAAGCAATTCGGATTATCCTTGATGGAGCAGGTATCTGCCAGGATTGATACTTCTTGGGTATACCGCTCCCATCAAAATTCTCCCAAATATGAAATATAACATTTGCAACTCTTTCGAAGGTACCAATATTTTCCAGCAATTCTTTTCCTTTAATTGGTACTTGATACATGAGTTCATTAGTTGGAATTCCATCGGTCAAGACAGGTTTTTCAAGAAATTCGTCGGGTAGACATAATTTTCCAACATAAGCCAGATAAGAAGCAAATTCTATATCTTGAAGTTCATCATCATCAAAGTTTCCAGTATGTTGAGCAATCCAAACTGCTGCGGTTGCAACTCTTTTTAAGATTTCACTTACAATAGGCATTCGAAGGGTAAGGAAACGAATGGCTAACTGCTTTGTGTCTTGTATTTGTTTCTCCAAAGCCTCTGCTAAATCTGAAAGGAGCTTGTTCTCTTCGATTAATTTATTTTGAAGATTTAGGACTCTTATTCCAGCGCGAATTCTTGCTATAAATTCTTCGTATTCAATTGGTTTGTTTATAAAATCGTCAACACATTCTTCCAAAGCTCTAATTTTTAGTTCTTTATTGACATATCCAGTTGATAAAATGTAATATACCCTTTTTAATTGAGGATGTTGACGGACTTTTTTGCACAATTCAAACCCATTGATTTCTGGTAGGTCGTAATCCGCAATTACAATATCGATTTTATTTCTTTGGATTAATGTCCAAGCGTCGTTCCCTTTAAAAGCGATTAGAAGACCAGCCTCTGGGAACTCTTTAGAAAGTATTGCTCGAATATTAGCGACAGTGGCTTTATCGTCGTCAATAACAAGAAAATTTAAATTTTCCATTGCAAATCATTACTTTGTGTAGTTTCTCAAAATTTCTTCTGTACTGATATTTTTTACAAGTAAGGTGACACGCCTATTAGATAAATCAAAAGGGTTCTCAGGGTTTTTGAGCTTCTTGTCCGCAAAACCAGTAACTTTAATAATTTGACCTTCCCATAGACCATTTTCTTCGAGAACTTTTCTGGCAGCGTTTGCTCTATCTGCTGATAATTCCCAATTTGTATAAGTAGAAGTTTTTGAATATTGTCTGCTATCTGTATGACCCTCCACTTCCACATAGTTTGGCAATTTCCCAATTTCTTGTGCAAGCAATTTTAATAACTCTTTGGCTTCGGGTTTCAGTCGGGCACTTCCTATTTCAAAAAAGACAGATTCGCTTGACTCTATGAGTTCTATTCTCAATCCTTCTTTAGTAAATTCAAACTGAATGTAATTCATTAGTTTTTTCAAATTTGGATTTTGAATACTACTTTCGCTAAATAAATTCTTAATTTCTTCTGCGATAGACTTAACTCTTTCGACAGCTTTTACACTATCCATCGCTGCTTGCTTTCGTAATTTATCAGAAACTTTTTCGGCTAGAGTATCCTGCTGTTCGGGGGGTAAAAAGAAAACAAATTGTTGTTTATCTTTACCTTTTCCAGTTTCTTCGTGCTCAAATATGTCTATTTTAATTGGAACGGTTCGTTTCCCTGTCAAGAAATTGAATGCCCCAGGGTCTTTAAAATACGAAGAGACCATTTGTCGAATTTGCTCGCTTTGTCCAAGAATCCACATCACGATAAAGAAAGCCATCATTGCTGTTACAAAGTCTGCATAAGCGACTTTCCAAGAACCGCCGTGAGCCGCATGACCATGGTGGGCTTTTTTCTTTTTTATTATTATTGGTTCTTCTTTGTGTTTTTTTTCCTCTTCAGCCATAAGCACACCTATCGATTACCTTGCCTGTTTTATTGCTTGTTCTGTTTCTTGGAAGGATGGTCTATTTTCTGGGTCTATGGAGCGCCTACCATACTCAATTGCAACCGAAGCAGGCGCCCCTTTTGCAAATGCCAGTAAAGCGGCTTTTATAGTTTGTAGGTATTTCATTTCTTTTTGAGTAATTTTATTCATTATAGAAGCGGTGGGTCCTATTATTCCATAGCACATTAAAACACCAAGAAATGTGCCAACAAGAGCAGCAGCTACGTGATGTCCTACTGCTTCGGCTCCTTCACTAACAGAAGCCATGGTAACAATTATGCCCATAACTGCAGCAACTATTCCGAGCCCCGGAAATGCTTCGGCAAGTGTTTGCAATGATTGTGCTGGGACTTGCTCTTCTTCCAGTATATTTTCAATATCAATATCCATAAGTTCTTCGAGGTCGTGAGCTGGAACACCGCCACTTAACACAACTTTTAAAGTATCGGTTAAAAATTCAACAGCAGTTTTGTTTGCGAGGAAGGTAGGGTATTTTGAAAAAATCGAACTTTGCTCTGGATTTTCAATATGAGATTCGATTGCAATTAAGCCTTCTCTTTTGGCAAATTGGAACAGTTCGTATAATAATTGAAGCAATTCAATGTAAGCAGTTTTATTCACCTTAGCTCCTTTTATTGTTCCCAGAGCACCCGATATTATTCTTTTAAGTACAGGTAAAGGATTGGCGATTAAAAGTGAACCAATGGCAGCTCCACCAATAATTATATATTCAGCTGGTACAATAAGAGCAAGAGGATTGCCACCGGCTATTATCAAACCGCCGATAATTGAAACAAGAACTACAACTGTTCCAATAATTACAAACATCTTACACCTTTACTTTGTTTTTTCCATCTCTTTTAAATATTCTAATACTTCTTTGTTGTTTGGGTCGATAGAAATTGCTTTTTCAAGAAATGACCTATAATTAGACTCTTCGCCAAGCGCTTTGAAAATCAAGCTTAAATGGAGAAAAGGTTCTGCTCGCGTAGAGTCTATATCTATGGATTTTTGTATTAGCTCTTTTGCCTTTTGAAAATTTCTGACTTTATAAAAATACCAACCGTAAGTATCAAGAATATTTGGGTCGTCGGGTTGCATCTCTAAAGCTCTTTCCACCAACAAAGATGCATAGCTAAGATTGGTATCTCTTTGAATGAGGGAGTATGCGAAATTGTTTAAAACATTGGGATTATCTGGATATATTTCTAAACTTTTTAAATAAAAAGTGTCGGATTTCGCCCAGTCTTCCAATTCTGCATAGAGGTAACCAAGTCCAGCATATGATTGATAATCTTCAGAGTCCAAAGAAATTGCTCTAATGTAAGCTTCCTCCGCCAAATTGTATTGTTTGTTGTTTAGATAAAAAAAACCAAGATAAAAATAATAATTTGGTTCCTCAGAAAATATCAACTTAAAAGTTTGGTAGTATTTAATTGCTTCGTTCTTTTTATTTAACTCAGAAAAAAGTATAAGTGTCGTTTCGATAAGTGTCTCCAAATCGATGTTTTCCTTACATAAAATTTTTTTACATAGTTTATATGTATTTGCAGTATCATTAATCTTAAAGAATATTTCCAATTGTTTAAATTCAAATTGATAATTATTTGGATAGAGTGTATCCAACATATTTGCAAAATCTTGGACAAATTCTATATACGTCTTGTTGGTTGTGTCGATTCTTTGAATAAAAATATCTACAAGTGATAAAGCATCGGAGGTGGAAAATTTTTTGGAAAATTGACGTAATCTATTCTTTGCTTTTTCGTATTCCCCTAAATTCAATAATGCTGCGAAATAATACTGTAAATGGGAATATTCCAGCTTTTGGAAATAAACTGGATTGTCTAAAAAATTTTCAAGTAAATTCAATACTTCAGAAGTGTCATTCCTTTGATAATAGTAATACGCCAAACGAAATTTTACATCAAAATCTAATTTAGGAATATTTATTGACTTCAAGAAGTCAATACATTTTGCATAAGTGGTATCTAGTTCTTCCAAAATGACTAAGTTCAAATCGATTTCATCTTGGCTCAAATTTTCGCCACACAATGTCAGTAATTTCTTGGCGAAGAACTCGGCAAGGTCGAATTTTCTTTTAATACAAAGTATCCTGGCAAGTAAATCGATTGTGGGAATGAAATTTGTATCTAATAGAAAAGATTGAAATGCGTAATCAAATGCAAGATTGTATTTTTCAATATTGTAAAAATTTCTGGCAATGGCAAATAATATAACTTTAGATGTATCGTAACGAAGGGCTTCCAGCAAATCTATTATTGCTTCATGATAATTTTCTAATTTCTCATTTTCTTTTGCACTTATCAATAAGTCGATTAAGTATTTGTTTTTGATGTACTTAACAGTGTTGGAATCTAAATTATTCACTTTTGTGTAAAGCTCGTAAGTATTTGTTTTGAAACTGAAATAATCAGTTACTTTTTTTTCTGTTGAACAAGTAGTAAACAATAGGATTAAAAGGAGGGAGGTTAATATTAACACAATGCAATTTTTACAAAATTTCATCAGATTCTCAATTTAAGTATTATAAATTTATGAAAAGTTTTTGGAATTAAAAAGCCCGTCATAAAATTGACGGGCTTATAGCAGTAAATTTTCCTTTATTTAGTTATTTTAGAATACCCACTTCTTTAAGAACAGAGGAAATACCGCGCTTGTCAATGGTCTTGATGGCATGAGTAGATACCCGGAGCCTTATCCAACGCTTCTGCTCTGGTATCCAAAACTTTTTCCATTGAAGATTAGGTAGAAACCTTCTTTTAGTACGATTATTAGCGTGCGAAACGTTATTTCCAGTTAAAGGCTTTTTCTTTGTGATTATGCAAACTCTTGACATATTTACTCACCCAAAAAAACAAAATTAATAAAAAAACTGCAAAAAACCGAATTAATTAAAATATTTAGTTCATTTTTAGATTTGGATTTTAATAAAAATTTATATAATTTTGCATTTTCAAGGGAGAGGTGGCCGAGTGGCTGAAGGCAACGGTTTGCTAAACCGTCGTAGGGATAAAACCCTACCGCGAGTTCGAATCTCGCCCTCTCCGCTAGAATTTCATTTAGCCTTTTATCACTGCGAGTGGCTTCAATTTCGATATCACATTGGCAATTCTTAAGTTTTGGACCACTGTAACGACTGTTTCTACGTCTTTATATGCTTGTGGTGCCTCTTCGGATAGAGAACTCATGCTTGGAGTTTTGATGATTATTCCTTGCTTTTCGAGATTTTCTTTCAATTCTTTGGAGTTTATTTCACGTTTTGCTTGTGAACGACTAAGAATTCTCCCAGCCCCGTGACAAGAGCTACCAAACGATAAGTTTAAAGCATAAGCATCTCCAAGAAGTACGTAAGAAGCTGTTCCCATGGAGCCAGGAACTAAAACAGGTTGTCCTATTGATGAAAATGGACCACTCACTTTATCTCGGGGCAAACAACGGGTAGCACCCTTTCTATGTACAACCAACTTTTTATTTTTTCCTTGTACTGTGTGCTTTTCTACTTTTGCGATGTTATGTGCCAAGTCATACAATAGCTCAAATTTTAAAGGTTTGATTTTTCTGGAATAGGTTTGAAAGACTTCTTCGATTTTTTGTGCAATTATTTGCCTATTAACGAATGCGAAGTTTGCAGCAGAATTCATAGCGTTGTAATACATTTGCCCTTCTTTAGAATTAAACGGTGCGCAAGCAAGACCACGGTCTACTAATTCTATTCCATATTTCTTCGATACACTTTGATAGTCCCGTACAAAATCGGAGCAAATTTGATGGCCATATCCTCTCGACCCTGTATGAATCCAAATAACAATTTGGTTTTTAAACAGGCCAAGTTTATTAGCTACATCTTCATCATAAATTGTTGATACATAACCAATTTCTATGAAGTGGTTTCCAGAACCAAGGCTTCCTATTTCCGAGTTGCCTCTTTCGATAGCTTTTTCAGAGACGCCACTTAAATCTATCACAGGTAGTTGACCTTGGTCTTCAATATGGTATTTATCCTTTTCAGTTGCATATCCATTCTCAATAGCCCAGTCTATACCATTAACAACAAGTTGTTCAAATTGCCTTTTGGTCAGTTTTAAAAGTGAACCTTTTCCCGTGCCCAATGGAATAGAATTGTAAATATCCTCTACAATATTTTTTAGAAATTTAGCTATTTCATTTCTATTCCAATTTGTTATATTTAAACGAATGCCACAATTTATGTCGTAACCAACTCCACCGGGTGAAATTATTCCATCATCTGTATCAAAAGCCGCAACTCCACCAATAGGAAAACCATAACCCTGATGAATATCTGGCATAGCTAAAGAATAACCAATAATTCCAGGGAGCGTTGCTACATTAACCAGTTGCTTTAGGCTTTCATCTTTAGAAATTATGTCAAGTTGTTTTGGGTCGGCAAAAAACCTTGCTGGAACATTCATTTTTTTATTAGCATCAAGAGGAATTTCATATATAAATTCATCTATCCTATTGATTTCCATAGATTTTATTGCTTTTATTAAACATCAAAAACTATACAAGTTTGTATTAGGTTTTTAAGTTTAACTATTTTTAAATTATGATAAGTAGCAGATTTAATTAATAAATTCCTTTTTTTATAATTCCTAAAATAACATCTTGAAATTATTGAATTTCTATGAATTGATATTTTAGAATCGAATAAATATAAATTGCTATCTAATTGATAAATTATAAAATTAAGCCAATTTACAAATAAAGTTTCTTTATCATATGCTTTATCTTTATAAAAAAGCTCGTAAATAGAACTTTCATTTGAAACATCAATATCCGAAATGGCAATTAACCCTAATGCTGCATCATAAAACAACCCTTTATATGTTGTAGACTCGACATATAGTGCAACATCTGCTGTGTGAGGAATTTCTTTAAACATTTTTTAACTTGATTTTAAATAATCTCTTACTGCAAGAATAAATCTGTCTAAATCTTCTTCGGTAGTATATAAATGTGGAGTAACTCTAACGCCTTGTATATTTTCCCAGTTTATTGCAACAGTAAAAATTTTGTGTTTGTTGAAGAGATATTCCGAAATATCTTCGGGTCTTTTGTCTTTAACCAAGAATAAACCTAAACCGCAAGAAAAGCTTTCGGAAATAGGAGTCAAAAGCTGGACGTTATTTTCATTTCTTAGTTTATCTACCCAATAGTTTTTAAGATGACGAAGTCTTTGTTCTTTTCTCTTCGATGTAATCAACAAGTGGAAGTTTATAGCATCGGCGATAGCCATTTCGGCCGGAAACGAGCGGGTTCCAAGAGATTCAAATTTTCTAATATCATTGTCGTATGGTTTGTCGTTCGGATGTAATGGTGGAATATTCTTGATTAAATCTTTGCGAATATATAGCATACCGGTGCCAAATGGAGCACACAACCATTTATGCAAACTCGTTGCAAAAAAATCACAATTCAAATCGGTTATTTTGAAGTCGATGTGTGCAAAAGTATGAGCTCCATCAACGAGAACCAAAATCCCGCGCTTTTTTGCTTCGTCTGCTATCTCTTTTACTGGTAGAATCTGTCCGTTCCAATTAATCATATGGGTAAGATTTACCACTTTAGTTTTAGATGAGAATTTCGAAACAAATGAGTCTATTAGATAATCTTTGTCCTCTGATGGTAAATTTAAGTTCACCCAATTAAGTTTGATACCGTCTCTTTTCTCGCGAAATTTCCAAGCATTAATTACATTTGGGTAATCTTGTTTAGCAAGGACTACTTCGTCGTTTGGTTTTAAATCCAAACCAAAAATGATTGTATTCATTCCCTCTGTTGTATTTCGATTAATAGCAATTTCTTCGTGTGAGCAACCAGCTATTTCGGCAAGCTTTTTTCGCAGCGGTTCTCGACCTTGGTCTAATATTCTCCACATAAAATAAGCAGGGCCTTCATTTGATATTTGATTGTATCGAACAAATGCTTCTTGAACTGTCTTGGGTTGAGGGCTCACACCACCGTTATTTAAATTCAATATATTGGGTGAGACAGTGAAAGCTTGTTTCACCCAATACCAGAATTCATTTTCGTTAGCAAAGTTACTTGAATACTTTTCAATATGTGCGACAACATCATTCACATTGGAATTCCCAAACAACTTAGAGAATGGAATGAGAATGCTTCCAGAAGCAAGTAACTGCATGATGTTTCGTCTCGATGTTTTCATAGATATCCTCAATATTTTTTGCAAATTTAATAATTTACGCTAATTATCATAGTAAATCTCAAAAAATATGGTAGATTTGATTATTGTTTCGTTTAATAATCTAAAATTAACTGCACAAGCTATTGAAAGTGCATTAAACAATTCAGAACCCCCAGAGAAAATAATTGTTGTTGATAATAATTCCTCTGATGGTACAGTTTCCTTTTTGAAGCAGAATTATCCTCAAATTCATTTGGTTTCATTGCAAGAAAACGCTGGCTATGGCAAAGCTGTAAATATTGCTTTTTCTCAAACGGATTCTCCTTATGTATTGATTTCAAATAATGATGTAATCTTTCCGGAAAAATTTTTCAATCACTTACGCATGGTCATTAATAAGTTAAATGGACAATTTGGAGTACTTGGTTTTCAGCAAGTTTACCCAGACAAAGGTTACCAAAATTCGTACGGCAAGTTTCATACCTTACTTAATGCCATTGCCGACGTTTTTTTTGTTTCGATAGTTGTTTCATCTATTAAGAAAGTTAAATGGAAGCTGGGACTTGGAGGAATAAAGCGGGTTGACTATGTTGATGGGGCTGTAATTTGCGTTAGTCGGGAAGCATTTAAAAGAGTTTCTGGATTTGATGAAGATTTCTTTTTTTACTCGGAAGAGGTCGATTTATGCAAAAGATTAAGCAAACAAGGATACAAAACTTATATAGATTTAAGAAATTTTGTTATTCATTATCGGGGACAAGGCTTAAAGCATAGGATAGGGCTTTCATTGAATTCTGTTCCGATGTTCGTTAGTTCAAGAAGTCTTTATTGTAAAAAGCATCTTTCAAAATTTGAAGGGAAACTTTACATGTTGCTCGAATCGATATTTTACAAAGAACTTTCCTTCATTTGGCATATCAGAGGTTATTTAACGAATAAAGATTATTCAGAGATTACCGAAATAACAAAAAAAATCTCAAAACAATTTTATATTCAATCGAAAACATTTTAATGAAAATGACAACTTGTAGTTGGTTATAATTTTTTATTTTTTTCTTAATTTTGCTTGCCTTCGGGCATAATTTAATTCTAATTATTATGAGGTTTTTATGGCATTAAAAATTACAGAAGAGTGTATTAATTGTGGGGCTTGCGAACCAGAATGTCCAACCAATGCCATATCCCAGGGCCCCGATATCTACGTGATTGACCCTAATAAGTGTGTCGAATGCAAGGGATATTACGATACCCCGCAATGTCAATCTGTCTGCCCAATTGATGAATGTATTATCCCAGCTTAGAGGATTCTGTCTTTTTAAAGAACCCAGAGAGAAATCTCTGGGTTTTTTATTTAAAATTAAGCATTTTTAAATCGTCTTAATTTTTTTTGGAGGTAAAAATGATACGACATCTTGTGTTTTTATTAATGTTTTTGATGTTGCTTCCTCCTCTTCTAGCTCAATTTGGAAAGAATAAGGTACAATACGAAAAATTTAACTGGCGATACATACAAACACAACACTTTGATGTTTATTTCCACGACAATAACAAAATTTTAGCAGTCTTTGCAGGGAAAGTTGCCGAAGCCTCGCTTGGGTCTATTCAAAAAACTCTAAAGTATAAAATTACCCAAAGAATTCCGATAATAGTGTATAACAGTCATAACCAATTTCAGCAAACAAACGTAATCGATATGTTTTTACCTGAAGGAATTGGTGGAGTAACTGAATTGTTTAAAAATAGGGTCGTTGTTCCTTTCGAGGGGGATTATGAACAGTTTAGACATGTTATTCATCACGAGCTAGTACACGCAGTGATAAATGATTGGTTTTACGGAGGTACTATTCAGTCTGCTGTTTCAAGAGGGAATATGATTGATATTCCACTTTGGATGCACGAAGGTCTATGCGAATGGGAAAGTATTGGCGGGTTAGACGTCTCCACTGATGTATACATTAGAGACTTGACTTTAAGCGAAAATTTACCAGATTTAAATTATCTAGATGGATATAATGCTTATCGTGGTGGGCAAACATTTTGGTGGTATATTGTTGAAAGGTATGGAAACCACAAAATACCAGAATTGTTGAGCAAACTGAAATCCACGGGTAGCGTTGAAAATGCCTTTAAGTCAACCTTTAATATGAAGCTTGAAGATTTTTCATCCGAATGGAAGAGATACTTAAAAAAATACTATTATCCCGACATAGACAAATTCAGTTATCCATCCGATTTTGCAATTAGACTAACAAATCACAAAAAAAAGGGGAATTTTTACAACACTTCTCCGGCTATTTCACCGCAAGGGGATAAAGTTGCATTTATTGCAGACAAGGATGGATTATTCTCATTGTTTGTGCTTGACTTAGAGAAGAACAAAGAAACTGAAATTGTTTCGAGTTTTCGCCAGCAAGATTTCGAGGATTTAAACATATTAACCCCAGGAATTTCTTGGAATTCATCTGGAACAAAGCTTGCAATTTCAGCCAAGTTTCGTGGCGAGGATGTCCTATACATTGTTGATGTAAATACTAAAAAGTTTTCACGATACCAATTAGGATTTAAACAAATATCTTCTGTTGCTTGGTCGCCAGTTGAAGATAAGATAGTTTTCTCTGCTACTGTTTTAGATAAAAGAGATTTGTACGTTTATGATTTAAAATCGAATACATTAACCCAGTTGACGAGTGACCTTTTTTATGATGACCATCCAATTTGGACGAACGATGGGAAATTTATCTATTTTATTTCTAATAGGCTGGACAATACGGAGCTAGGTGCAGAAATTCAAGCTTCGAAACTTTGGAATTTCGACCAAAGCAAAAGAGATGTTTATAAAATAGAACTTAAAACAAAAAAAATAGATAGAATAACCTTTTCCTCGGATTACAGAAAAACTGGTTTGGCTATCAGTGGGGACGACAAATTTCTCTACTTTATTTCCGATGAAAATGGCATAGGCAACATCTATCGGCTTGACATACAAAATAACCAAATTCAACCAATTACCAATTCCTTATCGAACATTACCCATTTGTCTCACTCAGTTGTCTCAGAGGATTTAGTATTTGCTGCTCTTACAGAGGGTGGTTTCGATTTATTTATGATAAAGAATCCCTCCTCTGTCGATTTAAAACTAGAAAAATTACCGCTAACTAAATTCAGAGCTAACCAACTCGAAGCTTTAAAAAATGGAGGGATTGAACGAGATACCTTATTGACTTTCTCTAACGAAAATTCAGACACAGTAAAAGTGAGTTATGGTAAATTTCGGGTTGATTTTTCGCGACAAAATATGATAACTCCCAACAAGGATGTAAACGTGTATTCCCCAGATTTTGTTCAAAGAAAAAATTTCGAAGACACTGATTTTGTGGATTATGAGTACAAACTAAAGTTCACACCAGATTTAATTCTTGGTAATCCTTATTACGACTCTTTTTGGGGTTTCCAAGGACTTGCTCAAATGTTGTTTAGCGACATTCTCGGCGACCATCAAATTTACCTAGCTGCTAATTTGTGGCTAGATTTAAAAAATAGTAACATTTTCTTGCAATATTCATACCTACCCAACACAATAGATTATCACTTTTCTGCTTTTCAAAGTTCAATTATCTTCCTAATGAAGAATTCATTAAATAATTATTACGACAACTATAGGCTAAGGAATTACGGTGTTAGTTTTACATCTTCTTATCCATTGAGCATTTTTAATCGTTTTGATTTGAATTTAACTCTGTTTAATGCATCTAAGGAAAACATAACTAATTACAATGAGGAAAGTATTTCAAAAACGATTGTTTATCCGTCGGTAAAATACGTCTACGATGATGTTTTGTACGGTTCTTTTGCTCCGGTAAAAGGTAGTAGGTATTATATAGAGTTTCGCTCAGTTCCCAAAATTTTTAAGAATTCGATAAATTTTTTCACGTTAAAGTTCGATTACAGAAAATATTGGGACTTTGGATATTTTCTAAAACTCGCCATCCGAGCAAGTGGAGCAACTAGCTTTGGTTCAAACCCACAAAGATTTTATCTTGGGGGTGTGGACAATTGGATTAATTATGAAGTCAATTCAGACTACTTGTTATTTCAAGACCCCGAGGATTTTGCTTTTATGGAGTTGATAACACCGCTTCGAGGTTGGGCATATAGTGATGCTGTTGGAAATCACTTCTTTTCTAGTAATATTGAACTTCGTTTTCCTTTGTTTACTGCACTATTACCGGGTCCAATACCTATTTTGTTCAATGATATACTTGGTGTCGCCTTTTGCGACATTGGCGGTGGTTGGCTAGGAGATATTTCTAATTTCAAAATTAGTCCACCCGTTGTAACATATACTAGCGGAAGATACAATGTTGAACCAAATCGCTTACTACTTAGTTTGGGAATAGGTGCTCGAGCTTGGATTTTGGGTTTACCAATTAAGCTTGATGTTGCTTGGAGAAAAGAGTATTCCTCGTGGAGTAGACCATTTTATCTTTTTTCAATCAGTTACGACTTTTAATATAACTAAAATTGTTTAATTTTGTTTTTAAATAAACATCAATAATTGGTTAATTATGCCTGGACAACCACACAGAATCCTTTATATGTATAAGAGGTTTCTTGCTGGAGAAACTTTAACCTCTGCTCAGTTGCAAGACTTAATTTCAGAGGAAATAGAAATTGTAAGCATACGGACAATTCAAAGAGACCTTAGATTGTTACAAAAAATAGAACCAACTTTGGTTGGAACACCGAAAGGGAAAGAAATCTATTGGAGAATACCAAAATATTTTTTACAGCCAAAACAAGTTGTGCGATTTGAAACAAATGAATTGTTGGCATTTCATTTTCTCAAAGCTCATTTGAAAACTTTTCGAGGTACAGTAATTGAAAGAGATGTTGAAAGATTGTATAACAAACTTGAAAAATATGCACCAAAAGAAGTAATTCTTGATGATACAATATACTGGGACCAAAACGTTGGTTATTATGATTACTCAAAAATTAATGACATTCTTGAAAAAGTTATTGAATGCACTGCCTCGAAGAAATGGTATACTGTTACATATGTAACTCCGAAAACTTTAACTTCAAAAGATATTGTCATCCGATTTGAGACAATTTTTTCTTATTTAGGAGTTTTATACGTCGTTGCCTATGTGCCTAAGCACAAAATACACGTTAGTCTCGCTATACACAACATATCAAAGATAGAGGAAAATCCAGATTTCATTGATATTGCACCTCCATTTAATTTTCGAGAGTGGTCCTCTTACCGTTTTGGTGTCTTTTCTGGTGAGATTCGGGATGTAAAACTCCTTGTAAAAAAAGAATTTATTCACTTTTTTTTGAATCGTCGATGGCATATATCGCAAATTGAAAAATTTGATAAAGATGGTAATTTGATTTTGGAAATGCGCGTCCCAATTGGGGTAGATTTAATCAACTGGATATTAAGCTGGAGTGATGCAATCGTCGTTCTCGAACCCAAGGAGTTGATACAAAAGATAGTTAACCGTTTGTCTCAGGCTTTAAGTAATTACAAAACAACTTCACCAGAAATTAAACCTCAATTAGAGGAGGTAAAGGAAGAGAGATTTGAAACTGGTGGAAAAAAAGTTGCCGAGGTTCAAGCTCTACCAGAAACAGCACAAAAAGAAGTTGTAAATGAACCGAGTGTCAAGTATAAATTGTCATTAAAAAAGAAGAAAAAAAATTAGGTTATTTATCAATAATTATCGTAACAGGGCCATCGTTTATTAGTTGAACTTCCATCATTTCTCGAAACTCACCTGTTACTATGTTCAAAGTTGTAATTTTCTTAATATGATTTACAAATTCATAATATAGTCTATTAGCAAAACTGGGCTCTGCAGAATACATGAAATTGGGACGAAAGCCACGTGAAATATCACCGTAGAGAGTAAAGTTGGAAATAATCAAAATTTCCCCATTTATGTCTTGAACAGATAAGTTCATTTTTCCATTTTCGTCTGGGAAAATTCTTAGATTGATTACCTTGTTAGCAACCCAGTGAACCTCCGCTAAAGTATCAGTGGATTTAATCGCAAGAAATACAAGAAGACCGGGTCCAATCGAACGCCTCTCTCCAGTAGATAAAATTGTAACACTTGCGCTCTTTACTTTTTGTACGACAGCACGCATTAAAGCAAAAAAGCAAAATTAAATAATTTGAAATAAAGACAAGCTAAGTTCGTTAAAGAAGTTTTGATGTTATCTTTTGGAGGAGCTATGCCGATATATGAATACAAGTGTGAGGATTGCGGGAAAATATTCGAGTTCCAGCAAAAAATAACTGATGAACCTCTCGAATACTGCCCTCCAGAGATTTGCGAATCGAGCGAACATCGCGGAAAGGGCAAGGTGCATCGAATGATTAGCAGGAATGTTGGCTTGCTATTTAAAGGGAGTGGCTTCTACATTACTGATTACGCAAGAAAAAATTCTTCTGTATCAAGTTCTTTCGATAAGAATGGTACACAACCGCAGAATGGCACTTCGGTTAGTCAAAAATCCTCAACAGAACAAAAGTAATTATTCTGGCAACTTTTCTCGGGGAAGGTAAAATTAACTACCTTCCCTTTTTTATTTTTGTAGTTTAATAGTTTAGAATGATGGATAAAGAGAAAAAAAGTGATTTCTGGGATAAAAATCCAATACTTCAAAATTTAAATCCAGTCCAAAAAGAAGCTGTGACCGCTTTCGAAGGCCCAGTTTTAGTTATTGCTGGTGCTGGAAGCGGAAAAACACGTGTCCTTACTCACAAAATTGCATATTTGATTGACATTGGAATTCCTCCACAAAACATTTTAGCGTTGACTTTTACAAACAAAGCAGCTCAAGTAATGAAAGATAGAATAGCTAATCTTGTTAATCCTGAGGCTGCTAAAAGGATTTGGGCTGGAACTTTTCATTCTTTATTTGCAAGGATTTTGCGTTTAGAAGCCAAATTGTTAGGTTATACTTCGAGTTTTTCAATTTATGATGCCGATGATTCCCTGCAAATAATTAAAAGAATCATGGAGAATTATCCTATTTCGAATAATAGGTTGACTGCAGATACAATACACCACATGATTTCTCTAGCAAAGAATAACATTCTAACACCAGATGAATTTGCTAAAAGCATTTCAACCTCATTTGAAAGGCATGTCGCCGATATTTATAAAGAATATCAAGATTATTTACACCAAAACAATGCCATGGACTTTGACGACCTGTTGGTAAATACATACGATTTGTTTAAGTCATTCCCAGAGATTTTGGAAAAATATCAAGACAAGTTTAATTTTATTTTGGTTGACGAGTACCAAGATACAAATCGGGTACAATACTATGTTTTGAAACAACTGGCTTCGAAGCACAGGAATATAACTGTTGTTGGTGATGATGCGCAAAGTATTTATAAATGGCGAGGTGCAGAGATAAGAAATATTTTAGATTTTCAAAAAGATTTCCCCGAAGCTCGTATAATTTTATTAGAGCAGAACTATCGCTCCACAAAATGTATTCTCGCAGCTGCAGATAGTGTTATTCGTTTCAATAAAAAACAAATTGAAAAAAAACTCTGGACCGATAATCCCCATGGTGACCTCTTGGAACTCTATCAATGCGAGACTGAGAAAGATGAAGCAGATTTGGTAGTTAGCAAAATCAAGGAACTTGTAAGCACTGGAAAATTTTCTTATGGTGATTTTGCTGTTTTTTATCGCACCAATGCACAGTCACTTGAATTTGAAAATGCACTACGACGAGAGAACATCAACTATGTGGTTGTCGGCGGTGTTTCATTTTACAAAAGAAAAGAAGTCAAAGATGTTCTAGCGTATTTAAGGATTCTTGTAAATCCTGATGATAATGAATCCTTGATAAGAGTAATTAATGAACCTCCAAGAGGAGTAGGTAAAAAGACATTAAACATCATGCTAAACTACTCCAAGGAAAACAGTGTATCTTTGTTCAATGCTTTAGGGTTTATTGAAGACATACCCATGTTACAATCACGAGCAGCTCAAATCTTAAAAAATTTCCATAAATGGGTCTTGGAAACAAAAGAACATTTAGAAAAAAGAACTGGATATCCCTCTGAAATCATTACAAACTACATAAAAGAAAGTGGTTTGATTTCGATGTATGAAGAAATAGGAACTGATGATGCTTATGATAGAATAGGGAATATAAATACACTTTTGAGTGATGTGTATAATTTCTTAACTCAAAATGAAGATGTAGACTTAAACGATTATTTGCAACAGATAAGTTTAATTTCTGATATTGATGAGAAAAATATTGCCACTGAACAAGTAAAATTGATGACATTGCACTCTGCAAAAGGGCTCGAGTTTCCCGTTGTCTTCATAGTTGGATTGGAACAAGGACTATTCCCTTTAGTTAGGTATTGGAGTAAAGAACGAGATGATGAAGAAGAGGAGAGGAGATTGTTTTATGTGGGTTTGACAAGAGCAATGCAAAAGGTATTTTTGACATATGCAAGAATACGGCGTAGATTTGGAGAAGAATCATACCAAGCACCTTCAAAATTTTTGGAAGAAATTGATAAATCCTATCTAAAGATTAACGGAGCTCCAAAGATTTCTCTTGAAAAAACAGCGACAAAACGATATTCATTTTCTCATCCAAAAGAATCAATCAACGAATATGACCAAACTGACGATAATGTTTTAAGAATAGGGGATAAAGTCGTTCATCCTTTTTTCGGAATAGGAAGGGTAGAACATCTTGAAGGTAGTGGAAGCTATGCTCAGGCACTTGTAAATTTTGAATCGGTTGGTCGTAAAAGACTTATGCTTCAATATGCAAAACTTAGAAAAATTTGAGTCGGAAATGGAGGAAAAATTTAAACTTATCCACAATTTTTCCACATTTTATCAACAAGTTTTCCCCAGGCAATAGTAAAAAAATATAAATGGACACAGAAAAACTAAAACTGTTGATTGCCGAAGGAGAGTCTTCGACAGTAGAATTTAAAAGGAAGGTAACCTCGCCCGAAAAAATTGCAAAAGAGCTCTGTGCCTTTGCAAATTCAAAAGGCGGTTTTTTAATTGTTGGTATTGACGACGACAGAAAAGTTGTTGGTGTCGATTCCGAAAAATCTGAAATTGATATTATTGAAATTGCTTGTCAATTTAATATCTTTCCACCAATAATTCCTAAGAATATCGATGTTATAAATTATAATAAGAAAGAAATAATTGTAGTTGAGATAGAAGAAAGTAATAATAAACCCCACACAATAGAGGCAATAGATGAAAAAGGCAGGAAAAAAAGGTTTGCGTACATTCGGCTTGGTGAGAAATCTGTAATTGCAAGTAAAGAAATGAAAAGAATCCTCTCTGGACTGAATGCAAACTCCAAGCCGGTAAAAATTTATATTGGAGAGCAAGAAAAAAGGTTATTTAGTTATTTGGAAAAGCATCAGAAGATTACTGTTCGTGAGTTTGCTAAACTTGTAAATATATCCGAAAGAAGAGCTTCTGCTGTTTTGGTTAAATTAGTTCGGGTTGGTGTATTACAAATTTATACAGATAATACTAATGATTACTTTATTTTACTTTAAAATTTATGTAGTTCAACACAGTGTCCAACAAAGCGTTTTCTTCTTCAATTCTTAATTCCATAACTGCGCTAATTAATTTGATATTAAATTTTTCAAATATTGGAGTAAATCTTCTTAACTTGATACTGTCCTTTTCAGTTGTAATTATTGAATGAATATTTTTTTTTGATAGTTGTTCACAAATTTTTTCGACGTCTTGCGGGGTGTACCAGTGGTGGTCGCGAAATTTATAATGTTTTACAATATTAGGAAATATTGGTTGAAGAGATTTGTAGAAATTATCATTGTTTCCAATTGCACTTAACAGCGCAACCCTCTGAGCACTAAGAGAATTTAATTCCAATTTAATATTTAAAGAATCTTCAAAACTATCAATAACCTTGTGATAATAAAAGATTTGGTATGTACCCGAAGGTATGGATGTAGGCGATATTCCAAATTCCAATAAAATTAAATTAGCTCTTTCTATACTTGCTAAGGGTTCACGACGAAAGGTTTTAAAAGTTTTTGAATCAATTAATACAATGTCCAAATTGCGTTGAAGTTTTCTATGTTGAAATCCATCATCTAAGATGACAACGTCTACATCAAAATAATTTTCTATTAAACTAATTGCTTTATACTTTTTTTTTGAAACTATAATAGGTATTTTGGTTTTTAAATGGACGAGAAATGCCTCGTCACCAAATTTGTAAACATCATCAAATGAGACTACATTTGATAATACGCCAACATCTTTCTGGGAACTTTTGTAACCTCTTGACAATAACAATGATTTGATACCTAATTCATTAAATTTCTTGACTAAGTAGGTAATAAAAGGGGTTTTGCCAGTCCCTCCGAAGGAAATGTTCCCAACGCTGATTATTGGGATATTAGACTTGATTGGTTTGATAACCCCATGCTTGTAAAGTTGGTTTCTGAGAGTTACGAAAGGATTTGATAAAAAATTGTAAAGTAGGTGTATCATTTCAATGAATTATCAAGGCTTCGAATGCGTAAATCTCTGTTTCAGGGTCTAAAAAGGTTGTTTTGGAGACACCTGCTTTTAAGCATAAATTTTGTAGGAAAGTTGTTACGTCCCAATTCCTCTCAATTGCAACTTGAGGAAGCAGTAGACCACTATGGTTTTTATATCGTAAATAAAGACCGTGTTTACCGATTTTAATATCACTAAACGAAAAAATTTTTTTAAATCTCGAAAGTATAGTTATTTCGTAACTTAAAAAAGGTAATTCATCTTTGGTTACAGGACCAAATCTCCAATCGTTGGTAGCACTAGTTTTGGCTACTTCTTGGAGTTCGTAAATTAACGGTTTAGTAGGGAAAATATGTCCCATGCAAGCACGTAATTCTCCATTTTTCTCGATGGTAACGAAGGCTGTGTTGTTAAAAAGGAATGTCTTTGTTGATTTTAAATCATCTGGAATTTCAAATTCTTTACCAAGAACTTTGGCTTCTATGACATTTTTTACAAAATTTTTAAGTTTTAGCTCTTCTTCCATTGTTAATTTTGGTAAATACTCGGGATTAAATGAACTATCAAATACCAAAGCTCCAGCAAAATAACCGACTACTCGTTCTTTAATAGGAGTTACAAAAGGTGAATCCCCACTTGTAGCATAAAAAATATCCACTGGCTTATTTGCTCCAAGTTGTTCAGAGACAATCATAACAACTGCAACTGGTCCAGCTCCACAAGCTTCCAATTCACTGCTTTTTTGCATAGCAGTTAATTTAAAATAATCGAACCTTCGGAAAGTATTAATGAAATTTTGGTCGATTTCTTGAGCATATTTGTAACTATGGTAGTGTGATAGGTCGGAGCTTGCAATTAAAATTACATCTTCAGTTCTGTTTAATTCTTTTAATGTATTATAGATTGCTAATGATAAGGAATGAATGATTTGTGGTTCTTGGCTTCCCATAACAATTGGAAGAATTTTAATATTTGGATGTATATATTGTAAAAAAGGAATTTGCACTTCGAGAGAGTGTTCAGGGGTGCCTTTTCGCCAGTGGTGCCCATCTAAAGATAACCTAACATAGTTGTTTTGATTGGATAGTTTAGTTGCTAACTCTTTATCAACTAATGCTGGTCCAAATGGCGTTACATAGGCGTCTCCAGAAAAAACAGATGCATAAGGGAAATATTGATGATGTGATGGAGCAATGATTATAGCAGTTTTGAAATCTCTACCAATCAATTCTTTATAAGCTTTACCAGCGACAAAACCGCTGTACATATATCCAGCATGAGGAGAAATTATCCCGAAAATTTTTTGTTCCGATGGAATTTTTCCAGGTAAGTTAGCTTCGAGGTAAATTTCGATTTCATTTTTCAATGTTTCTGGGTCCGAAGTGTAAAATGAACCAGCAACTGTTGGTGGTCTATATGAAATTTCTTTTTCGGAGGGGGCATCTTGTGCAAACATAAAATCACCTAAAAAAAATGCGAAATACAAGATGATATAAATCATAAGTTAAATACTTTTTTTAAAAAAACAAAATTAAAGTAATTCTTTTGCTATAGGCTCAATTTCTTTAACACTACGATATACATGGTTGGTGTTAATATTTTTATCCTTCCTATGTATTGCCTTTAATGCAGAGGAGTATATTTCTTTCCAGGTCATACCAAATTTTGCAAGAAGTTCGTCGGGTTCTCCACTAATACCGAAAGTATCTGGCATGCCAACAAATTCAATTGGCACTGGATAATTTTTTGCTAAGACTTCTGCTACTGCGCCACCTAAACCACCGTGAACTTGATGTTCTTCTGCGGTGACGATTGCTCCACAAGATTTTGCGGCATCGACAATTGTTTTTACATCTATCGGTTTCAATGTGTGATTGTTGATTACCATTGCGGAGATACCTTTTCTTTTGTAAAGCTCATCAGCTGCAACGAGAGCTTCCCAAACCATTAGCCCACAAGCGATGATTGCGATATCTCTGCCATCGCGAAAAATCTCTGCTCTTCCAATTTTGAATGGGGTCTCCTCGGTAGTGAAATGTGGTGTCGGAGCTCTTCCAAATCGAACAAAAGCAGGACCAGTAAATTCTGTTACAGCAATTGTAGCCTTTTTGGTTTCGATATAATCACAAGGAACAACTACAGTCATATTTGGTAATGTTCTAAGAAACGATAATTCCTCTAAAGATTGATGTGTAGCTCCATCAGGACCAACTGTAATACCGGAATGTCCGCCACCAATTTTAACATTCGCATTGTTATAACAAACAGAAATTCGAAGCTGGTCGGCATTACGGAAAGCAGAAAAGGCGCTGTATGTAGCAAAGAAAGGTATTTTGCCAGAAAGGGCTAATCCAACGGCAATTGTTGTTGCGTTTTGCTCGGCAATTCCAATTGAAAAAAATCTTTCTGGAAACCTTTCTTTGAAGAACGATGTTAAGACAGAACCTGTAACATCGGCTCCCAAAACAACTATATTGGGATTTTTCTCTCCTAATTCCACCAATGCTTCGGCAAATCCAAATCTTGTAGCTTTTTTGCCTAACAATTTAAAATTTTTCATTTTGCGTCACCTTTAAAGAGTTCTCAAGTAAGTTTAAATTTAAACTATTTAATATATCGGTAACACTTTCGCGAAATTCAGGAAAATCAATCGCTTCAATTTTAATATGAAATCTATTATACCAAATGTATTCAAAGTTATTTACATTAGAAAGGACATCTGATGAAAATCTGCCAATCCCTTTATTAACTGTAACAATTTCATCCCTTTGAGATAGTTCAAATAAAGCCTTGAGATGGGATGGTAGATTTGAAAAACTTAAATAATCGTAGATGTAAATGACAATCACGCTACTTCGTGAGAGATACTCTGCAGAAACAATATTAATTTGTGTGTTCAAATAGTTCATTGTACCTTTGTTTGTCTTTTCAAGTTTGAAATCTAAAATCTTTGGAGGAAAAACTTTAATAAAAGATTCTAATGGAACTGGTTGAATTTTTGTGTGAGGTTGTTTAATTGTATCTAAATTGAATGAAAAATGTTCAGTTCTATTTTTAGTAGAGGTGTTGTTATTGGAAACATGTCCAAGCTCTTCCGTACGTTTAGAGCAAGATACAAATAAAAGCAAATACAAAATTACAACAACTTCTGTCAATTTCATTGCAACTCCAATAATGCAAGTTTAGCTTGTTCTTCATTCGGGGGAATTCCATGCCATTCATAATTATCCGTCATAAATGAAATAGGGTAACCCATTTTAGTTTGAGCAATTATAACGGTTGGCTTACCGATTTTTTTGTTGTGGTTTTCTATGAATTTATCAAATGCAGAGATTATTTGACTGTAATTGTGCCCATCGATAGAAATCGTTTCGAAGTTAAATGCCTCGAACTTTTTATCCAGCGGGTAAATACTCATTACATTTCTCACACGACCGTCAATTTGGCAGTCGTTGTTATCCACAATCCAACATAGATTATCCAATTTATAATTTCCAGCACACATCGCCGCTTCCCAAGTTGAACCCTCTTGGAGCTCGCCATCACCAGTTAAAGCAAAAACCCTTCTATCGTTCTTGTCTAAGTATTTATCATTTAATGCCATACCTACGGCTATGGAAATACCTTGCCCCAAGGAGCCAGCAGCAGTTTCAATACCTGGTAGTTCAGTATCAAGTGCCGGGTGCCCTTGTAATCTTGAGCCAAGTTTACGCAAAGTGGCAAGCTCTTCAACTGGGAAGAACCCAGCACGGGCGAGCGTGGCGTAAAGAATGGGACAAATATGACCAGCGCTTAAAACAAATCTATCTCTTCCATTCCATCGCGGAGCTTCTGGATTATATCGCATAATGCCACCAAAGAAGAGAACTGCAAAAATATCTGCGGTACCTAAAGAACCTCCAGAATGTCCAGATTTTGCAAGATATAAACTTTTTATTACATCTCTACGAAGCTCTTTGGCAATCTCTGAAAATTCTTCTGGCTTTCGTCTAAAATTTTTATATACTTTCTGTTCAAAAATAACTTTCATTTTTACCATAAATAAAAAAAGCAAAATTATGAAATAAATAAAATTTTAATTTTTCAATATTCATTTTGTGTACATTTAATTCATTTGGCACAAAATTTTCATTAATTTTACGTTGAATTATTCGGTTTTGTTATGAAAATTAAAAAGTATCGTGCAAAGACTGTTCAAGAAGGCAAGGAATTAGTACTTTCTGAATTGGGAGCAGATGCTGTGATTCTTTCGACTCGTATAATTCCACCTATGCCCCCAGACAACGAAGAGCTTGTTGAACTTGTAGCAGCCATCGACACAGAGAAAGATATACCAAATTTTCCTGGGACCACACGCACACAGGAAGACAGAACTAAAGATTTCTTAGAGGTTACAACAAATATTTTCAAGGAACTTAATGTCATAAAAAATTTTCTATTAAGTTTGTCTGACAAAATTACTTACTCCTTTATATCTAACTTGCCATCCGATTTAGCGGAAATGGTTAAGCTTATGATAAAAAATGGTTTTACATCAGAATTTGCCCTTTCATTTATTCAAAGTCTAAAGCAGCAAAATTTTAGAGATTTTGAAGACTTAAGAAACACATCTACCCAACTACTCGCTGAGAAATTATGCTATTCACAGTTGAATCCCAATAAAGATAGACCAAATGTATTTGTCTTCATTGGTCCTACTGCTACAGGTAAAACGCTAAATATTGTAAAGCTCGGTGTTTTGTATAAGCTTTTCTTTAATTCAAGAGTGACTTTAATTTCTTATGACTGTAAGAAAATTGGTGGTTGGGAGCATTTGCAAGTACTCTCTGCAATTTCTAACCTAAATAGTGAGTATGTACAAACCGTAGAAGAGCTATTGTCGCAAATCGAAGCTCATAAAATAATAGATGATTTCATATTAATTGACACAAGTGGTGGTAGTCCACGGGATGAGCATTTTTTGATTGAACTTGAGGCTGTTTTGAAAGTATTTCCTTGGACCTCCGTTTTCCTTGTGCTTTCTACAACGCAAAGTAGCATAAACTTCAAAGAAAATATTGTATCATTTGGGAAATTTCATCCTAATTTCTTAATCTTAACTAAATTTGATGAAGTGAGCACAATAGGACATTTATATGAAACACTTTTGGATTTTACTCAAAAATGTCCTTTGATGTATTTATCAATCGGTACTGATATACCCAATTCTTTGGAACCAGCAAATCCAAATTTTCTAAAAAAATACTTAATTAACTTTATTGAATAATATGAGAATAAATTCTAAACCAATAATTATTTCTTTCATCAGTGGAAAGGGCGCAATTGGTAAAAGTACTATACTATCTTTACTTTCATATGTTCTATCCGAGAAATTCTCAACTATTTTAATTTGGGACAACGACTTGCATTCCCCAGTTCAACATATTTTAAATGGTGTAGAGTTGAACATAAATTTAATTGATGTGCTAACAAACAATTTGCCTACTAACAGAGCTCTTTCAAAAGTAACAAATAAGATTTTTTTAATTGGTGGTACAAATAAATATAAGATTGATATTGACTTGAGCGAGGCTCTTCAAATGAAGTTTAAAGAGTTATTAGATGAAAATTACTTTGATGTTGTGTTTGTGGATAATCACTCTGGTTTTAGTAAAACCGTTGCTGATTTTAGCAAAATTTCTACTTTAAATTTATTGTTCCTCTCTGATGAGCCTACTGCAGTTCTCGATGCTTATGGTTTAACAAAAATCCTAACTAAGTATTATGGAGTAAATAATATAGCAACTGTTGTGAACAATGTCATTGACGAGGAGGACGGAATGAATGTTTCAAATATATTTCAGCAAGCTACGTTGAATTTCCTTAATTTGACAATTCCAAATTATGCAATCATTCCATACGAAAAAGAGCTAAGAAAATACTTTTTCAGCATCAAAGAATTTCTAAGGGTAAACAATTCCTCGGAATTTTTTGAGTCATTATACAATTTGGGTCAAAAAATTTTTTCTACAGCATTAGAAAAATTGGAGACATTGTAACTAAATTTGTTAAATTCTTTGGGAATATCAATGGCAAAACCAAAAGAAGACACCTCAAAAGACCATAAAAGAGAGCTTAAAGAAAGGGAAAGACTTAAAAAAGAACAAGAGGCAAGATTAAGGAAAAGACTTGAAGCCGAGAGAAAAAGGTTGAATAAAATAGTTTCATTTCCCTTTAAGTCGTTATTTTTAATTGGTTCAGTTTGTGGAATAGTTTATTTACTATACAACTATTATTTTGAAGCAAATACATTACTGAATTCGCTACTTAAAGGTTTCATTTTATTTGTTGTGATATATTTTGGACTGGGTATTACAGTTTTGATATGGTTTTTGATTTTAGCAAAAATTCGTCAGAAAGAAGCCGAGGAGCGTAGAAGAATCGAAGAGGAATTTGCACGAGAGCGAGAGCGTGCCGCCTTGGAAGGGAAGTTAGAGCGAGATTTGCTACTAAAAGAAGCCCAAGACAAAAGAGAAGAAGAAATTCGAAAATTGCGTGAACAATTGGAGAGCTCTAAAGAAAGCTAAGTAAACACAACGAATTTTTTATACAAAATCCTTTTAATTAATGCTATCCTTAGAAGAATTAAATAAAACGTGGTTGTTATACAAGAATAGTAAGTCTCTTGAGCTACGAAACAAGTTGGTTTTGGCGTATGTACCTTTTGTCAAACTTGTTTTAAGGAATATAAATCTGCCTACAAATTCAATTTTATCCGAAAGTGACTTAATAAATTTTGGAATAGTGGGTTTGATTGAATCGATTGAAAAATACGACCCTGGACAAAATGTCAAATTTGAAACATACGCTTATCAAAGAATTAGAGGGGCAATTTTCGATGAATTGCGAAGAATAGACTGGTTGTCCAGAAATTCGAGAAAGAAAGCAAAGGAATTCATCGAGACTGCTGATAAATCTTTTGCAGAAAAGGGTAGATACGATTTAGATGATGTGATGAAAAAATTGAACGTAGATGAAAAAGAGCTTAGTGAATACGTAAAAGCATATCAGTCCTCCCAAGAATCTTTTTTCCTCGGTGATGTAATTGAATTAAACAGTGAAGGAGACGAGGTTCCTTTCTTAGAAAACTTATCAGATAATGAAGAGAAGACCGTATTGGATGAGATTGTTGAAAATGAAAAAGTTCAAATTATATATGAATTTTTAAAGAAGCTTCCAGAAAAAGAGAGGCTTGTGGTTACTTTGTACTACTATGAAAATTTGAAATTTAAAGAAATCGGGAAATTATTAGGATTATCCGAGAGTAGAATTTCTCAAATTCATTCTTTCGTGTTAAAGAAACTAAAAAAGAAATTTAAAGAGTTTGAAAAGTAATTAAAAATATGTTTCATCTCTCCAATATGTTATTTGCCATATTGAATCAGCAGTATTGAAACGAAGTTTAAAATTTCCTTTTCCTTGAAGATGAATAACATCGTTTGGAGAAAAAATTATAGTTAGTGAGAAGCCTCTTTGAATATTTTTTTCTAAAGAATCGCCAATTGCGATGTAGGAATCGTTCCAAATCAAATCAATGTATGTTGCGGCTTGGAATAGTCCATAAGTTGTTTTAACGTCTTCGCTTTTTCCCCAGCTCCTGTCAACACCAACGTCGTAATTACGATATACAAATACAAAATCTTCCGAGAGTAATTTGCTATAAACAACTGTATCTTTCAAATTGTATGAATACTGAAAATTTCGAAAAACACCATCTATGGTTTTCTGCTCTGTGAGAATTGATTCATCGTTAGATGCATCAATCAATTTAGGAGCAAAAGGATTGATGCAACCACTAAAGATAAACATCGATAAAATGAATTTGAGAAATTTTTTTAAATGTAATATCATTGGTAACATACTAAGAATTTAATTTGGCCTTTAAAAAACTTATAGTAGGGAAATTATCTACCTGTTTATAATCATACCATCTTATAATTTTCCAGGTTCCAGTTTTATCTAAAATTAGATTTAGCTGTATTTTGCCTTTGTAAAGATTATTTATCGAATTATCCCTTGAATAAATGCTTATTTCATAATCACCGATGAAGATGCTTGAATCTGTTGACAAGTTAGCGAAAGAATTTTGGGTTATATTGAATACGGGGAATTCTTCGGGATTAAACTTGCTGAACAAATTTTTAGCAAAATTGAACTCCGATGCCAAGTTCCAATTTTGAAAAATATTAGAATATATTGCAAGCGCATCGTAACTGGGGAAAAAAATAAACAGATTACCATCTGAAAAAAGGCAAGATTGATAGATAGTTGCATTCTTCTGATTAAAAGAATTAATGAAATTATTTAATAAAATTTGAGGTGTAGTTGCTGGTGGAAAATTCAAGTTGGTATCATTAGGATTTTCTGGAGTTCTTGTATCGAAAAGTCCACAAGAACCTATGATAACAAGAGAAACCAAACAGATGGATAATTTTATGATTTTCATTTTATCTCTGTTCTATTTTCAATTGCATTTAAAAGAGTAGCATCATCAGCGTATTGAATTTCAATTCCAATAGGCAATCCACGGGCTATTCTAGTTAATTTGATAGGGTAATTTTTAAGTAGACTGACAATGTAATGTATTGTAACTTCCCCTTCAACGCTAGGATTCAATGCAAAAATGATTTCTTTAGCAGTTTTGGCTCTTTGAAGTAATTCACTGATTTTAAGCTTTGAAACTGAAATACCATCTAGATGATTAATTGCACCATGGAGGACGTGATAGACTCCTTTATACTGATTAGTTTTTTCAATGGCTAATACATCATCGGGTTGCTCGACAACACATATTAATTCTTTGTTTCGTTCTGGAGAGGAGCAAATAGGGCATGGGTCCGTTTCGGTAAAATTAAAACATAGGCTACATAATTTAATGTCTTTTTTAAGTTTTACAAGTGTTTCGGAGAATTTTTGGATAAATTCTTCCGGTTGGCGTAACAAAAATAGGGTCAGTCGTTGAGCAGATTTACGACCAATTGTTGGGAGAGTTGATAGTATATCAATCATTTCTTCGATAGTCTTACTAGAAAATTTCATTTTTTACAAATTGAAATTTATGTTTCCAAAAGGCGAAATGGGACCTAAAAAATTTTGTAACTGCTTTGCACCTTCTTCTTTTGCCTTTTCTAAAGCTTTATTAATTGCTCCAACAATTAAATCCTCGAGCAAGGATTTATCATTCAATTCCAAGGCTTCTTTCGTTATATCAACACTAACTACTTCAAGTTTACCATTAACCTTTGCGGTGACTAAACCAGCCCCGCTATCGCCAAAATAAAATTTGGATTCCGATTCTTTTTGAATTTTTTGCATTTCCTCTTGAAATCTTTTAAAAACATCCATAAGTTCTTTTAAGTCCATTTTCATATTGCTAAAAAATTTTTTTCTAAAATAATAATTTTTAATTTTGTAATTAAAGAAACGAATACTGTTTTTCTTTGTTTTGAAAAGGTGGGTTATATGGGAATATTCAGTCGAATAGCAGACATTTTCAAAGCCAATGTAAATGATGCATTGGACAAGGCCGAGGACCCTGAAAAAATGTTAAAACAGATGGTCCTCGAAATGGAGGAGAGCGTAAACAAAGCTACTCTAGCAGTAGCAAATGCCATCGCAAATGAAAAGTCTCTTGAAAGGAAACTTGAAAAAGCAAAAAAGGACTCCGAGGAATGGGAATTTAAAGCAAGGCAAGCTTTGCAAGCTGGTAGAGAAGACCTGGCTAAAGCTGCACTCGAAAGGAAGGTTATAGCCGACAAAAATATTCAAGATTTACAACCCATCTATATTCAAGCAAAAGAAACTACTAATAAGTTGCGAACTCAATTGAACAGCCTCAAGACAAAGCTCGAAGAAGCAAGAGCACGGCAAGGGGTTCTCATTGCTCGTTCGCAAGCAGCAAAAGCTCAGAAGCAAATCGCACAAAGTTTAAGCGGGGTTGGCTCCGATGCCTTTAGCAAGTTCGATAAGTACGAAGAAAAAATAGAAAAGATAGAGGCAGAAGCAAGTGCTTTTGAACAGTTAAGTTCCGAGAGTTCTTCGCTCGATGATGAATTTAAAAAACTTACTTCTTCAACTGATGTTGAAAAGCAGCTCTTGGAACTGAAATCTAAAATGGGCTTATTGCCAGAAGTTTCTCACAATGAAAATCAACAATAGGGGAGAGTTCAATGGAAGAGAAAGACATTTTGATAGCAAATGAAAAAGATAGTACTGTTCAAACACCAAAAGAAATTTTAGATGCTGTTTCACTTCAATTAAGTACCTTGCTTGATGAATATTTTCCAGAGCATCTAAAATTTGACAATGCAAGTTTTACTATACAAAAAGGTTCCTCTCAAATAATGATTATGGTTCGACCATATACAAAAACAGAGGCTTGCGTTGAATTTTACTCCAACGTGGTTACTGGTGCAAATATAACACAAGAATTAATGCATTTCTTGCTTAGGAAGAATGCAGAGTTGCATTTCGGTGCCTTTGGACTGATTTTCGACAACACAATTTCTTTCTCACATACAATACTTGGAAGTTCACTAAATCCACAATCGTTAAAACTCATTCTTACAACCGTGGCAACTATTTGTGACCACTACGACGATATAATAGTTAGCATTGCTGGCGGTAAAAGAGCAATGGACCTTACTGATGACCTTGAAAACGAATAGAGTTACTTCTTTGATTTAAATACTCGATTAGATTCAGCATTAATAAAAAATTCAAATATTATTATTAGGTGCGTAAATTCTCTTCGCAGCAAACTCATATACAAAGAATAAAGTAAAAGAATAAATTAAATCTCCAAGATAAGCTAATCCAAACATCTCAATTGGTGAAGGTTTATAAAATGGTAAACCAAAGATATAGCACTGCAGAAGGCCAGCCAGAGTATGGGGATACATCCCTGAAGTGGCCCAAACAGCAAAATTGGTAATCAGGTAAAATAAAAATGAAGAGACAGAGACAATTCCAAAAAGTTTTATGTAAGTGAAATTATTTCTTAAAAGGAATCCCAAGAAAACAACAATTACAAAAGATAGATAAACCGCCCATATTGTTGAATGTAAACCTAACAACAAATCCGAAATAAACATAGAAATTAGAGGTATTAAGAATGATTTCAACTTATTTTTGAACGAATATCCAGCCAATAATGATATGGATATGATGGGGGTAAAGTTTGGTGGGTGCGGGATAAAGCGCGAAATTATACCAATTAAAATTAAAGAAATGGAAAAGTACTCGATGTTATGCAGTAGATTTCTTTTCATATTAAACCCTTGGTTCAAAATTCTAATTTAACAATCATATGTTAAATATGCAAATTGTTTAATACTTTAGTTTACATAATATGGATTATATTTCATTGGATTATTCAATCAAAAGGGTTCATTCTCAGAACTACCAAGTAGTGCCCTTAGTGTTTTCCAAAATGCAGGGTCATTCGAATCTATACTAAGTTTAATCCTGTCACGAATTTCCTGGCGAATTTGTTTTCGATGCAACAACTCTTCTTGATACTTATTTCTTTTAAATAGTATATCATCATCGTTCACCTCTTTTTCCAGTAGTTTTATTATTCTATAGTTTCGACTTTCTTCCATTAGTCTATAGATTTGAAGTAAACAACATACCTTTGTTGATTATATATTTGGGTTTTCCTTTGAGTTTAAATCCGTCGAATGGTGTATTTTTAGATTTACTTTTAAAAAATTGCTTGTCAACAATCCATTCTTCGTCCAAGGAAAAAATTGTCATATTCGCTGATTTGCCTGTTTTAAATACTATTGGGTCTAAGCCAAGAATTTTTCTTGGGTTAATGCTCATCTTCTCAATTATTTGGTTCAAAGTAAGATGACCTTTGTGGTAAAGATATGTTAAAGTTACCCCAAGAGAAGTTTCAAGACCGATTACACCATTTGCTGCTTTTTCGAATTCAACTTCTTTTTCGAATGCAGAATGAGGCGCATGGTCCGATGCAATACAATCGATTGTTCCATCCTTCAATCCAGATATAAGTCCTTCGACATCGTCCTTGCTTCTCAATGGTGGGTTCATTTTGTAATTTGTATCAAATGTTTCGAGATATGTTTCATCCAAGGAGAAATGATGTGGTGTAACTTCGCAACTAACTCTCAATCCTTTTTCTTTGGCTCGCCTTATAATTTCAACTGAGTTCTTTGTAGATATGTGCTGGGCATGATACCTTCTGTTATTGCAATATTCTGCTAATAACACATCTCGAGAGAGGATTATTTCTTCGGCTACTTTCGGATATCCTTTCAATCCAAGTTTAGTTGCTACTTCGCCATCATTTGCAGAGAAACCCTGTGTTAGGTTATGGTCTTCACAATGTTGAGAAATCAAGTAATCAAAGGGAGCAGAGTAATCGAAGGCACGTCGCATAACTTCCGAATTTACAATTGAGTATCCATCGTCGGTGAACATAACTACTCCACCTTTTGCAAGAGTATTCATTGAGGTGATTTGTTTGCCTTCGAGGCCTTTAGTTATTGCAGCAGAGATAAAAACATCTACGATTTGCCCCTCGGATTTTGATTTTATGTACTCCACAATTTGTGTGTTATCTATTGGTGGTGAGGTATTAGGCATAACCAAAACGCCAGTGAAGCCACCATTTGCTGCTGCTTTAATCCCAGAATAAATATCCTCCTTGTGAGTTTGTCCGGGGTCCCGAAAATGTACATGAATATCAAAAAGCCCGGGGACACAAATCAGATTTTCACCTTCAATAATTTTTGTCTCTGGTGGAATACTATCCGATGGTACAGTTCCAAAGTATGAAATAATACCATTTGATATTAAGATATTGAAAATCCCATCCAAATTTTGTAAAGGGTTGACAACCCTAATATTCTTTAAATAAATATCCATTGTTAATTATCTTGAAAGTTATTTTCGAAAAATGTTTTATCATTTTCATTTTCTTCTGAAATTTCGTTTTCTTCAGTGTCCATTGGTACTGCTGTGATGTCGGCAATCGTGTCACCCTGCTCCAACCGAATTAATTTTACTCCCTGAGTATGTCGTCCCAAAAGGCTTATATTGCTTATTGGTTGTCGGATAATTATTCCTTTTGAAGTCACAACAAATAAATCATCATTGTCTGTAACTTTGACGATACCAATTACTTTACCAGTTTTCGGGGTAATCTTCATAGAAATTACGCCCTGCGCGCCTCGATGTGTTAGCCTAAAGTCTGTTAGTAATGTTCTTTTACCATAACCGTTTTCACCAACAATCAAAACTTGAGTATTTTCTGGTTCGTTAGTAACAATCATAGAAACAACTTCATCATCATCTTTCAGTGAAATTCCGCGAATTCCACCTGCAATTCTACCCATGCTTCTTACTTCGTCTTCTTTGAAACGACAGGCAAGACCATTTTTGGTTCCAATGAGAATTTCAGAATTTCCATCGGTTAATCTAACGACGACGAGTTTGTCATTTTCTGAGAGGTTTATTGCAATAATCCCATTGCTTCTAACATTTGCAAACTGCATTAGGTCTGTTTTCTTTATGATTCCATACTTTGTAATCATAACCAAGTATTTCTTATCATCAAAGGTCTCGACCGGAAGAAACGCGGTTACTTTCTCTCCCTCTTCCTTTGAAATTATGTTCGACAATGAGCGCCCTTTGGACTGTCGAGAACCCTCTGGTATATCGTAGACTTTGACCTTGTAGCATTTTCCTTTATCGGTGAAGAAAAGTAAGTCGTGGTGGGTTTGTGCTTTGAAAACATATTCAATAAAGTCATCTTCGCTGGTTTTAACTCCTGTAACTCCCCTACCACCCTTTCCTTGTCTACGGTACATATTAATTGGCATGCGTTTAATATAACCATTGTGAGATAGTGTTACAATAACTTCTTCATTGGCAATGATATCTTCAATCGAGAGGTCTTTGGCATCGTAAATAATTTGTGTCCTTCTCTTGTCGTTGTATTTGTGTTTTAATTCAGTTAATTCGTCAGCAATTATATTGAGTTGAATTTCTTTACTATCAAGGATGGCTTTTAACTCCTCAATTTTTTTACTAACTTCTTGATATTCCTGTTTTATTTTCGTTTGTTCGAGATTAGTCAAACGCTGCAACCTCATGTCCAATATTGCTTTTGCTTGGACTTCTGTTAATCCAAATCGAATTTGTAATCTATCGTTTGCCGATTTTGGGTCTGGCGAGGTTTTTATTAAGTGAATAATCTCGTCTAAATTATCTAATGCTATAAGAAATCCTTCTAATATATGTAATCTTTTCTCAGCAGCATCAAGTTCAAATTTTGTTCTTCTTACTATTATTTGATTTCTGTGCTCAATAAATATTTTCATTAATTCTAGAAGGTTCAGAATCTTTGGTCGACCATCGACCAAGGCAAGCATAATCGTACCATAGGTTACTTGTAACTGGCTATGTTTAAACAGGTTGTTCAAAACTACATCGGGATTTGATTCTCGTTTTAATTCTATGACAATTCTAATACCATCTCTGTCGCTTTCATCCCTAATGTCTGTTATATCATCGATTGTTTTGTTTTTCACTAATTCTGCTATTCTTTCGATTAGTAAAGATTTACTTACCTGAAAAGGAATTTCCTTAATAATGATTGTATTCTTATCTATAAATGCTTTCGAGCGTATGATTATTTTACCTTTTCCTGTTAAATATGCTTCTTTAACTCCATCGTAACCATAAATAATTCCTCCGGTGGGAAAATCTGGAGCTGGGACGTATTTCAATAATTCCTCTACTGTAATATGGGGGTTATTAATAAGTGCAATTAAACCATCCACAATCTCACCGAGATTATGTGGAGGAATATTGGTTGCCATACCAACAGCGATTCCACTCGAACCATTCACCAAAAGAGTTGGAAAAACAGTAGGAAGCACTGTGGGCTCTTTCAAAGAGTCGTCGAAATTTGGTCTGAAATCGACGGTATCTTTATCGATGTCTCTAAGGGTTTCCATGGCAATCCAGGAAAGCCGAGCCTCTGTGTAGCGCATCGCAGCTGGAGAGTCACCGTCGATAGAACCAAAATTACCTTGACCATCTATTAAAGGATAGCGCATCGACCAAGGTTGAGCCATTCTGACCATCGAATCGTAGACAGCTGAGTCACCATGTGGATGGTATTTACCAAGCACTTCGCCAACGATGCGTGCAGACTTTCTATAAGGTCTATTAGGAAATAGTCCTAATTCATTCATTGCAAAAAGGATACGGCGATGGACTGGCTTTAATCCATCTCTTGCGTCTGGAAGTGCTCTGGAAACAATTACAGACATTGAATAATCCAGGTACGATGTTTTAATCTCGTCCTCAAAGATTGTCTCAATTATTTTGTCTTTAAATATTTCTTCCATGATATTTTTTTAATATCAAAATTAACAAACTTTCTTTATTCAGACGAAAAGAATAATTTCCAAATCTCATCTCGACCCAATATTGAGAAAATTTTATGTTTAAATTAATTTAATATTAATTAACGGAATACTCATTACAGCTGGGAATTGTTTGCCAAACTATAAATCAAGTCCAACATTTTTTCAGCTGAAATATCCCATGAAAAATTCTTTGCCCATTGAATTGAACCCGATGATAATTGTTGGAATAACGTTTCATCGGTTAATACCTTAACTATTTTATTCGCAAGTTCCTCGATATTTCCATATTCATATAGCAAACCCGAAACACCTTCTTTTACGGAATCTCTCAAACCAGGTACGTTTGCGGAAATCACAAGCGTTCCACAAGCGTTACTCTCAACATTGGTTATTCCCCAACCCTCCTTAATAGAAGTATTTACAACACAGTGCGATTGAGCAAGCAATTCAATTTTTTTTTGTTCATCGACAAAACCCCAAAAAACCACATCTTTTGCAATACCCAATTTTTCTGAAATTGACTTGAGCTTTGTTTCATAGTCGCCTCTTCCTATTATGAAAATTTGTGCATTTGGTATTTTTGCTTTAACCTTTGGAAATGCATAAAGTAAGTGTTCTATGCTTTTATATTTTTTTAACCTGCCAAAATATGTAATAGTTGGTCTTGTATTTTTTTGTAATACTTTAAAAGGAAATTTACTGTCGTCTAATGCGTTGTATATGACAGTAAAATTATCCTTATTGTAACCTCTATCTATAAACTCCTGGAGAGTGCTTTCGGAAACAACAGCAAATTTTTGTTTTTTGTAAAAGCAATCCATCAATTTTTCGGAAAAATATACATACGCCCCCAGAATTGGATTAACTTGCTTAAATATAGTTTTTCCAAAAAAATGATGCGAGATACATAATATTGGCTTTTTCACGTATAAGGGGGTAAAGAAAGGAATTTTGTTTATGTCATCTATTACAACGTCGTAATCTTCCTTTTTTAAATATCGTAGATAGTAATAAGGAACAATCCAATTGAACATAGCTCGATTTCCGATTCTTATAACATTTATACCATCCACAATTTCATTAGAAATCAGCTCTGGGGATTTGGAACACAGTAATGTAATTTTATGTCCTTTTTGTGAAATTCTTTTAAAGATTTCAAAAAGATGAACTTCGGCACCTCCAGCAAATCTGTTCTTTATGTCTTGCCAATTAATAATTAAAATATTCATAGTTAAAAAATTCAAAATTACTTAAATAAATTTTTACTGGCATAATGATTGAGAATTATGACATTTTAAAGATAGGATAAATTTTAAATATTTCTCATAATTTACTTAGTGGTATAAGATTATGAAATCAAGAGTAGAATTTTTGGTTTATATGAAAAGTATAATATTCACCAAGTGTTTGATTTTATTCACTGCATTGGTCTTATTCTCCTGCCTACCAATGCAAAACGTTAGGAAAGGAAGTTACAATATTTCAAGACTACCACAAAAGAAAACGCCACCCCTTGATGTAAAAACAGAAATCATCGCAAAAGGATACCATATCGACACATTAGAGCAAATTCAGCTAACCAAGCAGCAACTACCAAGCGAAAAGGCTATTGCTGGCAATCCTAATTATGCAATTGTTTCTTGTGAAGACCTCGAATTCACTAAATTTAAAATGCAAAAGCTTGAAGAAGAGATTTATATGCTCCGATTAGAAATCAATCATTTGCTTGAATTGATGAACAATAAAAAAGAAACTGAATTTAAAGACAGTCCTAAAGCCAATAAAACCAAAACAAATTTCTCCTATGATACACAAAAGAAGAAGCAAAATAAGAATAGTAATGTTTCGAGACAATCCACCGACGTATCAAAAAAAGACAATAATAAAATTTCATTAGAAATTTCTAAAGTAAATGAATCTGAAATTAATGTTAAAGGCAAAAAAAATATCGAAGAGGTAGTTTCCTTAATAAAAGCAAAAAGATACGACGAGGCGATAAATTTGACGGAGAAATATCTTTCCGAGGAGAATGATATCTTAACCATAAGCGCATTATATTATTGGAAAGGAGAAGCACTCTTTTACAAGAAGGAATTCTCCAAAGCGTTGGAGAATTTTCAACGAGTTTTGGCTTTTTCTAACTCACCGAAAAGAATAGAGGCACAAATAATGATAGCAGAATGCTACACAAAGCAAGGAAAATTGAAAGAAGCCAAAAAAGAATATCAAAGATTTATAGAAGATTACCCTTTTAGTGAATTTGCTCCAAGAGCAAAACGAATGATTCAGCAATTATGATTGCTCTAAATACCTCTCTAATTGGTTGAAGTAAATATCTTGCAGATAGCTTACCTCGAAAATAAATCCGTTTCGTATCTCGAAAATATCTTTTTGGACCTTACCAATTAACTGATATGGTAAATTAAATTGTGTAATCGCTTCTTCAAATTTCGATTGTTTATCCGAAGAGACAGTCACTACAACCCTACCTTGGGATTCATTAAAAAGTACATTTGCTTTTGGTTCGAGCTTTAAATCAATAAAGGCACCAAGGTTTTTCGAGTAAACGCATTTTTCTGCCAAACATATAGCTAATCCCCCTTCGCTACAATCATGTGCAGAATTTATCAAACCCTCGCTAATTGCTAAATGAAGAAAGTTGCTTAGCTTTAATTCGTGCTCTAAATCAACTAATGGTGCATCTCCAACGATAAGATTATACATTACTTTTAAAAACTCTGAACCGCCCAAATCTTCTAACTTACTTTCCCCTATCAAGAAAATTAAGTCTCCTTCATTTTTAAATTCAAGAGAACAAGTTCTGTTTATATCGTCAATTAGTCCCAACATCCCTATGACAGGCGTTGGATAGACTGCAAAATTTTGTGATTCGTTGTGAAAGCTTACATTTCCCCCCGTGACCGGAGTGTTGAAAAATCTGCAAGCGTCTCCCATTCCCATAACTGCTTGCTTAAACGTCCAATATACTTCTGGGTTGTAGGGATTACCGAAATTCAAACAATTGGTGATAGCCAAAGGTTTTGCCCCAACACAGGAAACATTTCTTACAGCCTCTGCTACTGCGATGACAGCGCCACGATATGGATTGAGATAAACATATCGAGAATTGCAATCGGTTGTCAGTGCTATCCCCTTATTAGGAAGCTCTTTTAATCTCAACACTGCAGCATCGCCAGAAATTCTGACAGTATTTGTTCTAACTTGGTAATCATATTGCTCGTAAACCCATTTTTTAGACACAATATTAGGTGATGAGAAAATCTTTATAAAAGCATCTTTTACATTAATTTTTTCGATGTGTAGTTTGCGGAAATCAAAATTCCTTGTAGTTTCTAAATATTTTGGCTCCAGAGATAATCTGTCGTATTGAGGGGCCATTCCACCCAAAACAAGAAAATTTGCTTTAAGTTCTGCAAACTTTTTACCATCTTTCCAGATGTGTAGAACTCCATCCTCTGTAACTTCGCCTATTTGAGAAATTGGTACATCCCATTTGTTGCAGATTTCCTTAGCTTCATTAAGTCTATCTTTTTCGAAAACAAAAAGCATTCGTTCTTGGGACTCTGAGAGCATTATTTCGTAGGGAGTCATATTTTTTTCTCTTAATGGGACGCAGTCTAAATCAATACTCATACCAACATTACCACGAGCACTCATTTCTGAAGTAGAACAGCTTATCCCAGCAGCACCCATATCTTGTACCCCGACAACAACTCCAGATTTTATCAACTCCAAAGTGACCTCGAGGAGCAATTTCTCTGCGAATGGGTCACCAACTTGAACAGTTGGTCGCATATCCTCGCTGTCCTCAGTGAATTCCCTCGAAGCTAAGAGAGAGGCTCCATGTATTCCATCACGTCCTGTGCTACTACCAACGATGCAAACTGGATTTCCTATACCTTTTGATTTAGCAAATGCTAATCTATCTGTACGAACAATACCAACTGCCATTACATTCACAAGGGGGTTATCATTATAGCAATCTTCGAAGTAAACTTCTCCACCAACAGTAGGCACACCGAAGCAATTGCCATAATGAGAAATTCCAGATACAACACCTTTGACAAGATATTTTGTTCTGTCAAAATTAATATTTCCAAATCTTAATGAATCGAGTACAGCTATCGGACGTGCCCCCATTGAGAAAATATCCCGTAAAATTCCTCCGACACCAGTTGCAGCACCTTGAAATGGTTCTACCGCAGATGGATGATTATGACTTTCAATTTTAAAACAAATAGCATAGCCACCACCGATGTCGACTGCACCAGCATTTTCCTCTCCCGCTGAAACAAGAAGATGTGGTCCAGTTCTAGGCAAGGTTTTCAACATCTTTATGGAGTTTTTGTATGAACAATGCTCACTCCACATAACCCCAAAGATTCCAATCTCGGTGTATGTAGGTTGGCGACCAAGTAATTCTATAATTTTTTGGTACTCTTCTTTAGTTAATCCACATTTGTACGCAATTTTTTCGTCTACTTCAATTTCTGAAAATAAAAGTTCTTTCATAAACTTTTTAAAATAAAACACAAAAATAGTTTTTTTTTAAATAAAATTTATTTTATTAATTTTGAACTTTACAAACGAAAAAAGTTTAATTAGTTTATGAAAGACAAGGAACATCTTTTGAACGCAATAATCGAAGAGGCTATGAGGCAGTTCTTTTCCAAGGGCTACAAAAATTTAAACATTAATGAGCTTACCAACGAAATTGGCATTAGCAAAGCGACATTTTACAAATATATCCCATCGAAAGAACTGCTTTTCGAGGAATGCATTCGCCGTTACTTAGATGCTTTTAAGAAAGAAATTTCTAAGTTTATTAAACAAATCCTAAAAAGTGATAAAGACAGTTTTTTTCATTTCTTTTTTGAAATGATTAAAAAGTCTAACGAATTTTTTGAAACAATTTCGAATGTTGTTACAACGCAAGTTGAAAAAAGATTTCCACAAATCAATTTAAAGTTAAAAGATTTTACAAAAAAACAAATAGAAAATGCTTTTTTTTCTATCATTAACAAAGGTCGGGAAATAAATTTAATTAAAAGTGAAATAAATGATAAAATACTTTACTTTATAATTTATACCACATTAACTAACCTAAGGCAATTTATTGATATCAATAAAGAAAACATATCTGTCAAAATTTTTTTTAATGAATATTTTAGGATTTTATTCGATGGCATCTTAATTAATGAAAGCAAGATTCACTTTTTAAATCAAATTAAAGATTTCAGTTATGAAAAGTAAATTTATTAAAAATCAAATTTTAATTTTTTGTATTATAATTACTTACTTTATTTTACTAAGTGAAAATTTAAAAGCTTTTAACTTAACTCTTGATTCCGCAATAAGAATTGGAATTACAAATAATAACGAATTGCGTATTTCATTATTAGAAATTGAAAAGGCTGAAAAAGCAGTTAAAGAAGCCAAAGGTCATGCATACCCAAGTTTAGATTTTACTACTTCCTTCTACCATTATATTCAAAAGCCAATTTTCTTCTTTCCCGATTTTTTAGCGTTGCTAAATAACTCTACATACGGCATACTTTTTAGAGAAGGACTCTTAACTCAAGACCAAAGCAAGTTGTTACCAATGGGACTTATTAAGCAATCATTTGTTTTGCAAAACCAATTCGAAAGCAAATTACAGTTCAATCAAGTTCTTTTCAATTCTACTGTATTTCGTGGTATTGGTGCTTCAAAAATTTACCTAGACTTATCCAAATTTAAATACAAAGCAACTTTAGCAAAAACTATTGCACAAATTAAGAAAGCATTCTATGCTTGTTTATTACTAAAAAATGTTAGTGAAATTTACGAGCAAAGTTTAAAAAATGCTGAAGAAAATTTGCAGTTAATTAAAAGCATGTTCAATCAAGGCTTAGTTTCGGAATTTGAACTGTTGCAAGCAGAAGTTCAAGTGGAAAATTTAAAACCTATTGTTGAAAATTCAAGAAATTCCTATGAGAACTCTTTAAAAAATTTAAAATTAGTTATCAATTTACCAATTGAAAAGGAGATTGAACCTATTGGTGAATTGGAGTACTTTGATTATGACATTCCAAACTTAGGAAAATCTATGATAGAATTATTAGAAAACAATCTTGATTTAAAAGTTTTGGAGTATAAAAAGAAAATAGATTTTGAAATGGTTGAGTTGTATCGTTCTGAGTACTATCCTTCCCTAGTTGCTTTTGGGAACTTTTCTTTTGCTGGACAATCGGATAAATTTAATTTTCAAACATACACCCAATCACTTGTTGGAATCCAATTATCCATTAATCTTTTTAATGGAATGCAAACCAAAAGTCGAGTTCAGCAATCTATAATAAATTACAAAGAAACTGAAGAACAGATTGAACAATTGAAATCATTCTTAAAAAAACAATTATATGAAAAATACCTTGAATTCGAAAAGTCAAAAAAACAAATATTAGCACAGGGAAAGAACATTAAACTTGCAGAAAAGGCTTATCAAATTGCACAGACAAGATATAAGGAAGGTACTGGAATCCAATTGGAACTTAAAAATTCCGAACTTGAGCTACGGCAAGCGAAAATAAACTATCAACAAGCTGTCTTTGAATATATCGTTGCAATTATTGATATTGAAAACATTTTAGGAGTAATATATTATGAATAGTAAATTAAAGTGCATATCTCGGTATTTCTTTTTAACCCAGATTATTGTGCATTTCCTTGCTGGTTGTTCAGCAAAGCATAAAGAAAATAGCGAAGCAAAACAAAAGTACCAAAAGGCAATCCCAATAAGAGTACAAATAATCGAACCTCGAAAATTTGAACAATACATTAGCTTTTATTCCAAGCTTATGGGAAGGATTGAAACAACAAAAACAAGCTTGATTTCTGATAGAATTGATAAAATTTTTGTAAAAGCTGGGGAATTTGTAAAAAAAGGTCAAATTGTTCTCCAATTTCCTACTGATAATCCGAGTTTACAATTTCAACAGGCGAAAGTCAACTATGAAAACTCTTCAAAGATATACAACCGATTTAAAGAATTGCTTAAGAGTGGTGAAACCTCCCAACAAAATTTTGACAATGTTGAAACACAATATTTGGTTGCCAAAAGAAATTACGAGGCTTTAAAACAAATTATTTTCGTAGAAGCACCTATTTCGGGCTTTATTTCAGCAATATATGTAACTGAAGGCCAACAAATAGACATCGGTAAACCTTTGTTTACAATAAGTGTTTTAGATAAAGTGCACGCAATTGCTTGGGCGAATGAAAAAGAAATTCAAAATTTAAAAATTGGTATGGCAGGAAAAATTATTTGGCTTGGAAAAGAGTATCCTTGTAAAATTATCTCTTTGGCAATGAAAATGGATGACTATATGAAAGGTTTTCGGGTTGAATTCGAGGCAGCAAATCCAAGGTTTGAACTTAAGAGTGGTGTAACGGTGGAAATTAAAATTAAAATTTATGAAAATCCAAATTCGATAACAATTCCAAATGCTCTAATAGATAAGGATTCGAATGGAAAACACTTTGTTTTTGTGGTCGAGAATGGTATTGCAATAAAGCGATATGTAGAAGTTGGAAGAATTAGTGGAACTGAAGTTGAAATTTTAAATGGTCTGAATTTCGGCGATAGTCTAATTGTAGAGGGAACCCACTTATTGGAAGACAGTAGCAAGGTCTTAGTAATGAATTGATTACGAGGAGTATATGTTTCTTGCAAAAATAGCAACTAAAAGGCCAGTTCTTACGACATCGATAATATTGGTATTAATAGTTTTTGGATTTTTAGCATATAACACACTTAACTTGGATACATTTCCAGAAGTAAAAGTACCATTTATCACCATTACTACAATTTATCCAGGGGCTGGGCCTAAAGAAATTGAAAATCTAATTACTAAGCCTATAGAAGATGAAGTTGCAACAATTTCTGGTATCGAAAGAATAGAGTCCTATTCCCTGGAAAACACATCTATTGTCTTGCTTGAATTTAAGCTTGGTAAAGATGTAGATGTTGCAAACAGAGAGGTTAAAGACCAAGTTGAGAAAATTTTATTCAGACTTCCAGCAGATGCAAAGAAACCTATTATTCAAAAAGTAGACATACAAGCATTTCCAATTATTAAGCTTGTCGTATTTGGGAAAGCCAATCCAATTGAACTCTATGAAATTTGTGACAAAATTATCAAAGACAGGTTATCCCAAGTTCCTGGGGTCGCAAATGTTGAAATTATTGGTGGTCAAGAAAGAGCGATTCGTATTGAGTTTGAAAATAGACAAATATTTGAAAATTCAATTTCGTTGCCCCAAATGGCTCAAATCTTAAAGGTTAATAACATAGACTTGCCGGGTGGGATTTTCCAAACAGGAGTTAATGAATTTACGGTACGAGTGAAAGGTGAATTTCCGGTACTGGAAACGATAAGAAATCTTAGGGTTCCTACTCCATTTGGAATTAAAAAATTGGACCAATTGGCTCAAATTACTGATACCGGGAAAGACCTCCGCTATCGTTCGATTTACTTTAATCTAAAAGAGAACTTTTCAAATGAGAATGTAGTTACATTGTCAATAGTAAAGGCATCCGATGCTAATGCTGTAAAAGTTTCTGAACTTGTCACAAACATTTTACCTGAAATTGAACAATCACTTCCTAAAGGAATTAGGATTGAAAAAGTTTATGACGGTGCTGATTTTACTCGAGCTACATTTTCTGATACGATGAGCAATATTTATCTAGGGATACTTTTTACTGGACTGGTTTTATTCTTGTTCTTGTTGAATATCCGAAGTACATTTGTTGTTGCCATTTCTATGCCTGTTTCCATAATTTCCGCTTTTATCTTATTTAAAGCCTTTGGTTTGACTTTGAACATCCTTTCGCTTATGGGAATTTCAGTTTCAATTGGTGTTTTGGTAGCAAATTCTGTTGTTGTTCTAGAAAACATATTTAGGTTAAAAAACCAGGGATTATCTGCTAAAGAAGCTTCTTACATCGGAACAACCGAGGTTATGGTTGCAGTATTAGCTTCAACTCTTACCAATCTCATAGTATTTATACCAATAGCAAACATGTCGTCGATAGTAGGTAGATTCCTCCGAGACTTAGCACTTGCGGCAACATTTACAACATTGTTTTCTCTATTGATTTCTTTTACGCTTACTCCAATGCTTGCTAGCATTGTTTTCTCCAAACGGGAAAAGCAGGGACTTTTGTACAGGTTATACATTGTAATTGATAATTATTTACAAAATAAGTATAGAATTTTACTTGAGTTGCTTCTGCATTCGAAAAAAAGAAGTATTGCTATTCTCATAGTTACTTTGTTAATGTTTTTATCTTCCTTATTTATATTTGCTCCAAGAATTGGTCTCGAATTTATTCCTCAGGTGGATAACAATTTAATCCAGATTCAAATTGAATTGCCAGAAAATTTAAATCTTGAAGCAACGACAAAAAAAGTAAATGAAATTATAGAAAAAATTAAAAGACATAAAGAAATAATTTCAATTACTGGAAATATTGGAAAAAAAGACAACTTGAATACTGGTTCAAACTTAGCAATTATAGACATACATTTGTGTCCTTCGGATAAGAGAGAATATTCTATAAATCAAATGATAGACACTTTAATGAAAGATTTAGAGAATATTTCTAATATTAAAACAGCAATCAGACCTGGTGAGGTAATTTCTAGCGGTCAGTATCCCATTCAATTCTACATTTTAGGACAAGATGTAGATACATTGGAGCATTACAAAAGCATTGTAATTGAGACTATAAAAGGTATCCCGGGATTAATTAATTTAGACAATAGTTTTAGGAAAGGTAAACCAGAAATTACTATACTCCCTCGAAGAGATTTACTACCAGAGATTGGGCTAAGTTTGGTGGACTTGGCATATACAGTAAGAGCAGCTGTCGACGGAATAGAAGCAACTAAGTTTAGAGAAGCTGGCAATGAGTATGATATTCTTATTACATTAAAGGATGAAGATGTAAATTTACCTGATAAAATCAAAAATTTGACAGTTGTATCTCCTACCGGTACGTTTAGACTAAGTCAAATTGCAAACATTGAATATAGTACAAGTGTTTCAAGAGTTTTGCACAGAGATAAATATAAAGCTATACAAATTACTGGTTCAAATGCACCAGATATTCCTCTCGGAACAGTAACGAATGAGATTGATAAAAGATTAAATAGGATTATGCTTCCTCCAGGTTACTCTTTTAAATGGGCTGGAAATGTTAAATTTATGAGAGAGATGTTCAATGATATGATGGTTGCCTTTTTAATAGCAACATTTTTGACCTATATGCTATTGTCAGCAATATTAGAGAGTTTTGTTCAACCGATTTATATAATGGTAACTCTACCACTTGGTTTAATAGGAGTATTTATTGCAATGATTATTACTCAAACCACATACAACATTTCTTCTTTGATGGGCATAATAATGCTTATTGGAATTGTTGTTAATAACGCAATCTTAATTCTCGATTATGCCAATCAGCTGAAAAGGGAAAAAGGAGTAAATGTAAAAGATGCTGTGCTCGAAGCAGCAACGGTTAGATTAAAGCCGCAGATAATGTCCTCCTTTGCCTTGATTTTGGGAATGCTTCCAATGGCACTTCAGATTGGTGAGGCTGGAAAAGAATTTCGTGCCCCATTAGGTATTGTTTCTATCGCTGGTTTGATATCAGCAACATTTTTAACTATATTTGTAATACCAGCCTTTTATTATGTTTTTTCAAAGGGAAAACTTATATCAAAGAATTAAAAATATAAGTCCCTTTCTCCTTTTTCGATGCGATGTAGATATTCTTTTGTTTTTTCTCTCAATTTTTTATGCGTGATTTTACTCAATTCCTCCTCAATTAGCTTGTCTCCAAAAAATCGTGTTTCATCATCAGCGTAATCAACAAGATATTCTTTGAGAGTTGTCAATCCATTTGGATGACAATGAGTTTTAATCAAGCCAGGCTTTGATAGTTCCATAAAATCTGCTCCCACTCTTCCCAAGCGATAGCAAGCTGTACAAAACGAGGGTACAAATCCCATCTTTATTAGGTCTTTAATTACTTCGCCACTGCTTCTACAATCGTTTAATTTAAATTGTCCAATCTCTGTGTCGTCTTCCTTAGCATTAAAGGCTTGTTTATAACCACCAACACTTGTTTTGGAACCAGCACTAATTTGTGATACACCAATATTGAAAAGCTCATTTCTTAGATAAGCTGGTTCTCTCGTCGATAGAATAATTCCAGTGTATGGTACACTCATTCTTATCACTGCAACGAGTTTTTTAAAATCTAAATCGTTTACTGCATAGGTGGTGTTGTACGATGCAGGAGCGTTTTTTGCAGGTTTAACTCGAGGTATGGAGATTGTATGAGGACCTATACCGTATGTTTCATCGAGATGTTTAGCATGTTGAATTAAAGCTAATGTCTCGAAACGGTAGTCGTACAAACCAAATAATGCACCAATACCAACATCGTGCATCCCATTCGAAAGTGCTCGGTCCATTGTCAAAAGTCGCCAAGTGTAGTCATGCTTTGGTCCTCTCGGATGCATATATTCGTAAGTAGCTTTGTGATATGTTTCTTGAAAAACAGTATAAGTACCTATTGGTACTTCGCTCAACTTTTTAAACTCATCTTCACTAAGTGGGGCTATCTCAACATTTATCCTCCTGATTGTACTACCTTTAGAGTCCTTTACGGAGTATATGGCATAAATTGCATCAATAAAGTAATCTAAAGTACATTTTTGGTGGTCTTCCCCCATCAACAAAAGTACTCGTTTATGGCCTTGTTCAAGAATAATTTTGGTTTCTTCTTTAATTTCTTCAATTGATAAAACTTTTCTTTCTAAGTCCTTGTTATCTATACGAAATCCGCAATAAAGACAGTTGTTTGAACAATAATTAGATATGTACAAAGGTGCAAACAAGACTAAGCGGTTTCCATATATTGCGTCTTTTATTTCCTTTGCAACTACAAACATTTTGTCTAACAAATTTGGGTCGCTAACATTTAAAAGGGTACCTGCCTCCTCGAGGGTTAAGCCATTTAATTTCAATGCCTTTTCCAATATTGTATTTACCTCTTTTGGTGTAGGATTTAATTTGCTTTGTATAATTTGTTGGATTTGCTCTTCTATGATAAAATTGCTTGATTTTTCCATCGAAATAAGGATAATTTAAAAAAATATTAACGCTTTTAGTCCCAAAATATTACAACACTTCGAACACAAATAAAAAACCCAGCCAAAATGGCTGGGTTTAAATACTTATAGTATAGCAAGTTATCTCGTAACGTTAATGGGTATGATATCACTAAACGAGCCAGAGACAATTTTACAATAATATGTGCCGGAAGGTATGCCCAACTGTTTAACGTCAAACTTTAAATCGTAAATTCCAGGCTTTAAAACTTCATCAACGAGCGTGGCTACCTTTTCTCCAAGGGAATTCCACAAAGTGACTGTTGTATTCGACTCAAATGCAAGGCTATATTCAATAGAAGCGGTGCTTTCAACTGGATTTGGGACAACCTCCTTAATATAATATTGGAAGTTAGAGAGTTCAATCAATCGTGCGGTGTTGACGCAAACTGGATTAATTCTAATATCTCCAGGCTCATTATAAACAATAACATAATTGGAAGCTGGCAAATTCATCACTTGAAATTCAACAGGGAGCGGTACAATGTCCAAATCACTTAGGTAAGTGTTCATCTTAAACTTTAGCAAGGTGCCGAATCCTTTGAGGACTTTATCTTTTGAATTCATATGAACTTGAAGAACATCATTATCAAGAATTGTAGCATATTCGCAATTCCAACCTTCTGATAATGTACCCGCTTGCGAGATATCAGTACAGCTGTTGACTGCTGGATAAACCTCCTGCACTTCGACTTTTCCACCAGTGTTAAACATAACTCTTGTCTTGAAATCAGTTATTTGAGTTTCCTCCAATGCTTTTGTTTCTTCGGGATGTTTTTCAAGCAAAACTTCGATTTCAACTTGTTGTCCAGGATTTGCATTGTAAACACCCTTTGGTATTCGGGCAATAAGTTTATACACCATTCCTTCACCAATTAAGGTTGAATAAGCAACCCCTGTTTCACCAGATTCCATCTCAAATTGATATTCTATCTTCATAGTGTATTGTTTAACTTCTGGAGGAGAAAATTGAGCAAAGACCCAAAGAGTATCATTTGGTCTTAGACGGAATGGTGGTTGGTCTGGTATTTCTATACTGTTTATCATTAGTTTTTGAATTCGGAATTCGTTAATATCACCCATTACACTTTGTCCTATTGAACGCGTTATAGTAACATCGTTGCTACCAATGTTGGTAATGAAAACCTTTCCATCTCGAATTGTAGTTATGAATATCTTACCAAAGTTATAATCGGAAGTTTTCACACCAATTTGATAAGCTTCGCCAATTAAATCACCAGCGACATCATCTGGAGCATCACTTTCTGGGATAAGTTTTGCAATAAATGTTCCAGGTCTTGTTGGCTTGAACTTAACTGGAATAGACCAAGACCCTCCTATCGGAATAACTTTAGGTGCGGTTGGATTAAGATAATCGGTTGGGATTTCAAATGCATCTTTATCTTGTCCTTCTATTCTTAGTTTGAATACTGTCAACTCCATTGCAGTCAATGGGTTCACTGTTACATGATATACTTCTGCATTGCCATCAATTTGGTTCCCGACCATAATTGCTGGGAAGGTATATCCACGAATATTAATATGGGGTAGAATACCAATGCCATGTAATTTGCCTCTGACTTCTAACTCTTTATCGGAAAATCTGCCTAAAAGAACTATATCTGCTTCGTATTCTTTCTCGGCTTTTGGAGCAAACCAAACTTTCATTGTGACTGGTTTATCAGGTGTTAGTTGTGTGGGTGCATTTTTTTGGTCGAATGAGAATACACCATCGACGTCACCTTCGATTTTTATGTACACGACATCAACTTTTGCATTGCCAATTGCGTTGATAATTACTTCACCCTCGTATTTGTCTGTACCAGCAAAATTGTCAATTACTCTTTTACGATGCCAATCGTATCCAGTTATAGTTGGACCCGCATCCAAACCAGAGCCATCCCAATCAGAATATGGCTTAACTTTGATTGCATTAGACACAAAATCGCATCGAGTACTGTGAACAACTCCTGGAACATCAGCTTTGTAATAGACCGTAAAAGTATGAATTCCATTTGGTTTTACAATTAATGGCATTGGAAGGGTCGCCTCGTCAACCCTAAAATGAGTTTTGTCCGGATAATCGTAAGATGTTATAACCAAATCTATATTTCCAAGGTTTTTAATTTCAACATTTCTTGGTACTTCTTTTCCAACTGGTTGAGGTTCCCAGTGAGCATCGGAAACATATATAATTGGTTCACCAGTTCTAAGTTCAAGACCTACTATGGTTTCTTCGTAACAACTTAGGACAGCAATGACACTATCCCGAACGGGAATAGATGAATTCTCAATGGGTGTTGCAACAACATCAAATATCTTTGATTCTTGTGGTTCTATTGTAACGGGAAGCTGATTACTAGCCAAGCTAAATTCTGCTCTACCAGATTTGAGCTTTAGCTCCTTGATAGTAGCAGGAACTTTTCCAATGTTGGTCACCTTGAATTTCATAGTCTTTGATTCACCAACATTCATCATTCCAAAATCTAGAAAAGTTGGGTCGACGGATATAAGTTCGGGGTCGTAAACATATTCACGCTTAATTAACAATCCAGACTTAGTTTGAACCGTAACAATTGCTTTTGCGGGGTCTTTTCGGTTCAATACAAATAGCTTGTAAGTAACCTTTTTGTCACCTGCTTTGAATTTGGGGTCGACTTGCACATCTGAATAGTTATATGAATTGGCTTTATCAAGTTGGACGACATAAATACCAGCACAATCGGAATTTGGAGGAAGAGCAATACCTTCTCCAACGACATCCCCACATAGCATCTCATCGTTAACTACCAAAGAGTCGTCACAATCTAAACTGTAATTGACACCTATAGGATATCCATAGGCAAAACCGTCTTTACTTCTATCCCAGTTACCGTAAACGTAACCAGCAAAACGAGCTTTTTCTTTACCCCCAGGGAGTGTATCTCCCATTATCCAGTGGTCACCAGCAGCTACTTGTTCCACAATGTAAGCAAATTCTGTACCTTCTATATAACTGATTGAATTACCAAATCTTTGTGTAAAAGTTTTGCCATCGAATTTCAGATAAGGTAAATCTTTTGCTCGGAAAGTAATTGCAACAAAGTTATCAATATTTCGAGGTGAACGGAATGTGGCATAGCTTGTCCATTGTGGAAGTGGGGCAAGAATAATTAGCATTCCTTGTCCATTTCGGGATGGATTTTGGATTTCGTCACCATCTGAAACTTTCGGACTAACTGGAGAAATCCACCAAGTCTTGCCGTATTGAGCACAGAGTACTGGTTTAGTTGATTCATAATATGCAGGGTCTTCTTGGTTGGTAATTTCATGGAATTGTCCACGTTTCAACATCACACTTATTTGTTTCAATCCAGAACCGTCTTTACGCATTTGGTATATGATAGTGCTATCATAGGCAGCAACAAAACGAATCATATCACCTTTGTCATCAGCTATTTTTCCTCTCGGTCGGTCATTATACTTAACTGGAACCGATACATATTGGGTACCAAGCATTTCTACTGGCCAAATCATTTCAATCATCATATTGCGCATGAAGCTCCCGTTCCTACCAAGAAAAGTATATTGGTAGCGTGGAAAAGCTCCCTTGGTATGACCAGAAAGTACGGAAATTGGTTTGTTTGCCTCGATGTAGGTTCCCGTAAGGTCCGAGGAATTGTCTTGCACCCTACCTTCCTCCATTCTCCCAAGAATCAGAAAAGTTTGACCTTTATTAAGCTTAATCGGTTGAGAAAGCTGGCCAGCTTCTAAATTTGGTGTCGGTGCAGTGGGTCGATAACGAATTGTTGTATTGTCTTCGGTTGCAGTAATTAAAATTTGAGGGGGACGAAAATATTGTGTACCAACTTTATCAAGATAAAGATTTGTTGTCACATATTTCTTTCCAAGCCATTCGACTGGGATAACCCGGAATGCTTCTCCAGTCCAAGAATAAGAAATATATACAGCGACGGAGACGGGGTCGTCGGCAACTATATGAATTCCTTTGTTTCGTACTTGTTCATTGTCATCAGGTTTGTGCATCAAAACGTCGCCAAAAATAATTTGTGTAATTTGATTTGCTCGAATTAAAAAGTTCTTTCTCGAGCCAGTTTCAAGGTCTTCGAGATAACCTTTTGTATCTACTTTCGATGAAATCCAAATACAAATCGGACCTTCGCCGCGAATGCCATCAGGCGTTACTGGGTCCAGCCAGCAGAGAGGAATTCCAAACCAGAATTCCTTGCCCTCGGTAATATCTTCTTTAGTGATTTTCTGGGAATAAATACTTGTAAACCCCAGAAATGCAAGAAGAATCACCGAGAGAATTGATGTCAAATAGTTGCTTTTTTTCATGTTCCCCTCATTATAAACGTTTAACATAATTTACAAAATTTAACAATACAATATACGAAAAAACATTAAATAAAAAAACATTTTTAAAAAATTTTTCAAATATTTTTACTACAACAAAATAATAACACATATTGATTTAATATGTTACAAATAAATAACAAATACTTCACAATTTGTCAAAAAAAAATTATTTTTAATTTTTTTAAATGGTTTTTATGGCAAGAGTTTTTACGAAGACAGTTTTGATTTTATCATTAATTAGCTTCTTTACCGATATTGCAAGCGAAATGCTATATCCAATAATTCCTCTTTACTTAAAATCATTGGGATTTTCTATTGCTTTCATTGGTATTTTAGAAGGTGTAGCTGAATCATTGGCAGGCCTTAGTAAAGGTTACTTCGGTGCATGGTCTGATAACCTTTCAAAAAGGGTCCCATTCATCAGAATAGGTTACTCACTTAGTTCAATTTCAAAACCACTGATGGGATTACTCCCCTATCCTGTTTGGGTCTTTTTTGCCCGCACAATGGATAGACTGGGTAAAGGTGTAAGAACTTCCGCTAGAGATGCATTACTTTCAGACGAGTCGACAAACGAAACAAAAGGTACAGTATTCGGTTTCCACCGTAGTCTCGATACGCTTGGTGCCGTAGTTGGTCCACTAATAACATTCGCATTAATAAATTATCTCGCTATCGAATATCGAAACTTGTTCATATTATCGGCTATACCAGGGACGATTGTTATCTTGTTATGCTTTACCTTAAAAGAAAAGAAAACGCTTCCGAAAATCGTACCCAAAAAGACATCTGTTAATTTTTTCGTTTTTTGGAAATATTTGATTAATTCTTCGAAAAATTATAGAAAAGTTATTATCCCATTATTGATTTTTTCCCTTTTCAATAGCTCAGACTTTTTCTTATTGCTCAAGGTCAAAGAATATGGATTTTCAGACCAAAATGTTATAATGTTTTATATATTATTCAATTTGAGTTACGCTTTGTTTTCTCTACCAGCAGGAAAACTTGCTGACAAATTAGGTTTAAGCAAGGTTCTTACTTTCGGTTTGCTTGTCTTTTCTCTGGTTTATTTTGCTATTAATTTAAATGGCTCGCTTGTTTGGTTAATTGTAGTATTTGCGATTTATGGACTTTTCAATGCCTCTACCGAAGGAATTTCCAAAGCATTAATCACAAACTTGGTTAACCCCGAAGAAACAGCAACTGCACTTGGCTCATATAATTCCTTCGCTAGCATTTCTACTCTTTTAGCAAGTTCACTCACTGGATTAATCTGGAATTTTTATGGTTCCACTGTAGCTTTGGTGCTCTCTGGAGTGGTTGGTTTTCTTGTTTTTGTGTATTTTGCATTTGTTTTCAAATTGGAGAAGAAAAATGATTGAATTTGAAATTCCAGGGCTAAAGAAATTTACACTGGAAAATTTAGTCCTCGATTATAACGGAACACTTGCGAATGATGGCGAATTGCTTCAAAGTGTGAAAGAACTTCTCGGCGCACTTTCCTCACATTTAAAAATTTATGTTGTTACAGCTGATACATTTGGAAAAGTAAATAATTTTAAAAGTATGCTTAATTGCGAGCTGCATATCTTGCCAGCAGAGGACCAAGTTAAATTAAAAGCCGATTTTGTAGAGATTTTAGGTGCAGATAAAACTATTGCAATTGGGAATGGAACAAACGACTCGAAAATGTTAAAAATATCAGCTCTTGGAATTGCGGTTATTGGCAAAGAAGGTGCCTCGATTAAAGCAATCCAAAACGCAGATATAGTTTGCAATTCAATTGTTGATGCTTTAACACTACTTTTAAATCCTCAGAAAATTATTGCCACTTTGAGGGAATAATTGGAGAAGCAAAAGTCTATTTTTCAGTGTTCTAATTGTGGGGCAAAATTTCCACGTTGGATTGGTCGATGTGCTTCTTGTGGAGAATGGAATACAATAGAAGAGGTCATCATAAGTCGCAAACTTGGCGAGAAAACAAGTCCAAAAATAATTCAACCACCATTAATAATTCCTCTAAACGAAATCATTATTGAATCTAATTTAAGAATACCAACAAACATTAACGAATTCGACCGTGTTTTGGGCGGTGGTTTTGTTCCTGGGTCAGTAGTTTTAATCTTCGGAGAGCCCGGAATTGGTAAATCCACTCTTTTACTACAAATTTTAAATGCCATTGGTTCCGAATGTATTTTTATTTCTGGGGAAGAATCCTATGAACAAATCAAATTACGAGCAAAAAGGATTAATATCGCTTCTTCGAAAATTAAAATTCTTTGCGAGACAAATTTAGACTCGATATCTAATGTTATTGAAAATGAAAAAGCCAATTTCATAGCTATTGATTCCATACAAACATTAGTTTCAGAATCCAGTACCACAACGCCAGGCTCACTTTTCCAAATAAGGGAGTCATCAATTCATTTGACCGAAATTGCCAAAAAAACAAATAAAGTTATTATACTTATCGGTCACATCAACAAAGAAGGAAACATTGCAGGGCCCAAGGTTCTTGAACACATAGTCGACTGTGTTTTAACATTGGAAGGAGAAAGGAATTCCGAGCTGAGGTTGTTGCGTCCATTAAAAAATCGCTTTGGTTCAACAAATGAAATTGGACTTTTCGAAATGTCTCAATTTGGACTTTTAGAATTAAAAGAACCAACTAAAGTATTGCTGTCGCATATTTCAATAAATAATCCAGGTATTGCTTTTACTTCTTTTGTCGAAGGGGCACGATGCTTTGTCGTTGAAATTCAATCACTTGTAACCTTTACGTCTTACAATATCCCTCAACGAAACGTTAACGGATACGACTTTAAAAGGGTCCAAATGATATTATCCGTGCTTGATAAAAAATTGAACTTAAATTTTAGACAAAATGATGTCTTTGTCAACATTACTGGTGGAATTTTTATCAATGATACATCTTTAGACCTGGCAATTGCTGGCTCACTTTTTAGCTCTCTAAACGATATCACTATTCCAAATGAATTTGCTATTTTTGGTGAAATTGGTTTAACTGGAGAAGTTCGTACTGTTCCACATATTGATAAACGAATTAAAGAACTTGTTAAGTTAGGTTTCAAAAAAATAGTTCTTCCTAATAGTTCTAAAAGTCAAGACTTGGAAGTGCTTAATGCAGAACTATTTTTCGTAGAAAAAGTGTCAGACGCTTTCGATGTTATCTTTGGTTAAGTTATTTGATTTTTATAAATTTGCACTAGACGGGGTGTAGCTCAGTTGGCTAGAGCACTACGTTCGGGACGTAGGGGCCGCTGGTTCAAGTCCAGTCACCCCGACAACTATTAAAAAGTAAATCAAAACACTTGTTAAACAGACAATACTTTAACTACGCTGTAAAAATTCTTTTTTCAGTAAAGCAAAAGTCAAAAAGTTGTTTATACCAAGACATGAGATAAAAATTGTCAATCAATTTTACTAATAAAACGGGAATTTTATGAAAAACTTTATTACAAATAGTCCAACAAAAGTCCTTAAAAATAGGCTTCTCGAACTTCTATCGAAAAGCAAAGAGCTCAAATTTCTCGTTGGTTTCTTTTATTTTTCTGGCTTAAAGGAACTTTACAAAGGACTAAAAGAAAACGAAGATGTTGTCCTTAAGGTACTTGTAGGACTTAACGTCGACAGAACACTATACGGTTTATTCGAGCATGGTAGTGATGAAAAATATTCCTCAGATGATGATAGGGTTAGAAGATATTTTCTATCTATCAAAAACTCGATAAATACAGACCTGTTTGACAACAAAGATTTTTACGAACAAGTTAAGTATTTTATCGACCTCATCAAACAAAATCGCCTTATTATCAGGAAAACTTTTAAACCTAATCATGCAAAGCTTTATATTTTCAAATTCACTAAAACGCAGGTTGCCAGGGACACATTATTTATAACTGGGAGCAGTAATCTTACTGCCTCTGGTCTAACCCACCAACATGAGTTTAATGTTGAGTTAAGTGATTTTGGTGTCGAGGAAGCAGAAGAATATTTCGAGAAATTATGGACATCTGCTACTTTAATAACTGAAAATGAAGTTACAAAAAACAAATTGATTGAACTTTTAGAAAAAGACACTCTTATCAGAGAGATTACACCATACGAAGCTTATGCTCTTGTGCTAAAGACATATCTTGATACTTTTAAAAGAGAAAAGTTAAGCAACTTACTTTTAGACATTCTTCAAAAAAAAGGCTACAAACAATACACTTATCAGCTTGATGCTGTCAAACAAGCACTATCAATTATTGAGCAGCATAATGGTGTAATAATTGCCGATGTAGTTGGACTTGGGAAAACTGTAATTGCTTGTGCTGTTGCCTTTGAACTAAAGAAAAGAGGTATCGTTATTGCCCCACCCGGCCTTGTCGGTAATGATATTGGCACCGAAGGCTGGAATAAATATCTCGAGGATTTCCATTTGACAAAACTTGGCTGGAAATCATTCTCTCTTGGAAAGTTAGAAGACACTCTCAAATATGTTCGCAATGTTGAGGACATTGAAGTGGTAATTGTTGACGAGGCTCATAGATTTAGAAATCAAGACACAAAAGATTACGAATTGCTCAAAAACATCTGTAGAGGTAAGATTGTAATTCTTCTCACAGCAACGCCATTTAACAACAGACCTGCTGATATTTTTTCCCTTCTTAAGCTTTTTGTGACCCCCAAAAAATCCACAATCACTTTGACTAATAACCTGGAAGCCAAATTTACTGAATACAAAAGCATCTTTGATAAGCTGTCCTTCATAAAGAGATATGCAAACTCCTCTGATAATAGAAAAAGGCAGAGGGCAATTGCCTATTATAAGGCACTATTTGGGAAAGAGGAGATAGAACTCAGTGATGTAAAAAGGCGCTCCCATTATCTTGCAAGGCAGATTAAGAATACTATTGAACCAGTTACTATTAGGAGAAACCGCCTCGACCTTCAAAATAATCCTCTTTATCGTGAGGAAGTAAAAGAACTCTCGAAAGTAGAAGACCCGCGTGAATCCTTCTTCGAGTTGACAGAGGAGCAGTCGGAGTTTTATGACAGAGTAATTAATGAATATTTTGCTTTACCCGATGAGGGAGGCTTATTCAAGGGGGCAATTTACAGACCTTACATATACAAAGTGGGTATTAAGAATTCTGAGTCTGATTTTTCCTATGGTCCTGAAAAGAAAGAGAATTTTCAATATATCCACCAGTTCAACCTATATGACATTATGAGAAGACTGCTCGTCAAAAGGTTCGAGAGTTCATTTGGTGCATTCAAACAAAGCCTCGAAAACTTTAGAGAAATTACAGACAAGGTTCTTTCTTTCATTCAGAGGACCGGTAGATACATATTGGACCGCCAACTTCTCGAGAAGATTTACGATAAGGATATCGACGAGATTGAGGAAGCCCTAAAAAAATATGTAGAAAGTATAACAAAGGGTGAATATCCAAAGAATCACGAGGTTTATGAAATAGAAAAGTTCAAAGACAGGGAACAATTTCTCTCAGACATTAAATCCGACAGAGGACTTTTTGAAGACATCCTGAAGGAACTTGAGGAATTGGACCTAGTGAAACATGACCCCAAAGCTGAAAAACTCATCGAGGTTATAGAACAAAGCCAGCGAAACGAGAAAAAGCGTAAGATAATCATCTTTACCGAGTACATCGATACAGTCAAATACCTTGAACCAATCCTTCAGCAGAGATTTAACAATAGAGTGCTTGTTGTTGCTGGTGACCTCACAAGGTCCAAAACCACACAAATTTATGCAAACTTCGATGCTTCCCTCCCAGAACACGAGCAAGTGGATGATTACGACATCCTCCTGACCACCGACAAGATCTCAGAAGGATTCAACCTGAACCGCGCCGGTATGGTTATTAACTACGACATCCCTTGGAATCCCGTTCGTGTCATTCAGAGGGTTGGTAGAATTAATCGCATAAGCAAAAAGGTCTTTGATAGCCTCTATATAATAAATTTCTTTCCCACTGAAAAAGGTGCAGACCTTTTTCATAGCAGAGATATTGCTGCCAATAAGATGTTCCTGATCCATAATGCCCTTGGAGAAGACTCAAAGATATTTGACATAGATGAAGAGCCATCTCCATCAGGCTTATACAAACGGATACAGCAAAACCCTGATTACCCTGAAGAAGAGAGCTTCTATACAAAGATATTAAAGGAGTTTGAAAACATTAAGGACTCCGACCCTGAACTCATAGAAAGGCTTAAGGACTTCCCACCAAGAGTCAAGGTAGCAAAGAGAGCAGACAAAGATGAATTGTTTGTTATAATCAGAAAAGGCAGGCTCTTTGTCCATTATAAAGACTATGAAGATGCTGATGTAAAGCTAATAAACCTTGAAGATGTTATGGATAAGCTTAAGCCATCAAGCCCTCACGAAGAGGCTTTGCCTTTAAGCGATCGTTTCTGGGATGAATATGAAAGTCTAAAAGACTTTAGTGAAAGAGACACATTACGCCTCACAGAGCAGAGCATTGAGCAAAAGGCAATAAATAATCTCAAAAGTCTTCTCAGACTTGAAGGCATTGATGAACTCATACCACACAAGGACTTTATAAGAATGCTCCTTGAAGACATCCTTGACTATGGCACCCTTTCAGACTACACCTTAAGAAGGATTGCAAACATTGATATCAACAACAGAAACAACCTCCTTAATGAAATAAAAAGGCTTAAAAGAGACCTTGGCGAAGAATACCTTTACAGAGAAAAGGAGAGGCTTAAGACTCTGCAAAGGGAGATAATAATAGCCATAGAGAATAGAACTTGAGGACTACATGACCCTTAGATTTACAGACCATGCTAAAATAAAAATGGAAATATTGAAAAATCACGGTGTAGAAATTTCTATAAGCATTGTTGAAGATGCGATAAGAAATCCTGTTAAAGTATGAAAGGCTACAAAAATAGGTTAATTGCCCAGAAGGGGATAACTGAAAATCACGTACTCATGGTTGTCTATGAAGAAGCTAATGAACAGATCCTTGTAATAACCATGTATCCTGGAAGGAGGTCAAGATATGAGAAGGATTAGATATAGCAAAGATGTAGATGCCCTTATTATTGAGCTTTCAGACAAACCAATTGATCATGCAGAGGAAGAAGGGCAGATAATAATCCACTTCTCAAAAGATAATGAACCTGTGCTTATGGAAATATTTGACGCAAAGGAATTCCCCTTAAATTCAG
>CALBDO010000009.1 GCA_937927515.1 Candidatus Kapaibacterium sp. | reverse complement strand
AAAAAACGAATTGAAAAAATACCCCAAATACAAACCCAGCGGCGTTGAATGGATTGGTGAAATTCCGGAACATTGGGAAATATCAACTGTAGGTAGATTAAATAACCTTGGAAGAGGTAGAGTTATAAGTCATATCGAGATTGGTGAAAATTCCGGTAAATATCCGGTATACAGTTCACAAACTGAAAATAATGGCATTATGGGATTTTTAAACACTTATGATTTCGAGGGCGAATATGTTACTTGGACTACTGATGGTGCTAATGCTGGGACAGTATTCTATAGAACGGGAAAGTTTAATTGTACTAATGTTTGCGGTACAATCCAGCCCAAGAATTGGGAACGAATTGATTTAAGATATTTACCATATATTCTAAACTTAGGGACTAAAATTTCGGTAAGACTCGATATAAATCCAAAGTTAATGAATAATATGATGGCGAAAATTCCTTTGCTTGTCCCTCCTAAACCTGAGCAAACCGCCATTGCAAATTTTCTTGATGACAAAACCAAAAAAATTGACAACCTGATTGAGAAAAAGAAAAAACTGATTGAACTCTACAAAGAAGAACGCACTGCAATAATTAACCAGGCTGTTACAAAAGGCATTAACCCAAATGTAAAACTTAAACCCAGTGGAATTGATTGGCTAGGCGATATTCCCGAACATTGGGAAGTGAAGAAATTGAAGTATGTGGCGAAATTCAAAAGTGGCGAGTCAATTACATCGGATAATATTAGAGATGATGATGATTATCCGGTTTATGGTGGCAATGGACTGAGAGGTTATACTTCTAGATACACGCACGAAGGAGAATATGTTTTAATTGGCAGACAAGGTGCTTTGTGTGGTAATATTAATTATGCAAGGGGCAAATTCTTCGCTTCTGAACACGCTGTTGTTGCAACACTCTATAATAATGAAAATATTTTATGGTTTGGTGAATTATTAAGGTCAATGAATCTAAATCAATATTCAATTTCTGCTGCTCAACCAGGTCTATCAGTTGAAAGAATTCAAAACTTACTTCTCCCATATCCACATTTGGACGAGCAGCACCAAATCGTCCAACACATCGAAGCCGAGACAAAACGAATAGACGAAAAAATTGCACGAACAGAAAAAGAAATCGAGTTATTGCAAGAGTACAGAACGGCATTAATTAGTGAAGTTGTAACGGGAAAAATAAAAGTGGTGGATGATTGATATTAGATAATTATGAATAAGTAAGTCTGTAGTAATCACTATGGTTTATTTTCAAATAAAATTTTAGTTTTGAAAACGGATGTAAGAAATGGAGTGTAAACTATTCTATTGTTTCTTATTTTTTAAAAGAATATTTCAAACCTTTCTGTACAAGTAAGGAGGAAAAATGAAAGCAATATCACATAAAAACGAATTAGGTTATGGTATTTATACCATACCTGATATTAGCCGCTTACTAAAAGTTGATCGAAGAAAGGTTGCCCGCTATATCTCTGAATATTGGGATGAAAAAATTGGGCGTAAACTTTTTAGTGAAACATATTCCTGGAGCGTCAATCAAAGGAATAAAGCAGTAAATTTTTATGTTCTCATAGAGCTTTTCACCTTCTTTAAACTACAAGAACTTGGAGTTAAGGCAAAAACAATTCTCAAAGCAAGAACATCCATAGCAAAAGAACTTAATATTGACTATCCGTTTGCTTCTTCAAAATTATTAACTGATGGTAAGAGGATTTGGTATAAGTTCGAAGATGCTATTGTTAACGCTGATGGCTCGAGCCAAACTAATTTTGTAAAAATAATTGAAGACTTTGCCATAAATGTGGATTTTTCGAGAACAACTTTTTTAGCCGAAAAATATTGGCCGCTTGGCCGAAATATAAATGTCGTTGTAGATCCGCACCGTCAGTTTGGTCAGCCTATTATTGAAGGTACTAGTATAAATGCCGAGGTAATTTACTCAATGTATAAAAGCGGTGAACCGATTGATACAATTTCTATTCTTTATGACTTAACTGAAAAAGAAGTAAATGATGCCATTAACTTTTTTAGAACCGCTGCTTAATGGATATTTACCTTGACGAAAATCTTTCTGAATATGTTGCTGATGCTCTTAATTCTTTGAATAAAGGTTACTTCAGAGATGTTCAAGTTTACTCCACAAAGACAAAGTTTGGTAAAGGAGCCCCGGATGAAAATATTATCCCTTCTATTGGTGAAGCTGGTGGTATTTTAATAACTAAAGATATTAACATTCAAAAAACAAGATTGCAATATTCATTGTGCCAGCAATTCAATCTTGGTATTTTCTTCTTAAAGCTTCCCAAAAATCAAAATAAACACTGGGAAATCGTAAGATTATTGATAAATAATTGGGAAGAAATAATTAATAAGTCATCAAATGAAAAGAAACCTTTTGGTTATTCGATTAGTCCTCGGGGTAAAATGGAGAAGTTATAGTTATGACAAAATTTATTGTTTCCGAGTCAACATTTGAATCAGCAATTATAGAACATCTGACCTCAAACGGCTGGTTCGAAGGCAATGCTAATGATTTCAACAGTGAAATCGCATTGGACAAAAAAGCAATTCTCTCTTTTGTTCAGGAGTCGCAACCGAGAGAATGGGAAAGATTGAAATCCTATCACGGAGGAGATGTTGAAAATAAATTTATTCAGCGTCTCGAAAAGGAATTAGATTTACGCGGTATGCTCGATGTTATTCGTCACGGAATTATAGACAGCGGTGTCAAATTCAAACTGGCATTTTTCA
>CALBDO010000008.1 GCA_937927515.1 Candidatus Kapaibacterium sp. | reverse complement strand
TTAATTGTTTTTGTTCAACAAATCAGGAGATAGAGATGTCTCGAAAAAACCACAAATTCATCGTTTTACTTGTCTTTTTTCTTCTTCTTGCGTTTGCATTTTCCGAAGTCTTTGCTCAAGACTTTACAAATAATACGGGCGGTACTTACCAGGTTGGTACTGGTGGTGGAACTATCCGTATGCGCTCGAGCGGTGGAAAATTTGATGGTACAGCTCCTTATGGAACAGCTTCGAATCCCGTCCCAGGTACAGTAATTTGGTATTGCTCTAGTAATATGAACGTTGGAGGTCTTTACCAAAGTGGTAATTATCAGCCGACTTACTACACTAATTTAGGAACTGCCGATGCAGGTGTAAAGACTTTCCTCGAAGACGTGTTCATTTCTGGTACATACAATCCACAAGGTGGTAACCGAGATTACACAACTAATGCAGTTACAGTTACTTATAACGGTACAAGCGGCAATCAAGTTGTTGCTGGGGAAAATACAAGTAACGGTACTGGTTACTACTCCTTGGTCTTAACGGGTGGCTCTACGAAAGAAATTGCTTCTGGTACAACAGCCAGTGTCGCGAACACATTTACTCTTAGCAACACTAGTGGCGCTTTGACAAACAACGGTACCTTTAATCTAAACAATACTCAACCAAGTACTGCCGATGCTAACATTACTAATAATGGAACTTGGAACTTCAGCGGTTCTGGTACATTTACGAGCAGTGTGGACTTTACAAATAATGCCAGTGGTGCTGGTGGAGGTGTTTATGTTAATAATGGTGCTGGCAACGTCACGTTCAATAATTTTGCAAACCAAAATGGAGCATTCAATCTTGCAGCAAATACCAATGTTTATTTGAATGGCAATTTCACACAATCTGGTGGAAATATCACCTTTGATTGCGCTTCAAACTTCTACTATTCTGGTGGCCCACAGACCATATTAGGCAATGATGTTACATATTTTGCTTCCTATGGTAATTTGTACCTTATTGGAACTGGAGACAAAACCGCTGGTGGCAATGTTAATGTATGTAACAATTTAAGTGTTTCACAAGAAGTTGATATGGCACCCGGTGCAAACGACTATATTCTTACTATGTTGAATTCAAATGGAACTGCATCTGCTAGCTATACTGGGAATGTCGAGGTTCGTGGTAAGTTCCGATGGCAAAATATGACGGCGGGCAATACTTATACATTCAATAATGCTAATACTCAAGTTGCATTTTCTACCGTACCAACTTGGTTCCAGCTCGATGTTCGCCAGCAGACGGTTCCGAGCAATTTAAACAACTTTAACAACGCTACCGATATCCGTCGTTCTATCACTGCAAACTTTAATGGAACTGGGACGATTAGCTCTCTGAGAATTTATTATGAAGATAGCGATAAAGATGCCTCCTTCAATGCGGATGAAAGCTTGATGCGATTTGCCGAAGGCTACAGCAACACCGCAAATCATCAAAAGTTAATTCGAGTTGGTAATATCTACACTAGGAACCTTACAGCTCCAAAGAATATTTTGTATGCTGGTGGGTCTGGTCCTGGAATTAACTTAATATCAGCACCAGGTGGTGGTACAACCCAAGAATTGTCTGACGGCTCTAATATCATTCTTACTGCAACCCCAATGCTGATTGTGTCTGTAACCAATGGACGATGGACTAATCCTGGTACCTGGGATGTCGGTTATGTACCAACCGCAAACGACGATGTCGAAATACGTACAGTAGTTTGGACTGGTATCGATCAAGCAGTTTTCGGTGGCTCTGCTTGGGCTGATGATGAGATTGATGGCAGCAATAATGGTGATGCCGGTGCAGCTGCAAATAGTATTACCATTGCAAATGTTTCTGGTGCTGCGTTGGTTATTGGTAATCAAGACGCAACAATGGGGACTTCAGAAAGAATCTTCCGTACTCGTTTAGTTCAAGTTACTGGTTTCCCACAACCCGGAATATTCAACCTCAACACAAATGCTAATACTGGAGATGGTGATGGTAGTAGTGCCACTGGTTTGAACGGTATTTGGATACGACCACAAAGCCAATTTATACCAGTGCTTGGTACTTTGAGCCTCACCAACAATGGTTCAATTATGAACAAGAGCATTCTCGAAATAGGTGTTTGCCAATAATATCGATTTCATCCCTACCCCCAATTTCGGGGGTAGGGAATAATTTAAATTTAATGGATGAGTTATGAACTTTGAAGGGCAAATACAGATAGTCAAGAAAATGATAATTAAGCTGATTGTTTTTTTCTTGACTATTTACATTCTCGATGCACAGGGTATAACTCTGGACAATACTGGTGGAACAATCAATAATTTAGGCACAATCCGTGTTCGTGCTGGTCAGGTAAAAAATTTAAATGATACAATTGATGGACGATTTGAATATACAGCTACCTGCCCCGCTTTTACACAAGAGGTGCCAAATATTGTTTACAATCAACTTGTGATTAGTGGTGCTGGGTTGAAAATCATCGACCCTGTGCGTAAGTTTGGAAATAACCCACTGCCATTGGTAGCAAGGGATAGTTTGCTGTTGACAGACTCTGCGCGTATAAATCTGTTTCGTGGAGATATCTGGGCGCTTGGTCCTGTTGCAAATACAAGCAGTATTTTTGGAGATAAAGAAATTCGACTTGCCGGTGCCAAGTGGCAGGATATTTGGGGTACTGGAAACTTTCCAGTTCTGCACTTGGATAATCCCTTTGGAGCGGTGGTAATTCGAGGTGGTGGTTTCAAAGTGGATTATCTGTTAATTCTTTCTCGTGGTGAATTTATTAATTCAGCATCGACAAATTTTTATTTAGGCGATTCTGCCAAAATTGTGCGTTACTCTGGAGCATCCCTGGCTACAACTCCAGTTTTTGGAAAACGTGTTGATGTCGAATACAGGGGTAATGGTACGATAGTCAGTGGAGGTGAATTACCAGACGAAGCTAATATATTGGGCAATCTCGACGTGCGCAATAGTGGTGGGCTTGTTCTTTCAAAGAATGTTACAGTTAATGATTCACTACGCTTACTTTCAAGTATTTATACCGAGCCCGACGATAGCACATGGTACACTCTTACGCTTACATCAGAAACAAATCCTCAGTTTTTAAATGCACAAGCGGAAATTGATGGCAGCTTTCGCAGAACATCTTTAAGAGCAGACTCTACACCAATTCTATTTAACAATCTTTATACGTATTTAATTTTTACCAATGAAAATAACAAAAATGGTGCATCTGAAGTTACTTTTCGTGTAAAGCCAAGGCGGCATCCAAACTGGGCATTTGGGGATACAAAAGTTCGCAGACAGATTTCTATTTTCCCAAGAAACTCATCTGGAGACTTAATACCAGAATTCTATCCGATTGTTGGTTATGGGTGGAGGCATTCATCAGATACCTCCGTAGATGAAACGAATGGACTTGATGTTTACAAGTTGAAACTTCAATGGTGGGATGGGTCGAACTGGGTAGATGTCGGGGAGGAAGACGTTGTTCAATTTGATACCCTTAACGGTTGGGCATATAATGTGGTCAAATCCTCCACACGGGTGCAAAGCGGCGATTTTGCGATTGGAAGCTCGTATCTCTATCCATTTGCTTTCAAAGGTAAAGCAATTTTAGAGGGAGCTTGGCGTAATGGTATTATGGCAAATGATTTACAGGCAAAAAATTCTTTGCCAAATACACCGCCAGACATTTTCCCATACAATCGCGACCCTGATAGGGGGAAAATTTTTGTGAGCCAATTCCCAGATTCAATCGTAGATTGGATTGTTATTGAATTTCGTCGAACATTAACCGACCCAAAACCTATTGTTTATACTGGGTTTTTAACCAGTGACGGCAGAATAATTGGAAGAAATGGGGAGTATCCTCTTACCGACATGCAAATCAAATTTGATACACAAGCAACTGCATACTACATCGCAATTTTACATAGAAATCACCTATCCGTTGTTACAGAGGAAAAGGTCAATTTGAAGAGAGGCTCTTTTGTTGCCACTATAGATTTCACAAAGCCAGAACTTGTTATGGGACGAGAAAATGCTCTTAAACCACTTGCAAAGACACCCTCTGGTTTAGTTTTTGGTTTACCAGCTGGCGATGTTAATGCTGATGGCGTCATTGATTTATTCGACCAGATAAATATATGGACTGAAAGAGATTTCGAGGGATACCTTATCTGGGATACAAATCTCGATGGAATTATAACTACAAGAGATTTAAATTATTCTATTAATAATCGAGGTAGAAAAACATTTTTACCATGAAAAATTTTGTAAAATCAATTGCCATAATTCTTTTGTTTTGCGTAAATCATATATTTTCTCAGCCCTTGCATTATGCAAATGTCGTTTTGGATAGCGTAAAATTGACTAAGGGTAATCAACTTGAATTTGTTTTGAGATTACAAAGAGTAAACACTAACTGGCTTTACTTCGCTAATGCTACTTTTCAGTTTGCTTTCGATAGTGCTGGCTACAATGTTTCTCCCGATAGGCATACAATTGAATTATTGCCTGGCAGTAGTGATTTGCCTATTGTTGCTATACCAGGGATTTTGCCCACTCGAAGCTATATCGTAACTCCAAATGTTCTACCGTTTCGTTTCAGTATCACAATTGCAGGGCCAGAAAATTACGAAGACTGTGTCATTCCCTCAACAGACCAGGGATTAGTAATCGGGAAATTTGTTATTAAAACAAAGGATGGAACTTTACCCCCGCAGAAACTACGTTGGCTCGAACCATACATATATTATCAAGCATGTGCTTATAAACTCGACCAAGATAGTTTGTTCTTGCCGAATATGTACTATGCGCAAGTAAATGACAATATTGAGATGGATGATAAAGTAAGAAGCCTTGTAAATTTTATTACATCAACAGCACCCGCACCCCAAACAATTCTCAAGTATTTCAATGTAGAATACGTAGGTCTGAAGAAATTAAGACTATCTTGGGAAACTCAATCAGAAGCATATGTAGATGGATTTATTGTTGTTCGTGGTTTACGCACCCCCGAAAAGCCAAATGTTGAAGATATTTATTATTCTGATACTGTTGCCGACTACCGTAGAAGCGACCCAATGAACCGCACTTTGGTTGGTTTGGGCACTTCTTCTGTCGGAAAACCGTACCATTATGAATTTGATTCTGTTGCTTACAGAGGATTGGAGTATTGTTATAAATTGCTTTATAAGGATTTCTTTGGCAATATAATAACTCTTGCATATGATTGCGAACGAATACCAAATTCTATTATCACAAAAGCAACACCTTCGCCAAACCCATTTAGTATATCTACTCGAGTTGATTACATCGTCGAAGATGATGTTATCTTGGATGCTTTTGTAAATGATTTAAAAGGCAGGATTGTTACACACTTGCTGAAAGGTGTCTATACACCAAAAGGACAGCATAGCATTGATTTCCTTGCTTCCTACAATGCGCAAGAAGGGCTCTACAACGTTGTATTTATTGCTTATCCGATAGACGACCCGACTGTTGAAATTTCACGAGCAATTGTTAAATTGCAATTAATTAGGTAGAGCTTAATGTGGTTCGGTTTTTTACACAAATCATTATTGTTTTCTTTGTATCTTTAAATTTTATTTACACTCAAGTTGTTTATCCTACTTTAGATGATTCTTTGATTGCTGGTCGTAAGGTCGATTTTCACTTCAAAACCAAAACTTTGTCTATACAATACTTTGAATATTCCTTGGACAATCGTAACTGGGTTGAACTTGGTAGATTTTTTAATCGCACAACCTTCAGTTGGTTTCCTCCTCTTGCTGATATCGATTCCATTTTCTTTAATTATGAGTCGCTTAACTTTACATATCCAATTTTGGTTTGGAAAACCCCAAATGTTCATACAACTGAGATAACTTCGATTGATTATTTTGATGATGAAGGTGTGGTGTTATCTTCATCCTCTGATGGAAGGATTTGCATCTGGAGTACTGAAAAGCAAGAATTAATCGACTCGTATTCAAGTGGAAAGCCAGTACTTTTTGCAAAATTTCTCTTTAGTTCAAGGAAAGTTATTTTTTCCGCCGATAGTTCCATTTATCTTTACGATTTTGAAAAACCTAATTCTTTTCGAAGAGTTTCGGGCTCTTCTGCTTTAATTAGGGCAATTGATGTTTGTCCAAAGAATAAACTTACTGCATTTGGCTCCTTTTCTGGTGATGTGGTGCTACTCGATTCAAATTTAAATGAAATTAAAAAATTCTCTCTGGAACGAAAAATATACTCCATAAAGTTTTCTAAATCTGGATATCTTCTCGCCGTAGGTGATTACGATGGTATTGTCACAATTTTTGATATTAATCTTGATGAAAAAGTAGCCGAGTTTGTCACCAATCGCGATAATTCATATAAAAATGTTGTTTGGTCTGTGGCTTTCTCGCCCGAAGATACTTTGGTAATTGCTGGTGGCATAGATGGTAAATCCCGAATATATAATTTAAAAACAAAAGAGCTGGAATACTCCATCCCTTCACATTCATTCCATATCCGAGGTGTTGATTTCTGTGATGTCGTTCCTGTGGTGATTTCTGTCTCTTTGGATAGTACAATTTCACAAGTTTTTTACCCATTGAATATCTCGTTGCACATTCCATTGAAAGAGGAGTCTGCCATTTCCTTTTTAAAAGTCATAGGTGGAGGCGCCTACTTTTTGGTTGGAATGAGAAATGGGAAGATATCTCTTTATAAGAACTTCGAGTTTGAATATATTAAGCAGAAATTTAGTTTACCATACTTTATTCCAATTTCGGTACTGTATCCATCAATCCAGTCTTACGCTGGAAGGGTTGTGAGTTTTCCTATAATTTTGAAAAACATTTATGAAGTACCTTTGAATAGATTTTTCAATGATACATCATATGCTGTTTTGCAGTTGCCAGCCGAGCATTTTGGTGTCTATCACGATGAAAATAAAGCTCTAAAATTTGGCTGGGAGGATACAATCTATTCGAAGCTCCGTTCCGTTGTTAATGTTGATACGTTTGCAATTGTTTATGTTTATACTTTGCATCCATGGGGAGATAGAAAAGCTACATTTAAAATAAATCACATTGATTTTCGGGGTAAGAAAAATATTCTTTGGATATTCGACACAGCAACAGTGGAAATTGTTGAAGTGTGCAAACCTTTAACAAACCTTATGAAATTTGAATTAATGCCGAAAGTTAATTTTTTTGCTGATTATAATAATAACGAAGGGAAGATTGAATTGAGAGTTGAAAATGATAAAACAATTTTTTGTAAATTTCTGCTTATAAATCCTATTAGTGGTCATGTAAAGGTGCTGCTGGAAAAAGAATGTTATCCATCCGAGACTTTAATAACTCTTGATGCTCGAAATATTGCTTCCGGATTGTATATTATAGTTTTGGAAACTTCTTTTACAAGTTTGGCAAAGAAATTGATTATTTACCAATGATTTTTAATGAAATGATGAAAAAAAGATTTGTAGTTGTATTGTCTGTATTTCTCATAGCAACTCGAGCCTATGCACAAGCTCCCTACGGTTCTTTTCTCGATTACAAGGTCTTGCCAAATTTAGATACTTTAATATTAAACCGGAGTTATGGAGACTGGTGGTTTGGTGCTTATACTAATTTATCATACAACATTAACATTGGGAAGCTGTTGATACCCGAAAGACCATATCTACCTTTGAGTGATTCACTGAATAGATTGCTTTTGCATGAGAGCAAGGACGGTGTCAATGTACTTTTTGGTTTAACGGGAGAGTACTCACCAAAAGGTTCTCACTGGGGAGGAATGTTGAGATTTGCTATTTTGGAAAACCGTTTTGTTCGTTCCTATTCAGAACTTTCGAAAGAGCACACGTATGCTTTGCTTTTGGATTTTAAATCTTTGGTGCTCTCGCCATCTGTTAGATATAATTTTTCAATAGAAGGATTGCACGCCTTTGGTGGTTTGGACCTTGAATACTTCTTTGGAGATAAATCGCGTTTACAAGAAGTAGAGTATAAAGATGGTTCCAGAATTGTCACCGATTGGGTTTTGTCGGCTAATCCTAAAAGATTACGTTTAAATCTTCACTTGGGAGCAGGATGGGATTTACTTTTCTTGGACATTTCAAAGACCGTTAGAGTAAGGGCTAAACCTTTTTTGAGTCTACATTATGGCACAGTCGTATTTAGTGGCTATTCCTCAAATCTGAACACATTTCATATAAAAGGTGGTTTTTCCTTGCTTTTCGGGCCTGATGAAATACAAAGTGATTATAAGAAGTATGATTCAACATATGTGAAGCCACCAGAGGCAATAGTACAAACTCCTCCAACTACAAAAAGAGGTATTATGTTCTCTGGCTTTGAGAGAACACCATTATTTGCTTCTTTGGAATTAAGTGTGGTACCTACTTCTGAAGTTTATGCGGAAGCCTCGTTAACAAAGGAAGATGAAATTTCAGCTGGAATAAAAATTGTTGAAACACCAGAAAAAATTACGATTAATCCTAATCAAAAAATTGTTTTACAGGGATATACTCGTTCCGACATTGTTTCTCTTACACCTTCAATGCGAAACACATTGGATGTTCTTGCAGAGTTTTTGTTAGTTAATCCTGATTACATAGTAGTTGTGGAGGGTCATTCGGACAACCAAGGTACATTGGAGCAAAATACAGAGCGTGGTAGATTACGAGCCCAAGCTGTAGTTAACTACTTAATTTCAAGGAAAGTAAACCCTTCAAGAATTCGAAGTGCATCGCGTTCTTCTTTTTATCCTATTGCAGACAATACAACAGAAGAGGGCAGAAGGAAAAATCGACGAGTTGAAATTTTTCTTGTTAAATAATTTTTTAATTTGAATTTTTTCAATTGAAAAATGGAAAAAGGAATAATTTGTATTATTGAGGACAATAAGTCCATTGCAAAATTATTTGCAACAGTACTGCAAAAAAGTGGTTATAATGCAGTTGAGTTCTATGATGCAAATAGCGCCCTTGTTTGGCTTGAATCAAACACTCCGATTTGTATTCTAACTGATGTTCTGCTACCAGATATTAATGGCATAGAGTTGCTCAACAAAATTCGCTCGAAGAAGAATTTAGAGAAAGTTCCAATTATTGCTATTACTGGACTTGCCCAGCCCGGAGATGCACAGAAGATGCTAAGCTCCGGTTTCGATGGATATATGTCCAAACCAATTAATATTCCTTCTTTCGTTTCAGATATTGAAAAAATCATTGAAAATAAAAAGAGAAATCAATAAAATGAGCAAAATTGAAAATGAAATTTCGTCATACGAAACAATTTTGAAAGAAGCAGCAAGAAAGAAAAAGAGTGTGTTTTCCATCTCTCGTTCTCTTCCCGCTTATATAATCCTTTTATTTATGCTGGCTCTAAGCTTTTTTATTTATTATAACTTTCAACAAAAAGTCAAATCTGATAACATAGCTGCATTCGATAAAGCAATTAGTTCTGTATTGACCAGATTTCAAATTGGCTACAATATACATTTACAAGTTGCAACATCCATACGTGGTTTATATGATAACTTGGTTCAGGTTGTAAGAGACTATCTTTTACTTTACGCTTCTGTTCCAACAAATACTTACAAGTCGATTCTTGGTGTTATGTCTGTGCAGAAGGTTCCTCGTGCAAGGGTCACTGAATTCCTCTATTACGTGCAAGGCCAGGGTTACTACGATTACAAGATTAATCCTTTCATAGATAAAAATGTATATTACCCCATTGAATTTATAATTCCAGAGGAAAGGAATAAACATCTTCGTGGTTTGGATATAAGCTCGGTGGAGCGTTTAAACGATTGGTTCCAATTTGCAATTGAAAAAGGCGAGCCGACTGCTACTAATGCTTTCCATTTTCGTGGAGGCGATACATTAAGTATGTTTTTGATTTATCCCGTCTACGACCGGAGTTTTCCAATTGCTAATAACAAACAAAGAAGAGAAGCTTTCAAATCTGCCGTTATGTTGGAAATTGATATATCAACCTTCTTCAAACAATCACTTGGGGCTCTTGTTTCGAGTGATACCACAATTGTTTTCTATTGTTACCAAAGAGAAAATGATTTATTAGAAACTCGTTTATTCAGTTCTTACAACGCAGATTTGCTTAGAACTGGCTATCGACCTATTCTATCTCGGACCGAAGAGTTCGACATTCTCGATAAAAAGATTTACATTTATTTTGCCACTGTGCCAGATTTTGGTGGTTCATTTCAGAAGTACTTACCTTTGGTTGCTTTGGGTGTTTCGCTACTTCTATCTTTTGTTTTCTTTGGGTTAATTTTATCAATTACTACAAGTCGTGCTCGCGCAATCGACCTTGCCGAAAGAATGACCCGCTCGCAAAGGCGTATTTTAGAATCCACCAAGGATATCATCGCAGTGGCTGGTTTTGATGGTGTCTGGAAAACCATGAATCCTGCCTCTACACAAGTTTTTGGCTATGAACCAACGGAATTAATAGGGATGAAAATCGATACTCTCTTCGCCAATGCAAAGGATATGAACGATTTCTACTCGTCGCTTGATAATGCATCGAGTGAGTTTACTAAAAAAGTAGATTATCTGATGAAAAAAAGGAATGGCGAGGAGATTTGGGTTAATTGGTCTTTTACCTTCTCACCTTCAGAGGGGCTAATTTACGCAATTGGTCGTGATATAACCCTTGAAAAGCGTGCAGAAATTGAAGAACGTATCAAAGCTAAACAAATGATTTTGGCCGAGCAGATAACACGCGAAGCCAGCGAATTTAAGTCCTATTTTATGAACAAATTCAGCCATCAATTACGCAATGCATTGACTACTATCTCTGGTTACCACCAGATTCTCTTGCAAAATCAAAAAGCTTTTGATGAAGAGACTAAGGTATTTTTAGACCTTGCAGTAACCGAAACCCAGAAACTACTGAGCTCGTCGACAGATTTGTTTGATGTTGCAGAATTTGGCAAAGAGGGGTCAAAAATTCTAAGTACTATTAACATCTGCAATGTGATGAACGAAGCAGTTGTTAATTTCTTAAAGAAGTTTCCAACTAAAAGGCTTAACTTGCAGTTTGAGGAAGAGAGTCTAAATGTCGTTGTAGCAAGTGACCGAAGTGAACTTAGACGAGCGTTTGAATATCTTTTCATTGCATTTATTTATGACATGGCTGAAATAAAATTCCAAGTTCAAATAATCGACAACAAAGCCGAAGGTAATGTAGAAATTCAGTTGCTTGCTTCACCAAATCAAAGCGTTTCGAAGATGATTACTCTTTACAACGAAAATTTAACTAATCTCATCGAAGCAATTAGATACGACATCGACGATATTCTCCTAAATATATCCTTGTTTGCTTCAATGATTAGAATTTTGAATGGTCAAACTAAATTCGACACTCTTGGCCCCGATGGCAATTATGTATCCATTATCTTACCCAAAACTCAATAGCATGTAACCTTTTTAAAATTAATTTGTTGTAATGTTTTTAATTTAGATTATTATGAAACCACTGATTTATTTTCTTTGCTCCGCTTTTATATTACTTTCTTGCGAGAGAGCCACTACAGATGCTGTTACACCTATTAGACCACTGACGGAAAATGAAAAATTAGTAACATCTTCGTGCAATGATTTTGCATTTCGTCTCTTCAAAAAAGTTAACGAAACCAGCAGTGAAGGTAATATTTTTATCTCCCCATTGAGTGTATCTGTTGCTTTGAGTATGACTATGAATGGTGCATCGGGCGAAACTTTCGAAGCGATGCGAAATACGCTAGCACTTGATAAGTTCCCAATGGTTGATATTAACTCTGCTTTCAAAGAAATAATTCCTTTTTTGTCAAACATTGACAAAAATGTAACCCTAAAAATTGCAAATTCGGTTTGGGCAAAAGAGGGTATTGAATTTAACGAAAAGTTTCTTAGTGATTTAGAGAATTATTACAATGCTTATTGCAAAGTTCTGAACTTTTCTAATCCCGAAGCAAAAAACATAATTAATAATTGGGTCGAACAAAAAACAAGTGGTAAAATCAAAGAAATTGTCAAGGAAATCCCTTACAACGCTGTTATGTACATTATTAATGCAATTTACTTCAAGGGGATTTGGAAATATACCTTTGATAAAAACAATACCAAGGACGGTTACTTTACCATTCCCCATGAAAACGAGGAAACTTATTTGAAGACAAAGTTTATGACGCAAATTCGCAATTTCTACTGCTACACCGACAATGAATTCTCTGCAATACGGCTCCCTTATGGCAAAGGTTCTATTGCAATGCTATTAATACTTCCGAATGCAAATACCTTGGTGAATGAATTTATAAATTCCTTCGATAGAAGCAAATGGGAAAGATGTTTGAATAATCTAAAAGAAACAAAGGAAGTGACTCTCTACATACCAAAATTCAAGTGTGTGTTCGATGTCGGTTTGAAAGAAATCCTTTCAGCCATGGGTATGAGCATTGCATTTACCGATAATGCAGACTTCTCTGGTATTAGCAACTCTTTGCGTTGTACAATTAATGATGTGAAGCATAAGTCTTATATAGAAGTCGACGAAGAAGGCACAGAAGCCTCCGCCGCAACTTCTGTTGAGATAAGTTATACTTCTTTTAAGCCAGTATTTCATTTTAATAGGCCATTTGTGTATGTCATATACGAGCAAACTTCTGGTGCAATTTTGTTCATGGGGAAATTGTTCAATCCAGCATTAAATTAAAAGTCCCGTGCTGAATTTTCTTTAATTTTTTGGTAAGTCTAGAGTATATCCATCCTTTCTACTTCTTTGCCTTTAATTTTCATCAAGCTGTTTGAGAAATCCTTTATATTAATTTCTATTTTTATTATTTTACTTTTTCACAATGTTGCATTTCGATGAAACCGCTTAGAATATGTTTTCTATGGCATCAGCATCAGCCCTATTACAGAAAGGAAGAGAAATTTATACTCCCATGGGTTCGGTTCCATGCTATAAAAGACTACTTGGATTTGCCTTCGATTTTGTTTGAATTTCCCGAAATAAAGCAAACATTCAATATTGTACCATCTTTACTTTTGCAAATTTATGAATACATCCACCTTGGTATTACAGACAGAGTACAAGAGCTTTCTTACAAGTCACCAACTTCTCTCTCCATGGACGAAAAGCAAGAGATTTGGAAACAATTCTTTGTCTGTAATTACCAAAATATGATTGCAAAATATCCTCGTTATCTCGAGCTTTACAACAAAGCAAACTCTAATGTTGAATTTAGCGAGCAAGATTGGTTGGATTTACAGGTTTGGTACAATCTCGCCTGGCTTGGGCAACTGTCTCGACAGCGGCCACAATTCAAAAGATACTTCACAAAAGAAAAGTGCTTCTCCCAAAAAGAAAAAGAATTACTACTTGATGAAGAGCTCAAGTTGATGAATGAAATTGTTCCAGTATTGAAACAATTAAATGATTTAAACCAAGTGGAGCTAAGTGTTTCTCCGTTTTACCATCCAATATTGCCTTTGCTTTGCGACGCATCTATTGCAAAGGTTAGTTTGCCAGAATTGAATCTTGCTGAGCCGATTTTTAAGTTCCCTCAAGATGCTGAAATTCAAATCTATAAGGGAAAACAGTATTTTGGTGAAGTTTTCGGCTTTGAACCCAAAGGTATTTGGCCCTCGGAAGGTTCTTTATCAACATTAGTGCTGGACTTGATGCTCAAGCATGATTTTACTTGGACTGCAACCGACCCTAAACTTTTATTTCGTACAACTGGTCTGCAGGAAGAATTATTGCAATATTTTCCGTATGTTTATGCGAAGGACGACAAAAGGCTTGTTCTTTTCTTCAGAGATACTCTTCTATCCGACTCTATTGGTTTTACTTATCATCATTGGAAGCCAGAAGATGCTGTATTCGACTTTGTGAGTATATTAAAAAGTATTCGTAATCGAATTATGGATAAATTTGGTGAGGATGCTCTCGATATCGCTTGCGTCCCAATCATATTAGATGGTGAAAATTGTTGGGAGTATTACAAAGATAATGGTTTACCATTTTTGACTTTGCTTTATCGTACAATTTCCGACGAGCCTTTGGTGCAGACATTTACTTTCTCCGAGATTGTTTCTTCCATTGCAAACGACCATGCTTATCGAATTACGGAGATTTACCCGGGTTCTTGGATAAATGCAAGTTTTTACACTTGGATTGGCCAACCTCAGAAACAAAGAGCTTGGTATTGGCTCGCAAAAACAAGAAATTTAATTGAGGAACACAAAAATGATTCTCAAAAATATTCTAAAGCAATGGAATTCATGCTTGTTGCCGAAGGTTCAGATTGGTTTTGGTGGTATGGCGACGACAATATTGCTCCAAACAAAGAAGATTTCGACGAGCTCTTCCGATGGTATTTAATAAATATCTACAAAGTTTTGGAGGTGGAGCCACCCGATGAAATTCTTGAACCACTCAGCACACACCCAAATCTAGATTTGCTGACTGTTGCAACAAAAAGAATAACTGGAACTAACATACGAAAGCTCTCCCCGGATGTGGGCTGGGGTAGGTACTATGCCAAATCTGCAATAGGAACTATGCTTTCTAACAAGATTTTTTTATCGGAGATTTTTTTTGGTAATACAAAGACTTTGTTCCTTGTGGGTTTGAGACTTTCGAGAGAATTGCAGGAAAACGATAAAATTACTATTCTAATCACAGAGCCAAAAGAATTAAAAGTTGGAATTACTAAAGGTGAGTTTAATTTTTATGCTGATATTCCTATTGATTTGCAGAACTTGTATTTTGCCTACGATGAAGATTTCGTAATTGGTATAAATTTGGCATCTCTCTTCCATTCAAAAGATAATTTTATCGGTTCAAAGATTGAGTTTCTTGTTAAAACTGAGAACGAGTTGGGTGAAATCACCTATCCAATCGATGGGGCACTCACCTACTTTGTCCTTTGATTAAAACAATCTGCTTCCGATGGAGAAATAAAGTTGCAATGGTCCAAAGACAGTGGAATTTGGATTTTTGACAAAGTAGAAAGCATTTCCCGCAGACAAACGAACTGGACCAATTGGTGTATCGAGTCCTATGGTGATACCCAATCCATGCCTTAAATCGCTTATTCTAATTACATCAAAGTTTTGCCAGACAGAGCCAAGGTAATATGTGAGGATTGCATAAGTATCGAAATAAATTTTAAATGGTAGTCGATATTGCAAATCCAGCAACGCTTGAAAAATTTGGCGGCCAAGAAGTTCATCTTCGTGTAGACCGACAAAATTACCATCTCCTCCTAATGAATAAAAATCGGGAAAAGGCAATGTATTGTCGGCAAAGCCGAAAAATACTCTCGGTCGCAACACAAAGACTTTGAACATTGGATAGTTTGAACTATGGATGAAAGTTGCTTTGCTGAATGACACATTGTTTTCTGCTTTGAATAGAGGTGCTTCCCAGATTAAATTTAGCAAACGGCCAGAGCTGGTAAATTCTGATTTGTCTCTCGAGTCGTAAATTAATCCAACAATGAAGTTATTAATATTGTTATATTTTGGTTTATTTAGTTCGCCTTTTACGAAGTGTCTTTGTTTTTCAAATTTTACTGAAAGGAATAGGTTACCCAAGCGTTCAATTTGTTTACCAAAAGAAACATTAAAATTGTATCTTTCGGTGATAATCTCTTTCTCAATTGTGGATTCAAATTTTGTTCTTGTTGGGTATGTCCATTTGTAAATTGGAATTAGCTTCTGATAATAGAACCCTTCGAGCGACACTGAGAAAGTCGTTTTCCAAATTCTTGTTTGCGAAAGACTTGTCTTTGCAAGAAAGTCTCCTTTACTTCCAGTTAAAGACACCAAAAACTTGCTTCCGGTATTAAAGAGATTTTCGTGGATTAAATCGGCACCGCCATGAAGGTTCCTTTCATTGTCGACTCGAAGAAGTAGGTTTACAACTTGTGTCCCACGTTCTTGTGCCGAGATAAAAATATTGCACAATGAATTGACCGTATCTAAATCAAAATCAATAAACACATCACTAAACAAACCCGAGCTTATTAAATTATTCCACGATTGAACGAGTTTCTCTGCATTGGTAAAATCGCCTTCCTTGATTGCAACTTCTCTTCGCACTATGAAATCGCTGGTTTTTATATTTGGGTCGACAGTAATTTTTCCTATTCGATTAGGTATGATTGTTATTTTAAGTTCTTCCGATGGCTGTTCGGGTTGAATCGAGATTTTAACAAATGAGAACCCTTGATTGGCAAATTTTTTTCTCAATGTTTCAATAATTCTAATTCTGGTTAATGGGCTATCATAATGAAACATAAACTGCTTGAGTGTTGTGTCGGCGCTTTGCTCGAGATTTGGTATTGTGCATAAGCATTTAATGTTATTTATCGTTGGATGTTTGGATACTTCGAGTATAATTTTCGTTTCGTCGGAAGAATAAAATCTTAATTTCTCTATTGAATTCGGTATAATTTTCTTTAAATAATCTTTTAGCGAGAGGTTGGTAATTTCCTCTGTAAGAAGAAATAATTCTTTCCCATCATTGTTTGTAATTTGTTTCAGAAAAATTTTTTTTTGGAAGTTAAACATTGACTGGACATCTTGAACTTTTGCTTCAAGTATCGAGTCCTTTTTGGAAGTAATTTTTTCTTCAATACGAAGAGCAATTTCATTGACTGCTTCCTCTCCTTTTTTGATAAGAGTATCCAAGCTTTTAAAATTATCATTTGGATGGTCATTTATCTCGGGTGTAATTACGAAATCGGCTAAATGGAGAGAGCTTTGAACGAACCTATTCATATAATTTGTGATGATTTGAGAAGCAAGGCTCCAAGGTTTGTTCAGCTCTTCCCTATTAACCATAGGAGAGGTAGTATTAACTGCAACCACGATATCAGGTTTCAAATCTGAGAGAGCCTCGACAGGTATGTTTGCAAAAAGGCCTCCATCGACTAAAATTAAGGTATCTATTTGAATTGGTGTATTGAGCAAAGGAACTGCGGAACTTGCCCGCATTGCTCTAATTAAATTCCCTTGTGAAATCACAACAGTACGTCCGTTTGCAACATCTGTCGCAACTGCTCGGAATGGGACCTTTAAATCGCTAAAATCATTGGAGTAATAAGCACCATTCCAAATTAATTTTTGTATAAATGAATTGAACTTCCAACCTAAGGATAGTGCTTGTGGATATACGAACTTAAATTTTTTAAATCGTAGCGTTGCAAAAGTTCTATCCTGAAGCAGTTTCTGGTCCAAAAACAATTCGCTTCTTTCTTGTTCCTTTAAAATTGTCAGTACGTTTTCCCAGTTCGTAGAAATTGCAATTTTCTCCATTTCTTCGGGGGTGTACCCGACTGAATATAGTCCTCCGACAAATGCACCAATGCTTGTACCAGCAATTGCGGAAATCTGAATATTATGACTTTCTAAAGCTTTAAGGACACCAATCTGTGCTATCCCCCTCGCTCCACCTCCGCTTAATGCAAGCCCTACTCTTACTTCTAATTCTTTTGGTATTATTATTAGCTCATTCGAGATTAGGTCCCTCGGCAATAACAATACTGCAACACAAACGAGAAAAAACTGAAATTTTTTCATTCTATCGGATTAATGGTCACCTAATTTCAAATCGCGTGAATTCATTTTTTGGCTCGGAGTATTCGACTTCCACTTTTTGCACGTATGAGTGCATCGGTCCGATTTTTAGTTCTTTATAGAGTTCTGCTAACTTATTTTCTTCTCCCTCTGCAACTACGAGTACGCTACCGTCGTAAAGATTTTGTGCATATCCAACTAAATTCAATTTCGTTGCTGCGCGATAGACAAAATAACGGTAACCAACTCCCTGGACAATTCCGTAAACTTTAAACTCTGCTCTTTTCATTTTCGGACTAACTTTTATAAACAATATCAATGGCAATTTTGTCGGAAAGTTCCTTATTCGTAAGCAGTTCGATAATTTTTAATGCAAAAGGAATCGAAGTTCCAGCACCTCGACTGGTTATTATCTTGCCCGAAACTGCTATAATTTCGTCGGTGTAAATGTACTTGTCTAAATAATGCTTTACTGATGGATGGCTGGTAATTTTGTCATTATCTTGTAAAATCTCGAACTTATGAAGTAAAAGCGGAGCAGCACAAATTGCAGATATCCATCTATTGTTCTTCTTGTATTTCATTATTATCTTTTTTAGGTGTAAGTTCTGAGAGAGATTTTCCACCCCTTTTGCACCACCTGGTATGTAAATCAAATCACAAATTGCATTTTCGGGTAATTGTTCTATCAGTATATCGGGTTGAATTTTCAAACCTCGAGCAAATTCGACAATTTCCTTTGTGCCAGCAACCGTTACTTCGAAATTCGCTCTTCGCAGCAAATCTATTACAACCGTAGCTTCGATATCCTCTGTTCCATCTGCAACGACAACCAAAGCACTAACTTTATCTTTCATTCTGGTTCAGACCTTTTTTTAAAAAATTTACAAATTCATTCACATCTCTTGTAAATGTGTTTGTGGCTATGACTTTCTCATCAGGGGTTTGTATGACATAAAGTGGTAATTCGATTGAATTGAATCTACGCATTTGCATTTCCTTGTTCGAAATGTATGGTTCTTGTTTTCTATCGGTAAAAAGACGAACTTTTATCATTTCGTCTAATAATCTTTTAACTTCCGGTTTACTGAACATATTTATTTCCATCCAACGGCAGTTTGTACAAGTGAATCCACTGAAATCGATAAAGATGGGTTTTCCACTTTGCCTTGCCAAATTTAAAGCCAGGTTGTAGTCCTCAAGCCAATTACTCGATTCATTTGATGTATTCCCCGGGTTTAATTCAAATTTATTGGTACCGACGGCGGCATTTGTTGAGATGATTTGTTCGTAATCTGGTGGTGGTAGGAATGCATCCAATTCACCAAGTTTTTTACCAAATAAGCCGCTTATTAGGTAGAAGCTAATTGAAATAAAGAAGGTAGCAAACAAAATCCTCATAGTTCCAACGTTGGAAATTGGCTCTTCGTGGGGCAGTCGAAAAATTCCTAATATGTAAAGAGTTATTAAAAAGCCAACACCAATCCAAATACCAAGGAACAACTCTCTTGGCATAATACCTAATCCCCATACCAGGTCGGCATTGCTAATAAATTTAATTGCGGCTGCGATTTCGAGGAAGCCCATAACAACTTTTATGCTATTCATCCAAGAGCCACTCCTCGGGAGCTTTGAAATTGCCGATGGAAATAATGCCAAGAAGTAAAAAGGTAGAGCAAATGCGAGCGAAAATCCAAGCATACCCACTATTGGGTAGAACCATTCCCCGCCCGCTGCAGAAACAAGTGCAACGCCGACGAAAGGAACGGTGCATGTGAAGGATGTGAGTGAGAAAGTCAAACCCATAAGTATGACGCTGGTAATGCCTGAACCTTGGCTTTTAATGTTGAGTGCATTTAACCAAGAGCTTGGTAGCTGAAACTCGAATGCACCGAAAAGATTTAGAGAGAAAACGAAAAAGATAAGTGCAATAGCGAGATTTAACCACGGATTTGTTGCAAAGTTTTGTATACCAGATGCACCGAAGAATAAAGCCAGAAGAAAACCGAGGGTCGTAAAAGTCAATATAATCCCTAAACCATAGGCGAGTGAATCGCGCAAAGCTTTTCCGGGATTCTTTTCTGCACGCTTTGTGAAAAACGAGACAGTGATTGGTACCATTGGAAAAACGCAAGGTGTTAGCAAAGCCAAGGCACCAGCTCCAATTGCAAACAAAAAGTAAGCAAGCAAACCTTTCTTTTTTACGCTTTCAATTTCTTTGGTTGATTCGGTTGAAATCTTTTGTTTTTCTGGGGCATTAGTCGCTTGAGTGGTGCTTTGTTGTACATACTCTGTACCTGATGACTCTTGATTCAAATTGTCTCCAAAGGCTTCATCAAAGTTGTTTGTAATGGTTTCCGGCTTGATTAATGTTCTGAATTCCATTCCAGGTAGGCAGATGTTGTCTTTGCATTGTTGTACATAGATTTCGACAATGATTTTGTCCTTGGTTAAATCTAAATCCTTTAGTGCAATCACAGGAACTTTGAAATTAAATTTTCCAGAGAAAGTGCGTATATCAATGTAAAAAGCACTATCGTATTTAACTTTTGGTTTTGGTGTCTGTATCTTGCCGGCAATTTTTAAAGCATCTTTTGGTTTAATTGATATTTCTGTTTTCTGTGGTCCTAAGCCTTCTGGTCCTATTTGTTCAACTAAATCGTATATGTACCAACCTTTTTCAAAATTGAAATTGAGTTGAACGAAAAATTTTTCGCCTTGTTTCGCTTTTGCAACATTAGAAGTAGCATTCCAATCGAAATGCTGATTAGCTTCTCGCGAACTTAAATTAAAAGGAAGTAGAAACGATAATAATGCTAAAATCAGACCCATCATTAGGATTTCCAAATTGTTGAAAATGAAATGAAAGAAACGAAAGGAAACTTTAAAAATTTTTCTAAGCTTGTTGGGCACCTCATGCTTTTGGTTAATCATCTTAAAGTTCATAATTTGCATTTTTAATTGGTGAAATTATGGCATACGTGTCAAACACAGATGAGCAAATTAATGAAATGCTTAAAGTAATTGGTGTAGAAAAATTCGAAGATTTAATCACATCAATACCAGAAAAAATTAGAGTTATCGAAAAATTTGAATTGTTTCCCTCCCTTTCCGAAGCCGAGGTTGTTAAATTGTTGTACGAGTACTCCAAGAAGAATTTAAATTCTAACGACATTGTTAGTTTTATGGGGATGGGAGCATACGACCATTATGTTCCCGCATTGGTAAATTTTGTTATTGATAGGACCGAGTTTAAAACCGCTTATACTCCATATCAAGCCGAGGTGTCCCAAGGAACTTTGCAGGCTATGTATGAATTTCAATCGATGATATGCGACCTTACGGGCATGGATGTAGCCAATGCTTCCCTTCTCGATGGTGCTTCTGCTTTAGCCGAGGCTTTGCTTATGTCTTTTGCTCACAATAGGAAAACACATTTTGTTTTTGCTGGAACCGTTAACCCAAACTATTTGAAGGTGTGTGGCACTATTACCTCCGGAAAGAATTTTCAATTTGATTTTTCTGTTTCCTCCGATGGTACCTGCAACTTAAATCTTCTTTCCGACCTAGTCTCGGATAAAACCTCTGCTGTTGTTGTCCAACACCCTAATGTTTACGGCAACCTTGAGGAAATAGATGAGATAGAAAAAATTGCTCACTCCAAAGGTGCTTTGCTAATTCAAGTTGTCGACCCTATCTCCCTTGGAATTTTGAAATCCCCCGGAGAATACAATGTCGACATCGTAGTAGGCGAAGGACAGCCCCTTGGTATTCCTTTGAGTTTTGGTGGTCCCTATCTTGGGCTGTTTGCAACAAAACAGGAGTTTATAAGAAAATTGCCCGGTCGCTTGTCTGGTATGACAATCGATGTAGAAGGTAAACGCGCTTTTGTATTGACACTGCAGACCCGCGAGCAGCAAATTAAACGCGAGCGTGCCACTTCGAATATATGCACCAATCAAGGTCTTATGATGCTTGCAGCAACAGTGTTCCTTGCTGTTGTAGGCAAAGAGGGTATCAAAGAAATCGCAGAGGACTGCTTTCAAAAGGCACATTATCTTGCCGACCAGATATCAAAAATACCCGGATACAAGTTGCTCACCGACAAGCCATTTTTCCGAGAATTTTTGGTAATTCCGCCAATAGACGCAAAGACAATCATTGAAAGTGGTAAAAAGGTAGGGATTTTACCTGGAATAGATACTAAACGATTTAAAGAGCTCCACAGCGGTCTCTTAATATCTGTTACCGAGAAACGCACAATGCAAGAGATAGACAACTTGGTCGATTTGCTATCTTCGGTAAGTAGTTGATGAGAATATTCGAAATAAATAAGAAAATATTCCGTTTAATTGTCGGCATCGCATTTGTTGTATTTGTTGTATATCTTTTGTTTTTCTCAAGGTTTGGTTACTTCACTAAATGGAAGCTCGAAAAAGAAAGGAAAGAGTTGTTGAATCAAATACAGGAGGAAATTCGCCAAGTTGAGTTCCTCGAAACAAGATTGAAAATGCTTAATTACGATACATTAGAAATAGAGCGTGTTGCAAGAGAGTTGTATGGATTGGTAAAAATGAACGAGGAAATCTATGCCATCACCAAGAAAAAAGCAAACTGAGATTCAAGAGGATATTTTTACCGACGATTTGTATTTAGGTATCGACATTGGAGCTTCAAATCTAAAATACGGGATTATTGATGCCAGCGGAAAAATTATTTACCAGCGTTCGCAATCCACTAATGCGAACAAAGGTTTGGAGTATATGTTGGTGTCGCTAAAGCGTTTGATTATGTCGATGCAAGAAAGATTTCCAAGGATAAAGGCCATTGGTGTCGGTGTTCCCGGCATAGTCCTCGATGATGGCACAGTTAAAATCTCTCCAAATATGCCAGAGTGGGTCGATGTTCCCTTGGGAAAGTTTTTAACTAATGTTTTCTCACTTCCAATAAGCATTGATAATGATGCAAATTGTGCCGCATACGCCGAGATGACCCTTGGTGCAGGGAAGAATTTTAATAGTTTCATCTATGTTACCCTTGGTACTGGTGTAGGTGGTGCGATTGTATACAACCGGAAGATTTTAAAAGGCGAACACAATGCTGCCGGTGAACTTGGTCATATCATTTACAATCCATTCGAAGCTTTAAATTCTAAAAGACCATATCGTACTGGTGTTTTGGAAGAATATTTAGGGAAAAACCAAATTTCGGCTTTTGCGAAAAAGTTCATAAAAGACAAGCCAGATACAATTTTGCACAAGTACGAAAAGACCGACCCCTACTTTATCTCCGAGGCAGTTGAAAAAGGTGACGAGGTTGCCATCGAAATCCTACGCTACATTGGGCATATACTTGGCATTGGTTTGGCGACTGCTATGAATTTGCTCGACATCAGCGTTGCTATAATAGGTGGAGGTGTTGCATTAGCACCAGACCAATATATTGAAACTGCAATTGAAACAATCAAAGAAAGAGCTTTGCCCCATATTGCTGAATCTGTTCAAATCCTTCGTGCACAATTTACAAAAGAATCTGGCTTCATTGGTTCTGCTCTTTTAGCAAAAGATTATGGAGAATCATAAAAGGTTTGCCCTATGAAAGAATTTATATCAACACAAAATGCAGCAAAGCCAATCGGTCCCTATTCGCAAGGAATAATTGCTCAGGGCAAGTTTATTTTTATCTCTGGTCAGATACCTATCGACACTAATGGTTCTATTGTTGGCGAGGATATTAAAGCCCAAACCAAGCAAGTTATCTTGAATATTAAGGCAATACTTGAAAGCATTGGTGCATCTTTGGACAATATCGTTAAAACAACAGTTTACCTAAGCGATATGAACAACTTTTCTGCGATGAATGAAGTATACGAGGAGTTTTTGGGTTCAAGCAAGCCAGCCAGAGCTGCTTTCCAAGTTGCTCGCTTGCCAAAAGATGTCTTGGTAGAAATCGAAGCCATCGCTGTTGTCGAATGAGTAAATTTCATATCAAACTGTCGATAATTTTTATACTCCTACCAATATGTTCTCTATTGTCCCAAGAAAAAATTCAGCCATCCAATCCCAATGATATTGGTAAAAAATCACCTCTTGGTGCTTTGTTTAGGTCGTTAGCCTTGCCGGGTTGGGGGCAGATTTATGTGCACCAATATTGGAAAGCTCCATTATTTTTTGGTGGTGCTGCAGTTATGTATTATTACACTTTTAAACATCACAAAGATTTTTTAGATTACTCTCGCCAGTATGATGATGTTGCAAAAATCAATCCCAATGACCCAAAGTTATACTTTTTAAGAATCCGTAGAGAAAATTCCCGAGATAATAGGGACATCAGCATATTTTTCCTTGTAGGTGTCTATGGTCTTTCTATGCTCGATGCCTATGTGGATGCCCATTTGTTCAACTTTGATGTTAGTGAAAAAATTTCCCTTTCAATTCGTCCAAGTTTTTCTGGACTATACTTTTCTTTTAATGTCATTTGGTAAAAAATATTAAATTGCTTTTTTTGAGTTCTGAAAATGGAAGAGATTTTTAAAACCGTAGAAACAATTGCAAAGACTATCGCTCCGAGTTACGAAATAGTCGAGTTTCGTGGTCAGTATACATTGATAGTTCCAGTCGAACGGCTTGTGGATTTAATGATGGAATTGCGCGACAATCCCGACACAAGTTTTGACATGCTTGTTGATGTTACAGCAATAGATTGGCTTGGGAAGAAAAGGAACCGCTTCGAGGTGGTATATTTTCTCTACTCACTTAAGCACAAAGCACGTCTTCGGGTAAAAGTACCGCTACCTGATAATGAAAATCCAACTTGTCCGACAATGGTCGGTGTGTGGGAAAGTGCAAATTGGTATGAGCGAGAGACCTACGACATGTATGGAATCAAGTTCGAGGGCCATCCCGACCTAAGACGTTTCTATATGCCCGAGGATTTTCTCGACCCAGCCACTGGCGAACCATTGTACCCATTGCGAAAGGATTTCCCACTAATGGGAATTCCTGGAGCATTGCCTCTACCGCCCTATCCAGAACGGGACGGCGAATTGCAATGACTTTATATGCTATTTATAGCCTCTTCTACATCTTTGTAAAAGTCGAAAACTTGATTCAGGTTTAGTATATCGAATAGGTACTTTATTTTCTCGCTGACACCAACGATAATCGTGGGAATGTCGTGTTCACGCAGTTGGCGGTGGGCAAGCAGGAATGCCCCAAAACCAGAACTATCAATAGTTTCGACATTACTAAGGTCGATAATTAAAGCTCGCAAATCGGGCTGAGCCTCTATAAGCAATTTTGCTTTCAAATTTGCACTATTTTCTGATGTTAATTTCTTTTCGTTAACTTTAACTATGGTTATTTCGTCCCTGTGGTCTATTGTTAGGTTCATATCAACAAAAAGTTATTTTAAAAATACTAATTTAGCAATTTTGCAGTAATATTGTCTGTTCGATGAAAATTCTGATAATTCGGCTCTCCTCCCTTGGAGATGTTATTCTTTCAAGTTTTGTTGTTAGGTTGGTTCGTAATGCCTTCCCAAATTCAACAGTCGATTTTTTGGTTGCAAGTGAATTTGCGGAAGTTTTTAAATATAATCCACGAATAACAAATTTAATTGTGTATGATAAGTCAAAACCATTTCTTTATCATATATGCAATACACTTTCCATCATCAATCCAAAAAATTATGATGTTATAATTGATTTACAAAACAATTTACGTAGTTGGGTTTACTCCTTGGGGAAATCTTCCACCATTTTTCGTTTCAAAAAGCGACGCTTGTTCAAGCTTTTGACTGTTACCTTTAAGAAAAGGGCTGGAGATATTCGCCCAATTCCAGTTTTATATGCAAATTCATTCCCAACATTGGAAAGGTATGATGATGGTTTGGGTTTAGAATTATGGACTACCAAGGATATTAGTGAGTATTTACCACACAACAGAAATTTAAACTTAAATCACATTCAGAGGGTAGCAATTGCTCCAGGAGCTAAGCACTTTTCAAAGAGATTGCCATTGGAAAAGTTTATTGCTCTCGTTGATTTGCTGCAATCAAATTTCTCTGCAGAGATTTATCTGATTGGTGGAAAGGAAGACCAACATATATGTCAATCAATTGCCCAGAGGTTTAGAAATGTGTCGAATTTCGCCGGAAAATTAAGCGTAGTAGACACTGCCGAACTACTCGATACAGTGGATTTTGTTATTTCAAACGATAGCTCGGCTGTACATATTGCTTCTGCCAGAAGGAGACCCGTGATTCAAATTTTTGGTTCCACTGTTCCAGAATTTGGTTTCATTCCATTTCGCACCCCATTCAAAATAGTAGAGAACAACTCTGTAAATTGTCGTCCATGTACTCATTATGGCAAATCTTATTGCCCAAAGAAACATTTTCGTTGTATGAATGAAATTGCCCCCGAGCATATTTTTGATGCAGTTTTAGAGTTAACAAAGGATATTCAACAAGTCTAAAAAATAGATTGATTCAAGAGTAGCGCTTTTTGTTGCTTCGTCCAGTGGATTGAAATATTGATGTGAGACTATTTTGTTGTTTTTGGTTGAAATTCAAGGAAATATGAAGGAGAGAAATCTTCTGCTGGAATTGTTTTACCCTCGAGTATTAGTTTATAGCCAAGCTTTGCAATGTTTGATGCCGAGACAATGTTTGGGATTTTGAATTTTGTTCCTTTGTCTATTCGCTCGATGCCATTGCCAATTACAATGTCTGTATCTTCGACTAAGTCTTGTATCTTGTCTTCTGTGTCGAAGGCTACATTACTCAAAGGATTCAAATTCATATCGAAGAATTGGTAGAAAAAAAAGTTTCTATGGGAGTGTAAAATGCAAATCATCTTTCTTCCGTATTTAGAAACCAAATCGGAGGCTGCGAATGCCATTGCGGAAAGTGTTGGCACGGGTACCAATTTCACTTTATTGTCGTAGCAGAAGCCTTTTGCAAAAGCAGCGCCTATACGCAGGCCAGTAAATGAACCGGGACCGGAGGATACAGCCAAGTGCGAAATCTGTTCAGTTTCGATTTGCAAATCTTGAAGTGCTCTTTTTACAAGAACAGCAAGAAATTGGTCGTGTGAATTGGCAGCGTGTATTGAATATTCAACCAAGCAATTTTCGTTCTCTGATATAGCAATTGAACAAACGTTTGAAGATGTTTCCAGGGACAAAATTAGAGATTTATTCATAAACCACACTTTGAATTGTTTTTTTGAATCGCCAAATTATTTCAAGAACTTCGGCAAAGGATGCTACTTTGACTTTGAGATAAAGTTTCTTATTTCTCTGGACCAATCTTGTATTTTCGAGCGAGAGCGTAAAATCTGATATAACGGGTAATATATTTTCGTAATATTCCGAGTTGCTCTCCTCTGGGAATTCAATCGTGAGAGAATTAGACCGATATACTATCTTTTGAATGCCAGTGTCGAGAGCTTTTATCCTAAGAGAGACAATTTTAAACAAGTTTTCAACCTCATTGGGTAGAGTACCAAATTTGTCGAGTAGTTCGTTTCGAATTGCTTGAAGTTGTTCATTTGTTCTGATATTGTATAGTTCTTTATAATATTTGAATCTCTCGTATTCGTTTTGAATATAAGTTGTTGGTATAAAGGCATCGAACTCTACCTCGATTTGTAATTCATCATTGGAAAGATAGTCAATTTTGTCATCCGAATTTTGTTCTGGGAATAATTCTTTAAACTCGGTGGACTTTAATTCCTTGATAGCTTCGTCGAGAATTTTTTGATACATTTCGTAGCCAATTTCATTAATGAAGCCACTTTGTTCGTAACCAAAAATATCCCCAGCCCCACGGATTTCCAAGTCGCGAAGTGCGAGCTTCAATCCGCTTCCCAAGTCTGTATACTCCTCCAAAGCTTGCAGTCTTTGCAAGGCTTTTTTGGTAAGAGCCGACAATGGGGGAGTTATTAAATAACAATAGGCTTGTATATTTGTGCGTCCAACCCGACCGCGTAATTGGTAAAGCTCAGCAAGTCCAAAATTGTGCGCATTATAAATGAAGATTGTATTTGCCCGGGGGATATCCAACCCAGATTCTATGATTTTAGTGGTCAGCAATAGATTATATTTACCAAGGATAAAGTTGTGCATAACTTTTTCCAGTTCTGATGATTTCATCTGACCATGGGCAACAGCAATTTTAAGATTCGGCATTATTTTCAGCAACCTTTGAAAAGCAATATCAATGTGTGCGACTTTGTCGACAACGAAAAAGATTTGTCCGTCTCTTGCCAATTCTCTTACAATTGCAGTTCGTATTATATCTTCTTCCCAAAAGATGATTTCTGTGTAAATAGGTAGTCGATTTCTCGGAGGAGTTTCCATAATGCTTAAATCACGGACACCAAGAAGGGAAAAATTCAAAGTTCTAGGGATAGGGGTTGCGGTCATAGTCATTGTATCGACATTTACCTTCAGCTTCCTCAATTTCTCCTTTGCGGCAACACCAAATCGATGTTCTTCATCAATAATCAGCAAACCCAAATCCTTGAATTTTACATCATCGCTCAGAAGTCGGTGGGTTCCGATGATTATATCTATACTGCCACTTGCAAGCCGATTTAAAATATCCGCTGTTTCTTGTAGGGACTTGAACCTGGAAATCGCTTCGACAATAACTGGATAATTCTTTAATCTCTCCTTAAATGTCATTTCGTGTTGGCTGGCTAAAATAGTTGTCGGAACAAGTACTGCTACTTGTTTTCCAGATTGTACCGCTTTGAAAGCTGCACGTATTGCAACTTCTGTTTTGCCAAATCCGACGTCACCACAAATTAGCCTATCCATCGGCGTTTCGGATTCCATATCTCGTTTGACATCTTCTGTTGCTTGTGCTTGGTCGATTGTGTCCTCGTAAACAAAGGATGCTTCGAATTCTTTTTGCCAAATAGTGTCGGGTGGAAATGCGTAACCTTTTTTTAACTTTCTTTCTGCGTAGAGTTTGATTAATTCATAGGCGTCTCGTTTTAGTCGTTCCTTTATCCTTTGTTTCTTCCTCTCCCACTCATTTGTTCCAAGTTTGCTTAATTTTGGAACAACACCCTCCTCTGCCCGATATTTTTGGAGTTTGTAGAGAAAGTTTAGATTTAAATACACTATGTCGTTGTCTGCAAAAATTAGCCGAACACAATCTTGGTAATTATCACCAAATTTTATTTTCTGCAAGCCATCGAATTTAGCTATCCCTTTATCGACGTGGACAACGTAATCCCCGATGTTTAATTCGCTTAATTCACGTAAGCTCAATCCCTTTCCTTTTTTCCCGATAATTCGGGTGCTCTCCCGTCCAAATATTTGATGCTCCGCAAAAAAGGCAATGGATATCTCGTCCAAGATAAAACCTTCGCTCAAAGGATGTTCGAACCACAGGCATTTTTCGATGATTTCTTCTGGGTCGTAAATTATTTCGTACTTATTCGGATTGCTGTCGTATTCGTTTTGTATTGAATTTGTAAGTAGTTCTTTTAGTCTGCTTGTCAAAAGTTCACCATCGGAGGCAAAACAAATCTTGTATCCTCGACTGAAAAGATTTAAAACATCAGCGGTAAAGTTTCGAATCGAACCATAATTCGATGGTGTTTGTTTAGTGGAAATTTCAATGTCATTGTGAAATAGCGAATTTATCCAAATAGTTTGAAAAGGAATCTCAAAATTGATTTCGGGGTAGGATTGTTCTAATAATTCTTTATTGTCCATGATAACTAAATCTTGCGAGCTGAAATACTCTAAAACAGTTGTCGAATCATACTTTTGCTGAAATAAGGTGGTGATTATTTCAATTTTGTCGAGCCGTTTAATGCTTCTGTGACTATCCAAATCAAACAAGCGAATGGATTCGATTTCGTCTCCGAAAAATTCAATGCGAACTGGGTTGTCCAATCCAAGTGGGAATATGTCCACAATCGAGCCACGAATAGCAATATCTCCTTGTTCCTCTATAAAATCTTTTCTTTCAAATCCTTTCAGTAGAAGTTCTCCAACGAAAGTTTCATAGTTTACATTCATCCCGACAAAAATCTCGAGTCGCTCTTCAGTAAATGTTTTAGGCTTTGGTACTTTGAACTCGAATATTTCAGGGGTAAGGATTAAAATCGAGTCTTCGTATTTTAGGAATTGAATTAATTTCTCGTATATGTTTAACTTTAATTTCTCATTCGGGCTCTGTCTGTATTTTGATATTGAGCGAGAAGTTATAGGAAAAACATTTTTGCTTCCAAAGAAAGATTGCAAATCCAAATTGAATTTGTTTAGAGAATTTTCATCGGGAACAATTATGACAATCCTTCGATTTACCAAGCTATGTCGAAGCAAAGCAACAAGCCACGATTTTGAAGAACCGTGTAAATGACGAATTCCGAAACACGAACCAGTTTCTACCTGTTCTAATATTTTCTTAATCTTGAATTGTTGGGATAGCGGTATTACAAGTTCATTTAATTCTTTCTTGCCTTCCACTTTTTTAAATATCGCTTTCGATGATGATAGTAGAGTTTGGCTTTGTTTTTAAGTTTTGCGGGTCGTAATTGTATAGTCGGAGCACTCGCAATTTTTCTTCACGAGTTAATTTCCTACTGGCAAGGATTATATAGCGTACATTCTTCCTCGTGTCGCGTAGGATATTTTCCACTCTCAATTTTGAATCATTTTCCATAAGTATTTAATTTAATATATACGGTTGAAATATTTTGACGAAGAAATTCTCTTCTTGTTTAAATAGTTTGGTCAGAAATTCGATACCCTCATTCTTTTCTTCTTTCTGGACGATACTGGAGAACTTGTAGACCAAGGGGAGCAACTCCATTTTGCTGTAAGGTAGGAACAATTTTACGTATCGAATATCCGATTCCATTATCGAGGTCATCCTATTGAGTAAAGCAGAGATATTTATTCCACGCTCAGCTGAAATCAAAATTGCCTCGGGGTACTCAGTTTGCAGAAATTTTAAATATTCTTTGTCTGGAATTAAGTCTATTTTGTTTAGCACTAAAATTTTTGGCTTATGAACAATATTCAGAGATTCGAGTGTGTCTTCGACAATGCTAATTTGTTCGGAGAGGAACCGGTGGCTTGCATCTGCAATGTGAATAAGGGCATCTGCAAATTGCACTTCGTTCAAAGTACTTCTAAATGAAGCAACCAAATGTGTTGGTAATTTGCGAATAAAGCCAACGGTATCGGAAATCAAAGCAATTTTATCGTTTGGCAAGCGCAATGCTTTCGTTGTGGTGTCCAAAGTGGCAAAAAGTTTGTCTTCGACCAAGACATTGGCATTTGTAAGATGTCGCATCAATGTAGATTTACCAGCATTTGTATAGCCAACAATAGCAAATTTGTAAAAATTTGAGCGCGGCTTTCTTTCTATTTCTTTTTGCTTTGCAATTTCTTTCAGCTTTTTTTGTAATCTTTGGATTCTAAGTTTTATCATTCTTCGGTCGCTTTCTATTTGCTTTTCGCCAGGTCCACGAGTTCCAATTCCGCCATACTGTTTCGAGAGATGTGTCCAAAGACGTGTTAGTCTTGGCAACATATATTGTAGTTGGGCTAATTCCACCTGAGCTTTTGCTTCATTAGTTCGTGCATGTTTAGCAAATATAGCAAGTATTAATGTAGTGCGGTCTATTACTTTTACTTGGAACTCACTTTCGAGATTTTTAGTTTGTACTGGGGTTAATTCGTCGTCGAAAACCACCAAATTTATTTCTTTGTCCTTGATTATGTTTTTGATTTCTTGAACTTTACCTTTTCCTATTGCTGTTGCTGGATTTAGCGATATAACTTCTTGATAAATAGTATCGACAACTTCACCTCCGGCTGTATACACAAGAGAGGACAATTCTTCGAGATGCTCTTCGATTGTATCTTTTGATGTGCCTTTTTGTGGAATAGCAACCAACAAAGTGCGCTCTGGTAAAATTTCGTTCTCTATCATCACCAAAATGTTTGCAATAAATAAATTAAACGATTTGAAAACAAAAAAATTTTTTAATTTGCATTCGTGGTAATGTTTTGTAGGAATGTATGATATCATTTCAGTTCGATGAAATTCACGAGCAAGTCCGGGATACGATAAGAAAATTTGCGCTAGAGGAGATTGCCCCCTCGGTAATTGAAAGAGATGTCAATGGAGAATTCCCTTGGGAAATAATCAAGAAGCTTGGTGAACTTGGCTTTCTTGGTATGATGGTCTCCCCCGATTGGGGTGGTAGCGGCTTGGATACAATAAGCTACGTAATTGCATTGGAGGAGATATCGAAAGTAGATGCCTCCGTTGGGGTAATTTTCTCTGTGCACAATTCCCTTGTAAATTGGATATTCGAGAAATATGGCTCCGACTACTTGAAAGAAAAGTATCTTCGAAGGTTAGCAACTGGTGAAATGATAGGTGCCTATTGTCTAAGCGAGCCAGAAGCTGGTAGTGATGCCACACAGATTAAGACTTCTGCTCGTAAAGTTGGAGACCGTTGGATATTAAATGGAAGTAAAAATTGGATTACCACAGGTCAAAACGCAGATTTGTATGTTGTTTTTGCGAATAGCAATTTTGAACTTGGTTACAAAGGCATAACTTGCTTTGCTATTGAGAAAGGGACCCCGGGGTTTGAGCCCGGTAAAAAAGAAGACAAGATGGGATTGCGCTCCAGCGATACGACAAGTATAAGCATCACAAATGTGGAAGTACCCGAAGAAAATGTTATTGGAAATGTAGGCGAGGGCTTCTACATTGCGATGCGTGGATTGAATGGAGGGCGTATCGGTATTGCAGCACAAGCCTTGGGAATTGCACAAGGGGCTTTCGAGGCTTCGGTTCGTTATGCTAAAGAAAGAAAAGCATTTGGAAAACCAATAATCGAACATCAATTAATACAAGCCAAACTTGCCCAGATGTCGATGAAAATAAATGCTGCAAGACTATTGATATACAAGGCTGCTTGGTTGCGAGACAATGGCTATGACCATATTCAAGAGTCTTCGGAAGCAAAACTTTTCGCTACGACTATTGCAAATGAAATTACCCGAGAAGCTGTTCAAATTCACGGTGGTTATGGTTATGTCCGAGAATATCATGTAGAGCGTATGATGCGAGATGCAAAAGTAACTGAGATTTATGAAGGTACTTCGGAGATACAACATCTGGTAATTGCAAGAGAAATTATGAAAAGGTGGTGAAATTCTACAATTTTTTTAAAATTTTTCGATTATTATTATGTATGCTGGTGATTTTTAGCCAATTTTTTGCTTAGAGAAAATGATTATTATAAGCAAGTAGTTAGTAATAAATGACTTATCAAGGAAAGAATTATTTGGCACAATTTTTAAATTTTATATAATTCAAAAGGTTTGTTTATGGCTAAAAAAGAAGAAAACAACACTGCTACGGGTGAGAATATTCAGCACGAAGCGACCAAAGAGCCAAAAGCTTCGGGTGGACTTGGTCTTGTGCCAATTCTTGGCATTGTTTTTGGTGCTTTAATTATTTTAATCTTAGCGACAAGGTTTTTGTTTCTTCCTTATGTTGTCGAGAATTTAGGTGGTGCCAAAAAAGAAGAACCCAAAAAAGAGGAAGTTTCCACCGACAAGGAATTAATGAAATTTGTTGAAACTGGTAGAATCACGACAAACCCATTAAATTCAAACCAATTTATTGTTGTCAATCTTGCTTTAAGATTTTCTGCCCGAGATAAAAAAATTTTGGAAAAAATTACTGGCAGGGGTGAGGGTGGTGGATTGCCCACGGAAATTATGGCACCAATTCGAAGCAAAATAAATCAAGTGCTCGGTTCATTAACTGTAGACCAATTGCAGCAAAGGAGAAACGTCTTGGCGAGCGAACTGAAGGATAGTCTCAAAGCTATTTTTGCTACTCATGAGTTAATTTTAAATGAGGTTTATTTGCAAGAATTCATTATACAATAAAAATTTGTTGAAAAATGAGTGAAGTACTTTCACAATCGGAAATAGATAATCTATTGACAGAGATATCGCAAGGGGCGCTCGATGTAGATGATTTCCTCGGGGAGCGTCTTAAAAAAGCTGAAATATCTACCTACGATTTTCGCAGACCCAATAGGATTTCAAAGTCGCAAGTTCGTACTTTGCAAAGTATACACGAAAACTTTGCTGAAGTTTTTGGCTACTATCTGGTTTCAAGATTACAAACTGTTGTCTCTATCTCTGTTACATCTGTCGACCAATTGTTTTATTCTGAATATATACTCTCGGTGTCCAATCCCAGTTGTTTGTACGTGTTTGAAATTGTTGGGACCGACGGAGCAGGAATTCTCGAAATTAGTCCGCAGCTCGCATTGGTACTTGTCGAAAGGCTTTTGGGTGGTAGTGGCGATACACAACCTAAACCCCGACAAATAACCACAATCGAACAAGCAGTTATTCGTGGTGTAATCGAGCACGCACTCGGCGATTTACAGAATGCTTGGCGTTCCATTGCTGAACTTCATTTCAAGTATCAGCGCTTGGAAATGGAGGCAGACTTTGTTCAAATTGCCCCCTCATCGGAGATTGTAATTGTTGTATCTTTTGATGTGAATATTGGTCTGCATACTTATTTAATGAACATTTGCTTCCCTACTTTTGCACTAGAAGAGGTTTTGACAAAGCTTACTCGTCAGCAAGTCACCGCCGGGCCAATAAAAATGACGCCCGAAAAGATTCGCGAAAATCTCGAAATTGTAAAAAAGCATATGTCGAAAACATATCTACCCGTGAGTGCTGAATTGGGCAAAACCTCTATTACTGTAAAAGAATTGTTAGAACTGAAGGTTGGGGATATCATCAGATTGAAAAGTAAAATCACGGATGAAATAATTATCTCTGTTGCTGGAAAGAAAAAATTTGCTGGTCGACCAGGTATGGTAGATGGTAAAAAGGCTGTGAAAATTCTTCGCTTGCTTCGCGAGGAGGACCTTGTTGAAGATGATTTGTTGTACAAAGAGGAGGAATAGTTATGTCTCTGACACAAGAAGAAATAGATGCTCTGATTAGCAGTGGTGGTATTCCACAGGAGGAAACCAAAGAAGAAAAAGAAAAGGCTTTCCCCGATGTTATCTCTACGGAAAAGCCTGGGGCTTCTGCTGGCGACACAATTTATTCTCCACTCGACCCGAAGCTGGAAATGCTATACGACTTGCAACTTCCAGTTTCTATTGAATTGGGACGTACCAATATGTTAATTCGTGATATTTTGTACCTTAGTCGGGGGTCTGTGATTGAATTTGACAAGCTTGTCAGCGAACCAGTTGATGTTTTAGTCAATGGTAAAAAAATTGCCGAGGGCGAAGTTGTTGTGATTGATAAGCATTTCGGTATAAGAATAACAACACTTGTAGACCCGACCGAACGCCTCAAAACCATTAAAAGATAACTTTATGGACTGGCAATTATTTCAATCTTTTGTAATTGTTTTTGGTTTCCTATTGGCAGTTTTCTTTCTTTCATACTATTTGAAAAGAAATGCAGTCTCTCGTCGATTAACAATGCTCGGAACTGAGTTCAAAATAGTAGCAAAAATACCACTTACAAATCGTACTTTTTTGTTCATTGTTCAAGTAGGAAAGCATTTTCTCCTTTTAGGTGTCACAGAAAACAATATTTCTGCAATCGCCGATGTAACTAAAATTTTTCAATCGACCGAGATTGGAATAGAAAGACAAAAAGGTTCGACTGTAAATGCCCTGCCTAAACAATCTTCGGAGACCATAGATTTCTCTTTTAAAAATTTTTTAAAAGAAACTTTCAAAAGGTCCAGTAATTAACCTGATTTCTCAAATTAAGAAGTTCGAACTGTATTAAATCAACATTTCTTTACTAGCTTCTGCAGTTAGCAATGAATACTTTGTATTAATTTATCTACTTTTGAGAAGTAGGTAAATTAGTCAAGTTCAACAGTTTGGCTATCTGTGCAACCAAAATATTACAGTTTTCTATTTAGGTGTGACAATAACAATTTGAACGGTTCGAGATAAATGTCGACCAGTTGGTAAATCATTGTCGAATAGCAGTTGTCTTTCGCCGACGCCATAGGTTTCGATTTTCACATTTTTTCTTTGCTGCTGAATAATACTCTTTACAGCTTCGGCACGACGGGTGGCAAGTCGAAGGTTGTATTCATCATCGCCAATTCTGTCGGTATATCCGTATATTTTAACTATCGAATTAAATTTAATATTTGGTACTACAAGTTTAGTGATTGTTTCTTGGTCCTGTTTGGAAACTTCTGCTTTGTCGAAATCGAATAATACAAGGCTAAATTTAGTAATTGTGGATTCTGGTAAATCCTCCATTTTTTTCTTAGTGTAGGAAAAATATTCAGTCGGTAGAGAACCGCTTGCTTTGTATTTTTTTCCATTTATTGTTTCTACAACTAAGGTGTAGTCTACTGGGACATTGCTTGCAGAAAGCTCATTTGGCTTGATGTTCCAATGCAAAGGTTGTGGATAGCCAGTACCATTTAATCGTTTCAAGAGATTATTGCCTTGGTAGACGTCAATTTCCCAAAATGTGATAGAGTCTTTAATATTTGCCACAGGTACAAATTGAATTAAACTCGGCTCAGCAATTCTTACGCTTTCTCCTTCAATCAAAATTGGAGCAAGAATTTCGGGGTTGGAACTGGAAAGCTCGGCACGGCGATTCTCGGCAATCCCATCTGGCACATTGGATGTGGAGGGTTTAGTAGGGGACATAGCGGTGCGTGTATTAATTCTTTGCTCGTTTATGTTCCAGGTTTTAACTAAATAGTTTTTCACAAAATTAGCTCTCTCTAATGGAAGTTGTTTGTTTTGCTTTTCAATGTTAGAGCCGTCAATTGTTCCAGTGATAGTTAAATCTGCACGGGGATTGTTTTTAAGTCGCCAGCCGACAATGTCCAAAGTCCTACGGTTAATCTCGAGTGCATCCAAAGGAAGATTGTTTGGTTCGAAAGCTCCAGCTTCTGCATTAGAAGTAAGATATTGAGTGCCTTTCGCTGGGGTAGACGAATTTTCTTCAAAGAAGATGTATGGGACAAGCGGAAAGTATTCTTGATATTTCGTATCCGATACTTTTATATCTGTTGCGGGAACAAATCTGCCTTGCGGGTCCCAAGCTAATACTTCTTTGAAAGCGACAGCTCCATCGGGCTGTTCTGGTATTGTGGGTGTTTCAATAGATGGGGTTAAGGAAAAAGTAAGATTTATCCCGAATTTCAAATGTGTGGCAGATAAGTTTTCGTTATGGTAAGCTAGAATTTGACCAGTTTGATTGTCTATAATGTCAATTATGTTTTCGTTGTAGTACTTTTTAAAAGGAATTCTTACAGAGAACTCTGGGGAAAGATATACATTTTCGGATAGTTTAAATGTATATCCAACACCAAGTGCTAATCCCAGACGTGTGTTTAAATTAGGGTACTCTACGGTTACTTGAGTTAAATTATTTGTAAATTCCTTCGTTAAAAATTGTTTAATATCCAGTCCACCAAAAAGGTATAAGTTTTCAAAGTTTGCAAGTTGAGGATAAAATAGAATACCCGGAGTAATTTCAAGTGCAGAGAAATTTACGTCGATTGCATCCACTACCGTTGTATACAGCAGTGTATTGTAATTAAACTGATAATAGTTAACTTTTGAAAAGAATGCGTTGTAGCCTAATCGTCCGGTTAGATATATTTGCTGAGAAATTGGGATATTAATGATACCACCGATGCCAAAGCCGTGAGCTAAGTAGTTATCACTGATTGTTCCCAATTTCTGATAGGCTTGTATATTCGGATTGAAAGCATACCAATTAGACTCAATCGGTAAAAGGTTTGCAGAATAATCACCCCAAAAACCAAAATTAAGAGGAAAAATTGGCTTCGATGTTTGCGCTGAAATTCCGAATGTCAGCAAAAAAGTAATTGACAATGTCATAAGATATTTGGAAACTTTCATAAGACAACCTCACAATAATCCAACTAAAATTAGATTTACCTAAAAAAGCAAATATACAAAAACAATTTTTTAATTTTGTAATGTTTGAAAAGAATAAAAAGACGCAATTATGAGAAAAATTTTTTGTGCAATCATTATACTTGGTTATATTGTTTGCTACAATTCTTCTGGTGCTCCATTGGGTGTGGGCTTTGCTATCGGATTGTCCACTCCCAATTCACAAATTAATGATATTTATAATTCCGAAAAGATTAATTTAAATAACAACTTATGGAATGTAGCGCGAGAGTCGGCAAAAATTGGTTACCACTTGGGTTTGAATTTGAGCTTGCCCTTGACAGACAACTTCAACTTTCGTGGTGCAATTACTTTGAATCGATTTCCTAAATCGGAGTTAAGATTGTATTTCCCGCAGGAACCATACGATACGGTAATTTTAAGAACAATTCAAAATTTTATTCCCATCTCTGCTGGGATAGACCTTTACATATTCAAAAGTGCAGTTTCTCCTTATCTTAGTGGGAATTTATCATATTTTTACATTTTGAATTCAATAGACATTGTAAAGTTAAATCAAGAGCTTCCAATAGCCACAAGTAAAACGGATAGCAGAATTGGAGCTGGTTTGGGGTTGGGTCTGGATTTCAATGTCGGTTTAGTCACTTTAAATGTCGAGGCAAAATATTGGTTTGTAAATTTAATTGGAAATACATCTGAGGAACGAGACAAGAACTTTTTAACTTTAGGTGTCGGTATTATTTTTGGGGGAAGGTAATGCAAACTGAAACCACGATTATTTCTCGATATAAAACATACCACTATATTGAAAACCTTTCGCAATATGTTGGACAGGAGATTGTACTGCGTGGCTGGGTTTATCATAAAACTGGGAAGGGCAAATTACAATTTATTCAACTTCGCGATGGGACGGGTATTGTCCAATGCGTTGTTTTTCGTGGGAATGTTAGCGAAGAGGTTTTCGAAAAAGCCAAAGAACTAACACAAGAAAGCTCCGTAATTATCAAGGGAACTGTGCGCGAGGAAGCCCGAGCTCCCTCTGGCTACGAAGTTGATGTTTTGGATATCCAAATTATACAACTTACAAAGGATTACCCTATCACTCCCAAGGAGCACGGAGACACTTTCCTACTCGAACATCGCCACTTGTGGCTACGGTCCTCTCGTCAGCATGCTATCATGCGTGTTCGTGCTGCTGTAGTCAAAGCTATACGCGACTTTTTCGATGGTAATGGCTTTAAATTGATGGATTCACCAATCTTGACCCCAAATGCTTGCGAAGGCACCACAACCTTGTTCGAGACCCAATATTTCGACCTTGGCAAAGCTTACCTATCGCAGTCTGGTCAATTATATGCCGAAGCCTCGGCAATGGCTTTGGGAAAGGTATATACTTTCGGACCAGTGTTTCGAGCTGAACTTTCCAAAACACGGAAGCATTTGACAGAATTTTGGATGGTCGAGCCAGAGATGGCTTTCTTCGATTTGGAAGACGATATGGACCTAGCCGAAGACCTCGTTGAATATATTGTTCATTATGTTCTTAAAACATGTCGTCGCGAACTCGAAACACTCGAAAGAGATATTACACAGTTGGAAAAAGTTAAGCGCCCATTCTATCGAATGACTTATACCGAAGCTGTTGAATGGTTGAATAAGCACAACGTTCCTTTGATAAGGAAATTGGACGGGAAAGAGGTCGAAGAACCATTTCCATGGGGCGAAGATTTTGGCGCTGTTCAAGAGGAAGCTTTGATGGAGCAATTCGACAAGCCTTGTATAATTCATCATTACCCTGCAAAAGTAAAGGCATTTTATATGAAACGCGACCCAGAAAATCCAGAACTTGTTCTTGCTATGGATATGCTTGCCCCAGAACGTGGTGGCGAAATAATTGGTGGTAGCCAGCGAGAAGACAACTATGATTTGCTATTAGAACGAATTAAGGAAGAAAATCTCCCGTTGGATGCATTTCAGTGGTATTTAGACCTAAGGAAATTTGGTTCTGTGCCTCATAGTGGATTTGGTCTTGGTATCGAAAGAACAGTAAAATGGATTACTGGAGCTAAGCACATTCGAGAAGTTATTCCTTTTCCAAGAATGATTTATAGAATTTTCCCTTAAAAATATTTTGTGTTTTAATTCGAATATATAAATTTATTTTATTTGGTGGATTATGGGACAAGTTATTCATGTTACAGACCAAACGTTTGAAGACGAGGTTATTAATTCGGACATCCCAGTCATCGTAGACTTCTGGGCAACTTGGTGTGCGCCCTGTCGTTTGATTGCCCCAATAGTTGAAGAAATCGCTAAAGAGTACGACGGTAAAATTAAAGTATGTAAACTCGATGTAGACAACAACCCAAATACTGCCATTAACTATGGAATTCGCTCTATACCCACTTTGTTATACTTCCAAAATGGTAAATTAATTTCATCCACAATTGGAGCAGTTGGAAAGTCGATTATCCTTGAACAAATCGAGAAATTATTGAAATGAGCAGACCGAATTTGCTTTCTGAAACAGAAATAGAAAACGAACTCAAGGAATTACCCCTTTGGACACGCAAAGAAAACACAATTGTAAGAGAAATCGTTGCAACTGATTTCATTACTGCTGTTGCCATTTTCAATTCTATTGCAATAATTGCCGAAGCTATGGACCATCATCCCGATATACTTCTATATGGATGGAATAAACTGCGAATAACCCTTTCGACACACGACAGAGGTGGATTGACTGAATTAGACTTTAAGCTCGCCAAAAAAATTGAAGAATTATACATCATTAAGAAGAGGAATTATGAATTGTGAAATTATTGGTGTCCTGGCACGAGAAGTTCTCGACTCTCGTGGAAATCCAACTATTGAAGTTGAAGTGCATTTAGAAGATGGCTTCTATGGTAATGCAATTGTACCATCTGGGGCTAGCACTGGGGAGAACGAAGCAGTGGAATTGCGCGACAATGATAAGTCGCGATTTTTGGGTAAAGGTGTGTTGAAAGCTGTTGAAAATGTGTTAAACGTAATTGGACCCGAGCTAATAGGAATGAGTGCAGATGAGCAAGTGGAAATAGATAAGTTATTAATTGAATTGGATGGGACGAGAAACAAAGAGAAGTTGGGCGCCAATGCAATTTTAGGCACTTCGATTGCAGTCGCAAAAGCTGCTGCAAATTTCTATTCCATGCCATTGTATAGATATCTTGGCGGAGTGAATGCGAGGGTGCTCCCCGTTCCAATGATGAACATTTTAAATGGCGGAAAACACGCAGACAACAATGTGGACATTCAAGAATTTTTGATTGTACCTGCTGGGACAAGTTCTTTTCGCGAAGCATTACGAATGGGCGCTGAAATCTTCCACAATTTGAAAAATGTCCTCAAATCTAAAGGCTATAATACTGCAGTTGGGGACGAAGGCGGATTTGCTCCTTCTTTAAAATCCAATGAAGAAGCATTTGAAGTTATTTTGGAAGCAATTGACAAGGCAAATTATAAGGCTGGTCGAGATGTCTTCCTTGCAATCGATACCGCAGCTAGTGAAATGTGGGAAGAAAATAAGTACAAATTTTTTAAATCCACTCAAAAGTTCTTTACCTCCGAGCAAATGATACACTGGTATGAGGAACTTGTAAAAAATTATCCTATAATCAGCATTGAAGATGGACTCGGGGAAAAGGATTGGGATGGTTGGGTAGAATTAACTAAAGCATTAGGGCACAAAGTTCAGTTGGTTGGTGATGATATTTTTGTAACCAATCCGGAGTTTTTGAAGAAAGGAATTGAGATGGGAGTTGCCAATTCTATACTAATAAAATTGAATCAGATTGGTACAATCACAGAGACATTGGAAACAATCGACCTTGCTCGAAAAAATGGCTACGGATTGGTAATTTCCCACCGCTCGGGTGAAACCGAAGATACAACAATTGCAGATTTTTCTGTAGCAACAAACGCAGGACAAATTAAAACTGGAGCACCAAGCCGTAGTGAACGGGTAGCTAAATACAATCAACTGCTCCGCATAGAGGAAATGCTTGGAGAAGTGGCTATCTTTTCTGGGTTGGATACTTATAGTAAGTATATGAAATAAAATTGTTCAACATATAATTTTGATTTATGATTGCTTTTGGTACCGATGGATGGCGTGGTGAAATCGCTCGGGATTTCACTTTTGAAAATTTACACAAAGTTGCCCTTGCCACTGTTAATTATCTTAAATCTTTAAAAAAATCCAACCTTTCTGTTGTTATAGGTTACGATACTCGATTCCTATCAAAGGAATTCGCTCACGAAATTGCTCTGATTTTTGCATACAATGACATAGTTGCACATCTAACCAATACTTTTGCTTCGACCCCTATGGTTTCTTTTCACACCAAGCAAAAGGGCTCCGACCTTGGAATTGTTATTACTGCATCTCATAACCCACCTAATTATAATGGATATAAAATCAAGGGTCGCTTCGGTGGGCCAGCTCCACCCGAGGAAGTTAAAAAGGTCGAAGCTGAATTGCAAAATATTAAAAGAGTCCCAAAAATGAGATTTAAATCTTGGGACATATACATTGGGACAAGACTTATTCGTCCATTTGATGCACGTGAGCCATATTTAAGGTATATAAAGAAAAAAATTGATATAGATTTGATACGTTCTAAGAACTTTAAAATTTTGTTCGACCCGATGTATGGTGCCGGTCAAGGTATACTCAAGTTGCTTCTTCCCGATATTACCGAGATACATGGCTCTGTAAACCCATCATTTGGAGAATTACACCATCCAGAACCCGTTCCCGAAAATTTACATGCCTTGGTAGATTTAATGAAAACTGGTAAATACGACATTGGAATTGCTTCTGATGGTGATGCAGATAGACTGGGGGTTGTAGACAACGAGGGAAACTTTGTCGACTCGCATCGTATCTTTATGATTTTGTTGAAATACCTTTATGAATTTCGTGGGAAAAAGGGCGCTGTTGCAAAAACGGTCTCGCTCACCTCAATGGTGGACAAGTACTGCGAAAAAAACAACTTGCAGTTATTTGAGACACCCGTAGGCTTCAAACATATTGCTAAATTGATGAACGAGCAAAAAATATTAATCGGCGGGGAGGAATCCGGCGGTTTAGGCACAATCATACATATACCCGAGCGCGATGGTATATTCAATGCTTTGTTATTGCTCGAGATAATGGCTAAACGAAATATGACAGTCAAAGAACTATCCGACGAGTTGGATAAAGAATTCGGTCCACATCGTTATTGGAGGCGCGATTTAAGAGTCTCGGAACAAGAAAAGAGAGCTTTGCTTCGTGCTTGCTCGAAAAGCCCCACGAAAATTGGAAAATATTTAGTTAGAAATATCGATACAAAGGATGGTTATAAATTCTATTTAGATGACGGTTGGCTTTTGATAAGACCCTCGGGGACAGAACCACTAGTGCGTTTCTATGCAGAAGCAAGCTCTATGAGCATCGTAAACGAACTACTCGATAGTGCCGTTAGACTGTTGCGATAAATACCTAAGCCAAACTCAATCGTTTTCGTTTGGTCTCAATTCGAAGCCATCTTTTTTGTCAATAACAATAAATCCCTTGGATAGTATTTCCTCTCTCAACTTGTCTGCCAACTTGTAGTCTTTGTCTTTTCTTGCTTGGTATCTTTTCTCTGCCAGATGAATAACTTCCTCGGGGATTTGTATAGTTTCGCTTGGTTTTGGTTCAATTTTCCATACGTTAAATATTTTGTTAAGTTCTTCGAAAAAGTTGACCAGACGATTTACAGCAGATTTGCTTAAATTATTTGCTGGGTGCTCATTTAGAAATTCGAATAAATAGGCAATTGCCTTGGGCGTTTGTAAATCGTTTGCCAGTTCTGCAAACACAAGGTCGCGGAGTTTTTCTATGTCTGGTTCGATGCCAGTTTCGTTTTTATTTTCGAACAATTCATAGATGTAGTTCTGCACTCGTAGGCGTGCTTTACGTGCAGAGTTCAAGCCATCGAAAGTAAAGTTTAATTGTGTCGAATAATGAACAGTAAACATTAGGTATCTTATGTCGATAGGGTCTATACCTTTTTCGAGCAAGTCGCGCAGTGTGAAAAAATTTCCTAGTGATTTGCTCATCTTTTTGCTTTCGACGAGCAGAAATTCATTGTGACACCAAAATGCAGTGGGTTCGATGCCATATCCGGCTTTGCTTTGGGCGATTTCATCTTCGTGATGCGGGAATTTAAGGTCTACGCCACCAGTGTGAATGTCGAACGGTAGCCCAAGAATTTCTCGTTCCATTACAGAGCACTCAAGGTGCCACCCTGGCCGTCCATCGCAACATATTCCATTTAAAGTAAATTTCCAATACGGTTCTCCAGTTTTCTTTGCCTTCCAGAGAGCAAAATCTGAAAACTCTTCTTTATCGTAAGAGTCGGCGTCTATCCTCGAGCCTTCTTTGAATTTTTCAAAATCGATATGATAAAGTTTGCCATAAATGTCATAATTTCTCCATTTGCTTACATCGAAGTAGACCGAACCATTAGCGATGTACCCAAAACCTTTTTCCACAATTCTTTTCACTAACTCCTGCATTTGAGGAATATAATCCGTTGCTTTGGGCATTTTGTAAAAGTCGTTCAGATTTATACCCAGCTTTTGTATATCCTCGAGAAATGCTTTGCGATAAAATTCTGTGAATTTTATTAAGTTTTGCATTGGGTCGTCTGTTTGCTTTCCCATCTCTGGCAACCAAGCTATACTACCAAAGGCGCTATCTCTTATCGTTTTGTCATCAATGTTCGTAATATTCATTACCCAACGGACTTTATATCCACCGACCACCCTCAATACCCTTTGCAATAGGTCTGCAAAGAGAAAGGAACGCATATTACCAATGTGAGCATAATTGTATACTGTTGGGCCGCAAGAATACATTCGAACTGTTTTACCTTCCAGTGGTGTGAATTTCTCGATTTTTCTTGTAAGTGAATTAAAAAGGTATATTTGATAAGCCATGTTGTATTTCGTTGGTTTTGCAAAAAGCAAAATTAGCACAAATAAATTAAATCACAATTGAGACGCTGGCTTGCCCACTGCTTCCTGGAGCAAAAATGCGGACAACTTGAACCGAACCAAATGGTGATTTGATGATTAATTTATCCCCTTCTCGAGTAGAGGTTCTTTTGTATGAATTGACAAGTTGCTGGTATAATTGTTTCCCTTGCTGGCTTGAGAAAAATTGTTTCATTTCATTTTCCAAGTTGCTTGCGACTGGCTCGATTGTTTCTTCGTCATCGAGGGTGAAAGTTTCTTCTTGCTTGCTACCAAACACTTTTTTGCGATAACGAAAGACAGAATATCTTAAATTAGTTCCTTGTATGTATGGAAGAATGAAAAAAATAGTATTCCCGCCCGAAAGTATCGATGCGGAGTTAATTGTCCATAGGTAGTTTAAAATACTTTTAAGTTCGGTAAAGATTGATTTAATATCCGATGATAGGTCTAATTGATTGAGCGCCGAGACAAGTGTATTAATAAAGTTATCACTTGTGTGGGAAAAATTGGGGCTGAATAATTGAAAAAGAGTAGTAGTATCTGTTCTTTTGGTAAGTAAATTTTGGAAATCCAAGATTTTTTTTCTACTTTCTTCGGGCAACAATTTTTGATTAGATAGTAAGAAATTTATAATTTGGTTGGAGATTTTGCCAAAATCGAAAATTTTTGCGTAAGAGAAATAAAGCTGTGTCTCGGGCATAATTAGATTTTTCAGCGAAAATTCCAAAAACCGAAGTAGTAAGTTTATATTCTCTTTCGGATATTTCTCAGTTATTGACTGAGCATATTTTGCCAAAAGAATTATATCATCGCGTACAAGAAGATTTGATTTTGATTTTTCGCTTTCGATAATTTTTTCAAACAAGTTTGTTCGTGGTAGGTCTAAAATTCGTAAAATTTCATTTGTTGATAGTTCTTTATTGTCTCTTGTTACAAATAGGCTATGAATTTTTAGTATCAAAGTAGGTTCTGCAGATTGGACGCGGAAAAAAAGCTCGTCGCCTGGTTTGAATTTACCTGAAATTTCTGCAGTAAATGTTCCATCGGGCAGGGAGATTACAGCCTGGCGAGGGGAAATGACTTCCATAATCTTGCCACGAATGATTTCGCCATTTCGCACAGAAATCTGCTTTTGCCGTCCTTGTGGCAACCTTTGATAATCCAAGCTACGGTTCACATTGCCTCCCAGAGGGTCTATTTCGCTTGGAAATTTAAATTCGGCTACCATTGTGTATATTAACTTTTTTTATAGTCGTAACTTAGCAAATTACTAAAATTTACAAAAAAATAATTTGTAATTTTGTTTTTTTTAATAGGGTAACAAGATGAGAAATTTCCTTTTCTTTCTTTCCGTGGTTTTTCTGTTCTCTTGTGGTGGACGGGAGACAATCAAGACAAATTTGCCAAAGCCTACAAATCCAGACGACAAAGCCAGTTATATGATTGGTTACGACATTGGACGACAAATGATGCGCGATTCTTTAAAAATAAATATGGATTATCTTGTTTTAGGATTTAGAAATGCTTTCAAGGGTGACTCTACATTTATGACCCCCGGTGAATTGGACTCATTTAGGATAGAATTTCAAAAGATATTACTCACACGACAAGAAGAACGGATGAAAATCCAAGAGAAGAAGCTTTTGGAAGAAGCACCAAAAAATCTTGAACAAGGCAAGGCATTCTTGGATAGCAATAGAAAAAGACCTGGGATTGTCGAGACGCCATCTGGCTTACAGTACGAAGTGCTTCGCGAGGGAAAAGGAGATATTCCGAAAGAAACTGATTTTGTCACCATCCATCTAAAAGCTCAATACCTCGACGGTAGGGTGTTCGACAACACTTATACTCGAAGCCCTGTGACACTCGAACTAGCAAGGGTTGTTCCCGGTTGGAGAGAGGCAATTACACGTATGCGCGAAGGGTCGATTTGGCGAATCTATGTTCCGCCCCACCTCGGCTGGGGCGACAAAGGTGCTCCTCCAACTATACCACCAAATGCTACAACAATATTCGAAATCGAGCTGGTTAAAATTGAAAAACAACCAAGTGATAAGAACAATTCTCCAAAAGGTAATAATTAATTAATTATTAAAAAGATGAAATTTTATGCACTGTCTTTTTTGTGCTTTGTTCTTTTCGTGGATGTTTTAAAATGCCAAAGTTATAAAAAATTATATTTTAGCATCGACGATAAGGTTCGAGCTATTTATGTAATCAAATTAAAAGAGTTCGAGTATTTTTATTTCGAGAGTTTAGATAAGGGTCGAAAAAACTTTGTTGAAGACAGTAAAAGTTATACTTATGTATTTGGTCAGACCAGTTTATTTTTTCTTCCTGGGTCGATGTTTTTCGCATTATATCATAAAAGTTTTGGGAAATTTGAATTTCAAATGAACCGACCAGCAATACTTTACAAGGACAAACTTTTAATTCCATTCTTTTCTTTTTTAGAATGTCTATCGAATTCTGGGATTTTTGCAAGCTCCCTTTCTTCGAAGAGTTTTGCATTCAAATACAAAGAGCCTAAGAAGCAAGAAAATGCACCTTTTGCCCAAATAACACCAAAGAAAAAGGAACCAGTCGACACAGCCGCTACACCAATTCCAAAAGTTGATGAAAAAATGGAGGATACCCAAAGTAGAAGCTTGCCGAGATTGGTATTAACAAACAACGAAAGGTATAGCTTGGAACCTAACGATGGAAAACAAAAGGCTATGAACACCAAAGAACTTGAATCGAAAAATAAAAGACAAAATGACGATACATTAAGTAAGGTGCCACCAAAGTATTATATTCTCCCACCCGAACTAAAAAATAGTCCTAAATGAAATAATTTGCGAGCAATTTTAAAATCTCATCGATTTAAATTCCTCTTTTAGACGAATGATATCAGAAATCCAAGATTCGATATCTTCCTCGTGTTCAATTTCTTCGTTAAGAATAGTAACAGCCATTTGGTAAGTTGCAAAGTCTTTTCCATTTGTCAGCGATGCAATTTCTTGATACCTTTGTATTGCGCAGCGCTCTGCATCGAGATTTTGCTGGAGTATCACTTCGATGTAGGGGTCGATTGGGGCTTCGTACTTGCAGTTTGCGTATTTAAACCAATCCTCTGGAGTAAGTATTGGGGTCCCGCCTAATTGGATGATTCTGTTGACAACAAGAACGGCATGGTTCAATTCTTGGGAAGCGTGGAGAAGTAGTTCTGGCTCGATTTCACCTCGCATTGGGCCGACCATCAACCGAGCACCAATCCAATATTGATAGAAAGCAAGCCATTCCTCTGCTAAAGCACAGTTTAAGTTTTTAATTAATTCTTCGACATTGATTCCAATAATTTCCGTTGCCTTTCTTCCCATGTAAATCCCTTTTAAAAAAAAGTAAATTTAGGAATATTTTCTATTCTAAATGTTACGGCAAATTAATGAACCGACTAATTAATCAATTGCAACTCATAATGGATTAGACGCAAATACCTTGCAACATTGAGGAATTTCGTAATTTTGTTTTTCTTTTAGAGGACAAAAACTATGTCTGTGAGAGTTCGCTTTGCTCCGTCGCCGACGGGTTATCTTCATGTGGGTGGTTTGAGAACAGCACTTTATAATTTTCTCTTTGCAAAGAAACACAATGGAAAATTGATTTTAAGGATAGAAGACACCGACCGTACGAGATATGTTCCAAACTCTGTCGAAAATTTGATTAAAACACTTGCTTGGGCTGGTATTGAATTCGACGAAGGACCACATATTGGTGGACCATATGCTCCGTATGTTCAGTCCGAAAGATTAGAAATCTATCGAAAACATGCGGAGATGCTTGTAGAAAAAGGCTGGGCTTATTATGCTTTTGATACTGCGGAGGAACTCGAACAGGCGCGTCAAAAATCACCTCATCATGAATTTAAGTATGATAGGCACTCGATGAAAAATCAATTTACTTTTGGAAATGAAAAAACGAGGGAATTGATTTCACAAGGTATTCCTTATGTAATTCGTCTTAAAGTCCCCGAAAGCCAAGAAATTCGGTTTTTTGATATCATTCGTGGGGAAATCATCGTGAATTCCAAAGATGTAGACGACCAGGTTCTTTTGAAATCTGATGGATATCCTACGTATCATCTTGCAAATGTTGTGGACGACCATCTTATGAACATCACCCATATCATTCGTGGCGAGGAGTGGTTACCCTCTGTTCCAAAACACATTCTTTTGTACAATGCTTTTGGATGGGAGGTCCCTAAGTTGGCACATCTACCTTTGCTTTTAAACAAGGACAAGACCAAATTGAGCAAGCGGCAGGGAGATGTAGCTGTCGAGGATTATATAGAAAAAGGCTACTTCCGAGATGCTTTTGTAAACTTTATTGCATTGCTCGGTTGGAATCCCTCTAAAGACAGGGAAATCTACTCAATCGAAGAACTGATTGATAAGTTTGAATTGGAAAAAGTAAACCGAGCTGGGGCAATTTTCGACGTTGTTAAACTCGATGCAATAAATGCAAAATATCTTTATTCAAAGCCAGTGAGCGAACTGGCAAAAGAATTTCGGTTTTGGGTCGAAAGGCGTGGCTACTTGGGTTTGTCCGATGATTATTTACAGAAAGTTGTTGCGCTTTTAAGAGAAAGGGTGAAGAAGCTGCCAGATATTATGGATTTTGCTCCATATATGTTCGAAAAGCCCGTTCAGTATGATTTAGAGTTTTTAAAAAAGCATTGGAACGAAACCACATATGAAAATATGAAGGATATATTGACGATTTTAAAACAAATCGAAGAATTTACATCAGAAAAAATACATGATACAATTGTCAACTATTTAAACACGAAGAATCTGAAATTGAGAAATATAATACATTCACTGCGAGTCGCAATAACAGGCCTATCATATGGAGCGGGAATGTTCGAGACTATGGAAGTTTTAGGCAAAGAGGAAGTAGTCGAAAGACTTGAAAATTTTCTAAATAATGTAGTTCCAAAAATTCAAATCGAAATTTGATGAGAAATAGCTTTTTGATGATATTGTTAATCTTTGTTCTCTCTTGTTCAACAAAATTTCCTTTTTGTATAAACGAAGATACAAAGCAGTTGGAAATCTACTGGGGAACAATTTATAAAAAGCCAAAAGAAAGAGAAGAGCGATATCTATTGCGTTCAGATGGTGGATTGTATAAAGTGATGAATGGAGATAAAAAGATAAAAATTCGCCATCTTCAACCAAAAGTTTTTTGCTCTACCTTAGAGCATATTAATTCAACAATTTTGAAGACGCAGGCAATTAATGAATGGGGCGACACATTGAATTTCGTTGAATATCGGAACAACAGATTGGGTGTGTATTTTAGTGCCAAATGGCAACCAAGATTCCAGACCAAAAACAGCATATTTTTCCGGGAACTGTTCGATTCGTTGCAAGTGCTAACATTTCAAATAAAAAATTAATTTTGTAAGTACTTACTAAGCTATGAGGTAAAAATGCAAATACTTATTTCCGACGACAATTTTGAATTTTGCTCGACTGTTGCCGAAATTGTTCAAAACTTTGGATACGAGACTCATATGGTGCATACACCAGAGGAGACAATTTCCTATATCGAAAAGTTCAATAGAAAAGTCAATGCCTTGCTTTTAGATATTGAATTCGGACCTGATACAAATATGAATGGGATTGATGTCCTCGAATATTGCCGAAGGAATTATCCATTTTTGCCCGTCATCATGATTACTGGTAAGGGAACAATCGAAACTGCTGTGAGAGCAACCAAACTTGGGGCAGTGAATTTTATCGAAAAAAGTTTGGTTAGCGCTGATAAGTTGAAGGAGGTGTTAAGTAGCGCAATAAACCTACCGGAGCAAAAAGATAGGAGCGAAATTCTACAATTCCTTCGCTCCAATGGAATAATCGGAAGTTCAGAGGCTTTGCTCGACCTTGGATATAGCATTATTCGATTTGGTAGAACAGATTTAAATGTTCTTATTTTGGGCGAGACAGGTACTGGCAAGAAGCTTGTAGCCCAAGCGTTACATGCTGTTAGTCGGCGTGCCAGAAAACCATTTGTTGTTGTAGATATCCCAAATATTCCAAAAGAGCTCTTTCAAAGCGAACTTTTCGGTCATGTGAAAGGTGCTTATACCGGTGCCATTACAAACAAAGAAGGGCTTTTTCAAAAAGCTAATGGTGGAACTATTTTTCTCGACGAGATTGGAGAGTTGAACCTTGAATTGCAGGCTTCGTTATTGAACCCCATAGAGGAGAAGATTATTCGAAAGATTGGTAGCAGCGAAAATGAAGAAGTCGATGTTCGAATCATCTCTGCAACCGATAAAGACCTACCAGCTATGATTTCCCAAGGTACATTTCGAAGCCAGCTTTACCATCGTCTACGAGAGTGTGAAATAAATGTACCCCCTCTTCGCGAACGCAAGGAAGATATCCCAGAATTAGTTCAATATTATTTAACAAAGTTTAACATCGAAAGCGGAAGAACTAAATTTTTCTCTCCATCTGCAGTCGAATTTCTCCAAGAACAAACTTGGCTTGGTAATGTTCGTGAATTAATAAATACAATTAGAATAGTACGCGAATACACTGAAAAAGATACTATTGAAATACCAGACTTAAAAAAATTCTTAGGCAAAGAACAACTGAGCGAGACGGAGACTTTCTTGCCTACGATAACAAGCAGTGGAGATATAAAAAGCGATGTGGAAAGAGTAGAAAAATTGAAAATTGAAAAAACACTCGAGTCTTGCAATGGTAATGTTAGCAAAGCTGCTGCATTGCTTGGTGTGAGTAGGGAAACACTTCATAACAAGATACGCAAGTATGGAATTAATCCAAATATTTACAGAAGAAGAAATTAATTTCAATTGGAGTAAAATATATGAAAAGATTCTTCCTATCAACATTTTTAATAATTGGTGCCTTTATGTTTGTTAGTTCATCCTCGAAAAATCGTTTCTTTCCGTATGATTACAAGGTCGATATTTTGCCAAATGGGCTCAAGGTGATTCTTATCAAAATGCCAAGCAATGGCTTGGTTTCCTATTACACAATCGTACGGACTGGGAGCCGAGACGAGTATGAACCAGGTCATACTGGATTTGCACATTTTTTCGAACATATGATGTTTCGTGGTACCAAAAAGTATCCTGGAAATGTTTACGACCAAATACTAACCGAGATAGGTGCCGATGGTAATGCTTATACAACAGATGATTACACTTGTTATCATTTGAATTTTACCGCCGACAATCTGGAAAAAGTAATGGATTTAGAAAGCGACCGTTTTCAAAACCTTTGGTATCCGGAACAAGATTTTCAAACAGAGGCTGGTGCTGTCTACGGAGAATATAGGAAAGGAAAAGCCAGCCCTTTCTTCTGGATTTGGGAGACTCTGTGCAACACTGCCTTTGAAAAACATACCTACAAGCATACAACAATTGGCTTTGAAGACGACATTAAAAATATGCCAAAAATGTACGAGTATAGTTTGTCTTTCTTCAACCGCTACTATCGTCCCGACAATTGCGTGCTTTTGATTGCTGGTGATATAGAATACGAAAAAACTTTTGCCTTGGTAAAAAAATATTACTCTTCTTGGCAAAAAGGTTATGTCCCTCCAAAAATTGAACCCGAGCCAGAGCAAACCAAGGAGAAAAGAGCAAAAGTATCGTATCCTGGGAAAACCTCTCCAATAATTGTCGTAGCATACAAGGGTAGCTCATTTGCGCCAGAGGACAAAAATTATGTTGCAACTATTTTATTTGGTAGTTTAGCTTTTGGTACAAATAGCGACCTTTACAAAAAACTTTACATTCGAGAGCAGAAAGTCATCTTTCTCGAGGAAGAGTTCAATTTCAACCGTGACCCGTTTCTTTGGATGGTGTGGGCACAGGTCAAAAACGAGAATGTGAATGACATAGAATATGTAGAAAACGAAATTTACAAAACCATTGAGTATTTTCAGAATAACTTGGTGGAGGAGCGTAAACTTCAAGATTTGAAAAAACATATGAAATATTATTTTTTGATGAACTTAGAAACACCTCACAGAGTTGCTTCTGCTCTTGCTCGTCCTTTAGCGTTAACTACGGAGATAGAAAGTATCGAGAAATTTTACAAAGTACTCGAAACAATTGTTCCGCAGGATATTCAAAATGTTGCAAAATCTTTCTTTGTCCCTTCAAAAAGAACAGTTGTTATTCTAAAAGGGAGTAAATGATGAAAATTAAACACATTTTCAGCCTAATGACAATTGCAATACTTCTGACAGTTTTTTTGAATAATTGTGGTGTTAAAAAGATGGAGGGCGAAAGGATAATTCAGATGAAAGTTGCCGAGGACCCAACTGTTTCTTTTATCGTTTGGTTCAAGGTAGGCTCGCAAAACGACCCAAAAGGTAAAGAGGGACTTGCAATGCTAACGGCTCGTTTGCTTGCTGAAGGTAGCACTTTGCAAAATTCTTACGAGGAAATTTTGGATAAATTGTTTCCGATTGCATCTTCTTACTCCACGAAGGTGGATAAGGAAATGACTACAATTTATGGACGTACCCATATTGATAATCTAAATGAATTTCTTCCTTTGTTTAAGCAATGTATTACTTCTCCAGCCTTCAAGCAAGAAGACTTCGAGAGAATACGTAGCGAGATGTTGAACTACTTAGAAAAGGATTTAAGATATTCCAGCGACGAGGAATTGGGAAAGGCTGCTCTTTATGAATTTATTTTCGATGGTACACCCTATGGACATATATCCGAAGGAACCATTGAGGGACTGAAAAATATAACCTTAGACGATGTCAAATCATTTTATAAGCAATACTTTAACAAAAGGAACTTCGTAGTTGCAGTCGGCGGAAATTACCCAAGTGATTTACCAGATGAACTTCGAAAGGATTTAGAAAGTACGCTCAGCAATGGCTCGGAAGCAATTTATCCAGAAATCAAACCACAGAAAATTGATGGGTATGAATTCATATTAGTCAACAAGGATTGCAATGCAACTGCCATTAGCTTTGGTTTTCCGATAAATGTTGTTCGTGGGGAGGAGGATTTTTTTGCTCTATGGTTATTTAAATCTTGGTTTGGAGAGCATAGGAACTCCTCGAGCCATCTTTATCAGGTAATCCGGGAAAGTCGAGGATTGAACTACGGAGATTATGCATATATCGAGGCGTTCCTAAATGGGGGAGCGTTGCGATTTCCACAACCAAATAATCCACGAAGAAAGCAAATATTCGAAGTCTGGATACGCCCCGTACCTCACGAAGCTCGTTTGTTTGCTTTGCGAGCTGCACTTCGAGAACTCAAAAAGGTCGTCGACAGCGGTCTTACTAAGGAACAATTTGAGTTGACAAAGAAATTCTTGCTAAACTATTCCTTGTTCTATGCTCAGACTACAATGGAACGATTAGGGTATCAAGTGGATAGTCGATTTTATGGTATAAAAGATAATGGAAATTACATTCAATATTTAAGAGAAAAAATTCAAAACCTCACATTGGAGCAAGTTAATAATGCTATACGCAAACATATACAATATAATAACATCAAGTTTGCAATTGTTACAAATAATGTAGAGAAGATGAAGGAGGATTTGATAAATAACGCACCTAGCCCAATATCGTACCCCACTCCAAAACCACAAGAAGTTTTAGAGGAGGACAAAGAAATTTCCCATTTCCCACTGCAGGTGAAGCCAGAGAAAATCAAGATTGTAGATATTGAAGAAATGTTTGTCAAATAAATTGCTAATTAAGCTAAGTTACTTACCAACATAGCCAGTTTCTTTTGCCCATAGTAAGAGGTCAAGAGTTTCGGGCTCGAGTCCTAAAAAGCGGGCAAAATCAAAAAACAACTCCTCGACATAGAGGTAGTTTTTACGACTACCTACATTTGGAATAGAGCTTATAACACCAAAATACTGCATGTTTTTTAAGATATGTCTATCAAGAACAGCCAGACCCTTGTATCCAATGTTTCTTAAAAAATGCGAGGCTTCTTTGTAGCCGAAGCCATTTGTATATTTTACAAGTTCTTCTCGTTTCTCTTTTGCCGAGATTGGCGTTTCTAAAATATTTTCTATTACTTTCCAATTTTTGCGAGCAAGTAACAAGCGCTTTGCTTTTTGATTGTGGAAACGAATATAAATCCTAACATTTTTAAATACACTTCCTCGTAGAATTTCAGTTGGGTCGTAACCTCTTTCATAAAAATTAGTTTTCTTTAAGTAGTGAACGACAGCCTCTGCATTCTTTGCTTGGGTTGCAGGAGTTAGCAAACAATAACAAAGCTCGTAGAAGTAGTCTTTTTTTGAAACTTTTGCAAAATGTGTGAGAGTGGCTTTAATATTTTTTTCAAATTTTTTAAGAACATTATAAAGTTCCTCAATTTTAGTAGACTTGGAATTTTCTTCTATTCGCATTTAGCACGACACCTAAGAGAAATGAATTAACCAGGAAGAAAGAACCACCCGAGCTTACGAAAGGAAGAGGTATACCCATAACAGGTAACAAACCTATAGCCATACCAATGTTTTGCACAAAATGTACAAATAACAATGTGCCGTAGCTTAGTATGATATGTTTCAGGAAAGGAGAATTGGTCTCGGTGCCAATTTTAATCACTCTAGTAATAAAAATTGTAAATGCTATTAGGATAGAAATAGAACCAACGAAACCAAATTCTTCGGCTGGTATGGAAAATACAAAGTCGGAGGGCTGGGCATAGACGTATTTTAACTGGGTTTGTGTTCCAGAAAAAGGTCCTTTGCCAATTATACCACCACTTCCAACTGCAAGTATGCTTTGAATGACATTGTAACTTTGTTTCAATGGTGCAAATTCTGGATTAACAAAAGCTTTGATTCTTGCTTGCTGATGTTCATGTAAATGATTTATTGTGTCTTTAATTGCAAAAGCAAGCCCTACCACAATAACAATAGTGATGAGGGATGTTAAAATTTTATTTTTATTGATATAAAAAATTATTCCAGAAAAAATTGCGACGACAACGATAAATTCAACTAATCCTTTTAAGTAGAACAGAAGTAAAAAAGGTAGTGCTAGTATTCCAACCAGAAAATTAAGATTAAAATCCGACCAATAAAGAATACTCCAAAATAGAGTTAGAATAATGATTGCAGAACCAAAGTCTGGTTGCAAAACGATGAAAATAATTGGTATGAGAAAAATTATAAAGAGAAAGCCCAAACCTCGAATATTCTTAACGCTAACACCGGGAATAGAAAGAAAAGCAGATGAGGTAAGAATAACAGCCAATTTAGCAAGTTCAACTGGTTGTAAAGAATAACCACCGAATTTAAGCCAGCCTACTGTGCCATTAATTTTAACTCCAAAAATGAGTACTGCTATAAGCAAAATGACAGTAACGATATACAATGGAAATGTAATGCTTCGAATCCAATTTTCAGAAGAAAAAGTAACTACAATAGTTATAATGATTCCAAGTATGACGTAACCAAGGTGCTTTTGAAATTGAATAAGCGTTTCAGAATTCAAAAGACTACTGTAAATAGAATAAATACCCACCAAAATCAGGAAGAGAACACTTCCTAAAAGCTTTAAATCGAGTATTTTGGTTAGATTTTTGGTTCTAATATTAGTTTTCATCAAAGTCTTTGCCTATAATCCTTTTAAAAGCTTCTTTATATTTTTCGACGATTTTATTGATTATTTCTGGTGGTAGCGGGGGTGGAGGAGGTACCTTGTCCCAAGCCAAAGATTCCAAATAATCTCGAAGAACTTGTTTATCGAAGTTATATTGTGGCTTACCGGGCGCATAATCCTCCGAAAGCCAAAACCTCGAGGAGTCGGGTGTTAGGACCTCGTCGATAAGTGTTAAGTTGCCATTGTTGTCCAAACCAAATTCAAATTTAGTATCAGCAAGTATTAAGCCTTTGCCTTCGAGGTAACTCGAGGCAAATTTAAATAAGTTAAGAGAGGTCTCTTTAATCCTATTTGCTAATTCTTGTCCCAATAGGTTCACAGTATAATCAAAATTCACGTTAATGTCGTGACCAATTTCTTCTTTGGTCGATGGGGTGTAAATTGGCTCGGGTAATTTCTGGAATTCTTGTAATCCTTCGGGTAGTGGTATGCCACAGATGGACTGAGTTTTTTGGTATTCCTTCCAACCAGAGCCAGCAATGTAACCACGAACTATTGCCTCGATTGGCAATGGTTTGCACTTTTTTACAAGCATAGACCTTCCATCGAGAACATCTGCATACTTCTGACATGCGCTTGGATATTGCCTTACATCATCGGTTATGTAATGATTAGCAATTATGTCTTTCGTTTTTGTCAACCAAAATTTGGAAATTTGATTTAGGATTTTTCCTTTAGAAGGAATCGGTTCGTTCATAACCACGTCGAAAGCAGAGATGCGGTCGGTGGCAACGAAAAGCAAAAAATTGTCGAACTCATAAATGTCGCGAACTTTTCCGCGGTTTTTTAGCTTAATGTCCTCAAAGTTGGTTTTGTAAATGGTGGTCATAAGAAATATAATTTTAAATATTGTGAAACATACTCAAAAAATGAAAATTTATATTGAATATAAGAAAAATAGGCAGTACATACAAAGAAGAGGACAAATAATGATACTGCATAAACTTTTGAAGGGCGAACATCGAAAACAATCCAAATTGATTTAAGAAGCCTTTGTAACCAGAGAAGCAGAAATAGAATTAGTAAGAAATTAGAAACATTAGCCAAAATTGGTGAAATTGGAAGTAACCTATTGATAAAAATTGAGATTGGTAGGAAAAATAAAAGAGGTGCCCCAGACCAAATCACCATCTTGAATGTATCACTTAAAAAGATTTTCGAGCGGACAAAGAGCGATGCGACTTTTAGTAGCAAAGCCAGGATATTTATCTTGATAAAAATTAAAATTGTCAAGATGATAATGAAATAATCCACTTTCCAAGAGAATCTATAAGTCCATTCTTTAATAAAGTCGTTTACTAATAACAAGTTCAAAAGATGATGAATACTTTCATTCGTTTTCCAATAACTTAGAATAGAAGCCAAGTAAAGTGCAAGGATTGTTGAAAGAGTAATTCCAAAAACCCCAGTTTGAAAATTAGAAATTAAGCGTCGGTCGCGGATGTCGGCAAAAAAGTTGTATGTTCGGAATAGGGAGCGAAATGTATGTTCTCTGAATCTTCTGCTTCGATTGATTAGGATTCCCCAAAGAAGGAATGCAAATCCCCCAGCAATTAAATATATAACTGGAAAATCAGGCTCTACCTGTCCAGGATTAATAACAGGTGTCTCTTCGTTGTTGAATAAAGCTTTTAGCATATTAAATGATAGTCTTTGACTTTTATTACCTATTATCCCAGAGTAACAAACAAATGGTTCATTAATTGCAGATTTTCCAAGTGGGTTTTCAGTAAAATAATCATTGTACGACCAATAGAGTACCCCAGCATTTCCTATTTGATTTCGGAGGAGATATCGACTATTTAAATAGTATGCTTGGTATTCCAGAGACATAATGTCATTGTAACCTTTGTGGTTGTTTGGGTCGATAATAGTTCCAAAGTTATAAAGCACCGGTATCTTCGTAGTGGCGCAAAACTTCTTAAGATAGTTTAAAATGTTTTCGTATTCGGTGATACTAACATTATCTTTAGCAATTAAAAAGTCTAAGGATTCAAGTGAGCTCGGTTTTTGTCCGATAACAACTGTTGCGTATTTTCTCACTTGCGGGTAATTGTCTATCCATTTAGTCATTTTGTGGATGTATTCAGTGACAATTGAATTGGAATAGTCCAAGCCATCGGCAATTCCAATTGCAAAAAGGGATGGATTGGTACCGCAATTTCTAGTTATATTATCGGTTATGGTTTGTAAACGAACGAAAAGGTCCGACTTCTTTAGTATGCTTGCTGGAATGAAATGTGCAGGCAAATCTGTTAGAACCAACATACCCATTTTGTTTGCCAGTTGCAAAAAGTATGGATTAGGAGGTGTGAAAATATATCTAACAGCATTTGCCCCAAGTGATTTTAAAATTTTTAAGTCGCTTTCTATCTTTTTTAAAGTGGCTTCGGTAGAACCAGAGTAAAAGTCCTCTATATAATCTACCCCTTTAAAAATAAATGGTTTGCCATTTAAAAGGAAGTTTGTTGTTTCTTTGATTTTGTAAGTATCCCATTTTGCAAGCCCAATGTCTTGACGCAGATTGTCTATCGTTACTCCAGAACAAGTTAGCCTAACTTCAAGTTCATAAAGATTTGGGTTGTCTGGTTCCCAAAGCAAAGGGGAAATCACAACGAGGGATGGCTCTAAATACACATTTCTAAAAGATGATAGGTTTATACTTGTGGAAGTTTGTGCAACGACTTGCTTTGTAGTTTTATATTTTAGAAATATTTCTGCATTTAATGCAACATATGGAGACGTCTGAGAACTAATGCCACCAAGTCTTAATAGATTCTCTATTTCGAACGAACTTACATTAATTTTCGCTTTGAGTGTAGTCTTGTTTAAACTTTCAAATTCTGATTTCAAGGAGGAAACATTAAGCCAAACGACCGATGTACGTATAAGAAAGAAATCTCTTGGTATCCCAGTTGCAATTTTTTGGTAATACAAATAATTCTTTCTGATTTGAAATACCAATGGAGTAGCTCTTTTAACGACAAATTCGAGCCGATTGTTTTCTCGGAGGTTGATTTTCCGAGGCAAAGTTATCCACAATGGTGAACCATCGGAGATATATTTGCCAACGAATTGGTCATTCCAATATATTTCAATTTCATCATTTACCCCAAGAAAGTATAAATGCCAGACAGAGTTGGGAATTAATTGTTTATCCAGGTGTATGCTTTTGCGAATTCTGACTTCTTTACAATTGTAAAACACATTGGGAAAGTAATAGGAGATGAAGTCATCGCCCTCGATAGAAGTCTCCCAGTAACCATTTAGCTTGAATACCATTCGAGTATCGGAGTTGAAAACTGCGACAGAATTTTCATTCGTTGCAGATTGCGATAAAACTTGGTTGGGGAAGCTTAGAATAGAAAGGTTTAATAAAATAATTAAATAAATTGATTTGTTAAGGTTCATTCAAGTTCTCCTGTGCCGACTTCAGAAAAATTAACCTTTAAAAGGAAAAATATACCACCTAAAAAAAACAAAATTAAGGATAAAATAGCTAATCTATATGATTTTGTCAACTGAAGAACCAAGCCAAAGGTCAAGGGTCCTACCCAACTCGAGCCCTTTTCAGTGATTTCATAAAAGCTGAAGTACTCGGCTTCTCTTTGCCTTGGAATAAAATTTGTAAATATCGACCTGCTAATTGCTTGTGTGCCACCAAGAACCAATGAAATTAATATCGCAAGTACGACGAAGCCTATCTCGTCTCTAAGGAAAAAATATCCATAAATTGCTATGAAGCTCCAAATAATCAAACATGTTATTAAGGTTGCTTTGGATTTTAGGTATTCATTTATTTTCATGACTAATAATGTCCCAAAGAATGAGAGGAATTGTACTGCAAGAATTACCAAGACTAGAAATTCTATGCTTAAATTTAATTCTCTCTTACCAAATTGAGTGGAAATAATAATCACGGTTTGTACGCCATCGTTGAACAAAAGGAAAGCGATGAAGAAAAGCAAAGCATTTTTGTTCTTGAAAAGGTTTTTCAATGTGTCCTTTAATTGTTTTATCGCATTTTTGTGATTATTGTCAAATCTATTATTAATTCGAGAAGGAGGAAGTTTAAATAAATTTTGAGAAATGAAAGAAAATAGGAGCCACCATACGCCAGCAACCGCAAATGATATACGAATAGCTTCTTCGTTGGAAATTCCAAATGCACTTGAAAAGAAAATTACAATAAGGTTGAGTCCAAGAACTATTCCGCCACCTACATACCCAAATGCCCATCCGATGGAGGATACTTTGTCCCTTTCATTAGGGTTAGCAATCTCGACCAGCAAACTATTATACATAACAATGCTTGCCCCGAAGAAAATGTTTGCAATCATAAAAGCAAATACCCCATACGTGATTGTCTTTTCATCTAAGATGTACAATGAAATTGTAAACAGAGACCCAGTATATGCGAAAAGATAAAGCAATTTTATTTTCAAATCCCTCAAGTCTGCAATTGAGCTAACAAATGGCAAAATAAGTACTTGCAAAAGGACTGATAGCGACACAACATAAGAAAACAAAGACTCCGGGTAAATGTATACTCCAAATATAAACAAGCCTCCTGATAACTGTGCTGATTTGTGTGCTACTGAAGTTAAATATGGACCCAGGAAAACAGTTATTACGCTCGTTACAAATGCAGAGTTTGCCCAGTCGTAGAAATACCAAGCCAGACGTATCTTTCGTTGTGAATGTTTCATAAGCTCATTTTTGAAATTGCTCGGGGAAGAGATACTCTTCGATAATTTCACACCATATGTGACCAATCATAATGTGGCATTCTTGAATTAAAGCCGTTTCGGTTTCAGGTACAATAATTTTGTGTTTGCAAAGTGGTGCAATCTTGCCACCATCTCCTCCAAGCAAGCCGATAGATATCAAGCCAAGCGAGTTTGCTACTTTAATTGCGTTATAAACGTTGGGTGAATTACCGCTTGTAGAAATACCAACCAAGACATCGCCCTCTTTTCCGTATGCTTCGACTTCTCTCGCAAAGACATTTTCAAATCCTATGTCGTTGCCACCAGCTGTCATAATCGATGGGTCGACGGTAAGTGCAATGGCAGGAAGTGCTTTCCTCTTCACGCTCCCACGAAATCGAATAACTAACTCTGCTGCTATATGTTGGCTGTCTGCTGCACTCCCACCATTACCACAAAGCAGTATTTTTCCACCAGTTTTCAATCGCTCGGCAAGGATTTTTCCTACTTCTAAAATTATATTGGATAGGTGCTCTATTACTTTCTTTTTTGTCTCGATGCTTCGTTCTATTCTTTTGTTTACATCAAAGTAAAAATTCTCCCTTATCATATTTTCACTATTTTAAAAAACATACCATTTTTAAATTGAACTTTTTAATTTTCTATTTTTGTATTTTTTATCAGAATGAAAATCTCAACAGTCAGAAAAATAAAAACCAATTTAAAAATTTTTCTCGATATTTTTCTTCTCCTTATTGGTTTAGGTTCCTCGCTGACCTTTATTCTTTTAATAGGTTTTCCCCTGTCTCGTCTGGAAGAGAAATTTATTAGCCTCATAATTAGAGTTATAATCTATGCTTTTGTGGTAGAGGAATTACTACGATTGTTTACTCTGCAAAATTTTTTGGAACACATCAAGCAACGCTGGGTTGAACTGTTAATAACTCTTTTCTTGGTAATAGAAATCATATTTGAACGACCATTTCAACTTGTTATTAAATCTGTTTTCCCTTTGCTTTCCTTCGACCAAATAGCTTTGTTATATCTGATAATAACTCAACTAGCAATTTTTATCTCTGGGATATTTAAATTAGTTCGCCACAGTACAGCATTGACGAGACTGAAAGTTCCACCTGGAGTGATTCTTGCTGTTAGTTTTGCATTCCTCATTCTAATCGGTTCTGGTTTGCTATCTTTACCCAAAGTCTCTGCCACAGGTCAGCCTATTAAGTATATTGATGCATTATTTACCTCGACAAGTGCTGTCTGTGTAACTGGATTAATTGTTCTCGATACCGCAAAAGATTTTTCTCTAACTGGGCAGATAATAATACTTCTGCTTATTCAAATTGGTGGATTGGGGATTATGACGTTGACAACTTTCTTCTTCATTTTTGTAAGTGGTGGTTTAACTATCAAGATGCGACTTCTTTTGAAGGAATTTCTCAGTCCAGATACATTTTCTGCAATCGGCTCCTTGTTGAAAAGAATTATTTTTTACACTTTTTTAATCGAGTCTATCGGTGCAATAATATTATATTTGTCGATAAAGCATCATACTTCGAATATCTCATCCGATGCTTTTTTTGTAATATTTCATTCTATTTCTGCTTTCTGCAACGCTGGCTTCTCTTTATTCTCTGAAAACTTGATGACCCCACTTTTAAAAAACAACTACAACTTTAAATTTACTATTTCATTGCTTATTATCTTGGGTGGTTTGGGGTTTTTATCTTTAACAGAGATGTTTGCTTTTAGCTTCCGAAAGAAAAGGACTTACAAAACTCAAAGGTTTACTCCTACGACCAAACTTGTCTTGGTGTCGACTGCGACTTTGATTGCTCTGGGTACAATTTTAATTTATCTGGGGGATTATCATTCAAGTGTTTTGGGACATAACTTTTTAGAGCAAATATTCAATGCATATTTTCAATCGGTAACGGCAAGAACTGCTGGCTTCAACACCGTTGCAATAGAACAACTTTCTGTTTTTAGCACTATTATTCTGATTTTTTTAATGTGGATTGGTGCTTCTCCCGGTGGAACTGGTGGAGGTATTAAAACAACAACTTTTACTGTTGTTTTACTTTTTTTGTATAAGTATTTGCGTGGACAAGACCGCCTCGAGATTTATTCACGCGAAATCGATTATGATACAATAAAAAAAGCTATTGCAATTGTCTTGCTTTCAATCTTTGTTATAATTCTTGGCACTTCTTTCTTGATTCTTCTTGAAACGGATAAAAATCCATTGAATTTACTTTTCGAAGTAGTTTCGGCTTTCTCTACTGTTGGACTTAGCCGTAATACCACATTCTTTATTTGCGATACGAGCAAATTTGTGCTTGTTTGGATTATGTTTATTGGTAGAATTGGTGTTCTAACTTTCTTCACATCTTTATTCGCTCAAGCTAAAGAATATAACTATTCCCTACCAAAAGTAAACATTAATGTTGGTTAGTTCATTTCATCTTTGTTACAACTCTGTGGTATAAATATGGTGGGTCTATTGAAAGCAGTGTAAACCCAGGTGGCACTTCAACTTGGGGCACAATTATTCCTATCGTGTCGGTAATTACCTGTGAATATTTAACTTTGGCATCGAGTACGAGAAAGTCTTGCTCTATCATCTTGTTTATTCCTCCTCGTATTGCCACATTTATGTATCTTGGTTCTAAAATGTGGTTCGGTGGTAGACTTCCGTCCTCGATTCTAATTGGTATGTCGTAGATAATTTTGTCCAATGCAAGGTCCACATCCACATACACCATAACCTTTGTTGGTACGGATGTAATCTGAGAATGTAAGGTATCTTGTAAAGGAACTTCTAATTGCATTGGCTTGTGTACATCTTCGAGAAATACTTTTACTGTTTTCCACCTATCTATGTTTTCGATTATATTGCTTTTTCCTTTTATTGTAATCAGCTCGGGCTTAACGATTGGTTTATCAACAACAGTAAAATATTGGCGTGGCTTAATATCGATGTCAAGTTCGACTGGCACTACTTTTTCTACCATTTTCCCAATGTTTATCGTTAAAGTCGAGGGCATCACATCCAGAATCTTGGCAGAGACTCCGAGATTTATACTTTTTATAAAATCATTCTTGGTGAGAATTACATTCTCCTCGAATTTATCAAATTGCTCGAGCGAGATGTTGCAACTTATGTTCTTAGGAAGAAACAAGAGATTTAATATTTGCCAGCCAACAGTCGAGACGAGTACATCCACCTTTTCGGGGATTTTCCCAGAAACAGAATAGTTCTCGGGGGGAATAATCATTAAAGGTATTTTTAAGTAAATGTTATATTCTGAGTTCAATACCGAGTAGAACCATATTGTTATACTCACTACAAAAGCAAAAAGTAAGCCTTTTGTATTTTCATTAATCCTTCTAAATTTCATTTCTTAATCTTATTTAGCAATTTTTGCTTCTTAATTAATTGTTCTTGTATTTTTTTTAAAAGCATATCCTGGTTTTCTGGGTTGTGGACTATTTGCTTTCGTATTTCTGCAACAGAAAGGTCAATCTTTCTAATTTGAAATTTGATTAAGAGGTCCTCGAGCAATTTCTGATAATCCTTTTCTTGGATGCTAATACCATACTTCTCCCAATTTTCGCTAAGTTTTTCCTTTGAAAAGACTAAATTTAAGAAAAAATCTTTTGTCTCCTGATTAATTTCCAAATCATTGAGTATACTGTTTAATGTGTCCGGACTCTTATGGGTTTCTAATATGCGAAATAGCATAGTCCCTTTTTCGCTAAGCATTTGGCTCGAGTCGAATTTATGTAGTGATTGTAAGTATTCAAACGATTTTACAGAATCCAAGCAGAGCGATATTAGTTGTTCTTCCTCTGGAAATAAGTCTTGCGATGAAGTAGTCGTTGGTATTTCGATTGTTATTGTTCGCTTTTCAGTAGACAATTTCTCATACTCCAATTTTGATTTTTCTTTGAAAAGTGTTTCCAGTTGACTGTAGGGGAGTGCCAGCAATTCGGCAAGTGTCTGGATATATTCCATATGCTGCAATCTGTCGGGTATTGTAGAAATTAAATTCAGGCAGTATTGTATAAATTTGGATTTTTTTGCTGGTCGACCGAGTATCGCTCTTGCTTGTGCCAAATGATATAAGTATTCCAGGAAATTCATTGCATTGTCAAGAAGGTTGTGAAATGCTTTTGCTCCGTATTTCTTTACAATGCTGTCTGGGTCTTCTCCTTCGATAAGCTTTATAATCAAAACTTCGAAACCCAAAGGTAAAGCCAACTGCAGTGCTCGCTCGGTTGCCTTCTGTCCTGCTTCATCCCCATCGTATGCTATATATATCGTTTTACAAAAACGAGCAATTTGGTGAAGTTGCTCCTCCGTTAATGAGGTTCCACACGATGCAATAGCATTTTTAAAACCAGCTTGGTGTAATGCAATTACGTCGGCGTAGCCCTCGACAAGTATTACCGACTCCTTCGAGCGTATCTCGTTCCTTCCTTTGAAAAGTCCAAATAGTAGTTTACTTTTATCGAATACATCGGTTTGCTGTGTATTTAAATACTTAGGTTGATTTTCAGAATCTTTGAGGGTCCTACCGCCGAAACCAACGACTTTTCCCATCGTGTTGTAAATAGGAAAGATGACTCTGTCGCGAAATACGTCGTAGTATTCGTCTGTATGACCTTCTTTTTGCTTGATTAGTCCAGCTTCGAGTAGGATTTCCTTTGGGAAACCTGCGGAGGTCAATTCTCGAAGCAAGTTGTCCCAAGCAGGCGGAGCATAACCAATTTCAAATTCGGAAATAGTCGAGCGATTGTATCCTCGGCTGGCAAGATATTGCAAAGCTGGCAAACCACTTTGAGTGTAGAGTACTTTTTGATAATATTTTTTAGCATATTCAAGTGCTTGATAAATTTTGTCTCGTTTGGAAAGTTCCTCCCGTGTTTTATCGGTAATTTGTTCATATCTTAAACCAGCCCGTTTTGCCAATTCTTTGATTGCTTCTGCAAAGGAGAGTCCGTAATATTCAACAGCAAAAGTGATTACATTGCCAGATTTACCGCAACCGAAACATTTGAAAATCTTTTTTTCCGAAGATACGGTAAATGAGGGAGTTTTTTCTTGGTGAAATGGACAAAGCCCGACGTAATTTGCACCACGACGACGAAGCGATACAACCTCGCTTATGTAGTCGACGATATCAATCTCTTCGATGATTTGTTCTTTTAAATCACGTTTCAATTGCTTTCTTTCAATAAACTTTACGATTTAAGCGAAAATCAAAATACTTTACTGCCTCGGGCAGTTCGACTACAAAATTTCCATTGTGGTCTATGTATCCACGTTTACCATTTCGCAAGGAAACCCATGCAAGTCCATCTACAAACTTATCAATATAATTGTAATCGTTTGAAAGTATCTCGTGTCCATTCTTATCGATGAAAAACCAACGACCATCTTTTAAAACTGGTGCAACCCCTTCGGAGAATTCTTTCACATCATCAAAAATATAATCTGTAATCTTTTCTCCTTTTCTGTTAATTAATGCCCATTTCATTTTTTGTTTTATAAGTTTTCCGACGAAAGCCACACTGTCTGAAAATGGCTTCGAGACATATGCGTCAATATAAAATTCAAATTTATTTCGAAGATTTATAAATCCAAAGGTATCCCCTTTTACAGCAAATGCTAACCCCTCGGAGAAATGTTCCAACAAGTTATATTCCAATGGAATAACAATTTTACCACTCTTGTCGATGAAACCATTCAGAAAATTTTTGTCGTTTACATCTGCAATTCCATTTTTAAAGGTATTGCCTGCCATATTTTCAAGTTTGATTACTAATCTATTATTCGTATCGATAAAGCCTCGGATGTTTTTATTTTTGACAAAAGCAAGGCCCTCGCTGAATTCTGTTGCATCTTCGTACATTAAAGGAATTACCAATTTCCCTTCATAATTAATATAACCAAAGACTTGTTCGGGTTCAGTGGCTGTATCACTTGTGTTTTGTTTCTTTTTAAGTTTTGTAACTAATGCCCTTGAATTGTGAAAATTAAAAAGGTAGTTTATTCCATTTATGACAGTTATGTTGCCTTTCAAATCAATGATAGCCCACTTGGGTTTTTGATTGAATTGCATATTTACTCGAAAAAAACCCTCGCTGTAGCCCAAAACATCAAGTAATTCCAATGGTTCGAATAGCAAATTCCCCTTTTGGTCCAAAAAATACCACTTATCATTTTTTAGATATGCTATTAGTGGCTTAACAATGTCTTTCCTTTTGATGACTTGTGTTTCTTTCTTGGTTGTTTTAGGCTTAATGTTTTGTGAAACAACGATGCTGGTAGCCAAGGTCAATAAAATTGCCAAAAAGATAAAATTTCTATTAAATTTGCTCATAAGACCTTTGTTTTATATCTTTCCAAAAATTCTTGAACTATTGGATTGTTGCTCATCCGAAATTCATCAACTGTTCCGTTGAATACCAAATTACCATCGTCTATCATAGCAATGAAATCCGCAATTTTAAAGACGGAAAATAAGTCGTGTGTAATAATAATAGAGGTCACGGATAATCCCTTTGCAAGTTCGGCGATAAGATTGTCTACTTGTTCGGATGTGACGGGGTCCAAGCCAGTTGTCGGTTCGTCGTAAAAAATGTACGATGGATTTCCAACAAGAGCACGAGCAACACCGACCCGTTTTTTCATCCCGCCAGACAAGTCCGCCGGCATCTTGTCTTTCAATATTTTCCACTCTTTGTCAAATTCCTCTTTAGTAACTTCTTCTGGTTTTGGGAGCAAGCCAACAGCAGTTAAAGCTTTTTGGGCTTCTGCAGATAGAATCTTCTCATCGCGAATTCCACGCTCATAAAGACCCATCACGACATTTTCGTAAACTGTGTACGAGTCGAAGAGAGCAGAACCCTGGAAAACGAAACCAAATCTTTCCCTGATTTTCAATAGCTCTTCATTTTCGAGCTTATGTATATTCATCCCGTCGATTATTACCTCACCTTGGTCTGGTTCGAGCAATCCAACAATGTTTTTAATTAACACGCTTTTACCACACCCCGAACGGCCTATAATGCAATAGGTTACACCGTCTGGGATTACCAAAGTAATTCCGTTTAAAACCTTCTTTTCCCCAAAAGATTTGTGCAAGTTCTTGACCTCAATCATTTTTCATCCACAGGAATATCAATTACATACGGAGTTTTGGGTTTTGGTAGCGAGCGCTTCAATATCCAAGGGTTCAAAACCTTGACCCAAAGATAAGAGGTGCCTTGCGCTTTTGCCCAAACAGCAAGGTTTGGTATTTCTTCGCTCCAAATAACCTGCTTAGTTTTAAATGGCTTGTATATTTCGGTTGTTGGTATATTAAAGCCATATTTGCGGTGATTTTTTAAAATTTCTTTTAGAATTGCAATTCGGAATATGTAACGCGAAGTTTCTTCATTGAGGAAAAGCTCGTAAAAATTTCTTGTATTTTGAAAATCGATGTTATTGGATAGATTTGAAAATCCCATATTGTATGCACAGGCTGCAAGTGTCCACGAACCATACACCTCGTATGCTCTTTGCAAGTATTTGCACGCCGCTTCTGTTGATTTGTAGATATTCAACCTTTCGTCTACGTATTCATCCACTTGTAGGTTGTATTCTTTTGCAGTAGTCGGTATGAATTGCCAAATTCCGTATGCTTGTTTTGGCGACATTACATTCTGCAAGCCACTTTCTGCAACTGCCAAATATTTTATATCCTCTGGTATGTTATACTTTTTAAAAATGCTATCAAAAATAGGGAAGTACCTTCCAGAACGTTTTAAATAAAGAATAATCTGCCCAGGGGATTGTAAGTTAATGAAGAATTCCCTTTCTGCTCTTTCTTGCATTATTGGATTATCTAATTCTAACGCCTCTCCACAGAAATCCAGGTGCTTTGGCAACTTCAATTGGGAAATGCTGACAAAAGGGGATATATCCTCTTTAAGGACATTGTCTTTACTTGAAAGAAAACCCCAGTCATTTTGAAAAAAAATTAGAAATAATCCACCAAGAAATACTCTCCACATATTCGAAACCTTTTATGTATTTGTCTTGACGAATGAATATTTATTTTAATGAAAGTTCTAAATTACGTACCTTTTCGACCTTTTCCCAAAGTGCAAATTTTAATTTTTCTAATCCGAATCCGGTAACTGCCGATATACAAAGTGGACTTGGATAATTTTTGCCAAAGTTCAGACTTGAAATTTTATTGATTTTATTTTGTTCAATCAAATCAAGTTTGTTTATAGCGATTAATTTCTCTTTCTCCAGCAGTTCTTTGTTGTATTTTTTCAATTCAGTTATTAGGATTTTAAAGTCTTTTTTTAAATCGTTGCTTGTAGCGTCCAAAAGGAAAAGTAAAACTTTCGTTCGCTCGATGTGACGAAGGAAATCCAGCCCCAAGCCTTTGCCCTGCGAGGCTCCTTCTATAAGACCGGGTATGTCTGCAACAACAAAACTTTTACCAATATCGATTCTAACGACACCAAGGTTTGGTGTAAGTGTTGTGAAAGGGTAGTCGGCAATTTTGGGCTTTGCATCTGATATAACAGAGATAAGAGTTGATTTACCAACATTTGGAAAGCCTACGATTCCAACATCGGCAATAACTTTTAATTCAAGTATCAATTCTAATTCTTCTCCCGGAAAACCTTTCTCTGCGTACCTTGGCGTTTGGTTTGTGGGTGTAGCAAATTCGGCGTTACCTCGGCCGCCTCGGCCACCTCGGGCAGCTATTAGTTCTTGGTCTGGTTGTACTAAGTCTGCGATTATTTCCCCACTTACAGCATTTTTTACAACAGTACCACAAGGTACAGGGATAATTAAATCTTGACCATTTTTCCCAGTCTTGTTGTTTGGTCCCCCTGGCTTTCCGTTTTCGGCTCTAAAATGTGATTTGTATTTAAAATCCAGAAGGGTGGTTAGGTGGGGATTTGCTTTGAGTATGATATTACCTCCACTTCCGCCGTTTCCTCCGTCTGGTCCCCCTTTGGGAACATATTTTTCACGATGGAAACTGACGATACCATTTCCACCATTGCCAGCTTTTACGTATATTTTGGCAATGTCAATAAATTTCATACTACTGCTCGTCGCCGATTACAATTATTTTGTCGCCCTCGGAGAAAAAAATTCGGTTTGACTTAATTGGATTGACACGAACTCCATAGGCAAGCATCGAGTCGCCAGCGTAGCGTGGCTTTACCTCGTGTAGTTTGTACCCTATTGCTATTTCATTTCTTTGTCGCGCTGCTTCCATAACAGTATAGAAATTGACTGGACGACCCAACTCCACATAATATTCCGCTGGTTTTATGAAAATTGATGGATTTGTTGCACTAAATAGGATTTCGAATATAATTCTCAATTCCTTATTTTCAGAAATTTGGGACAACATCAAACTATCGAGTTTCACACTAACAATAAAATCGTCGGCATGTGTAATCTCGGCGAGTTCACGATTTCTATCGTCGAGCATTTCGCTAACAATAGAAAATTTGTGTTCTGTTTTGTCGGCTATGTCCCTCAAATGCAGAAGCGTACTCAGTGTGCGTGCATCTACAGATTGTACATCCAGCATCTCTGTTTGGCTCAATACGATGATGTGGTCGAATTGCTCTACTATTAAATTGTCCAATACTCTTCTATCGGTTGTGTCACCATAAATGAAAGATATTTCGTGATTTTGCAGTTCATAATTGATTTCAAGTATAGTTCTCTCCACATATGATAAATCTGTAACTACCACAAGTTTGGAGCCCTTTAAGACATATTTATCTAATTCAGCGATGATAAGAGGAGCCCTTCTATTCCAGCCTAAAATCAATGTGTTTTCTGGTCTCCTCTCTTTTATTTCTGGTTCATTTCGAATTGCACCGGGGTCTATTTTATAGTCCAAGATACCAGAGAGGATAATTGTATCGTCGTCCTCAGAGATTGCTATGAGTCTGTCGCCTTCTTCAATTTTGGTATTCATCGGTGGTTTCAAAAGTATTTCGCCATTTTGCCTTCTTAATCCAATGATAGTAGAGGTTTCGTATGCAAAAATAGCCTCGACAAAAGTTCTTCCAATCAATCTTGGTTCGTGTGCGAAGTAAATTTCGTCTCCTTGGAAGTCGAGTAATTCAGTAAAAACAACAGACAAACCAGGCTGTCGGCAAGTTTGTGCAATAATTCGAGAGACTACATAATCAAATACAACGAGCTGGACCTCGTCGCGCCCAGCTATTTCTGCAATTGGGACATTTCTGGGATGTCGAATTTCAGCGACAATATGGTATTTATCGGGAAGTGGTTTCCGGTTTGGGTTGTTTGTTATTGCAAGAATAGTCTTGATTACATAAGAATCTGGTTCGGGTACATCAGGCGCAATGACAATTATTGATTTGGCTTGGTTTAAATTCACAACTTCAAGGTCCCTCAAATCTATTGGATTGCCAGTACGGCAAATTACTTTGGTATTTTTGGTGTCTCCTACTTTTGCTCTTATCTCATCGTCCATTTCAACTTTATCTTTCTCGGCGAGAACTACAATTATGGGTTTCTTTTGATTCTCGTTTGCAATGACAAGTTCAGAAATTATTTGGAAAACTTGGAAAGACCAGCCAAGAATTACGGTGTGATTCTTGGCAATAACAAAACTTCGCCCTTTTCTAAGTTCAATAATTTTATTCATAACAACGCTGCTAACAACGCCGATAAAGACTCCAAGCATAAACAGGCCAAAAAGCGTTGCAATGAGCATAAATATCAAGAAAACCACGTCGAGTGGGTCCTCCGAAATCACACCTCCATCGAGAGTACGTAGAAGAACTGTCCAAAATACTTCAAGAAAATTATAATCATCTGGATTTGGTATTCCGAGGACATTTCCTTTACCTTTGGGAATTAAATCGAAGGCATATATTATAAAAGCTATCAAGAGTATTAGTAACGTGCCAGTAATTATGAGTAGAAGAAAAGGGGGAAGTGGACCTTTCGACATTAAGTAATCAAATTCAAAGCGTATCCGTTTACGGAGATTGGTTTTCTTCATAATATAGAAAAAAACTAAATTATAAAAAAAATATTATAATTGTGCAATTTTTGTAAATTGGCGGTGTTTATTCTTTTTATTTATGGATAAAATTTAATAATTTACTTTTTTATATTTAAACTTGAGAATGAAAAAAGTTCTAACAATAGGTTTAATTACATTAGCATTAATTTTAACCCACACGAAAGGAGTTTTTGGAAAAACTGAAAGCTCGGTGGACATTATCGCATCCAATCTCCAAAGAATTTATAAATTATTGGAATTTAATTCCGAACCATGGAATACATTAGCAGAACTGTGTGATAATTTCGGGCCAAGATTAAGTGGAAGTACAAATTTGGAAAATGCTTTGGACTGGATTGAAAAAAAATTGCGTGAGGAAGGATACGATAGCGTCTGGTCCGAAGAGGTTTTGGTGCCTAAGTGGGTTCGGATACACGAAGATTGCGAGATGGTTTTTCCCAGAAGGAAGATTATGCCTATCTCTGCATATGGTGGTAGCATTTCTACGCCCGTAGATGGGTTGTTAGCAGAAGTCTTAGTGGTTCGTGATTTTGAAGACCTCGAAAAAAATAAAGCATTAGCAAAGGGGAGGATAGTAGTTTTTAATCCACCGTACGAGGGATATGGAAAAACTGTTCAATATCGCTGGCTGGGTGCTGTTAAAGCAGCTGAATGTGGTGCTGTTGCAGCATTGTGCCGACCAGTGACACCAATGTCTATGAATAATCCTCATACTGGCGTTATGCACTACGAAGACACTGTTCCTAAAATACCTTTTGCCTCTTTAACTGAGGAAGATGTTTTGCTACTCGAAAGATTTCAGAACAGAGGCATCAGGGCAAAATTGTTCTTGAAAATTGAAACACGAGATGAAGGGACTTCTCCCTCGAGAAATTTAATGGCAGAGATTCGTGGTTCAACCCTTCCGCAAGAGATAATTGCCTTCGGTGGTCATATTGATTCTTGGGATGTCGGCTCTGGTGCTCAAGATGATGCAGGTGGTTGTGTTGCTTCTTGGTATGTCTTGAAAGTCATCAAGCAACTTGGGATTCGTCCAAAGAGAACTTTAAGATTGGTATTTTGGGTAAACGAAGAAAATGGTACCGAGGGTGGCAAGCGTTACGCTGAGCTTCACAAAAACGAAAATCACAAGCTTTTGTTTGAATTTGATTCTGGTGTTTTTCCTCCAGTAAGAATAGGATTCCTTGGTCCAGACTCAATTTGGAAAAAAGTCTTATCTTTTCAAGAGTTTCTTGCTAAATTCTATCCAAATGTGAAAATCGAAAAAGGTGGTGGTGGTGTCGATATTTTCCCGATGACGAAATTAGGCTATCCCAGTGGCTCGCTCGGAACTGATGATAACGGTTTGTACTTTTGGTACCATCATTCTCACACCGATACTCCAGATAAAGTCCAACCAAAAGACCTTAACGATTGCATTGCTGTAATGGCAATGTTTTTGTATCTTTACTCAGAGTTAATTTGAGGTATTTGTGAAAGAACGTGACACAATCGTAAAGGTAGATGGCAAAGAATTTATATTCCAAGATACCTCGACTTGGAATACATTCCTTATTGATGGAGAACCCTACACTGTGGAAAGACTAAATACTCTCGCCCCCGGGGTACACACTTTCAAAATCAATGATAAAATCCTTATTGCAGAAGTTGAAAATAGAGAGGATGGCACTATTTATATCATTATCGATGGTTATTCCTACGAAATAGAAGTACAAGACGAAACTTTTCATCTCCTTCGTACATTTGCCCAAAACGAAGATAAAAAGCTTGGGGCTACTGTTAAACTTAAAGCTCCGATGCCTGGACTTGTAGTTAAAGTTTTGGTTTCAGAGGGTGATAGTATTGCAAAAGGACAAAAAGTGGTCATCATAGAAGCAATGAAAATGGAAAATGCTTTAGCTTCGCCTGCAAACGGTTCTATATCCAAAGTTTTTGTCAGTGAAGGTCAAACAGTGGAAAAGGATGCAGTTCTTGTGGAAATTGTTGTACAATAAATTTTTTTTTCAACACTTCGTCGCTTTTCTTTTATATTCCATTTACAGATGAAAGTATTCAATTCAATTTTGCTATATCTTTTCTTATTTGTTCTGTCTTGTACAAGCCATCGCAAGGTAAAAGATTTTGATTTGCAAAGAGAAGTTTGGGATATCCCGGATTCGACAATCTCTACAGTTTATTTAAGTGGTACAAAACCAATTGATTCGGTAGACCCAAATGCTTTGAGGTATGATATTTGGCGTGTTGATATAGACAAATATCCCGATACAGTAAAACTTTATGCAAGAGTCTTTGATAACGAGGGCAATTTCGTCTCTCAAATGGCAGAACCTTATAAAAGAACCTCTCACGAATATTTCTGTTCTCTCGAGGAGTTTTTGGGCAAGGTTTACAATCTTCGAAATGTGCCCATAACTGAATTTAAAGTTCGTGAATATGGCAAAGGTGATTCTATACCATACACCATTGTGTTGACCGTAGATTACAGCGGTTCTATGAGTGGAGTTACAAATGCTATTTTAGAAGGTACCGAAATGTTTATTTCATTAAAATACCCCAATGACAAAATAGCTTTTTGCACCTTCACAAAAGATTTCGAAGTTAAAATACCCTTCGAATCAAACTCAAAGAAATTGCTTGATGAGTTCTATAGAAAGCGGATGCTAGGATTTGGATTGTATTCTGGTCTGTACGATGCTATTTATAAAAGCATAGAGATGTTTTCTAAGTTGACAGATGATGGTTCCCCTCGTCTTGTGGTTGTTTTTTCTGATGGAGATGACAATTATTCCCAAGCCAAAGTTGGTCAAATAATTTCGCTGGCAAAGAAATATAATGTTCACATCTTCACCGTTGCCTTTGGTTACTCAATTGATGAAAATTTACAAGAAATTGCTTTCAACACAGGTGGAAAATTTTACAAAGCATATTCCAAAGAAGAGATGAAGCGTATTTTTATCGATATTTACATGAGTTTACGAAATTATTACTTGATAAGTTATAGACCACCGAAATTTTGGGGATATCATCGTGTCGTTTCCCATTTGAATATTCCTAATAGGAAAGATTCTCTCTGGGCTGAAGGATTTTATGATACTTCTGAATTTTGGAAAGATACCGGCGACTCATTTGTCCGACCAATTCTATTTGACTTTGATAAATGGGAGATAAAGCCAGAATCCTATTCAATAATCGATGAAATAGTCGACCAAATGCTATCTCGACCCAAATTGAGATTAGAAATACAAGGTCATACTGATAATATTGGAACAATAGAGTATAACCAAAGGTTGTCCGAACGCAGAGCCAAGGCTGTATACGATGCATTGGTAGAGCGCGGAGTCGACCCGAAACGCCTTCGATGGCGAGGCTTTGGAATGTCTCAGCCCGTTGCTCCAAATGATACCGAAGAAGGTCGGGCTTTGAACAGAAGAACTCAATTTGTTATTTTAGCTAAATAATGAGGCTTTATGAGGAATTTATTTTTTTTAGTTAGCTTAGCTTTTTTACTTTTTGGATGTGTGAAAAAAAACATAGAAAAGACCTTCGAAAATAAATTCGAAGCACCACTGAAGTTGGTAATGAAAAATCCCGAATATTCCAAAACCGATAAAAAATTGCGTTGTGTAATTGAAATGTACAAGAACCTGGATTTCATTCTCAAAGACAAGCTTGAAAGAGTCGGCTTGAAGGTTATTACAGTGGCGGGAAACATTATTATCGTCGAAGGAACTGTTGAAGCGCTGCACAAAGCCTCGCGCTTCGATTTTGTCCATCGCATTGGGCTCTCGCACGATTATCAACTTAAATAGAAACTATTTTAATAATTATTAGAGGTCTATATGAGAAGAGTTTTTTTGGTTTTGATTTTTATTGTTGCTTTTTTAAACTTATCGGCAAAAGACTTTTCAAACAAGCTCGATTCTTACTCAAAAAAGATATTGATGGACATTCAAAGCTTCAAAGACTATGATGTTCCATTGCTTGCAACACAATTTGGGTACCCGTTCGAAGTTAAAGACAGCAAAGTTTACGTAAATTTACTTGTTGAAGTTATTCCTGAACGACACTTTTCAACAAGAAATTTTCAAATTGTGTCGAGGTGTGGTAATGTCTTGCATCTAAAGACAGAAATTACCAAAATCCAAGAAGTGCTCGACGACCCAGCAGTCGTGCGAGCAGCTCTTGGTCGTCGCTATCGACTTCATCTGGACTCTGCAAGGTCGATGAGCAAGGCGAATTTTGCCCACAACGGAAGCAATCTGCCTCGGCCCTATACTGGAAAAGGAGTTTTAATTGGAATATTTGATACTGGTATTGATTTGCAGCACCCAGATTTTAATACCGAAAATGGCACACGAATTCTTTATCTTTGGGATATGGGAGAGGAATTCTCTCCAAAACCCCCTCAAGGATATGATTGGGGTAGGGAATATACAAAAACCGAAATAGACTTTAATTTTGATAGCGTTTTCCAAAAGGATTTAGTTGGACATGGTACACACGTTGCTGGTATAGCAAGTGGAAATGGTCGAGCGAGGCACGAATTTGTTGGATTTGCTCCAGAGGCAGATTTAATCATTGTGAATGGCAATCGCAATGGTTCTAGTGGTTCTTTCAGCGATGCAGACATCCTTGCTGCATGCAATTATATTTTCTCCAAAGCAGAAGAGCTTGGCAAACCATGTGTTATTAATTTAAGTCTTGGAAGCATTCTCGGTTCGCACGACGACGAAGATTTGCTTGGAAAAGCTTTATCCAATTTAGTTTCAGAGAAAAAAGGAAGAGCAATTGTTGCTTCTGCTGGTAATGAGGGGGAACTTTTAATTCACACTGGTGGTGAATTTAAAAAAGGCAAACGATATGAACTGCTTCTCTACCCAGTAAATTTATGTAATTATGAACCAGCGCTTTGTCCAGATATACCCGGTTATTTTCTCTTTGGGGCTGATGTCTGGACAGATATTAATCTAATTGACTCAATTTACGTGGGAATTTACGAAACAAATAATATGACTTTAGTTGATGAGAAAGGCTTTTCTTCTAAAGATATTGTCAATAAAGTCCAAATTTTTAACTCTGCTGATAGTTTAGTAGGTCTTGTTTCTATAGCGAATTCATCAATTAAGAATTCTGAGAATTTTATGATTTTTATAAGCAACGAGGGGCTAACGGAACTACCAATAGATAGCTACTTTTGGTCTATAGTTTTCGTTGCAAAAGATAACGGTAGGTTTGATTCTTGGTCTGCATTGCCAATCGGTAGCCAAGAGAATATTCCCTCTCGTTATCCTCGCTTGCCTACAGACAATCTTATGACCATTTCCTCACCAGCAGTTGGCGAAAAAATTATCAGTGTTGGTGCTTACATTTCTAAAAACAAATTTTATAATATTCTCGGCAATTTAGAAGATTGGAGCTTTGGTTTCGATTTATACAAATTGGGTGAATTTAGTAGCCGAGGACCATCCCGCGACGGTAGAACACTTCCAATCATAACTGCACCAGGTGCGGTTGTCTTCTCTGCTTCTTCAAGTTCAATAGACCCCGAAGAAGTGGACTCGACGTTAATCGACCCATCTGGAAGTTATGTTGGAAATGTCGGCACAAGTTTGTCTGCTCCTTGCGTAACCGGTGCAGTGGCTTTACTATTCGAGCAAAATCCCAATCTTTTAATCGACGAAGTTATAGAACTACTCAAACTTTCTGCAAAGAATGATGAATATACTGGTGCAATACCGAATAATAATTTCGGTTGGGGTAAACTTGATGTCCTCCGAATGCTTCAATTGGTTACCGAGGTAAAAGAGAAAAAAATTCATACTAAAGTTGTTGTGCTTCCAAATCCAGCCTCCGAACAAATTTATGTTTCGAGCGACGAACCAGTAGAAGTGATAGAAATTTATGACCTGCTTGGAAATTTGGTAAAAAAATCAACCTCACAGACAATTTCGGTCTATGAACTTAGCAGTGGTTTTTATGTGTTGAAAGTTAGAACAACAATGGGTGTATATCTTAATTCCCTGGTCTTGCAATAAGTGTATGGCAACTTAGAGTAAGCTTTATCGAAAAATATAGATTTATCCTAACTTAAAAAATTCATATTTACCAAAACTTTACATCTTGGATAATGTTTTTCCAGAAAATGGAATAGCGTCCAACTAGATTATTATTTTGTTTCTAATTACTTATGATTTCTAATTCTTTAAATATTGCTAAAATATCAGTAAAATGTCTTCATACATTTGTTTCTTTACTTGCCAATTTTTCGGTGAAAATGGCATGTAGAAGAAAATTTTTGAACTAATCCCTGCTTACAAAATAGTCTTTTTTATGATTTTAAATGCTTTCTGCGGTGTGCATTGATTTGCTTGCATTCTATCTGAACTAATTTATCGTCAATAAAATCAACTTGAATATATTGAAAAAGAATAGAGTAACTCAATTAAGGCTACTTATTCAACATCTGGTCTATGTTTAAACCAGTTAGACAAAACTTGTATAACTTCCAAATGGGTCATGATGGCTTTTTAAAAATTCCAACGTAATCTTGATTGCAGATGAAGTAATTTGAGCGAAACGCTCGATATTTATTTATGTTGATTTTTATCTTTCCTTGAACTTGCAAACTATTGTAGGGAACCCTTTCTGGGATATCCCATATGGTAAAAAATTGCAGATTAAGTTTTAGCTAATATTTTTACCATTTTTCAGGGCCGAGGTCATTTACAGCACCAGTTTCGTTTTTGGTGTTTCTCCTTAGTTCTATTGGTGATATTAAATGCGGCTTCTTGAATAAATCGTCCGTATTTTGCTTTTGAATATGCAAATGAAAAAAATTCTTCGCTTAGCGAGACAGAGATGTTGTTACTTTCACCAAACCAATCGTGCTAATTCTTTTTATTCTTCTTATATTCTTCAATAATTTCGTCTTGGATATTTTTGGGGACTGGAGCATAACGAAGAAATTCCATTGTGAATTCTCCTTTGCCCTGTGTAGCACCTCGTAGATGCGAGGAGTACCCAAACATTTCTTTTAATGGGACTTCTGCTTCGACAACCACAAAACCGCTATCGAGACTTGTGTTTAGAATTATTCCTCGGCGCTGATTAATTTGACCAATTATAGCTCCTTGGAATTCCTCTGGCGCCGTAACCTCTAGCTTCATTATAGGTTCTAATATAATTGGATTTGCCTTGGGCAAAACTTCTTTTAATGCATATTTAGAAGCAAGTTTAAATGCCATCTCGGAGGAGTCTACTGGATGTGTTTGTCCATCATTCAACACTACTCTAACATTTACTAATGGTTGTCCGATAAGCACTCCCTCTGCCAATTGCTCTTGAAAGCCTTTGTCGCACGCAGGGATATACTCTTTTGGAATTACTCCACCAACAATTTTATTAACAAATTCATACTCTTTGCTTAAATTTGCTTCTATTGGCTCGACATAGCCGGCTACGCGTGCAAATTGTCCGGCACCACCAGTTTGTTTCTTATGGGTGTAATTAAATTCAATTGTTCGTGTTATTGTTTCTTTATAAGCTACTTTTGGCCTACCTACTATTACTTCACATTTGTATTCCCGCTTAATTCTCTCCAGATAAATTTCAAGATGTAGTTCGCCCATGCCTTTGATAACTGTTTCCCCTGTCTCCTCGTCGCGAATTACTTGGAACGTAGGGTCTTCCTTTTGAAATCTGTTCAATGCTTTAGAGAAATTATTCAATGATGTTTTCTCTTTTGGTGCTACAGAAAGCTCGATGACTGGTGTTGGAACATACATAGATTGAAGCGAAAAGTTTACAGTACCATCTGTAAATGTGTCGCCAGAATTTGATTCTACCCCAAACATAGCAACTATGTCGCCGGCGTTTGCTTCCTCGATGTCCACCATTTCTTGAGCATGCATTCGAATTATTCGAGGCACTTTGATTTTTTTCCTCGACTTTACATTATAAATTACATCGCCTTTGCGAACTCGTCCTTGATAAATTCGTACGTAAGTTAATTGGCCATACCTACCGTCTTCCAGTTTGAATGCCAGACCGACAAAAGGTCGCTCTGGATTACAATCCAACTTGATTTTTGCCTCGTTAGCGTCTAAATCAAATGCTTCGTACTCCCTCTCCGACGGGTTTGGCAAAAACATTCCAACTCCGTCGAGCAATGGTTGCACTCCAATGTTTTTCTTTGCCGAGCCAACATAGACAGGTGTAATTAAATGAGATATTGTTGCTTTCCTTATTGTTGCAATGATTTTGTCTTCTGGAATAGGTTTGTCCGAGAGGTATAAATCGGCAATTTCATCGTCGAAATCTGCAATAGTTTCTATCATTTGTATACGACGTAATTCTGCTTCTTCTTGCATATCTGCAGGAATATCCCTTTCGACTACTATTTCGCCATTGGTGCCCTCGAAATAGACCGCCTTCATTCTCAACAAATCTATCACCCCAGATAAACTTTCTTCTAATCCAATAGGCATGGTGATTTGGACTGGTCGGAGGTTTAGCTTTTCTTTCATTTGTTGAAGAACTTTATCTGGGTTTGCTCCCGAGCGGTCTAATTTGTTGATAAATGCTAATCTTGCTACATTGTACCGTCGAATTTGTCTATCGACAGTGATTGTCTGGCTTTGTACACCAGCAACGCCACAGAGAACTAATATGGCTCCGTCGAGCACTCGCAGTGCTCTTTCGACTTCGACAGTGAAGTCGATATGTCCTGGAGTGTCAATTAAATTCACGTGGTAGTCTTTCCAATTAAAATAGGTAGAGGCGGATTGAATGGTAATTCCCTTCTCTCTCTCAAGTTCCATTGCGTCGAGTGTTGGGCCGGCTCCGCTTTTGTCTTTAACCTCCACTATTTGATGTATCTTACCAGTGTAGTACAAGATTCTCTCGCTTAAAGTGGTTTTGCCAGAATCAATATGTGCCGCAATTCCAATATTCCTAAATTTTGTAATGTCTTCCATTGCTATTGCGATGTTTATTTTACAAAAAAATGCGAAAGCGGCTACCCGCTTTCGCTAAATTAATTTTAAGATATTACTATTCTTTATACCCTTGGAACTCTTCTTTCTTCGGAGATACAATAAGAGTTGGTCTTTGAGTTACAGTTGGTGTAATACCAAGTTCTTCTGTAAAAATATTGCCAACTTCGCTTTTCACAATCAAATCTTGATAGTGTTTCAAGCCAGTGCCAGCTGGAATTAATTGCCCTAAGATTATGTTTTCTTTCAAACCGTAAAGTTCATCTACTTTTGCTTGCACAGCTGCTTCGGAGAGCACCCGTGTAGTTTCTTGGAAGGATGCAGCAGAGAGCCAGCTCTCGGTTTCGAGAGAGGCTTGGGTTATACCAAGTAATACTGGCTCGGCAATTGCTGGCTCGGCAGGTCGTGCTTGGGCTACTTTCTTGCCTTTCTTTCTCAAATCTTGGTTGACTTCGCGGAACTTGTCTTTGGTAATGATTTGTCCAACTTTGAATTTGGAGTCTCCTTTGTCGGTTATAACCACTTGTTTCTTTAATTTTTCATTTTCCTCGAAAATTTTTATTCTATCGACATAATCACCTTCGATGAATTTAGAATCTCCAGGGTCTACGATTCTGTACTTTTGTAGCATTTGCCTAACAATAATCTCGATATGTTTGTCATTGATTTTAACGCCTTGCATTCGATAAACTTCCTGGATTTCATTAACAAGGTATTCTTGAACAGCGTTGGGACCCTTGATTTTAAGAATGTCGTGTGGATTGATGTCGCCATCGGTCAACCGGTCTCCAGCACGCACGAAGTCCCCATCTTGAACAAGAATATACTTGCCAAAAGGTATGTTGTATTCTATGCGAGTTTTGCCGTCCAATGAAGTAACAATTAAAGTTCTTTGCCCTCGCTTTACCTTTTCGAATGTTACAATTCCATCGATTTCGGAGACATACGCAGGGTTTTGTGGCGAACGAGCTTCGAATAATTCTGTGACCCTCGGCAAACCACCAGTTATGTCCCGCATTCTTCCTAAATCTCGCGGAATTTTGACCAGCGGTGTTCCAACGCCAACGACTTCGTCTTCCTCTACTCTCAATTGTGCTTTAACAGGAATTGAATACGCACGAAGCGTATTACCATTTTCATCCAAAATTTCAATCGTGGGTTGTTTCGTTTTATCCCTCGATTCAATAACGACTTTGGTGATATGTCCTGTTTGCTCGTCATTGATTTCCCGATAAGTTACATTATGTATCATATCTTTGAAACGAACGCGACCGCTTACTTCTGTGATAATTGTGGCATTGTAGGGGTCCCATTCATACAGTAACTGGCCTTTTTTGACGATATCGCCATCGTGAACCTTTAGGATTGCGCCGTACATAGCATCATATTTAGTGAGTACTCGGTTACTGTCGGGTTCAATTATATTTATAACTCCACTTCGAGATACGACTACTTGGACTTCTTCGTCCTCCTCCTCGTAGCTTACAAGGCGAATATTTTCAAATTTTACTATACCATCAAATTTTGCAGAAACTGAGGATTGGCTTGTGATGAGTAGTGCTGTACCACCGGTGTGGAATGTTCTCAGTGTCAACTGTGTTCCTGGCTCGCCGATAGATTGAGAAGCTATCGTACCAACAGCTTCGCCAACGTCGACTAGCTTTCCAGTAGCCAAATTACGTCCATAACATTTTGCGCACACACCGTGTTTGGACTCGCAAGTCAACACACTTCGTATAGTAACCTCCTCTACGGGCGATTCTTCTATTTTCTGGGCGATTTCTTCATCTATCATCTCGCCAGCTTTACAAAGTATTTCGCCGGTAATTGGATTTTCAACATCCCAGAGTGCAACTCGGCCAAGAATGCGCTCGTAGAGTGTTTCTTTCACCTCTTCCCCTTCTTTTAATGCTGTCATTACCACGCCTCGAATGGTGCCACAGTCTTGCTCTGTAATTATTATGTCTTGTGCTACATCGTGCAACCTTCGGGTTAGATATCCAGCGTCTGCTGTCTTTAGTGCAGTGTCTGCCAAGCCTTTTCTTGCTCCGTGTGTAGAAATAAAATATTCGAGGATGGACAAGCCCTCTTTAAAATTAGATAGAATTGGGTTCTCTATTAATTCGCCAGTTGAACCAGTAAGTGATTTTCTTGGCTTTGCCATAAGTCCACGCATACCCGCCAGCTGACGAATTTGCTCCTTCGAGCCACGTGCTTGAGAGTCGAGCATCATCCAAAATGTATTAAATCCTTGGTCTACTTTTGCGATTTCATTATATAGCTTATCTGCAACTCTATTCGTTGCTGTCGACCATGTATCTATGATTTTATTGTAGCGTTCTCCAAAGCTTATAACACCATTTTGATATGCGTTTTCAATTTCCTCCACTCGTTTAGCCGCTTGCTCGATGATTTCGTATTTTTCTTTGGGTATCACTACATCTGAAATACTTACAGAAAGACCTCCACGCGTTGCATATTCGAAACCTACCTGCTTCAAATTGTCGAGGAATTCCACGGTTGTAGCCAGTCCAGCGATTCTAAAGCAATAACCAATAATCTGGCGCAGTCGTTTTTTGGTAAGCAATTCGTTTATGAATCCTAATTCTTTGGGTATTATTTGGTTCAGCAATACTCGTCCAGTTGTTGTTTCTATGTATTCGTTATTGATGAGTACCTTGATTTTTGCGTGCAAATCGATGACCCCATTGTTGTAGGCAATAATAACCTCGTCTATAGTTTTAAATATTTTTCCTTCGCCTTTTGCACCAGATTTAGCTTTTGTTATATAATAAATGCCCAAGACCATATCTTGGGATGGAACTGCAATTGGGTCGCCATTTTGAGTGTGCATTATATTGTGTGGTGCAAGCATAAGGAGCAATGCTTCCAGCTGTGCTTCGAAGCTCAATGGGACATGTACTGCCATTTGGTCGCCATCAAAGTCTGCATTGAAGGCAGTACATACGAGAGGATGCAATTGTATAGCCTTGCCTTCTACTAATCTTGGTTGGAATGCTTGAATACCTACACGGTGCAGTGTTGGAGCTCGGTTCAATAGTACAGGGTGATTTTCAATGACCTTTTCAAGAATGTCCCAAACTTCGTTTGTCTTCTTTTCGACAATTTTTTTGGCGCTTTTAACTGTTCGACAATGCCCTCTTTCGATAAGTTTTCTAATTATAAAAGGCTTAAATAGTTCTACTGCCATATCTTTTGGCAAACCGCACTCGTGCAATTTCAACTCGGGACCGACGACAATTACGGAGCGCCCGGAGTAATCGACACGTTTTCCAAGTAAATTCTGTCGAAATCTTCCTTGTTTGCCTTTGAGAGCATCGGCAAGCGACTTCAAAGGTTTGCTGGTTTCGGTTTTCGTCGTCTTTCGCGAGCTATCAAAGAGGGCATCCACGCTTTCTTGCAGCATTCTCTGTTCATTTCGAACAATTACCATTGGTGCTTTGATATCGATTAATCTTTTCAATCTATTGTTTCTGATGATTACCCGTCGATACAGGTCGTTTAAATCAGATGCTGCAAAGCGTCCACCCTCGAGAGGAATCAATGGTCTTAAATCGGGTGGGATAACGGGTATCACGTCTAATACCATCCATTCAGGACGATTGATTGGTTCACCAGTTCTTTCATCCGGCAAAAATGCTTCCAGCACTTTCAAGCGTTTAAATATTTCTTGTTTCTTTTGTGGATTTGTTTCCTCCCGCATCTGTGTTCGGAGCTTGTAGTATTCTTCTTCCACATCCACGCGTTTAAGCAACTCTTTTATAGCAGCGCCCCCCATAAGAGCCAGAAATTTATTAGGGTCGTCGTCATCGAGATATTTCTCTTCTTCGGTAAGACTGTTCATAATTGAGTTGTATTCTGCATCGGATATTAAATCATATTTTTTAAACGGAAACTTGCCAGGATTGATAACAACATAGGTTTCGTAATAAACAATTTTCTCTAAATCTTTTGTAGATAAGCCCAAGATTGCACCAATCTTGCTTGGTAGGCTTCGAAGAAACCAAATGTGCACCACTGGAGCGGCTAGCATGATATGACCCATACGCTCGCGTCGTACAGTCTTCTGAGTAACTTCAACACCACATCTATCGCAAACTATACCTTTGTAACGGATGCGCTTGTATTTTCCACAAGCACATTCCCAATCCTTCACTGGACCAAATATTTTTTCACAAAACAAGCCATCTTTTTCGGGTCGATACGAACGATAGTTTATAGTTTCCGGTTTTAAAACTTCACCCCGAGAACGTTCCAAAATGGAATCCGGGGATGCAAGTTTAATCATTGCCTTTCTAAATCCTTTTTTAGGAATTGGTCTACCTTGCATTTTCAACCATAATTTATTTTCAATAATAATTTATTCTAATACAACGTCGAGGCACAAGCCTTGCAGTTCACGAATCAAGACATTGAAGGACTCTGGGATATTTGGGTCGGGCATGTTATCCCCTTTCACTATTGCTTCGTATGCTTTCGCTCTGCCAACTACATCATCGGATTTAATGGTGAGCATCTCTTGCAGTGTATGAGCAGCTCCATATGCCTCGAGTGCCCAAACTTCCATTTCGCCAAGTCTTTGACCACCAAATTGTGCCTTCCCGCCCAACGGCTGTTGTGTGATTAACGAGTATGGTCCGATGGAACGAGCGTGTATTTTATCTTCGACCATATGAACTAATTTCATCATGTAAATTACACCAACTGTAACTTTTTCGTGAAATGGTTCACCGGTCCTTCCATCATAAAGGATTGTTTTACCATCGGGCGGCAAGCCAGCAAGCTTTAAAAATTCTGAAACTTGTTCCCAGGTAGCGCCGTCGAAAACTGGAGATGCAAATTTAATTCCAAGCTTTGCGCCAGCCCATCCCAGAGAAGTTTCAAACAACTGTCCAAGGTTCATTCGCGAAGGTACACCCAATGGATTTAAAACAATGTCTACCGGTGTACCATCGGGAAGGAAAGGCATATCTTCTTGAGGAACAATTATCGAGACAATACCTTTATTTCCATGGCGTCCAGCCATTTTGTCTCCAACCATAAGTTTTCGCTTTATAGCAATATAGACTTTTGCCATCTTGACAATTCCGGGCTGAAGTTCGTCGCCAGTGGTGAGTTTTATTCTACGCAAGCGAAAAGTCTGCGATATCTTGCTTTTAGTCTCGTAATAATTGATGAACATTCTCTTCAAAAGACTGTCTCTTTCCTTATCGGCAATAATTGGTTTATCTAACTCAATTGCTTCGATTTTAATTGGCTGATTTTGGAAATATTCTAAAACTTCATTTGCAGATACTCTATGTCCGCTCTTAAAGATAGTTTCTCCATTTGTTAATCTTAGCCCGTAGACTCTATATCCATCGAGTATTTTAGCAATTTTTTCGACTGCTTCTCTGGCTAGCTGGGAAAGTTTGTCTGCTTCCGCTTTTTGTATTTTTTCTAATGCCTGTTTTTCTTCGCGGTCGCCGTCGAGGGATTTTAAATGTTTTCGGGAGAAAAGTTTTGTGTTGATTACTACACCCTTTAATCCAGGAGGCGCTTTTAATGAGGCATCTTTTACATCGCCAGCTTTGTCGCCAAAAATAGCCCGAAGTAATTTTTCTTCGGGCGTTGGTTCAGTTTCGCCCTTTGGTGTGATTTTCCCAATTAGTATATCTCCCTCTCGTACTTTGGCTCCGACTCTTACGATTCCATCTTCATCCAAGTCTTTGGTTGCTTCCTCAGAAACATTCGGAATATCTCTTGTAAATTCCTCTTCACCTCTCTTCGTATCTCGCACTTGAAGTGAAAATTCCTCCAAGTGTATCGATGTAAATACATCCTGGGCGACAAGCCTTTCAGAGACAACTATAGCATCTTCGAAATTGTATCCTCTCCAAGGCATAAATGCAACAAGTACATTACGTCCGAGTGCAAGTTCTCCATTTTCTGTTGCTGCGCCGTCGGCTATTGGCATACCCTTGTATACTTTGTCTCCACATTTGACAATAGGTTTTTGATTAACGCAAGTATTTTGATTTGTTCTAAAGTATTTAAGTAGTTTATATTCCTTTTCTTCTTGGAATGTAAAATCAGTTAGTTTTTCTTCTTCGGTTCTTGTATCTTCGTATCTTATTCTAATTCTTTGGGAGTCGACATATGTTACTACGCCCGGTCCCTCGGCAAACAACAAGGTTCTGGAATCCTTTGCCACTTTGGGTTCCATTCCAGTTCCGACGATAGGAGCTTCGGGTCGAAGTAATGGTACTGCTTGTCTTTGCATATTCGAGCCCATCAGAGCGCGGTTAGCGTCGTCGTGCTCAAGGAATGGTATTAAAGATGCAGCTGCACTTGTGATTTGCTCGGTTGCCACTTCCAAATAGTTTACTTCTTCCGGGGATACTACAACGAAATCTCCAGAGAGGCGTGCGTTGACCTTTGAAACGCTAATTTTTCCATTTTCATCTATTGGTGTGTGTGCCGTGGCAATTACTTTTCCATCTTCATCTTCGGCTGTTAGGTATTCAATTTCGTCGGTTACATACCCATTGATTACCTTACGGTAAGGGGTTTCAATAAAGCCTTTATCGTTTACTCGAGCAAAAAGTGCAAGAGAGGAAATCAATCCGATATTTGGACCTTCGGGGGTTTCTATCGGGCATAGCCTACCATAGTGAGTGTAATGTACGTCGCGTACTTCAAACCCAGCCCTTTCTCTGCTTAAGCCACCGGGCCCAAGAGCAGATGTTCTTCTTTTGTGCGTTAGCTCTGCCAATGGATTGGTCTGGTCCATAAATTGAGATAATTGGTTCGTGCCGAAAAATTGATTCAAGACGGAGTTCATTGTACGTGCATTAACCAAGTCTTGTGGTGTTAAGTTCTCTGCTTCTCGGACACTCAACCTTTCCTTGATTGTTCGAGCCATTCGGTTCAAGCCAAGATTTATTTGGGCTGTTAACTGCTCTCCGACTGAACGAACTCTTCTATTTCCGAGATGGTCGATATCGTCGCCGCTCAATTTATTATCGTGCAGATAAAGTAGGTGCTTTATTGTAGCAATTATGTCTTCTTTTGTAAGGACTGTTATTTCTGGGTCGATGTTTAATCCAAGCTTCTTATTGATTTTGAATCTTCCGACAAGTCCAAGGTCGTATCTTTTAGGTGTGAAAAATATTTTCTCCAGCAATGCTTCGCATGCTTGCAAATCTGTTGGTTCAGTTGTACGCAGTTGACGGAAAATGTATTCCAGCGCTTCTTCGCGATTCCTAGTTGGGTCTTTCGACAATGTCCTTGCTATGACTGGTTCTTCGCTTGGGTCGTATGGTTTGTAGAGGCGAATCTCGAGAACTTTTGTATTTTTTATTTTTTCAATCAATTCGGTTGTCAATATCATATCGCGAGTTGCTATGATTTCGCCAGTGGTCAAATCGACAACATCGCTGGACAACTTGCGGCCAGCATAATTCACATCCAAGATATCAACGCTTACTACTTCGTCGAGCTGAAAGAGCTGGATAATATCAATATCAGAAGAATAGCCCAAAGCACGCAAGAATGTTGTAGTTGGAAACTTTTTCTTTCTGTCGACGTATGTAGTCAGGACCTCGTGGATGTCGGTTGTAAATTCCAACCAAGAACCTTTGAATGGAATAATTCTAGCAGAGTAAATGCGAGTACCATTTGGATGTATTGTGTCGTCGAAAAACACTCCGGGAGAACGATGCAACTGCGAAACAACAACACGTTCTGCACCGTTGATTATAAACGTACCCCGTGAAGTAATAGCAGGTATATTTCCAAGATACACTTCTTGCTCGATTGCTTCGATGTAATCTTCAGAGTCTGGGGCAACCTTGCTGGAAAGTCTGAACTTGGCTTTAAGTATTTTTGAATAGGTGAGCTCCCGCTCTCGGCACTCTTCCTCTGAATATTTAGGTTTTTCAATCGAGTAGCTTAGAAATTCGAGCTGATAGACCCCAGAGGTATCTTCGACTGGAAAATTAGAAAGAAAAGCAGATTGCAAGCCAACGTTTTTCCTTTCTTCTGGCGGTACATTTTCTTGAAGAAATTCCTCGTATGATTTTAGTTGTATGTCTAATAAATCTGGAAATGTTGCATATCGTTTGGTTTTTCCAAAGTTTATGCGTTCGACTAATCTAACCGTTCCATCATTTTCATTTTCTTTTAAAATCGACAGACCAAACTCTTTTACAATGTTTTCTAAATTTTCCTTCTTCACGGGATATCCTCCTGCATAATATTTTACATTTGTTTCAAAAAAATATAAGGTAAAACCATAAATTTGGCTTTACCATAGACGAAGCCTTTTGAATGTAGAACTTCTATGACCAATTGTGTTATTCCATTCAAAACTTCTTGTTTAACAAAAAATTGGACCGAGCTTATGCCCGGTCCATATTAATTTATTTGAGCGTAACCTTTGCCCCTTGAGCTTCGAGTTTCTTTTTGATGTCCTCGGCTTCCTCTTTACTAACAGCTTCTTTGACCATTTTAGGAGCACCCTCGACAAGTTCTTTGGCTTCCTTCAAGCCTAAGCCAGTGATTTCGCGAATAACCTTGATGACATTGAGCTTGTTTGGTCCCATTTCTGTCAACTCAACATCAAATTCGGTTTTTTCCTCTTCCTTTGGTGCTTCTGCAGCAGCGGCGGGGCTAACAGGTCCTCCTGCTACCATCACGGGTGCAGCTGCCGTTACTCCAAATTTCTCCTCCAAGGCTTTTTTTAGCTCCGCTGCCTCGACAAGTGTCAAGTTTGATATCTTTTCAACTAATTCCTCAACTATTGCAGACATTTTTTTCTCCTTATTTTTTTACAAAACAATTATTTAGAATTCTTTTTTGCAACTTCTTCGATAACTGAAGCAAGGTCTCGAATAACAGCGTTGATGGCACCAACAATACCGGATACAGGAGCATTAAGGCTTCCGAGGATACTTGCAATGATATCACTTTTTGATGGTAAGGAAGCAAGCACTTTCAACTGGTCGGCTTCGTAAACAATTCCTTCGACTACAGCACCTTTAAATACCGGCTGTTGGAGCTTCTCGATTCGTTCCTTTAAAATTCTCGCCGGCTGTATTGGGTCTCCGTAGCCAAAGATTATTCCCGTTGGTCCACGAAAGCCATCTTTCAACCCCGGCAAATTTCCCGCCTCGGCAAGTGCCCTTTCGAGAAGTGTGTTCTTTGCAACTTTCAATTCCATCTGGTTTTTCTTTAACTCCCGACGGAATTGTTGGGTCGACTCTACGTTCATTCCAGTAAAGTCGATGAAATAATACGCATTTACTTTTTTGAACTTCTCGACAAGGTCTTGTACCTGTTCGATTTTTCTCTGTCTCGTTATCATCCTTTCCTTCCTTTTTTGTTTACAAGCGACTTCGTTCGATGGGAACGAGAAGCAAGCCGCTCATTTATCAGAGTGAGTGCGTAATAGCCCACATTCTATGCGTTTTGGAACGAAGATTCATTCACTTGAACACTTGGTCCCATGGTTGATGAAAAATGAATACTTCTGACATATCTACCTTTTGCTGTGGCTGGCTTCGCTTTTATAATGCTTTGATACAAAGCTTGAATGTTTTCTGCCAACTGGTCCGCATTGAACGAGCATTTACCAACAGATGCATGAATATTCCCAGTTTTGTCAACTCTGTATTCTATTTTTCCAGCCTTCACTTCGCGAACAGCTTTTGCAACATCAGTCGTAACGGTACCACTTTTTGGATTTGGCATAAGCCCCCTTGGACCGAGAATTTTACCAAGTTTACCGACTTCGCCCATTACATCAGGAGTGGCAATTATGACGTCGACATCTGTCCAGCCACCTTTGATTTTTTCAATGTATTCCTCAAATCCAGCGTAGTCGGCTCCCGCTTCTATTGCTTCTTGGTCGCGGGGAGATTTGCATAGTACCAAAACTCGGACTTTTCGCCCAGTTCCGTGTGGTAACGTTACTGTGCCTCGTACTAATTGGTCTGCTTTTCGTGGGTCTACCCCCAGCTTCATTGCAACTTCGAACGATTCGTCGAACTTTGCAGTTGCATTCTTCTTAACTATTTCAATTGCATCCCGAAATGCGTATATAGATTTTGGGTCGTAATTCTTGATTAACTGTCGGTAACGCTTACCGCGATTTTTCATTTTCCCCTCAATTTTAATCGACAACAGTAACTCCCATACTACGTGCTGTTCCTTTAATCATCGAAACAGCCGATTCCAATGTATCACAATTTAGGTCTGGTAATTTAATCTTTGCTATTTCCTCGCATTGTGCGTGTGTGATTTTACCAACTTTTACCTTGTGTGGTTGGCCAGAGCCTTTTTCGATTCCAGCAGCTTTAAGAATTAGCACGGATGCGGGTGGCGATTTTACTACGAATGTAAAACTTTTGTCCGAGTAAAAGGTGACTACAACAGGTAGTATTGTCCCTTTTTGCTTTGCAGTTCTTGCATTAAATTGTTTCACAAACTCGACGCCGTTTAATCCGCGCTGTCCAAATGCTGGACCCACTGGGGGCGACATTGTTGCTTCCCCTGCAGGTAATTGTAGTTTGAACGAACCTAATACTTTCTTTGCCATATTAAAGCTCTACTTAATTATTCACAAAATTAAATTGCACCTATTTCTACTTGTGAAAAATCCAACTCCACTGGAGTTTTTCTACCAAGTATACCAACTTCGACTTTTAACTTTTGCTTTTCGTAATTAACTTCTTTTACAGTGCCGCTAAAGCCACTAAATGGACCATCAATGACTTTTACTGGGTCTCCAATCTGAAACTCTGTCCCTATTGTTTCAATATTCTTTCGCTCTTCCACCCGACCAATTATCCTTTTGACTTCGCTTTCAGTCAATGGCACGGGTTCTGTCTTTGTTCCAACAAAACTGACAACCGAAGGAAGCGAATTTATAAAATCCTTTAACTTTTTGTCTAATGCAACTCGCAGAATAATGTAACCCGGCAAGAAATTTTTTAATTTACTTTTTTTCTTACCGTGACGAACTTCAAATACTTGTTCCTGAGGCACAATTATATCGGTTATCCTATTTTGTAGTCCAAGCCTTTTAATTTCCGACTCGAGTGTCAGCTTTACTTTATTCTCGTGGCCAGTATAAGTGCGAAGAGCATACCACTTGAAAGCGGGCTCTTTTTCGTCTCGGTTTTGATTTTCCTCTGCCTGAAATTTTTCGAGTTCTTCCATCTTAAAATATGAATTCTAATAATTTTACCATTAAAAGGTCAATTACATATACAAAAGCTGTAAAAATTAGCATAGTAATTATCACAATATAAGTGGACTCTCGAAGTTGAGCACGTGTTGGCCACGAAACTTTTTTCATTTCCTTGGTGACTTCGTTTAAATATTTTTTTACCTTTCCAAGCATCTACGGACCTTTTAATAAAAAAATTAGCAGGGGTGGAAGGACTCGAACCCTCAGCCTACGGTTTTGGAGACCGCCGCTCTGCCAATTGAGCTACACCCCTTTATACGAGCTGATGACCGGGATTGAACCGGTGACCTCTTCCTTACCAAGGAAGCGCTCTACCAACTGAGCTACATCAGCTTGATTTCGAGAGCGGGAAACGGGACTCGAACCCGCGACCCTCAGCTTGGGAAGCTGACGCTCTACCAACTGAGCTATTCCCGCACTCCTATTCACCCCGAGCGGGAAACGGGACTCGAACCCGCGACCCTCAGCTTGGAAGGCTGATGCTCTACCAACTGAGCTACTCCCGCAACTCGTGGGCAGGGAAGGATTCGAACCTCCGAAGGGATACCCCAGCAGATTTACAGTCTGCCCCGTTTGACCGCTTCGGTACCTGCCCTTTTTAGAGACTACTAAATTAAAAAAAATAAATTTATTGACAAAATTCATCTTAAAATTTTCTTCGTCATTTTTTCACTTTTCATTACGACGAAGATTACCAACTTTATTTTTAACTTCAAAATAATCCTCTTTTTATCACAAGAACTTATCCTTGTTAATTTTTTTGAAATTTTAGGAACTATTTGATTCTCTCTTGCAACAATAACATCCTCGTGTATGGAATTAACCCTCCTGCATCTATAATTGCTTGTCGGGATTTATGATGCAGTTGCAGTTTGAACTCTTTGTTCTTTGTTTTGTTAATCACTCTGTCATCGATGATTTCCAACTCGTCTCCTATTTCCGCTTCAATTTCTGGACAAATAAACGTTGGTAATCCAAGGTTGATGCTATTTTGCAAAAAAATTCTGGCAAAATTTTTTGCAATAATTCTTACGTCGTAACCCCGCAATGTGGAGACAGCTTGCTCCCGCGAGGAACCGCAACCAAAATTCTTTCCAGCTACAATAAAGTCCCCCGGTTGAAATTTCCCCTTGACTAAAATTTCGTGCAATTCTTCTATATCGTCGAAAACATACTTCGGCGTTTCGCTTGGAAGGACTGTTGCCATATACCTTCCGGGATAGATTATGTCCGTTGAAATATCATCTCCTAATACATAAATGACTTTTCCCATTTCAGCCTCCATTTCTTGGGTCTGTAATAACACCATGTATCGCACTGACAGCAGCGACACTTGGAGAGCAAAGATATACCTCTGAATTTGGGTTCCCCATTCGTCCTTTAAAGTTGCGATTTGTTGTCGATAGAGCAATTTCTCCGTCGCCGAGTGCTCCCTGGTGAACTCCCAAACAAGGGCCGCAGCCAGGATTAACTACCACTGCTCCGGCTTCCATTAAATCGAGAATGTAGCCACGGCGTATTGCCTCCTTGAGAATTCTACCTGAAGCTGGAAAAACAAGCATTCGTACTCCTTTTGCTATTTTTTTACCTTTGAGAATTTTTGCCGCAGCTTCCAAATCTTCTAATCGACCATTAGTGCACGAACCAAGAACAATTTGATTTATCTTTACTCCAGCTACCTCAGAAATTGGTTTGACATTATCAACAGTATGAGGGCAGGCAATCTGCGGCTCCAAGTTCGTTACGTCTATTTTTATTTCTCGTTCGTACTTTGCGTCTTCGTCTGGGCATATTATTTCAATTTCGTCTTGGACATTGGCGACCTCCCTAAGGTATCTTATTGTTTCTTCATCTGGTGGAACAATTCCAGAAGTTGCTCCAGCCTCGACTGTCATATTACAGATTGTTAATCTACCCGATGTGCTTAGATTTCTTATTGTTTCGCCATGAAACTCTATTACTTTGAAATTTGCTCCCTCGGCTCCGAGAAGTCCAACAATGTAAAGTATTAAATCTTTAGGCTCGACAAACTTTTGAAATTTTCCATCTACTGTTATTTTTATAGTTTCTGGCACTTGAACATTCAAAATCCTACCCAAAGTCCATACCGAAGCCATTTCGGTAGCGCCAATTCCAAATGAGAAAGCTCCAAGTGCTCCATGGCTAGTTGTGTGGCTATCTGTTCCAACTACAACATATCCCGGTCGGATATATCCATTTTCGGGCAGTATCTGATGGCAGATTCCCATCTCGTCGGTACGTATGTCGTGAAATTTTTTAATTCCCTGATTAGCAACAAAATCTCGAACTATTTTCTGATTTGTTGCTGTTTTTGCACTCTCTGCTGGCACTCTATGGTCGAAAATAATGGCTATTTTATCGGGGTCCCATACTTTTGGTTCCAGCCCTGTACCTTTGTATATTTCAAGAAATTGGTTTATGACCAATGCGGCATTCTCGTGCGACATTGCTAAATCCACAGCGGGCTCTAAAATATCCCCCACTGAAACAAAGCTTCGACCAGTTGCCCTTGCAAGTATCTTTTGAACTAATGTCTGTCCCATTTATACCTCCTTGTTTAAACAACTCCTTCATTTCTTAATGCTCGAACTTCGTCGGAACTAATGCCTACAAGAGAGAGTATCTCCTCTGTGTGCTGAGAAAGTTTTGGTGGTGGAGACTCGGCAAAACCCGGCGTCTTTTCAAATTTTGCAGTCAGATTGAAAACTTTGATAAACCCTATACCATCGACCTCAAGGGTCGAAAAAGTATTACGAACTTGAATCTGTGGTTGGTTCAATGCATCTTCCAATGAAAGAATTTCTCCAGCGGGTATATCGTTGTTGTTCAACAAATCCACCCAATACTTTGTTGGCTTTTCAACAAGTTTTTCTTCGATTAGTGGGTTTAGTTCGTAGCGATTTTTCTTGCGAATGTCTCTTTCTTTGAACCTTGGGTCTTCTTTTAAATGCGAAAGTCCAAGCAAATCGGCAAGAGTTTCCCATTGCTCTTGTTTATTTGCAGCGATATTTATGTAACCGTCTTGCGTGCGAAAAGTGCCAGAGGGAGCAGCTGTGAAATTGTCGTTTCCAAGTAATTCTGGATGTTGACCGCCGAGCATGAGATTTGCAACGACCCATCCCATGAGTGGCATTATTGAATCCAGCAAGGCTACATCGATGAATTGACCTTCGCCAGTTCTTTCTCGATGAAACAATGCTGCTAAAATTGCGAATGCAGCGTTTAAGCCTCCGACCGTGTCGCAGACGGGAAAACCACAACGTAGTGGGTTAAGTCTTTTATCTCCATTTATTGCCATAACACCACTAAGTCCTTGGATGATTTGGTCGTAAGCGGGTTTAAAGGCATCTGGTCCAGTTTGTCCAAATCCAGAAATTGCACAATAGATTAATCTCGGATTTATTTCTTTCAATACAGAATAACCCAGTCCTAAACGGTCCATAACATTAGGTCTGAAGTTTTCAACCACAACATCAGAAATTGCGACAAGTTTTTTAAAAATTTCTTTTCCTCGTTCATCTTTCAAGTTTAGGGTACAAGATTTCTTGTTTGCATTCTGGGCAAGGAAACTTGTTCCCATAAGCATCTTGTTGTACTCGGTCACACAGCCCAGCTTGCGAGCAAGGTCGCCATCTTTGGGGTTCTCAATTTTTATAACTTCTGCCCCAAGCAAAGCCAGATGCAATGTTGCAAATGGTCCAGAGAGTACGTTTGTTAAATCGAGAACTCTAATCCCATCCAAGATTTTCATTGCTCTCTCCAAATTTTATGTAGATAACCAGGTAAATCTTTTACGAAAAATCCGCTTGCATATTTCGCAACTGAAATGATTTTACTTATTACTATATCAGTACGTAAGTTCATTTTTTGAAGCATATAAACGAAGTCCTCTGTGCAAACATTTCCAGCGGGCTGTTTGGTAAATGGGCAACCTCCAAGCCCGCCAAAGGCTGTTTCAATGTATTTTACTCCATTTTGCATTGCAACGTATGTGTTTACCATTCCTAAACCATATGTGTTGTGAAAATGGCAAGCAAATTCTGCTTTAGGGTTCAATTTCTGTAAGTATGTGAACATTCTTTCGACTTTGGTAGGGTAGGCGTAACCAGCCGTATCAGCAAGGCTGATTTTGTTTATTCCATTGTTAAAATATTGCTCGACAATTCCGTAGACTCGTTCTTCTGGTATATCACCCTCGTACCCGCAGCCGAAGGCAGATTGTACAGAGACTTGTACATCTTTTCCAATACTCATCGCATCAGTTGCAATTTTAATGATTCTATTGAGAGCTTCTTCGACAGTCATCCCCGTGTTTTTCTTAGAGTGGGTTTCGCTTGCAGAGACACCCATACAAATTAAATCTACATCAGCTTTGATAGCTCTTTCGAATCCTTTTTCATTTAATATTAAAGCAGAAAATTTTGCCTTGAATTTTCCACTTTTTTTAACCTCCTCAAATAATTCATCAGTGTCTGCCATCTGTGGAAGAACCTTGGGATTTACAAATGAGCCAAGTTGGATTATGTCTAAACCAGAGTCGGCAAGGGTCTCGGCCCATTGCATTTTTGTTATTGTCGGTACTGGTTCACTTTCCATTTGTAAACCATCTCGCAGGCCAACTTCGTGAATGAGAATGTCCATATTGTACCTTTCCTAATTAATTTTTTCCGCTATGGCTTTTGCCATCTCGATAGTAGTGTTGTTTCCGCCCATATCATATGTTCGCACTTTCCCTTCCTTTATAACCTCGGCTACAGCATTTTCAATTAATTTTGCCTTCTCTAATTCTCCGAGCCATTCGAGCATCATTTTAGCAGCTAGTATTGTTGCAATTGGGTTCACTTTGTATAGCCCAGCATACTTTGGTGCAGAGCCGTGAGTTGGCTCGAATACAGCAAGTCGCTCCCCAATATTACCTGAACATCCAAAGCCAAGACCACCAACCATTTGGGCGCAAAGGTCGGAAACAATATCGCCGTATAAATTTGGTGCAACAAGCACATCATAGTTGTTTGGATTTTTCAATAGCCACATCGTAATTGCATCTACGTTTGCCTCGTCGAATTGTATTTCGGGATATTCTTTCGCAACTGCTTTTGCTGTTTCGAGAAATAAACCATCGGTTGCGCGGACGACGTTTGCTTTGTGTACAATAGTAACTTTCCTGCGCCCGTTTTGTCGAGCAAATTCAAAAGCAGCCCGAATTATTCGTTCCGAACCCTTTTTGGTATTTATTTTGCAAGAGATAGCAAACTCATCGGCTTCTAAATTTTCAAAAGATTTAAAGTTTTTCGACAGTTTTTGTAAAATAAACTTTATCTCTTGTGGGACGGGATAGAACTCCACCCCAGAGTATAAATCTTCTGTATTCTCACGAAAAACAACTAAATCGATGTCATTCTTGTAATTCAGTGGATTACCAACAAAAGCCTTGCAAGGTCGTAAACATATGTATAAATCGAAAAGTTGACGCATTCTTACAATGGGTGAGCGATAAATTAAACCTTTTCCCTTCAACTCTGGTATCAATTCCTCTTCTGCTTCTTTGGTAGGTTTGGAGGTAATTGCCCCAAAAAGAGCTGCGTCTACATTATTAAGCAAATCGATAGTTCTTTGCGGTAATGGGTCTCCTTCTTTACACCAAAATTCCCAACCGATATCACCTGGAATATACTCTGCATCGAGTTGAACTTTGTCCAAAACTATTCGTGCGGCTTCCATAACATCTTTACCGATACCATCCCCTGGAAGCCATGCAATTCGATAATGTTTCTTTTTGTTACCAGCCATTTGTTTTTTCTTGATTGTTTGACAAAAAACAAAATTAAGGTTTTAAATTATTCCTATCATTGTTTATTAAATCAAATAGTTTTAATCTGTAGTTATATCGAAAATGGTCTGTAGAAAAGGGAATTATTTATATTTACTAACATTTTTTATTGGTTGATTTTTACAGATAATATTAAATTGATTAGGAAGCAGATTAATATTCTGGGTTGTATCCCATATTTCGTATCCAAGTGCGAACCTTTTCGGAAAGTTTGTCTTCCTTGCCATACAATCGGAGGAATTCATTGAAATCGGATGCAGCATATGAATAAATATTATCAGTGCGGTATGCAATTGCTCTATTGAGATAGCCAAATGGATTTTCTGGTGCGAGCTCGATTGCTGTAGTAAAATCTTCGAGCGCTCTTTTTAAATGCTTCATTTTCAAGTATACGTTCCCGCGGGCAATGTAGGCATTGTAGAAATTTGGGTTTAAAGCTATGGCTTTGGAATAATCTCTCAATGCGTCTCGATATTGCTCGAGAGCAAAGTTGGCGTTTCCTCTGCCATAATAAGCGTAAGCATAGTTTGGTTCAATAGTCAGTGCTTTGTCGTAGTCTATTATTGCTTCTACATAGTTTTTCAAGTGAAGATTTGCGTTTCCACGGTTAAAGTAAATTGTCGCTGATTTTGGATTTATTTCTGTTGCTTTGTCGAAGTATTCAAGTGCTTTGTCGTATTTTTTCAATCCAACGTATGCTATGCCTACGTTGTTGTATGCGTCTACAAAGTTGCTTTTCAATTCGATGACCCTGAGGAAATCCTCAATTGCCAATTCAAATTGTCTTAGCTGGTTCAGGCAAAATCCTCTGTAATTGTATGCTAAATAGTTATTTTGGTCTATTGAAATTGCAAGGGTGAAATCGCCAATTGCCTCTTTATAATTTGCTAATTTGATGTTTACTACTCCTCTTGAAATAAAAACTTTTGGATTGTCTGGGTCGAGTTCGATTGCTTTGTCGTAGTCTTTAATAGCTAATTCGTTATTTCCGAGATGGAAGAAGCAGTTTCCACGATAAATGTAAGGTTCTGCATGAGATGGGTTTAGTTCGATAGCTTTCGAAAAGTCTGCGATGGCATCCTCAAATTTTTTTGCCAAATAAAGACAATATCCACGGCGATAGTACGCAAGAGCAAAATTGGGATTAATCTCGACAGCAATAGTAAACTCTTTTATTGCTTCATTAATTTGCAACAATTCCAAATGGCATTGTCCCTTTTTGTAATAGGCAAAAGAAAAAGTCGGGTCGAGTGTGATGGTTCCAACGAAATACTTTATAGCTTCGTTCCATCTCTTTAGCATAGTAAGAGCGTTACCTGCTTTGAAATATGCAAATGGCGAAGAGGCATTTTCACCTATAGCATTCTTGTAGTATTGAAAAGCGGTTTCGTAGTCACCTTTGTTAAATTCCTCATCTCCAAACTCAAGCCACTCTTCTGCTGTTCTTTTCACTATTGAGGATTTCTTTTCCATACAAAAAATATTTAAATTAAGACAACGTTATTCGAATTTAGCAAAAAGAGTAATTTAATCAAAAGTTTTATATGTTTAGATTCTTTCGACTATCTTTATTAACAGACGATTTATTTAAACGATTTGTAGAAAAAGAACTAAATTTAAATGACCAACTTGCTGCAATTCGCTCTATGCTCGCAAACGAGCGCACCTTCCTTGCTTATCAAAGAACAGCTCTTGCTACTTTTGTTGCTGGACTGACAATATTGCAGTTTTTCAGCACTTTTTGGTTCCAACTCATTGGTTTCTTTTTAATACCTATTGCCATTTTCACTATATCAATTGGCTTTGTGCGTTATAGAAAAACTCGCAGGTTTATATTTCAACTCGAAAAAGATTTTGTACAAGAAGCTAGGTCTCATTTTTAAGATTTTGCTTTAATTTTATCACCTCTGGTTTCTTTGGCTCTACAAATATCACTTCCTCTTTAATTAATACAGCACTTCCGGGCTCTCCTTTCTTTGCTTTGCGGACAAATTTCCTTTGTGTATACGAAACTGGCACATAGTCTGAATTCCTTGCTTTCGAGAAATACGCCGCAATCTGTGCTGCTTTTTCTATTATTTCTTTCGTCGGTGTCTTGCCACCAGAGATTCGCAACACGCAATGGCTGCCGCTTGTAGTGCGAGTATGAAACCAATAGTCGTTCGGTCGGGCAAAGTTGAATGTTAACTCCTCGTTGTTTCTCGCGTTCTTTCCAACGAACAATACTACGCCGGGTGATATCTCGTATCGACGAAACTTTTGGGGCATTTCCTGGGATGGCTTTATTTCATTGGATTTCGGAAATAAATCTCTATACTCGTATAAAAATTTCTCTACGAGTAGATAGTTATCAATTTTATCTAATGATTCCAAAGCTGAATTTATTCTTTTAATTTTCTCCTCAAGGTTCAACTTTTTTTCTTTAAGTGGAAGAATATTTGTTTTGAGTTTTTTAATCTTTTGATAATAAACTTCAGCATTTTGAATCAAAGTCAGTTCCTTCTTTAATGGTATTTTAGTCTTGTTTCCATTGTCAGTTGTAATTTCTATGTAATCGACACCTTTGCGGTGTAAGTTTGGTTGCGATAGTAATAAAGCTGCATATTCTTCATACTGCTTTATTTTCTGTTCGAAATCTAAACTTTTTTGTATTCCTTCCACTTCTTTGCTCAAATAGTCAAGCATGCTTTTTAGTTCCTTTACGATTCGTTTGAATCTTTCCTGCGCAGAGTTATGTTTTAAAGTTTTAGTGAAACAAAAGTACAAAGCCTGCGAGACAGATGCCATTGTGTTTAGACTTTCCAGTTCTGGTATTTCAAAAGGTGTAATGAAATATTTATCATTTAAAAAATAAACAAAAAATGTTTTAGAATTTTTTAAAACCTTTGCTATTTCATTGCATTTGCTTTCCAACAACTTTTTTTGATTTTCCGAAAGCTCCGAAAGTTTGAATTTGCAATCCAGATGGAGGGCATGGCATATGTGTTTGCTAATTTCTTTGCTGAAATGCATTGTTTTTTGAAGATAGTCTGCGACTGTTTCAATTATCTGAGTAGATTTTTGTTCAATGACATCTTGAATTTTTCTCCCGATATATTCTTTTGGACGAAGGAAAGAATCCACAATATTTTTCTCCTTATCGAGAACAAATGCATTGGTTTTCGAGCCGCCAAATAGAACAAACCAAAGTTCGAAGGAGTTTAATACAAAAACCACGATGCGTTCGTTTTCGGGAATGTAAACATCGAGGCATCTTTCGCCTAGCAATTTAGGAAACAAATTTTTGAAATTTGAGCGTGCCTTTTGGAAAGTTTTTCTAAGAAATAACGACTCGAGACCAGTTCCTGCTGAAAATTGTATTGTTGAAATATCCTTGCCATCGGTAAACTGCAAGTATAGGGAGTTTTTCTCTTGGGTGAAACATTCGAAAAGAACCCATCCTCGCAGAAACTTTAATTCCTCCACCACGTGATAAAGTATGTAATAGTCTTTCATCTTGGCTTTAATTCAAAATTGTTAAAAGCACTGTTTCGATGAAATTTCTTGTGTAAATTCCTAAATAGTAGATGCCCGAAGAAATAGTCGATTTGTTAATACCATAAATGTATTCATTGCCATTCGAAGTGTAGTGCGTACTCTGCTCTACAGTTCTTCCAAGAAAGTCGAATAATGACAAATTGAATTCAATGTTTTCATTGAACTTAATCAATACGTTTATTTTGTCAAAGTCCTCAGAAACTTCTACTTGACAACTTTTATGCTCTTTAACGAAATTACTGGAATTATCCTTTCGGCAAAGACTGCTTGTGCGATGTTCGTCGTGTTGAAACATAATCCACTCTTTACTACTTCCATGTCCAAATGAAATCAAATATGCTCTTCCATAATTATTTGTAAAATCAGGATAAGTTGTCTTCCCGCCAACGATAAAAATGTCGGGTTTGTTGTCTTTATTGAAATCTGCAATAAGTGGCGCATGGTCGATACTAAACTCTTTGCCTAAATGTGCTTGTAAGTCGATAGAACCAATTTGAGTGCCGGTTGTACCATCCAAAATGATGACTTTTCCTTGTTTGGTCCCAAAAACGACATCGAGAATGCCATCGCTGTCTAAATCGGATAGAGCAACTCCACGAAATGATGGGAAATCATTAAATAAATTATATTTCCAAAAGATTTCTCCATTGTTTCCAAGGCAAACAACACTAAATGCAGTAGTAAAGATTAACTCGCATTTGCCGTCATTATTAAGGTCTGCAATGGTCACTGGGCTACCCAGATAATAAAAATCCTTGTCATAGTAAGTCCAGAGGACTTCTCCGGTTGCACTTTTTAAGACATAAAGTGTCCCAGAGTAGTCACCAAAGATTAATTCAGAACTTTTATCGTCGTCCAAGTCTGCGATGGAGAAACCATGGTAAACCGTCCCTCCAACTGGTTTTTTCCAAAGCAATTTCTGGTCGTAGCCTCTGTATGCATAAACCCAATTTGTATCATTTGGGTTTAGGCACCATGTAGCCACGATAAAGTCCAATAAGCCATCACCGTTTAAATCTATTAGAGTTGGTGCAGTTTGTATCCATGATTTTGGCTGCACGAGTATTTCCCAGTTATTTCTCCCAGTTTTTGCATCGATACAAATTACGTAACCACCGAATTCTCCATGTAGTATTTCGAGGTCACCGTTGCCGTCCAAGTCGCCAATAGTAGGAGGGGAGTCGCTTCCTCGTGTAGGAGTTTTCCATAACAATGAACCATCGGAACCATTGAAGCAGAAAGTTGTGGGATTGCAAGAACTGGGGACAATTACTTCTTTAGCTCCATCTTTGTTTACATCAAAAATTAGTGGTGCGACGTCATTACAACCCTCTCTTGTTGTGGTCGAGGTGTTGTATTTCCAGAGTAAACTCCCGTCTTCGGAATTTAAAGCATACACACAACTATCGTTGCGATAGCAACCGAATACAATTTCGTAAAAATTATCATTATCGATGTCGCCAGCACAAGCCTGGCCAAATGCAGAGTCTTTTAAGTCGTACCACCAAAGTATCTCTTGTGAACTTAAAATGATGCTATTGTAAATAGAGAAAAAAACAATCGACACTAAAAGCGAAATATTTTTTTTCATAAATTTCCTTATTGTAAAAAAGTAAAATAAAAACAATTTTGTACACAAAGTTCTAAAAGCATCGTGGACGATAGAATAACTTTTGTAAAACTATAAATTTATTGCTAAATTTGAAATTTTCATTCGAATCATAATTTTAAAAATTTGGAACATAAAATGAACGAAGGGAAAATAATTCAAGTAATCGGACCAGTTGTTGATGTTGAATTTTCTGATGGAAATATTCCATCGGTATTAAATGCACTTGAAATTCCTCGAAAACATCCAGAAACCGGGGAAGACGATGTTTTGGTGTGCGAAGTACAGCAAGACCTCGGGGAGAATCGAGTCCGTTCGGTAGCGCTGGACACTACAGATGGGCTTGTCCGTGGTATGAAAGTTTACGACACCGGAGCACCCATCTCTGTACCAGTCGGGCCCGAGACCCTCGGTAGAATGTTCAACCTCCTCGGACGACCTATTGATGGCAAACCACCCGTAGAAACGAAACTTCGATTCCCAATCCATCGACCATCGCCAGCATTCTCTAATCTCTCTACTAAAAAAGAAATGTTTGAAACTGGTATCAAGGTTATCGATTTAATCGAACCTTTTACCAAAGGAGGCAAAACGGGGTTGTTCGGTGGTGCTGGTGTGGGAAAAACCGTTATAATTCAAGAACTTATTCACAACATTGCAGTGCACCACGGAGGTTATTCTGTTTTTGCTGGTGTTGGAGAGCGCACTCGCGAAGGGAACGATTTGTATCTCGAAATGAATCACTCTGGTGTTATAAACAAAGCAGTTTTAGTATTCGGTCAAATGAACGAGCCCCCGGGCGCTCGTTCGCGCGTGGGCTTGAGCGCCTTGACAATGGCAGAATATTTCCGAGACGAAGAGGGGCGCGATGTCCTGTTGTTTATAGATAACATTTTTAGATTCATCCAAGCTGGCTCCGAGGTTTCTGCTCTTTTAGGCAGAATGCCCTCTGCGGTTGGTTACCAACCAACTTTGGCAACCGAGTTGGGTATTCTCGAAGAAAGAATAGCATCGACAGATAAGGGCTCGATTACCTCTGTTCAAGCAGTATATGTGCCCGCCGACGATTTGACAGACCCAGCCCCAGCAAACACATTTACTCACCTCGATGCAAAAACTGTGCTTTCACGTCAGATTGCTGAATTGGGTATTTATCCAGCTGTCGACCCTTTGGACTCAACCTCTCGTATCATGGACCCGCTTATCATCGGCGATGAGCATTACAATGTCGCTATGGAAGTTCGAAGAGTTTTGCAAACTTACAAGGACTTGCAAGACATCATTAACATTCTTGGTATGGATGAATTGAGTGATGAAGATAAACTAACTGTATACAGGGCAAGAAAGATTCAAAAGTTCTTCTCTCAGCCATTCTTTGTTGCCGAACAATTCACCGGTTACGAGGGTCGCTATGTGACCATAAACGATACAATAGCTGGGTTCAAGGCTATATTGAATGGGGAATGCGACCATATTCCAGAGCCTTTGTTCTCTTACGCCGGTCCAATAGACGAGGTCTTCGACAGAGCCAAAAAACAAGGAATAAATTAATCTTCAATTGGTTCGGCTATGGAAAAACTTTTGGAAGTAGAAATCGTAACACCACAAAAGCCAATTTTCAAAGGCACTGCCACTTCGGTGAGTCTACCCGGAGAATTGGCACCGTTTCAAATACTTTATAACCACGCTCCAATCTTCTCTTCTCTCGTTCCTGGAGTGGTTTCTATTGCTACCGAAAGCACCAAACAAATATTTGCAATTACTCGGGGTTTTGTAAGTTCTCAAGAAAACAAAGTTGTTGTTTGTGTAGAAAAAGCATATTCAAAAGAGGAGCTCGACAAGGATAAATTGAATGCAAGGTTTGCAGAGTTGAATCTAAAACTCAAGTCTGCCACGAGTGAAAAAGAAAAACAAGAGATTTCTTCATTAATAAATGAAGTTAAAGCACAACTTTTAGCTTTGGAAAAAGATTAGTTTTACAATGATAATCGAGCCATACAAAAATAGATTAGAAGATTTCCAAAAGCGCTTCTTCGAGCTTTGGAGGTTTCTTTGACATTCCATCGAAAGAAAAGCAAATCTCAGAACTCGATAAAAAGACACTAGAACCAAACTTCTGGGATAATCCCGCAGAAGCCCAGAAAATTATGCAGAACTTGTCCGAGCTAAAAAATCAGGTTAGCGAACTAATTGACCTGAAAAATGAAATCTCGAGCATCGAAGAGATTTTGTCTTTAATTGAAGAAAATGAGGATGAAACGTTGCTTGCCGAAATTGATTCTGAATTGGATACGCTCGAAAAAAAATTAACCGAGCTTGAACTTCGTAAGTTATTATCTGGAAAAGATGACCATCGAGATGCTTTGTTGACAATTCATCCTGGAGCTGGGGGCACCGAAGCCCAAGACTGGGCAGAGATGCTTCTTCGGATGTATATTCGTTGGGCAGAACGCCATAACTACGAGGTCTCGCTCGTCGATAGGCTCGATGGTGACGGTGCTGGTATAAAGTCCGCAACTATTGAAATTAAGGGGAAATATGCCTATGGATATTTAAAGTCTGAAAATGGTGTGCATCGTTTAGTGCGTATATCTCCTTTTGATGCAAATGCCCGAAGGCATACTTCTTTTGCTTCTGTTTTCGTTTACCCCGTTGTAGACGAGGACATACAGATAGAAATTAATCCGGATGATATCGAAATGGAAACCTTTCGCTCTGGGGGAAAGGGGGGCCAGAATGTAAATAAAGTCGAAACTGCAGTTCGATTACGACACAAACCAACGGGCATTGTGGTTTCTTGTCAGCAAGAGCGTTCACAGTTTCAAAATCGAGAACGTGCGATGAAAATGCTCAAAGCTCGACTATATATGTTGAAACTTGAAGAGGAAGAAAAAGCCCGCCAAGAAATAGAAAGCAAGAAGAAGAAAATCGAGTGGGGCAGTCAAATTCGGTCCTACATATTTCAGCCGTATACACTCGTGAACGACCACCGCACCGAAACAAAAAAAGGTGATATTCAAGCTGTTATGGATGGTGATATCGACGATTTCATTAAAGCATTCCTGCTTTGGAATCAAAACAATGAATAGCCTTGCTTTAAAATGGTAGGTGAAGGTTCAAAGATAATCCAAAACCCTTTGTGTTTTTCTTTTCGGGATTGAATTTGAAACTCACCCTCCAATAAACTAAATCGCTTAAAAATGTTGGAATCCTATTGAGAGCAAAACCAAATTCGTAGAATAATTTTTCGGTTGCTTGGTAAATACTGTAGTTGCCATAATCAAAAAACATTCCGCAGGAGAATAATGCGGATAGTTCCAAACCACGCCCTCGAATTTTAGGTAGTCCGACAGCTCTGTATAAGAAGTCCGAGAAGTTGTGTTCCAAATGTAGTGCGTAATATTTTTTTCCACCAAATTTTCCAGTTGGAGCAGTCAAAAAATTATCGAAGCCCCATGCATTAGGCATACGAAAAGAATACTGAGGTGGAGTTTCTGTCGTTGCAACACCCCCCTCGATTTGGACTTTCAGTAGCATTGGATTGAATCCAGTATAAAATGTGGGAATATCTAGTTCAAGTTTTGCCGAAAGTACTCCGAATGGTATTCCTCTGCTCGGTGCTCCCATTAGGAGATTTGTGGAAAATGTGTAATTAAAATCAGTCTCGCTAATTTTGAAACCCAAGACATCTGTACTGGAGCTAATTTTCATCTGAAAATCCAATACATTGAAAAGGTTCTCCAAGATTTCTGGATTATTTCTCCACGATTTACTGCTGAACAAACTTTTATCTGTAATTTTGCTCAAGGAAAAGTGCTTAGCCACTTCGTAAGTCAATGAAATTTCAGTAATTGGTCGATTTGATTTGTTTTCCCAGGAGCAATTAAACGAGATACCTTTTTTATGATAATAGTCGTAATAGTCCCAGTGAAAAAAATAGGAAAAAATGTTGCTCATTTGCATGGGCATATTTTTATCCAATGAAATTGATGATGGTTTTGAAAATAAAGAGAATGAAAGGGAAAAGTCCTTCTTAGATATTAACTTTGCAAGGTAAGTTGCAAAGTTGGTCAAAGTAACATCGTAGAAAAATTGTTTTCGGTTAAATGAATAAATTGGGGTAAGTGAAAGCTTAAATGGGAAGAGCTCGAGTTCGGCAGTTGCCGCCAGGGTATACCCAAGCACACGATTATACCCAATTTCTTTCGAGGGAGAGATATTCCAATTGAATTTACTTTCTGGTTGAATAAGAGACTGGTAGAGCGAGTCGAATTTAATTTTTTTAGCAGCAGAGTCGATTCTTCTGTAAATTTCCTCTTCCTTCTCCGAGCGCTCGACCAAGGAATTACTTGCCCAAAACTCGACTTTTGAAGAGTCTGCCATTGGTGCAACAGAAATAGTCTTTTGTTTGGCTTTGACGATGATACTGTCTGGCAGTGGTTGATTGATTATCGCCTCCGAGACTATACTTACACCGCGGAAGCTTGTTTTCACTTCAATTAAACCAGCCACAATAGTAGCGTTCAATCTTCCTGATGTTTCTAAATATGTTGGTTGCCAATATTTGTCTTCGAGATTTGAAAATTTTTCGACAAAGCGAAGATTTTCCACGAAGTTGACAGCATATTTCTCGCTAGGTTGCAAATCTACTTCAAGCAAATTATAGGATTGTTCTAATATTTTGATTGCACCAGTAAAAGTCGGGTATAAATTGGTATTAGGAATGACTTTTATATTGTACACAAACAAGTCGCCATAGAGTTCTTTCCCCAAAAGCTCGAATCGATAGAAACTTAGTGCTTTCTCGGATAGTGGTGTAACAAATTCGGTGTTGGATATTTTAATTGTTTCGTCATAGAAATTCAAGAACTCGTTTAAGACAATAGTGTTCAATGCGCTTGGGATATTAGCAGTTTGGCGTCTGTGAGTAATTTCTGAATATTTTACTTTGTTCTCGTAATCTACATAGAGATTTGAATATGTCTCTAAGATGAAATTTTTGATAAACTCTTGCGCAATGGTGTCCTTCTTGCTTGTTTTTTTAGCCCTTGCTCTGATAACAGTCCCGCCCTGATTTTGTTCCTCTCCGGAGATTTCAAAACCGAGGCTTTGGAATTCGACACTGAGTTTACTATAAAGGTTTGCTTGTAAAGTTTTAAATTTAAAAAGGTTCTCCTTTTTCTTATTGATTGCTCTGCGGATTATTTCGTCGACCTCGATTTCTCCAACTTTCTCGACCTCACCCATTTGCACAGGCGACGGGTTTAAAAATATCAAGACAGTATCAGAAATCCAATGAGTAACTTCAAATGCCTTTTGCTCGTATCCAAGTGATTGAATTATTATCCGACTACCAACTGAAACATTTGGCAATTTAAAAAAACCGCTTCCAGTTGTGTAAGTTCCTCTGTTTGAATTTGAAATTTGTACATTTGCACCTGCAATTGGTTTAGAAGTGCTTGCATCGAGGACTTTGCCAATAATTGCAAAATTCTGCGCATTGGTAGCATAACAAACGACAAAAAATAATATAATAAATGCAAGCATAGTGGTTTTGCCAATTATCCCAACAACTAATCTACGAAAAATTTTGATTGGATATTAAATGGTTCAATGGTTTATTCTTGTTTGGATTGTTGTGATTAATGCTGTGATATTTGAAAAATGTGGAATTTTCACGTTTGGGCTTGTTTGGAAATCAGCTTTGACAACCGCAAAAACAAATATTTTTGAGACAAAGATTGAAAGTTAGTTTATTAAATCATCACGGATAGTGCCATAGAAGCCATCGTAGCTCGATGAGTCGAACAGCAAGTTTGCGATAAACTTTTTTACAAGTGTTGAGTCAATGTTTCTCAATCCCATCATCATCGCTCTATCGATAAATAATTCCATTAAATCCAAAGGTAGTAACCCTAGGAGGTACAATTGAGTAAGCTCTTGCCAACCGTCGGGTGTGAATAGGTCCCGCTCGGCTTCGTGCAGGTAGCGAAAAGACTTTTTCTCGGATGGTAGGTTTTGAAACACTTCGGATTTTTCCCTTGCAAGTCGCTCAAATATCCAACTCAAAGCAACTGATATTTCGGATTTTGAATATCCTTTGCTTAAAAGATGTTTAACATCCAGTTCGTCAATTTCTTTTTTCTTCATCAATTCTGTTGCAAAGTATATCAATATTTCTACCAATCGCTCCATGTATTTTAAATTTCATTTAGAAACATATCTTCTAATTTATGCATTTTCTGCTTTTCCTCTTCTGTTTTATCATCGAAACCTAATATATGCAAAACTCCGTGAATAGCCAAACGAGATAGTTCATTTTCGAGGCTCACATTGTATTCTTTTGCTTGTCGTTCCGCTTGCTGGATGCATATATAAACTTCTCCAATAGAATTTCTATCATCGCTCAAATCGAAACTTATAACATCTGTAACATAATCATGTCCTAAATAATGTTTGTTTATTTCAACAATTTGTGCTTCTTCGACATAGATGATGTTTATGTCCTGATTGGAGTTGAAATATGAAAGTACGTTCCAGATTCTGATTGAAATTTTCTTTTTAGGTAATCGCTTTTTGTTGGTGTTGTTAAAAACTGTAATCTTTCGCATTTCTGGATGATTCTTAAAATGAAATTAATACAAAGAATGTACCAAACTCAGGAAATTACTTCTTCGAGGAGTGCCAATTGAAGTGATGACAGTAGAAAGGCAGGGTCTATCTCCGTCATATTGGACCGAACCAGTTCCCTGTCGATATTTGAATATAAAGAGCAGGTGCAATTTTTTCCTACAATAAGGCAATTTATTTTCTCATCGTTGAATTGAACAAATGATATTTCATTTGGTTCAAACAAAACTATTCTATTGAAATTATGCAATTCAAAATATCCAAATTTAGTTTGTACAGATACGAGGTTTCCTGTCTTGTCTCTGTGCTCAATCTCGTAATAAATAGAAAGGAAAAGGAAGCTTTCTGTACTATGGTCGAACAATTTCCATGTCCAACAATTTCCAATGGTCTCGGGTTCTACTTCTAAAAATCGAGAGATATCCTCTGGTGAAAGAATGTTGCTCATAGTTTAAGAGTTCAGTAAGTGATAAAATAAACTTGAACAAAGGGTATTAACCCTTTGTTCAAGCAAATTGTAGTGTAAAATATAAAAAAACTTACACATTAATTAGTCCATCGACTCAATCATCTCGGCAATAATTATATTCAAGCCATTAACAACTTTGGTTTTTCCAACTATACCAACAAATTTGTTGTCTGCAAACTTTGCAAGCTTTTTGCTAGCGAAGGAACCATCCTCGTTGAAGACGAAGTAGATTTTAGCTTTTTTACCGTCGCCGACAAGAAAAACAATAGGCTTACCATCATCGGCTTCTTTGATTGCTTCTTCTTTCGAAACTGTTCCTTTCCCATCAAGGATAAATTTTGCCAAGCTAATAACCTTGCCTTTCAATGGCTTTCCAGATTTTGGTTTAGTCTCTGTAGATTGTTTGACATCAGCCTTTGTTGTAGTTGTTTCCTCTACTTTTGTGGTCTTTTCCTTTGGAGCCATCTTTTTCTTTCCAGCTTCCTCTTGCGCAATAGCAAAGGTTAATCCAAGAACAACTAAAGTCGAAACCAAAAGCAACAAGTACCTTTTCATTGCTACCTCCAGAATGTGTTAATTAATTGGTTTGGCGTATGGAACATTAACTTTTTTCTGATATGAAATTTCACATTCAATGTACCTATTGTCGGGATTACCTTGCAATAAACCGTTTGGTCCGGGTTTGATTAAGACCTTGGCGTAGTTCGTGTCTTTGTTACCGGGTGCTATGGTTCGTACGATGATGACTACGCCGTTCTTGTAATCAGTATCCAAAAGGTCGATGAAATAATTTTTCGAGAATTTGCGGGCGTTAAGAGCTTGGCTGTCGAAGACATTGTCCAATGTGTTTGTAAGGAAAATGTCTTCACTAATTTCAGTGACATAGGTGGGAGCTTTTGGAAAATTATAAAGATTATTTTCTGCAATGTAATTTGCTGTGTATAAGCTCAATTCTCCAGATTTAGTGTAAAGACCAAGATTCCAGAATTCACCACTTGCAACTTTTAATGTTCGGGGTTTACCACTGTTGGGGTCGTAAATTTGTAAGCCACTTCCGAATTGAGAAGCAGTTTCGTATACTCGTATATTTTCATCGTTAATATTCTTTGTAAAACGAAAAGCGGGAGACCATTGAATTTTGGCACTTCCAACGCTTTCCTTGCTATCGACGTTTCGCGCACGCAATTCAAATGTGTAAATAGTGCCATCGCTAAGTCCAGAGATATCGATTGTGTTTGTTCCTTTGGGGATAATTCGGGGAGCAAAGGCACCAGGCGAGATGTAGAGAACATAATCCTTGAAATATGTTTTGCTTTCATCTGGGGAAAGTTTCCATCGCAGACGCACGGTGGTTTCGTTGAGGGAAGTAGCTTTCATGCTATCGGGACCAGCAACAGCGGGATTTGGTTCATTAGTATCGGTGGTTTCTTCGCACGAGGTTATTAATAAGATAGCAAGGATTACACTTGCAATCACATATACTGATTTTAGTTTCATAGAACAACCCATAAGTTGAACAAAAGATTATACATTATAAACGAAAATATATCAATTTTATTATTACTAAATTCTGCAGGCAAGAGCAAGTTGATAGCTTAGCGTTTCGGTAAGAAATTTCCTTTCGAAACGGGATAGAAAATCATCACTGGGTGCGGGAAGCGAGTCGTTTAGCCATAAGTCGTAAAAAGTATTCAATGCTCGGAAAATCCCATCGACGTCTCTGGGTTCTACACCAATAGCGACTTCAGATTCGAGAGCCAAACTTTTCATGTAGCCCTCGGGGGCACAGATAAGAATTGGCTTCTTGGCGCCAAAATATTCGTAAAGCTTTCCCGGAGAACGGACATTGTCTTCGTACATCAGCCAAAGCAAATTGGAGCTTTTAAGCAATCTGATTACTTCTGTGTGTGGTTGGTAACCAAATAGCTTTACATTTTCTTCAAGTTTCATTTTTTTGATTTGCCGAATATGTGTTCTCCTCATTATGCCGACGAACCAAGCCTCTTTTTTGACTCCATCTTTTCTTGTCTCCAGAAATTTCGCAAATGCTTTTAAAAAAAATTTTGGGTTGCGATTGTCTTGGAAGAGTCCAGAGTGGGTGACAACAAATTTAGTTGGGTCGGGCTTGATATTTTCAGATTCTTTGAAATCATTAGCATCATATCCATGCGGAATTATAACCACTTCGTCGCTTTTTAGAAATGGATATTTTGTAAGTAATATATCTTTTGTGCCTCGGAATGTGACAATAATTCTACTGGCATTCTTGAGTACTTTCTCTTCAAGCTTTCGCGCGTAAAGTTTATGAAAATATGTTGGGTAAAAGTGGAATGGGTTGTCCACCCAAACATCTCGATAATCTACAACAAAAGGTAAGTTGAATTTTTGGGAGAGTTCCATTGAAATTAAAAAATCGGTAAATGGTGGAGCTGTTGCCAAAATCACATCTATATTATTTTCTTTGATAATTCGTTCCCCGAGTTCGATAGCTTTTCGCTTCCAGAAAATTTTTGTATCTGGTTGAAGAAAGAAACTCATCAAGTAACGCATTGTGTTTTGGAATAAAATGCTCGAAGGAAATCTCTTAGTTTTTTCTTTCGGTTTGCTTCCAGTTCTGTAAACTTTTACCTGGTTCAAGTCTATCTCTGTTACCAAAGTTTTATCAAAAGCATAATAAGACCGGGGTGCGGTTGTTAAAACTATTGGATTCCAACCAAACTCTGGCAAGTATTTCACAAATTTTAAAATTCTTTGTACGCCACTTAAACCCATCGGTGGAAAATAATAGGAAATCACCAGAACGCTTCGTCTGTTCATACTTACTCTTGGTTTGTTAAGATTTAAATAACAATTATTTCATTAGGTGCTTTGGTTAGATATTTCGCACCGTCACGGTTGACGTATACATTATCCTCGACTCGTAGGCCAAATTTATCGGGGATGTAAACCCCCGGTTCAATTGCTAAAACACAATTTTCAGGAATAATCTGGTCGTTCTTTCTAAATGTAATCAGTGGTGGTTCGTGGATGGAAATACCTATACCGTGACCCAAGGAATGTTGAAAATAATCTCCGTAGCCAGCTTTTGCAATCAAGGAACGAGCAGTTTCGTCGACAATTTTGCCATTTACAAATGGCCTAATTTTTTCAATAGCTTTTTCTTTTGCATTGTTAAGCAATTGATATATTTTAACCTGCTCCTTTGTTGCTTTGCCTATTGCAAAGACTCTTGTAACATCGCTACAAAAGCCGTTTACTATACAACCGAAATCGATGGTAACAACGTCCCCTTGTTTGATAACTTTTTCCGAAGGGCTTCCGTGAACCAATGAACTACGCTTGCCACTGACAACAATCGTCGGAAATGGTTCGCCTTCGGAGCCATATCGTCTTGCTATGTATACCACTTCGGCAGCTAATTCCTTTTCTGTCATTCCAACTTTGAAGTTTCTCAAAACTTGTTCAAAAACTTTTTCGCTCATCTCGCAAGCTTTCTTGATATTCTCTAATTCTTCAATAGACTTTGGCATCGTGTATGGTTCGACTATTCCTAATGCAGGCTTGAATTTAACTGGTTTGATTATGTTCCTTATGTTCATTACATCTTGGTAACTTAATCGTTCGGATTCAAAAGCAAGTATGTTCATTTTTTTAAAAAGTTTCATTCTAACACAATAATCCCAGACATCTCTTGTGATATGAATTTGAAGGTTTGGTAATTGATATAATTCGTTTTGCACTTGCTCTTCGTACCGGTCGTCGGTGAAGAACCATATCTCATCCTGAAATATAAAAAGTGCTGCCGAGGAGCCAGAAAAGTTCGTTAAATATCGAATATGAGGAAGGTAGTTAACAAACAATCCGTCAACTTTTTCTTCCTCTATCCTGAAGCGGATTTGTTGGAGACGCTGGTCGATTTTTTCTGGATAGCCTTTTTTAATTTCCAAATTCTTTGTAGACTTTTTAGCCATAAATTTTCCGAATGTAATTATTTAACAAAATAATTTGGTGATTCCTTTGTAATACTAACGTCGTGTGGATGGGATTCTCTCAATCCGGCATCGGTTATTCTAACAAATTTCCCAAATTTTCTCAACTCCTCGAGGTTTCTACATCCACAATAACCGAGCGCGGCCCGTAGCCCTCCAACAAGTTGAAAAATTGTATCAGCAACATTTCCTTTGTAAGGCACTCTTCCTTCAATACCTTCGGGGACGAGCTTAGAAATTTCATCCTCTACATCTTGGAAGTAACGGTCTGCAGAGCCTTTCTTCATTGCTTCGATAGAACCCATACCTCGATATATTTTGTATGCGCGACCCTCGTAGAGGATTTTGTCCCCTGGGCTCTCCTCGTGCCCAGCAAGAAGATTACCTATCATTACAGAGTCGGCACCCGCTGCAATTGCCTTTGCTATGTCCCCAGTCTGTTTTATTCCACCATCAGCTATGATTGGGATTCCTGCTTTCATTGTTACTTTTGCAACATTAAATATTGCTGTCAGTTGTGGTACCCCTATGCCTGCAATAACACGGGTCGTGCATATCGAACCAGGACCAATTCCAACTTTAATGCCATCGACTTCTGTACGAACCAAGTCCTCGGCAGCCTCGCTTGTGGCAATATTCCCAGCAATAAGTTGTATCTCGGGAAGCTTAGATTTTATTTTTCTTATCATCTCTATAACTCCACGGGAGTGAGCATGGGCTGTATCGATGAATATTGCGTCTACTCCTACTTTTTTTAACTCTTCTACTCTCTCCAATGTATCAGAACCTACCCCGACTGCAGCGCCAACTCTAAGCCTTCCTAATTCATCTTTGCAAGCATTAGGATGCATTTTTTTCTTTTGTATGTCCTTTACTGTTATCAAGCCTTTAAGAATGAATTTATCATCGACTATAGGAAGTTTTTCGATTCTATTATCTTGCAATATCTTTTCAGCTTGTTCAAGTGTTGTTCCTTCTGAGACTGTAATTAAATTTTCCTTGGTCATGACTTCTTCAATGGGAGTGTCCAAGGCTGGGTTGAATCGTAAATCTCTGTTTGTTACTATTCCGATTAATTTTCTATTATCATCGACGATGGGAATTCCGGATATGTGAAATTTCGACATTAATTCCAACGCATCACGGATTGTATTCTTTGGTCCAAGAGTTATTGGATTTAAAATCATCCCGCTTTCAGAGCGTTTTACTCGGTCCACATGGCTTGCCTGCATCTCGATGCTCATGTTTTTGTGAATCACACCGAGACCACCCTCGCGTGCTATTGCTATTGCCATTGGTGCTTCGGTAACTGTATCCATTGCTGCACTTAAAATTGGTATATTAAGCCAAATTTTGTTAGTTAACTTTGTTCTTAAGTCAGTTTCACGGGGAAGCACCTCTGAATATCTTGGAATAAGTAGAACATCATCATATGTTAAGGCTTCGCCTATAATTTTCTCGCTTTCGAACATTTTTTCCTCTTCATTCAAAAAAAATTTTACAAAATTAAGAATAAAGTATTAAAAAATGGTTGTTATAAATATCTTGTTAGGATATTACAGAAACAAACAAAATGAACTAAATTAATGAAAATAATATAGGTTTACACTTCAATCGAGGTGATTACAGCCTTTGAAGTAGAATTTGTTGTTTTATCTTTGGATTTAAATTCAGCTTGTAGCTTTTTCCAGTCTTTTCATAATGCTAAAAATAAATGCAGCGGAGATGAAGCAGCATGCTACAAATACCAGCCAAATTTCCCAGAGTTCTATCTTTTCCCACAGAAAGCTCCCAACGAATAGTAATTTGTTCCCAACAGCGGTAGCAAGCAACCAGCCTCCCTGCATTAACCCTTGGAAACGGGTTGGAGCTACCTTTGATACGAAAGACAAACCCATTGGGCTAAGAAATAACTCGGCTATGGTTAAAATCAAATAGCTGGCAATTAGCCAATGGGGACCAACACGTTCCCAAGAAGTGATATTAGCCGATTGAATGAAATTAGGTGATGGAAGACCGATTGAACCAATCAACATTACTACGAAAGCAACAGAGGCAATAAGCATACCAATACCAATTTTTCTCGGTGTGGAGGGCTCTGCATTTCTCTTTCGCAACCAATTAAAAAAAGACATTATTGGGAATGTAAGTATTACGATAAATAAAGGATTGAAAGCTTGGAACTTCTCCGGTTCAATTGGACTTGATGTTGGAGCGTTACTGATAGACAAATAGACCCAGTATCCAAAACCAATAAAAGCCAATGCACCAATGATTCGGATGACAACCTTCCTTTGTGTAAATACAAGAATCAACCCTGCAATAGAAGCTATTATAATCAAAATATTTCCAAGATTAAAAAACATTTGGTCGACTGGGCCCACTTCTTTGACTGTGTAATCTCGTGCAAAGAATGTTAGCACGAGCCCATTTTGGTGGAACGACATCCAGAAGAAAATGACAACAAGAAAAACAAGTAGCAAAGAGACAACTCGAGGCTTCTCTTCCTTTGTGGAGGCAGATAATATCCAAGTTGCAAAGGCAAAAAACAAGGCGACTGCCAACCCAAGCGAAAAATTGTTTAATAAAAAGTGGAATATTCCAACAACAAATAAAAAAACAATAATAGACATAATCAATGGAAGTGTGTTTTGCCTCGATAGGAAAGATACAGTGGTCTCTTTTTTGGTTTCATTCGAAATTTTAATTTTCTCGGGCAAGTACTTTTTAAAAGATACGTACACGATAAGAGAAACTATCATAGCAACAGCTGCAATAGCAAATGCCATATTGTAACCGAAGGAGAATGCATCGATATATGCATTGGCAAAGGCATTCAAGTCGGTGAAATTAAAACCAACACTGACATTTTGAGCAAGCCTTTCGAAATTAGCAATCTGGGCTGGGTCTGTAAGCTTACCGCTAAGGTAATTGTGACAAAGGGCTGGTAAACTAGCATCGTGAAGGAAACCTTTCGTTTCGAGGATATAATTTCGTATCCAAGTTGCTGCAAAAGGTGCAAAAAATGCCCCGATATTTATTCCCATATAAAAAATCATATAAGCCGTGTCCCGTAGAGGTGAATATTTGGGGTCATCATACATTTGGCCAACAATTGCCTGAAGATTTCCCTTGAATAAACCATTCCCAAGAGCTATAATAAACAAACCCGCCACTGTAACTGGCAAAACCATACCTGGAACTGCAACCAAGATGTAACCAATCAACATTACGATTAGTCCAACTAATACAGTTGTTTTGTACTTATTCGTGAAATCTGCAATCAATCCACCGACGAGGGCAAGAGCATAAATTGCAAAGTAGAACCAGCTATATATGTCTCCGGCTTTCTCGGCAGAGAGATTGTATTTTGCTTGTAAAAAAAGTACTAGAACTGCCATCATAGTATAAAATCCAAAACGCTCTCCCATATTGGAGAAAAATGCTACAACTAGGCCCTTGGGATGATTTTTAAACATAATTATTCCATATAGTTACACATAACAGTTATAGTGTCAAAATTGGTATAATTTCTTTTTGAATTTCTCCGTACACTACGACCTCGCCCTTGTTAGTTATAACAGCGTCAATTTCCGAGCGAAATCCAATCTTTTCTTCGGGGATGTAAATTCCTGGTTCAATTGAAAAGCAACAGCCCGGTATGATTTTCCGTTCGTCACGCGTCTCAAGATTATCCATGTGTGTCCCGTTTCCATGAACCTCTTCGCCTATGTTGTGTCCGGTCCTATGAGTGAAAAACTTTCCATAGCCAGCATCGTCAATGACTTTTCGTGCGGCATCGTCTACTTCGAAGCCGAAAATTGGCATATTCTTCGAAAACCTTTCTTGGACAAGTTTCAAAGCACTGTCTCTTGCTTTTGTTACAATTTGGAAGATATTTTGCAGTTTGTCTGGTACAGACCTTCCGATATAACCCATCCAAGTGATATCGTAGTAAATTGACTTTTCGGTGTCGAGTTTAGCCCAAAGGTCCAGAAGCACCAAGTCGCCTTCTTGCATCTTGTAACAATTGTCTGCCGTTGGTTCGAAGTGTGGGTCTGCTGTATGTTCATTGATAGCAACAATCGGCCCATCATTGTTGACTAATTTGAATTCTTTAAATAAGTCGAGCATAAAGAGCTGTATTTCGTATTCAGTTGGATTTTCACCTCTTTTTATTCTTTTTGCAATTTCTTGAAAAGTTAAATCCTTGACTTTGTGCATTAGTTCGCCAGCGCGTGCATGAGATTCAATTTCTTCGTCTGTAAGATGAGCCTCGAAAAGACTTACCAAATTTGCACTTGATTTAACATCGATTCCAAAGCTACGTACCAACTCAACAGTCCCAGCGTCGACATTTGAGACATAAGGAATTGCATTTCGTGGAGAATACTGCATTGCTACATACTTTGCTCCAGCTAAAATTTGACGAAGATTACTATGCAGTTCTTCCCATGGCAAGTAGATTAATTTCTCCCCCGGCAGGTGGTCCAGTTTCCAAGATTCGATTTTATGAACCAACTTTTTGGGTGTTCCCTCGGCGGGTATATAATAAAACCACCGCCGGGATGTGAATCTTTTTGGGTCGATGTTTAATATGCGAATTGCTATTGGGTCGCGATTGTGAAAATCATAAAATAACCAACCATCCAACCCCTCGTTTTTTAATTCCCTTTGAATTTCTTCAATAATCATTCGACAATCCTTGTTTTAAAGAAAATACAAAAATATAAATTTAAAAAAGTTTGGTCAATTATGTTTCATTAAACAAATATAAATATTCATTGCTTAATTTGTCTATAATTACACATAACATAAATCAGATATTTCAAGGTAAGAATAACAATCCTTTAATGTACAGCGAGGTTGTGCTCGAATATCTTTCACTCAAACTTTAATAATCTTTAATTTTAGTTAAAATTATCGACCTGTGTTCTTTAACATTTATAAAAAACCCTTTATTAATTCGAAACAAATTGGTAATTTTGGTTTTTATACATTTATTTTACTTTGAAAGTTACATCTTTTATAATTCTTACGAAGTAGTTTTTAAATTCATACGAAGTAATTGAATACGCAAATTAAAAAGGTACAAAATTTTAAATAAACAAGTTCGTTTATATTTTTTTTAATTGCAGTGAATGAAATAGTTGGAAAGGAATTTAAGTGCTTGGATAAAGGATTTGTTCGCTTGGTAGACTTGATGGGAAGCGACGAATCGATTGTCCAAGCAGCTCGAGTTTCCTACGGGAAAGGCACAAAAACTGTATCCGAAGATAGGAATCTAATTCGCTATCTAATGCGCCATCGCCATACCTCGCCATTCGAGATGGTAGAGTACAAGTTTCACATAAAGTTGCCCATCTTTGTTGCCAGACAATGGATAAGACATCGCACTGCAAATGTCAATGAATATTCTGGCCGTTATTCAATAATGCCAGATGAATTCTATATCCCCTCTAAGGAAGACGTTCGCACTCAAAGCAAAACAAATAAACAAGGTCGTTCCGAAGAACCTATTCCCGAGGAAATTGCCAAAGAGTTCCTCGAAGATTTGCAAGAAACTCAAGAGCTACTTTATCAGAAATACAATGATTACCTAACGAAAGGTATTGCAAGGGAAATATCGCGTATAAATCTTCCCTTGTCGACATACACAGAATGGTATTGGAAAATAGATTTACACAATCTACTTCATTTCCTCGAATTACGATTGCATCCTACAGCTCAATTTGAAATCAGAGAGTATGCGAAAATAATCGCTCAAATTGTTCAAGCAACTTGTCCCATGGCTTACGAAGCATTCCAGGATTATAGATTAAATGCTATTACATTCTCTGCACCCGAGATTAAGATTTTAAAAAAGATGATTCAATACAAACTGCCTAGCTTTGATGAAATGCTCGAGATGGGTTTAACAAAACGAGAAGTTGAGGAATTTTTTTCTAAATTATCTTATATCAACTCTTTTTAATTTAGTTTTTGGAGGTTTTATGTTTAACAAAAAATTTAATTGGGTATTTTTTTTAATTTTTTCCCTGGTAGCTATACCAACTCTTTCGCAGAGTGATGAACAAATATTCGAGAACTTCATCAAAAAAAACAAAGAAACCTGGGACAAGTCTCAAGTTGGAACATTGTATCAAGAAATGGTATTAAAAACAATGGGCATAGAGATTCCTATTAAATTTTGGAAGAAAAACGATAATTTGCGTTTCGAAACCTCATTTATGAATCAAAAACAAATTTTTGTTGTCACTCCAAACGCCGGCTGGCAGGTTCAAGAGGAAAGAACCGTAGACATTCCAGATGATGAACTCGAAGGTATAAGAGCTCAAATTATTAACCAATCCTTTATTTCCCCTTTGAATATTGACTTCGAAACAGAGAAGAACACAAACAATTTCTCAATAGAAGGTATCGAAAAAGTTGGTGATGCAAAATGCTACAAAATGCAAATGATACCAAAGGAAGAAACAAATAACAATTCTGTTGGGACTTTTTGGTTCGATACAAATACATATCTACTACGGAAAGTTGTCTTTTCAGAACCTGGAAATCAGGAGCAGAACTTCATTATGGAGGTCAAGGGCTACCAGAATGTTGGAGGCTTTACTTTCCCCAAAATTTTGGAAATAACTATTGGGCAAGACCAAAACGTTAATGTTGAATTTAAAAACATCAAGGTAAATGAACCAATCGATGATAGCTTGTTTAAAAAATAATATGGGAATATGAAAAAGATTTTGTTTTTATTGTTGATTTCCTTAGTAGCTTGTAAGGAGTCTGCCGAAACTATTGTCGAAAAAAATATCCAAGTGCGTGGCGGTAGAGCAAATTTCGACAAAATCCAAACTTTGTTTATTCAAGAAAGCATCAACACTATGGGGTTGGATGTCCCAGTTAAACTGTACATCTTGCGACCTTCTACAATGCGAACCGAGGTGAATTTTGGTGGACAAAATCTTGTTACAATACTTTTGCCAGATACCGCTATTGCAATTGTCGACAATAACGTGACGCCACTGCCCCCCGAGGCAAAGACAGAAATGCAAAAAAATTTAGAAAATCAATTGGATTACCTAAGGTCGGAATTTTTCAACCTTGAACAGAAAGGTGGAAAAATTTTAGGCATCAGTCGGGAGAATTTTAAAGGGAAGCAGGCGCACAAGTTTAAGATTTCCTATTCAGATGGCTCAATTTCCTACCTTTATATAGACCCAAAAACTTATTTAAATTTAGGCACAAAGACTGAAAAATTTATTGAGGGACAAAAAATTGAGATTGAGACAGTTTATTCAGATTATCGAAAATTTGATAAGCTGTTTGTGCCTACTAAGACCGAGGTTTACAATGGTAAAGCTTTGATGGCAAGTGTTAAAATCGACTCAATCTCGTTAAATCCTAAATTCGAACCCAGCCTATTTATTTTGAACTAAGTAGCTGGGCTTGATTTTGTTGATTAACTTATCCAAAAATAAGCAAGTTTACATTTTTTTTGTTATTTGTTTTTTTCTTCTTAATTTTGTAACTCTTTAGTTTAATTTTGAGGAGCAATGAATTATACTGGACCAAAGGTAAAGTTATCACGAAAGCTTGGTTTAAACTTAACCTCCAAGGCACAGAAATATACGTCCAAGAGACCATATCCACCAGGACAGCACGGAAAGATGAAACGACGCGCACGAATGTCCGATTATGCACGTCAGTTGTTGGAAAAGCAAAAACTACGTTTTCAGTACAATGTCTCTGAACGCCAGATGGCAAATTATTTTGAGAGGGCTTCTCGGCTGACCGGAAATACTGGTGAATTTTTGTTGCAACTTCTTGAATCGCGTTTGGATGCACTCGTTTATCGTGCTGGTCTTGCTCCGACAATTTATGCTGCTCGCCAGTTGGTGACCCACGGACACATATTAGTTAACGGGAAAAGAGTGAATGTGCCTTCTTTTTCTGTCAAACCTAATTCTGTTGTCTCTTTGAAAGAATCAAGCAGGAAAATGTCAATTGTGGTGGATTCAATTCGTAGTGTTCAACCCCCTCCATACATCGACCTAATTAAACCAGAATTTACATTTAGATATTTGTACTTGCCGCCAAAGGAAGAAATTCCAGTGCAGGTTGAATTGCCACAAGTTGTAGAGTATTACGCAAGATAGAAATTATTGAATTTTGAGGTGAAAAATGGATGTAGAAAACTTGGATAAGATTACACGTTCGGCAAAGCAAGATGAGGTTGAAAGGAAATGGCTACTTGTCGATGCAAGTGGCAAGACATTAGGACGTCTTGCTTCACAAATTGCTCGTTTAATCCGTGGGAAACATAAACCATATTTCACGCCCCACGTAGACTGCGGAGACTTTGTTGTGGTTGTAAATGCAGAAAAAGTCCAAGTCGAAGGAAAGCGAATTGAGAAAAAGGAATATTTTCATTATACTGGCTACCCCGGAGGAGAAGTATTCCGAAAATTCAAGGATTTGATAAAGACTAAGCCAGAGTTTGTGTTAAGGCATGCAGTGTGGGGAATGTTGCCAAAAAATAGATTGGGTAGGAGGCTCATAAATAAGTTGAAGGTTTATCGTGGACCAAACCACCCGCATATCGCTCAAAAACCTGAAAAAATTGAACTTCCGTATTGATTTTGAGGGAAATCATAGATGAAAGAGGTAATAGGAACAGGAAGAAGAAAAACATCGGTATCCCAAGTTCGGCTTTACCCTGGGAACGGCAAAATTACTGTAAACAATCGACCATTTGAAGATTACTTTCCAGTTGAATTTCATCGTATACAAATTATAAAGCCATTAGAGGTTACCAATACACTTGGCAAATTTGATGTTGCTGTCAAAGTTAGTGGAGGCGGTATAAGTGGCCAAGCAGGGGCAACACAACTTGGGATAGCACGTGCTTTGGTTAATTTTGAGGATTCATTTAAGCAAACTTTGAAAGACTTTGGGTTGCTCACTCGAGACCCAAGAATGGTCGAAAGAAAGAAATACGGTCAGAAAAAAGCTCGTAAAAGATTTCAATTTTCTAAAAGATAATTTTTATTCTATCATGTTTCGGGATTGCTTGTGTGTGGGAGCTTTATGCTCTTGAGCAAGCAAGATGAACGAAACAGATGTTCAACACAAAAGGAGTATGTATGCAACATTATGTTTCTATCGAACAACTGCTTGAAGCTGGTGCTCATTTTGGGCACCTCACCCGCCGATGGAATCCCAAGATGGAAAAATTTATATTTACAGAAAAAAATGGGATTCACATTATCGATTTAAGAAAAACTCAAATTTTAATCAATATTGCTCGAGAGTTCATTTTCAATATTGCTTCACAAGGTAAACATGTTCTTTTTGTAGGCACCAAACCTCAAGCCAAGGAAGTAGTTGAACGCGAAGCACAAAGGTGTGGCTCTTTCTTTGTCGTCGAACGCTGGTTGGGGGGGATGTTAACTAATTTTACCACTATCCGCCGTAGTATCAAAAGACTGAATACTATCGATAAAATGGAAATTGACGGTACATTTGAAAAACTTACAAAGAAAGAAAGACTGTTGCTCGTACGCGAACGCGAAAGGTTGCGAAAAGTATTCGGTGGCATCGAACAAATGATGACTACGCCTTCGGCTCTTTACATTGTCGATATCAAGAAAGAACATATTGCTGTAAAAGAGGCAAGGCTACTTGGCATTCCAATTGTTGCCATAGTCGATACAAATTGCGACCCAGAATTGGTCGATTATCCGATACCAGCTAATGATGATTCGAAAATGACGATTGAGCTTATTTCGAAAGTTATTGCCGATGCGGTCTACGAAGGCAAACAAGTTTACGCAGAAAGGTCGCGAGAGTTCCTGTCGGAGCCAAAAGTTTCCGAAATAGAAGAAATTCCAGCCGATACACCACCTGTCAAAACTAAACTTCGACCAAGAAAAGCCAAAAAGGGTGATGTCGGCGTTGGTATTGGTGGCAAAACCCCAAAAGTTGAATCCCTAGAAGAAGAACAAGGTTCTTAATCGAATTGTTAATTGATTTTTGTGTTAATAATTAAGGATAGAAATGGCAGAAATAACAACAAAAATGGTTGTTGAACTCCGTGAGAAAACTGGTGCTGGAATGGGCGATTGCAAAAAAGCGCTCCAAGAAGCCAACGGAGATTTTCAGTTAGCAATTGAAATACTAAGGAAAAAAGGTGCAGCTTCTGCGGAAAAACGAGCTGGTCGCGAAGCCAAAGAGGGTATCATTGCTACCGCTGTAAGTCCCGATTATAAGATTGGGGTAATTGTAGAAGTCAATTGCGAAACAGATTTTGTCGCACGCAATGAAAATTTCGTTAATTATGCCGAGCTCGTTGCAAATACTTTACTGAACAACGAAGTAAGTACTGTCGAAGAACTCCTTTCTTGCAAAGTCAACGGCGAAACATTGCAAGATAAACACAACGAAATTCTTGCAAAATTTCAAGAGAATATCAGAATTCGCCGTATAGCAAGAATTAAGACAAATGGGTATATCTCGCATTATGTTCACGCTGGTAGCAAGTTGGGAGTGCTTGTAGTGTATGATTTTGATAAGCCAGTGGAATTGGACGAAGACTCAAAATCGTCATTGCGAGATATTGCAATGCAAGTAGCAGCAATGAATCCAATGTTTATCGAAAAAACTTCTGTTCCAGAAGAGGTAATACAAAAGGAAATTGAAATATATAAGGAACAAGCTATAAACGAAGGTAAAAAGCCTGAAATAGCAGAAAAAATTGCGCAAGGGAGATTGTCGAAATTTTTCATCGAACAATGTCTTTTGGAACAGACCTTTATTAAAGATGGGAACCTATCCGTTCGTGATGTTATAACTAAAGTAGAAAATACGCTTGGTTGCAAGATAAAAATTTTGCAATTTGTCCGATATTATCTTGGGGAAGTTGAATAAATTTTATGGAAATTTCGCCTAAATTTAATAGGGTTCTTTTAAAATTAAGTGGCGAAGCTTTGATGGGCGAGGAGATGTATGGTATAGACCCCTCTGCCCTTAAATTTTTTGCTAATGAAGTTTATCAAGTGCACAAACTTGGTGTGCAAATTGGAATAGTTATCGGTGGTGGGAACATTTTCCGTGGTCTGCAATCGGCTGCCAAAGGAATAGACAAGGTCTCTGGGGATTATATGGGGATGCTTGCCACCATTATCAATTGCCTTGCTTTTCAGTGCGCTCTTGAAGAATTAGGAATAGAAACTAGATTGCAGACCGCAATAACAATGACAAGTGTAGCCGAGCCTTATATCAGAAGAAAAGCTATCCGACATTTAGAAAAGGGTAGAATTGTCCTATTTGGTGGTGGTACAGGGCTTCCTAATTTTACAACAGACACGACTGCTGTGCTTAGAGCAATCGATATTGGTGCAGACGTGATAATCAAGGGGACGAAAGTCGATGGTATCTTCGACTCCGACCCATTGAAAAATCCCGATGCTAAGTTGTTGAAGTTGCTAACTTACAACGATGCAATTATTCATAATCTTGCCATTATGGACCAAACCGCTTTTACTCTTTGCCGAGACCACAACATTCCAATTGTTGTACTTAATATCAACGAAAAAGGTAATTTCTTGCGTCTTATTCTTGGTGAGTCGGTTGGTTCACTTGTTACAAATTAACATTATAGTGGGGTAATTATGGAACTTGATGAAATTATTACGAAAACAAGGGAACAAATGAACAAAACCCTCGAGCATTTCAAGCAACAACTTCTCAAGGTTAGAACTGGTAGAGCAAATGCCTCTATCTTTGATAACGTTAAAGTGGACTACTACGGAACCCCGACACCAATAACTCAACTTGCGACAATTAACGTGCCCGATGCAAGGACAATAATTATTCAGCCTTGGGATATATCGATTATTAATTCAATAGAGAAAGCAATAAAACAATCCGATTTAGGGTTCAATCCAGCAAATGATGGGCGAATTTTAAGAATTCCCGTACCTCCATTGACCGAAGAAAGACGCAAAGAAATTGTAAAATTCTGCAAGAAATTAACTGAAGATGCGAAAATTGCTATTCGCAACATTCGTCGAGACCAGATCGAATATATTAGAAAAAGTGAAAAAGATAAGGAACTTACCGAAGATGACCGGATGCTTGGCGAGGAAAAAGTACAAAAGGTTACAGATGAATTTATTAAGAAAATAGATGAATTGTTTGCAAGTAAGGAAAAAGAAATAATGGAAAGTTAATGTTACCTTCTCAAAAATGCAAAAATGACCAGAGAAATCTGGTCATTTTTGTTTTTACTAAAATCTATTTAATTTCCCAGTAATCTTCACCTTTTAATAATGTTTCGATAGAAGTATCGGGGGTTTTCGATTTGGCTTCTTCAATCTGTCTTATTGTAAGCTCTTCGTAGCTAGGTTTTTCAATAGATTGGAAAATTCCGAATGGACGGGGTAAATTTGAATTGTAGGTCATATTTGCAAGAATGAAAGCTAAAGTAGTATCTTTTTCATCATGAACGAGCAAATCATCGACAGACCATTTCCCGTCGGTTAAAGAGACAACAGTTGGTGTAAATCCATCTAAACGAATTCCTTTATCGTTGTTTGCTCCAAAAATTAATGGCTTGCCGTGTTCAAGCATTACAGAATGTTCTCTTCGTGAGTCTGCTGCAGTGTAAAGGTCGAAAGCACCATCGTTGTAAATCACGCAGTTTGTGTATATTTCAACAAAAGCAAATCCGTTGTGTTTTGCAGCGCGCTCAAGTATTCCTTGCATGTGTTTGGGGTCACGGTCGAATGTCCGTGCAACAAAAGTTGCTCCAGAACCAAGAGCTAACGAGGCTGGATTGAAAGGGTAGTCGATATTTCCAAAAGGCGACGATTTCGTTGGTTGACCAATTTGTGTTGTTGGGGATACTTGTCCTTTTGTTAAACTGTATATTTCATTGTTGAACATTAGCACTTTTAATCCAACATTTCTTCGTGCAGCATGGATTAAGTGATTTCCACCAATACTCATACAATCGCCATCACCAGTAACGACCCAAACCGAGAGGTCGGGGCGGGCAACTTTCAACCCAGTAGCAATTGCAATAGCTCTGCCGTGAATGCCGTGAATGCCATATGTTTGCATATAATATGGAAATCGACTACTACAACCAATTCCCGAAACAAATGCATATTGCTCGCGGGGTATCTTCAATCCAGCAAGTATTTTTTGAACTTGTGCAAGTATCGAGTAGCTTCCACATCCAGAACACCACCGTACCTCCAACGGAGATTTAAAATCTTTTGGGGTATACTCCACTGTTGTAATGGGTTTGTTTTGTATTACATTTTCAATTAAAGTTGTCATTTTTTACCTCCTTTTGCATTTAAAATTTCCAGAATTTTGTTTTCAATCTCGCTGGACAAGAAAATCCGACCCTGTATCTTATGGTATCGAATAACGGGTTTCAGGAAAGTGCCCTGCAGGATGAAGGCAAGCTGACCAAGATTGTTTTCCGGTACAAAGATATTGTCGAACTTTTCAATTATCGAGCCTAAGTTCCTTGGGAATGGATTTAAATATTTCAAGTGGACATAAGCTAGCTTGTAGCCCTTTTCGATTAATCTATCGAAGGCTGCTTTAATCGAACCGTAAGTGCTTCCCCAGCCAATTATCAACAAATCGGCATTTTCGTCGCCGAGAAGTTCTGCATCTGGAATATCCTGCTGGATTCTCTTAATCTTTTCTGCTCGTAGTTCAACCATACGCTGATGGTTCAAGGGGTCTTGGCTGACTATCCCGGTAATGTCTTCTTTTTCCAAGCCACCAATTCGGTGTTCGAGGCCAGGGGAACCTGGAATCGCCCAGTATCTTGCTAAAGTAATTGGGTCTCGTTTGTAAGGCAAATAATCTGGATTTGTGTAAAACTGAACTGGAATATCTGGTATGGTATTTAAATCCGGTATTTTCCATTCTTCGGAGCTTTGCCCGAGATAGCCATCTGTTAATAAAATTACCGGTGTCATGTATTTTATGGCTATCTTAGCGGCTTCGAGTGTCATATCGAAGCAATCGGTAGGTGTAGAGGCAGCAAGTATGGGTAATGGAGCTTCTCCGTGCCTACCAAACATTGCAAGGAACAAGTCGGCTTGCTCCATTTTTGTAGGCATGCCTGTGCTGGGCCCGGCTCTTTGAACGTCTATCACGACCAAAGGTAATTCCAGTATTACAGCAAGACCGAGGGCTTCTACTTTCAACGAAAGTCCGGGTCCAGAAGTTGAAGTTGCTGCAAGAGCTCCGCCATAAGCAGCACCAATAGCGCTTGTTATACCTCCGATTTCGTCCTCTGCTTGCAAATGCCTTACACCATAAGGCTTGTAACTCGAGATAAAATGGAGAATTTCCGATGCTGGGGTAATTGGATATGAACCCAGGAACAATGGAAGTTTAGCTTTGTTGGCTGCTACTACTAAGCCAAGGGCAACGGCTTCGTTTCCAGTAATGTTTCGATAAATACCGGGCTCGAATTTCTTTGGGGTAACTTTATAACGGATTGCGAAAAGCTCGTTTGTCTCACCAAATTCATAGCCAGCACGTAGGACTTTTAGGTTTGCTTGTGCAATTTGAGGCCTTTTCCCAAATTTATGATTAATCCACTCCTCCGTAGGTCGAAGCGGTAAGTCGAAAAGCCAGTAGGCGAGTCCGAGGGCAAAAATATTTTTAGTCCTTTCAATTTGTTTTGGAGTGAGCCCACTATCCTTTAATAATTCACTAACGAGCTCATTTAAATTGATTTTAAAAACTTGATAATCTTTGAGCGTGTCGTCCTCGAGAGGGTTGGTTTCATACTTTGCGAGTTTAAGATTTTTTTCAGTAAAGTTTGCAGTATTGACTATTAGAATGCCTCCTTTTCTTAGGAAAGGTAGATTGACTTTCAAAGATGCTGGATTCATTGCTACCAGTACATCGATTTGGTCGCCGGGGGTGTATACTCCCTTGGAGCCAAAATGAATTTGGTATGCACTAACACCATAGAGTGTTCCCTCGGGTGCTCGTATCTCGGATGGATAATCAGGAAATGTGCTTACATCTGTTCCGAAAAAAGCACTTGTGTCGGAGAAACGAGAACCAGTTAGTTGCATACCATCGCCCGAATCCCCAGCAAAGCGGATTGTAACATCTTCGAGCTCGATAATCTTGCGTTCCATTTAAAAGTCCTTTAATTTGAACCAAAAAATTTAATTTACTTTAAAACATAAAAAGTTATTTTGATGTTTTACCCTTTTGTAATTAATGTGTACCATAAATACTAAATTACTTATATTTTTTTAGTTATTATTCGTAAATCATATCTCTATATTAAAAATTTCCCTAATTGCAAAACCTAAAGTAAATGTAATTCCAGTTATTATTAAATTTAAGACTACCATTTCAATGAATCTATTTTTAAAGGAGTAATCTTTTGCAACAGAAATATAGAAATTAAATAGAAAAATTATTAATATTGCAAAGCATATAGTAAGTATTAATGCCACAAAAGGGTTAAAAAAAATAAAGTATGGAAATACTAAAATAATAACAGTTAAAATATAAGCTACTCCCGTATAGATAGCAGACTTAATGTAATTTTTGTTCTCACCTTCTGCCTTTGAAGAAAGATAAGAGGATGCAGACATCGAGAATGAAGCAGCAATACCTGTAATCAGTCCAACAATTCCGATGATAAAGGTATTTTGCAAAGCAAAAGTCAATCCCGCAAGTGCTCCAGTCAACTCCACCAAAGCGTCATTCAGACCCAACACAATAGCACCAGCATATTTAAGTTTTTCTTCGTCAATCATATTAATTAAATCGTTTTCATGCGAATCCTCTTCTTTGACAATCTTTGATGCTTCGGGTATGTATTCTTTTATCGATTCGTAAACATCTTGTGCTTTTTCTTCGGCTCGTTCCATGAGTTTTAGGCTAAATGTAAGTCCCAGCAACGAAGCAATAATTTTGTAAAAAGCAATGGCAAATTTTGATGGCTTTGGTACAACACCAGTGTAATGTTTCCAAAACTTTGCATGGGCTAGTTCTTCTCTTGCTATTTTGTTTAATATTTCCGAATTTCGAGGGTTTCCTATTCGCTTTGCAAGAGAGGAATAAACGTAGTATTCATTTAATTCATTTTTTTGGATTTGGATTAATTCATTAATAATTTTCTCGGGTAAATTCATTTGCACTGAACGAATAGATTAAAAATGCAAATTGCACTTTTTTTAAAAATTATTTATCAAACTTTCAAATGTTAGTTTACTCTTAGTTGGAGAGACAGATTAGATTAATTATTTGTGATTATTTAGTTTGTATTTAATTGGATTTAAATTTTCTATCGAAATTGACAAAAAATGTTGTACCGTCCTTTTCATTGGAAGTAAACCAGACTTTACCTTTAAGGTAGTTCTCTGTAAAAAGCTTAACGCTATAGGTACCCAAGCCTCGCCCAACACCTTTAGTAGAGAATGACCTTTGGAACAGCTGTAATTGAACTTCGGATGGCATAACCGCATCGTTATGCACCGAGAAAGTGATGTCGCTATCAGTTCCAATACACTTTAGAATAACTGTTTCGCCTTTGTTGCTTGCTTCCAATGCATTCTTTAACAAGTTGCCAATTACTCGTTTAACTAAGTTAGCGTCTGTTTCAAATGTAACATTATGGCTTTCCTCAGAAATAATTATTTCTTTTCCTTCTGCAATTTGGTTACGTGAATATTCAGTTTTTAGACTTTTTAAAATATCTAAAGACTGGACCTTGGAAATTTCAAGGGTCAAATCGCCTCTTTCGGCTGCAAGCAAAAGTTTTTGAAATTTAATTTGTCCAATTAAGTCCTCGACTATTTCTATCAAAATGTCATTGAATTCATTAATTGTCTCTGGGCTTTGCTTAAGTATATTCGCAAGGCTATACAAATTGCCAATTGTGTTCATTATATCATGGTAAAAAACTCGTTCCAAGGCTTGTCTTCTTTTTTCGTGGCTAATGTCTTGAACAGAAAAGAAAGAGAAGAGTTCCTCGCCAATTTTATACGGAGCACAGTAAACTTTAAATTCGTACGCTTGATTTTCGTTTGTTAATATTCTACATTCATACGTGGATTCTATTCCTTGGTAACTTTCCAAAATTGCCTTTACAGCCCCACACTCACGACAGAAAAGTGATGTTCCACACCCTCCAGGTTTTTCGAGTGAATGCACGCAATTTAAAGCCTCGCCAGGCCGTTTTCCCAAGTAGTTGCTTAAATCGTTTTGATTTACAAATTCAAGAAATCGGGAATTTCCAAATACAATTTGTCTCTTAGAATTTAAAATGAGAAAAATTTCGGGGATAGAATTGACTATTTCTTTAAGCAGGGGTAATTCATTTATTAAACTATACAAATATGTAATTTTTTCAGTCGTATCCCGTTCTGCAGGAGCAAATTCAGTGTAGTACTCATCTTGTGGTTTTTCGTGCATTTTTTTCCCAGATTTTTTAAAAAAAAATTTAGTTATAAGGATAATTTAAAAAAAAATTTTTAAATATATTTTAATCAGTTAGGTTATTTTTGAATTTTAGTTGTTTAGTGTTTTGAATATTACATCCCAAATTAAAATTTCTATAAGGTTTTTTTAGGCAAGTTTTTATGTAGTTCTGAATTGCATAGTTCATTTTTGTATTTTTGTATTTAAATATTTTGTAAATTAGAACAAAATTTGGTCTGTTTGGTGATGAGTAATGTGATTATTTTTTTCTCTGTATTAGTTTATACTGAACATCCTAATATCGGAGACCATACAAGTATTGCAGTTCAGGAGTATATTTCATTAGAATTAAATGTAAAATTGGTTCTTATTTATTATATGTTTCTCTAAATTAATTTTTAACCTTTTGAATATAATTTAAAGATTGGGCCATATGGCAATGTTTTGAACACTCAGTATGGAGGTACAATCAAAACTTTAAAAACATAGCTGGCAATTCTTTTGATTTCTATACCCTTGTTAGTTGGGTGTGGAGCATATGCAGTTTCACCTGTTATGGGGGTTTTGTATACCAATGTAAATCGACCTGTAACTGCAACCTCTCATCCTACGTACACTAAAATTGGTAAAGCCTCTTGCAGTTCAATATTAGGTCTTATTGCCACTGGCGATGCCAGTATCGAAGCGGCTTGTAAAAGTGTTGGAATCACCAAAATCCATCACGTTGATTTCCATTCTAATAATATTTTAGGAATTGTTGCTACATATACCGTTTACGTTTACGGTGATTGATTATTTATTTAATTATAGAATATAAAATAACTTCTGCCATATAGCCCAGCGAGATTTTAATAAACCCTCAAGTAATGATTTTGTATAATTATCATTGGTAGGTTCTATTGCCTCACTTTTCTCTTTCGATGATATAATCTGCTAATGAGATAAGAGATTGACGGTAAGGGTTATCATCGAATTCCAGGATAATTTGCTTTGCTTTTTCTATGAGTTCTTTTGCACGATGTTGTGCAAGTATAATCCCATTGTTTTTAATAACAAATTCAACTATTTCTTTAATTTCCTTCTTTTTCTTATTCTTTCTCAAAAAAGTAAGAATTGACTTTGCTTCTTTCGTATTTACATTTTGAAGAGCATAAATTAACGGTAGAGTTATCTTTCTTTCTCGCAAGTCGTTGCCAATTGGTTTACCAATGATGTTGGATTTTCCAGTGAAATCGAGTATATCGTCTCGAATTTGAAACGCTAATCCTATTAATCTACCAAATTCCTTAATTCTGGTTCTTGCTTTTTCGTCGATTGTGGAGCTTAGGCACCCGATTTCACAACATGCAGATATTAGGGATGCTGTCTTGCTATGTATTATCTCAAAATATTTTTCTTCGCTTGCTTCTTCGGCTTTCGTTGTTTGTATTTGCAAAAGTTCACCTTCGCTCATCAGTTTAACGGCAGTGGATAAAATTTCCAAAAAGCCAAATTCTTTATTTTCGATTGCTACCAGTAACCCTTTTGCAAGAAGGAAATCCCCCAGTAGAACAGCAATTTTATTATTCCACCTTGCATTGATAGATAACAAGCCTCGGCGCTCTTTTGCTTCGTCGACGACATCGTCGTGGACAAGAGTTGCTGTATGAAGCAACTCTACCATTGCAGCACCAACGTGCGTTCTTTCGTTTATTTTCCCAACAAGCCCCGCAGTGAGAAATGTTAGTAGCGGACGTATTCGCTTCCCTTTCCTCGATACAAGATATCGAACCACTACATCGAGTAGGCCGATATTTGTTTTCAGAATAGAAGCGAAGTATTGTTCAAATTGCTCTAAATCCTTGACAACTGGTAAATAGATATTGTCTAAAATTTTCAATTGTACCCGATTATGTTAAAACTTCTCGCTAAAGTATCGCATAAATTGAGCTCTTTCGTATACAGCTGGATTTAAACTTCTCGATTGGCTAAGACGGCCACGAAATTCATCAAGGGTATTAAATTCCTTTTCTGACATCCAATTCTTAATTTCATCAAGCATATCGGAAATAACTTTTGGTCCCTTCCTGTATAAAATCGATGCAATTTGCACTGCTTTTGCCCCAGCAAGAATTTGTTTGATTACCGCCTTCCCATCGTGTACTCCTGTTGATGCGCAAAGGTCGCAGTTCACACGCTCGCTCATTATGGCTATCCATCGGAGCGATTTTCCCAAGTCGCTGGGACTACTTAGCACATTTGTCGGAACTACTGTTAAACTTTCTAAATCGAAGTCTGGCTCGAAAAATCTGTTGAAGAGAACTATTCCTTTTACACCAGTTTCAGAAATTTTCTTTATCATCGAGGCAAGATTTGAAAAATAATAGCTCAGTTTAACAGCAACTGGTATTTTAACTTTCGCTAAAACGGAGTTGATAATCTCGAAATATGTTTGTTCGTTCTCTTGGCTTGTTTTGTTTAAATCCGAAGGCATAATGAAAATGTTCAATTCCAGCGCATCTGCCCCTGCATTTTCAATTCTTTGGGCAAATGGGACCCATTCGTGCGAACTAACACAATTGACGGAAGCTATAATTGGCACAGATACTTCTTTTTTTACATCTGATATTAGGTTTAAGTACTTTGTCACACTATCTTCGATAGTTTCCAGGTCGTAGAAATCATAAATTTCTGGATACACTGTCATTGGTCTTTGCATCTGAGCAAGATTGCTATCCATTTCCCAAATTATTTCTTCCTCGAATATCGATTTCAAAACGATTGCCGATGCTCCACTATCGACCAGCGTCTTTATATCTTTAACTGAATATGTATAACCGCAACTTCCAACTATAATTGGATTGGAAAGTTTAAATCCTAAATATGTTGTTGTTATATCCATAAAAATTTTGAGTTTTGTTAAAAACAAAAATAAGCAAATAATAAGGATTTTCAATTATTCCAGATAATCTGAATTAATAGCTCAAGAATAATAAACTATTTGGAAAACTAAAATTTATTTAAGTAAAAGTCGACTTTAATATTTTTAAAAAATTGGGATTAAAATGAATTTCAATGTTTTTGACTACTATAATATCGATGAATTGCTCAGCGAAGAAGAACGTTTGATTCGCAATACAGTCCGTAATTTTGTTGATGCAGAAGTGATACCGATAATTGAAAAGCATTATCGTGAGGGTACATTTCCGATGCATTTAGTACCTCGCTTGGCAGAGCTTGGGTTGCTTGGTATTACTTTACCCCAACAATATGGCGGTGTTGGTGCAAATTATACTTCTTACGGCTTAGCAATGATGGAGTTAGAACGTGGCGACTCTGCTATTCGCTCTTTTGCCTCTGTTCAAAATTCTTTGGTTATCTATCCCATTCTTCGTTATGCAAAAGAAGAGGTTAAACAAAAGTGGCTTCCTAAATTGGCAAGAGGCGAGGTAGTTGGTTGTTTTGGGTTGACCGAGCCTGATTTTGGCTCTAATCCCGGGGGTATGGCAACCACTGCAAAGAAAGTCGATGGTGGATATGTTATCAATGGAACAAAAATGTGGATTACAAATGGAAATATTGCCGATGTTGCTATAATTTGGGCAAAGGTCGATGGTGTTGTCAATGGGTTCATTGTCGAGACGAATCGAAAAGGTTTTAAAGCAATTGAGATGAAAAACAAGCATTCTCTTCGAGCCTCTGTGACCTCGGAACTTGTTTTAGAGGATGTTGAAGTTCCAGAGGAGAACCATCTAAATGTTACGGGTTTGAAGGGACCGCTAAGTTGCCTGACACAGGCGCGTTATGGAATAGCTTGGGGTGCAATTGGTTCTGCCATCGCAGTTTTTGAATCTGCACTAAACTATGCCAAAACAAGAATACAATTTGGAAAACCCATAGGTGCATTTCAAATAATTCAAGAAAAATTAGTTTGGATGTTGAATGAAATTACCAAGGCGCAGCTTCTGGCATATCGCTTGGGTAGACTGAAGGACGAAGACCGTGCTCGTTTCCAGCAAGTCTCTCTTGCAAAGCGCAATAATGTCGACATTGCCTTGCAATGTACAAGAATTGCTCGTGAAATACACGGTGCAAATGGAATTTTGGACGAATATCCCGTTATGCGTCATATGGCAAATCTTGAATCTGTAAAGACTTACGAAGGTACACATGATATTCACACTTTGATACTTGGGGAGGATATCACTGGATACAGTGCTTTTATCTGATATTTTATGGAAGTAGACAAAAAGTTAGTAAAACTCCTTAGAAATATTTCCATCCTTTTGCAAATCAAAGGGGAAAATATTTTCAAAGCACAGGCATACGCAAAGGCTGCCGATATCATAGAGGCAATGCAACTCGATGTCCACACCCTTGCTAAAAATGGTAAGCTTGGCGAGGTCGAAGGCTTTGGCGAAGCTCTCGTTAAAAAAATTACTGAATATGTAGAGACTGGCAGAATGTCCTATTACGATAAATTAACCTCTGAGATACCAGTCGAATTAGTTGCCATAACCAAAATTCCAGGAATCGGGCCAAAGAAAACAAAAGTATTGTTTGAAAGCCTTGGAATTAAGTCAATTGATGACTTGGAGAGGGCTTGTATCGAGGATAAAGTTTCTAAAATCAAAGGCTTCTCGGTAAAGTCTCAGGAAATTATACTAAATAGCATTCAACATATTAAAGCTTGGAAAGGGAAGAAGCAACAATTTGCATGCTTTCAAGAGGCGAATAATATATTCAACTTTCTTAAATCGATTCCAGTGGTACACACTCATTCCATAGTTGGTGAAATGCGTCGTTATTCTGAAATAGTCACTTCTGTGCATTTCTTGGTTTCGACCCTTGAACCTCAAAAGTTAATTAGCTACTTTAGCACCAAATACAACCTAAATCTAGGAGTCAGTAGTTTTTCTTTTCAAACTGATGATGAGATTTTAGTCCAAATATCATACTGCAATCCACAAAATTACATTTGGCAGTTGCACAATCTTACTGGCTCTGAAGCTTATGTTGATTCTTTTAGTAAATTTTTTGAAGAAAGAACCAATCGGAGTTTCAATTTTTATGAGTTTCCATATTCAGGGATTACTTTTGAGACCGAAGAGCAGTTGTTCGACTGGCTCGGCATTCAATACATTCCACCCGAGTTGAGAGAAAGCAATTTTTCAATTCAACGGGCAATTGAACGGAGCATACCGAAACTTATTCAAGAGAGCGACTTGCGTGGTATGGTGCATGTTCATTCCACCTGGAGCGATGGATTCAACACAATCGAGCAAATGGCAAACGCTGCAAAAAATCTTGGTTTCGAGTACATTGTTATCTGCGACCACAGTCAGACGGCAAAGTATGCAAATGGCCTCGAGCCGGAGAGAGTAATTCTACAGCATAAAGAAATAGATGCATTAAACGAAAAATTAACTGGAATTAAAGTTTTAAAAGGCATCGAATCGGATATTCTCCCAGACGGCAGTCTCGATTATAAGGAAGATTTATTGCAGAGATTTGATGTCGTAGTTGCTTCTGTTCATTCTCATTTCAAGATGACCAAGGCCGAAATGACGAGAAGAATTATTTATGCCTTGATGAGTCCTTATACTCATATTTTGGGACACCCTACGGGTAGACTTCTCCTTTCACGAGACAGTTACGAAGTAGATATAAAGGCAGTTATTGATGCAGCAGCAGACTATGGAAAGATTATTGAGCTTAACGCAAATCCTTATCGATTAGATTTGCCTTGGGAACATATTGTGTATGCCAAAGAGAAAGGAGTCAAGATTTCAATTAATCCAGACTCGCACGATGTAAATAGTTTAACTGATGTTTTCTATGGTGTAAATTTTGCCAGAAAAGGCTGGCTCGAAAAAAAAGATGTGGTTAACTCTCTAAATTTTGAAGAGTTCACAAGTTTAGTCAAATCCATTGGAAGAACCTAAAATGTTTAGACTTGCTACTTCACTGATTTTTTTGTTAAGCTATAATTTTCTTCTATTTTCACAGCAGGACACTATCGAGAAGCTTTTGATAACCCAAATTGAATTTGGGCAAGGAACAACAAATATAAATCCGGTAAAGGTAGAAGCTGCGATGAATTTAGTGGCTCGACTCGGCCAGAAATATCAAATAATTCCATTCGATGTAAGGGATTCATTGGCATTGACATTTGAAAAGCAAGGTAAGGAACCAACACCTATTGCCCTCGGCAAAGAGCTTTCTGCGAGAAAATTGTTATTAATCAAAGTCAATAGCTTTGCAAATATTCTCCGAACAGATATAATCTCTTTCGACCTTGCAGATAGCTCGGTAAGATTTGGTAAAGGATATGCCCAAATTAGATATTTTACCAAAGACAAAAACACCCCAATTTTAGACCCTGCTCTTTTAACTGGATTACAAAGAGCATTTGCCGATATGTTGAACGAACCAGACCTCTATGAGCATTTAGAGGGAAATTTCAAAGTCAGACCAGCGCCTCCCCTTGTCATTGGAACAATCAATTACATCGAAAACGACACCCTTTCCAAATGGGAGATTTTTCGTAAAAGGCAGGTTACATCATATTTCGCCATTGAAACTATTTTCGAGTTTGCAAGACACTCTTCGGACTTCGTCGTCTTTGACATTCCGACACGAGATTCCATTTATTCATACTTCAATTTGTATGAGCCCGAAAATTACGCACCGCCAAATGCTAATGAAATACAAGCATTGTTGAACTTCGAAGTTGAATTTTATATCTCCGGTGAATTTTTCTGGGACAACGGGAATGCATATTTAAAATTATATCTATGCAAAATTACAGAAAAGGGCTTGGAAATTTTAAAAGAAAACTCCAAAATTGTGAAAACAGATAATTTGGATGATTTCAAAAAATCTCTTGAACTTGTAACAAAAGAGTTATTGAACATAACTAAGGAGTAGTATGCAAAACTTTGTATTCCACAATCCTACGAAAGTAATATTCGGGCAAGGAAGCATACCGAAAATTGGTAATGAAATTGCTAAGTATGGTATAAAGCGTGTCTTACTTCTTGCTGGTAAGGGCTCGATTAAGACGAACGGTGTCTACGAGCAAGTTGTCGAATCTCTCCGAGAGAGTCATATTGACTGGGTCGAACATTGGGGAGTACGACCAAATCCCGTGCTGTCTCATGCTATTGAAGGGATTAAAATCGTACGAGAAGAAAATCTTCAAGGCATTCTTGCCGTTGGTGGCGGTTCTGTCATCGACGAGGCAAAATCAATAGCGGCTGGATTTTATCTCGATAATCTTTGGGATGCATTTGAACGTAAGGTCGAGATTGAAAAAGCGCTTCCAGTTTTCACTGTTCTAACCATTTCTGCTACTTGCTCGGAAATGGACCCATATGCTGTTTTGACCAATGAAAAAGAAAACAAAAAATGGAATATTGGTGGCTTCCCTTTGTATCCGAAAGTTTCAATAATAGACCCAAGCGTTCAATCAACACTTCCCTGGGAGCAGACTGTCTACGGTGCAATTGATGCTTTGTCGCACATTATGGAATTTTATTTTCAATCCAAAGGGGAAGAGCCAACCACTTCCATTAATGAGACCTTAATTCTAACTATATTCAATTCTGTAGACCAATTACAAACAAATCCATTGGACTACAAGGCTCGTTCTGCACTTAGTTGGTCGGCTGTTTTGGCATTGAATGGTATTTCTGGGGCAGGTTTATATGGTGGGGATTGGGCTTGTCATACGATAGAGCACGGAATTAGTGCTTTACATCCAGAAGTTGCTCATGGTGCTGGGCTAGCTGTAGTCTTTCCAGCTTGGATTAAATACATTCACACACTTAATGAAATGCAATTCCTGCGATGGGCAAAAGTTATTTTTGGCAAAAACAACGTAGACTCTGCTATTCTTGCATTGAAAGAAAAGTACAAATCTTGGGGCTCGCCCGTTTCTCTACGCGACCTCGGCATCTTCAAGGAAGAAATACCTCTAATAGCCGAAAATGTTTATCAAGCCTATTCAATTCGCACTATTGGGGTTTTGAAAAATTTAGACCTTAATGACATAATTGAGATACTTAAAATTGCGTATTAAGATTCACATTTTGAGTTCGTTACTCTTAATCGAGATTATTTAATATTCAGTCGAGACGATTGACCCACCAAGTTTATGAATCTATGAGGGGGTCTTTTGCTGGGGGTTCTGGGTTATGTTTCTTTTTTTGAATTAGCTCTTGTTGAGTAAATTTCTTGTACAGGCTATCCAAAACACCGTTGACGAAAAGACCGCTTTTGTCGGTTGAATATAGTTTAGCAACTTCGATAGCTTCGTTTATAGTAACTTCCGGGTCGATTTTAGGAAAGTGCAGTAGCTCGGCAATTGCCATCTCGAGGATAATCCTGTCTATTGTTGTCAGTCGTTCAAATTCCCAATTAGCGATAGTTCGACGGATTTCGTCGATAGCAAAAGGTCGTGTTTGTAGTGTTTTTTCAATTAATTCTTTTGCAAATTGCACTTCCTCCTCCGACCACGATATGGGTATATCGGCTTCAAGTTCTAATATTTCTTCACGAGTGAGAAGCCGATTGCCGGTGGGTTCGTCTGGTTCAAATTTAAATTGGCGGTAGAAGATAGTTTCAAATAAATCATCTATTGGCTCCTGACTGATTTCATTAGCAAATAACACCTCGAGAACTTTCCCTCGCACCATGCTACGAGTGCCAATTACTTTTTTGGTTTTGCTCAAATAGAAACTCTCTTTTGCGTTTCTGGTATTATCTATTTTACTCTTTTTGCTGGTTTTTGCCATTTGCCCTTGCAATAAAAATTTATTAATTTGAAGTCATATTAAAGATTTTATTTGTGAAACAATGAATGCGAAAAAACTAAATTACTACAATATCCATAAAGATGCAAACTACGTTAGAGTTGAATTTTTGTATTCCTTTACTATTGAATATTTACCACAGTATGATAAGTTGAAACCATTTGAAAAAACATTTTCCGGAGCGAAGAAGTTGATTTTAGATTTCAGCCGAATTCAATTTTTCGATACTTCTGTTGTTTTGTTCGTGAATGAAATTAGGGATTGGGCAAAGTTGCATCTTTTAGAATTGGAAGTAATTGGGATGACAGAACAAATGCGAAGCCTTTGTGAAAAATTCTCCGATTTTTCACTTCGGGAAGACCATAAAGAGAGGGCTTTCAATCCTATAGTGCAATATTTCTCCTCCATTGGCGAAAGGATGCGATATATTTTAATCGATTATTACAATTTTTTTGAATTTTTTGGGGAATTGTTAACTAAACTTATAGGCTCTATCTTTCGACCTCGAAAAGTCCGGTGGGAAGATTTTCCATTTCTTTACTTAAAAAATGGTGTAAATGCTCTTCCAATAGTTTCTCTAATCCTTTTGCTTATTGGGGTGATTTCTGGTTATCAAGGTGCAATTCAACTAAAACAATTTGGTGCTGATATATACATAGCCGACCTCATAGGTGTTTCTGTAGTAAGGGAGCTAGGACCCCTTATGACAGCAATTTTAGTTGCTGGGCGTTCGGGCTCTGCGTTTGCAGCAGAACTTGGCACAATGAAAGTTTCCGAGGAAATCGATGCTTTGCGTTCAATGGGTTTCGAACCATTTCGTTTCCTTGTTATACCTCGGGTCTTGGCTGTTACTTTTTCGATACCTTTGTTAACAGTGTTTGGTAACATTGCTGGTATACTCGGCGGTCTCATTGCAGGCTTATTTACGCTCGATATTACTGCTGTTGGATATTTTACAGAACTCCAGTTGGCAGTTGATTTAACAGATTTAGTTTCTGGGCTTTTAAAGAGTGTAATTTTTGGTTTTCTTGTTGCTTCGATTGGTTGCTATCGTGGGCTGCAAGTGCGTGGCGGTGCCGAAAGCGTTGGCTCTGCAACCACTATCTCTGTGGTGAGTGGTATTTTTGCTATAATTATTGCCGATACGATATTTACTTTTATTTTTGATGCAATCGGACTATAGGAAGGTGGCTTATTAGCCTTTAGGAGGTACCCAGCCCTTGCGGTTCCATTTGATTAGTTCAATATTTATACTACCGATGTAAACGTTCATTTTTGCTTTAATTGGTACGCTTGCATCGTCGTCGCTAAACCAACCTTCGAAATGACCAGTTAGACCATAAATGCCCGTCCAATCCGCTTTTCCATTAAAATGAACTGTTCGAACAGGATAGCCAATGCTTTCGATGGAAATATTTTCTCTTGCTCCGTGAAAATTTATATATGTATATGCTGTATCCTTGTCCATCAAAGTTGGAATTTTAATGTTCTTCTTCGATTTTGTGTATTCTCGCGCCAGAAAGAAAAGCGATAAACCGTCGGACCACATCTTCGTGGTAGAAATTGCATTTGAATAGTACTTTTGGTTCTTTTTAAACTTTTCAATTATAATTTTTTTATTTGGATAATCAAATAATATCTGGTCGTAGAGCCAATAATCTTTCTCTTTCATACTGGAAGTAAACTTGTAGGAAAAACTTATTGATTGGTCGAACCAACTTGAAAAAACTGCATGCAAGCTCACGAAAGGAATTCCAGAGTACGAGTCGATATAGGCTTTTGCTTTATGTACCAATTTGCCTTGAAATTCTTCGTGGTTTTCGGTGACTATTCGTATGGTACCCAATTTGATTCCCAAAAAGGATACCTCATAGAGAAGGTCCTCGCTGGGATATATCATTTTGGATTTTTGCCCGTACGCAAAAAACAGAGTAAAGTTTACAAAAAAGCAAATTAAAAATATTTTTCTCAACATTAAAAATTATCCAGAAATAATCTCATTTAAACGGAAAAACGAAAATTTATTGCAAGAAATTATAGGATATGGTTGGACAAATTAGTCCTCGTCTAATACCAAATGTACAAGTTTTGCTTTAATGCTTTTCAGTAAATTCAGCTTTCGAGCAAGTTCTTCGTGTTTTTCCCTCTCGCCAACCATTTCGCAAATAATTAAACCTTCTTCTGAGCAATTTTCCAAGACACCGTCGTGAATGCCAAGTCTGGTCTTAATCAAACATCCCCAGCCTGTTAATAGTTTTTGAACATTGACAGCGGCTTCGTTTCTTTTTCCGACTAAAATTATTAATATTGATTTTCCCATATTTTTTCATTAATTTGATATTAATTCATTAGAAATTTCTAAAACAACGGGGCAGTGGTCCGAGCCAAATTCATTTGGAAGCATATAGCATTTCTCCACGTATGGTACCATTTCTTTGCTTACGAAGTGGTAATCAACTCGCCATCCAACATTGTTTTCTCGAGCCCTTCCTCGCTGACTCCACCACGAGTAGTGTCCTCCTTCTTTGGTAAATAATCGAAAAGCGTCGACAAATCCCATATCTACGAGTTCGTCCATTTTTTCACGTTCCAGAGGTAAAAATCCCGAGACATTTTGGTTCTCTTTGGGTCGGGCAAGGTCGATTTCTTTGTGTGCGGTATTGTAGTCTCCAGAGACAATAATGTTCTTTGTCTCTTTTTTCAAATTTCTTAGGTAGCGATAGATTTCATCATAAAATCTCATCTTGAAATCAAGCCTTTCATGGTCTGTATATCCTTTAGGAAAATAAATGTTCAACAATGTGAACTTTTCGAAATCCAATCGAATAAACCTTCCTTCGCTGTCAAACTCTTCTTTACCTATTTCTAAGATGGTGTCCTTAGGTTCAATTTTGGTAAAAATCGCAACTCCGCTATAACCCTTTTTGATTTTACAAGTGTTGTAAATTGCTATGTAGCCATCGGGCTTTTGCAATTCTGGTTCTATTTGCTCGACATCTGCTTTTACTTCTTGTATGCACAAAATATCGGGTTGGTTTCGCTGAATAAAATCAAATAATTTATTCTCTCGACTTATTTTATCGTATCTTTTAGAGGGATTCTGGCCCACGATAGAACGATAGCCGTTTACATTCCAAGTTACTATTTTCATAATTTCCACCACACAAAAAGTAAAATTATGAAACTTTAAAATAAAAAAAAGCGGGCTAAAAGCCCGCTTGAAACTCTATCGGTATTAATACTCATCATACCCGCGTGGCATTGGCGGGGTTTCTTTCTTCTCTGGTTTTTCAACGATGGTGCATTCTGTAGTGAGTAATAGTCCTGCCACAGATGCGGCGTTTTCTAATGCAACTCTTGCTACTTTAGTTGGGTCGATTACTCCACTTTCGTACAAATCCTCAAATTCTTCCGTCTGTGCATTGAAGCCAAAAGAACCACTTCCCTCTTTAATCTTATTGATGATAACCGATGGTTCTAAACCAGCGTTAGCCACAATTTGTCGTGCGGGTTCTTCTAAAGCCCTTCGAATAATGTCTATACCAATTTTTTGGTCTTCGTTCTCGGGCTTCAGACTATCCAAAACATGCAAACAACGCAAGTAGGCAACTCCACCACCAGGAACGATTCCTTCCTCGACCGCAGCTCTTGTTGCGTGCAAAGCATCCTCGACACGGGCTTTCTTTTCTTTCATTTCAACTTCTGTAGCAGCACCAATTTTCAGAACCGCAACTCCACCGCTAAGCTTTGCGAGTCGCTCTTGCAATTTTTCTTTATCGTATTCACTTGTGGTCTTCTCGATTTGAATCTTTATTTCGTTAATTCTTTTCTTTATCTCTTCTGGTTTGCCAGCACCCTCAACAATCGTTGTGTTGTCTTTGTCAACAACAATTTTCTTTGCCGTACCCAAGTATGCAAGAGTTGCATTTTCGAGCTTGAAGCCCTTTTCCTCGCTTATCACTGTGCCATTGGTAAGTATTGCAATGTCTTCGAGCATCGCTTTACGCCTGTCGCCAAAACCAGGAGCCTTCACTGCGCAGACTTTCAATGTGCCACGGAGTTTGTTTACAACTAATGTTGCCAAAGCCTCGCCTTCTACATCCTCTGCGATGATTAACAATGAACGCCCAGATTGAGATATCTTCTCTAAAATCGGCAAAATGTCCTTGACTGCAGATATCTTTTTATCGTGAATTAAAATATATGGATTCTCCAACACTGCTTCCATCGTTTCTGCATCAGTCACAAAGTAGGGCGATAGGTAGCCGCGGTCGAACTGCATACCCTCGACTACTTCCATCGAAGTTTCCGTACCTTTTGCTTCTTCGACAGTTATTACGCCATCTTTGCCGACTTTTTCCATTGCATCGGCTATTAGTTCGCCAATTGTCTTATCGTTATTTGCAGAGATTGCACCAACGTTTGCTATTTGTTTGCGGCTTTCTACTGTCTTGCTGATGTTCTTCAACTCTTTCGTAATAGCAGCAACTGCCATGTCGATTCCACGCTTTAAATCCATTGGATTTGCGCCAGCGGTCACGTTTTTTAACCCCTCGGAGAAGATTACTTGTGCAAGTACTGTTGCAGTTGTTGTTCCGTCGCCAGCAACGTCGCTGGTCTTCGAGGCAACTTCTCTTACCATCTGTGCACCCATGTTTTCTACTGGGTCTTCTAATTCAATCTCCTTTGCAACAGTTACTCCATCCTTTGTAACTGTGGGTGCACCAAATTTCTTATCGATTATGACATTTCTTCCTTTCGGACCAAGAGTGACTTTAACTGCATTAGTTAATTGGTCCACTCCTCTTTTTAAAGAATTCCTTGCATCAAAATCAAAATTAATTATCTTGGCTGCCATTTCATACCTCCATTTTTAGTGAAACATAACATATTGATTTACTTAATGATTGCGAGAATATCACTTTCACGCATAATTAAAAATTGCTCGCCGTTAATTTCTACCTCTGTTCCTGAGTATTTTCCGTACAATACTTTGTCGCCAACTTTAACGGTTAAAGGGACAACTTTCCCGTCTTCGGTCAACTTTCCGGGACCGACTGCAATTACCTCGCCTTGCATAGGCTTTTCCTTTGCTGTGTCGGGGATAATGATACCCCCCTTTGTTACTTCTTCTGGTTGTGAGGGTTTAATTATTACTCTGTCGTGCAATGGTGATAAGTTCATCTCTTCTCCTCCTTATTTGTTCTACATCTTAATTAAATCTTTTAGCACTCGACCTAATCGAGTGCTAACAATACAACGTGGTATTGTTTTTTTTATTGTAATCTAAAGTGTGAATTTTTCTTTTAATTTTTTGGATACGCAAGGGGGGACAAAATCGCTTACATCTGCTCCATATCTTGCCAATTCTCTTATGATTGAGGAGTTTAGATATGTATATTTCTCGTTTGGCATCAAAAAAATTGTTGCTACTTCTGGGCATAACTTTCGGTTCATCAATGCGATTTGAAACTCATATTCAAAGTCGGACACTGCTCGAATACCTCGAATTATTGCTCTTGCAGAGACACTGCGGGCAAATTCAACTGTTAATTTATCTGTTATCGATATTTCTATGTTTTCATACCGAGACAACGACTCTCGAAGAAGCTCCAACCTTTCCTCTTCTGTAAATAGAGTTTGTTTCCGTGGATGCCTTGCAACGACTACAACAACCTTGTCGAATATCTTCAACGCTCTTTCAATAACATCAATGTGACCATTGGTTATGGGGTCGAAAGTGCCGGGGTATATTGCAATTTTTTCCAAATCTATTCTCCAATAAATTTGTATCCAATAGACTCGATTGCTTTGCGGACATCCTCCAGTTTGTAGTTGCCTTCTATTTTTACTAATCCGCCGGATAAATTTACTTCAACATATGTAACTCCCTCGACTGCGCGCAAAGACTTTTCCACATTCATAACACAGTGATTGCAGGTCATTCCCTCGACTTTGTAAATGCCAGCAGTTTTGTTGAGTGTATTTCTCATCTTCCACCCTTTTCTTCTTGAATTTAATTTTCTAATCAATGAAACCAAAATCAAAATTAATAAAATGTATGTCGGGATAGTACCGAAAAATGTTGATTCAGCTCCGTGTGAATGCATACTCAAATGGTTCATCTGACTATGCGGGTCGATTTCTAAAGTCCAAAATATCCAGTTCAAAATTTGCCCAAATATTATTGATAACGTAACGACAACAACAACATATACTGCAAGCAACTTTTTGCCTAAAACTTTTGATAAAATTGACAATGACGCCGCATTTGTGACTGGTCCAGTAACAAGAAAAACATAAGCAACCGCTGGTGAAAAGCCTTTCATCATAAGTGTAAGTGCAATTGGAATCGATGCTGTAGCACATACATACATAGGTATGGAAAAAATTACGACAGAGAAAATCGCCAAAATCTCGTTGCCTCGGAAAACCGACGAGAAAAAGTCCTCGGGTACAAAGTATGAAATTGCCCCAGCAATAATCAAACCTATTACAAATTGTGTTGAAATATCGTCTATGAAATCAAAAAAGGCATAGCGGAATGATTTTGTAACTCTTGGTAAAATTTTTTTCCCTTTTTCATTGCTATCTATTTCAATGGGGTTAAAATTTGGAAAAATTGGTGTTTTTCTTCCCTCGTTTTTTTGAACAAATAAGGTTACAATTCCTCCGATAATTCCCATTACAAATGCAGCGACTGGTCGGAAAAAAGCAAAAATTGGACCAAGCAAACCATAAGTTGCAATAATGCTATCTATACCAGTTTGAGGTGTAGAAATTAGAAAAGACACAACAGATGGTTTCGATGCTCCATTCTTTTCTAAATAGACACTGGTCGGAATCACTCCACATGAGCACAATGGCAAAGGCACACCAAAAAGAGCTGTTTTTATTATCGAGCTGATATTGTTTCGACTTATCTGTTTTAGTATTAGCTTCTTCGATACGAATAAATCGAGAATTGCGACAAAGAAAATCCCAAGTAGCAAGTAGGGCGCCATCTCGTTGAAAACTATCCAAATCTCTTTTAGCAAATTCATCACGAAATTAGTCTAAATGAAAAGTTAAACTCGATTTAAATGGCTTTTTATTTTGTTAATTCCTACTGCACAAAGATTTATCTTGCCGATTTACTTTTTTATTTGCACTTCGTCGTGAAACCAAATACAGAGCGCGTTGCTACTTGTTTAGTGGCTTTCAATATATTTCAATCCTTTGTATCCGATGTCGTTTCTATGATACTTGTTCTCGAATTGAATTAGGGATGTTCCAAGATATGATTTTTCAATGGCTTGTTTCAAAGTATTACCCATAGCAACAACTCCCAAAACCCTGCCTCCGTTGGACAAAAGTTTGTCGTTTACAAGAATGGTTCCAGAGTGAAATACTAAACAGCCCAGTTTCTCGGCATCCTCGACGCCCGAGATTTCAAATCCTTTTTCGTACTTGTCTGGATATCCTCTCGAAGCCAAGATAACGCAACAACTGAAGTTGTTGGGAGAGAAATCACAAAAATTGCTATTCAGCTTCCCCACCGAAGCCGAATAAAGCAAGGAAGCAAAATCCCCCTGAATTAAAGGAAGCACTGCTTGAGTTTCGGGGTCACCAAAGCGACAGTTGAATTCGACGACCTTTGCCTTGCCGTCCTTTATCATTAGCCCAGCATAAAGACAGCCAATGAATGGATAGCCCTCGTTTGCCATACCTTGAATAGCTGGTCTAATAATCTCGTCTTCGATTTGTTTCAAGACTTTATTGTCAATCAATGGGGTAGGAGATATGGCACCCATACCGCCAGTGTTTTTTCCTTTATCCCCATCTAAACTTCTCTTGTGGTCTTGGGACGATGGGAGCAAAACATATCGCTCGCCATCAGTTATTGCAAGGATAGATGCTTCTTCGCCCTCCAAATATTCCTCGATTACCACCTTTTTGCCTGCCTCGGCAAATTCCCCGGAAAACATCTTTTGGACAACAGACTTTGCCTCTTCTTTCGATTCACATACGACAACACCTTTGCCGGCTGCCAATCCGTCTGCTTTAACTACTATTGGAGTCCCAATGCTGTCGATGTATTCATTTGCCTTTGCAAGCTCATCGAAAGAAAAGGATTTATATCTGGCAGTGGGAATATTGTATCTATTCATAAAATCTTTGGCAAAAGACTTCGAGGCTTCTATCCGAGCAGCAAGTTTCGAAGGTCCAAACATTGGTATGCCCCGCGCTCGAAGTACATCCCCAATTCCATTTGCCAAAGGCTCCTCGGGTCCGACTACAACAAAGTCTATTTTCTGTTCAATGCAAAATCTGGCTATTTCCTGGAAATCCTTCTCGTTTATCTTTACAAAATTTGACAATTTTTGAATCCCTGCATTTGTACTTGGCGAGTAAATTGTAGCATCGGTGCCAGAATTCAAAAGTCTCCACGCAAGGCAATGTTCACGACCGCCGTTTCCAATAAGTAATATTTTCATATTCAAATCAAAAAAGCAAAATTAGCACAATGGAGAATAAATTTAACAATGTTTGGAAAGCGTATTTTGCAACCGATTTCTTGCGTTTCTTCGCCACCAAAATACTTTCTCGGCAGAAGTAGTAGTCACTGTATTCAGCGAAACACTGCACCGATTGTTATTCTAAATTTAAGTTAATCCACTTTTTAAAAAATAGAGCCTATATCTTGTACATCGTGTCTGGGTAATAAAATTCTCCGACAGTCCTTTTATTTAATGTAAATAAATTTTTTTGTAGAATTAAACTCTCCAGCTTGCATCTGATACAAATATATTCCGCTGTTTAGTCCATATCTACTTGCATCGAACTCAAAGGTATATTCACCCGGTAATTTATTTTCATTAACTAATGTTGTAATTTCTTTACCTAACATATCAAATAGTTTAATTGTTACAATTACTTCTTCTTTAACAAAATATTTTACAATCGTCCCTGAATTGAATGGATTTGGATAATTCTGATAAAGTGAGAATTCCTTCGGTACTATCTTCTCATCTCTCTCAAAACATCAAGTATAACTCCACCCTCACGATACACCGCAAGACCTCCTCCCAACCCTGTCCCAATCCACTTGTTACCCTGTCCATCTATCGCTAGGGCAAGAACACCATCACTTGGCAGACCTGAATTTGAAGCGTTGTAAACTGTCCAACTTACTCCATCAAACTTCGCAAGACCTCCTCCATCTGTCCCAATCCACTTGTTCCCCTGCCCATCTATCGCTATGGCATAAACCGAATTATATGGCAGACCTGAATTTGAAGTGTTGTAAACTGTCCAACTTACTCCATCAAACTTTGCAAGACCTCCTCCATATGTCCCAATCCACTTGCTACCTTGAACATCTATCGATATGGCGAGAATAGTATCACTTGGCAGACCTGAATTTGAAGTGTTGTAAACTGTCCAATTCACTCCATCAAACTTCGCAAGACCTCTATATGTCCCAATCCACTTGTTCCCCTGTCCATCTATCGATATAGCATTAATCTTACTATTTGGTAGACCTGAATTTTGAGTTTTGTATTTGTTTAAATTATTATTATCAATAACGGATGTAAGATTCTTTTTTGTATCAAGAAGAAAACCTAAAATACTATTAGTTTGTTTATTTCTTGCTAATCCAACTAAGTATCTACCATCCTTACT
>CALBDO010000007.1 GCA_937927515.1 Candidatus Kapaibacterium sp. | reverse complement strand
TTTTTTAGATGAAGAAAAATTTGCAGATTTACTCGAAGCTGTCAAAAAGAAAAAAAACTTAGTGGAAATCTTAAACTTCCTGTATGAACAAAATAAAAAAAATCTCGAATTCATCGACTTGGCTGCGATTAAGAAAGAATTTCCGAGGCTCAACGTTAAAAAATATCTAAGGGAAATAGAGCAAACAAATTTTATCGAAATCAAGGAAATTGATAACACAGATATAAACTTCGAGTATCAAAAACACTACAATTTTCCAAATGAATTGTTATTGCCACTAAATAAACAACAGGAGAAAGCGTTCGAAGGAATATCGGAAGCAATTGACCGCTCGGCATTCAAATCATTTTTACTTTACGGAGTAACAGGAAGTGGTAAAACTCTGATATATTTACACAGTATAAAAAAATGCATAGAAAAAAACAAATCCGCCATCATTCTCGTCCCAGAAATCTCTTTGACGCCCCAGCTAATTGAGCGATTTGACAATGCATTTCCAAATCAAATTGCAGTGCTACATTCAAGACTTTCCAATACGGAACGCCTTCGCCAATGGCTTTCAATCTTAAATGGAGATAAAAAAATAATCATTGGTGCACGCTCCGCCGTCTTTGCACCAGCAAGCAATCTTGGCCTTATCATTGTCGATGAGGAACATGAACCATCTTACAAACAAGAGGACCAAACTCCAAGATACAATGCAAGAGACTTAGCCTTGGTTAGAGGAAAAATAGAAAACTGTGTGGTAATATTAGGAACCGCAACTCCATCAATAAATTCTTACTATGCTGCCATCCAAGGGAAACATACTCTTTTACGAATCGACGAAAGAGCCGACTGTGCTAAATTACCAGATATCATTCTTGTTGATATGCTTGAAAAGAGGGCAAAGAAAAAAACTTTTGGCCAATTTTCAGATACTTTGATTCATAAAATTATTGAACGCATTAACAAAAGTGAAGGTGTTATTCTTTTCCAGAATAGAAGGGGATTTGGTTTGCTCTTGGAATGTAAATACTGCGGTTACATTCCAAAATGCCCAGAATGCGAGGTGTCTTTGACTTTCCACAAAAAAGAACAAAAATTGAAATGCCATTATTGTGGATATGAAAAGAAATACGAAACTACCTGTCCAAAATGTGGTAAAACCCCAATGCTAATACTTGGTTACGGCACACAACGGATAGAAGAGGAACTCACCAAAATACTCGAAGAGTTCAATTACCATCCGAAAGTGGAAAGATTTGATTTGGACGTGGTACAGAGAAATCCAGAAAAAAATCAAATCTTGCAAAAATTTTACAATGGCGAGATAGACATTCTAGTTGGTACACAACTGATTGCCAAAGGTATAGATTTCGAAAGAGTAACACTTGTAGGAATTATTAATGCAGACCTTCAGCTTAGTGTTCCAGATTTCTGCGCAAATGAACGTGCATTCCAGCTTTTCACCCAAGTTGCAGGACGCGCCGGCCGTCGCTCGCTCTACCCCGGAGAGGTTATCATTCAAACAACAAATACAAAAAACTATGCAATTGAATCCTTTGTTAAAAACGACTTTCTTTCATTTTTTAATTACGAAATACATTATAGAAAGACCTTACAATATCCCCCTTTTTTTCGTTTGATATCAATTGAATTACAATACCAAAACGAAGAAAATATTGATGAAATGATACCTTTCGTAAAAAACAATATCCAAGAAATAAATAATGCAATTGTTTTGGGGCCAGTTACACCAATCATACCCAAAATAAGGGGTTGGAAAAGAAAAGTTTTTCTATTAAAAATCAATCGACAGAAAGACCCGAATTCTAAGTACACAAGTAAGATGCTTAAGGCATTAAACTATAATTTTGCCAGGAAATTTTCATCAAAAAAAGCAAAATTGATTATTGATGTTGATACCCAGTTCTCATTATTGTAGTTTTTGTTAACTTTGAGGGTATGAAAGTTTATTTTTTAATATTTTTCGGTTTTCTAATCATCTCGATACAAAGCTGTACAACAAATGTGCAAACACGTTATAATCTAAAAATACCTAAATCAAATCTCTCAACAATAAACAACAACGAAAATACGACACAACCAGAAATTGTTATCGACCAAACACCCCCAGAAATTACTTCACCTCCAACTTTGACCAGGTATTACGATACAATCGAAATTGAACTAACAAATATCCAAATAATACCGACCGAAATAAGTCGAGGCAAGGAACTTTTATCGGGCGGAGAGTACAGAAATGCATTGCAGAGTTTTATTTCATACATCAATCGTTCACAAAAGAAAGATTACTTTTATTGGCTGGCTCGAACTTACGTCGCAGAATGCTTATATCAAATGAACCAATATGAACAAGCCTTAGATGAATTAACCGAACTCTTCTATTGTGATGAATTACAAACTGAAATAAAGGCAATTGTTATTCTTAAATTAAGCGAAATCTACTGCAGGAAAAACGAAATGGATAAAGCAAGATATTATTTCGAACTTTATAAAACCATTTCAACAAGTACTACCCTTATTCAGTCTTTCGAATGTCAATGAAATTTAACTAAGATTTTTAAGGAAAATTTCACTGACAATTTTTATTGCCAAATAACTTTTTAAATGCACCTTTTTAAACTTTTAGCACTCAATAAAGTATTTTCAAATCTTAAATTAGGCAATCGAAGTTCGAACCTTTTAAGAAGGCCACAAGGCAAGACTATAGTGAATTTTGATTAATACAGTTATTTAGATTGCTGATGGTCTGCAATGGAAAAACTCAAGTTAAGTGTTTTTACCACAGTGGACATCTGATAATCAATCACAGATTCAAATTTATATATGGTTTTAAATTTTAATCTCATTTGCTTTGTAATTTTACATTTTTATTAGTATCGGTGGTTTTGTTTAGATGGAAAAACTAATTTTCGACGTTAAGTTTGATTGCATAATTGCACTAAACTCACAACTTCCCTCTTTAAGTTTTTTCGCAAAATATTTTAACGATTTACCCTTAATTGGGGCCGATGGTGGTGCTGTAAAACTATTCGATAGAGGAATAATATGCGATTATGTTGTGGGCGACCTCGACACATTCAAAAAATCGGGCGTTGAAGAATTTTTCACTAAAGCCGAGATTGTTTATAATCCAGACCAAGAAATAAATGACTTTGAGAAAGCATTAATCTTTGCGCAAAATAAAGCTTTCAAAAATATTCTAATATTGGGTTTTCACTGTGGCGAGCTCGAGCATACACTTAATAATTGGAGTATCTTAAAGAAGTTTCAAACAAAATTGAACTTATGCATTTACGACAGAGGTAGATATGCAATACCATTATTTCATTCAATTTCATTGGATACTTCAAAAGGAGAAATGATTTCGATAATCCCACAACCAAGAGCATTATTAAGAACAAACAAGCTTCAATGGAGCTTAAACAACGAAATATTAGAAATTGGTGTACGCGAAGGAGCAAGAAATATTGCAATGGATACAAAAATCTCTATAGAAATTCTAGAGGGCTCAATTCTTTTATTTTTAAATGCCAGATTACCCTTTTGTTATCGGAGAGTAAAAGAAAGTGGACCCGATGAGATTCGAACTCACGACCTCTAGAGTGCGATTCTAGCGCTCTCCCAACTGAGCTACGGGCCCACATGCACAAAATTAACAAATTTTACGAAATTTAAAAATTCATTGGTTCCAATGTAACAACTGGTATTATCATCTCTTCCATCGATATACCACCATGCTGAATGCTATCCTTGTATCTTTGCAAATAATAATGGAAGTCCGTTGGATAAACAAAATAGTAATCTTCTTTTGCAATAATATTGTTAACGGTAATCGATATTCTCGGAAGCTTCAATTCAGTTAAATCTTGAACTTGCATAGCATATCTGGGGTCGCACTTTACATTTTTCCCAAACTTATACCTAAGAGATGTAGAGGTTTCTCTATCGCCCAAAACCTTTACTCCACGCATACACCTAATTGCACCGTGGTCTGTCGTTAAAATTAGCTTAACGTTAGGAAATTTAGACAAAGTCTGCATCATCCCCAAAAGACTTGAATGATTGAACCAAGAACGAGTCAAAGAGCGATAAGCAGATTCATTTGGCGCAATTTCTTTTAAAATGGCAAAATCTGAGCGAGAATGGGCAATCATATCCACTGAATTTACAACTATTGCTGTAAGCCGATTTTGTACATATTTGTGTATTTCATTCTCAATTTTTTTACCAAATTCCGTCTCGTGTATTTTTATATATGTTAATGGAATATCCAGTTTTATTTTTTTTCTATTAAGTTGTTCAACGAGTAAATCCTTTTCAAATGCATTCTGCTTGTGGTCCTCTGTATTTAACTCTCCAACCCAAAATTGCGGATAGTGTTTTTGAATATCATATGGAAATAATCCTGCAAAAATTGAATTTCTTGCATAGGGTGTGGCTGTTGGGAGTATAGAAAGATAGTATTCTCTTTGAATTTTAAAAAACTGCTGTAAGACCTCTTCCATCACCAGCCATTGGTCAAGTCTTAAACAATCTATAACGAAGAAAAACAATGAAGTCCTACCATCTATGAGGGGTATCACATATCTTTCAACTATTTCGGGCGATAAAATAGGATTAGAAAACTTAATCTCTTTATTAATTAATTCTTTATAATTTTTTTCAATATAATTTGAAAAGACAGTATTGGCTTCCCTAAATAAATCCCTCAAAGTATCAGTAAGTCCCAATTGTGGATACTTATCTAAATCCATCGACCAAGTCACCAATTTGAAATAAATATTAACCCAATCATCAAAATGTATTATTTCATTTAGTTTATTTCTAATTGATGTCGTGTCTAGCAAGAAATTTTGAATTAACTTTTCCTGATTTATTCTTTCCGATTCCAAGAATCTTTTACAAATAGCAAGAATTTGCGTCGGATTAACTGGCTTTGTTAGATAACCATCAATTTTTCTTCCGATAGCTTCTTCCATTAATGTTTCGGCTTCATTTTTGGTTATCATTACGACCGGCAAATAAGGATTAATCTCCTTTATTTTAGTCAGTGTTTCTAGACCACTTATCCCAAGCATCATCTCGTCGAGAAAAATCAAATCATAAAAGTTCCTTTTTACTAGCTCTATGCCATCTTCTCCACTGTTTGCCGTTTCGACTTGATAGCCTTTTTGATTGAGTAAAATCAAATGAGGGCGCAGCAATTCAATCTCATCGTCTATCCATAAAATGCGACTTTTTGTCTTTTCCATAAAAGAACCTAATTATATGAGTCTATGTTTTAATTTTTTTTACTAACTTGCAATACTAAAAGAATATTTTTAAGATAAAATATTGTTAGAAACAATTATTCACAATGTTGAAAAGAGAGTATGAATCTACAAAAATTTACTCTAAGGTCGCAAGAAGCGATACAAACTGCACAAGAAATTGCACTAAACTACAATAACCAAACCCTCGAACCAATACACGTTTTCGCAGCATTAATTCAGGATGAAGATGGAATTGTAGTAGAAATACTTAAGAAACTCGAAGTAAACGTTCCAAGACTAAAAATAAAGGTCAATGAATTGTTAGAGGGTTTACCAAAAGTTACGGGATATGGTGGTAATTTATACCTTAGCCCATCTTTAAACGAAGTGTTCGACAGCGCCTTCAAGGAAGCAAAGCAAATGCACGACGAGTATATAAGTGTCGAACATTTGTTACTAGCCTTAACATCCGTCCGTTCCAATGTTGCCGATTTGCTTAAAAGCTTAAATGTTACCAAAGAAGATATTTTAAAAACCCTAAAAGAAATAAGGGGTGGACATCGAGTTATAGACCAAAGTCCAGAAGAAAAGTACCAAGCTTTGCGCAAGTATGGTCGAATTTTAAACGACGAGGTACGCGAAGGAAAGCTCGACCCAGTCATCGGGCGAGAGGACGAAATTCGTCGTGTTCTTCAAGTGCTTTCTCGTAGAACAAAAAACAATCCAGTACTTATTGGCGAACCCGGTGTTGGAAAAACAGCAATCGTCGAAGGAATTGCACAGATGATAGTTTCGGGGGATGTACCCGAAAATCTCAGAAATAAAATTGTTGTTATGCTTGATATGGGGGCGTTGGTTGCTGGAACACAATTTCGTGGCCAATTTGAAGAAAGGTTAAAAGCTGTTATCAAAGAAGTTACCGAATCGGATGGTCAAATTATCCTTTTTATCGATGAAATACACACTCTTATCGGTGCAGGTGCCACACAAGGCAGTATGGACGCTGCGAATATATTAAAACCAGCCCTTGCACGTGGAGAACTTCGCTGCATTGGGGCTACCACGCTCGACGAGTATCAAAAATACATCGAAAAAGACCCAGCTTTGGAAAGAAGATTCCAAAAGGTCTTTGTTGATGAACCAACAGTTGAAGAAACAATTTCTATCCTTCGTGGATTAAAAGAGAAATATGAAGTACACCACGGTGTAAAAATTTCCGACTCAGCTATTGTTGCTGCCGCCGAACTCTCCCATCGATACATCACCGACAGATTTCTCCCAGATAAAGCTATCGATTTAATCGACGAAGCTGCAAGCAAAATTAAATTAGAAATAGAATCTTTGCCAGAAGAATTAGATACAATAGAACGTAAAATACGCCAACTTGAAATTGAGCGCGAAGCTCTCATACGAGAACTAAAACACAAAGGTGTTGAAATTTAGATGGAAGAAATATTCATCCCATTTTGTTTAGTTGAAAAAAACGAATCTACAAGGAATTCCTTGAAAAAAGTCATAGAACGAATTTTCAAAAAATCTCCTATTTTCACAACAGAAAATGGCATCGAATGCTGGGACTTAGTGCAAAAGTATGAAGACTTAATGATTATCGTTGCAAATTACCTTGAAGACCAATTCCATACGGAACAACTTGTAAAAAATATCCGTGAATCAAATAATCCTAACATAAGGAATATTTTTATAATTTTCATAACTTCCAACTCCAATGCAGAATTGAACTTTAAAGCACTTCAAGTTGGTGCAGACGATTTTATCAATAAACCTTTTCTCATTGATGAAGTAATTGCAAAATTTCAAAATGCTTTCAGAATAATGCACTTGTACAAGACAATACAGATGCGCAACAAAACAATAGAGGAACTAAAGGAAGAACTCCGTAAAGATACACTCCGAATGCGTGATATGTTATACTTATTTGAATGCCTAAAAATTCCAGATGGAGCTGAACGAATCAACCGCATCACTGAAATAGCTCTATGGATAGCCAATGAGTACGACCCAGAGGACGAAAATCTTAAATACCTTTTAAAAGAAGCATCGAAACTTTGCTTCATAGGTAGACTTCAACTTGCTGAGAGAAATATAAGTGAGATACCAACTCAAAACGGGTACCTAAAAAATGAAAAAATGGAAAAAATCCCAATTTTTGCTAAAGAACTCTTATCTTTTTTCCGTGCGTACGATGATGTTGCAAATGTAATCATTCATATTTATGAAAACTATGATGGTAGTGGACTCCCAGACAAACTTGAAAAAAGCAATATACCCCTAGCTTCTCGTTTACTCCGTGTTGTAATTGACTACGACGATTATTATCAACAAAAGAAGTACGAAACAAACAAAATCGTGGCTATGCTCGAGGCAGAATCTAGAAGAATTTATGATTTCAAACTAGTTGTCCTTCTGGACCAGTACTTGGCATATCGAGCTTCAAAGTTAAAAGTACCTACGGAACGCTCGATAGAATTAGAAGAACTCAAAGAAGGTATGACTCTGGCAAGAAATATCGTAACTGACTCTGGCTTTAAAATTGCTTCTGCAGGAACTTTACTAACTCCTGAAACTGTTGAAAGAATTCAAACCATAGCCAAAACTGACCCAATAATTGGTAGGATATACGTAAAATTACAATGATTTTGGTAACCAAAATAGATGGGCAGAAAATTGTTATCAATGCTGAAGAGATTGAAACAATAGAAATTGGCCCCCACTCTGTAATATCATTAAAAAGTGGGAAAAAATATTTAGTTAAGGAAACTTACGAAGAAATAACTCAACTAGTGGTCGAATACAAAAAGAAGTTCCACCACCCACCCGCTGAAGGTGAAAATAATTAAAGATAAATTTATTCACCACGTAGTAATTCTATATATTTTTGTTAGTATGAAGGTATACCCCCAAACTTTTATAAATAAAATTCAAGACACTTTAAGGCAAGGTAATTTCTTTCATCAAATCTTCGATAAGCAATTTAACATTTACAGACTGGTAAATTCCTTACAATTTGAAAAGAGTTTCTATCAGACAAATATTAAAGTCGAAAATGAGTACGAGGGTACTAAAATTAAAGCAAACGAATTCTCGAGCAAAGACGCAGAGAATTTAAATGTTTCAATAACACAAAGCTTTCTCAAAGGAATAAATATTTTTTTCCAAACAAATTATCTTTTGAATTCTGATTCAAAACAAATTGGTTTGAACCAAGCTGAAAAGTTGAATTCTAATATTGGAGTAAAGCTAATTTTTCCGAAAAACATCGAGTCGACTCTATCTTATGGCTTTGAAAAAAATAAGCAAGTTTCTATTGTTCAAAATGGACCCAGATTATTCCTTGAAACTTCAATTAAAAACCTTAGCTTAACCGAGGTCAATCTAACTTCTTACCTTGGATATGAAAATGTGAAATTAAAAGATGGAAGAACAAACTCGAATTTTACCTTATATAGCAATATTTTTGGCTCTTTCGAGGGGGACAATGCTCTTTCTATCGCTTTTGTATACAATAATTTGAAACGAGATTATATCGTATTTCCAGTGTACCTAACAAATTTCTTCGAGACGAGGAAAGAAGACAAAATTGCACCATCATTTAACTTAAACTACAATTTATTTTCAAAGACCACCTTAAACTTTAGTGGACAAATGGTCTTCTATCAAATTAAACGATATTACAATATTTTCGACCCAACAAGCCCAGTTTCTGCAACAGAAAGAATTCTTTCTGAACAATGGATTAACTTAAATTTTGAAATCCTCTCAACTACAAAATTCTTTGAACCTAAAATTGGTTTAAACTATTATTTTCGTACCGAAGAAAATAATCTCGATAAAAGATTTGAGCTGGACCATCAAAATTTCTCACAACTTTCATTAACTGAAATACAAAAGAACAATTATCAAACCCGTTTAAATGCGTATTACATTTTAAATCTCCCTTTCAAGGATAACTTTACCTCCCTTAAAGGCAACATTAGTATACTAAGATACGATACCCCATCACCGCTAAACGATGACGATAGAGATGAATTTTCCTTCCTAACATCGCTTTCCACCAAACAAAAGTTTTCCGAGTATTATACATTAGGAATAACTTTCGATTTACAACTAAACCACCTTGTTTTCTTGAAAGCTTCGAAAAGTTCTCTAAATAACTGGAACAGAGCTATCAAGCTTAGTACAAGCTCTATATATAAAACTAATTATTTCATATGGAAACCGAACTTCGAAATTTTTTCTAACTATTTGGTTTACGATTTTGAAATAATCGGTAACAACGTTAAAAGTTACGCCTTTCGCCAGTTTACATATAGAGACTCCCTCGAAATTAAGCTTTCTAAGTTTTTAACATTATCGAACACTTTTATTTATAAATATTCCGAAAGAGGCAATCTTTTTTGGAGAGAATTTGCAATGACTAAAGAAATGGAAATAAAAGAAATTTTCCTCAAAACAATGTTAAATCTAACTTACTCAAAAAAAATACTGTATAGTATTGGAGCCAGGTTGTATAATATCAAACAAACACCATTAAATAAAAACCTTCTCAGAGAAAACTATTTTTACTATTCCTATTCGCCCGAAGTTGAAATAAAGTTTTTTTTAGGAAATAATAATATGATATTTTTGCAAGGTTGGTACGAACTAAAATTTTGGAATTATAAAATTGTGGGAGAAAATCCAAATTTGACGATAACCACAAGGGTAAACCTGTGATGAGCGAAGGTGTAAAAATAGAAGTAGAAAAAAAATTCTCATCTGATAAAAAAGTAATTTCAGAGATTGAAAATCTTCTTAAATCTATACAAAAGAAAATTCCTTTCGACAGCAATAAATTCCACAACATTCTTGTAGCTTCAACAGAAGCGGTAATAAATGCAATTCAGCACGGCAATCGATATAACCCAAACAAAAAGGTAGTTTTTAAAGTTATCGCCGAGCCAAATAAAATTATTGTATCCGTTGCTGACGAGGGCGAAGGGTTCGACCCTTCCACACTCGAAGACCCTCGAACTCCAGAAAATATTCTCAAAGAGCGTGGTCGTGGTATCTTTATCATTAAAGAACTTTCTGACAAAACATCAATTACCACAAGTCGGTATGGAACCATCATAAGTATGGAATTTAATATTAAAAAGATATGACAAGTAAGCTCTTAGAACAGATTCAAAACTCTACATTAAATTTCACCAAGCCTTTTCTTTTCATCGGTGGCACATTTGGTGCGGGCAAAAGTTATTGTATCAATAAAGCAATAGAGCAATTAGTATCTTTGAACAGCAAAACTTTATTCATTAAATTTGACTTAGGTACCTGTAATCATTTAAATCAATTATCAAATTATATTAGCCTTATCTCGAATTTAAAAGGATTAATTTTTTTGAAAGACGAGTTAAATTTTTTCATCAACAAGTACAATAGTATGATTGACATTCTAACCAATGGGAATGAACAACTTGCCAAAGCTTTTTATTCAGCCTATAAATTCTACGACTATTACGAAACCGACTACCTCGGTGTAAACCCCTTACATTCAATTGTTAATTTCGGTGAGGAAATAAATCAAACTGTTACAAAGAAAATTGACAAAAGAGTTTTGTTGAAATTTTTTGATGTTCTCTCAGAAGCGATTATATACTCACTACTACAAATTCTACATCATAATAACCTGAAGGAAAAACTACAAGTTGTATTCATTTTTGATAACTACGAGCGAGCTGCAAGCACAATAGACAATTGGATTTTGAATCATCTTTACAGATATATTGTTTTCAAAAGCTTCGGTGAATTTGAGTCCTACGAGATTATTGATGGTCTTAAGAACAAAAAAGCCAACGATTTCATACAGATTAAGTTTATTTTAATTTCTCGTTACAATTTTACTTTAAGGAAGCTTTTGAGCGCCGAACCCGAGGATAAAATAGAAACTATCCGAATAGAACCTTTCAACACTGAGAATATTAGTGAATATCTTGAACAAATTAATTGTAAAATTTCACCGGATAAAATTCTCAATCAGACCTTTGGAATCCCATTTGCAATAGACAAACTAAACAAAAATTATAACTTTGATACAACGGAGAAGGTACGAAAAGAGTTCTTTGGGTCCATTTACGAAAAGATTATGGAAAAAATCAATCCACGGTTGCAAGAAACATTTAAGTTAATTTCCGTAGCTGATTTTTTCACAGAAGAGACTATTCGAAGTATTACTGAAAATTACCCATTTTACGAAAAAATTTGCAAATACTTCACTAGTAACAGTGAACTTTGCGTACCGAATAAATACCTTCTGGATGCTTACCAAATAAGAGATAGCTACAAATATTACCTAACAAATTACCTAAAAGAATTTAATGAAGCAACATACGAGAATTACCGTAAAATTTTTTCAATTTTCAAGAAGAATATCGAAATTTTCAAAACTTTAAACAAAGAAGAGAGAAAAATTCTTAGAAATCTAGCGTATTTCAACGAATTCACATTAGGCGAAACACTTCGAAACATATTTCAAGAGGATTACCCAAAAATCGAGAAATTTGTCGAAGCTAAATCAACCCTTTTTAACCGCAACAATGAGAAATACAGTCTGCCAGAGGATTTAAGGAATAACCTTTTAGAGCTTAATAAAATTGTTGACAACGAGCGCTTCGAGGATAAAAACAAGTTTATTAAGGAAGTAGTGACAAATATAGCTCAAAAAAATAAAAAAGAAATTGCACAGCTTGAAGAGGCAAAAAACCAAAAGCAAGAAAAAATTAAAAAGATTAATTTTATTAAAACAAAAATCAGTCTGGAAATACAAGAGATTCAAAAGAGTATAGTTTCGAGCGAGAATTACTTGATTGAGCTACACTCGAGAAAATACAAAACAAATAAAAAATATATCTGGTTGCCTTTCATTTTGCTAACTTTCGTGTCAATATCCATTTTCCTTGCTGGGAACAATATTTTGTTATTTTTTGGAGAGTCAATCAACATTGAATCAATCAAAGGACTAGGTACTGCATTAAAAATTCTCTCAATATTACTATTTGGTATTTTAATTTACTTTATAATTGATACCTTTGCTTCGAGGGAAAAAAAAGAAGCTATGGAACGGGCTGAAATTTACCTGCGAGAGGAGGAAGAGAAAATTCAAGAACTTAAAGATTGCTTGAATGAATACAAAAACGCCTTTAAACAGTTCGAAAATGAATTGTCACTAACATTGAAAGAAATAGAAAGCTTAGAAAAAGAAATAAATGAAAAGCAAAAAAATTTGACAGTTCAATTTATTAATACAACATAACCAAACACAAAAGTCAAAATACAGTTTGAATAAATACATTTGAGCCAGTTTGATAATTTTTTTTCAGCATTTTTATTTAAATTAGAAAATTTAAAGATGAATTTTGGATTATTGTAGAACAATACAACGAGGCGATATGAGTTTATTTGGTTATCTTCGCTCAACAATCTTAAGCAAAGTAGTAATGGCAATTACTGGTGCGGTATTAGTGCTCTACGTAATTGTCCATACAGCAGGCAATATGTTAATTTTCATTGGCAAAGATTCATTAAATTCTTACTCTGCTTTTCTGCATAGTCTAGGCCCAATCCTATGGATTATTCGAGCCGTCTTAATTCTTTCAGCAATACTTCACATAATTACTTCAATCAAACTAAAATTTGAAAACTTGGCTGCAAAGCCGAGCAAATATGCAGTCAAAAACTACCTCAAAGCGAAATTATCTTCACGAACAATGATATGGACCGGTATAATGATCCTGTCCTTTGTAGTCTACCACCTATTGCATTTTACTTTTCGTACTACAAATCCACAACACTACTATCCCGAATTTTACCAACCCCACAATGCTGTTAGTTCTATAATTATCGAAAGATTTGATGTATACCGAATGGTTGTACTTGGATTTCAAAATCCTTTAATATCAATTGTTTATATCGTAGGGGTAATTTTGGTTGGTTTTCACCTTGACCACGCCATACAAAGTATGTTTCAAACATTAGGATATAATCAAAAGCATTACTTTCCTACTATTCAGAAATGTAGTACAACATTAGCTATAATTATAGTACTTTGCCTTGTTTCAATCCCCATTTCTGTTTTGTTAGGTTTTATTGGAGGTGAGATATGATTCTAGACGGAAAAGTTCCTACTGGACCAATAACTGAAAAATGGGACAAGCACCGCTTCGAAATGAAATTAGTGAGTCCAGCAAACAAACGCAAATATAAAATAATCATTGTGGGTACGGGATTGGCCGGTGCATCTGCTGCTGCCTCTCTTGCCGAATTAGGGTACCAAGTAGAAGTTTTTACCTACCACGATAGTCCAAGAAGAGCTCATAGCATTGCTGCCCAAGGCGGGATAAATGCTGCTAAGAATTACCCGAATGATGGAGATAGCATCTGGCGACTATTTTACGACACTGTAAAAGGCGGCGACTTCCGCGCTCGTGAATCAAATGTTTATAGATTGGCTCAAGTGAGCAATAACATTATTGACCAATGCGTGGCTCAAGGTGTTCCTTTTGCCCGGGAGTATAGCGGATATCTTGCAAATCGCTCTTTTGGTGGAGCTCAATTATCCAGAACTTTTTACGCAAGAGGTCAAACTGGTCAGCAACTTCTCCTTGGTGCTTATTCTGCTATGATGCGACAAGTGGGTTTGAATAAAATCGTCTTACACACAAAAACCGAAATGCTCGATTTAATTGTAATAAACGGAATTGCAAGAGGTGTTGTTACTCGAAATTTGTTAACTGGTAAGATAGAATCTTATGTCGCTGATGCAGTTGTATTAGCCACTGGAGGATATTCAAATGTATTTTATCTATCAACAAATGCACAAGCCTGCAACGTAACCGCTACTTATCGAGCATACAAGCGTGGTGCTTTTTTTGCAAACCCATGCTTTACTCAAATCCATCCTACTTGCATACCACAGAGTGGAGAACATCAATCTAAGCTAACATTAATGAGTGAATCATTGAGAAACGACGGCCGTGTTTGGGTGCCAAAAAACCCAGGGGACAAAAGAAAACCAACCGAAATACCAGAAGAAGACAGAGATTACTATTTAGAGAGAATGTATCCAAGCTATGGGAACCTAGCTCCCAGGGACATAGCCTCGCGCGCAGCGAAGAGAGTATGCGACGAAGGTCGCGGCGTCGGACCTACTGGAAATGGTGTCTATTTGGACTTTTCTGATGCAATTAAACGACTTGGGAAAAAAGTAATCGAAGAACGTTATGGAAACTTATTTGAAATGTATGAAAGAATAACTGGAGACAATCCTTACGAAACCCCAATGATGATTTATCCTGCACCACACTACACTATGGGTGGCCTTTGGGTTGATTACAATTTAATGAGCAACATACCTGGATTACATGTAATTGGAGAGGCTAATTTCTCCGACCATGGTGCCAATCGATTAGGTGCGAGCGCATTGATGCAAGGCCTTGCTGACGGGTACTTTATTTTACCTTATACAATTGGACACTACTTTGCCACGACAAAATTAGAAAAAGTTACCACCGACCATCCAGAAGTTAAAAAGTGCGTACAAGAAGTTCAAGAACGAATTAAAAAATTGATGTCGATAAATGGAAAAAAGACTCCAACCCAATTCCATAGGGAATTAGGAAAAATAATGTGGAATTACTGTGGGATGTCTAGAAACGAGGAGGGTTTAAAGAAAGCATTAGAACTTGTGCCAAAATTACGTGATGAATTTTGGAGCAACCTAACAATTGTTGGAGAGGAAGGAGACTTAAATATTGTACTTGAAAAAGCTTTAAGAGTAGCAGATTTTCTTGAATTCGCTGAACTCATGCTATGGGATGCTCTTGAAAGAAATGAGTCTTGCGGAGGACACTTCCGTGAGGAACATCAGTACCCTGATGGAGAAGCCAAAAGAGATGACGAAAACTTCTGCCATGTTGCAGCCTGGGAATACACTGGCATTGGAAATAAACCCATTCGACATGTAGAACCACTTGTTTTCGAGTATGTGCCACTAACTGTAAGGAGTTATAAATAATGAAACTTACATTGCATATCTGGCGACAGAAAAATACGAACGCAAAAGGACATTTCGAGACTTATATCATGGATAATGTTATCGAAGATATGTCCTTCTTAGAAATGCTCGACGTATTGAACGAAAGACTAATTCTCGAAGGAAAAGAACCAGTGGCATTCGACCATGACTGCCGAGAAGGTATTTGTGGAGCCTGCTCGTTAACTATCAATGGAATTCCTCATGGCCCGGAGAAAGGAACAACAACTTGCCAGCTTCATATGAGAAAATTCAAAGATGGTGATGAGATTTGGATAGAACCTTTCCGTGCACGAGCTTTTCCTGTCATAAAGGACCTTATTGTCGACCGTTCAGCTTTCGATAGAATAATACAGGCTGGTGGTTTCATTAGCGTCAATACTGGCCAGGCACCAGAGGCAAATTCCATTCTCGTGCCAAAGAAAAATGCAGACACTGCAATGGATGCTGCACAATGCATTGGCTGTGGTGCTTGCGTCGCAGCTTGCCCGAATGGCGCTGCAATGCTCTTCGTCGCTGCAAAGGTTAGTCATTTTGCTTATTTACCACAAGGACAACCGGAGAGAAAGCTTAGAGTTTTAAAAATGGTCGAACAAATGCAAAAGGATGGCTTTGGCAATTGTAGCAACTATTACGAATGTGAAGCAGCTTGTCCAAAACAAATTTCCGTTAAATTTATAGCACTGATGAACCGTGATTACTTAAAAGCATCTTTTTCGGACGAAAAATCAGAACTTATTAGAAACCAATTGGCTTAAAATACTCAGACTATAAATGTTTATTTTCTTCGACGTGGACAAAGGACTTTCCTTTGTCCACTTTATTTGATTGAAGTGTTGTTTTTTCCAAGATAAAATATAATGACAAAACAGTTAATTTAGTTTTATGGTAAAATTCGATGAAATAGAAAACTTTCTAAATTTTTATAAAGAAATTTATGGTGACAATTTGTGGCTAAATTTCAGCTACTCTATCAATACACAAAGCATCATTGCATCTGAAAATAAAACAAGCAATTCATACAAGCCCACAATATCACATTCGATTGATATTTTTTCAATTGACGACGACTGGTATAATTCCACAAGCTTGTCTGAATTAGAAAATAGAATTAATCGTTGTACTAAATGCGAGCTTAGCAAGACTAGGACCAAGTTTGTTTTTGGTTCTGGTAATCCATATGCAGATATTATGCTTATTGGCGAAGCACCCGGAGCAGACGAAGACTTGCAAGGGCTACCATTCGTTGGAAGGGCTGGTCAATTGCTTACTAAGCTTCTAAAAGAAGTGGGTATTGAAAGGAATGATGTTTTTATCTGCAATATTTTAAAATGTAGACCACCAAACAACAGGAAACCCTTACCATCAGAGATTGAAATGTGTAAGCCTTACTTACTCAAACAAATTGAGATACTTAATCCAAAGGTTATTGTAGCACTTGGAGCCACAGCAATAGAAGGACTATTCAACATGAAGAAGAAGATGAGCGAATTACGTGGTAGCATCCTTTCTTTAAATAAGATACCTGTGATAGTTACCTACCACCCTGCTGCAATTTTGCGCAATCCAAATTTGCAAAGAGAGGTTATTGAAGATTTTAATCTTTTATTAAATAAATTTCCAAAAGTTGTTAAAAGGATTAAGAAATGAACATAGCAGTTTTTCTTGGGGGTTTATCAACGGAAAGGGACATTTCAATTCGAAGTGGAGCGGCAATTTTCAAAGCACTAAAAGAATTAAATCACAATGTAATTTTAATCGACCCAGCCCTTGGAAGTGAAGGGATTTTTTCATCGCCAGATATGATACACAAGCTCCCACTTTTCTCCGAAATTGAGTTCGATGAGCATCCTCAGAAAAAGTACCTCGAAGTGATGAATCATAACGTTTTAAATTCAATTGATTTTGCTTTCATTGCTCTCCACGGTAAATTTGGAGAAGATGGAACAATCCAAACTCTTTTAGAGCTCAAGGGTATCCCCTACTCTGGAAGTGGGCCTAAAGCAAGTGCAATCGGTATGGATAAGAATTTATCTAAAATAATTTTTTCTGCCACGGGAGTTCCTACACCGCGTTGGACTATTGTCCAATCCTCTGAAATTGAAAATTTTGAACTATGTGAAGAACTCAGAAAAGAGTTTGGGAAGAAAATGGTTGTCAAACCCAATGACCAAGGCTCCACCGTAGGAACTTCAATAATACTTGATGGGAACTTGGACAATATTAAAGCAGCTCTGGCCCATGCTGGAAAATATTCAAACCTAATCTTGGTCGAGGACTATATCGATGGACGAGAAATAACCGTGGGTATTATTGGACAACAAGCTTTACCAATAGTTGAAATTATACCACAAAGCGGCTTTTACGACTTTGAACACAAATATATTCCAGGTAAAACTGAGTACGTATGTCCAGCAGAACTTCCCGAGGACGTTAGCGAGTTTGTCCAAAACACCGCACTTTTAGCTTACAGAGCCATTGGATGTCGTGGATTTGCAAGAGTAGATTTTAGATTGAACGAGGATTTTGAACCTTTTGCTTTAGAAATCAATACCATTCCGGGTTTCACCGAGACATCGCTTGTACCTAAAGCAGCAAAGGCAATTGGTATCGAATTCCCCGAATTATGTCAAAGAATTATCGACGAATCATTGTAAGGGATTTCCAAATTGTTTGTTTCCAGACTAAATTAAAAAGTTTTAAATTGCAAATTTTTAATATCAAATTTCCGAGGTAATAAGATGAGTATATTAGTTAACAAAAAAACCAAAGCAATAGTGCAAGGTATAACAGGTTCGGAAGGAACGTTCCACACCGCACAAATGTTAGAATATGGAACAAAAATCGTTGGCGGCGTGACCCCTGGAAAAGGAGGGATTAATTACAAAGGTAGCGATTCGTTCCCTTTTCCAAAGGAAGTACCAATTTTCAATTCCGTCCGAGACGCTGTGGAATTGCTTAAACCAGAGGCAACAGTTATTTTCGTGCCACCACATCTTGCTGCCGATGCCATTTTAGAAGCTATAGAGGCAGAAATTAAATTGATTGTTACTATTACAGAAGGTATACCAACAAAAGATATGCTCAAAGTATATTCTGCTTTAAAATCATCGAAATCAAGAATGATTGGTCCAAATTGTCCAGGTATAATTACACCTGGAGAGTGTAAGCTTGGCATTATTCCAGGATTTATTCACAACCCTGGAACTGTAGGTGTGGTCTCGAGGAGTGGCACTCTAACATACGAAGCAGTAAAGCAAATAACAGACGTAGGATTGGGACAAAGTACTTGCATTGGCATTGGTGGGGACCCCATTATCGGAACAACATTTGTTGATGTAATTGAACTGTTCAATAAGGACAAAAAAACAGAAATAATTATGATGATTGGAGAAATCGGAGGTACAGCAGAAGAAGAAGCAGCCGAGTACATTAAAAAATACGTGCGCAAGCCAGTTGTAGCCTTCATTGCTGGAAGAACAGCTCCTCCTGGTAGAAGGATGGGACATGCTGGAGCAATCATTTCCGGGGGCAAAGGGACTGCAAAAGAAAAGATTCAAGCCTTGGAATCTGCTGGCGTAACAGTTGTCGAATCACCGGCAGATATAGGTAAAACAATACTGGAAGTTTACAATAAAAGAATAAATAAGAAAAAAGTAGAGAATTAGTAGGAGGACTAAATGGTACAACGCACTTTGGCAATCATCAAGCCAGATTCTGTTGAGAAAAAGGTTATAGGCGACATCGTAAAAAGAATTGAAGAAGCCGGCTTTAAAATTTTAGGCTTGAAACTCACACGTCTGACCGAAAATCAAGCTAAAGCCTTTTACGAAATTCACAAAGATAAGCCTTTTTATAACGACCTTGTAAAATATATGACAAGTGGACCTATTGTTCCCATTGCATTAGAAAAAGAAAACGCCGTCGAGGACTTTCGAAAATTAATTGGAAACACAGACCCTGCGAAGGCAGAAAAGGGAACAATTCGGAACATCTATGGTACAAACATTGAAAGGAATGCTATTCATGGTTCCGACTCTCCAGAAAATGGTGAAAAGGAAGTGCTATTCTTTTTCTCGCTGTGCGAATTACTTTAATTGAAACTTTTTATCGTTTTGATGTGTCTTTATATTTTCATCTTGAAGCAATTCTAAAAGTGACTAAGAATTATTTAAAACTTTCGGAAAAATCTATTTGCACAAATCCCTACTGGGAATATAAAATCGACGAATACATCCTTCCAAATCAAAAAAAGCAATTATACTTTTATGCTCATACTCCCGGTTCTACAATGGTTATTCCACGCTTAGGGGATAAATTTATTCTAACCATGCAATTTAGATACTTAAATCAAAAGGAAAGTTTAGAATTTCCCGGTGGAGGCATAAAACCTGGTCTTTCGATTGTTGAAAATGCAATTGAAGAATTAGCCCAAGAAACTGGTTACTTTTCTAATAAATTAAAGCAAATTGGGTCTTTTAATCCATGTAACGGGCTTACTGATGAAATTTGTTATGTTTTTTACACAGATAATCTTATCAAAACATCGCAAAAATTGGATGAAACCGAAGAAATAATAGTTGTATTCCTGTCCGAAGAAGAAATAGACCAAAAAATTAAAAAAGGTGAAATATGGGACGGTATGACACTTGCAAGTTGGTGTTTATACAAATCGTACTAATAGTCGTTTTCCAAATCAACATATTTTCGCAAGAGAAGGGTGAAATAAAATTACCCCCCGCATATCAACTGAAGGCATATTTTAAAACCCAAGTGTATTATAATTATGTTCTTTACGATACAACCGAAATACAAAGAACTTACGCAGATAGCTCCAAAAAACAATTTCGAAGGGTTATTAATTACTTTATGACCTTAGTACAGCGTGACGACCCAAAGGACGGATTTTCAAAAATCGAGGTTTACATCGATTCAATTACTTACAAGTTTGAAGAAAATGATAAAGTTTATCAATTTACCAATATTGAAACATCCGACCCAACAATTTTCAAATTCGAAGACTTCCAAACATACAGCGTGCCAATGAGCATGCAGTTTGAAATAATTTATTCCCCGTATGGAGAAGTAGCAAAAATCGAAGGTGAGCGTTTATTTGAGAAAAGAAGTTATGTGGAGAAATTAAGACCTACCATACCAGACACGCTTTGGTATTATAATTGGAGTGATGGGCTTTCCGACCAAAGGCTTAAATACATTGGCGACGTAATAAAGCTTTTATATCCAATTCATCCAACTTTTAGAGACTCCATTTGGCACTCGCCTATCCAACTGCAAATCGAAGGAATTAATTTAGTAGATACACTTGAACTCAAAGCAACTGGCTTTTTCGCCAATCAATATCAAATTGTGGGACGATTTGTAAATCCTAACATAATCTGGAAAAGAACAAAATTTTACGATGTTAAATCTCTTTCTTTGCCCTACAAGTTAAACGGTGCCGTTGGTTCAATTGAACAAAGTCTTTCTTCCACTGGAATAGTAAAAGAGTTACGAATAATTTTGAATTTAAATTTAGATGTTGGTCGACCAATAGCATTTACAGAAAACGTAATAAAAAAATTACGTTGGGAAATGGTAAATAGTTATCGTTTTAAATAGAAAAAAAATTTTTAAATTCTTTTGTATTACATTGTATTGTCTAACAATTTGGAGGTTCTATGTCTTCTTTCAATTCTTTAAAGACTTTTATAGTTTTGTCTCTTTTGTTATTATCTTATCAACTATCTAAAAGCGATACTTATTATGTTTACCCTAATGATAGCCCAGGCCAATATGATTATAGCTATAACACTTTGAGTGAATTAGGCTGGACCTCTTTTACAATCACCCAAACTGGCGTCATTTCAGGAATAACTATAAATTTCACATGGGACACAGATTATTGGCCAGATGAAGGTAGTCTACATCTTCAATCACCCAGTGGTACTAGCGTCGTAGTTGCAACTAACATTTCCGACGGCAATTATTCTATTGACCTATCAGAATTTAACGACGAAACCCTGAATGGCACATGGTATTTATGGATTGAGGATTATTTTGGCGATGGTGGTCATCGAGCAACCAATATCTCTATTGCATTCAATTACTCAGCCGGAACAAATATGACTTATCAATCCTCAAATTGCTACCAAATAACTGACCCAACCGGTAAAGGGATGACCAATCAAGTCATCTTAAGAATTGAAGTGGTAATGAGCGGTACAAACAATCCTTTATCCGCTACTTCTTTCAGTTTTAGTACAACTGGAACTACAAACACAGCAGACATATCTAATGCAAAATTGTATTACACCGGCACAAGCAACACCTTCAACACAAATAACCAATTTGGCTCAACAGTCAACAATCCCTCTGGTAATTTCACCATCAATGGTTCTCAACAACTTTCTAACGGAACAAATTACTTTTGGCTTACTTATGATATTGCTCAGAATGCCACAATAGGAAACGTTGTGGATGCTTCCTGCAATAGTATTACAATAGGTGGAAGTTCCAGAACACCAACCACAACATCACCCACTGGAAATAGACCAATAACTCACCTTAAAGTCTTTTGCGAATCTTTCGAAGGGTCTACATTCCCACCCCAAGGTTGGCAAAATATTAAAGTCGCTGGAACTGATACACGTCTCTGGGATAGAGTTACTAGTGGAACCTCTCCAACTTGTTCCCCTCGTTCTGGTTCTTACATGATTAGGTATAATTCATTTTCCATACAATCAGGAAACTCTGTAGCCTTGATAACTCCAATCATAGACTGGTCACAAAGAAGCACATACACTCCAAAAGTACGGTTCTGGATGTATAGAGACCCAGGCTATTCAAGTTACACTCAAGAAGGGGTCACTGTATACGTAAATACATCCCCATCCGTCTCTGGAGCCACACAATTAGGTTTCGTTTCGAGATACTATGCAACTGCTGGCTGGTATTACTTCGAGTACGACATACCATCCACTTTCAATGGCTCTACCAACTACATAATTTTCCTTGCTTACAGCCAATATGGAAATAATATTTTTGTGGACGATATTTGTTACGATGCTTACCCAGATGTTATGAGGTATATCTCTTCGACAACCACACAAATTACTGGAAATGTTGGAATTGGATTTACTAATCAACCAATTATTAGATTGGAGGTAACAACTCAGGGTGCTGCAGACCCATTAACGTTAACAAGTATCACATTCAATACAAATGGAACAACCAGTACTTCAGATATATCAGCTGCAAGAGTTTATTACACTGGAACTTCCGCTACTTTCTCTACATCAACGCAGTTCGGGTCGACAGTTTTAAATCCAAGTGGTTCATTTACTGTCGCTGGCTCTCAAACTTTATCTGCTGGCACAAATTATTTTTGGCTCGTGTACGATGTATCGTCAAACGCAACAGCTGGTAACTTCTTAGACGCCCAATGCACCGGTTTTGTTCTAGGTGGAAATAATTACACACCATCAGTCACCAATCCATCTGGAGCAAGGGAAATCCGTGGACCTCGTTGTGGCACCTACACAGTCGGAACAGGTCAATACTATCAAAACTTAACTGAAGCCTTCGACGAAATCAATACTTTTGGTTTGGGTTGCAATGTGACTTTGGAAATTGCAACAGACATAGTGGAACCAGGACCAAACCCTCCAACTCTTAACCAATGGACCGAATATGGTGGGAGTGGATACACTTTGACAATCAAACCAAAAGGGGGGCATCGAACAATCAGTGGAACATTCGCTAACAATGGTTTAATTGTTCTCAACGGAGCTGATAGGGTTACATTTGATGGTAGAATTGCGGGTGTGGGAAGATATTTAACATTCAGAAACGATGCAACGACGGCTAGTACAGCAGCAGTAATATGGATAAAGTCACTTGGATTTAATGCTGGATGTAGTAATGTTTTAATTCGAAACTGCAACATAGTTGGAATTGGTAATAGTTATTCTCCATCACAGACATCCAGTATGGGAATTTATATAGCAGGCACTACAATTTCCACTGCTGGAAGTGGTGCAGACAATGACTACGTTACTATTCAGAACAATTCAATAAAAAGATGTTATTATGGTATTTTTGCTGGTGGGGTTTCGGGTGGCAACCTCGATAGCTTGAAAATATTGAATAACATTATCGGAGGGGATGTTCAGTCCGATTACATTGGATATCGTGGTATTTACATTTACCAATATGCTCAAGGTGTAATTATTGAAGGTAATACTATTTACAATATCAAAAGAACGGATGGCACAAACTTAGCTGGCGTGGAATTGAATACTTATTGCTCTGATGCAAAAATTGTCGGAAACAAGATTTATGGAATTTACCAAGAATCAGCCGGCGGTTGGGGTGCTTATGGTATTAACATAAATTCCTCCACAGGAAACTCCAATATCCTAATAGCCAACAACATGGTCTCCGACTTGCACACAATGAATTACAGCGCCTCAAGCACAACATACAACCCATTTGGAATTAGAATCGCCGGCGGGACAAATTATAAAATTTATCACAACACTGTGCATCTATACGGCAACCAAGCAAATGTCGGCTCATCTGCAAGTATGAGTGCTTGTTTATTAATAACAACAACAGCAGTAACTGGAACAGACCTGCGAAACAATATATTTGTTAATAGCCTTGGTAGTAGCATCGCCGGTAGTAAAATGTATGCAATCTACGTGCCCGCCGGGTTTACATTCTCAAATATAAATTACAACGACTATTATGTCTCTGGTAGTTATGGGATTTTAGGTTACTACGGTGCCGATAAAACTACTCTTGCTGATTGGAGAAACTCATCCGGAGGCGACGGTAATTCCATTAATGTTCAACCAGTCTTTATTGGAAACGACGACCTACATTTAACAGGCTCGATGGTTGGCGACAATAGATTCCTCGCTCCAGCAATTAGCGGTATTACTTATGATTTCGATAATGAAATTCGTCGGAGTACCAAAGTCAATATTGGTTGCGACGAAATTCGACCAATTTTAGAGGCATCTCCAATAACCTTCACTCCACAAACTTCTGTTTACTGCAAAAACGGTTCAGTAACCTTAACCGCAAATGCCAGTGTCGTTGGTTTCGCTGACGGAATTACCCGTACATTCCCGACACCCAACTTCAGCTATCAATGGCTTAAGGACCAAAATGAAATTTCTAATGAAACTAACCGAACCTTAGTATTCAGTTCACTTGTCCAAAGCGATTCTGCCGATTATAGTTGTAAAATATCTTTCATGGAAGAGACAGTGACAACACAACCGGCTTTGCTCAAAGTCGAATCCCCAATAGAGATAATCTCTCATCCCCAAAATACTTCAATCTGCATTGATTTAAATCCTTCTATAAACTTGAGCAGTACGAGCGACGGAACAATCATTGGCTGGCAATGGCAAAAACGTGACCCAAATAATCCAAACCTCTGGGTTGACATACCCGGTGCTAATGGTCCTAACCTCGTGCAATCTATATCCAATCCTGGTGAAGCCACTGGTTTTTATCGAGTTGTCGTTCTGGGTCCAGGCAATTGTGGTCCTAGCAAAGTATACTCAAATCCTGCTTTTGTTGATGTAACAGAAACAATTAAAACAAACTTTGTCCGATGCGATAAAGACCCAGCCAATATTTGCGAAAATGATGATTTTACACTTTCATCAACAGCCACAGGAACCATTACTGGCTACAAATGGCAAAAGTTAGTTGGGGGAAGCTGGGTAGACCTTGATTTGGACAAATTCCCAACGGCAAGACAGAGAACCCTTGAATTTCATCTAGCAAATCCCTCCTTTAGTGGAAACTACCGTGTACTTGTTTATGGTTCAGAGGCTTGTTATCCGGATGGAAATCCCGTTGCCTCAGAGGAAATCAATGTTACCGTTTGGCCATTGTTCAAAATAATTGAACAGCCACAACCACAATCAGCTTGTGTAGGTACGGACATTATGACATATGTCGTTACTGAAGGAATTGTTCTAAAATATCAATGGCAAAAAGATAACCAAGATATCACTGATAATATTACCGCCAAGAGCCCAGTCCTTATCCTGAACAATGCTCGGTTTGAACATTCTGGGGTTTACCGTTGCAAGCTAACAATCCAAGACTGCCGTGGAATTGTGGATGTTTTTACAAATGATATTTTGATTTATGTCCATCCAAAAACAAAAATTTCAAGAGCAGACAAAATCCAGGTTGTAAAACTTGGCGAGGTCGCCGCATTTAACTTCGACGCAGTGGTAGAGGGATTGCAACCCTCTGGAGAAATACAAATCCAATGGTACAGAGGCAACCAACCCTTGGTAGATAATGATAGAATTTCTGGCTCTAAATCTAATTATCTTACTATTCGAGATGTTCGAGCATCAGATATCGGTTCTAATTACTGGGTAACCATCACCGGACTCTGTGGCTCCGATACTGCAACTGGTTTCACGATTGAAATCCCAACAATAGACATTATATCTCAGCCCAAAGATGTCTCCGCTTGCGAAGGACAGACTGTTGAATTTTCCGTCCAAGCAAACTTTACCGGTGGAACAAATCTTGAATACCAATGGAGAAAAAATGGAGTAGCATTATCAGATAATGGAAGAATTTCCGGTGCTTCAACTCCTAATCTTACCATAAGTAACATCAATATAAACGATGCTGGAAATTACGACGTTGTTCTTACTAATATTCCAACTGGCTATACTGCTATTTCTGCCCCAGCGCAACTCAATGTCAAAATCAAACCCTCAATTACCCAACAACCAGCGTCGAGCATCAACTTAAATGCTGGAGAAAAGTTGACAATAGAAATAGCTGCAGACGGTACCGAACCATTGAACTACCAATGGTACAAGGACGGAGAACCAATCAATGGAGCAAACCAGTCACTTTATGAAAAGGCTTCAGTAACGAACGAAGACGCTGGAACATATTACTGCAAAGTACAAAATGATTGCGGTGAAGTTGTTTCTAACAATTGTGTTGTAAGTGTTACATTAAAACAAGTCGCGGGGTTGCAGTTATCAATTAATGACATTACTCTTGAGCAAAATAGCCCCAATCCCGTTAGCTCGCACACTATCATTAGCTTTTCTTTACCAAAAGGAGGAAAAGCAACGCTCGAGCTTTATGACGTCGTTGGAAGAAAAGTTGCAACATTGTTTAACGAAATTGTATCCAGTGGAGAATACAGTATATCACTTAACCTTGATGAGTTAATTATCCCGAACGGAACTTATGTTTACAAACTTTCCTTCGATGGAGTGGAATTAGTAAAACAAATGGTCGTAATTCGATAGTCGACGAAAACAAAAAGGCTGTACAGGAATGTACAGCCTTTTTTATTTATAACCAAACTAATTATAAATACAGTCGGCGTGGCCAGATTCGAACTGGCGACCCCTACTACCCCAAAGTAGTGCGCTAACCAGGCTGCGCTACACGCCGGTAATGCAAAATTAATAAACTTAGAGGATTTAACAAATAGTTATCTAGTGAAGAAGTGCATTGCAACCATTAAATTACGGTCTAATTATTAATTTTGTATATTTATAAAATTAAGAGAGGAAGATATGTCTGGTCATAGCAAGTGGGCAAACATTAAACATAAGAAAGCAGCAAAAGATGCAAGACGAGGTAAATTGTTCACAAGATTAGCCAAGGAAATAACAATCGCCGCACGCGAGGGTGGTGGCGACCCCGAAGCCAATCCCAGATTGCGACTGGCTATTCAAAATGCAAAAGCCGAGAATATGCCAATGGAAAACATAAAACGAGCTATTCAAAGAGGTACGGGCGAAATTCAAGGTGAAAACTTCGAAGAAATCATTTACGAAGGTTATGCTCCTTTTGGTGTGGCTGTAATTCTCGAAGCAATAACCGACAATAGAAATAGAACTTTCCCATTAATTCGCTCTGAAATCAATAAGTTAGGCGGAAGCATTGGTGAACCTGGTTCTGTAATGTGGAATTTTGAAAGAAAAGGTGTTATATACGTAAATCCCGAAAGTAGAAGTGAAGACCAAATGCTTGAAGCAATTCTAGAGGCTGGTTGCGAAGATATGGAATACGATGAGGAGCGAACAAGAATCATATGTTCCTTTGAAGATATGGTTTCTTGCCAAAAATATTTTGAAGAACATAAGTTCAAAATCCTTGAGTCTAAATTTGAATATATTCCAAAAACTACTATAAAAATCGATAACATTGAATCAGCCCGTAAAGTTTTAAAATTTTTCGACACACTCGAAGAAATCGACGATGTACAAAATGTATATGGCAACTATGAATTCACAGATGAAGTTCTTGCACAACTCGAGAAAGAATAATATAAATGAAAATACTTGGAGTAGACCCCGGTTCAATTATCTGCGGTTATGGAATTGTCGAAGAAATCAATTCACAAATTGTTGTTGTTGATTTTGGAATAATACGGCCAAGAAATAGAACATATGTTTCCTTTGTTGAAGTTTTAAAAGTTCTATATGAAAAAATCACAGAAATCTTAATTCAAAATAATATCCAAGAAACTGCGCTTGAAACCCAATTTTATCACAAAAATGCACAATCATTAATTAAGCTCACGCAAGCAAGAACTGCAGTTCAGCTATCCTCTATCAACCAAAACATCCCAGTATTTGAGTACACCCCCAGAGAGATTAAATTATCGGTAACTGGGAAGGGTAACGCAAGTAAGAAAAGTGTTCGTTATATGGTTAATTCAATTTTAAAAATAAAAGTGGATGAAAATTTATTGGATGCCTCTGATGCTTTGGCAGTTGCACTTTGTCATTACTTTAAGAAACAAAGCAGTAAAGGCAAAAATCAAAACTCCCCCCATCGTTGGAGGGAGTTTGTAGAAATGTATCCAGAAAGAATTATTAACAAATAATTACTTACCTATTTGCTCCCAAGACTCAACTGGAGTTTTAATTATAACTTGGACAGTTCGATTGTAAAACCTTCCTTCTGGCAAAGAATTGTCATATAAAGGCTCGTCTTCGCCAACACCTCGTTTTGTTATAAAACCAACCTTGCCTTTGGTTTGCTGCATGATTCCATTATAAACAGTATTCGCCCTTCGTTCCGAGAGTGCTTGGTTGTGTTCATACAATCCAACGACATCAGTATGTCCAACAACTTCTACGAAAGATGTGGGTAATACACGATTATATACGTACTCTCTCATAATTCTTTCATTTATTGGACCAGCATCGGAACGGTCGAATGGGAACAAAATTAAACTATATCTTTCAATAGTACTATCTTTGGCTCCTTTTTGAATATCAACTTTCTTCTGTTCGGTTGTAACTTGCATAACAGGTATTAATACAGGGTCGGATGAGCATTCTTTATCGTTAATTGTTGTAACAACTAACTGAGCAGTAAATGGCACTTCATTTTTGGGATAGTCTCCATCAGCATTTTTCCAATCCCATGTGTAAGTTTCATCGAGAGTCCCCACATTTTTCAATGTTATCCACTCTTTACCACCACTTTTAATTTCAATTCGACGGGCTTTTACCAACGCATCCTCGATACCATTTTTCATTGTAAAAACCATAGTTTCTGGTTGTGGAAATGTTTTTGGGTCTTTATCGAACACCGGCTTCATGATGTTCCAATCGTTACAAATAATTTCAACTCTACGATTTTCAACAATACCCAAAGAGTCGTTGAGATTGGAAACCACTGCTGGCTGATTTCGGACAGTTATTTTCATTCTCTTTTCGTCAATACCCCAGACATCTCGTAAATACTTAAATACTGCTTCAGCACGCTCTTTCGAAAGGTTTGGTCTTTTTTCTTCTGGGGTCTTGCCATCGTTGCAACCAACAATTTCTATTTTTGCATCTGGATATTTGTTCAACCTGTAGCCATAGATATTCAAAATATGGTAGTATTTTTCCAGTGTGCCCCCACGGATTGTAGTGTCGGTGAATGCTTTCTTGAAGCGGTCGTCCGGCGAGCTAAATAAAACATACCTATCGGGGATTTTAGAAGAGCCAGCATCGAAAAAGACATAATTCAGCAGAGGATACAAATCCCAAGTTTGGAATTGCTCCATTACCAAGCCACGGAAGTTAGCAATCTCGGGTTTGATTTTCTTATTTTCCGTTACATATTTTGCTTCTTCGATTTGTGTACCGATAACAGGACGCTGTCCCAAAGGAATTACAACATTAATAACGTCAGCATATTTTTTGGCTTCCTCGGGGTCTGTTGTTGGTTTTGGTTTATCCACTCTTACAATCTTCGTTGTCTTACCATAGTTAGGATTTTCGGCGGTTATTTCAAGATTCACAAACATAATCGAATCGCGAGGGTCTCCATAATCTGTGTTTGTAACAACAAAGTCATTTTCCATATGTCCGGCTTTTAATGAATCAACAATTACACGATTAATAATCGGACTTCTAATCCTAAGAAATGCTGGAATATTTTCGCCGCTACACTCGTCAATTACAGTTGTTTTAACCACAACAGCACGGAAATAAGATGGGACAAATGCCATAAATATATCGAAATCGCCTTGGAAGCCCGGGATATCTTTTCTACGAGAAGAGAAATAAATAACATCACCAGATGCTGGTAAAGTTATGAATTGGTCGTCTTGAGGGGTATTTAATGGCTCGCCAAGATTTTCTGGCTTGGACCAAGTTTTACTTACTGGGTCATATCGAGTTACGTAAAAGTCCAAACCACCAAAATTCGGTTTATGCCCTTTAGAAGAGAAAAACAAAGTTTGATTATCAGCAGCAATAAAAGGTCCGGCATCTTGCAATGGTGTGTTAATTTCAACCAAATTTTTAGCTGGCAACCATTCTTCGGTTTCGGGGTCGAAATCCGAATACCAAATATCCATATTGTCCCATTTCTCGTTATTTCCATCAGAATTCGGACCGGGTCTCGTCGAAACAAAGTACAATCTACTTTGGTCGGGTGCAATAGAAGGTTGAGCATCAAAGTATTTGGAATTCACATTTGGTCCTAAATTATAAGGTCTACTCCACTTATCACCTTCGATTGTTGTCTTGTAAATATCACAATCACCTAAGCCATCGGGACGGTTACAAGCAGTAAAATACAAAGTCTGACCATCGGCAGCAATTGAAGCGACTCCTTCATTCTCGGGAGTGTTCACTCCTTGATATCCCCAAGTTGTTGTAGTGTCGATATTAAAGGGTTTGAAGAAAATTGTATCAAGCCTATCATTCTTTTTAGTTGCCCAGAAATCGTGGCTTGGTTTAGCAATCTTGGGATTAATTTTACTACCGGGGCGATTCGAAACAAAGTAGAGCGTACGTCCATCTGCACTTACTGTAGGCGCATAATCCAAACCCTTCCAATTGACAACAGGACCGAGATTGATAATTCTAATTTTAGATTTATCCAGAACCTGTGGTTGGTCTTGCATTGGCTTCTGCGGGGATTCGGGCAATTTCGCGTCTTCAATCACTATGCCATACAAAAAATATTCACTTTCGCTGTGCTCATTGGCTCTTAAATAAAATGAAATGGCAAAGAACAAAAGAAAAAGTACCGATGTAAAAGGCTTACAGAACTTCATTTTCTATACCCTTTATTAATAAACAACCAAATTTCAAATTTTGAAAATTTAAAAATAATTAATTATAATAATATAAAAAACAAAATACAAAATATACAAACAATATAACCCAAACTGTCGAATAAATAATGATTATCATGTAGCAGTTTAAACTACAAACATCACTCTTTGAAAACAATCACTAGCAACAACGTTTGTGGCAAGCAGCTAATAGGCAAGAGCAAAGATTAGCATATAATATTAATTAGCTTATTTGGAACAAAGATAACTTTTTTAATTTCTTTATCATCAATAAATTTTTTTACATTTTGTTCATTTACCGCTTGTTTAAATATATCATCTTGGGATGTATTCCACGGTGCATATATTCTTGCTCTAATTTTACTATTCACTTGTACAACAATTTCCACTTCTTTTTTGGTTGCTTTCAGTTCGTCAAATTCAGGAAAATTTTGTAGGAATATTGATTCCGTATATCCCAATTTAGACCAAATTTCTTCTGAAATATGTGGAGCAAAAGGGGCTAGACATAAAATAAACTTTTCTAAAGCTTCCCTTGGCTTTACTTCATACTTATAAAACTCATTTACAAATATCATCATCTGTGCTATAGCTGTATTAAACCTTAAATGCTCTATATCTTCGGTAACCTTTTTTATTGTAGAATGAAGAATATACTCTTGTTCAGCATTAAGCGGGACATTTTGAATAGTGGAATTAAGATTTCCACTTTCATCTACAAACATTCTCCAAACACGGTTCAAAAATCTATTTACACCTTCAATTCCAGTTGTCGACCATGGTTTCGATTCTTGCAATGGACCCAAGAACATTTCAAACATCCTTAAAGAATCTGCACCATAGGATTTTACAACTTCGTCGGGATTAACGACATTTCCAAGGGATTTTGACATTTTTCTTCCATCTTCGCCGAGAATCAACCCTTGGTGGAATAACTTATAAAATGGTTCTGGAGTCGAAACATAACCATAATCAAACAACACTTTATGCCAAAATCTAGCATATAGCAAGTGTAAAACAGCATGCTCTGCCCCGCCGACATACAAGTCGACGCCATTTGGTTGCATCCAATACCTTTCTTTCTTTGGGTCGCAAAAGAAATTTTCATTACAAGGGTCGATGTATCGCAAATAATACCAACATGAACCTGCCCATTGGGGCATTGTGTTTGTCTCGAAACGACCACGTTTCCCAGTCTTTTTATCTACAAAGTTTACCCAACTTTCAACATTAGCCAATGGTGATTCGCCAGTTCCAATAGGCTTAAATTCTTTAATTTCGGGTAATAACAAAGGTAATTCATCTAAATCCAAAGCACGCTTGGTACCGTCTTCAAAGAAAATAATTGGAATCGGCTCGCCCCAATATCTTTGGCGAGAAAACAGCCAGTCGCGTAATCTATATTGAACTTTTCTCCTACCAATTTCCCTCTCTTCTAACCATTGAATAATCCTCTCTTTCGCTTCTGAAGTGGTTAAACCATTTAATGAAACTTCTATGTTCGAAGAATTGATGTTCACTCCATCATCGATGAAAGCAGAGTTGGAAATATCCCATATTCCATTTACTGGCTCAACAACCTGGACAATAGGGAGTCCGTATTTCTTTGCAAATTCAAAATCACGCTCGTCGTGCCCGGGCACAGCCATTATTGCACCGGTTCCGTAATGTAATAAGACATAATCAGCAATCCATATTGGTATTTTCTGCTGTGTTGCTGGATTAATTGCAAACGCACCAGTGGGTACACCGGTTTTTTCCGTGGATAACTCTACCCTTTCTAGTTCAGTTTTCTTAGCTGTTTCTTTTATGTAATTTTCGACAACTTGCCTATATTCAGTTGTTGTAATTACGGGTACCAAAGGATGTTCTGGGGCAAGTACCATATAAGTGGCACCAAACAAAGTGTCTGGTCTTGTTGTAAATACAGTAATGACATCGTTTGAACCCCAAACTTTAAACTGAATTTCTGCTCCCTCGCTCCTTCCAATCCAATTTTTTTGCATTTCCTTTGTGGACAAGGGCCAATCGACAAGTTCCAAATCATCCAACAACCTCTGAGCATATTTGGTAATTCTTATCATCCATTGACGCATGGGCCTACGTTCTACGCTATATCCCTTTTCCCGCCATTCATCAATCTCTTCGTTTGCCAAAACAGTACCGAGTTCTTCGCACCAGTTGACAGGAATCATTGCAATGTATGCCAATCGATGTTGGTCCATGTATGCTTCGATTTCCAGTGGGTCTTTTAAACTTTCTGGTATGGGCAATTCACTTATTGGTTTTGCTTTTTGTTCTCTTTCATCAAACCAGGAATTATAAATTTGTACAAACATCCACTGTGTCCATTTGAAATATCTTGGGTCGGTGGTATTGATTTCTCTTGTCCAATCATAGGCAAATCCAAGCATTTTTAATTGATTACGAAACACATTTATATTTTTCTCAGTTGCGATTCGAGGGTGTATACCAGTTACCATTGAATACCTCTCGGTAGGTAAGCCGAAAGCGTCGAAACCCATCGGGTGGAGAACATTAAAACCTTTCATTTTTTTAAAGCGGGCTATGATGTCTGTTGCTGTGTAGCCCTCTGGATGTCCAATATGCAAGCCAGAGCCACTTGGATAGGGGAACATATCTAATACATAAAATTTGGGTTTGGTGTAATCTTCTGTAGTCCTAAAAATACCTTTATCTTCCCAATAACTTTGCCATTTCTTCTCTATTTCAGCAAAAGGGTAACCACTCATAGCTTTGAAAAGTAATTAAACTACAAATTTAAAAATTTTATAGAAGCTAATTTTGAATAAAATTTCAACGAAATAAAATATAATTTTACTAAATTTGTCTTTTAAATTTGTATGGTTCAAAACATTCAAATAGCCTATCGATAAATTTTCTACAATATGCTAACTGTCTTTTTTGGAAGGGATATATGAAGAACATTTTTAAAGTTGCTCTTCTTTTTACAATTACATTTTTTTTAAATATATTCGATAATATTCTGATTGCCAAAAATTTAAGAGTAATCACCGAAAATCCTTCAGTATTGAGATTGGAATATCAACCAAATCTTTTAAAATTAGATACCATTAAAACGAACAATGAACTTTGGATAGTACCTGTTTTTGACGAGCCTACATATTGTTTTCGCCTTCAAGATGGAACTTTTATTTTCACTATAAGTAAGTTAATTGCTCTACCCAACTCAAAATCATATAGAACTTCTTATTCTTCGTCCTCTGAATATCAAAAACTTTTCATTCCACAACTTTTAAAAACCGACATTGATTCTTTACCAATGGAATTAACGACAAACGATATTTTTTTATCAACAAGTTTAAATGATATTTGGTCTTTTATTCAATACCTTGGGATTGGAAGAAATTTGCACTTAGGTAACTTACATTTTATAGTTGCTAAATTCTCGCCAGAAACGAGTACACTTGTAATTCCCAAAAAAATTGAGACCGAAATTCAATTTGAATTGACTTCAAGAATTGCAAATTCAAAGCTCATCCATAATGTCATCAATACCAAACAAGCAAAAAATTGGCTTTTGGACTACCCCGCAATGCAACGAGAGTACAAATTTTCCGAAAGTTTGCTCTCATCCAATAGAAAAATGGTTAAAATTAAAATAGAAAAGGAGGGAATATATAAAATAGACGCTTCGATGTTAGCTTCATTGGGTATTTCAATCACTTCACATTTGGTTTCAACTTTAAAGTTATTTGGAAGCGACGGTAAAACTTTGAGAGAGCCTCCTTTTGAACCTCAAAATATTGGTCTTAATGAAATACCCATAATTGTAAGAACAAAGCCCAATGGCGAATTAGATTACATATTGTTTTACGCAGTTGGTACGCAGGGGTTTGAATTTAAAAATGGTCAATTCAGAAGTTACAAAAATCCCTACTCAAATTATAATTATTACCTACTGGCATGGGGTGGTTCCGAGGGTCAAAGAATTATCAGTGCAGAAGAACCCAATGAATGTCCCCAGCCAAAGATACCACAATTTTACATCGAAAGAATAGCGTATCGTGAGGAAATTACAAATCCATTCAATAGTGGCTCTGGAAATATTTGGTTTGGTGCCAGCATATTCCCAAGATATTTTACAAACCAACTACCCGATTTGTATCGTGATTCAGATATTGAATATAGATTTTACGTTGCTCAGAATTATACCGACGTCAACCAAAATCTATTCGGACAATTCACTTTTTATGAAGGGCAATACAAACTCGGGGAAGTTTTCCTACCTCGATGCATTAGTTATGAAGAGGCAAAAGCAAAAGAATATGAATGCAAGCTTACAGCAAATCAAATACCCTCGGACAACAGAAGTTACTTAAGAATTGACTACCAAAGCCCACTTGGAGCAACTGGTAACGCCACCCCTTATTTTAATTGGTATGAAATACACTATCCTAGACTTTTCAAAGCCATTGACAAAGCTATTGGCTTTTTCACGTCCCCCAATTCGAATGGTTGTTACGAATATCAAATTTCTGGTTTCGACAATGAAGCAATTGGTTTAGAAGTGACAAACCCAACCACCCCAAAATTATTGGTCAATAGGTCCGTGGTTCTCAATACATTTACATTTCGCACGAATTTGGATTCAACTCAAGTTAAAAGATTTTTCATCTCTTCAGTATTTTTAAAGCCAGAAATCGAGACAATTGAGTTAGCGGGATTAAGCACCACTCCTCTAAATAGCGAAGTGGTTGTTATCACACACAAGTTGCTCCTTAATAGTGCAAATAAATATAAGGAATTTCGTCAATCCACAACAAACTATAATATCTCAGTCGTCAACATCGAAGATATTTACAACGAATATTCCTATGGTATTCCCGACCCAATGGCTATTCGCTATTTTTTGATAGATGCTTTTAAAAAATGGCAAATCAAACCATTTTATGTAGTTTTATGGGGTGATGGCCATTATGATTTCAGAAATATCTCCACCAGAAAAATTAATTATATCCCGGCTTATCAATTTGCTGACAACTACGAATCCTTTAATTCCACAGTGAGCTATACTAGTGATGATTTTTATGGTTTTCTCGTTGGCAACGATTGGGTTATCGATGTCGTAGTATCAAGAGTTCCAATTTATGATGACCAAACAGGATTGAATTACGTTGAAAAGCTGAGAATCTATGAAACATCTTATAAAGCTTCCAAATGGTCCTCTACTGCACTTTTCTGTGCAGATGATAGCCCCCAATCAAAAGGTGCATACGATGGGAAACAGCATACACAAGACTCCGAAACAATAACGAATTATTACTTGCCAAAAGATATAATAGTAAAAAAAATCTACTTGCCAGAATATCCCACCGAGAACATTCCAGGAGGTAGAAGAAAACCACTTGCTACTTCCGATCTAGTTCGCACAATCAACGACGGCGTTATCTTGGTAAATTGGCTTGGTCATGGTAACCCACGGGTGTGGGCTCACGAAGAACTTTTTAATCGAGACCAAACTATTTCCCTTCTTTCGAATAAAGATAAGCTCTTTCTTGGCATTGCAGCAACCTGCGACTTTGGTCGTTTCGATATGCCGGAAACCAAAAGTGGAACAGAAGAATTGCTTTTCTATCGCAAAGGTGGCGCAATTGCTTTCTTCTCTGCCACTCGTGCGGTTTTTACTACTGAAAACAGGATTTTTAATCAAAATATTATTTCTGAAATATTTAACCGTAATTCAGACGGCAACTATCAAACTATTGGCGAAGCATATTTCCATACCAAACAGGTCTCTATAAGCGATAATCACCGAAAGTATAATATCTTTGGCGACCCACTTATTACTTTGAAAATTCCAAATAAAATCGTCAAACTTGATAAAGTGAACAAAATAGATTTAAATGAAGTCAAAAAGGATACTTTATTACCAATAATGGCATATTCCTTGTTGAGTCTCGAAGGAAGTATTATAATGCCCAAAGACTCCTCTTTGGTCTCGAACTTCAATGGTGTAATTGAAATTATGATTAATGATGTTGGTTTTACAAAGGTTGTTACTGATATAGATGGCACAAAGCACTATATTTATAAAGATGGTGGTATCATTGCTAAAGGTTTTAGTAGAGTAACCAATGGCAAATTCTCCAGCGAGTTTTTCATTACCGACGAAGTTAGTTTTTTAAATGGAAACATTACCATCAGAATGCTTGCTTTTGACACAACAAATAACATATTTGCTAAAGGTCTTGAAAACCGACTGAAAATTGCAGGTATCGACACACTGAGTACTTTTACGGACAATGAGCCTCCCGTGATTTCAATCTTTATTGATGATACTACGTTTAAACCAGGCGACATTGTAAGCAATCCCCCAACTTTGATTGTTAAGCTCTACGACAATACAGCAATCAACACTACTGGTGTTGGGATTGGACACTTAATAGAAGCATGGGTCGACGAGGACCAAGAATCCATTAATTTAACAAATGATTTTGAGAGTTTGGTTGATAGTCCAAAAGAAGGGTTAATCATAAAAGTTCTTCCTAAGCTTGCTTCAGGGTCTCATACAGTAAAAGTAAGAGCTTGGGATATTTTTAATAACTACTCAATTGCCACCACAAAATTTAGTATTGTAGATACAAGTGCTGGTATTTTTTTAATGAACCCGATTGTGAAACCAAACCCAACAACGAATAATGTAACTTTTCGAATTCAACACAACATTAATGAACCATATGAAGTAGTTTTAGAGATTTTTAATATTTTTGGCCAAAAGGTTTTCGAAAAAAGTGAAGATTTTAGCAAACTAATGAATTTTGAAATAAGATATGATTGCATAGACCAATTTGGAAATAGTTTGCCAACAGGCGTTTATATCTATTCAATAAAAGCTAAAACTGGCAATAAAAATGCAAGTATTTGTGGAAAATTTGCAATTGTTAAGTAACATTATCGTTAATAAATTTGATTTAGGAGGATTTATGAAACTACAAAAAGTAAAATCATTAGCATTCTTGCTAATTTTAATTTTAACTGCGAAACATACCCTTTTATCCCAAGCTGGAGGAGCATCTGTCTTATTCATTTCAATTCCTCCAGATGCTCGTGCAAGCGGCATGGGTGAGGTTGGTACTGCAATAGCCGACGACATAAATGCCATTTACTGGAATCCCGGTGGGTTAGGCTTTTTAAATTATGTTCAAAAAGGCTTCGACCCAGAGAATTTAGTTCCCTTCCGCCAAATATCACTTTCCTTTTCAAAGTGGCTGCCTATGTTTAACGCCGACCTATACTATAGTTACGGAACCGTTGGTCAATTCTTTGAGGCATTAGATGGAACACTCACGTTTAATTTTATATTCATGCATTTAGGGGAATTCACCCGCACAGATATTAATGGAAATGCACTCGGGAAATTTCGTTCAAATGAATTTTCTATAGGTGTTGCATACGGTACAGAGGTTGCAAAAGATTTAGGCATAGGTGTTCAACTTCGATATATTCAATCAAACCTTGCTCCTGCAAGTGCCCTTGCAGGGGGAGATGCTGGTATTGGAAGAACTGCTTCTTTCGATTTTGGTATCCTTTGGAAACCTAAAGAGCTAAATCTTTTTGGGACAGACTTTGGCAACCTTTTTTCTCTTGGGTTAAACTTACAAAACGTTGGTCCCAAAATTACCTATAGAAAAGAATCCGACCCTATTCCGACCACATTACGGATTGGAACCGCCTTTAATATTCTCAAAGATGAATACAATGACCTTAAATTTGCTCTTGATATTGCCAAGTTGCTTGTCTATAGAACAGAACTGACAAGCGACCCCGTACCAAAATCATTCATCACCGCTTGGAGAAATCCGGGCGTTGAATTGTCCTTCGGAGCTGAATATTGGTATGAAAATCTTGTTGCTCTACGTGCTGGATATTTCACAGAACCCTCTGCCCTCGGTAACCGTAAATACTGGAACTTTGGAGCAGGATTGAGATACGACATTTTTCGTTTAGACTTCAGTTTTATCAACCCCGTCGAAGAAAATCATCCACTTGCTAATACTATGAGATTTTCTTTATTGATTGATTGGAAGTGAGTATTAGAGAAGTTTAAAGTTCTATAAAGACCGGGCTCGGCTAATCACCGAGCCCAATTTTATTAAAAGATATACATAAATGCTAATTGCGTACGAATATTATTTACACCTTTTGTATCTGTAACTTTTCCTTTGTCATTATTGTTAACCTTCCCAAAGTTGGCTCGCATGAACTCCAACTCGCCAGCGATTTTTACCTTTCCAAAGGTAAATTGAATTCTGGGTGAAATTCTCAATAAATCATAAACGTCTTCCCCACGACCGTAAAAGACACGGTAATTTTCTTTTGTACCGAGGTTTTTAGAATATCCACCAAACAAGCCAAATTCAACATCTTTACCATATGAAATATCAGTCCACAGGCTTAAATTCTTATTTGGAGTATACTCCCATTTGTCTTTTGTGTTATCAATGACAGCATAGCCACCAAGCATAACCATCTCTGCTAAGTTCTCTCCAAGTACTCCCTCGGCTTTAAACTGGAATTCCTCGAAAGCAAATTTTATAAAACCTATGAATGACAAACCATCGACCTTTTCATCAGTGGTAAAACCTTTTGCAGTCTTTATTCGTGGTGCAAGTCTTTTGTAATCGACACCAGCACCCAACAAAGAATTAGCAAATAGTTTGATTTGAAATTGTGCATTCAAGTTTGGAATTGCAGAATTTCTTATGTATATCGTCGAAAGACCATCTGGGCCAGGGCTCTGAAAATCTCTTTGAGAGAGAGCAGTAAAAATTAATTTTAATGAGTCGAACTTTGCTGTCAATCTTAATTGTGGTGAACGAATGAATGGCTGAAATGGAGCACCAGTATTAAAACCAATTGTTCCGGGATAACAATCCACGACAAACAAAGGATGCCAGTACTGACCAGCAAGCAGTTCGAAATTTTCCCAAGAGAACTTTAAAAAAGCGTGCCGAAGTCTTAAAGTATTAATTGTAGCATCGGTCGACCCAAAAAATTCTGTTTCAAAATATGCCATAGACTTAGCACCGAGAACATCTGGTCCCGTAATGGTTCCAGCAAGGCGAGTCTGTATCGAAAGGATATTGAAATTTGGCTTAGCATTAATATCGTCGCCATTCGGGTCGAGCAATTCATTTTTAGGAATTATCGAAAAATGCCCTTCTCGAAGCTGGTCGATTTGACGAGAGTCAAAAAAAACATCAGTTTTAACATAGCCAGAAAACTTTAAAGAAATAGCTTCAGTAGACTGTGAGGATGAAAGGCAAAAACCAAAGTACAAAAAAAACAGTGTAAATACTGCTAAACGTTTCATAGAACCTCCAATATTGTTTTTAAAAAAGAGTTAATTGATGAAATAAAAGAGCCGGTATTTATAGATTGTATTCCAGGGTCTCCTTTTTCAGCACGGACAACAACACAAAATGGATTGTTGGGATGAAATTTTTTGAAGAAACTATCTAAGCCGCTATAAAAAGCTAATGTCGGTTTTGAATAAGCGGAAGCAATGTGTACAATTGAAGTATCAGGTGTTACAACTGCAAAAGAATTCTCTACAATAGGGAAAATATCCAAAATACTCCTAGAAAAAAACAAATTTAAAAATTTATATTTATTCTTCAAATCAAGAGCTTTGATTGTGTCTTTTGGTTCAAAAGTTAAAACGATTGGTAAATTAAAATCAACATTTGAAAAAATATGTCTTAGGGAATGGTCGCTAAAAGTTTTTCTTGGATGACTTGCAGAAATATTGAAAACTAAATAACCATTTGGTTCCAGATTATTCTCCAAGAGAAATGCTTCATAATATTTTTTGTTTTCCTCGGAATAGTAAAGTTCAGGTAATGGAATAAATTCATATTCCCAAACTATACCCAGTGGCTTGAGAGTACGCAGAACCCTTTCGGTAAAATGTAAATTTAGGTTTTCGCTCTCACTTTGAATGGATATGTGGAAATTAAAGGACTTTTGATTTAATCCAATTTTAAGCTTGGACCTGACAATTTTTGCTATCATCTGACCTTCGAAAGAATAATGGTCCTTCGGGTCTACGTAAAAATCAAACTCGTGGAATCTGAGCCAAGCAATATTTCTCAGAAGCGTAGCTGGAAACTTATTCCATCGAAGAATTTTGTATACACCGGGGTGATAACGAATCACAATATGATTTCTGTTGCCACAAATAAAGAAAATTCTCGAATCTGGAAACCTTTGTTTGAGTAAAGAAATTACCGGCGTTGTTAGAATCATATCTCCAAAAGTACCTAACTGAAGAATGCAAATATCCATTTATTCCATCAATTTTTGAAAAGCATCAAAAACTTTTTCGGGTTTTATATCGGCATAACTATCTTTTTTTGATAATATGGCTTCGAATTTCGTTTTATATGGAAACCATGGCATTCCAAATCTCTCATCAACAAAAGTATATAAAACAACGACAGGAATACTTAAAGCAGATGCAAGATGCACTACCGATGTATCCGGTGTGACTATATAATCACAGCTTGCAACCATCGCTACAAACTCATCAAAATCATCTGTAAAAGGTGCAATAATAGTATTATTAAGTTGATTCAGATATTCAATTAAGCTTTTGTGCTCTTTCGTTCCAAATACAACTATTTCATAGTCAAGCTTTTCATTCATCATTTTGATTAGCTGGGAAATATTATTTAAGCCCCAGAATTTAGCTGGTGAAGAACCAGAAACAACAATACCAACACGTTTCTTTTTTTTGCTTGGTAGTGGATTACTCTTTTTCACTAGAAAATCAAAGTTAACATCATAATTTTCGAGACCAAATGGTAACAAAAGCTGGCCTAATCTGTCTACGATATGAACTTTCATCTTGTCGGGCAGCGAGACAATGTGAGTATAGACATTTCTGTTTTCCTTGTCAAAGCCTAAAGAAAACTTTGGTTTTGCAAATCTTACTAAAATGCTTGAAGAGAAAGAAGGATTATCATAAAGGTCGACAATTAAGTCGTATTTATTCCTTTTAAGCAAAAGTAGGATTGAAATCCTACCCCAAAGGCTTTTAGGAAATACATAAATATTGTCCAATAAATTTTTGATAATGTTCTTTGCGGCTACATTTTTATAACTTAAAAGTATATCAATTCGATTTTCGGGTAAAGCTTTTCTAAGAGATTTAATAAAAGGTATTGAAACTAATAAATCCCCTATTCTATCTTGCCTAAGTAGTAGTATCTTTCGTGAATTAATTAAATCAATAGAAGAAGAAGCAAGAAAAATGGGTGATTTTGTACTATTTTTTCGAAATACAAAATTTTTGAAAATATTTTTTAAAAATCTTTCAAATTTCTTAAAAAGAGAAAAAAAAATGGCTGCCTCATTAATTTTGAAATTATTTAATTTAAAAAATATTAATGAGACAGCATTAAAATGTTTTAGATTACTTTAATTATCTGTTGTCTCTATCAGTATCTGTCTTTTTATTTTTACAACATGAGCTATTTTTTGAATCAGTGCAACATTTACTTTTTTCCTTCGGTAAATTTGTCTCTTCGCCCTCTTTGTACAGCTGGACAGTATAACCAATTTTTTCTAGTGTAGATATGAAATCCTTGGCATCAACTTTTTCAGAATCATACTTAATGGTAGCTATTTTCGTGGTTAGGTCTAAATTTGCTTCTTCAACGCCGTCGATTTTCTTCAATGCTTTTTCAATTTTGATTTTGCAACCTTCGCAATGAGCATTCGTAAGTAGTTTGATTTCAGTTGATTTAGCAAATAAGAAAAAAGGAACAAGAGCAAAAAGGACTTGAATAATTACGAATTTCTGAAATTTTAGCATTTTAAACCTAAAATTAGTTAAACATAAATTTAAAAACGAATGTAGTAAAAAATTATTGATTTGAATTTATCAAATAAAGAACTCTATCAAGAATTTGGTCGCGAAGAAGTGAATCTTTATCAAATTTTATTTTAACTGGGACATTAGGAACGATACCTTTTCGATATTTATCTTCTTCCCCACAGGAAAATACTCTCAAAACACCAAAGTAAAGTGTCAATCCATTTGGAAATATCTTAGAACCGAATTCCATTGGATTTCCTCCAGTCGTACAACCAACAAGAGTGCCAATTTTATATCTTTTAGCAATATCTGCTATCACCTCTGCGATTCCAATTGTTCTTTCATCTATTAAGAAATAGATGCCTTTGGGATTAAATAATGATTTCCCGTTAATCTTTAACTTGATTGTCTGCCAAGAAATTTTTTGTTTAAAGGGAAAAGCAAATACTGGAATTTTCCAAGCGTTACATTCTATGGTTTTATCAGTGAATAAACTCAAGAATTGCTCGCTTGTTAAAGCAATTCCTCTTAGGTCGAAAATAAAATAGCCTTTATGATTCAATGTGTCGAGAATATCTTTTATTTCCTTTTCAACTAATCGTGTCAAGTCGAAGTAGACTACCTTCTCGCTGAGAAATTGAAATCTTTCTGGTCTATCCTCGTAAATTTGATTGGATTCCGGGTCTTTCACAACTATTTTATCAACAATTTTTCCGTTTGGCTTCATCAATTTTATTTTTATTGTGTCATTGAGGAAAAAATTTCTTATGTAAGCAAGTGATTTCAAAGGCTTCCAACTATCGGATGAAAACCCAACAAAATTAGAAATTGAATCGATGACCTTCTCTATTGGAATTGAGTTTAATGCAATAACCTTATCTCCAACATCTAATGTATCAACATTTTCACCAATTTTGGTTATGTAGACATTCCCATCGATATACTTCCAAAGAAATGGGAGGGATTTGTCTGGAAGATAGTCTTTGTGTACAATTCTCGTAAAATTATCCTTAGAATGGGCAACAAATTTCTCTAAAATTTTTAAAAAAACTTTCTCAGCATTTTTTTGATTATCTGTGTAGGATAAAATACATTCTTTTATTGTTGAAGAAAGCAATGAATCGACGTTTAGATTTCTGCCAAAATATTCATTAAAATGAACCATAAAATTCCAAATGTCAATTAGGATTGAAAGTTGAGAGATTATATCGTTAAAATTGTATTCACAATCGATTTCTTCGTAGTTCTTTTTTTTGTATTTAAATGAATCTAAGGCAGCAACAGGAACTGAAATCGGAATTTCAACTGAAAAACCATCAATCAAACGAATTTCAAACTTTTCAAAAGGGCGCGGTAGGGAAATCCTATTTTCATCGTCCGAATATAAATGCAATGCTTTAGTGTCGCCTCTGCCTTTCCCAGCCCTCACGAAGGCATAATATCCACTCTGACTTGAAATATCTAACAACCTCCAGTTGTAAACAAGCAAGCTGTCTCGGGAGTTTTCGAAACCAGGGTTTTGCAGCAAATTTGTTTTACTTCCGTCATTTTCTCCAAAGAACACATCATCGAAAAAAACATTACCCTCTCCTACTAAAACCAAAGCCAATTTTGCAAACATTGCTGTCTCTGGTATTTTGCCATTTAATTCAAAGTTCGACCATTTGTTCTCCTCAACTTTCTTAAACTCCCGAAATAAATAACCAATTTGTTTATTATTACCATCATCAAAACGAATTGCAAGAACAATTCTCGAAGACTGCTCGAAAAGTTTTCCCTTGATGTAAGTAGAGAAAATAATATCTTTCCCTTGAAGACCGCTCACATTCAATGTTTGTTGAACTATGCCTTGATAATTTCTTAGAGGGTTTAAATTATTGACCTTCTTTGAGTAAACAAATGGATGTTCTTTTTCAATGGGAAAGCCAAAATGCAGCCAAGAGACGTAGCCAGAGGTATCCGAAAGTCGTTTCTTTACATCATCCAAATCCAAAAATTCATGGAAAAGATAATGGATTTTTTTTGAAATACTTTGAGACCGGTTTTCTAATAAGTAGCTTACTGAATTTCTTAAAAAGCACTCCCAATTAAAAGTTTTTTCGGACAAAGGATTAAAATACCTAACAACACCAAAGACCTTTGCCAAGTCTACAAGTTCTCCTACTACACTTGTGTCAATCTTATGAGGTAAATCTACACTTGATTCAGAAGGAATTATTTCAAATGAAGCATTATCAATCCAAGCTTTACCATTACCAAAAAGAAGTAAGCCAAAATTTATGACATCCGCATCTGGTGATATGGTTGTTTTTATCTCCCTAAGCTCCCAATTTCGCACTACAACTGGTTGAAGAGGTAGATACTCTAAAAAACCTAATTCCTCATTTTTTCCCACTCTTTCACGAACCCAAATGTGCGCTGAACCTTTCGGACTGTGAATCTCCGCTCTCACATAGGCCCTAAACACAATGGTTTTTCCCCGATACGGCTTGGCATCTATACTTTGCATAACTGAACCATACATATCCTCTTTGTACGTACCAGCTCGATAAAGTTCGAGACAGAATCGACCGCTTTTAGGTTCTTCATCGGAAAGATAAGCAACGTAACCAAGATTATCTGCATACGAAGGTACAACCCAGCCTTTAGGGAGTTTGCCAAGTTCCCCAACCTCGAAATCCAAATTGTACGGGAACGGCAATGGCTGCGCAGAAGACTTTACAATAAGTACCTGCAAAAGAATTATAACTAAAACTTTTTTCATTTCACACATACGGTTTTGATATTAACAAATTCCCTAATTCCAAAGACAGACAGCTCTCGACCGTAGCCAGATTCTTTGATGCCCCCAAAAGGTAGGCGAGGGTCGGATTTAACAAAATCGTTGACAAAGCAACTTCCAGCAAGCAGTTTATTCCTTGCAATTCGATTACCTTTTTCAATATCACTTGTAAAAACAGCTGCTCCAAGACCATAAGAAGAGCTATTTGCAAGAGAAACAGCTTCTTCTTCATCTTTTGCGGGTATGACTGCTGCTACTGGTCCAAATGTCTCTTCCTTAAACAATGGGCTTTCCGTATTTTTTACAACAGCAATAGTTGGAGTATAATAAAAACCTTTACTTTGAATAATGTCTCCCCCCAAAATAACATTATCACCTAATTCCTTCCCCCGTCGAACTTGCTGATGTAATTCTAATAATAAATCTTTGCGGGCGAGAGGACCAACATCCACGGTCTCGTCTATTGGGTTGCCAACTTTCTTTGATTTAATTAGCAGAACAAATTTTTCGACAAAAGCATCAAAAATCGATTTTTCGACGATAAACCTTTTTGCAGCAATGCAACTTTGACCGTTGTTGATTAACCGAGAAGTTACACAAGCCTCGACTGCGTTATCTATATCTGCATCTCTGAAAATTATGTAAGGGTCCGAGCCACCAAGTTCCAAAACAGTTTTCTTCAAATGCCAACCGGAAATTTTTGCCACTTCTTTTCCTACTGGGGTACTTCCAGTAAGCGTCACACCACAAACATCCGAGCTCTCTATCACCATTGGTACTTTTCTAGAGGATATGACCAAATTCTGAAAGACACCTTTTGGTAGGTCTGCTTCCTCGAATATTTTCTCCAACTCGATAGCACAGCCCATAGTATTACTTGAGTGCTTGAGTAAAGCAGTGTTGCCAGCAACAAGATTTGGGGCAGCAAATCTAAAAACTTGCCAAAATGGAAAATTCCAAGGCATTATAGCCAAAATTGGTCCCAGTGGTTGAAAAGTGACATAACTTCGGGACATTTCTGTGGATATTTCTATGTCTTTTAATTGCTGCTCAGCATTTTCTGCATAATATCTGCAAACCCACTCGCATTTTTCAATTTCAGCAAAAGACTGCTTAATCGGCTTACCCATTTCTAAAGTAATCAATCTTGCTAAACTTTTCTTCTTTCTCTTTAAGACTTCTGCAACTTGTAACAAGTACTCACAACGTTTTTCAATATTCATTGATGACCAAGATTGAAATGCTTTTGCGGAGAGGGAAATTCTGTCCAAAATTTCTTTCTCTTGCAACTCTGGATATTCTCCTAAAACCTCTTCTGTCGCGGGGTTAATTGTTATTATTTTCTCCATAGCAAAATAACAATTGTTTAACATTTCAAAATTACTACTTAATTTAGTTTTTCAAGCATTTAGAATAAACTTAATGTTTAAGCTTTTTAGTACAAAATATTTTTTATACAATTTATTGGCTGTGATTTTCATCTCGTGTGCAAATCCTCGACCACCATCTGGCGGACCACCCGACAAGACTCCACCTAAAATAATCGATTTTTACCCACAAAATCGTTCTTTAAATTTTGATGGTAATAATATTTTCATAAAGTTTAATAAATGGGTCGATAGAAATAGTGTAATAAACAATATTTTTCTCAATCCGCCAATAAGATACAAAGTTGACTGGAACGGCAAGAAATTGTACATTCGTTTTGCTGAATCTTTGCCAAAGGAAACAACAATTTCTTTTTTACTGGGAACAAATTATTTGGATTTAGACGGGAACCAGCCGACCGAGCCTTTTTATTTAGTATTTTCTACTGGGGGAAGAATCGATACTGGTCGGATACACGGAAAGGTCATAGCAGATGGTATGCAAAACATCTACGTTTATGCAATTCCCACCAAAGAGCTGAACGATTCTTTATTTGATATTAACACTTCTTTTCATTATCGTACTCAGCCAGACAACCTTGGTAATTTTAAATTCGAAGCCTTAAAAGCTGATAATTATATTATCTTTTCTTACCACGATAAGAACAAAAATAAAGTTTTTGATTATGGTCAAGAGGACTTTGGATTTGCTTCCGATACCATTTGCCCTTCAACAACTTTACTCGATACTGTAATAATTATCCCTTCACCCCCAATCGATGAAACACAGCCATTTATAACAAATGCTCTGGCACTCAATCCATATATAGCTAAACTAACTTTTAGTGAACCAATCAGGATTTCAGTTTCGCAAGAGAATATTACAAACACAATTCAATTCATCGATACACTAACAAATTCTTTTTTTACCCCTTTCTTTCTTCAAGTGGATATCAACAAATCAAATGAACTAATTCTGTATTTTTTAGACAGCTTACGAGAGGGACTTTACCAAATTGTTATTTCTAACCCAAAAAGTATATCTGATACTGCTGGGAATCCAATTTTCATAAATAAAAAAGAAGTAATAAGAATTACCAAAACTAATATCGACTTACCGATTGGAATTTTTGAAAAAAATGTCCAACTTAAAACTCCAACCGACAGTTTGATAATCACATTTAACAATCCCTTGGATACAATTAATTCAAAACTCAGCATCAAAGCAATAAATATGGCGCTAAAAGATACCTTTGATGTTGGTTACAACTTTCTTCAGCCAAATAAACTGCTTATCAAAATTCCGAACTTAAAATGGAGAGATAACTACACATTATTGATACAGTCGAAATTAATATGCGATTTTATTGGGATTGTGTACTCCAATAAATCTTTTGAATTAATTGTAAAAGTTGAAGAAGAGCCAAGAATAGGAAGCCTTCAGGGAACGTTGATTGCAAGAATAGACAGCACTTTTGGTAATCCTATGGTTATGCTATTTAGTCCCAAAAAAAGATATTACACTAAAGTTGTGAACAATTTCTGGAAATTTGAAAATATACTCGAAGGGGAATATCAACTTATTGCATTCTACGATGGAAATGGCAACAAGACTTATGATTCGGGTAAATATCGCCCTTTACAGCTTTCAGAGAGATTGATTAAATCTCCAATGAAAATAACTATTAAAAAAGGTTGGTCCGTCGAAGAAATAAGATTTTAGTTATGGAAGAGCTTGAAATTAAAAAATTACTACTAAACAGACTTGATAGCCTCCGGCAAACTTATGTTAACAACTTAGATTATGTGATTAAATCCTTTGATGATGAGGCAATCCACGACCTTCGCGTAAGCATTAGGCGTATTTTATCATTTATGTATTTAATCGACCAAATTTGCAACGAGACAATTTACGAAGAACTTCAAAAGCAGCTTAAAACAAAAATTAAGAAGTTTAATAAATTAAGAGATGTCCAAGTTCAGATTACGACTATAATTAATTACATTAAAAAATTTCCAATTTTAGCCGACTTTTTAGTCTTTTTAAAAAAGAATGAAAAAAAACAAATAAAAAAGCTAAAATCTGCATTACTTTGCCAAGAATTTGATTTAAGAGGTGACATTTTCTTTTATAGAAATCACATTTCTCAAAAAGAATGTATTTCTAAAACTTCCATAAACTATTTAGCAAATATTGCATTAAATTCTCTTATCGAGGTAGAAACCTCAATTAAAGAGATTCAGCCATCTAATTTCTCTTCCTACCACAAGACTAGGTTAAAGGTTAAGAAATTTAGATATATAATGGAGACCATTGAATCTATTTTGTCTATTCCAAGAGATAAGATAAAGGAAATCCAAACAATTCAAACAATTTTGGGAGAAATTCAAGATTTGACAGTTTTAATACATTTAATAGAAACATTTTGCTCTGAGGAAGGCCTTGAAATATCAAAATTTTCAAACTTTGTGGAGTTTGTTCAACACAAAAGACAAGAAAAAGAAGAAGATTTTTGGGAAAATATTTCAAAATTTGATTTTTGGATGAATTTTTTTAAAAATTATTTGTAAATTATCTTTTTTTACATTTTTGAGCTATGCAAGAGCTTGATTTATCCTTAAATCATTATTTAGCAATAAAAGAGAAATTGGAAAACATTTTAGGCGACGAAAAAAATTTCATCACAAATGCAAGCAATTTCGCTTCGTTGATTTTTCATAATCTTAATGGTGTTAACTGGGCTGGTTTTTACTTTATATCAAATGAGAATTTGGTGTTAGGACCATTCCAGGGAAAAATAGCTTGCACGAGAATTCCAATTTCAGAGGGAGTTTGTGGCTCATGTGTAAAAGCCAAAAAAGCAGTAATAGTGCCAGATGTTCACAAGTTCCCTGGATATATTCCATGCGACCCTTCTGCCAATTCAGAAATGGTCATTCCTGTGATTTACAAGAATAAAATCATAGGGGTATTTGATATAGATAGTCCAATTTACAACCGATTTAACGAGATGGAAGCAGAGTTCATCTCCAGTCTTTTAGAAATCCTGATGAAGAGTTCCTCTGTAGACTCTATAATCACATATTATGAGCTACATAATTAAATTTTTGCTTTTCTTTTATGCGCTAAAAACATACTCACAAATTTTTATAAATGAACTCTACCCTGCTCCACTAAAAAACCAATCCGAATGGATTGAACTTGTAAATCCGAGTGAAACTGAAATTACTCTCGATGGAATTATCGTATCGAATAGAACCACCCGATTAATAATCAAACAGACCGTCTCATTGCAACCCCAGTCGTTCTTAATTTTATTAAGAGATACAAACCAAATCCAAAGTTACCTTTCATGTGATTATATTGTATGCAATTTGCCAACTTTGCATAATGATTGGGATGCAATTTCTATTTACTCGCTTGATAGTAATTTAATCGACAGTGTTTTCTACACGAGTAAACTCATCAAACAAGGATTTTCAATAGAAAGATTGGATGTAAGGGAACCAGGGTATAACATGAACAATTGGAAAATTTCATCGGATACAACTGGAAATACAATTTGCCGAGACAACAGCAACAGAATTATGGATTTCCGACTCATTAAAAAAGTTGATTTTTTAAACGGTGATTGCATCTTAACACTAAAAAATTTAGGAGCTTCTACTATACCCAAACTACAAATTTTAGCGAAGCTTATATTTAAAAATAATGACCAAGATTTTGAGGAGACTTTCTTTGAAAATAAAAGTACAAATCTACTGAAATACGATTCTCTTGCGGTTGTAATACCTTTAGGAAAAAAGTTTTTGGATATGAAATATCAACTGTTAAAGTCCTTAACCATTGAACTTGATTACGATTCATTGAATTTAAAATCTAAAAGCATTTTAACATACGACCTTAGTTTGCCAAAGCAATTCTCTGGTATACAAATCAATGAATTTTTATTCGATGTTTATACTGGTTGTGGTGAATTCATTGAATTAGCAAACACAACTTTCGATACAATTAACATTAACGGCTGGAAAATTGTAAACAGCGCTGGTAAAAGAATTGAATTACAAATTAAAGAAGAAATTTTAAGTATCCCACCAAATAGCTACTTCGTGGTATTTTGGGATTCAACTTTTTTCAACTGTTTTGAAGAAAAATTGGGTTCAAGAAATTTCTTCTACAGCAACAAAAGTTTCAACTTAAGAAATACTGGCGACCAAATAATCTTGATAAACAGTATCGGGCTAACTCACGACTCTCTTACTTACTTCCCACAATGGCATAAGGGTAAGTTCACAAGTTACAAGCAGAAAAGTTTGGAAAAACTTGTACCCACACAATTATCATTTCTACCGGACCATTGGTACACTTGTGTTGACCAAAGGGGAGCAACTCCTGGGGAAATCAATAGTGTTTCGCTTGAAAAAAGTGATAAAATAACACTTTTGGTAGAACCCGAACCATTTTCACCTTCATCAAATTCTCATTTAACAATCACATACATATTGCCTTTTCAGCAGGCAAGAATTACAGCTAAGATTTTCGACTTGGAGGGCATAGAAATTTCTACCATTGCAAATAATCAAATTTCACCATCTTCCGGACAGTTAATTTGGAATGGGAATACAAGCTTTGGTGACAAAATTAAAGCGGGGGGATATGTTCTTTTAATAGAAGCAAATGATATTGTAACAGGTGAACTCGTAATCACAAAAAGAACCATTGCAGTTGGGTGGTAAAGCTAATTCTCGACATCTCTTCGAGAAGGCTTTTGATTTGTTTTGCCCAAATCTTCCTTCTCTGCGAGGTCGGCGTTAATTTCACGAGTAATATTGGTTATTTCGGACTGAATTTGGCTTTGTGCTTGCCGAACTTTTCTAATTCCCTTGTTAATTAATCTTGAAAGCTCTGGTATTTTTTCCGGCCCGAAAAGAATAATTATAACAAGCAGAATAAATAAAAGTTCACCACCACCAACATCAAACATAGCTATTCAGATTTTTTCTCTGTATTATTTTCCGGGCTTGCATCAATTTCATTGTATGAAGATGCTTTTTTAAACTCCTTTATACCTTGACCAAGTCCCCGCATCAACTCTGGTATCTTTCTTCCACCAAATATTAGCAAAATGATTACTGCTATTAAAATTAATTCTTGTGCTCCGAGACCAAACATTTTTCCACCTAAATTTTATTCAAAAAATTTACAATTGACATAAATACTAATTTACCATCAGTTCCACCCAAAATAGGGTCGCAATATCTTTCTGGATGTGGCATCATACCCAAGACATTTCTATTTTTGTTCACTATTGCAGCGATATTTTTCAATGAACCATTGGGATTTGCGTCCTCTGTCACTTTTCCAAACTCATCACAGTATTGAAAAACAATCTGTTCATTGTCTTCTAGTTGCTTTATTATATACTCATCAGCATAATAATTGCCTTCAAAATGTGCAATTGGTATACGCAACACATCTCCCACTTTCATAAACGAGGTGAAAGGTGAATTATTATTAATAACTTTAAGAAAAACATCTTTGCAAACAAATTTCAGGGAGTAATTTTTAAGCAATGCACCAGGTAGAAGCTGCGACTCTGTTAAAATTTGGAAACCATTACAAATACCTAAGACAAGTCCACCTCTTTTAGCAAAACTTATAACCTCCCTCATTATGGGAGAGAAACGAGCTATTGCACCAGCTCTTAAATAATCCCCATAGGAAAATCCCCCGGGAAGTATTATGCAATCAATGTCATTTGGAATGGTTGTATCTTTATGCCACAAAAAAGTTACTTCAAAGCCAAGATTGTGCTTTAGTGCATAGTATGCATCATGGTCGCAATTAGAACCAGGGAAAATTACTACCGCAAACTTCATTTTTCTTCCAGAATTTCATCAACTTCATAAGAATAAGTTTCAATGTTCGGATTGTAGAGCAGCTTGTCGGTCGCAGTATTTGCAACATAATTTGCTTTTTCAAGACTTTCAGCCTCGATCTCAAATGTTATATACTTTCCAATTCTAATGTTAGAAATAGTATCGAACCCCAAAGTTCTAAGGGAATTTTCAACAGTTTTTCCTTGAACATCAAGTATCCCTTTTTTCAACATTACTTTAACTTTTGCTAAATATTTTGGCATATATCCTCAGTTTATGTGAATATTTTAAAAAGTAATGACGTAAAATACTACCAAAAATGTAGACAATGAAAAATGGAAATATACTTAATCCTTTGGAAACAATCGCTAAAACAAGTGCCACAAGAAAAAAAACAGTAACAAAAGGGTATTGTTTAATGTATCTTTTGTTTGGTCTGGGTGCATTATAAAATTTTATGGTAGATACCATTGATAAAGAAGCAATGATTGTTACTGCAAAAATTGTGATTTCTCTTACCTTTTCAGGTAATAAATTGTTTGTGTGATAGAAAATCAAGTAGGAAACAATAAAAAACGCAGCTGATGGTATTGCTAAACCAGTAAAAAAAATCTTATCTTGGAAAGCATTAGTCTGAACATTAAAACGAGCTAATCTTAGGACTCCGCATATCAAAGGCAAACCAGAAATAAGTAATCCAAAATCACCATACTGATAAAAATAAATTTTATACAACATAAAAGAAGGAACCACACCAAAAGAAACCACATCGGAAAGCGAGTCGAGCTGAACACCAAACTCGCTTGCGCTTTGAACAAGCCTTGCAGTCAAACCATCTATCATATCAAAAATTGCAGCCAAAAGTATAAACAAAGCAGCAAATATAAACTTATCTTGAGAAACATAAATGATAGCAATAAATCCAGAGAATAAGTTTGCAAGAGTGAGAGAATTTGGTACAATTGAACGAGTGATACGCAGCATAGGATTTATCCAATGTTTGGAAATTCAAATTCTTTTCTTAATCTTGCGATTATGGTCTCGCCACCGCGGACCCTATCGCCTTGCTTAACAAAAATTCTCGAAGTAATTGGCAACAGAACGTCCATTCGAGAACCAAACTTCATCATACCAATCTTTTCGCCAGCATCAACTTTCTGGCCTAAAACCAATGTACACACAACGCGACGAGCAAGTACCCCAGCAATCTGTTTAAATGCTATGGCACCGAACTCATTCTTGACTCCTATCAACGTATGCTCGTTCACCACGGAGGCTTCGGGATGGTATGCTGTGAGGAACTTCCCAGGGTGATAACTATAATAAAAAACTTCACCTGTAATAGGCGAACGGTTCACATGCACATCCAAAGGACTGAGAAAAATACTAAGCTGGTAGACTTTCTGCTTCAAAAACGAATTCTCTTCTAATTCTTTTATCTCAATAACTTTACCATCAGCTGGAGCTAAAACTATAGAACAATCCTCTATCGCAAGCAATGGTATATTACGTTTCGGGTCTCGAAAAAACCAAAGGAAAAATAAAAATACTACTGCTCCCACAAACCATAAAAAAACACTTAAAGCAATTCCTAATCTCAATAAAAACGGTATTGCAACTAATATCAGCCCGATGGAAATACCAACTAAAAAATTATCCAATCCATACTTTGCAATTTTTATACACATAGAACTAACTACTCAGATTTTAAAATACACATAAATTTCTAATCATTTTCATAAATTGTAAAACTTAGATTTTAAAATTAAAAAAAATTGTTTTAATCATATTTAGGGAGTAGAAAAATGAAATTCACTGTATCGTTGAAGGAATTGAACTTAGCTTTACAAAAGGTTTCACCAGCACTTCCACGTAAATCAACCCTACCAGTATTGGAACATTTTTATTTTATTCTTGAAGGCGATACACTAAAAATAGTTGCTTCGGACCAAAGAATAACCATCATGCATCAGATAGTTGTAAATCAAGAGGAGGATGGTAAAATTCTTGTTCCTGGTAAAAAGATTTCAGACATCATTAAAGCCCTTGAAGAGGCAGAGGAATTTACCTTTTCTTCTGATTCGGAGTCTTTCAATATATCCATTAAAACAGCCTTTGGAAAATATTCGATGAAAGGCTTAGATTATCATGAATACCTTTCTTTACCAGAACTTTTCCAATCTGAAAAACCCGACATCACAAAAATCATCAACCCAATTGATGAAGAAACCAAAAAGAAAGCAGCTTTGATTTCGATGAAAGATATCACTTGGGCTGCCGAACGTACCTACTTCTGCGTGTCGAATGATGATTTCAAACCCGCAATGACTGGTGTTCTATTCCAATTCCAAGGCAATAAGGTGAATTTTGTAGCAACGGATGGTTATAGACTAACCAAAGCCACTGTACTCTCTAATGATTTAAATGTTTTCCCAGAAAATCTAAACGTGATAGTTCCTGCAAGAACAGTGGAACTTTTAAGAAAAGCCGACGATGATGTTATCATTTCATTCATTGAACAAAACGAAAAAACTACTCATGTAAGATTTGATATCAACAACACAGTTATTATAACTCGAATCATCGACGAAAACTTTCCTAAATACGAAAATGTTATTCCTCAAGATTGCCCATATCTTTTAAAAGTTAGCAAAAAAGATATCATCCCTGCTCTCCGTAGGGTTAGCCTTTTTGCTAGTAGCTATCAAAAGCTCATAAAATTTGATATAAACCCCGACTCACTCACATTGACTTCCGAAGACCCCGAGGTTGGAACACAAGCGCAAGAAACTATTCCCTGCGAATTCAACAGCGAACACTTTCTGATTGGCTTCAACTATGAATTATTTTTGGAAGCAGCACAGAACATCGAAGTTGATGATGAAAACGACACCTTATATATTTCCCTCATTAATCAAACTAAACCCGCTGTCTTTAAACCTAAACCCGATAACGAAACGTTATTAATGTTGCTTATGCCAATGAAAATCGGTTGAAATGCATATTAATCAAATTTTTTTTGAAAATATTAGAAATCACAGGCAGACAAAAATCTCTTTTGAACCAAGTTTAAATATATTTTTTGGCCCCAATGGTTCTGGAAAAACAAGCATACTCGAAGCCATTTCCATTGGTACGTTTTCTAAAAGCTTTGTTACCAAATTCGACCAAAACATAGTTAGAAATTCGACCGATTATTATGCTCTGGAAATCTCTGTTGAAAGAGAAAACCACACTCCAGCTACCATTTATGTTAACTACACAATAGGAAAACCAAAAGTAATTCGTGAAGAAAATGGACAAGCCTTAACTTCGCAAAGTCTAATCGGTAGATTTCCAACCGTAATTTTAGCACCAGATATGAGAGGAATTATTTTCGGGTCCCCCTCCTTTCGAAGAGAATTTGTCGATAGGATAATTGCACAAACTGACAAAGTCTACCTAAATAAATTATATGAATTTCGGAGAATTTTAAAACAACGAAATAAACTCCTTTTGGAAATATCCAAAGGGAATTACGTTGGATTTGATTTACTTCATATATGGACCCAGAAACTTATCGAAACATCTGTTTTTATCATCAAAACCCGTGGGAATTTTGTTATCAAATTCGCTCCTATTTTTGAAAAATGCTTTACTGAACTCACAAATAGCAATGAGTTTGCAAGCTTTTTTTATTCCCCGTTTAACAATAATGAAATAAACGCTGAGTTGCTTCAAGCCAATTACTCCGACGAGATAATAAATTTGCATTTGAGGTCAGAATTCGAAAAAAATGCAAAAAGGGAATTAGAAAGGGGGCAAACACTCTTTGGACCGCATAGAGACGACTTTACTATTTTATTAAACAACAGCACAGCAAGTTGTGTTGCATCCCAGGGACAAAGTAAATCGATATTAGTAGCATTGAAATATGCTGAGATAAACTATCTTAAAAACTCGAAGCAAACAAAACCAGTTGTCTTACTCGACGACATTTTCTCTGAATTAGACTTAAATAGAGTTAACCAAGTTTTAAACATATTAAACAATCTTAACCTTCAATTGTTCATAACCTTGACCGAAATTGACCTAATTAAACCAATACTAATTAATTTTGAAACATACAGCTTATTTAAAGTTGAGAATGGAATTGTAAGTAAGTTGGACTTATTTCATAAATCAAAGGTGTAAAATGAAAAAAGAAACTAAGAGAATACTTGTCACTGGAGCAAATGGTCAAATTGGAACTGAATTAACAATAGCATTACGAAAAATTTACGGCGAGGAAAGTGTAGTTGCGTCCGACATAGTCGTACCAAATGCTGAAAGTACGCTGCATAATGGTATTTTTGAAACACTTGATGTAACAAATTTTGACGATTTTGAACGTATAGTTCGTAGACATAACGTGGACACTATCGTCCATCTTGCTGCAATATTGTCTGCTGTGGGTGAAGCCAATCCAATGCGATGCTGGAATGTCAATATCAACGGAACTTTAAACGCTTTTAATATTGGCGTTAAACATCAACTTTCGAAAATCTTTGTACCAAGCTCTATTGCTGTTTGGGGACCGGGGGTACCAAAAGTTGCTCCTCAAGAGGGTATATTAAAACCAAGAACTATGTACGGCTTGACTAAAGTCACAATTGAATTACTCGGAGATTACTATTTTCAAAAATATGGTTTGGACTGCCGGGGCGTAAGATATCCTGGCATTATTTCCTCCGAGGCATTACCTGGTGGCGGAACTACGGACTACGCCGTTGAAATATTCTACAAAGCAGTCGCAGGCGAAAAATTTATTTGTTTTGTCAATGAAAACACTCGCCTACCAATGATGTATATGCCCGATTGCATAAAAGCAGCAGTAAATCTTCTCAACGCACCAATTGAACAATTAACACATCACTGCGACTACAATGTTGGCTCTATGAGCTTCGATGTCAAATCCCTTGTTGAAGAAATTCGTAAACATTACCCAAATTTTGAAATTGAATTTAAGCCCGACTATCGACAAGAAATTGCAGACTCGTGGCCAGACGACGTCGACGACTCGGATGCCCGCAACGACTGGGGATGGCAACCAGACTACGACCTGCCTCGTATGGTTGCCGATATGATTGAAAAATTAAAACTAAAAATTACTAAAAAGGAAATAAAACAAAATTGATGTAAAAAGATAAGAATGTTTCTTTGATAAATTTCTTTATGACCAATACAACCTAATCAAATCATAAAATTACCTTTATTTCTTTGTTGTATTTAGCAAAGGATACCACCTTAAACTTCTTTTAGTAAACACAAAAGAAATTAAGTTGCATTAGTTTATTCAAATTTTTCTCTTAGGGCTTGTTTAATATTGGTTTATTTTATCATCTAAATGCTCCAAGTGCTCATAAAATTTAATCTTAACACTTCGAAGATTTAGTTCAAATGTTCTTTATCTTCCATAAAGACTTATTTTCGTGACAGTAAAAT
>CALBDO010000006.1 GCA_937927515.1 Candidatus Kapaibacterium sp. | reverse complement strand
TTTATTTCTTTCTTTCTCAAATTGTTTGAATCGGAAAAATTGTAAGTAACTAATGGAATCAATACTAAACAACATATAAAAATTTTGTATTTGCTAAAATAGTTTTTATTCTTTAAAAAGTCCTTTATGTTCTCTATCATTATTTTCACAATCGACTTTTCAATAAAAAAGGAAATTAATAGATTTTGAGATTTTTTCATAAGAATTTAACTAAGAACTAAGGAAATTTTCAATCATTGATAAAGAAACAATTACTAATTTTGATTTTTTTATTTCTCAAAATGAAATCAAAATTTTCTTTAGAAGAAGTTTTGGGTTATCTTGACATAGCCGCAGTTAATAATTTACCTGAAAATACTATTATTGCAGGTATTTCCACCGACACAAGAACAATACAAACAGGAAACATCTTTGTAGCATTAAAAGGGGATAAATTTGATGGACACGATTTTGTCGAAACCGCAATCGAAAAAGGCGCTCCAATTTGTTTAGTTAATCAAGAATGGTTTCAAAACCAAAGCAATTATAAACTCCCTTTGATAGTCGTTCCAAATACCCTTTATGCTCTCGGAGAATTAGCTAACCTTTATCGTTCTAAATTCGACATTCCAGTTATTGCTGTTGCGGGTTCGAATGGTAAAACTACAACAAAGGATTTTATTGCGCATATACTTTCACAAAAATACAAGGTCTTGAAAACCGAAGGCAATTTGAACAACCAAATCGGTGTACCACTGACCTTGTTTAAACTTAGTACAGAACACCAAATCGCCATTATTGAAATTGGCACAAACCAGTTCGGAGAAATCAACCGCTTGTGTGAAATTGTCCAACCCAACTTTGGCTTAATCACAAATATCGGTAAGGAACATTTGGAGGCTTTCGTGGACCTCGATGGTGTCGAAATGGAGGAAACTTCGCTATTCGGATACTTGATGAAACACAACGGAGTTGCTATAATTAACAACGATGACGAGAGATTAAAAAAATACGGTAAAATAATTGAAAACAAGTTCACTTTTGGAATGGGTTCAGAAAATAATCTTAATTACTCAATCGCATTTGATGATGAATTATACGCATCGATTGAATTTGAAATCAACGGTAGAAAATTCTCAGCTAAATTGAATACAAAAGGATTTTCAGTGGCAATGGCTTGTATTCCCGCTGTTGCTGTAGGCTTGCTATTCGAGCTTTCAGAAAAAGAAATAATTGATGGTATAAAAAGCTTCACACTGCCAGAATATGGACACTATGGAAGAATGCAAATTTTAAATCTTGGTAATATTACGATATTGAATGATACCTACAACGCAAATCCCTCATCCATGCAACTTGCTCTGGAAACGATGAAGAACCTTGGCGGTGGTCGTAGAACGAAAATAGCCGTTTTAGGGGATATGCTTGAATTGGGAGACGCCTCTGTATCCGAACATCGTGAATTGCTTCAAAATGCAGAAGAAATTTGCGATAAAATTTTCATCTTTGGCAACGAAATGAAGAAAGCTTATAATACATTGAATCTGGTTAAAACAAAGTACTTCGAAGACAAAAACGATATTCCACTAGCATTAAAGCAAACCATTTTAGGAGACGAAATTGTCCTTTTTAAAGCCTCTCGTGGAATGGAATGCGAAAACATTTTAACAGAGTTCATAAACAATTTTTAGGGGAGAAATGCTATATTATTTGGCGCTTTGGATAAACAATTTGTACAATCCTCCAGGCTTTGGGGTATTTCAGTATATTACATTTCGCTCTGCTGCTGCCGCAATTACTTCCTTGCTGATTAGCTTCATAATTGGTCCTAAAGTAATTAAGTACTTAAAAAATAAACAAATTAATGAACAGAACAAACCTGAACTTATAGAAGTTGGGAATCATTCCAAAAAAAGTGGCACTCCTACAATGGGAGGTATAATAGTGCTATGTTCTATTTTGGTGCCCACCCTACTTTGGGGAGATGTCAAAAACGCATACGTGCTTGTTATTTTTTTCTCGACGCTTTGGATGGGGATTGTGGGATTCTTGGACGATTACCTCAAAGTAGTAAAGAAAAAACCCAAAGGACTAATTGCAAGATGGAAGCTTCTTGGCCAAGTAATATTGGGTATTGCTGTTGGTAGCGTGATATTTTTTGCTCCGCAAGTTTTTTCGGATAACTTCGAAAAGTTTAAGACTTTAACTACTGTACCTTTTGCGAAGAATTTCAATTTTGATTTCTCTTACTTTTATATTCCCGTTGTTATATTCATCATTACTGCTACATCAAATGCTGTCAATCTTACCGATGGTCTGGATGGTCTTGCCATTGGTACAGTTGGAATTGCCTTCTTGGCTCTGTCCATTATCACTTATGTCACAGGTAATGTAATTTATTCTGACTACTTGAACATTATATATCTAAGTGGTTCTGGCGAACTTACAATTTTTTGTGCTTCGTTAATTGGAGCTTCTTTGGGCTTTCTTTGGTTCAATTCTTATCCAGCACAAATCTTTATGGGAGACACAGGTTCACTTGCATTAGGCACTGCCCTCGGCGTACTTACAATTTTAATCAAAAAAGAGTTGCTCCTACCAATTGTTGGAGGCATTTTTTTTGCAGAAACTCTCTCGGTTATCCTACAAGTTCTTTATTTTAAGTATACAAAGAGAAAGTATGGCGCAGGGAGAAGGCTTTTTCTTATGGCACCCCTGCACCACCATTTCGAGAGAAAAAACATTCACGAGTCTAAAATAGTAACACGTTTCTTTATCGCAGCAGTTATGCTCGCAATTATTACAATGACTACATTCAAAATCCGATAAAAGAATAATTTTTTACACGCTATTTGATTTATTGCCTTTCAAGAAGGGTGAAATCAAATCAATTGGAATTGGGAAAATTGTCGTGGAGTTTTTCTCGGTTGCAATATCGGACAGAGTTTGCAAATAGCGAAGTTGCAGAGCGACAGGGTAGTCTTGAATCATTTGTGCAGCCTCTTTCAATTTCTGAGCAGCTTGGAATTCCCCGTCTGCATTTATGATTTTAGAGCGCCGTTCTCTTTCAGCTTCGGCTTGTTTAGCCATTGCTCTTTGCATTTCAATTGGTAAATCAACCTGCTTGATTTCCACTGCGGAAACTTTAATCCCCCACGGTTCAGTGTGGTCATCAATTATTGACTGCAATCTTTTGTTCAACGATTCACGTTCGGCGAGAATCTCGTCTAAATCCGACTGCCCAAGGATGCTTCTCAAAGTTGTCTGGGCTATTTGACTTGTTGCAAAAAGATAATTTTCGACCTCGATGATAGCTCTACCAGCATCAATTACACGAAAATACACAACAGCTGATACTTTTATCGAAACATTATCTTTTGTGATAACATCTTGGGGAGGTACATCCAATGTCACTGTTCTCAAACTTACCCGAGCCATTTTATCAATGAAAGGAATCAAGATAATTATCCCAGGTCCTTTTGTAGCAATATACCTTCCAAGACGAAAAACAACAGCACGCTCGTATTCATTCAACACTTTAATAGATGATAGAAGTATAAAAATTCCAAACAATATTAGAACTAAAAAAAATGGCATAGTAAACCCCCTATTTTGGTTGAACAAATAATGTAAATGAATTTGCTTTCACTACCGTCACAATAGAGTCTTTTGGGATATCTTTATCGGAAGTTGCAGACCAAATTTCCCCTTTTACCAAAATTCTACCTTTTCCGTTTGCCGGTATTGTTTCTAACGCCCTTCCCTCGGCTCCCAAAAGCCCTTCAAAGCCTGTCTCCTTCTTTCTAAACTGTGCCTTTATTCCTAATGTTATGACAAAAGTGAAGAAAAGGAAAGAAATCACAACTGCAGAAATAATCAAACTAAGTGAAATTTTCATAAACTCACCTGGAGCATCAATTAACATTAAAGAGCCAATGAAAAGGGAGACAAGTCCCCCAATTGTAAGTAAGCCATAGCTCGCAATTTTAATTTCAAGTAAGAACAAAACAATACCTAACAGAATTAAGGCTAAACCAGCATAATTAATTGGCAACATTTGTAACGAATAGGCAGCCAAGACAAGCGATAAAGCACCAACAACGCCCGGGAAAATACTTCCAGGACTATAAAGTTCAAAAAATATACCATAAATTCCAATCAATAGCAAAATGTATGCTACATTTGGATTTGTAATAAAATCCAGGAATCTATCTCTGAAAGTGAGTTCATAATTAACAACTTTAGAGTCTTTTGTTATTAAAACCTTTTTTCCTAATGGTGTAGTGACTTCCCAACCATCAATCAAAATCAACAGAGAATCAACCGAAGCGACTACCAAATCTATGACTTGTTGCTCAAGAGCCTCTTTCTCTGTCGAGGAAATACTTTCTCTTACAGCACGTTCTGCCCATTCGACATTACGATTTCTTTGTTGAGCAATAGAGCGAATAAATGCTGCAGCATCATTGACCACCTTTTCGGAAATAACGCTGGTATCGCTACTTTTGTCCAAGCCAACTGGATGGGCAGCACCAATATTGGTTCCCGGTGCCATTGCGGCAATGTGGGCAGAAAGTGTAATAAATACGCCAGCCGAACCAGCTCTCGAACCGCTTGGAGCTACATAGACAATTATAGGAACCTTGGAATTCATAATATTCTGGACAATTTCTCTTGTCGACTCGAGCAATCCACCGGGCGTATTCAATTCAATAATCAATGCTTCTGCCGATATACTCTCTGCCCATTTTATTGCTCTTTCAATTTGAGAGCTACTGGAAGGAGTTATTGCGGAATTTATCTTAATCAGCGCTACTTCTTCGCCTTTGCATAAGGCAAAATTTATAAGAAAAAAAACAATAAAGAGATTCCTCATAACTTAATCTCACTTACAGGTATAAATTACAAAATTATTTGCAATTGTCTACGAGTCTGATGAAAAGGATTTTAATCCACGATAAATTTTTCTACTTTGACTTCGTTACCTTCGATTATTTGAATGAAATAAACACCCTTTGGCAAAGGTTTTGGTAATGAAATGAAATCTTGGAACACGCTACCATATGGCTGTAATGTAGTTTTGAAAACACTTGTACCCAACAAGTTAAATATGTTCACCAGGAGATTTTCAGTTGTAGAATTATTTAACTTATAATCAACGAATAAGATTGAATTTCCGGGAAGAACAAATACTTTCAAAGTTTGGAGTTTTGACGTCGTCTCCCTATAACCGAGTGGATAATCGAGAACAAATAATCCAGCCTCGGTTGCCATAAATAATTGCTCTTTGCCTTGATTTTCGTAATAATAAGCACGCCACACATTAGCTCTCGGACCAGAGCCACCAGTTCGGACCCCCCATTCTATTCCCTTATTAGTGCTACGTATAATTGTAGTGTATTTCCCACAGAAAAATACAGTATCGCCTTTCGTAGCTATGTTATTCATACCACGCAGTGTAATAGTTTTAATTTTGGTCCAGTTCTCGCCATTATCTTCAGTCTTATAGAAGTATGGTCCGTCTGTGACAATAAAACCAATACTGTTGCCAATAAATTTTATGGAATTAAATTTCAAAGAAGCATCCGAAACTACTTTCTTAATAGGCAGATTATTCGAAAATCTATATAGATTTCCACTCGAAGTGCAAACGAAAAAATCTTTGTCATTTAGAATATCAACCCCAGTTATAGTTTCGTCCAAATCAATTGGAAGCTTTTCCCAGGTTTCACCAAAATCATTAGAAACCAAAATAGTCCCATTCGAGCCATATATAACGAGCTGATTTCGAATTCTCTTAATACCCATGAAATCGCAAGCATAATCAATTGCGAGGTCTGTCCATTCATTTCCACCATTTGTAGTTATCAATAAAGTACTTTTGTTTCCAACCACAAAGCCCTTCAAAGTGTCGATGAATAGAATCCCCATCAAATCACTTTTTGTAGGGGTTGAAATCCTATTCCAAGTAAAGCCACCATTAGAAGTCCGAAGTAATGTGCCATTTTTCCCACACACAAAACCATTCCTTCTACCGAAGAAGTATAAACCACGGATGTCATCGTGGGTATCAATGTTTTGATAACTGAAAGTAAAGCCACCATTAGTAGATATTCTGAAAGTGCCATAGTCGCCAGCAGAAAAAATTGTATCCCCAATCGCCTGAATTGCAAACAAGTCGGAGTTGGAGCCCAAGTCGTATATTACCCAATCAATTTTGTCATCAAAATTCAACCAATTCTCACCTCCATCGGTTGAAATTCTTACAATACCAACACCGGGGACAAGATTAGTGTCGAGTGTGAAAAAATCCTCGGTATATCCCCCAATAAAAATCTCGTCTTTATCACCACGAGATTTAACGGCTAAAGCCCAGATGCTTGTATCTGGAAAACCGATTATGTCCCAGTTATATCCCCCATCAGTTGTCCGATGCAAACCACCATTGTTCTTGTTCAAAGCAAACAAATAAGTCACAACAGCATAACCAACTCGTGGGTCTCTTTGAGAAAACTCAATTCTGGTAATTTCGACGTCTTGTTGAAGTGAATCGGGGACGCGCAAAGAGTCGCAAAGGACCCACGTATGACCCGTATCTTGTGAAACAAAGATTTGACCATAAATACTTCCAGCAAGAATTATATTAGTACTGTCTTCCCGAATACCAATTGAACAAATCTCAGTTGGGATTTTGGTTAATGAATCCCATGTTGCACCATTATCAGTACTGCGATAAATCACCCCCCATTTAAAATCGCCAGCGTAGATTATGTTTGGTTCATCGGGCTTGTAAAGCATTGCTTTTCCGTTGAGGTCGATTGCGTGCTCCTTTGCAAGTACAACCTGCCAGGTATTACCATAATCAGTGGAACGTACAATGTTCCCGAAATTTAAACCGCCAACGAGCACTGTATTCGTATCGTTTGGCAGAATGATTACATTATTAAGCCTCGAAGACTGCATCTTCGCAAAGATAATAATAGTATCCCAAGTCTGACCAGCATCAAAAGAGCGGTAGACAAGATTTCCCTCACCTCCAACGAATATGGAATTAATATTGTGAGGATTAACAGCAACATCAAAGGTGGGCACTGGTAGAAGTAAACGCCACCTACTACTTTGAGCTAACAAAAGGTGCGATAGAAAAATTAGAATTAACAAGAAATATGATTTCTTCATATATCTCCCTTAGGTAAAGTAACATTTCCATCAGGAGCTGAAAAGCAATATCTGAATTGCACTATATCATAGGGTATTTCGATATTTCTTTTTAGAACTTTTCCATTTTCATCAGTTAAATTACAAACCACTGTATCAAAAGGTTTTTCTTTAGAACTGAACATCACGAAAACGTAAGTGCCACTTCTGTAATCAACATTTTTGGGAAGGACTTCGAAAAAACTAGTATCGGCATAGTCTTTATAAAGAAAACCATATTTGGGTATATGGGGTATGTAATTGTATTTATTTTTCATATGATTTTCAATTTTAGACAAAACTATTATCTGAAAAAGTGTTTCAGCGATGTTATCGAATAAATCATTTTCCCGTAGCTCCTCCAAAGTGATATTAGCCTTTTCCAAACAAGGAATCAAAGAAAGAAGAGATTCCCTAAAAATGCCTATCAACCTAGATACACCCGTTTCTAAAATCTGCGTTACCATAGTTAAATACATTTACCATTACATTCAAAAACAAAAATATTAACTTTTTTTTTATTTTCATCAATTTTAGAATAGTTCTTGATAAGTAATTTTGTTTTTTTAGGGAAATGAAAACGAAAAGAATTCAAAAAATTCAAGACTCCATCTTTGGAGTGATGAGTATTCTTGCATTCGAGCATAAAGCAATAAATCTTGGACAAGGATTTCCCGATTTCAGTGGACCAGATTGGATTATTGAAGCCGCTCACAAGGCAATGAAAGATGGGAAAAATCAATATGCCCCACCACACGGCATCTATTCACTACGCAAGATTATTTCCGAAGTATACGAAAAAATTTACGGTGCAGTTTTTGATATAGAAAAAGAGATAACCATAACCGCTGGTGCAACAGAAGCCCTATTTTCAACCATTATGGGAGTTGTGGACGATGGGGATGAAGTCATACTCTTCGAACCATTTTATGATGCATACTTATCAGACATTCTGCTTGCTGGTGGCGTTCCAAAATTTATCACACTTCACAAGCCAAATTTCGAATTTGACTTCAAGGAGTTAGCAAAGCTAATCTCTCCTAAAACTAAAGCAATTATTGTCAACAATCCAAACAACCCATCCGGAAAAGTTTTTACATACGAAGAATTGTCTTACATTTACGAACTTGCCGAGAAGTACAATTTCTTCGTCGTAAGCGATGAAGTATACGAATTTCTTACTTACGATAATATCAAACATCACTCGATATTATCCATCGATAAAGAGAAGAAAAGAAGCATTATGATTTCCTCCACCGGTAAGACCTTCAGTATGACAGGTTGGAAAATAGGCTGGGCAATTGCCAATCCAGAGATTACGGACGCAATTCGTAAAGTGCATCAGTGGACTACTTTTGCGGTAAACACACCAGGGCAACACGCAATGGCATTTGCATTCTCAAAATTGGACGATTACCTACATGAGTTCAAAACTCAATATCAAGAAAGAAGAGATTTTGTTTTGAACGAGTTGCAAAGCTCAATTTTCAAGCCACATAAACCTTACGGTAGTTATTTTGTTTTAGTAGACATTCCCTATTCAAATTTTAATGACATAGAATTGGCAAAAGAGCTAACAATAAAAAATAAAGTCGCTACTATACCTGCTTCACCATTTTATGCAAAATCGGATGAAGGTAAATCGATGCTAAGAATTTGTTTTGCAAAAAACAAAGAAACCTTGCTCAAAGGAATTGAAAATTTGAAATCATTTAATTTTTAGGTTAAGCATGAAAAGAATTTTAATTACGGGAGCTTCGCGTGGAATTGGCAAATCATTGGCTTTGGAGATTGCCAAGAATGAAAAAGCTAAATTTGCTTTAATTTCGAAAAACACTGAACTACTACAAAAGGCGCAGCAAGAAATTCAAGAACTGGGTTCAATTGCAGTTTTTTACTCCTGCGACGTTGGGAATAAAATCGAGTTTCATGATGCAATTTTAAATGCCAGCAATTTGCTTTCTGGTATTGACATTGCTATATTGAATGCTGGTGTATCGTATAATAAATGGATTTTCCAAGATGGATATTCCGAAACTTTCGAGGAAATTTACAGAACCAACGTTTTTGGTATTGCCTACGCACTTGAAATTCTTCCTAAGCTTATGCAAAAGCCTGGGGGCAAAATCGTCGTTATTAGTTCACTTGCCGACGCCCGTGGTTTTCCATCCAGTAGTGCATATTCTTCGAGTAAAGCTGCGGTAACCAAACTTGCCGAGGCTGCGAGAATTGAGTTTAAACCTCTTGGTATTGATGTGATAACTGTTAAGCCCGGGTTCGTTAAAACAGATATGACTGCAAAAAACAAATTTCCAATGCCATTTCTCCTCGACCCGGACAAAGCAAGTAAAATCATTTGGAATGGAATTATTAACAATAAAAAATCAATCTATTTTCCACTACCTATGGTTATGTTGACAAAATTCATTGCAATTCTGCCAAATAGTATTTTCGACTTTCTTGCGGGAAAATACAAATCATAGCTTTTCAGCATCGGCACTTTGTCGTAATTGGAATTCGTCAAATTAATTTACTAAGTCTTCTAGAAAGATAGCTTGTGATTAATAATCAAGCAAATGGAACAGTTTTCACATAGCTAAAAATAAACAAGCCCTACCAACTTAAAAGTAGGGCTTTAGTTTTTTTTCGGTCACTTATTGTAGTTTGGCAATTTTGATTGCTTCGGGAAAGAGTTCAAGAGCTTTTTTAAATTGATTGTCGACAGAGAACAAAATCTCTAAAAATTCTTCACGTGTCCAAATGATTCTGGCTATTTGAGCTTTCAAATATGCGGAGATATAATCCCTGTCGGTTTCCCAATCTTGGCGTGTAACATTTATTCCTTTATTCTCTACGAAAGATTTAAAATCATTCAAAACTTGCTCGGAAACCCGAAACTTATTTTTGAAATCTTTGAAGTTAGGATAAGCCTTTTTAATATTTTCAATTTCTTTCATAAGTTTTTTATCAATAAATTCAAAGAAGAGATTTTCTCGACGAATAGAGGCCGTCATTTTTGTTATGGTATCAGATTTAATTATATAATCTGGAGTAATACCTCCACCGCCAAAGACGACTCTTTTGGCTCGTGTGAAATATATAGGCAAAGAATCAATAGATATTCTCTCGCTGGGATTTTTTATTGTATCATTAATTCGTTTTACTTGCGCAATTATTTTTTCATAAGCATTGTATATATAGGAACCTTCTTCAAGTTCGAGGCGACCTTCAAGATGGCGATATTTATCTCTATCCTTGTAAGGTCTCTGAATACATCTACCAGATGGAGTATAGTATTTAGCAATAGTTAGACGAAAAGCAGAGCCATCGCCAAGTTCATATTGTCTTTGGACAAGTCCTTTACCAAAAGACGTCTCCCCGACAATTAAGCCACGGTCGAGGTCTTGTATGGCACCAGAGACTATTTCGCTTGCGGATGCAGAACCAGCATTTATCAAAACAATCAGTGGTAGCTTTACATATGGAGAGGAACCCGAAGAAACGTATACCTCCTCGAATTCGGGGCTTCTTCCTTTTGTATAAACTATTGTGTCCCCACTTTTTATAAACTCTTCTGCCATAAGAAAAGCTTGATTAAGGTAGCCACCGGGATTACCACGCAAATCGAGTACGAGTTTTTTCATTCCTTTGCTCGAGAGCTTTTGTAATGCTGTTACAAATTCATCGTGTGTTGTAGCAGCAAATCTATTTACCACTATTACACCAATATCTGTGCCATCGACGATAAAAGCTGCATCAACAGTGTTTAATGGTATTTTATCTCTCTTAATTCGGTAATGAATAAGCTCTTTTACACCGTCGCGTTTGATGTCGATTTCTACAATAGTACCTTTTGGTCCTCGAAGTTTTTTGGGTACATCGGACCGACTCATACCGACTGCATTTTGACCATCTATTTTAACTATCTTATCGCCAGAGCGAATTCCAAGAGCTTCGCTTGGTCCACCTGGAATTGGCGAGACAACAACAATTGTATCATTTATAACATCAAACTCTATTCCAATACCTTCGAAACTACCTTGAAAGTCCTCGTTCACTCGCTTCATTTCCTCGGCGGAAATATATACGCTGTGGACATCCAGTTCGCTCAATATCCCTTTTATCGCTGCCTCGCCTAATTTCTGAGTGTCGACAGTTTCGAGATAATTTTTTACAGCAATGTTTAAAACTTTATCAATCTTTTTTATTTGGTGGTAAATGTTATCCGTTGAGAATACTGGCGAGAAGTAAATTCCTACCAAGATTCCAACTAAGACAGCAGGGATAACCCAAAAGAATTTTTTCATACTAATCCCAAATTAAAATTGTAAAAACGAAATTTATTAAATATTATTAAATTTTTAATATTTTTCAAACTTTAAAAATTCTGAACCAAAATGCTGATTTCTAACAACTAAAAAAAATAGTCCACAAGGTATTTTTGAAACATCAATCTCTATTAGCATATCTGTCTCAATATTCAGACAGACATTGAGAATATTGTTACCATATAAATCTGTTATGTAAATCTCAGTGGGTCCGAAAAGTTTTTTGCTTGGTTCAACGTACAAAACATTTTGTGCAGGATTAGGAAAGACATTTGTATGATTAGAGCGATTTCTCTGCCGAGTAGATTTACCAAAAACTACAACATCGCATTTGGATTGACTTTGAATTTGAACTTCTTTTCCAAAAGCAACAAAAGGAAACCTCCAAACGATGCAATGTTGATAATTCTCAATAACAAGAGTATCTGTAATCAAACCAATACTCGAGGGATTGATGCAAAATCTAATAAAAGTAGTTTCCTTAGGTTCGACAACAATTGGAAAACTTATTGGAATCAAGTTAAAATCAAGGTTTTTTTCGAAGTAAGCTCTATGAATATGAACTGGGAAGTTGCCACTATTGAAAAAGACAAAATTATCGCAGAAAAAACTACCAACGAAGCGATTTCCAACATCATATGGCATTGATAAATTGGGGTCCACGGCCAAAGTAAACCCTGGTATCGTATCCCAGTATTCAACCCTATTGCCGGCAGAATCTATTGCTACTATGCCGAAATAACTATCTTCATAGTTGTTTAGCACTGTGAATTCAACTCTAACATCTTGGGGGTAATTTGAATAAAGATTTACATTGCAATTCTTTTGTTCAAGAATTAAGACGCTTTGCAACCCAGCATCTGTTTTTAATTCTTCAATGATTTTGAGTTCAACTCTTTTGAGACAACTATCCTTTACTGCAAGTACTTTTGGTACTTCATTATCTTTAGTAAACTTTACTGATAATAACAATGCTGGCTCGCTTGAACAAGCATCTTCAATTATCAGAGTGTCTACAATCAAGGTATCGTTTTTGAAAGAAAAACAAAATTCAAACTCTAACTTCTCCCCGGGTTGTATAACAGTTGGCTGGAAATTCTTTGGAAAAATCTTTAAATTCTTAAAATACAGTCCTTTCAATTCTTTTGGCAAAAAGCCAAAATTAGAGATAGGTACATTAAAGCAAAACTCTTTGCCAGTGCAAATTTCATTATTAACAAATTGAATATCACCTGGTTTGCTACCATGTATAGCTAATGTGAATCCAGGTATCCATTCTTCGAGGACTTGGCTATTTAAGTTCATCGTGTCCGTAACATAAACAGCATACTTGCCGTCTTGGTATTTATCGTTGAGTTTAAAGCCAAAGAAAATTGTATCCTTTTTGTTTAGATAAAAATATAATTCGCAATTAAATAATTGAGTATCTATTACGATAAAATTGGAGAGAGGAGCGTCCTTTGAGCGCCGTTTGTAGGCAATCCCCTTACTTATAAAGCACGAATCGGTATTGATAGTTGTAATTTGTGGTTCGAGATAATTTAATCTCAAGTAGTTACATCCACCAATATAACCATAAGAGTTGGCTATGCCATAACCATATATCACAATTCCAAAACCTGTATCGGCTTTTAAATAGTGAACTCCATCACTAACTTTAATATTAGCGTAAACATACTGACCACCCGGAACATCGAAAAAATCATTTTTAGAAAGAGGAAAGCCATCAATTCTAAGGCTTTCAAAACTTTGACGAGGTAAAATTACCGTGATGAATTGCTCCAAATAAACCTTGAGATTACCTGGTTCATAAACTTGAACATTAATAATTCTGTATTCCTCGAGGTATTGTTCAACAGGTGGCATAATAGTCAAAAAAGGGTCACCTAAATTGTCGTTACCACGTCCACATGTTTTTTTAAAAGCACCAACTAAAATGGGCTTGTTTGCAAAAATGTAGTGTGGTCTGTCGAGTATGCCTTCGTAAAAACTACCCTGCGAGAGAGTTGCAACTTTCACTCCATCAATTAGAACTTCTGTATCGTCCTCCGCAGCCAAAATTCGAAACAAACTATTACCATAAGTTATCTCCCTTTGCGACTTTGCAAAAGGCACTACAATAGAGTTCTTACCCCAAGTTGATACTGGTGGCATTTGCTCGATTAATATGTCTCTCGTGGGTTTATCATTCTCTAAACTTCTCGATGAGACTGGAACAGTTGCTCTCTGATGTCCAGAAAATACGGCAATTGGCTTGCTAGCAATGATTTCTGTCCCAGTCAAATCTGAATTCAAATTATACGAGTTAATCTTGGCTTGTACAAGATAAACTTCACCTTTGTTCAGCGTTATGTTTTGCACTTGCCTTCCATAGCGATAGGTCTCAGCTTTAGGATAAATAGTAATTTGTGTGTTATCCTCTGAAGCAACTATGGCAAATTGAGAAGGAGTGCTCTGCCCTTTATAAAGCGAATTTATAATACCATCACTTGGATAAGAAAGTACAAAATATCTATTACCTAAGATATTTGTTGGAAGCACCATAAATGCATCCGAGGTTGTTACTGCCTGGCTCAGACCATAGACCGAAACCTTCTTCTCACTCACAACGTGAAAGGAATTTAGGGCAACCGTTTCGGTTTGGATTTGCGAGTTCGAAATATCATACAAAACGCCACTGACATTATAACCCAAGAGCGCAAAATCGTAACTTGGAACGCTAAAAACATAAACATCTTGAGGGTCGATTATTTCAAAATATTTTATGAACTGTTGTCCATCCCTATTAAAATATTCAATCGAGCCTTTTGTGGGTTCTTCTGCTGAAATGAAAATGTACAACGAATCCCCATATTTTCTTTTTGGTTCAAGTGATGACCAATTATTATGATAGTTTGGAAGGAAAGTTAGCCAAAAGTCTGTGCCTCGACTATCTTTAATGATTTCAATTTTTCCAAAAGTGGAATTTATTAGAATAAAGATAAATGCAATATTAAAAACTAAATATTTCCTAAACATATAAAACCATGTTTTTTTCATTGTGAATATAACCAACAAATTTTTGAAATGTTACACTTCTGTAGTATTATACATACATAAATCCTTGATTGGACATTGTGAACATTTGGGTTTCCTACTCAGGCAATATTTTCTTCCATGTGCAATCATCAAGTGAGTAAAAATAACCCACTTCTCAACAGGCAATAGGTTCATCAACTCCAATTCAATTTTTTTTGGATTTCTATTACTAACGATACCCAAACGATTGGTAATTCTAATTACATGTGTATCGACGACAATTCCAGGTTTATTGAAAGAATGTGAAAGTATGACATTTGCGGTTTTCCTACCAACTCCGGGAAGTTTTAGCAAATCCTCCATTGTATTTGGAACCATACCATTAAATTCTTGTAGAATCATTGTAGAGGATTGAATTATGTGTTTTGCTTTCGATTTATAATAACCAGTTGAAAATATTATTTTTTCTAACTCTTCTTGGTCCGAGCTTGCAAAATCAGCCGGTTTTTTGTACTTTTTAAACAGATTCTTCGTAACAATATTTACGCGTTCGTCCGTACATTGAGCAGAAAGAATAGTGGCAATCAACAGCTCAAAAGGATTTGAATGGTTCAATCGTATCTTAGCGTCTGGAAACTCCTTTTCCAACAGCTCAACAACTTTTCTTATTTGCTGTTTCCTGTTCATTACAAATATCCTTTTGTTCTCGATATTTCGTGGTCACGGTGATAAATATAAGTCGGAAATTCTACCTTTTTGATAATTAAACCAACCTTTTTGGCTATTTGGTATAGTTTCGCATCTTCGCCATACTCCAGTTTAGGTATACCGCCAAGCTTATTGATAACACTTTTCTTTATGAAAAAGGTGCCACCGACAACGCAGTTGTCCAGTGAAATCAATTTATTCGGATTGTGAATGTCTGGAACAAATTTCGACCCAATCACCTTGTATCCACCATAAAGAAAATCGATGAAGGGATTTTCAATCAACAATCTCTTGCGCAAAGTTAGATGGTCTGGCTCGTACTCATCATCGGAGTCCAAAAAAGTTACATACCGACCGTTTGCTAATTTTATTCCAGTTTCTCGAGCAAAGGCTGGTCCCAAGTTATTTTGATAAACATAAGAGAATCTATCATCTTGTTTACACAAAGGAATACAATAGGCAAAAGTGTCGTCTTGGCTACCATCATCAACAATTATGCACTCCCAATCTTTATCGTTTTGCTTCAACAATGATGAAATTGCTCTTTGGAGCAAAGAACTTCTATTGAAAGTAGAAACTATTACTGTAAAAAAGGGATTATTCATAAGAAAGTGTTTTAAAAATTTAAATTAATAAAATAAAAAAATTTGAAATCCAACTTTTTTCATTAATTTTGTAATTGGTTATACCAATCTTTACAAGTTTACGATTAGATTGGATGACCTTTGTTTATTACTAATTATTTGAGGTTCTTTTTATGAATATCTATGTTGGAAATCTCAGTTTCTCTACAACACAAGAGGAACTGGAAAATCTCTTTTCCCAATACGGGGAAGTTGAATCTGTTCGAATTGTTCGCGACCGTCAAACAGGTCGTTCTCGCGGTTTTGGTTTTGTCGAAATGAATGCAGAGCAGGGAAAAGTTGCAATCAATGAGCTAAACGGTAAGGAGTTTGGTGGACGAAACATTTTAGTTAACGAAGCTAAACAACAAGAACGACCACAAAGAAACTTCTCGCGTTCCAATAACTCACGAAACTACCAAGACAGATATTAATAAAGTTCTTGGTTCTCGAAAAAATAAAGGGATTGTCAACATTATTAAAGACAATCCCTTTTTCTTTCATTTGTTAAGTTGAAAAATAGTCAATTTTCTGAAAAAAAAGAAATAATTTAAATAAGGTTATCAAAAAATAAAATTAACAGGTAAATAGAGTATTATAAAAACTCACTAAAAGAATATGTTTGTAAAACTAAATTTCAATTATTAAAGAGCATTAACTTTTCACTTGGTTATCATTTCGGATATTTTTAAAAGAATAAACTTTAAATAAATATTGCTGGAATAGAATTTTGAAAAAATTGTGAAAACAGTAATATCAAAAGGTAAAGTCTTAAAATTAATTAATTCATAAATTTATTTTCCCTTCAATGCATTGGCTCCGCCGACGATTTCAAGCATCTCCTTGGTGATTGCTGCTTGTCGTTCTTTATTATATACCAATTCTAAGTGCCGAATCAGCTCTTTTGCATTATTGGTAGCGTTTTCCATTGCCATTCGGCGAGCAGCGTGCTCGGCAGCATTTGATTCTAATAATATCCTAAGAATTTGATTCTTTAAATACAAAGGAATCAAAGCGTCCAATATTGTTTTTGGGTCTGGTTCGTAAATATACAATAAATTCCATTTTGTATGAATTTCGTCCGATACTGTTAACTTTTCTTTACCTTTAAAGTAGCTTTCTATCTTTGCTTCTTTTTCAAAAGGTAACCATTGAAATGACTTTGGAACCTGTGTAAGAATATTTTTAAATTCATTGAAGAAAAATATGACTTTATCGAAATTGCCCTCTAGATAACCATCCATAAGAAATTTAGCAAGATTGTCGACGGTTTCAATGTCAACACGCCCTGAAATTCCAGCTATATCTTTAATGTAATTAATATCGGTTCTTTTTATGCCTGATATTCCCCTTTTACCAATTCTTATTACCGAGACTTCTGCATTGGGGTATTTATTTTTAATTTCTTCGTCGATATGTTTATACAAAAAGCGAATGAGATTGGAGTTAAAACTACCACACAGTCCCCTATCGGAAGTAATACAGACTAAACAAAACTTATCTGATTTTTCCCTTCTTTCGAGTAGAGGATGTTGGTAGTCGTCGCCAATGGAGTCTATCAATTTTTCTATATTCGATTTTAGAAGCATTGAGTAAGGTCTGGCATTTAGAATAGCATCCTGTGCACGCTTTAATTTCGCAGAAGAGACCATTCTCATTGCCTGAGTAATCTTTGCTGTGCTTGCAACAGCTCCCATACGCCTCTTAATGTCTCGAAGTGTCGCCATAGGTGGTTCCTATAAATATTTCCAATCTTTTGATAAGTAGTTGTTGATGTAATCGTAAACGCCATCCTCGAGGGTGGTAAATTTATACTCCCCTAATTTTGAAAGCAATTTGTCTACTTTTGCTTGGGTAAAGTTTTGATACTGGCTTTCAATTTCTTTTGGCATATCAAAGTACTCTATTTTTGGCTGTAAATTCATCGCTTTGAAAACAGCTCTGGCAAGAGAATTCCAACTTTTTGCCATTCCAGTCCCGATATTAAAAATTCCAGTGTACCCTCTTTCGAAGATTTTCCAAATCAAATCAATCACATCCTTTACATAAATAAAATCTCTTTTTTGCTCTCCATCTGGAAACTCTGGAGAGTTTGAACGAAATAATTTTACTTTACCTGAGTTTCGTACCTGAATAAATGATTTGAATACCATACTTGCCATCTCGCCCTTATGATACTCGTTTGGTCCGTAAACATTGAAAAAGCGTAATCCAGTAAATACATCCAACAGTCCATTAGAAGCAACCCAACAGTCAAACAAATATTTTGAGAAACCATAAGGATTGAGCGGGGTAAGTTCGTGTATTAAGTTGTCGTCGTAGCCTTTCTCCCCTGCACCATATGTAGCCGCGCTACTTGCGTAAACAAACTTAATATTGTTTTCAGCTGCAAATTGTGCAAGTTTGGTACTATAACGAAAATTATTCTCAATCAAATAATCTACATTTTTTTCATAAGTATTCGTGCAAGCACCAAAATGAAAAATTGCATCAAAGTGAAAATTGGAAGTATTTTGGGACTCTAAGATAAAAATAAATTCATCCTTACTAACAAAATTTTTGAATTTTTTCCCTACAAGATTCCTCCATTTATCGGTATTTGCCAGATGGTCGACAACAATGACATCATAAATACCTTTGGAATTCAATAAATTAAGAAAGCAAGAACCAATAAAACCAGCACCGCCCGTTAGAAGAATCATTTCAAATTATGCTTACTTTTGAATACATCAACAAATTCCTCGACAGCTTTTTTCAAACTACTCACAATTTCTTCGGTTAGGTCCTTGGTACGAATTATCGATTCAAGAACTTCGCTGTGAAGATTGTCCATAAACTCATAGAATTCTTTTTCAAAGTCAGATAGAACTTCGACTGGTAAGTCGTCTAAATAACCATTGGTAGCAGTCCAAAGCAAAGCAATTTGCTTTTCGACGGGCAGTGGTTGATATTGTTTTTGCTTGAGGATTTCAGTAAGACGTGCCCCACGACGAAGTTGCTGTTGAGTTGCCTTATCCAAGTCTGAACCAAATTTTGCAAATGCTTCTAACTCGCGGTATTGAGCAAGCTCCAATTTCAATGGACCAGCAACTTTCTTCATAGCCTTGATTTGTGCATTACCCCCTACACGAGAGACAGAAATACCAATGTTCATAGCGGGACGTATACCAGCATTGAACAAGTTGGGCTCAAGATATATCTGCCCATCTGTAATTGAAATTACATTTGTGGGAATATATGCGGCAACATCACCAGCTTGGGTTTCAATGACTGGCAAAGCTGTTAGAGAACCGCCGCCATATTCGTCGGCATATTTTGCAGCGCGTTCAAGCAAACGACTATGCAAATAGAAAATATCACCAGGATACGCCTCCCTTCCTGGGGGTCTTCGCAAAAGCAATGACACTTGCCTATATGCTGCAGCTTGTTTAGAAAGGTCGTCGTATATAATCAGGGCATGCATTCCGTTGTCTCTGAAATATTCCCCCATCGAACAACCACAATAGGGAGCTATAAACTGCAACGGTGCCGGGTCTGATGCATTGGCAGCAACAACTATAGTATATTCCATAGCACCAAATTCTTCCAAAGTAGCGACAACATTTGCCACAGTAGAACCTTTTTGACCAATAGCAACATAGATACAATAAACTGGCTGTATTCCCAGCTCTTTCGCTCTATCTGTATGGGTAAATTTTTGATTTATAATAGTATCTATAGCGATAGCTGTTTTACCAGTTTGTCTATCTCCAATAATCAACTCTCGCTGACCTCGACCAATTGGTATAAGAGCGTCTATCATCTTTAAACCTGTCTGTAAGGGTTCTTTTACTGGTTGACGAAAGATGACTCCAGGAGCCTTTCTTTCAATGGGTAGGAAATTCTTAGCATTAATTGGACCTTTATCATCAAGTGGTTGACCCAGCGGATTTACGACTCTACCGAGCAACTCTTTCCCAACAGGCACAGAAGCAACTCTACCAGTTCGTCGAACCAAGTCCCCTTCCTTTACAAGTCGGTCATCTCCAAAAAGAATGACACCAACATTATCCTCCTCAAGGTTTAGCACCATTCCAAAAAGATTATTAGGGAATTCCACAAGTTCAGCAGCCATAACTTTTGTCAACCCATAGACTTTGGCAACTCCGTCCCCAACTTGCAATACCGTACCAACCTCGTAGATATCTTCCTCTTTTTCAAATCCAGATAATTGCTTTCTTAATATTGCCGAGACTTCTTCAGGCTTTACTTCAAACATTTTGCCACCTTATTTTATTTTTAATTAAATTTTAATGTCGAGACCAATTCCTTGAACAACGAATCTATCTTATTTCTCAAAGTCACATCGTAAACCCAGTCGTCGATTTTAATCTTGAAACCACCGATAATCCTTGGGTCGATAATGAACTTTGGAACAACTTTCATTCCAGTATTTTGCTCGATTCTTCCTACTATTTTATTTTTTATTCCATCCTCAAAATCCTTGGGGAGGAAAATTTCTACTGGTAAGTAGTTTTTATAACTATAATAAAGCCTTTGAAACTGAAGAATAATATCTTTTAATAGATAATCTCTATTCTTATCTACTATAAACAAGATGAAATTAAGTGTGGACTCTGATACACTATTGATAAAAATCTCTCGGAAAAGTTTTTTCTTTCTAAAAGATGAAACTAATGGTTTCCTTGCTAAGCTCATCAGCTCTGGCACAGAAGAAAGTATTTTTAAAATAAACATAAAGTCATTGTATGTTTGGTCAATTATATTCTCTGCAAGAGCAGTTTCGAAAAGAGCCTTTGCATACCTATACGAAACTTTTTGTTCTGCCATAAATTACTAATCAATTTTTTGGAATTTTGTCAATGTATGAATTAATTATTTGAATGTGTTTTTGTTCGTCAAGTTTTTCTTTCAAAAGTTTTTCAGTAGCTTGGATAACCAAGGTCGCAATTTCTTTTCTCAATTCAAACAAAGCTGCCTCTTTGTTTCGGTTTATTTCTTTTGTGGCTTGGTCGAGTTTTTCTTTACGGATTTTTTCAGCTTCCTCGCTGGCTTTTCGTATGATTTCATCTGCTTGCTGTTTACCCTTTTGAATTATGCTCAACATCTCCTCTTGAGCTGTTTTCAATTTGTTTTGGGTCTCTTGAAGGAGTTTTTGAGCTTCCTGATTAATCTTTTCAGCATTCTCGATATTTTGCCTTATGTAATCCTCACGAGACTTAAGTGAGCTTGATATTGGTTTTGCACCAAATTTTACAAGTAGAAAAAGAAATAATAAGAAATTTACGATTGTCCAAATCATTAACCCAGGATTTACATTGAGTAAGGAGTCCATAGTTCAACCTAATGTTATTAATAAAACTAATAGTCATACCTCAATTTAAAGTTGAGGTATGACTATTTATAAATACTACTTAATTGCTAAGAGCATAGCAATAACACAAGAGAAAAGTGCAACACCTTCGATGAGAGCAGCAGCGATTATCATTGTTGTACGAATGTCACCAGAAGCCTCTGGTTGCCTTGCAGAGGATTCAAGTGCTGCACTGGCAAGTTTTCCAATACCCAAACCAGCACCGATAACAGAAATTCCTGCGCCAATTCCAGCAGCAAGATAAGCACCAAAACTTGCTAAGTATTGTTCCATAAATTAACCTCCAAAAAAATAAAACAAAAAAACCGTTTATGCAAATTAATGAGCCTCTTGATGTTCAACATGTTCAGAATGCTCTCCTATAGCAAGGCCAGTAAAGACAGCAGTTAAAATAGTAAAAATAAACGCTTGCAAAAATGCGACAAGTAGCTCTAGTGCATACATAAATATAGAAAAAGGGATTGAAACAACTGCCATTGCCAGAGTTTTAAGGTAAAATATCAAACCCACAAGAGATAGCAAAACTACGTGACCAGCAGTCATATTAGCAAAGAGACGGACCGTAAGGGCAAAAGGCTTTGTAAAGATAGAAATTATTTCAATCGGCACCATTATGAAGAATAAATACCACGGAGCACCACCAAGAAGATGTTTCAACCAGTTTTTCAAACCAATTTGTCTGATTGCTGTCCCATTTATCACAACTAATGCGGTTAAAGCCAAACCAGCAGTAGTACCAAGAGCACCAGTTGCAGTGTGGAATCCAGGGATGAGTCCAAATAAATTCATCAACAATATAAAGACAAAGAGTGTTACAAAATATGGAAGGAGCTTATTAGCAGTATTTTTATTCGGAATATTTGGCAAGACCAGATTATCACGAATAAATACAAAAATACTTTCAAGCAAGTTATGTATACCTCGGGGAGGGGCAATTGGCTTTTTCTTTGCACGACGACCAGCAATAAAGAAAGCAATGAATAAAATGACCATCGCAAGCCACTGAAAACAAACAAGGCTTGTTATCGAAAGGTCGAGAGTTGGTTTTTCATTAAAATTTTTAGCTTTTACTATTTGATGTGCAGAAGAAAGGGTATATTTACCAGCTGCTTTCATCGCCTCTATATTAGAATAGAAGCTTATTCCATATTCTTTATCATAAATAATAACGGGTAAATCGGTGATATGAATATGAAAAAAGGTTAGCTCCCGATGTTCTCCAAGAGAACTCAATAAGGTAGGGAAGACCTCCTGTGGAGGAATTTCGCCAGTAGGTGTGCTATGATTTGAATTATTGTGACCAGCCTCAGATGATGCAATTATTGAATTATCATTTCCCATTACTTAGTTGAATTAATAATTGAACTAAAATTACAAATTTAATAATTTCCACTTTTTATTTATATATACAACCTCGGCTAAAATGGCAATAAAAACACTAAAAAGATATGAAAGACCCAATATAAGTACATTGAATTCTAACAACTTAAAGCCAACCCAAATAAAAAACAAATTGATTACATACCTAAAAAAAATCGATGTAACTAAGATTTTGTAAAACACTTTATTTGATTTGTAAAGAATAAATCTATATACCAAAATACCGCTGTAAAAATTAAATAAATTTATTACCAAGGAAAAAGCAATTTCTTTCATTTCTTTTTGCTAGCTTTTAATACACTCCGAATAAAATCATATATTGCTACTGCACAACCTAAAAAAGCAAAAATCAAAGTAAATAATGGCTTTGTTTCAAAATGCCTATCTAAGAGAATCCCGATAAATGTTATAATTAAAATTGTAACAACTAATTGCCAACCTAAATTCAAATAAGGTGCAACTTCTTGAAAAAAATTTTTACTTTCTTTACCTTTATCCAATCTAAAAACCAAAGTTTTCTAATAAATTTAAAATGCTATCTACATAAATATTTTTAGCAAAGCCGAATTTGCGGTAATCTGGTAGAATTACTAATTCCCCAAAAGTTGCTGGTTGACTTTCTTCAAAAGAGGAATTAGTTATGTAAGTAATTTCATTTGGTCTAAACTCGTTGTCAACATCGACATATACGATGTTGAATCCAATGAAAACTGGTTCATCATTTTCATATGGAAGCATATCGTAACCAAAAAGAGCAACTGGTATCCTTGCCTTTAAAACGTATTTATCTTCATTAGTAGTAAATAATAATTTAATTTTTTCGACCGACCTTTTTTGCTCATCATCGAAGGGTTCAGTGGAATTAATTGATTCAACGTAAGGAGACTTATCTACAAGATTTCCCAAGTTAATTTCAATTTTAAAAATACTTCCATCTGGTTTGCTTCGAACAAGTAATTGGCTACCAGACTGTTTAAAGAGTCTTTTAAAAGAGCTTCGAAAAGGTTGAAAATCGAACCAAAAGGAAATTTTATCCCCGATACAATTTTCACATTCTTTTGGAACAAAGACATCATCGGTCACAGTGATTGTAAAATATATAAAGTTATTGTCGAAAGATGATTTTACGCTCATCGAAGCATCATAATCCCCACGCCAATAATAACTACCTTTAATTACGTAATCAATTTTGTCGATATTCGTGCGAGAAGAAAAACCTTTGTAAACTGGCTTGTTTCTTGGATAAGACGGAATAAAGTAATATTTTGCCTCGAAATTTAATTTTTCACGAGAAAGCGATTCCAAAGTGAACTTGCATTCATTTGTTTTGTAATTAACAACAGTTTCTAAATTATTTCCAAGGTAATTTTGCGAGAGATATTCTTCTATTAAATAAATTACTCCATCTTCAAAAGTATAGCTTTTAATTTGCCAAATATCTTTCCTTTTCTTTTGAGTTATAGAGCATTTATTGTTTCGAATTGCAACTCCCACTTCAAGGGGTAATTCAACATACTCATAGGGCTCTACTAGTATCAATTCTAAGTAACCATCAATATCTACAAAGAAATAGACGTAGGTGATTCTTCTGGTCTCTCCGGTGATTTTAATCGAAAAAGCAAGGTCTGGATTACCATCGCCAGAGTAATCTCCAACATCCCAGCCCCAGATTGTGAAACGAGTGTTCTGGGGGATTTTCCTAAACACATCGTCCACCATTTCATTGTTGAAATACCCCTCCAATTTAACTTTAAATTCTGCTACAGTCATTCCACTTTGTGTAAACAGTGAGATTGGAATTAGTAACCAAAGAATTGTTAATATAAGCTTTGCCATCATAATTCGAGCTTACTAACTTTTTCTATCAAACTTGTTGGATTTTCTTTTAGTCTTGCTCCAAATTGGGAAACGATACGAGAAGCCGATAAAGAAGCTAATTTCCCAGCGAAATCTACGTCACCTTTTTTAATCAAACCATATAAAAAACCAGCAGCATACATATCGCCCGCACCAGTTGTATCGATTGCTTGAGTTTTGATTGAAGAAAAGTAGTAGTTCTTACCACCTATAAATGCATAAGAGCCATTTTCACCACGAGTAATAATGAAATTTGGAACTAAATTAGAAAGTATTTTGCGGGCTTCATCAAATCTTTGTGTTTCAGTCAACGCCAAAGCTTCTTGTTCATTGCAAAAAAGCAAGTCTACAAGCTTGACGGCTTTCATCACCTCGTCGAAGAAATTTGTTATAACAAATACATCGGACAAGGACAAGGAAATATTTGTTCCAGAGCTTTTGGCAATGTCGATTGAATAAAATAAAGCTTCGGTACTTTTAGGCGCAGTAAATTTGTATCCTTCTAAGTAAAGCCATTTTGAATTTTGAATATAACTTGGATTGATATGCTCGGGGCCAAAATGGGCAGTTGCACCAAGAGATGTATTCATTGTCCTTTCAGAATCTGGAGTTATAAGCACGATGCAAGTCCCAGTTGGTTCTTCAATTGTAGGCGCACAAAGTAAAATACCAAGCTTTTGAAACTCATCGATGTAAAATTTACCAAAACTATCATTTCCAACGACTGTATGATATGCCGAAACTCCACCAAATTGAGTAAAAGCTACGATTGTATTAGCAGCGGAACCACCACTACAAATAACATACTCCTTTCCTGCAAGCTTTTCCAACAATTTACTCTGCAAAGTAGGGTCTACCAACCTCATCTCGCCTTTGCGCAAGCCTAAATGCTGCAAATCTTCGTAGTCCACCTTGTAAAGAAGGTCTACCAAGCCATTACCTAATCCACAGATGTCAAGTTTTTTATCCGTTAACATTATGTATAATTTGTTATTTTAGAATTTTCAAAGTTAATATAATTCCCTGAATTGTTGGAATGTTAAGATGGACTTTTTGTTAAACTTGGATATTGGATTATTGTTCTTCATCAACAGGACTTTGGCAAACCCAATTTTTGATAAAATCTTCACATTACTAACAGTGCAAGAACATTGGTATATTGTTTATACTATATTAATCTATTTCCTTTTGTTTAAATTCCAATGGAGAGGAAGAATATTTCTACTGACATTAATGTTAGCTATAACTTTAGCCGACCAATTGAGTAGCCACGTAATCAAAGAGTTGGTGGAACGCATTAGGCCTTGCCATACATTCTCCGACATTCGATTATTGGTACCTTGTGGTGCTGGCAAGTCATTTCCATCGTCTCACGCTGTAAACAATTTTGCGGCTGCGATTATCCTTGGGTCTTTTTTTAAAAATTATAAAATCCATTTTATCTTATTAGCTTCGCTGATTGCTTTTTCGCGTGTTTATGTCGGTGTGCATTATCCATCGGATGTACTCGCTGGTGCCATCCTTGGCACATTAATTGGAGTACTTTTTATATATTTCCACAAAAAATTAATTTATAAATTATTTAAAAACAAGGAAAATGAAATTTAAAGTAATCCAGCTTGCAGGTTTTTTTGTACTAGTATTTATTTTTGGTTGTACTCGCTGTTCCAAACAGCAGGAAGCAAAGCCACTAAAGCAATTAAATCCCAACGAAATCATTGTTGGTACCTTTAATATTGAATGGCTAGGCGATGGATATAACGATAGAATTGAACGAAATGAAAAAGATTATCAGAACATAGCTCGTATCATAGAAGAAAGCCAATGTGATATTGTTGGAGTTCAAGAAATTGAAAATTTCAATGCCCTAGCAAAGTTAATAAGATATCTTCCCGAATATTCTTTTTACATAACAAAAGATGATGCCCCTCAAAAAGTTGGATTGATTTTCCACAAAAGTTTAAAAGTTAAATACATCTCCGATTATTTGCCCCTCGAGGTCGAGGAGAGAAAGACAAGACCAGGTCTGATAGCAGCAATTGAAAAGGGTAATTTCGACTTTTTGACGCTTGTGGTACATTTCAAGGCAACCTCTCGTTTCGATGATACAAAAGAAAAAGTCGAACAAAGTAGAATACTTCGTATGAAACAAGCTCAGGTAGTATCCGACTGGGTTGATTCAATCCTTAGCCAAAAAGATGAAGAGGACTTATTTATCATAGGCGATTTTAACGACAGTCCAATTAGAAAACAGTTCAACACATTAATTCCATTGCTTTCAAATAATAACTTAATTTTCCTTACCGAACAACTTAAAAGTTGCAAATTTCCCAATGCCTACGTAATCGACCATATTTTAATAACAAAGCAGTCTCTGAAAAGATACATAAATAATAGCCTTTCAATGTACAATACATTTCGCATTTATCCACAAGAACTTGCGCAAAAAATCTCAGACCATTGTTTGGTCTATGCTCGTTTTGATGTAACCCAACCCGACAATGACCCAAGTGATTATTTTGGCAGGAAGAAAATTAGCATAAAAAATTGATATGAGAAGTTTTTTAATTTTAATTCATTTAGTGTTACCATATATGCTTGTTTCGAACGACACTCTCGTTATAGTTTTTTCCAAATCCGAAGGTTCAGAAAATTATCTTAAATATTGCTCTTATTTAAAGTCACTTAATCCTTATATTAAATGCATCAATGCGTATACTTATCAACTTGATAGTTTGTTTGACCTTTGCAAAGAAGCCCACGGTTTAGTTTTAACTGGTGGACCCGATGTAAATCCAAAATATTATGGAAGAGAGGAAGATTCAATCCTATGCGAAATTGACAATAGACGGGACAGCATTGAATTTAGATTGATTGAATATGCATTAAAATTAAAAATCCCAATCTTTGCCATTTGTAGGGGGGCACAAATTTTGAATGTTTATCTTGGTGGTACACTTTACCCAGATATTCCTTCATATTACCCATCAAATGTTCCTCACAAATGTAATAACACGAAGAGCCAATGCTTTCACAAAGTTATTTTAAATAGAGGAACTGTTCTTTATGATGTCATTAAAGAGGATACCATTCTTGTTAATAGCTTCCACCATCAAGCTGTTGAAAAATTGGCAGACGGATTAAAGATTTCCTCCACCAGCGTAGATGGCTTGATTGAATCCTATGAGTGGGAAGAACCAGCCAGAGAGCCTTTTTTTATTGCTGTACAATGGCATCCAGAAAGACTTTATCCAGAAAATAGTTCCTCTAGGATTCTCGGTTTGCTTTTTTTAGAAAAAGTTGCAGAATACAAAAAAGTAAAATTCAAAGAGAATAAGTGAGATTGAGTTGTCCCAAAACAAAATTTTTATTTCTACTCTTGGGTTCATAATGGTAACGGAAGAATATTTCCATCGAATCCCAGAGCTTCTTACCTATCCACGAGGACATACGCAATCCTGTTCCATAAAATGGTACAGAGTACATATATTCTGGAGCAACTATATCAAAGAAGTAAATTGCTGAACTATAACTCTCGGTTGAAAAATAATTAATCCTTGAACCTATTTTTAAAACTTTAGGATTATTATACTCACAATGCAGTGAGAAGTGAAAGCCAGATTCATTTGGTAGAAAACTTTTGTGATTTAAATAAACAAAATCCACTCTAAAACTTGTTTTGAAATTAGCAAAGGGAACGAACTTATTCTCGAGCAAAATTTTATAAGATGACCTTTGATAAGGTATTTGATAAGTTCTTTGTGGATTGTAAACATAATCTGTCTTCTCTTTGATTCCAATTCTGAACCTTGTTGAAAATCTGGGAAATGGTCTAAAAATAGATTGAATAAAGATTTCTTGTCCATAAAAAGGAACTTGCAAGTATTTTGTGTTTACGATAGATTTAAAAAAATCTGCGTAAAAATTTATATCTACGTTTCGGCTGGAGATTTCACAAGAATATAAAATTCCAAACTCATTATTTGGATATGAATTCTCGCCAAGTATAGACCCAAAAGGAGACCTAAAATTAGGAGAAAAGTATCTAAAATTTAATACCGAGGAAAATTTTTTCAAAAATAAACTTACTCCGCTAACCATTCCAAAGTTTTTTCCTCTATCGAATGATGTTTCTCCCAAAATTTTTAAGCTATTCAGCACAGTATGCTCGAAATAAAAAGAGTTGTAAAAATTGCTGGTACCATATATAAATTTGTTTGATAAGGTTTCAATTGGCTTGTCATACTTCAAAAAGAAAGAAGAATAACCAACTTTTGTAGAAGAGAAACTTGAAATAAATTGTACAAAATAGCATCTCTCTTTAAGTGCATTTTTTTTACTCAATTCATTTGCTGTGCGAAAATAATCCGAGATATAGACCGATGTAATCTTGTTTTGCGAAGTATCGTAGGTACCAGCTCTGCTGATGTCCGAAATAAACCCATTAATGCTTAATGTTGCAGATTGTATCAATGGGATATCAGTGGCAAAAGCAAGTCCATTGAAAGTTCCGTATTCCAAAGCACTCAATGTTGGCTTCAATTTAGTTAGATTTGAGGAAGAGGAAAACAAAATGCTTGCTCCTTTGCGAGTTCCATATGGTTCGCCGAGAATGTTGCCCAAGAAGCTCTTACAAGTAAACCGTCCAAGAACAAGAGAATAATTATGGTCCTTATATTGTGCAAAAAATTTTTTATTATCAAGGTAAGACTGTTCACCAGCATCTTTGCTTAATGAGGTACCAAAATAAAAGTTCATTAATCGAAAACGAATACTTTGATATGAATCCCAGTAATTTCCAAGGAAACTACTATCTTTTTCAAATCTTGTGTAGAGTCTGGATTTAAGTTCTAAACTATAAGCTTTCTCTATCCTATGTTTACTTGCTGGATTTTTCTCAATCGTTGTACAATATTTCAATAGTTCACATTGGGAAGCAAGCAAATTCAAGGAATCGCATATTTCATCAATAGTTAAATTACCTCTCGCTAATGTCACTATACGATTGGCAGTTTTTTTACTTGTTCCTAACAGTTCCGAGATTTGCTGCAAATTATCCCTATTAAGCACGATTGGATATTTAAGAAATGTCTCAATCTCATCAATTGTGTGAAATTTACCAGTCTCTTCATAAAAAAGTTCTAAAAGATAAGGTAAATCCGTTTGACAAACGGACAAGGGATTATTCAATAAGTGAATCAAAATTACACAAAATACAAGGCTCCTCACCGACTAAAAGGTTATAGTTAAACAAATTGTCTGAGAAAGTAACAATTTGTTATTGTACTGTAAAAACAGTGATAGATTAAAATCATTGAACTCATAACCAACCGACAAAGTAATAGCCTGCGGGATAGTTTGTATATCGATATCACATGAAATTCTCTCAAAAGGTGAAAATGTAAAATAGAAATTGTTTGATGCATAAAGCCCCAAATTAATATTGGTAGTGTATCCAACTGTCAACAAATTCCAAAATGTATATTGAAAACCAAAAGCAGTTGACTGTTGGCTATGAGAATCTATATTAAATGGATTTTTATAAGCAAAAGAGACAATCAAATTATCCGACGGCTGGTATTCTACAAAAAAATCACCTCGAGTAAAGAATTTTTGTCCTAATCCAGATATGCTCAGCAAATTTCCAGCAATAGAGGTTGCAAAATTGAACTTATCGAAAAAATCTGTTTGAATGGAAAATTTGAAATTTGAGTAAGAAAACTTTCTTGCTTTGATACCCTCCATAAGAAATGAACCACGAGTCGTAAAAGGCAAATCAAAATCCACGTAACAACCATAAGAATGTAGCTCTGAAATTAAAAATTTAGATGGTGTGATATAAAAACTTGCCCTTGTTGAGGTCTTGTACTTTAAATTTAATGGGTTATGTATATCAAATGGCAAGAAAGAAAATTTATCAGAACAAACTCTAATTGGAACAACAGAGTATGTATCTTGTGCAAATGTTATAACTACTGTAGCAATAAAAGTTAATACAAATTTTGCCACGTTTTAAAAAATTAGAAATTGAATTTAAAAAAAATTGTGTAAATTTAGTTTTTGCATTATAAAGTTTAAAAATGAAAAAAGTCTGTTTGTTCAAGCTAATTATTATAATTTGTCTCCTAAATCCCCATTTATATTTACCCTCTTATGCTCAAGAGATAAAGGCAAATGTCACTGTGAATACCGAGCTCCTATCTTTCGAAGCAAAACAATACTTAAATACATTTAAAAATGATCTAGAAAATTACATCAACAATCAAAAATTCACATCTGAAGAATGGGAGGGAGAACCAATACCCGTTGATATTAACATTTACTTTTTGTCCGGAGGGAATAATCGGTATTTCGCAAAGATGGTAATCGTTGCAAGAAGGTACATAGATAATCCTGAAAACGAATTACAAGCAACAATTCCAACACTAATGATAACTGAAACTAATTGGAAATTCGAATATTCATTTGGTGCAAATTTAACATACAATCCAATGCGCTTTGATTATTTCACTTCTTACATCGATTTTTATATGCTTTTGATAATTGGATATGATAAAGATACATACGAGGAACTCGGTGGTAATTCTTCATTTGATAAAGCAAAAAATTTGTTGCTCCTTGGTGCAGCACAGCAAGCCCCAGGTTTCGAAACAAATGTCGAGCCTGGCAGTTATACAAAATACAACATTGTTCAAGAATTGAACGACCCAAGATATTATCCATTAAGACGGTTATTCTTTTCATTTTATGTCGACGGCATTGACAAACTTGCATTCAATAAGGACGAAGCGCTGAAAAATATTATCAGCGTTATTGAAAATATGGCTTCATTTAAAAGAAACAAGATAACCGAACCTAGCCTTCTAATACAGCTATTTTTCGATACTCATTGTCAAACCATAGCAACATTATTCAATGGATATAAAGATGAAGGCCTTTTAAAAAATTTAATGTATTTAGACCCAAAGAACACAATGTTGTATCAGGATTCATTTCAAGGTAAATTTAAAAATTAAAAAGGTGTCCAATGAAAGTTTTAATTTACATTGTTTCCATTTTAATCTTCTTTGTACAATACGACATAATCCCCCAAACAATTATTTGGCAGACGACCGACTTTTCCCTATCGGGAAATGTCAATCTTGTTCATATCGGCACCAATAACGCAATCTATGCTGGAACTTTCGGCTCTGGTGTCTACGTTTCAACAAACAAGGGCCAAAGCTGGTCAACTAAGAACAACGGGCTTTCAAACTTGCAAATCTTCGCTTTTCTAAATGTTGCCGACACTATGTATGCAGGAACGTTGGCTGGTGTATTTAGAACAACCGACAATGGAAACAACTGGGAATCATTTAATGAAGGGCTTTTCGACACGTACATCAATGCTCTTGCGGTCACCAAAGACAAAAAGTTGCTGGTCGGCACTCTTTACAATGGTCTATTTATTTCGACCAATTTTGGTCGAAGTTGGAGCCAGATGCAAAACGATTTTAAAAACAAAAGTGTAAATTGTATTTTGGCAAAAAACGATGGTTTTGTACTTGTAGGTACTACCTCTGGTCTTTACCGCGCCACCCAAATGTTTGACTTTTGGGGCAAAGTTGATGCTGATTTGAAAAACAATACCAATATTAATACACTTGCTGTCGACTCCTCTGGTAATATTTATGCTGGTACAAACAACGGATATATTTTCAAATCAACAAACAATGGAGTTAATTGGACGCAGGTATATTTTTCTGCCAACACGGCTATTTACAGAATAACTGTATCGCCACAGAATGTTGTTTTTGTAGCTACTTACGGAAAAGGAGTGCTCCGTTCAAAGGATGCTGGAGTAAATTGGGAAGAAGTCAACGATGGGCTCTATAATCCATACGCAACTGGAATTGTAACACTCCCCACTCGCGAATTATTTATATCCACTTGGGGTAATGGAGTTTTCTACGGCAAAGAGTATGAAATATCCACATTTGTCGAAGGCGAATACTGTACTGGTAACGAGATATTAATTCAGTACCAGACAATTACACAATTTAATCCAGATAATACATTTATTGCTCAGCTATCCGATAATTCTGGCTCCTTCCAGAATCCAATTGAACTTGGACGAGTACAAAGTCAAACGAGTGGAACAATTAGAGGACGAATTCCCAATAATGTATCAACCGGTATTTTGTACCGAGTAAGAGTGATTTCAACCAGTCCAGCATTGATTGGGGCTGATAATCGAAAGAATATTAGGATTTACAAAGGGCTCAATCCAGTAATTTCTGGTAAAGCCTCGGTTTGCGAAAATGATATAGAAGAATACACAAGCCCAATTCGACCAGGTGTCAACTCTTCTTGGAACGTTGTCAATGGCGAGATTCTGAATATCGATACCGCAAAGAATTCTATAACAATTCATTGGCGCAGTGCTGGAAGTGGCGAAGTTAAAATAATCCAAACACTTCAAAACGGAAAATGCTTAGATTCTAGCAAAATCCTCGTAAAAATAAACCCAAAACCAGATAAACCAATTATTACACGAAAAGGCTATACGCTTTATTCAAGCTCTAAGAATGGTAACCAATGGTATTTTTTCGACCAGCCAATACCAAATGCCAACGCAGACTCATTACAAGTTGAAGATCCTGGACTTTATTACGTCCAAGTAACTAATGAATTCGGTTGTAAATCTGAAATGTCCGACCCATACGACTTTTATTACAATACCGTGGAATTATCCGAGTCTAATATTTACATCTTTCCAAACCCAGTATTAGATATCTTGGTCATACACTCATCAATAGAATTATCATCTTTGACAATCAAGGATAATTATGGAAGAACTGTTATTGAATACGACTATTTAAATACTCTCGACCAGTACAAGATTGATGTCAGTAGATTACCATCTGGTGTTTATCATATTCAAATTTTTTCGAAGAACAGTGTATTTAATTCAAAATTTATTAAAGTAAATTAATATCTAAGCGTACTGATTTATTCAATAGTTTTTAATATAATTTTAGCCACTGAAAATTCGAAACCATTTTTAGACAACTACTATAAATTACAATAACCTTAAAAGTGTACTTTTTCAATTCCTCAATTATAAACTATACTGATATATTGCCAAAACAATAACCGAAAGTCTTAAAAAGCCCAAATTTCAACGAGAAACAAATGAACAAATAGGAAATACAAAGACAGGCTTGATAATATTAAGAGAACATTTTGAAAAAATAACACTTTTGGTTACTTTTGAATTTTTTGCATATAATGATGAGGACAAAATTAATAAGCTTATTAGGAATAATAATAATCTTTTTAGTTTGCTATCTATTGTCTGAGAACAAAAGAAGATTTCCTTTTCGTGTTGTGCTTTGGGGTTTACTTTTGCAGTTTGCATTTGCTTTGATTGTTCTTTACGTTCCAATTGGAGTAATGGCATTTAGATGGATGGGCGAGCGGGTTGCGGAATTTTTAGATTTCAGCAAAAAAGGGGCTGAATTTGTTTTTGGAAACGCAAGCAAGCCTGAATATCAAAACACTTTTGGTTATCAATTTGCTATAATTATTTCATCGACCATTATCTTTTTCTCTGCTTTTGTGTCAATATTATATCGATACGGAATAATACAAAGAATTGTATATGCAATGGCTTGGATAATGAATAAAACAATGGGAACAAGCGGGGTTGAATCTCTCTCTGCTGCAAGCAATGTATTTTTAGGACAAACCGAGGCACCATTGCTTGTTAGGCATTATCTACATAATGCAACTCGCTCGGAGTTGTTTTCGATAATGTGTGGTGGCTTTGCAACCATTGCTGGCGGTGTAATGGCAGCATACATACAAATGGGCATTTCTCCAGTGATACTAATTACTGCAAGCTTAATATCTGCTCCCGGCAGTTTAATGCTCTCAAAAATTGTCATAGAACCCAAAAGCTCTGTGAAAGACATAAAGGAGGTCAAGAGGATATCTGTACCAGAGACCAAGAACATATTGGATGCAATTACTCAGGGAGCCGGCGACGGAATGAAACTTGCAATAAATGTTGTAGCAATGTTAATTGCATTCATATCACTCATAGCCATAGCAGACGCTGGTTTGCAATTAGTTCATCAATGGCTCGAGCCAATTGGTGTTTACTTTCCTAAAAGCTTAAAGGAAATATTTGGGTATCTTTTTCTACCTTTTGCATACATTGTTGGAGTGCCTTCGAGCGAAGCACAAACTTTTGCCAGCCTTTTAGGAACAAAAATAAGCATAAACGAATTTATAGCATATGCAGATTTGTCTGCACTAATTAGAAGTGGCGCTCTATCGCAAAGGACAATAGACCTTGCAACATTTGCTTTGTGTGGCTTTGCAAATCTTGGCTCTATTGCAATTCAAATTGGTGGCATCGGGGCTCTTGTACCCGAGCGTCGCTCCGAAGTTGTTCAACTCGGCTTCAAGGCAATGATAGTAGGTGCATTAACAAACTTATTAACAGCTACAATCGCAGGAATAATTATTTAACTAACCAGACTAAGGTAATAAACCCATTTCCTTTTTAAAACTAAATTTTAAATGGATGAGTGAAGACCGAACATTATACCTAGAAAAGTTGTATTGCTGCCTTCTGTAAATATAATATGATATTTCAAGGTTCCCCTAAATTCTAAAGTTGGATTTATCTTGTAAGCAAAACCAAAATGAGGAACAAAGCCAAATTTTGTTTCACTCTCAGAATCGGACACACCTAAGTATTTCAACTTTGCAGTGTTGAAAAATAGAAATGTTTCTGCACCGATGTAAGGAATGACATTGGTTGTACCAAAACGAAAGTCTAAGCCGACATTCAAAGGTATCGTTGTAAAGGTTAAGTCGATGCCACCTTGGCTCTTTCCAAAAGACCAATAGCCTAATGTTCCAGTGAGCAACAAATCTCTTTGTAAAAAATAGGAGAAAACTCCATTAAGTCCAAAACCTGTATTAACAGCGTCTGCAAAGTCTCCGGTAGGTATGCCGATACCAAGTTCGCCTCCCAACATTGTTGTCGAAAACGAACTTTTCGCTCGCTGAGAAAATAATTCACTGGTTGAAACGCAAAAGCTGAGTAAAAGCAATAAAATCATAAAATGTTTCATAAAACAACCTCATTAATTAATAAAACAAAAAACTACTTTAACCAGAAAAACTTCTGAGTTAAGACACTTGATAAGCTCTCTAATCTAACAATGTATATTCCTGTAACTGAATTTGAAAAGTTAATTACAAGTTGTTTTTCTGAATAGTCCGTTTCTTCGAATTCTAATTTTTCAACAACGTTACCGAGTAAATCGGTTATAGTTAGTCTATGACGTGATATTTCTCTTGGTGTAAATTTAACAAACAACTGATTAGTTCCAGGCTCTGCGTATAGAAAGAAAACAGTATTGGGATTTGGTTCAAAAAGTCGTAAGCCACCATTATTACATATGTTCTTAATTGTTAATTTTCCGGGTTTTTCAGCAAAAATAACCAAGCCTTTAGTTGTTTTGGTGTTAGATAAATCAATATTAGTCTGAGGACTATTGCCAAGTTTAGCTCTAAATTGTAGCAAAGCAATAGCCGAATCTGAATTGATTGGATAAAGAGGCAAATTATCTATTTTAATAGTGTTAGTATTACTTTGAATATTGATTGTTCCTCTGGGTGTAGCGCCTATTGGCTCCATTAAGGAATAATTGAAACTAATTTCTGTAGAAATGGCACCATGAAAGTTAGTCAGATTTTTTACATTCTTCAAGTATATAGGCAAAAAGAAATCTTCGCCAGTATTGACCTCGACTTCACCAGCCGAAATTTCAGCAGACGAAGGTAATACTTCGAACAAACCATCTTGTTCGGTAAAAGTTATCCACCCATCTATTGTTTCAGTAGAGTTTATATCGAGCACAGTTTGAGTGGTTGCGGAATTCAGAACTTCGAACTGGATATTTAAGAGATTTGTTACATTGGGCGAGAAAGGAATATTGTTTAAAAACAGAGAATTTGGGCTTTGTGTCGCATCGACAAATGGATTTGTGCCTATGAACTTTAAAAGGCTTTCGTCATAATTGACTTTAGTCCTAATCCGAGTAGTACCAGATTGGTCTAGCATAGTTCCATTTTTTATCAAAATAGGAATAGTAATGACCTCGCCAATTAGTCCTTTATGATTTTCAATTGATATTGTCGCCCTAGATGCTATTGGGTTACTTGTAAATAGAATTGAATCAATGAAATCGCAAGGAGCTCCCAAAAGTTTTAAATAAGCATTAACTTGACCAGAGCTTTGTGGATTGAATCTTACAGCTATTTGTAAAGAAGACATTGGGGGAATAGTCCAAGGTAAATTAGGTGAGAGAATTGTCAACTGCATATCAGTGAAATTAGCACTAATAATAATAAGTTCCCTATTTGTTATGTTCTTGATGGTGATATAGGTATCTTTTGGGACTCCAACAACTCCAGAGATTGATATTGGTTGTCTGTCAATCTTTGGAGCAAGAACGATTGCTTTCAATTGAATTTTCTTAATTACATTACAATGTGGTTCAAGAATCGACATCTCCGAGGTAAAGTTTCCTTCGGTGGGTGATTTGAATGAAACCTTAACATTATTTGAAGTACCTTTCGAAATATTCAAAACATTTGAGGGAAAAACACCAAAAGGTGAATTAGCATCGAAAGTTAATGTCAAATCTACATTACCAATGTTTCTAATTTCTAAATCAATTATTGAATCTTCGTTTGGGCACAAAACCCCGAAGTCAATAGTTTCTACACTTGGTGAAAACGAATAATCAGCATTAAATGCAGTTATAGGAATATTAAGAGCGGGAAAATTATGGGCATTACTTGTTACAATAAGAGTTGCCGATAGGTTACCTTTAGTATTTGGACTGCACCTTATGGTAACAACATACTGTTCATTAGGAGGAATAGTCACTTGACCGGGATTTGCTGGAACAAAGGAGAAATCGGATGCATTAGGACCTGTTATTTCAAATTTGGTGATTTCTAAATTCAAAGCCCCAGTATTACGAATGACAATAGCAGTATCTAAAACTTGCCGTCGGCAGTCAAGAGTTGGAAATTGAAGAGAGGATATTGTAGAAATCTCTGGAAATCCACTACCATTCCCATAAATCCGAGACTCAAATCTACCTTTTTGTGTATCGAAAATCAACTTGCTTTCACGGTTCGAGGCATCTGATGGTGTGAAAGCTACATCAAAGTTCAAGCAAGAGAGGGGTTGAACTATTATGTTGGTAGTACCACCAAGGAGCTTGAAATCGGATTCATTGCCACCAGCGACTCGCACAGTATAAATCGTCAATGGTTCTGTCCAATTATTGCAGAAAATCGTTTTTTGAGAAAGTGTTTTGGTTTGCCCAACTACACCGGAACCACAATCAACATCGACAGCATAAATCCAGCCGGAATTAACAGTCGCTTGGTTGCCATCGCAAGCAGAGGTTGTAAAGGTGAAATTATAAGAATGATAAAGAGAATCTGAAAAGGGAGCGATAGAAACTTTAATGTTACGAGTAGAATCTTTTTCTAAATTAAAAGGCGGGGGTGCTCCACCCCAATCAACAACAGTTACATTATTAAAAGGAGATGATACACCTGGTGGTTCTATTCGGACAAAGTTGTTCCTTGCCTTTAATGTTACGTTCTTTTCATAAGGGTCTTTTTGATTAACAAATGAAATTGTTCTATCCTGGACTTCGAGATATGGCAAAAACTTAGTTGGTACTGAATATTTAAATGAGTCTACAACAGCAAAGGGCTTGTAAATAACTTGAACATTTCCAGCGGAGCAGTCGGAAGTAAATCTAATTTTACAAGGCGCTGGTGGTCCGATTGTTCCAATTGTATTCAGAATATCTGAATACAAATTACTAAGTTCTTCCTGACTGGGGACAGATTGATATGCTTGACCATAGGGAGTCCCATTGCAAATAGCATTCAATTCTGCAGGTACTGGGAAACCAAGAGTTATAGCATAGATTGTAACGTTATATTTGCGAGCGGAATCGAGAATTCCACTTACCCAAACATTTACTCTACTAGGAGGCGGACTTGCTCTACCTTCGTGTTTTCCATCTGTCAAGAAGATAACAACTGGTTTATATTTTGCTTTCTGAGCAACAAGAAGAGCCCCAGGTCGCCCAGTCCAACTATATAAAAAAGCAGCATTGTAATCCGTCCCCGACCTCGGATTGAGAAGAAAAGTGTCGAGCCCTTTATTCAACCACCATTTACTATTTGTAAAATCCCTGATAAGTTCATTCTCGTAGTCAAAAAGCGTTATTGCAGCTTCCCAACGAGTGCTGTCCTTTGGTAGAGATTTAATTGCATTTCGTGCAGCTTCGCGGACAACATCCATCTTGGTTTTCCCAGGTATTGTACTTGGTTCAGACATTGAATAAGAAATGTCTATTGTTAAAATAAGAGAAAACTTTGTCTGCCCAGCTGGGGGACAAGAAACACTTTGAATTGCACGTGTAATTGAATTTTCGAGTACTTGTAAATCGTTGGTAGTGTAATTCCTTATCTCATTGCCATCTTTGTCCCAGACTTTAAATTCAAGCAAAATAGTTGGATATGTTTCTGGGAAGACATCAGTTATTTCAATTTTTTGGGGATACAATTTGTAGAATAATGAAAAATTTAAAAACACAACCAGGAGTAAAATTTTGAATCTATACATTTTTGCCTCCAATATATCTTTAATATTAATAACACGTTTATTCAATTGGTGTTACAATTTCAATATTTACTGTACGACAGTAAAATCTTCCTTCGGGTAAACTATTATCGTATAGCAAACGCGATTCGCCAAGACCTTTTGCATATTTTGGGTCAACTCCAAGAACCTTTGCTGTTTCGATAGCTCTACGGGTGGAAAGTTCCAAGTTGGATTGTTCGCTGCCAATTCTATCTGTGAAGCCCTCTATTTTAACAGTAGAGTTTGGCTTAATTCTTTTCTTAGCAATTTCAGCAATTTTTAAATTTTCTCCAGTAATTTCGTGCTGACCAAACTTAAACAAAATCAAACTAAATCTATCGATTTGCTTGTCTGCAACACGCTCGAAAATTTTCTTTTCTATGGTCATCACTTCCACTGGAAGTTCAAGTGTAGGAGTTTCCCATTTTTTATTGTCCTTGTCGAATACAATTAGCTTATATTTCAGAGGTTCATCTAATTTTGGAACATTACCCTGCTCTTCTGCAACTTTCCATTCAATTACTTTGGGAACATCACCTTTGCCTTCGAATACTTTAACGACACCGTTACTTTGAGAGGTTATAAGTTGCCAGCGTTCAATTCCAATTTGAGTTTTAACATCAGTTTTGAAACGAAAAGTCGGAGGATTGACCTCGCGCAAAGTATCTTCGACGACAAATGGCTCGAAGATTTGAGGGATATTAGCAATCACTTCAACTCTTCTGTTTTCCTCTATTCCATCTGGGTCGTTTGGATTCGATGGATTATCGGGTAGATTTTTAGCTACGATTTTAATCCGCTCTGGTTCTATGTTCCAAACATTAACTAAGTAATCTCTAACTACTTCTGCTCTTTTTCGCGAGAGTTCAAGATTGCCCTTCTCATTACCTTGGTCACTATTGCAACCAATCAAAGTAATTTCAGCCTGAGGATATTGAGACACTCTCTTACCGATTACATTCAATATGTGATTGTATATATCTAATGTTGATAGTCCATAAAGCTTTTTTATAGAAAAATCCTTTGTCTCATTTGGGGAGAGAAGTTTGTACCTTTTTGGGATTTCTGCAGAGTTCTCATCAAAGAAAATGTAGCCGAGCAATGGATACATTTTTGTGGAGAGGAACTCTTCAACATTTAAAATAGTAACAGGTCTTTCGAGTCCTTTGTCATCGATGCTAACAGCTAAAATCGACGCTTCGAGGGATGGGGATTTTGGTGGTTCTGGCAGTTCAGCAAGTGGAGGAACAATTGGCGGTGGAGGCGCAGGCTTGATTATTTTAACTCGCCGCGGTGAATACAAAATGGATATTCCACCAGAAAGAGAATATGCTCTCCATTCGTGGTTTTTTGCAATTTCATTTAACCTTGCTTTTAAAAAAATATTTGGAACCATAAATAAAGTATTTTCCGCATTTAAAGGTAGATAATAACTAATTCCAAAACCTAAACCAAAAAGCAGCTTGTTTATGTTTGGAATTGGACCAGATGTATGATTGCGAATTCTTGACTTTTCAATTGCAAACACACCGAAGGGAGGGCTTACTATTTCTTCTTTTTGTTCAAATTCATTTTTAAAAATGTAACTCAAAGTTGGTCCGACCAAGATTTTGAATTTTGGACTGAATCGATAAGAAAGAAAAAAGTCTCCGTGAATAGTATTCAAAGTAGATTTTACAGTATGTTCAAATTCGCCCCAGACACCTTCTTGTCCCTGGGTCGAAAAATACTCCTTTTCTTTTCTTTTCAAAATTGCACTTAAGTTTTCAAAACCAGTTTGAACTTGAAGTGAAAAATTTTCATCCAGTGGAAAAGACACAATTGGACTAAGAAAGGAGTTCAAACCATAACCAGTTTCAAATCTTGGACAGCAACTTGGAATATTCGGAAAATCTATTCCTTTAAAATTTGCAGTGTGGAAATTTAGCCCTACACCGAAGCCAAAGCCAAAAGTTAAACGATTTGACCAAGGTGTATCTAAATATTCAACCGAGGATGCTGTCCAGGTTAAATAACAAAACATTATGAAAAGCCTGAAAAATTTTTTCATAAAATTGCTCCTTCAATAGCAATCTCAAAATTGTTTTTTTCAAAATAGAATTAACAATTAATCAAATAGAAAATTACAAAAATACTATTAGAAAAAAAAGTCGAATAATATAGTCTCTCAATTTATTTTCTTAAGTAAATCATTTTTCTTGAGTATTTTATATGAGAATATCCCCTTCTGAATCTCAATTTAGAAATAGACTTTTGAAAGATTAATTTCTAGTTGAAATACTAAAAAGATAACCAAGTCGTCGTAGAAGTTTTATGTAATTAGTAAAGAAGGCGAAGATGAGCTTTAGGAAAGAACTCAAAACTTTTTTAATTTCAGTTGCTCTTTTCCTTTTTTTATATTACCTACCCACCGATTCATTAAGGTTTAAAAATGCAATTTTTGAGGCTTTAGAATTAACCAAATGGTATGCCCGCGAACATGTTGTACTTTGCTTAATTCCAGCTTTTTTTATCGCTGGTGCTATGAGTCTTTTTATTAAACAAGACGCTGTCCTAAGGTATCTTGGTAGTTCATCAAAGAAGGCATTAAGTTACGGTGTTGCATCCATTTCTGGAACCATCCTTGCAGTATGCTCATGCACCGTTCTACCCTTGTTTGCAGGTATTTACCAGCAAGGAGCTGGCATAGGACCGGCCACTGCCTTTCTTTATTCTGGACCCGCAATAAATGTTCTGGCAATAATCTTAAGTGCAAAGGTGTTAGGAATTGAAATAGGTTTTGCAAGAGCTATATTCGCAATCATCTTCAGTGTAATCATCGGGTTGACAATGTCGATTATTTTTAGAAAGAGTGATATTGAAAGACTAAAAAGCATCGAAATTACACAAGATGAAAATTCCTCTTTAACACTCTGGCAAAATGCAGCCTACTTCGGAAGCCTTGTAGCTATATTGGTTTTTGCAAACTGGGGTAATCCTGGCACAGACTCCGGATTTTTCTATTGGATATTTGCAAACAAATGGTATTTAACTGCATTTTTCTCTTTATTATTAGCACTAATTCTAGTTTTCTGGTTAAAATCCAGCTGGAAAATTGTTGGATTAAATGTAATTTTATCCATAATTGCATACATTATCTTTAAAGACCCCTTTATTACATTCATTGTTGGGATTGTTGGTCTAATAGTTACTTTGGCTAAAGGGAACGAGCAACTAAAAGCTTGGCTTTCGAGCACTTGGGACTTCACAAAACAGATTGTACCATTATTACTTGTTGGTGTCCTCATTGCTGGATTTGCATTGGGCCGACCTGGCAACGAAGGAATTATACCAAGCACCTGGATTGCAAATTTGGTAGGTGGTAATTCTATTTTTTCAAACCTATTTGCATCTGTCGTTGGTGCATTTATGTACTTTGCAACTTTAACGGAAGTACCTATTGTACAAGGACTTCTTGGTAGTGGAATGGGCAAAGGACCTGCTCTTGCTTTGCTGCTTGCCGGTCCCGCACTTTCACTACCAAATATGCTTGTTATAAATTCTATACTTGGACCCAAAAAAACTATCACATTTATTCTTTTGGTTATAATTTTTTCCACCATTGTCGGTTTCATTTTTGGTTTGATTTAAATATTTTAACTGAAAGTCAATTTTTTAAATTTGGAGGTTATTATTATGAATACACAAGTTAAAATTAAAATATTGGGCCCGGGTTGCCCAAAATGTCGAGCATTGGAGCAAAGGGTCCGCGAAGTTGTTGAACGTCACAAAATCAATGCGGAAATTGAAAAAGTAGAGAATTTAATGGAAATAATGAAGCATGGCATTATGTTAACTCCCGGTTTAATCATCAACGACAAGTTAGTCGCTAGTGGGACACCATTGCCAAGCTCGGACAAAATATTAGAATGGTTGAAGACACTAAGTAAATCTTAAATTAATTTGATATGCACTTTCTAAAAAGAACTGTTACTTGCGGTGAATTAAGAATTCACGACGCAGGCAAAAATGTGATTTTGAATGGATGGGTACACTCCATTCGCGACATGGGTGGGTTGATTTTTATCGATTTACGCGACAGGTATGGAATTACACAATTAGTTGTCTCCCCCGAAACACAGCCTGAACTCGCCGATAGAGTAAAAAAATTAAAATCAGAATTTGTGATTTGGGCAAAGGGAACTGTCCGAAAAAGAGAGAGTCCAAACCCAAAGATTCCTACTGGCTTAGTCGAGGTATTTCTCGAAGATTTTGGCATTTTAAATTCCTCGGAACTTCCACCCTTTGAAATCTCGGATAAAGTTGAAATCAATGAAGATAATCGACTTCGTTATCGATACTTGGACTTGCGAAGGCCTATTGTACAAAAAAATTTTATTATCCGAAACGAAATATATCAAATCATTCATAAATATTTCCACGAGCAGAAATTTATTGAAATTGAAACCCCTTTCCTTACCAAGTCTACTCCCGAAGGGGCAAGGGATTTTCTTGTACCATCTCGTTTGCACAAAGGAAAATTTTATGCCCTTCCGCAGTCCCCTCAACTTTATAAACAGATACTAATGATTGCTGGCTTCGATAGATATGTACAAATCGTTAAATGCTTTCGAGACGAGGACTTGCGAAGCGACAGGCAACCCGAATTCACACAAATTGATGTGGAGATGTCTTTCATCGACCGCGAAGACATAATATCGATTACCGAGGGACTTTTTGTTCGTTTATGGCACGAGATTTTAAACATATCTATTGAACATCCATTTCCTAGGCTATCATACCACGATGCCTTGGTCAAATATGGTAGCGACAAGCCAGACCTCCGCTACGATTTGGAGATTTTAACATTAACTGAACATTTGCAAGGGACAAATTTTCGAGTCTTCGAAGAAGCAATAAACACTGGGAAAGTTATTGCTGGTATTAATGCAAAAGGTTGTGCAAATTTTTCAAGAAAGCAAATAGACGAACTGGTAGAAATTGCCCAAAAATACGGAGGTAAAGGATTAATTTGGATTAAAAACACTGATGGTACTCTTAATTCACCCATTGTTAAATTTCTCTCCGAGAGAGAACTTGAAACTATAAAAATACATTCCAATTTAGAAAACGGAGATTTACTATTAATCGTTGTAGATGAATGGGAGAAATGTTATTCCATTCTCGGCGTTCTTCGAAAAGAAATTGCTAAACGAAACGGAACACTAGATAGAGTAAAGGACAAATTTTCCTTTCTCTGGGTAGTTGATTTCCCAATGTTTGAATACGACAGCGAGGAAAGGCGATTGGTTGCGAAACACCATCCGTTTACTTCCCCAGTGGATGAAGATTTATCGATATTGGAAACAGAACCACTCAAAGTCCGAGCAAAAGCATACGATATTGTTGTCAACGGTGAGGAAATTGGTGGAGGAAGTTTGAGAAACTACAAGCACGAAATCCAAGAAAAGATATTTAGGCTATTAAAGCTGAGCGAGAACGATATCAACCTTAAATTCGGTTTTCTTTTGGAAGCCTTGAAGTATGGTGCCCCACCTCACGGTGGTATTGCTATTGGACTTGATAGATTGGTTATGACATTGACTGGCACCGACAACATTCGCGATGTTATAGCCTTTCCCAAAACAACAAGCGGTCTCGCACTTATGGAAAATTGCCCATCAGCAGTGGATGAGAAACAACTCAATGAATTAGGTATTCTAATCAACACATAATTCCACACCTTTAAAATTTAAAAATTTTAACCTATCCTACTCTAAGAGACTTTTTTTAATTTTGATTTTTTATTTTTTGCAATTAATCATGGATATTCCGAAAGTCGAACCTGCAAAGAGAACACATGGTATTGCATACGCAATTCGAGACATTATTGTCTTGGCTGAGCAAGTGGCTAAAACTGGGAAAAAGATGCTCTATCTAAACATTGGAGACCCAAATCCTTATGGACACAAAACTCCACAACAAATTATCGATGCTGTTTACAAAGCTATGCTAGATAACCATAATGGCTACTCTCCGTCATCCGGAATTAAAATTGCACTCGAAGCAATCGAAGAAGATGCAAGACGAAAAAGTATAAACAACATCGTCGATACTTTTATTACAACTGGAGCAAGCGAAGCAATTGAAATTTGCCTTACTGCCTTGCTCAATCCCGGAGAAAATGTTTTGATTCCAGAGCCCGGATACCCCTTATACTCTGCTATTCAAAGTAAGTTGGAACTTGTTGCAAATGCTTATTATTTGGATGAATCAAATGGCTGGCAACCCGACGTAGACCACATTAAGAAAATAATTAATGACAAAACCCGTGCAATTGTATTGATTAATCCAAATAATCCAACCGGGGCAGTATTTTCACAAGAAATTTTGAATGAAATTGTTGAAATTTCCCTAAAATACAATTTAGTGGTATTCGCAGACGAAATATATGACAAGCTTCTATTCGATAACGCAAAGCATATATCCATTGCATCCCTTTCGCAAGATTTGCCATGCATTACATTTTCTGGCTTGTCTAAAAACTACATTGCTCCCGGGTTCAGGATTGGGTGGGGTGTAGTTAGTGGTCCAAGCTCCAAGCTCGAAGATTATGTTGATGCAATAAATAAAATATTACGGGCTCGACTATGTGCGAACCACCCGATTCAATATGCAATACCTGTGGCACTTCTTGGGGACCAGCAACATTTAGCAGAAATAAACGCCAAACTCAAAAAGAGAAGAGACATAGTCCTGGAAAAAATCAATAAAATCGAAGGTATTAATGTTGTTGAACCACACGGAGCTTTTTATGCATTTCCCTCCATAGATGTTGCCGATGATAGTCATTTTGCAATGGAACTTATGAAAGAAACTGGAGTAGTAGTGGTACCCGGAAGTGGCTTTGGCCAAAAGCCGGGTACCCACCATTTTAGAATAGTCATTCTTCCGCCAGAAGAAGTTCTTGCCGAGGCTTTCGACCTAATATCCGAGTTTTATTACCACTACAAAGGCCAATATCTATGACCACTCAAAAACCTAAAATTGCGCTGATTGGATATGGCAAAATGGGTAAGGAAATCGAACACCTCGCCATAGAAAAGGGCTTTATTTTAACAGACATATTTGACATCGATAAACCACTGGTTCTGGGGAAAAATTACGACTTTGATGTAGCCATAGAATTTACCACCCCAACAGCAGTGTTCGAAAACATTAAAACGATTGCAAAAATGAAAAAGAATATTGTTGTTGGAACAACTGGTTGGTATGATAGACTTGAAGAGGTAAAGCGAATTGTCGAGCAGGAACAAATTGGTTTGATTTATAGTCCAAATTTTTCCGTTGGTATTCAAATTCTTTTGAAGACAGTTGAACAAATTTCAAAGTTCATTAATTCCATCAACAACTACGACATTTTAATTGAAGAGATACACCATCGACATAAAAAGGACGCTCCAAGTGGCACAGCTCTGTTGATAGCTAAAAAAATTTTGGAGAACATTAAAAGCAAAGAGCGCATAACAACAAATCCATTGGATGTGGACGAAAATAGTCTCCAAATTGCTTCATTAAGATTTGGGGAAGTATTTGGAGTACACAAAATTTTATTTGATTCTGAATTCGACACGATTGAAATTACACACACAGCAAAAAATAGAAAGGGATTTGCACTCGGTGCCTTGCTTGCAGCCGTGTGGATACACAACCAAAAAGGCTTCTTTGAATTCAGTGTATGAAAAAACCATTCTCTATAGTTCAAATCTAAAAATTGATATTTCTAAGCTAAGTGCTTCAAAGAACATTCATCGATAAAGAAGATGTTTCTAAACTTGTTTAACTACCAAATGAAAAGCTAAAATTGGTGTAAGTAATGAAGTTTATAATATATGGCTGCCCCGCCAGGGCTCGAACCTGGAGACTTCTGATCCAGAGTCAGACGTGTTGCCAATTACACCACGGGGCAAAATCAAATACAAAAATACAAAAAAGTCAGTAAATTTAATCTTCAATTAGAGAAAACTTTTAATTTTGTTTTGCTCGAAAAATACATGTCTTTGAGGTTCATATGGACGATATTTTGGAATGGTTTGAAAAAGAGCGGAAAAAAAGCAAACCTATAAATATCCCCCAAGAGATTTTCTCCCAAATTTCCCCAGAGATTGCAAACGAGTTGGTACAAAGGTACTCTCAGGATACGCTTGTGTATTTACCAGAGAATGAAATTAAATTCTTTGAATGGCTCAAGGAAAATGATTATCAAGTTTGGGAAGACCTCTGGGGCGGAGTTGCAGAGGACCCTTATGTAGTTTCCATCTCTTTTCTCCCACTTTTGATAAAAAAATTCGGTGGTTTCCCAATTTGTGATTTAATCAACAATGACAACTATTATTTTACAGACGAGATGATTATTAAAAAAACCTCTCATTTACTCTTGGAAACTCTAAGAGAGAAATATTTGAACCGAGAAAAACTTACAATTGCACAAGCTTTGCTTCTCGAGATATCCGTTGCACCCACAGACATTTGGCATTTTGCATACTACCATAAAATTTCCATTGAAGAAGCCAAAATGGCTGTAAAAGAACTAGTAGAAGATAACTTGATTGTACATCTTAAATCAGCTGAGGAATTAGCAAAATTTGTCCAATTTTAATATTGAGCATGAAATGAAAACAATTAACACCAAAACCAAAATAATTTGCACGATTGGTCCAGCCAGTGAAAAAGTAGAAACGATGCAACAGATGATTGAGAAAGGGATGGACGTTGCAAGGCTAAACTTCTCTCACAATACTCACGAGAGACATAAACAGTTAATTGAAAACTTAAGAGAAGCTAGCAAAATTATGGAGCGGGAAATTGCAATATTACAAGATTTACAAGGACCCAAGATAAGAATTGGAAAAGTTGAAAACGATGCTGTCAATCTTGAAAATGGGAGTATATTAGTTATCACAACAAATGAAATAGATGTAGGTAGTTGTAAAATAGTCTCTACGAATCACAAAAATTTACCTTCAGAAGCAACAACTGGGGCAACTATTCTTATCGACGATGGGTATATTATTTTAGATATAATCGAAGTAAAAGAAACTGATATTATCACAAAAGTAAGAAAAGGAGGTATATTAAAAAGCAATAAAGGCTTGGTGATTCCAAGGAGCAAAACTATTGCTCCGTCGATAACACCAAAAGATATAGAAGACTTAAAATTTGGCATTGAAAACGACATAGACCTCGTGGCACTCTCCTTTGTTCGTTCTTCCAAGGATATTGTCGAATTGCGTGGAATGATGAAAATATACGGAAAAGAATTGCCCATAATAGCAAAGATAGAGCGAATGGAAGCATTGGCAAATATAGACGAAATCATCCAAGAATCGGATGGAATTATGGTTGCAAGAGGCGACCTTGGTTTAGAAATCGAGGCAGAAAAAGTGCCAATTATCCAAAAAGAAATTATAAAAAAATGTAGATACTTTGGTAAACCAGTAATAATAGCAACACAAATGTTGGAGTCTATGATAACAAATCCCCGACCAACACGAGCCGAAGCTAGTGATGTTGCGAACGCTGTTTTTGATGGTGCCGATGCTTTAATGTTGAGTGGAGAGACAAGTGTTGGTAGCTACCCAATTGAATCGGTCGATTATATGAATAAAATAATTCACGAAGCAGAACGAGAAGACTTTGCTAGCATTTACTCAAAGAAAGGAATTGTCCTCCAGTCCTCAGAAATTTTTGACGCAATTGCAAATGCCTCGACTTTACTTTCTGAACAAATTAAAGCAAAAGGAATCATTGCCCTTACAAAAAATGGGTTCACTGCAATTAATCTTGCAAAATATAGACCCAAAATACCAATCATTGCTTTTACAGATAGCATACAAACTGTAAGGAAACTGAGCTTCATTTGGGGTGTAAAAAGTTTCTTATTCCCTGATTCTGAGGATGAAACCGATGTGGAAAAAATAATTGACTTTATTCATCGAAATAAAATTGGAAAAAGCAAGGATAAGTTTGTTTTGGCATCTTGCTCTCCTAGCTACGCTTCTACTACGAGTAACAACCTTATTAGAATAATCGAGATATAAATTCTTTTCAAATTAATACTTACCATTTTTATTAGTATTTTAAAAAACTTCGTGGTCAAATGTAATGACCACGAAGTTCATGAAATTTAAATAATTTTGGAGATTTAAGGTAAATAAACTACTGGAATAGTAGTTACTTTATTTTCTGTTTCAAGTTTAATGTTGTATACTCCCCCAGCCAAACCCAATTCTTTGAAGGGAATTATAATCCTACTACCGTCCACTCCATTAGTTTGGACAATTTGGGAGAAGACACTCTGTCCAAAAGTATTGAAAATTTCAACTTTGTATTCTTTGATTAAATTCGAAGCAATTAATAATTCACTTGAGTATTGGGTTGGGTTTGGGAAGAGTTTAAACTTTGCTCCATCGGGTAGTGTAAGCCATTCAACGCTCGACACGGAGAACAAAGTGATATTAACATTGACGACATTGGATTTAACTGTATCGCAGTTCCACACAAGACAATAGTATCTACCGGCATCATCAGTAGAAACATTAGTTATAAGCAGATTGGGCTCAATAGCGGAGGGGAGGGGCATATCGTCCTTAAACCATTGATAATGAAGATTTAAACCTTCGGCGTCGATTGATAAATTTAATTCATCGCCCGCTTTGAGCGACAACTGGTCTGGAAGGTCTTTTGTTATTACAGGTGGTTTATCAATTTTTACTATTTTAACAATGTTAGTCTTGAAGGACACATCAAGAGATGGAACTCTTATAATAGCATAATAATCACCTGGAATCAAGGAAACAATTGGAAGTCTGATTGACATACCAAAAACCGATAAGTTAAAACTTCCGACGAGAATACTTCCGCGGTAGAATTCTACAATATAATTTTGAGGCAGAATTGGATGAGGAACTGAAATTGGAACATTCAAATACGAGTCTTTATCACAGATGTACAAAGTATCGGGCTTGATTAGAATATTTGGGACAATGCGTATCTTGACAATATTTGTAGTGTCTGCACCGCACCTTCCGTTTACAATTGCAAAGAAATAGTCATTTGTATCAGAGTAGGTGATATTATTAACAGTGAAGTAATTAGACTTTGTACCGGAATATTTCCAATCGTCTCGCAAGGGTTGACCATTGCGATACCATTGAATGGAAATATCACCATTAGCAAATTCATATGCGTGTACATCAAAATTAAAAGTGGCAATACTCCCAAGATAACCGTAGAAATCCTTGGGTTGTATGGAGATATTTGTTTGCGTAAGGACATAGACTAAAATCTTATCTGTAAAATCGCTTGAGCAAACACTTGCTCCAGTTGCTTCGCAAGTGTAAACTCCGGAGGTAGCGAAATTAACATTTCTTAAAATAAGTTGTTGAGAAGTAGCACCATACAATTTTTTCCCATCTTTGTACCATTGATAGCCGAGTTTGGAGCCAGTAGCATAAGCAGTTAAAACAACATCTTCGCCAAGGCAAGCAATACCCGACTTTGTGTGTGCTGTGATAATCGGAGTGTCGTAAATATAAAAGTCATTGGTAGAGGAGGATAAAAACTCCAGAGGTGCAAGCGATGTAGGATGTTCTCGGTCGTAAATTTTTAATCTATTGGTAGTGTCGGCAAACAAACCTCGTGGAATACGCCAAATTGCTTTGCCTTCGTTTGCTGGTGCGTCTTCGATAATATTAAAGAATGAATTGCCCCGGTCGATTGATACATCAATATCTATTTTGCTAACACCACGAGAGACCCATTGTATTTCAAGATGTCCTTCATTGCAGAAATCATCCGAGAAACCTTCAGCAGGTTGCACAAGCTTTATTGCAGGTGTTTTAAAAGAAATTGGACTGGAAGAACCACCGTAAACTTGGATTGTATTAACTCCAGCCCAAATACCATCGAGGTCATATATACGCTTAATCAATTTTCCATTTCGATTGTAAACTTCGATTTTTCTAATTCCATTATCCAAATTGTTAGGAATTATTGTTGCCCAGGCACCAACAACATCGTCTAAATTATTGTAATAATCTGGTCCTTGAGGTGGATAGGGATTGCCCTGGGGGTCTATTCCATCTTGCAGAGTAGCTCCTTCGTTTTGAACGATAGCTATGGAAACGGGCATGTTAACATTTGGAGAATCGAAAAGGCAAACAAAAGACTTGGGAGGCAACCAACTGTCTTCGTCATAAATTCCAGTGCATTTCGTGGGTGGATTTCCGAAGTCGAGAGACAAACTCGTGTTTGTTGTTTGATATCTTTTAATCAAGGTACCTTTTTCAGAACCGAGGACCATAATCCAATATACCTGTCGACCCTCGTTAAAAGATGAATTGGTTGTTGGAACGAGTGTCAACCATACCAACTTCGTTCCATCGGATTCAGATTCGAAAGTCGAATAAGCATTATCTTGATTCAAATCTCGAATAGAGTTATATGAGTAACTATCAGTTTGATGATTGTAATGTAAATTATTCCCAGCCCCATTGTCGGTATTAACATCCCCCGTGTAACCAACATTTCTTCCGCCAGTAAAGTATCTATAAACAGTATTGGGATGTAGATTTTCCATCTTAACAAGAGCAAATGTCGGTACTCTCGTTCCAAAGGTGCCAACACCTTTAAGGTACTTTGGAACAAAGATTTCTGTCAATGTAGGAACGGGTTTCACATCGACCTGAATTACATTTGAACTTGAAAAACCTGGGGCAGATGCAAAAACTTGGTAGGTACCAGGAACACTAATCTGTACATTAGTAAAAGTAGCAACACCATTTACAAAATTTGCATTAAAAGCAAAAGTAAGAGGTCCATCAAAAGTGACCTTGGCAGTATAATTGTGATAATATGGATTAGTAGAATTATCAGAGTTGATTGCCCGAACTTTAAAAGTAGGAATTATAGAATTGGTATGAAGTTTAGTATATAGTTCTTCGATAACCAAAGCAATAGGACCAGGCAAGACTTGCAAATTTTCTTGTGTAGATGCCAATGGGTCTCCAGAAATAACTTCCGCACCAATAGTTATGTTTTCTGCAAAGTTGTAAGTTAAATCATCAAAAGTTACACTTGTGGATTTAAAAGGAATGGTTTTGATAAGAGTACCAAGTAGAGCCCCACTTCCACTAATCAGTGAAAGCCTTACGACAGTAGGTTGGGAAACCTTTTTTGCAACCCCATTGTCGTCGATAGATGAAACTCGTAATGAGAAAGGTATATTTGTTAATGGATTTAGTGGAGATATGTCTGAAATTTTGAGTCTTGTACCTCCTCCGACAGAGGATTCGCTCATAACATAGATATCATCGATTCTCAATTCTGGACGATTTCCGCTACCACTACCAAGAAAATAATATTTCCAACGGAGATAGACAATAGGCTGGTCTTCAACACTGGAAGGGAGATAGACAGTAAATGTTTGTGAATGTGGTGGAAGTGTCGTAGGATTTGGGTGTCCAACATATTCATTGTAAATATACTCGACTGGATTGCCATTGGCATCTGTCACATCTTGGAACGAGCCAGAATCCCCTATTTTGTACTGCAAGCGAATTCGATATTCTCTGGTTGTTGTTCCAGCGATACGCACAAACCCACCAGTCCAAGTCACTTGGATGTTAGTTCTATTTAACGTGTTCAATGCAAGCACAGCGGCTCCCAAATTACCGGCAGTTGAAGTATTTACAAAGGAGAATCCACTGGTCCCCAAGCCATTTATTCTGGAACCTGAGGTCAAGTTGTAGGCTCCAGTGTAGTTAGTGGTCATCTCCGTCGAAAGCAAGGGGTCCTGGGTAGAAGTTCGATGGAAAATCATCGATGTCGGATAGGTTCCAGATGGATTTGAAGGACTCCATTCTGTGAAAACATAATTCCCTCCGGATAAATCGAAAGGAGCGGGATAAGTTATCTGTGCAAAAATCATATAAGTGAAAGAAAGAAAACAGATTATTACAAAAGAAAAAAACCTCATGGTTACCCTCGTATTATAAATATCATTAAGTTACGAAATTAAAAAAGATTTTTTAAAGATAATTTAATTCATCTTTAAAAAAAAGTTAATCACAACCTAAAACAAGCAGTATTTATACGAAAAACTTAACATGAATTTTAACTTTATTTGGGTTAACTATTCCAATCCTCGAAACTATAAAAAGGATTTATTAATTTTGCTTTTTTTGCTATGAAAAAATATATTCTACTTTTATATTTTTTACTTACAAATGCAGTTTTGTATTCGCAACATTGCGATACAATTGACAGCAGAACATTCATTAATTCCTTCAAGAATGAATTGAATTACTACAAGCTTTGCCTTAAATCTGGTAAGAATAAGGCTTTAGGTTTCTTTACTGGTGTAGATTTAAAACAAATATTAACTTTCCTGAACATTAAACCAATAGGTTCATTATTTAAAATTTCATTTTACTCGAACGATAGCCTTGTTTGCGAGATATCCAATTTAGAAAATATAAATTTCATATGGTTACTGGAAAAAAAATATTACAAGCCACCGGACACTTTGCGTTTCTCTGAATCCAAAATAACCAAAAAAATCAATTTCGAAGAGGTTTACAAGGGATATAAATTTCTTACTCCAACGAAAATAATTATTGGTGTAAAGAACATCAGTTTCAACCCCCATAATGCGGTTCTCACATTGTTTGTTTTTTCTGAAAGAAAACTCATTTATACTTTTCCAAAGATTACTAGAATAATTTTACATAAGGACTTGTCTAACAATAATTAATAATGATGAAAACTAAAAAGATTGTAGAATGTGTACCTAATTTCTCGGAAGGACGAGACGAACAAATAATTAAAGCAATCGCAGAAGCAATAGAAAACACACCAGGCTGCAAATTGTTAGATGTCGACCCTGGAAAATCAACAAATCGGACTGTTTACACATTTGTTGGGGAGCCAGAGGCAGTTGTCGAAGGGGCTTTGAACGCAGCCCGAATTGCTCGAAAATTGATTGATATGCGAAAACACAAAGGAGAGCATCCAAGAATTGGTACACTTGATGTCTGCCCGTTTGTACCTGTTGCGAATGTAACAATGGAAGAATGTGTTGAATGCGCAAAAAAATTTGGCAACAGACTTGCCCAAGAGCTCGCTGTCCCGGTTTACCTATACGAATATGCTCAACCACTCGATTACCGTAAAAAGTTACCGCAGATACGCGAAGGTGAATATGAAGGCTTGCCAAATAAAATTAAACAACCGGAATGGAAACCCGATTTCGGTCCACCGGAATTTGTCCCAGAATGGGGAGCAACTGTAACAGGGGCACGAGATTTCTTAATTGCATATAATGTTAACCTCTTGGGGACTAAAGAACAAGCACACAGAATTGCTTTAAATATTCGTGAAGCGGGTCGTGGACCAAACCAACCAGGACTATTCAAGGAAGTAAAGGCAATAGGTTGGTGGCTCGAAGAACACAATATCGCACAAGTCTCGATAAACCTAACAAACTTCAAGATAACACCTCCCCACATTGTATTTGAAGAAATCAAACGTGAAGCACAAGAACTAAAAGTTGCAGTTGTTGGTTCGGAATTGGTAGGTTTAATTCCGCTCGAAGCTATAATGATAGCCGCCGAATACTATATTGAAAAAGAAGATTTGTTTATACTCGACGAAGACCAAAAAATCAAATTAGTCGTAGATAGACTCGGATTGAATTCCATTTCAAAGTTCAATCCAAAGAAAAAGATAATTGAATATATGATAGAAGAGGAACCGAACGAACCATTAGCACAAAGTACTGTTAAAGACTTTATATTAAAAATTTCTGCACGAACACCAGCCCCTGGAGGTGGTTCTGCCTCCGCTGCAATAGCTGCGATAGGTGTCGCTTTAGGTTGTATGGTAGCCCAGTTGACTTATGGCGTACGGAAATTTGAGCATTTGACGAATGATTTAAGAAGAATCATTCCACCATTATATCAGAGCACACGAAATTTAATTTCAATGATAGATGCAGATGCAAACGCATTCAACGAGTATATGGAAGCTATTCGTATGCCAAAGAGTACTCAAGAAGAAGTAGAAAAGCGACAAGTTGCCATCCAAGAAGCATTAAAAAAGGCAGTGTCCGTGCCACTCACAACAATGAAAATAGCATATAAATGTTGGGAACCCCTAAAAGAAGTTGCCCGCATTGGAAATATTGCCTCTAAATCGGATGTGGAAGTCGGAGCAAAAGCATTAGAGACAGGGATTTGGGGTGCTTACAGAAATGTATTGATAAATTTACCGGGTATCGAAGACAATCAATATGTAGAAGATTTGAAAAGGGAAGCAGAGAACATTGTTGAAAACTCTAAGATTGCCTTGGAAGATATATTGAGAATAATTTCACAAAGAGATTCATAGAAATTCTGTAGAAACAAGTTTTTCAAATTTACTTCAAAAAATGAGATAAAGTTGAAAATTACATAAAAGTTTTGTAATTTACGATTATATTTGAAAAACTTTTAATATGGACGAGAAACAATTAAAAGAAAAAAGAGTAATTAAGACATTGCAATTCGGTTCCTTGGAAATTGAACCTCAACATATCTTTTACTTCGAAAATGGGATACTTGGATTCGAAGATTTACATGAATTTGTTTTAATCGCCGATGAAGAAACATTACCATTTAAATGGCTAATTTCAATTGAAAAGCCCGAAATAGGATTTCCTCTACTTAGTCCTTGGCATTTAGATTTGATGTATGACCCGGGTCCAGAATTTGATTTAGAAAAGTTGGTCTTGATGGTTATTATTACCTTAGAAGACGAAAACAAACAAATGACTGCAAATTTGAAGGCACCTATAGTTTTTGATGTAGAAAACCAGAGAGGATGGCAAACAATTTTGCCGAGCGATAAATACTCAACAAATTTTGTTATACCAAAAAAGACAAAACAAGAATAAAGGAATATATGCTTGTATTATCAAGGAAGATAGGAGAAGTAATAACAATAGGTTCCAGTGTTAAAATCACTGTTTTAGGTTACTCTCGTGGAGTTGTTCGATTGGGTATCGAGGCTCCAAAATCCATACCAGTTCATCGAAAAGAGGTCTACGATAAAATAATTGAACTAAATCGCCAAGCAGCAAAGATTGAAATCCAGAAACTTAAAAGCGCTATGAAGAATGCTTCGGTAAAAATTAACAAAAACATCAAGAATACTCTTGATGACCAAACTGTCGTGTTTAATAAAGATAGCTCAGAAAATCAAGAAATTACAATAAATAAAGAGGTGGAAAATGGTTGAATACTGCGCCTTAGTCATAGATGACGATGTTTGGATGCAAAGGATACTTTCAAAAACATTGCAAAGTTATGGATTTCGCAAAGTATTGCTCGCCTCTGATGGTTACGAAGGAGTAAGCCTCGCAGTAGAACATCAACCAGACATTATAGTGCTCGATATTTTAATGCCAGACCTTTCTGGCCATCAAACATTAAAGCTTTTAAGAACAATTAAATCCACGCAAAACATTCCCGTACTTATGGTATCTGCCCTTTCAGACACAGAGAATCTTGGAAAAGCTGTTAAAATGGGTGTTAACTGTTTTGTTTCCAAGCCTTTTACCCGAACAACTATCTTCGAAAAATTAGTTAGCATTTTCGGACAAGATAGAATGGAAAAAATCGCAGCTGGTCTACCAATAGACAAACATCTTTATAAAGAAGAATTAGAAATACCTACCCTCGAAACAATTGATGAAAAAAGGAAAGGTGAAGATATCGAAGGTGGTGCAGAAGCACCCCCCGTAGCTAGCAAAGAAAAAATTTCCAAAAGTTACCAAGAAATTGATGAACAAAAAAGCATTGAAGCAATCAAAAAGCTTCTGTTGAAAACGAAAAAATCCTCTTAATTATGCATAGAAGATTAAAGGTTGGAACTCGAGGCAGCAAACTTGCCCTCGTTCAAACACATCTATTTATTGACAAAATAAAAGAATTCTTTCCAGAGTTAATCACAGAGATAAAAATCATAAAAACTAGCGGCGATAAGTTTCAAGACGTAGAGTTGACGCAAATTGAAGGAAAAGGCTTCTTTACGAAAGAAATTGAAGATGAACTTCTTAGTGGTAAAATTGACATTGCTGTTCACAGTTTAAAAGATTTACCCACAGATTTGCACGAAGAATTGACAATTGGTGCAGTCCTTCCGCGAGATAACCCAGAGGATGTCCTAATCTCGAAGTATAACAAACTTTTTACCGAACTACCATCAGGAGCAACGATTGGAACAAGTTCTCTTAGACGAAAGGTACAAATTAAAAGAATTCGCCCAGATTTAAATATCCTACCTTTGAGAGGGAACATAACAACAAGAATTACAAAATTGTATCATTCTGACATTGATGCAATCATAGTCTCTCGTGCAGCAATCGAACGACTAGAATTGCAAAATCTCATAACGGAGATTTTTTCACCGGAGGTTGTAATTCCCGCAGTCGGACAAGGGGTAATAGCATTGGAGATAAGGAATGATAATCTTTTTGCCAAAGAAGTTTTGGAAGGATTAAATAGCGTTGAAACTGAATATGCTGTTCGGGCTGAAAGAGCTTTTTTACGAGAACTCGGTGGTGGATGTAAGAATCCTATTTCTGCTTATGCAGAAATTGTTGATTATGAAATTTATATAGAAGGAATGGTTGCCTCTTCCGACGGTGAATACTTTTTTCGAGACTCTACATTTGGCTTGGCAATAAATCCAGAAGATGTGGGCAAGAAGTTAGCACAAAAACTTATTTCTCTTGGAGCAAAAAATTTGCTAAGTCGAAAAGTTTAAAATTGAAAACTAATTGAAAAAAGATAATTTCGAGGCAATCCCGGTTCAATAAAGTAAGGTAAATTTGTTCCTTTTTCGTAAATCGGATTTAAAAATGAAGAGCCGACATATTTCTTATCGAATAAGTTATTCACACTGAAAGCTAATGATATATTTATTTTCTTCCCAATTGAAATTTTTTCGTATAGTATTCGAAAATTAAAAATATCGTACGATGGTACTTCTATCTTATTTGCATCGTCACAAAAATACTTGCTAACCCCGTTTACATAAAACTCGAAATCCACTACGAACGGTATCGTGATAGAAGCGTAATAGTAATATTTAGGAACACCTGGTAAAGAATTGCCTTTAAAGTCTGCATAAATACCAGCTTTATTTTTGTCATAAAGGCTGGAGTCGACTATGTAATCATCAAACTTACCAATTAGGTAAGAGAAAGTGGCATTAAACTTAATACCCATTGGCAAAGTAGTTTTGAGCATTCCTTCGAAGCCAATCCGACTTGTTCTTCCAGCAGAAAGATAAAATTTTCCTTGACGATAAGGGATTAATTCATTTTTAGTGTCAATTTTAAACAAACTGCTTTCCAATTCAATTGTCTTGATTAAACTACCTAAAATGAAAAAGGATTTAAAACCGACCTCGTAAGTTTTTGAAATAATTGGGTTTAATAATGGGTTAATTTGAAATATAGTGTCCTCGCCGGGCATTGGGTCTGTCTCATTACCAGCTGGAACTTCAATACCACCACCCAAATTTGCAAATATGGATAGATTTTCGAGGAGACGATAGTTGATGCCAATTTTGGGAATGATTTTTCCAAACTTCTTCTCATCCAAAGAAGAAAAAACCAAAAAGTCTTGTGAATGATATGTAACATTGTCGTACCTTAAGCCCAGAATTACGCTCATATCTTGCCACAGAATCTCATTTTGGAAGAACATTCCGTAAGTAAATGCACCCTCTTTTTTATTTGTTCGCAATTTGGTAGAGCGATTTGCGTTCGAGTCCAATTCATAAAACAATATTGCTCCATCTTGGTAAGAGTCGTCGATACCTATTAGCAAAATGTTGTTTAAATTTTGAATATTGAACTCGTGCCTTAAGTGCGCAGATGAACCAACGAAGTAACGAGTAAAATCCCGAAAGGTTCCTCTTTCAGAGCGTTGTAGGTATTTGGATGTCAGAAATCCTTGAAGGAAAAGCGAAGTTGTTTCATTAAAGTTATTTGTAAATGAAAAACCAATCTGAGCAAGTCGATTGTTTCTTCTTTCTTTATTGTGAAGATAAATTGGATTTGCCGAACGCGGCAAAGTATCGAAAAATCGTTGAGTTAATGCTCCAGGGATGGAGAAAAAATTCTTGGCTAAATTTCCATTCAACTGAATTACTGTAGAGTATAATTCTTCTTTAAATTTAGAATTAACAAATCCAAGTGGAACTTTAATACCAAAATTTACCAGGAATTTTTCGGAATTAGAATTCTGGCGCCAACCGTCAAACTTAGAATAAACAGTATTTAAATAGGCAACACCATTTTGCCCTAAACTTGTTTTAAATTTCAAAACGTTTTTGTCCAATCCCCAACTTCCAATGGATTTGGAGAAGTTTAAAGCAGGGGTATTGTCCGAGGGGACAGTTGTGAAAGAAAAGATTGCGCCAGAGGCATTTCCCCACAAAGCAGAGGCATTAGAACGAATAATTTCGACATTTTCAACAAGGGAAATATCCAAAAGGTCCAAGGATGTTCTCCCATCTGGTTCGGTTTGTGGTATTCCATCCAAGAGAAACTTCAAACCACGTACTGTCCCACTATTTGAACGGTCCCCAGCACCACGCGAACCAAATCCACGAACTGTAATCTTTATGTCTTGGGAGCCACTTCTTTGCTGAACCAAGACACCAGGAACAGAAGTCAAAGGCTCGTCTATTGATAAACCACGAAAAACGATGTAATTCTTTCCAGAGATATAAGTAACAGAAAGAGGAACTTCAAAAATTTTCTCAGGGTACCTTAGAGCGGTAATAACAACCTCTTTATATGAGAAGTCGAAAGTATCTTTGGTACTTGAAAGCGAAATTAAGTAGGAGTTTAAGCAAATATAGAGGAAAAAACCAATTCTCAAATAATTCATCTTAGAGCGAAATTGATTATGAAGTTACTTTTTGGGAACCTCAATTGGAGGAGTTGTTGGTACTGTCTTTGGAATTTGTGCGCCTTGAGTTACAGGTTTTATTTCCTGTGTTCCACCGGATTTTAGCAAAAATTTGTTGGCAAATAACGAAAGAAGCAATATTATGATAATTAAAACTCGAGTTGTTTTTTGAAGGAAATCCATCGTTCTTTGAGTGCCAAACATGGTTCCAAATTGGGTTGTAAGACCACCAAATGTTGGGGATAAATCGCCTTTGCCTGGTTGCAATAAAATGACACCAATTAAGAGAATTGATGCGAATAATAATAATATAACTACAACGGTAAACATAATTCAACTCCTAAAAAAACAAAATTAATAAAAAATTTTGTATTAGTTCGTATTTGTCGTTGTTGAGGTAAACACTTAAGGCTTTGCAAACAAATAAACTCACAGAAGTATTCAACACCAAAAAAAACAAACTTGTGTAAGAAATTTTTATCTAATTTTTAATTTTGTATTACTTCGTTAATTGTATTAAGGAGTAGAAATGAAGATACTTGTTGGAATTTCAAGAGTTCCAGACACAGCAACAAAAATATTCATTGGTGCCGATGGCAAGACCATCGATGAAAAAGGAGTAAAGTTTATTATTAACCCGTATGATGAATTTGCATTAGAGGAGGGTTTGCGCTTAAGGGAAAAATTTGGAGGGACTGTTGTAACTATTACAGTTGGTCCAGATGCATCCAAAGAGGTTATTCGCTCTGGATTAGCAATGGGTGCCGACCGTGCGGTATTAATCAAACGTGAATTGCCCTTTGATTCATATTTCGTTGCAAAAAATATCGCAAATTATGCAAATCAATTTCAACCGGACATTATTTTGTTTGGTAGGCAAAGTGTTGATTACGACTCTTTGATGGTACCAGCAATGGTTTCCGAACTGCTTAATCTGCCACTTGTTACAATAGTTTCAAAATTGAGTATTGATGGAAACCGAGTAGTTGCTGAACGAGATGTAGTAGGTGGAAAAGAAGTGGTAGAGACGACCTTGCCATGTGTTATTTCTGCACAAAAAGGCTTGAATGAACCTCGCTATCCTAAACTTCCCGATATATTAAAAGCCAAGAGTAAACCAATTGAAGAAATCGAACCAGAAGAGACAACCCCAACTATCGAAATATTAAGTATGGAAATTCCTTTAAGGTCAAGAAAAAATAAAATCGTTGGGGACAGCGAGGAAGAAATAGCAGAAATTGTTAAACTACTTCACGAAGAAGCAAAAATTTTATAACAAATCAAGGAGTAAAAAATGGAAAAAATTTTAGTATATATTGAACCAATTGATAACAAACTTAAAAGAGTATCCTATGAATTAATCACAGCTGGGAGGAAGCTTGCAGAGCAGACTGGTGCTGAACTCTGGGGCGCAGCATTCAATGCAAATGAGATTTCTTTGCAAACATCCAAGGAATTTGGCTTGTCGAAAGTTTACAATATTGAATCGTCTCTTTTCAAAGATTATTCTGTTTCTCTTTATTCAAAGGCATTAACTGTATTAATCAAAGAGAAAAAGTTCGACCTAATATTATTCCCAGCACATACCTATGGTTTTGAATTGGCTGGTAGAATTTCTGCAAGCTTGGGATGCTCATATGTCTCTGATTGCATCGCTTTGGAGTTAAATGAATCGAACTTAATTGCCAAGAAGCCTGTCTACGCCGGCAAGGCTCAAATCACAGTGAAACTAAATGGTGACATAAAAATTTGCTCCTTACGGCCAAATGTTTTCACCTCCCAACCTGCTCCAGTTCCCGATTTACTAATCGAAAAATTTGTCCCGAACCTCAATGAAGATGATAGAAAGGAAAAAGTTGTTAATGTGTTAAAGAACGAGGGCAAATTAGATGTCCTCGAAGCCGACATAATTGTTTCAGGCGGTCGTGGTATAAAGGGACCCGAGAATTATTATTTGATTGAAAATCTTGCTAATTTACTTGGAGGAGCAGTAGGCGCATCACGAGCGGTAGTTGACGCGGGTTGGCGACCGCATAGCGAGCAAGTCGGCCAGACGGGCAAAACTGTATCACCAACTTTATACGTTGCCTGTGGCATAAGTGGAGCAATTCAGCATTTAGCTGGAATGTCTAGTTCAAAATACATTCTCGCTATTAATAAAGACAAAGATGCACCAATTTTTAAAGTTGCAGATTACGGGATAGTCGGGGATTTGTTTACTGTAGTGCCTAAACTTATCGAGGAAATTAAAAAGTATAGGGATTAAAGTAAAATAAAAAAGCAGACTTATAGTCTTAAATATCGAATAATAAGAGAAAACCTATGAGTAATAAAGTTGAAGTAAAAGCAATTGGAATAACCCAAAGTCCCGATAGTCCTAATGCTTATGCGCTGATACTAAGAGAGAAAGATGGACAACGAAGTCTACCTATTATCATTGGACCTTTCGAGGCACAAGCTATCGCTCTTGTTTTGGAAGGATTATCCACACCCAGACCACTAACCCACGACCTAATGAAAAATATCTTGGAAAAGATGGACGCTAGAATAGAAGAAGTGTTCATAAACGACCTTCGCGAAGGCACTTTTTACGCAAGAATAATTTTCGAGGAACCACCATTAGACATTGATGCCCGACCAAGCGATGCCGTTGCACTTGCCCTTCGCTGTCAGGCACCAATTTATGTGAATAGTGATATTTTAGACCAAGCTGGTATTACGTTTAGTGTGAAACCGCCCGAAGTAGAGGAACGCTCGGAGACCGACATTTTTGGAACATCCGAAGACGAAGAAGATGAATTTGATTTCACTCACAAAATCGAAAGGGAACGACCAAAGACAAAAGTCGAAAGATTACAAGAAGAATTAGACAAAGCTATAAAGGAAGAAAACTACGAATTAGCTGCAAAAATCCGTGACGAGTTGAAAAAGATTTTAAAAAGTTGAATAAAATACTTAACTTTGTTTTTTGCCGGAGTAGCTCAGTTGGTTAGAGCAGCGGAATCATAATCCGCGTGTCGGGGGTTCAAATCCCTCCTCCGGTACTTTTGGGAGTGAAAACTCCTTTTTTATTTCTAACTAAAAGATGTAGAAAAAATGAAAAACACTTTCAAATTATCATTATTAATTGTGCTAACAATTCTAACTGGGTGCCAACAAATAAAAAATATTACCCATTCATTGAGTTCTTTTACTTCTCTTCGTTTTAAAATCGAGAATGTCTCTGATTTTAAGCTTGCGGGTGTACCAATTGCAACGAAATCCACCATAAATGATTTTTCACCAGTGGATGCGCTTAAGATTGGTAATGAAATATCAAGAAATAAACTGCCAGTTTCATTTGTGATAAACATTGCAGTAAAAAATCCAAACACTGGCTTTGGCGGTACAAAACCAATACCTGTTACAATTAAGCGAATGGACTGGGTGCTGTTCATCGATGGTATTCAAACAATCACTAGTAGGTTAAATCGAGAGTTTCAATTTCCAGCATCCAACGATATTGGGCATTTACCGCTGGAAGTTAGCATGGATTTGTTTGACTTTTTTGGTAATCGAGGGTACGAAGGTCTTATCAATCTTGCCCTTTACCTCGGTGGTTTAAGGTCCGACCCATCCAAAATCGCCATCGAAGCAACGCCGGTCTTCTCCACACCTTTTGGAGATTTTCAGTCCCCCAAAATTCGAATTACCAGTGAAAGCTTTAATTAATTAAAATTATGGAATTACTCCTTTTTACATTGCTTTTGATTTTACTAGGCTTACTTCTTTCTTTATTAAATGGCATAGTAGCAGAAGTTCAGGAAGAGGAGGTAGAAAAAGTACACAAAAAGTATTACAGAATCTACGAAGAGAAAAGTATCGTCGGTGCCTCTTTCTTATTCTTTGAACTTTTATTTTATTTCATTGCAATTCAACTCATAGCAAGTTATATAATATATCTTACGAAGTCTCTCTGGGATTTATCAAAAGTCATACCTTTTTTCTTAATGCTCACAGTATTTATTCTTAGAGTTACTCTTCATAGTTTAGGTGGCAAATTTGCTAATAAACTATTCTTGACTTTTTACAAATTAATTAGTTTTCTTTACACTTTTTTTCGATTTGCCGGAATTTTCTACTTTTGGTATAAGAAGAGGATTCTAAATACAGAGGAAGAAGCCACCATCGAAGATATCCAAGAAGTAGTAGAGACTGCCCACGAAGAAGGCACCATACAGACTGGTGAGTACAAAATATTTACTAATGTTATAAAATTTAATCAAGTACCAGTAGCAGATGTAATGACCCCAAGAACGGTGATTTTCTCCTGTAATGCAGATATGACGGTCGAGGAAGTAATCAAACAACCAGAGATTAAGATATACTCTCGTTTTCCTATTTACGAAGGAAATTCCCTCGATGATAAGGTTGTTGGCTACGTTATGTCGAAAGATGTATTTCAAGCAGCTTTAAACAACAAATTGAATTCAAAGTTAAGGGAATTTGCACGCGATATATTTTTTATTCCGGAGAATGTCTCTTTAGATGATGCACTTAACCAATTTTTGTCGAAGAGGCAACACATATCGCTTGTCGTCGACGAATTCGGCGGAATAGAGGGTCTGTTGACGATGGAGGATTTAATCGAAACAATACTCGGAGAAGAAATCATCGACGAGGCTGATAAATACATCGATTTGAGAGAAGTTGCTAAAAATAAACGACAGAATAGACTTCAATTGATACAAAGTAATCAAAGCACAACCAAAATAAACCCACAGTAATTTTTGTAAATTTGCATTTTAACCAAATATTAAAATGGAAAATTCAGTTTACAATTCAACGGTTACTGCAAAAATACTTTTAACACCAGACTTAATGATACTGAGAGTAAAAACAGACGAACCTCGCCCCAAGTTCGAAGCTGGTCAATTCACTCAAATTGGGTTGCTTGCAAAAGAAGCTCGCTCGCAAAATTCAATAATGATAACTGAAGACCTACCGCCTGATAAACTGATTAAAAGACCTTACTCAATAGCCTCTGCCAACCACGAAACACAGAACTTTGAGTTTTACATTAGCCAAGTAAAGTCTGGCCAGCTCACTCCTCGCCTATTCAACCTTACCCCCGGTAGCAGAATGTGGGTCGACACAAAAATTCTTGGTCTCTTCAAGCTAAACGACACTCCACCTGAATGTGATATAGTTATGGTTGCTACTGGGACTGGTCTTGCTCCATACATTAGTTTTTTACGCTCCCACATTTTAGAAAACCAACATAGAAAACTCGCTGTTATTCATGGGGCATCCTATCCTTGGGACCTTGGTTATTACAGCGAACTAACTTTTCTGCAATATACATTCAAGAACTTCTACTATTTCCCAACCCTTGTACATGCAGACAAAGAATGGACAGGACTGAAAGGCTATATTGAAGAACACATTAAAAGTGGATTGCTGCAAACTGAAGCTGGAATTGAAATAAACCCCGAGAAGACGCATTTCTTTTTGTGCGGTAATCCAAAGATGGTGGAAAGTGTTTCCTCAATCCTCAAAGAATATGGCTATACAAGACATACTCGTGTAAAACCCGGGTCGCTTCATGTGGAAGAATGGTAGGTACCTACTTGTTTTATTGATTCTCCTCTCAAGTTGCATTATAGTCAAAGTAAGAGTCCCGGACGAGGAATTCTCTAAAGAATTCACTTTACTACCAAAAACGTCTATACCTATCAGTGATGAATCAATTCGCTCCGACAAAGGGGATATGATAGCATTCTTGCCCGTTGGGTGGCATCTGATAGACACAGAGAACAAAGAACCATCCAACATATTTGCCATAGCCGTCAACCCAGAGTATACTCTCTCTATTGTTTTTTCTAAATTAACCAACAAATTTGATGTTGCTCAGACCCTCAAAACAGAAGGTCTGCTTGGAGTGGCGATGAAGTGTTTCGAAAATAAAAAAATCAAAAGCCTAAACAATATCCGTTTATTAGGAGACTATGAACCACTGAAAAATGGGCTGAATAAATTTTACGTATTTAAATACGAAAACTTAAGCAACAAACTGGTTGGAAAATCTGCTATATTTGTTACACCATTAAGCGAAGTTTACGAGTTCTCTTTAATTGAGTTAGACATTAAAGAAAAACCAAACATATCAGAATCGGATTTCGACAAGCTCTTTTTTTCTATTTTAAACACTATCAGGTACTAACATGCAGTTCTCAAAAGACACTCTTCATGTTTTAGAATTTCTCGACTACACAACTGGCGGTACTTTGAGAAAGAGAAATGATTTGGGAATAATACTTGAAACTCTTGCAGAGAACAATAAACCAGAGCTTGCAAACGAACTTATATTCTACGGTTCTGCTCTTTGGAAAACACATAAAATTTTAAAAAGCAGCGAACCAAATGAATTACTTGCCAAAGTCCAAAGTGATGTTGATTTTCTTTTTATAAAGATTACTGAAATAATTTCTTCTGTGACAACTTTTTTCAAAAGCGAACGTGAAATCGAAAGGTTCCATAAAGTATATTTAAAAAGTGATTTTGGTTCTAAAATGAATATAATCGATTTGTGTTACGACCTGAATGAGCTTAAAAAAGTTCAGAATACTTTAAAAGGCAAATAAAAACTACAAACCCTTTTCCCTAAGATACTTATCAAGTTCATCCTCAGTTGCAATTTTTATAGTTCTACCCTTACTTCCATCAAACGGACCAACAATGCCAGCCAACTCCAATTCATCCATAATTCTACCGGCACGATTATAGCCAATCTTTAATCTTCGCTGAAGCATAGAGACCGAAGCTTGCTGATAACGAATTATCAAACGAGCAGCATCTTCGAATAATGGGTCGAAACCCTCTTTTTCGAAAGCTTCTTTGCTTGATTTACCATCTTCGACCTTAGGCAAATAATAAGGCTTGGAGAAACCTTTCTGATTGGCAATAAAGTCGCAAATTTTCTCTATTTCCTCTGTCGTAAGAAAAGCATTTTGGATACGAATTGGACTAGGCCAGCCACTGGGAAGGAACAACATATCCCCGTTGCCAAGTAATTGCTCTGCTCCTATCGTGTCGATAATTGTTCTGGAATCGACCCGAGATGCCACTAGGTACGCAATCCTTGCTGGAAAGTTGGCTTTAATTAGACCAGTTATGATATCCACCGAAGGTCTCTGAGTTGCCACAACTAAATGAATTCCAACAGCACGAGCGAGTTGGGCTAAACGGATTATCAGACTTTCAATTTCTTTTCCAGCTGTAAGCATCAAATCGGCTAACTCATCAATTATTGTAACGATATATGGCATTGGTCTGTGGATGAATTCCGTGTCGTTGCGAAACATTCCTTCTTTGACTTTCTTGTTATACTCCATAATATTTTTTTGGTGCACGGAGGCAAGGATGTCGTAACGACTTTGCATTTCAGCAACCAAAGCCTTTAGAACCAAAACAGCGTCCGTTGGTTCAGTCACTACTGCATCTTCTATTTCTGGCGATACTGCAAGAAAATGCTGCAAAAGTTGTTGATAATGAGTCAGTTCTACTTTTTTGGGGTCAATTATAACGAATTTTAAATTTTGTGGATGCATTTTGTAAATTAATGAAGCAATAATTGTGTTGATTCCAACACTTTTACCGGAGCCAGTTGCACCAGCTATCAAAAGATGAGGCATTCGAGCAAGGTCATCCACATAAACCTCGCCAGAAATTGTTTTTCCAAGAATTATAGGCAGTTGGAAACTTGGATTAATTCTTGCATTCTTCAAACAATTCCCAAAGCGCACAACAAGAGGCTTTTTATTCGGTATCTCTATACCAACAGTCCCTTTACCAGGCACTGGTGCAATAATCCTAATTCCTTTTGCTTTTAAGCCGAGAGCTATGTCATCGGCAAGGCTTTGAATTCGGCTAATTTTTATTCCCGGAGCCGGTACAAACTCGTATTGTGTAACTACCGGACCAGGTATTACGGTCAAGTTTTCAATATAAATTTTGAAAGTCTCTAGTTTCTCCTGCAATAGTCTTGCATTCTGCTTCAATTCCTCTTCATTAATTTGAAATTTACTTTCGTCATCAATCAACAAATCTACTGGTGGTGGAGTATAATTTATCTTTTCATCCAAATTTAAAGTTGAAATTGGAGTAAAAGCATTATTTAGAACTTCGTTTGGCTGTTTTTCTTCCTCTTCGTTTTCTTCAACTGTTATAATGAGCTTGGGTGTTTCTTGGATATGTTGGAAATCTTCCTGTTTTTTTGACTCACTAGTTTCAAGTGGGAAATCACTTATTGATTGAGATATTTCATCATAAGACTGCTCATTGTCTAATGAATGAGGAATGTTATTCTCCTCCTTGAAGCTTTTAATTAGAATTTGGGCTGTTTCTAAATCGTCTGCTTCATCGGAGGTATTTTGAATATTTTTCGAGTTGTCGACCAAAATTTCATCTTGCTGGGACTTGGATGCATCAATTTTGTTTTCTTCACTTGATTTTCTTTTGGATAATGTTTTCAAATGATTTGAAAAACTTAGAAAAAATTTCTCGATTTTAATATCAAAAGAAAAAATTACAATTAAAAACAATAAAGCAAGGAAAAGGAAGAATGAACCGAACTTGCCGAGAAAATTGCCTGCTAGACTTGAGAGAAAAACACCAACGGCACCAATCCAGCAGAAAGGTATTGAAATATTGAACAACAAATTCAAAGAACCAACGAATGCACTTAAGCAAAAAGAAAGAAGAAGAAGAACAATGCTCCAATTAATGAGTTTACCTAAAAATCTTTGTGTAACTAAGATTTTAACAGACCAAACCAAAATTAAAATAGGAAAAACAACAGAAAAATAACCAATTGTTTTATTTACAAAAAAATTGGAAATCGTGGCACCTACCGAGCCCAATACATTCGACACTTGTTGCAACTTAGTTATAGCTTCCTGCTTTCCCAGAAATGCATCGAAATAGTCTTTCAACGAGAAGTCCGAAACAAACTCGTCTAATGGTGAAAAAGATAAAATAGCAATTAAAATAAAAACAGAGATAACAGCACTTACAATTGCACTTGCTCTTAGCCACTTCCAATAGTTTTGGAGAATTTGGTTGCGTAGCTCCTCCTCCGGCAAGGAATTTTCTTCGAAGCTTTGCTGAACAGAATTTTCCTTCGAAATCTTTTTATAGCGTATCTCAATATCTTTTTCTCTGTTCTTGTTTCTTGCCATCTATCTTAAAGAAACGATAGACAAACCATCGAAAGTGGGAATAATTGGAATGGTATCCTTTTGAAAAGCAAAGTCAATATCCATTTCAAAATTATTTTGAATCAAGTCTATAGAATGTTCAGTGGTTTTGACAAAATTTAGTAAATCCGACTTGTGTAAAAGGAACATCTCGAGAGAAGCAAGCGAAGCATCGTTCAATTTTAGCTCCTCTTTACTAAGATGTGTTATCAGCATCTCAATTAGATTTCCACAAAACAAAGCATCCTCGAAAGCAAATCTATTATCTTGCCCTGCACATGCAAGGAAAATCGTTGTGCTTTTATTAGCACTAAGTAGTTCAACTATCTTGTTCTTTAAAAGAGATAAATTTACAAAACCACCAACCAAGAAATATGGTAATGAGGCAAATTTTCGAAAAAGAGGAGTTCCATTAGTAGTTTTTAGAATTAATGTTTTGGACGAAACAACCTCCTCTAAATATTCCATTGGAGAGTTTCCTAAGTGGTAGCCATCGATTTTTTTACTATTCTTTTCTCCACATAGCAAAGATGTTTCTTTATCAAGTTTACTAAAGATTTTGGAAGCCTCTTCGGAGCTTTCAACTGGGATAATTTCTTTTGCGCCTGAATGAAGTGCTTTGCAGATTGTAGTTCCAGCACGCAGTATATCAATTCCAACGACTATCGGATTTTCTTTTTTAAAGCTTATGGGTATTTCATTAGGTGTAAAAAAAGTATTAATATTTATCATCTCCCCCCCACTTCCTCGTCAAAAGCAAATTAACTAAAAGCAAATTTAAATAAAAAAATGTTTATTTCTTCTAATATGTTTTTTGTAATTAGATATGAAAGCTTGGAAAGCAGAGCTTGTGTTAATTCTCATAACATTCATATGGGGTGCCACTTTCTCCTTCACAAAAATAGGACTGATGTATGCTTCCCCATTACAATTCACATTCTTTCGCTTTTCCATAGCTTTATTTATTTCCCTGATAATCTGGGGTAAAACATTTCTTAAAATACCTAAAAAACATTTTATTAGTGGTGCAATCCTGGGACTTTTCTATGCTGGAGGTTTTATTCTACAAACACTAGGGCTTAATTATACAACTGTAACCAAGTCGGCTTTCATTACTGGACTTTCGGTTGCTTTTACACCTTTTGTATACAAATTGGTTGAAAACAAGCAAATTTCATCATTTCAATGGCTTGCAATTCTAGTAGTTGTTTTTGGGCTTTGGTTATTGACTAATCCAAAATTTGATAGTATTAATCTTGGTGATGTTTTAACTTTTGTTTCAACATTCTTTTGGGCTTTTTACATTGTATATTTAAACATATTTACAGATGAAGTTAGAGATTTTAAAAATACAATGCAAATTGTAGTCTCACAATTCCTGGTAGTTTTTGTAAGTAGCTTGATTGGTTACATCACATTTGAAGCTCATAGTAAGATAAACTTCAGCACTGAATTAATTCTCGCTCTTCTTTACAATGGTATAATTGCAACAATTGTTCTAACAACCATACATACAAGTGTTCAAAAATACACAACGCCGATTAAAGCTGCGTTGATTTTTTCTCTCGAGCCAGTATTTGCAAGTATTTTTGCATTTATAATTTTCAACGAACTTCTTAGCACAGTAGAATATTTCGGTGCTTTTTTAATGTTTTTGGGTGTATTCATTTCAGAATTTGGAAGCCTGCTCTTTATCAAAAAGAAACGAACTAAAGTCAACTAATTAAAATTTCAGTATTCTCTTTCTCGTAGAAAATCTAACTTCAAACTTGGGTTTATCATATTTTCAGGTTTCAAGATGTTTTCTAATTGTTCTCGAGATAATAATTTCTTTTCCAAAACTAGCTCGTAAGGCGATTTCCCAGTTTCAAGGGCTTCCTTTGCAAGTTGAGTAGATGTTTCATAACCAAGATAAGGATTTAAAGCTGTGACAAGACCTATTGAATTCTCCACATATCTTCGGCAAACTTCGGGATTTGCCGTAATTCCTCGGACACACCGATAATTAAACGTTATAATACCATTTTTAAGCATATCTATGGACTCGAATATACTTTGAGCGATAACGGGCTCGAAAACATTTAGTTGCAATTGTCCCGCTTCGGCAGCAAGGGTAACTGTTAAATCATTGCCAACAACTTTAAATGCTATTTGGTTAACTACCTCGGGAATTACTGGATTTACTTTGCCGGGCATAATTGAAGAGCCAGGCTGCATCTTAGGAAGATTTATTTCATTTAAACCCGCTCTTGGTCCCGAGCTTAAGAGCCTAAGGTCGTTTGCTATCTTGGACAATTTCACCGCTAATCGCTTCAATGCAGAGGAAACCATAACGAATGCTCCTGTGTCTTGTGTAGCCTCGACCAAATTCTCTGAAAGAACTAATGGCAATCCCGTAATATCTCTAAGAAAGTTTAAAGCTAAATTTCTATACTGCGGATGAGTGTTAATTCCAGTTCCAATAGCAGTTGCACCAAGGTTAATTTCGAGTAATAACTTAGAATTCTGATTTATTCTCTCGATTTCCTCCGAAAGTGTAACAGCGAAAGCTTCGAACTCTTGGCCCAAAGTCATTGGTACAGCATCTTGTAGCTGAGTCCTGCCCATTTTAATGATATTAGCAAACTCTTTGGCTTTATCTCGGAAGGAGTTAATTAAATCTTGTAGTACGGGCAATAATTTTTGTATTGCGTAGATGAAAGCAATTCTTAACGCAGTTGGGTAAACATCATTAGTCGATTGTGAAAGGTTTACATGATTGTTTGGATGGCAGTATTGATATTGCCCAAACTCATGACCCATAATTTCGAGAGCTCGGTTGGCAATGACCTCGTTTGCGTTCATGTTTGTAGATGTTCCAGCCCCGCCCTGTATCATATCTACAACGAAATGAGTATGGAATTTACCATCGATTATCTCATCGCAGGCTTGAACTATTGCATTTTTGATATCTTCTGGTAGTAGCCCCAAATAATGATTTGCCAATGCACAAGCTTTCTTAACTTGAGCTAATGCAACTATGAGTTCTGGAAAATGACTAATTGGAATTCCAGTAATAGGAAAGTTCTCCAATGCTCTAAGAGTTTGAATTCCATAGTAAAGTTCATATGGAACCTCTCGCTCCCCAAGAAGGTCGTGTTCAATTCTTGCTCGCCCAGAAACGTATTGTGCAGCGGCGTTAACCACTTGGTTTGTTGCTTGTCGCATTCTTCGTGCGATAACCTTTGTTATCTCGGAGATAATCTTGGAGGCAATATCTGGGTTCACTTTTAAAAAAGATTGAAACTTTTCTCTGGCAATAAATATAACCCTCGAAGTCTCCTTTGCAATAGCATTCGTCGAATGTGGATAATCGTCGAGTAATGCCCCTTCGGAAAGGAAATCATATTTATTGAAAAAAGCCAATTTTTTCTGCTCCCCCAGATGTGATTTTTTATAAAGTTCTACTTTTCCTTCTCTTATTATATACATCCCTTCTCTAGGTGAGTTTTCATAAAACAGATGTTCTTCTGGCATTAACTCCTTGTATTCAATTAGAGGAAGTAATTCCTGTATTTCTTGCTCGGTCAAGTTTTTGAAAATATCAACCTTCTTTAAAAAGGTGCTCAATGTTTCCATCGCTCATCCAGATTGTATGTATAAAAATTTTCTTTTTCCATATTTAATTAAACGCCTGGTAGAAATATCTAAATTCATATAAACGTCGCAGACACGAGAGCCATCGACGTAGACCCCGCCTTGTTCAATCAATCTTTTGGCTTCCTTTTTGGATGGTGCTAGGCCAGTTGCAACCAAGACATCAACCAAGGGTTGCACTTTGTTTGCTACATTTAAAAACAATGTCTCTACTTCATCGGGGACCTCTTTTTTCGAGAATACTTTTTCAAAGTCTTGGTGAGCTTTTTCTGCTTCTTCTTCACCATGGTAAAGAGCAACTATTTTCTTTGCTGTTTGAATTTTCGCCTCTTTAGGATGCAATAAACCGCTCTTAAGCCCTTCCTCAAATTTCTCCGACTCTAATGGATTTGGAAATGTCGCATACAAATAATACTTCAATATCAATTCATCTGGGATAGACATAATTTTTCCAAACATATCTTTCGGGTCGTCCGTGATAGCAACATAGTTGCCAAGCGACTTGCTCATTTTCTCCTTGCCATCTAAACCTTCGAGTATCGGCATCAAAACAATAGACTGTGGTTCTAACCCATAAGCTTTTTGTATCTCGCGCCCAACAATCAAATTGAATTTTTGGTCTGTTCCACCAAGCTCAACATCAGCTTCAATTGCAACGGAATCCATAGCCTGGGCAAGTGGATATAAAAATTCATGAAGACTTATCGGCATTCCTTGTCTGTATCGGAGAGAAAAATCATCTCGCTCCAAAATTTGAGCAACAGTGTATTTCGATGCTAATTTAATGACATCAGCAAAATTCATATTGTTCAACCATTCTGAATTAAAGCGTACTTCTAAATTTTCTTTTGATAATATCTTTGTTGCTTGCTCGAGATATGTTCGACCATTAATTCTTGTTTCCTCCAATGTAAGAGAAGGACGTGTCTTATTCTTTCCCGAGGGGTCACCTATCATAGCGGTAAAATCGCCAACAATTAATATTGCTTTATGCCCTAAGTCTTGAAATTGTCTTAACTTTCGCAAAACAACAGAATGTCCAATGTGTAAATCGGGTTTACTTGGGTCGCAACCCAATTTCACTCTTAAAGGCTTGTTTTGTTTGATGGATTTTTCGATTTTCTCAAATAATTCATCCTCGGGAAAAACCTCTACAGCAAATCTTTTGATGATGTCCATTTGTTCATTTACTGGGGGAAACATAGCATTTCTCCTTTTACGTTAAATTTTGAACCTTTTTGCAATTTCTTTTTGAAGGTCTCTTTTTTTAATTTCTTCTCGTTTATCATATTTTCTTTTTCCTTTTGCCAGACCAAGTTCCAATTTGACATAAGGACCAGAAAAATAAACAGACAATGGTATCAAAGTAAAACCTTTTTGTTCTAATGCAGTTTTTAATCTAATCAATTCCTTTTTGTTCAAAAGCAATTTTCTATCGGCTTTGGGTTCGTAATTTTCGTTCCTTGCTGACTCGTAGGGAGCAATGTGAAAATTTTTAATAAACAATTCCCAATCAGAGTGAGGCGAGGTGTTTTTATTACTTTTTTCTTTGAACAACTTAGTGGTTCTTCTTTTTGCTATGTTTTTAAAAGTGCAATAGGCATCTTGTAAAGAACATTTTCCTTGTCTAATAGACTTTACCTCTGGACCGGTCAAAACAATCCCTGCTTCGTACTTTTGAAGAATATCGAATTCGTGAAATGCTTTTTTATTTTTTTGGATAATTTTAATCGGTCTAATATCGGGTTTGTCGCCCATGTTGTAACCTACAAATGAGGTTAGAAACGAAAAAACATAACAAATGTTTTACTTTTCAATAACCACAAAAGCAGTGGCAACAGAACGAATATGTGATAAGCTCACTAAAATTTTATAATCCGACCACCTTTTATTTAAATCACCAAGCAACTCAACAAGTGGCTTTCCATTTTCTTCATTAACAATTCCTATTTCGTTTAGCTTAAATCCTTGTGTCAATCCAGTACCAATTGCTTTGCTAAAAGCCTCTTTGGCAGAAAAGCGGACAGCGTAATGAAGATATTTATTTTCTTTGAAAGCTTCACAATACTCAATCTCCTTTTCGGTGAATACCCTTTTTAGGAACCGTTCCCCATAAGTTTCGATAGCCTTTCTAATTCGTTCAACTTCAATGATATCAATTCCTATTCCTACTATCATCTCAACCTATTTTTTTAATTCCTTTAATGCTTCTACAATCTTTGGTAACCCAACGGCAGAAGAGAGAGAAATTTTATAATCCACATAAGGGGATAATACCGTTGGGTTTGGATTTACTTCGACAAGAATAGCCCCAGAGCGTTTTGCAACATATGGCAAATTAGCTGCTGGATAAACCTCCGCTGATGTTCCAATGCTAAAGAAAACATCGCATTCCATTGCAGCTTGTTCTGCTTGCTCCAATGCATCGATTGGTAGCGCCTCGCCAAACCAAACTACCGAGGGTCGAATCATACCACCACAAATTGGGCAACGAGGGATATGCCCTTCGGGCAAATCTGTTTCTCCATGGTATGGTTCTTTGCAACTAAAGCAATGATTTTCCAAAATATTTCCGTGCAGCTCGATTACATTACTCGAACCAGCTTTTTGGTGCAACCTATCAACGTTTTGAGTTATTAATGTAAATTGTGGAAAAATCTTTTCAAATTCAACTAATGCATAGTGACCAGGGTTCGGCTGAGCTTTATTGATGATTTCCCGACGATATTGGTACCATTCCCAAACCCTCTGTGGATTGGACATAAAGCCATCGATGCTCGCTAGTTCCATAGGATTGAACTTAGCCCATAATCCGTCGGGGTCGCGAAAAGTTTTAATTCCACTTTCAGCCGAGATTCCTGCACCAGTTAAGACTGCTACATAATTTGCTTCAGCAAGAGCTTCGATTAAGTTGGGTGGTATGTGCATTTTCTCCTCCAAATTAATTCTCTTCTGGTGGTGGTTCACTTAGAAGTATTTGACCAGGACTAAGAGTATATTCTCTAATCAATTTTTGCAATAAAGCATTGGATTTCCGCAGCCCAGAGATTAAATCATTTAGGGAATACGAAAGCAACTCTGCCTTTGTTCCAAAAGTAAAAACTACATTGTTCCCAAAATTGACTAAGCTGTCCACCCGAGTAAAAGTTTTGTCTATTCTATCGGAAATTTGGGCTTTAACAATTTCTTTTTGCAATGAATCGGCAAATTCCTCTAATTTATTTGTAATTCTCGTGAGATTTTCCGAAGCTTTTTCAAGTTCGTATAATATTTTGGTCGTGTCCAACTTTCCTGCCATCGATTTTAGGTGTTCGGTAGTTTCTTTTAAATTAGAAAGTGTTGCATAAATTTCTTCGTTCTTCAAAAAATCTGTGGCACTTTTCAAAAAAGCAATCGTGTTTGACGACACTTCTCTGAATTTAAATTCCATTAGATTTGAAACCACTTCGCGCACAGCAACCTCGAGAGTTTCTATCCCAGAGGGCGCAGACTTGATATACTGGAAAGGAGGATTGAACTTAATTTTTGGGTACCAATTTAAAACGTATGGGTCATCGGAATAGAATAACTGCAGAAAGCGACCACCCGTCAAGCCAGAAAACTCAATTTTTACACGGAGACTGTCGGAGAGAGTTATCGATTTCTCTATTACCATTACTATTTCAATTGTTCTGCCATCTGGGGCAACTCTAATTTCATACACGCTTCCGACCGGTACACCAAGATACTTCACAGGAGTACCCTTCGCAATCCCTTCTACTGAACCCTCGAAATATGTTACGTAGTAGATGTTTTCCTTGAAAAATTTTGATGCCCCAAACCACAAAAGCCCCAAAGACAGAAGAACAAATCCAGTTACAACAAATAATCCAATGATAAAATTGATTGTGATTCTGCTTTTTTTCATATACAAGAAATAAATGTAAAAATCAAATTTAAGCAATAATTAAGAATATCGTGACAATTATTCATCATTCAGAAATTAATTCAAATATTAAAACTAAATTTGTAGTTTGTTTAAAAATTCATTCATTGAATATGAAATATTTAAATTTAACTGCGGGGATTTTATTTCTATTCGCAACTACCTTTTTATATCCATGTACAAACATTCTCGTCACCAAAGGCGCTTCTGCCGATGGTTCTGTTATGATATCATACAACGCTGATGCAGGTGGTTTTATGGAACCATTATACTTTGCTCCGGCAAGAGATTGGAATCCAGATGACTCTATTGAAATATATGATTGGGATTCCGGGAAATATCTTGGAAAAATTAAGCAAGTTCCACATACATATCAAGTAGTTAATCTGATAAATGAATATCAAGTTTCCATTGCAGAAACCACATTTGGCGGAAGAGAAGAATTGCGCGACACAACAGGCGGTATTGATTACGGTAGTTTAATGTTTATAGCTTTGCAAAGAGCCAAAACAGCAAGAGAGGCAATTAAGGTAATGACCTCGCTTGTTGCAGAATATGGATACTACTCATCTGGAGAATCATTTTCCATTGCGGACCCAGAGGAAGTGTGGATTATGGAGATGATTGGTAAGGGACCTGGTCGAAAAGGAGCCGTATGGGTTGCATTAAGAATACCCGACGGTTACATATCAGCCCATGCAAATCATTCACGAATACGGGAATTTCCATTAAACGACCCCGAGAACTGCTTGTATGCCCCAGATGTTATTTCATTTGCTATTGAAAAAGGGTATTATAAGCCTGCTGATGGTGTCTTTTCATTTTCCGACACATACGACCCGGCTACTCCAAGTTCACTACTTTTTTGCGAAGGCAGAGTTTGGAGCATTTTTCGCAGAGCAGCACCATCGCAAAATTTCTCCGAAGATTACTGGCGTGCTGTGAAAGGAGCAAAACCTTACCCTCTCTGGATTAAGCCTGACAAAAAACTTACTGTTCAAGATGTAATTAGCTTAATGAGGGACCATTTCGATGGTACACCCTATGACTTAAAAAAGGGTTTTGCTGCTGGACCTTTTGGTTGCCCAGTAAGATGGAAACCCTTAGTTTGGAAAGTTGAAGGAGACACAACACAATATGCTTGGGAAAGACCAATATCCACCCAGCAAACTGCTTTTGCTTTTGTCTCTCAGCTGAGGTCTTGGCTACCCAGAGAAATTGGTGGCGTACATTGGTATGGTGTAGACGATAACTACACGAACGTTTATATTCCTTTATACTGCTCTATTAAACAAGCCCCGGAATGTTTTCAAGTAGGTAGCATCAGCGAATTCACTCTTGAATCTGCTTTTTGGATTTTCAATCTTGTTGCTAATTGGGCATACACTAAATACTCTTATATGTATGAAGACATCAGAAAAGTTCAAAAGGAATTGGAAGACAAATTTTTTGCTTTTCAACCAGCGGTAGAAAAAGCTGCTCTTGAACTCTATAAAACTAACCCCGAACTTGCTGTTGAGTACTTAACCGATTATTCCAATGCACAATCGCAACATGTTATGAAAAAATGGAGAAAACTTTGGGAATACTTGGTTATGAAATACAATGATGGCTATGTAAACGACGTTACCAAGGACCGTGGTAGAAGTCCAAAAGGTGTAGGTTATGGAGATACCTTCTTTAAACAAGTTTTAAAAGATAGACCTGGATACTATGACGTTATTTGGAGAAAAAATCAAGAAACAAAAACAAAGAAAAAATAAAAGAAACTAGTAATTACTTCTTAATTCATTAGCTTCTTTGTAAAGAGATTTGCCCCGCTTTCTTTTAATGAATTTCCTTTAAAACTTTTCTAATTATCTCTATGCCTTGGTCAATCTCTTCCTCATTTATGCAAAGCGAGGGCCTAAATCTAATCGACTTTTCACCCGAGCCTAATATCAACAAATGCTCATCAAAAGCTTTTTGCTTAAACTTCTTTTGAATATCTTTCGAAGGCAAATCGAATGCGCAGAACAAACCTCTACCACGAACATTACTGACTAGATTGGGGAAGTCCATTTCCAAGCCTCTTAAGGAGTTAATTAAATAAATACCCATTCGGCGGGCATTTTCCAACAATTTATCTTCCTCGATAATCTCGAGGTAACGAGTTGCTCGAACCATGTCAACAAGGTTGCCACCCCAAGTAGAATTTAACCTACTGGATACTTTAAAAACATTATCTGGAACCTCGTCTATCTTTTCCCCGACAAGTATTCCACAAACTTGCATCTTTTTGCCAAAAACCATTATGTCTGGTTGAACATTCATTTGCTCGTGTGCCCACATGGTGCCAGTGATACCGACACCAGTTTGAATTTCATCGAAAATTAGAAGAACATCATTTTCATCAGCCAACTGCCGTAGTCTTTGTAAAAACTCAGGTCGAAAATGATTATCTCCTCCCTCGCCTTGAATGGGCTCAATAATTATGGCACAGATATCATTAGGATATTTTCGAAAGGCTTCTTTAATCTCCTCCTCTGCTTGCTTTTCGAGTCTTAATGTTAGCTGGTAATTTTCATCATTTAATGGAAACTTCATCTTTGGATTTATAATTCTTGGCCAGTCTGTAAACTTTGGGAAGTGCATAACTTTTATAGGGTCTGTATTAGTTAGACTCATTGTATACCCAGACCTCCCGTGAAAAGCCTCGCGAAAGTGTATAACTTTATAACCCTTATCGATGCCAACTCCTTTCATTTGGTTTTTGCGCACTTTCCAATCAAAAGCTGTTTTAAGAGCATTTTCAACTGCAAGTGCTCCACCTTCTACGAAAAAAACATATTTGAAATATTTTGGAACAGCAACTTTGAACAAGGTATTAACAAATGTCGCCATCTCCTCGGTGTAAATATCTGAATTAGATGGCTTGTTCACAGCTACGTATTTCAAATACTCGAGAAAATCCTCTTGCAACATCTTTGGATGATTTAAACCTAAAGGTAATGAGGCAAAACAAGTAAACAAATCAAGATAGGTTTCGCCCTTGTCTTTACTAACAAAATAAAATGGTTTGCTTTCAAATAAATCTAAAACAAAATCAAAGCCATCAACAAGCATGTGCTCCTTTAGTGAGTTTAAAGCATATGCTGCATCAACAAAATACTTTGGTTTGTACTGCAAATATGTGTTGTACATAGCACACCTCCTAAGAAATTGGGAAAATTAAGTTTAATTTGATGAAGAGAATGACGTGTGGAAACTACTTATAAAATTAAGTTTTAAAAGCGAATAGGAAAGATAAGAACCACCTCTTATAGTTCCTTTTTCAGACAAATTACTTGCTGTTATAGTTTTGACTCTCATAAAATTGATAAACGAAATAAAACAAGAATATTTTGTCAAAAATTCAACTACAAACTAAATTTTAAAAATTTGACAAAATTTTCGTCAAAAAATTTATTTTCAAAAATTATTTTATTTTATAATTTTGTTATTGATTTTTTAGATTACTTTAATAATTTGTATCTTTGATTTAAATGTATTCAAAATAAATATTTTGTAATTATATTTTGAGGGACTTTAATGAATGCAAAAACAAAAGCTCGGAAAGCATTAGAAACAAAATTTAAGCGTTTAGGTCCTACTCATGTCACCATTTTTCTTGTGTTGTTAGTATTTTTCTTTTTCGTTTTCTTCCGTTACTTAATCCCTTGGGGAACTGCTCAATTTGTCGTCCCGCTATTCAAGCCAAGTGGTGACAAGCTTGAAAAAATAGGATTTGTAAAATTTGAAGGTCTTGTGTGGGCTTCCACAACGAAAGAGAAAGCCGAAGAAATAATCAAACGTGGTACTGTCGACATTTCAAAAGACTTAATAAATAAGGAATACATTTTCGATTTCACTTTCAAACCAAGAAACGAACGTGATCATGGTTATGTAAAAGAATCTTTACAATTTTACGTTAAATCAGAGGTCATAGGGGAAAACGCAATTATACTCGACCCCGAGCTTGCCTTTTCTATACTCGCTTTGGATTTAGCATTAATTATTGCTATATTCTTAACGATGGTTATGCCGACAAACGTTGGATTCATGGCATTACTTTTTGATAGACAAATCGACAATACCAAAACAAAAATACGCCTTCAAACAGGTTTCCCCGAGGATGTTGTTGAACTTTTGGTTATGCCAGACGACTTATTGATACAGAAAGATAGAGAGGATGTAGAAAAAGCTTTCAGAGTTGTTTGGGAAAGAACCATTGGCGAAGAAATATCCTCCCCTCGTCAATCTATTAGGTTTGAAGATATTTTTGATGACAACACCGACGTTGTGAAATTCCGCAATATCACTCTTTATAGTAGAATTAAAGACTACTTCTCCGATTTCGTGCTAAAAGAGATAGAGGATACAAAAGATGGTCTGCTTTGGAGAAGAAATCATTTCTTAGTTTTCAAAGGTCTTCGATTATATATGGCACATCACTTCACAGAAAAGTATTCAAACAATGTCACAGGGTTGGCATATGGTGGTGCCGCTTTTTTGATTGTTGCTGTCGGTATCCGAGGTTTGAAATTTATACCTGCCACAAAACCATCTTTCATTTTGCTTGCAATATTCCTTGAATTTACAATGCTTAGTATGCTCTCGATAACGTTGATTTATACCGAAGAAGAAGAACGAATGGACCGTATGTTGAAAAAAATGGAAGATGCCAATAAAAGCCAGCTCGAAGCATTACGAACACAGCAATACGATATACATCAACTAACCACAATTCTCGTTGGTCAATCTGCTGAAATCATTAAATCACGAGTTGAGAAGGCAATATCGGAATATCTAACGAGCGACGACCATGTTAAAAAGATGATAGCAGAAGAAATAAGTAATAAAATTTTAATAGGCTTAAAAGAATCTTTTCTCGGTGAAGAAGAAAAATAATTTATAATCTTTTTTGAGAAATGCCCACTTTTCAAGTGGGCATTTTTTATTGAATGAATAATGAAACTATACCTTCGGGTTGAATATTAGCTTGTGTTTGCAGCCCTTCTTTTTTAAGCTTTTCATTTTTTAATAACTCAAGTTCTTCAAGGGCTTCTTCAAGAGTTTGTATTTGTTTAAATCTTCCTTGGCTCAGGGGATGATTATTCTCCACTTGGTTTTTATTGTGCAAGTATTTTAGAGCAATATCGACAATATTTTTCTGCCATTCGTTTAAATGCAAAGTATCTTTTGGGGCATTATCAACAGTAGAAACGTTTTTTTCCTTACTAATTTTGATTGCTTCGAAGTCCTCGACCTTATTTGTAATGTTTTTAATTGAACGAATTTCCATTTTTCACCTCTTGATTTTTTCTAATAATATTTGTATTTTGTATTTGAATAATTTTAGTTTTTATTAAAATGGAAATAAATACAATATTTATACCAGAATTATATTTTTCACAAATTCTTGGAGGTTCCATGAAATATTTACTACCAATTTTAATTTTAACTTTTCTATTTTCTTGCACAGGCTCCGATGAACAGCTTTCTACCGAGGAAGAAATCAAAGAAAAAGAGAAAGTAGTCGAAGTTTTAAAAGCTTACAATTATGCATATCAAAAGAAGAATTTCAGTGAAATGGTTCGATACCTTGCAAATGACCTAACTTTTTTTGGAAGCGACTCTGGCGAGACCGTGAAATCGCTAACCGAATTTAAAATTGCAATTGAAAAGCAATGGGAAGATGTCGACTCTATGAAATTTGGTGAGATGAGCGATATTTATATCTTAATGGATTCTCGAGGGAGAATTGCATCCGCAATATATGGTGTTCCTTTACAAATTTGGTCTGGAGGCAAAGGAGTCACCTTATTCTTAAGAGTTGCAAGGACATTGAAGAAAGAGGGCGGCAACTGGGTAATTGCTAGCGGAATTACAGGAATAACTCGTGCATCTAAATCTGTAAAGGAGCTTTTAGACGAAACTTCAAATAAATAACTCTTTAATACAAAAATATGGTTTAATTATTGTCAATTGAAATTTCCGAGTTTTTTGCTTTAATTATCTGTTAACCAATTTTAATTCGTATTCATAGTAAGAGACTTGATTTCCAATAAGTCTTATCCTTATATATGGTTATTATAAAGTCCTTTTTTACGCTATCTAGAAAATATAGAAGAAAACTAATCTTGAAGTTACTGAAGGTTTATAACTTTTTTTTGTAGTTCTTTCATAGGTTTCTATCAGAAGTGCTGGTGATATATATACTTTATCAACGGGCTTGTAATTCAGTCCAAAAAGATATAAACATCTACGGTCATTTGTAAAATCTTTCAAAATGTTGGGGTCGAAGTAATCATATCTGGCTACAAAGTTAAATTTATTAGAAAAATACAATATACCAAATAATGTAAGTCCCAGCATATTTCGATTATAGTACAATTGAGCAACAGAATCATTGAAATTGTTCCTGACAAAATTGTAAAACCCTTCGAACCCAATTTTAAATTTATCTCTGTGTTTATAAGAAAAAAATATCGAAAGAAGGTCCTCATCCTTTTTCAAAAACTGATTAGTAAAATACCTGTTCTGAACTGGTTTTTGGTATTTATGATAATAACTCAAATTAAAGTAAATGTTACTGTTAAGTTTGTAAAGTAAGTTTGCGTATAATGTTTTATATCTATCCATTTCGGGTCTATTACCCGAACCATTCCCAAACATAAAATGATAATTCAAAGTTCCATCTCTATTTATTTTCCCTTTCAGAGAAATACCAAAGTCTCTGGAACCTATAAAACCATACAAATCAACTATAGTCATTTCAAGATGACGATTCTCCCAAACATATTCAGAGATATCAAAAGTTGGTGTTGGCTGAATTCCAAATATTAAATCTGCCCAATGAAAAATGTCTTTCCATTGAAGATAGGCATCTTTTACAAAGGCACTTATCTTATTGTTCGATAGAAGTGAAAATTGCTCGACTTCTAATCGAAATCTAGTGTTGAAATCTGGAGAAATTTGGTAGTCGTAGGTAAAGTAAATTCTACGAAACTCAAAGCCATTTTGGTCTTTTGAGTCTTTGAAATTTGCAAATGGTAATGAAGCAACATTTTCATCGCGCAATATGTTGTAATAATAGTCGCCAAACATAAAACCAGAGAAACGACCCTTATCAAGAATTTCTTGGGTATACAAAAAGGATAGTTGCAGGATAAAAAATATGATACCAAAAGTAATAAACATTTTAAATTCTTTCATTTAAGTTAACATAAAATTCAATAAAACTTAATTAATTATTAAAAATAAATCCTAAAACTACAAATTTACACATATTTTGAGCAACTTTTCACAACTATGGGCTGTAGAACAAAATACAAGGTTGTGGGTTTAGACCTTGCTGGAAAAGAAAATAATTCTTCGGGGATTTGTCTACTAGTCGGAAACTTTGCCAAGGTTAAATTAATAAAGAGCGACAATGAGATTATCGAGTTTATAAGACAGAATAGCCCAGATGCTATTGGAATAGATGCACCATTAAGCACAGGAGATAGGATTTGCGACAGATTATTAAAAAAATATGGTGCAATGCCTTTAAAGTTAAAAAGCATTTTTGAATTGGCTAAACGAGCAATAAATTTAATGGAGAGCCTTAGAAACATTTCTAATGCGACTATAATTGAGGTCTTCCCTACAGCAACGGCAAAGATTCTTGGTTTTTACAAGAAAAATTTCAATGAAAAAGTCTCATTATCAGTGGAAACTTTAAAAATCAATAAATTAAGTAAATTCAACGACGATGAGTTCGACGCATTTCTGTGCGCACTAACAGCTTATTTGTATTTGAAAGGATTTACTCAATCTATTGGGGATGACAACGGGCGTATCATCATTCCAAAGGACAAAAAAGTTGAGAAAATACTAGAAAAAATAAGACAAACTAAGATAAAAATTACCAAGTTTGATGAGTAGCCCCTATGCCCAAATAATTAAGAACCCTTTCAGTTAAATCTAATACTAATTTATTGCAAATGAAGTAACCTTCATCTGTCAACTTTATTTGGTCATCACGAACCTGTGCTTTACCATACCTTACCCAACTTTGAATTAAGTCGCTGGAAATAGAAGCAAGGTCTACTCCAAATTCTTTTTGGAATTTACTTATGGAAATTCCTTCTGCTCTTAGTCCAAGCATAATTTTCTCTATAATTCTTTTTTCGGTATCAATGTTTTCAAAACCCTCTACTGGTAAAGTGTTTTTTTCAATTGCTTGAATATATTTTCGTAAACTACGGATGTTCCAGCTTCGCTTATTATCCCAAAAACTATGTGCAGATGGTCCGAGTCCATAATATTCACCGTACCTCCAATAATTCAAATTGTGCAATGATTTAAAACCATTTTTTGCAAAATTAGAAATTTCATAATGCTCGAAATTTTTCTCTTTTAAATTGCTTACAATCAACATATACAAATCGTAATCCTCTTCATCAGACTTAGGAGTAATTTCTTTGTTCTTAACTTTGTTATGTAGTGGAGTTCCTTCCTCGTATATCAGAGAGTAAGCGGATAAATGTTTTATGTCGTATCTCAAAATTTCGTCAATTGTTTGCAACAAAGTTTCCCTTGTTTGATTGGGTAATGAAAAAATAATATCAACATTCACATTTTCAAAAAAAGATAATGTCTTTTGGATTGCTTCAATGGCTTCGTTTCTTGTATGAATTCGAGTAAGAAATTTTAATTCTTTAGGATTCAAGGATTGCACACCAATGCTTATTCTATTAATTCCAAAGGATTTAAATTCAGCTAATTTTGATGTAAAATCTGTACCTGGATTGCACTCAATTGTAATTTCACATTGTTTATTTATGTTGAAATTCTTGAACAAAGCATTAAAAATTTTATCAAATGCTTTGGTAGAAAGAATCGATGGTGTACCTCCACCGAAGTATATTGTTTCGACATTTTTTTTGTCGACTTTGTCTATTGCATCGGCTAAAAGTGTGATTTCTTTCAACAGTGATGAGATAAAGCAATCAATTAAGCTTTTATTTGTAACAGAAAAAAAATCACAATAGATACATTTTTTTTCGCAAAATGGAATGTGTATGTAAATGCCAGCCATCTAAGTCAGGTTGTATTGGTTCAATTTTCGATACAATGTCCGTTCGCTGATTCCAAGTGCTTTAGCAGTTTTTCTTTTATTACCATTATGCTTTTTCAAAGTGTAAAGAATGACTTCCTTTTCAAGTCTTTCAAGATTCAAGTTATCTGGTTCGATACTGGGAATGTTTATATCGTCGATAACATTGTAGTGAAAGGAACCATTGTTCGAGATGTTCAAGTTTAGCGCCTCAAATTTACTATTCAAGTCGTCTAAAGCGTGTTTGAGAAGTTCAATATCTTTCTTTAAATCTAACAAAGTTCTAAAAATTAACTCTAATCCAATATGAGCTTCTTTGGCAGATGGAATGAAAAGTAAGGATGCTTCTTTTGGCTGTTCGACGACTTTATAAGGTGGCAGTGCAGGTGGTATGTATTTCCTAAGAGTTTCAAGGGTTATATAGCCAGTTTTTTCAAGTTTGATTACAGTCTCGACTAAGTTTTTAAGCTCGCGAACATTTCCAGGCCAGGGATGTCCCCGAAGTATATTCAACGCTTCTAATGCAATCCCTTTGTATGGAATTCCAAGCTCGGAACATGTCTTCTCTGCAAAATAATCAATAAGAACAACAATATCCTCTGGTCGCTCTCGTAGAGGTGGTAGAACAATGTGTAAATTTTTTAATCTGTAGAATAAATCTTGTCTGAACGTCCCTTTATAAATTTCTTCTTCTAAATTTTTATTTGTTGCTGCAATAACACGTACGTCAACTTTTCGCACTTCAGAGGAACCCAAGCGATTGAATTCTCCAGTTTCAAGTACACGTAGCAATTTTACTTGAGTACCAATGGGCATTTCCCCAATTTCATCAAGGAAAATAGTGCCGCGGTTTGCAACCTCGAAATAGCCTTTTCTCTGTTCGTATGCACCAGTAAAGGCTCCTTTTTCATGACCAAATAATTCCGATTCAAGCAATGTTTCGGGAATAGCACCACAATTAATACTGATGAAACTAAATTTTCTCCTTCGACTGAGCTGATGTATGGCATTGGCAACAACTTCTTTTCCCGTGCCAGTTTCACCAGTTATTAAAACATTTAAGTCCGTTGGAGCTACTTTAATGATAGTGGCAAAAATCTCCAAAATTTTTGGGGATACTCCAACGAGCCCAAATCTATTACGAAACAAGTCAAGTGTGGATTTGTCTACAATGATATCCTCACTCATTTTTTTCTTTCTCTTTTTTCTGCCACTCTTCCCAGCCAGCAGTGTAAACAAAAACGTTCCTATGCCCAAGTTGTATGAGGTCTTTGGCTACCTTGTGACTTGCATCGCAACTACCACCTTCGCAGTAAACGATAATTACTTTTCGTTCATCGAACGGAATACTTGAAAGTTTCTGAAAGTATATATCGAGGTTTTCTTCGAAAGCAAATATATTAACAGCATTACCAATATGTGCCTTTTCAAAATCTAATGGAGACCGTGCGTCTATGAGTATTAAGTTCGGGGAATTCAGATATTTTACGAGCTGATTATATGTTACACTTGGTATTTCATCAATATTATGGGCGGAGATTGTCTCTGAACTATGAGATTCAATGATGGCTATTTCCCTTTGTTTAGCTATTAGGTTTTTCTCTCCAATTTGTTTAATGGTATCAGGTGTTAAAAAGTTTCGAGTTGTGTCGTTTGGACTGTGTTGTTGGGTTTTAGAGGTATCGAATAATAACTTCTCGAGCAGTGTATCGGCAACAATTTTTGGTTTATGTAATAAATTAATACCATATGGGTTCAAAGTATTGTAGATAATAGACAATACCAACACAAACACAGAAATAAAAAGTACTTCGTTTAAAATTTGTTTCCAATTTATTTTATTCATACTACATTCCTTTATCTTTTTTTATCAACTCAAAGGCTAAATTGATTTCTTTGATTTTTTCCAAAGCTAAGTCTCGAATTTCTTTACCCATGTTTTGAACCAAATCAGGGTGATATTTTTTGACTTTTTCCCTATAAGCTTGTTTAATTTGTTCTGGTTCTGCATCGGGCGATATTTCCAAAATTCGATATGCATCAGAGATTTGAATTTTTTCTAATTTAGATTCAAAGTTTGTTGGATTACTTTTGTACTTTTGCCATTCTTTTTCTATTTCTTCCTTTAATTTCGTATCTTCATCAATAAATTCAAAGCTGCCGGTGTTAATTGTGGCTACTTCGCCCAAGAAATTCGATTTGAGTATCCTTTTAAATCTATCAAATATTGAACTCATATAAAATAACAAACGAAAACACAGTGCTTTTATGACACAACTTATAAAAATTTAACAATGTGGCTGATTGAGAAATAACCAGAAGTTCAATAAGATTCAGATTCGTTGGGAAAGTTTTGATTTCGTACGTCTTCGGCATACTTTTTACAAGCATTTAGTATTGTTTCGTAAAGTTTAGCATAACGCCGAACGAATCGGGGACTAAAATCAATCGTTAATCCAACCATATCAGTGTAAACGAGTATTTGACCATCACAATGCGGGCCAGCACCGATACCAATAGTAGGGATTTTCAAGGTTTGAGTAATTTTTTTTGCTAATTCTGCTGGAATTTTTTCCAGAACAATTGCAAAAGCTCCAGCTTGCTCGAGACTTATAGCATCGTTAAAGATAGACTCTGCTTCTAAAGGGTCCTTACCTCTTGCACGATAGGAGCCAAATTTATGTATGCTTTGAGGAGTTAAGCCCACATGCCCCATTACTGGAATTCCGCTCTCGGTCATCCTTCGAATGGCTTGCAGAGTAATCTCTGTTGCACCTTCTAACTTTACCCCTCCGCAGCCAGTCTCTTTCATTATTCTTCCAGCATTAGCAAAAGCCAAATCAGCAGAAACTTGAAAGCTCATAAATGGCATGTCGGCAATAATCAATGGTCTCTTTGCTCCCCGGACTACTGCTTTCGTGTGATATATAATCTCGTCTAATGTTACTGGTATGGTTGTTTCTAACCCTTGAATGACATTGCCGAGCGAATCCCCAACTAAAATGACATCGACTCCACTTTCGTCCAATATCCTCGCTACAAGAGCATCATAAGCTGTAAGGCAAACAATTTTTTGGCCATAGTTCTTCATCTCCTGAAGACGGAAAGTGGTTACCTTGCGTGCATCGAAACTTGTACTTCCAATGTAATCCATACGTAAGCTTCTGTAATGTGAAAAGCAAAATTAACAAATTAATGCAAGCAGAAAACAATTGTTTGGTTTGAGAATTAATTTCAATTCTCTTACTTCAACATTGGACCATAGTGTTCGAACATATATTTTACCACAGCTTCAGCCTCGTTGGGTTTTAGACCTTGATTCGGCATAGGCGGGTAATTAGGGTCAACCCTTACAGGATTTAATATAAACTTCACCATATCTTCTTTTCGGTTCTCATACTTTTTCAGGACTTCTTTGTGGGGAGGACCAACCAACTTTGCATCGAATTGGTGACAAGCAACACACTTTGCCTTGTAAATTTCCTCTCCATTAATTTCTTGTAATACACTGCGACCAGCACTTGCCAAAAGCTTTTCGTGATATAGCGTAAACTCTTTTGCTATCTTGAATTCCTGAATTTTATTTGATACAGCTAAAAGATAAGATTCAGAAACAAAAAATAATAAAAACGAAAAAATCGAAATCAAAAAAGCACCTTTAGCATACGATATACTTCCGCTTTTCATAGCTAAGTAACCAAAGAGTAATGAAAGTAAAAATACTAATAGAGAAATTACAACAAAAATGTAATTTTCCAATGAAACTAAATTCTTTGGTAAAAACATAAAAATCGCAACCACGATAATAGGAAATAGGTTTCCAACGATTATAAAATTCGTCAACAAACTTTGAGTGAAGCGATTATTTGGCGGGGAATTATCTTCAGTTGACACTCTATCAATTGTATAAGTTTTATAAAAGTATAACAATGAAGAAATCATAATAGACATCGCCAAAAAGGCAAGGAGGCGGAGGAGGAAACCCAAAGAGAATAAGTTTTTTATTGATAAGTCAAGAGAAGCAAATTGGGAATTTATAATCGAGAAAGCTGTGGCATTTGTAAGAACTACAACAGTAAGAATGAATATTATTGCAATTGAGTTGATAATCAACAATTCAAATTGAAATTTACTCAAATTTTTGGATGTTTTGAATATTGAAGCAGATAACTTTAGAAGTAGAACAGACAAGACAAAGAATATCGTCGAAAATAAAAGCGATTGAAAGAATCCACTCGGTGCTTTTAATATAAACTGAAGTAATGAATAATAAACCGAGAGCAATGGAACAAATCCCAGCCCGATGAGTGAAAGATATCCCTTTGCAAAAAATTGCAAATACTCAAAGCTTGTAGATAGAAAATTAATATCTTGCTTCTTGAAGGCGAGGAAATAAAGAATTACGGAATAAAGGATGGAACCAAATAGAGCAGCAAAGTACAAATTAAAAATTGAATAAGAGAGAAAATAAAAAATTTCAATCAATTTCAGTGTCTGTTCTGAACGTGGAATAACAAAGGCTTCCAAAAAATTCATCTATGCTCTCCTAAATGTATATAAATCTTTGAATAAAAAGAATTAAAGTCACCAAAAATACAAAAACATTAAGACTTACAAATGCATGTTTGTAGAAAATTTCTGGTTGAAGAACCTTCACCATTTTGTAAGTACGGGTCAGGAGAAAAATACCAAGTAGCACGAAAGTAATCAGAAAAAGATAATTATAATCTTTGAGCAAAGCAATAATTACAAAAGCCAGCAAAACAAGAATAGAAATTAAAATAAAGGAAATTCTTGCAATTTGCAAAGTGGAGAGCAAATTTGTTAGCACAGGAAAACCAGCATTGGTATAATCTTTTTCGTAAACCAAAAGAATAAGGAAAAAATGTGGTATTTGCCAAACAAAGAAGAAAATGGCAATCGACATACTTAGGGGATGGAAGAGTTCCTCTCCACTAAATGACCAACCAATGAGGGGTGGAATCGCACCAATTAGAGCTCCAGGTATCGATGCAAAAGGTGTTAAACGCTTCAAAGGAGTATAAACAAGATTATAAAGTATTGTAGCTAAAAGACCCAAGTAAAAAGGCGTTCTGCTCGGACCAGAGAAATATAAAATTGATAATCCAATGAGTAACAAGCTCAGAGCAATGATAAACCCTTGCCTTGGCGATAAGTTCTCTTGGGGAATTGGCCTTTGCAATGTCCTTTGCATTAGTTTATCATATTTCCATTCTTGGACTTGGTTCAAAGCACAGGAACCAGAGGCAAGAATAAACACACCAGCACAAGCGAAGAGAAAGTCTACGCCAATAGAATTACTTGATAGAATATATCCTAAGGCAGTCGTAAATGTGGATGCAACAGAGATTCGAAATTTTACAAACACCAAAATATCTTGGAAACGGACTTTCATTGTTTAGATTTTACAAAATTTGTATATAATAAATCGACGATGTAAGACAACTCCTCTTCCTTGAGTAGGTTAGTTGAATAAGGCATTCTAATCTTTTCATAGCCACGAACTATATGCAAATCAGGATAAAGTATCGACTCTCTTATGTAGTTCTTATCGATGTTAATCGAGGTGTCTCTACCCATGAAGCTAACATTGGCAATGCCTCTACCCAAAGCCTCGAAGGATGGTCCAATACTTTTTCGCTCGTCGAGACTGTGACACTGGACACATCCTTTTGCAAAAAGAATAGCGTAACTTCCAGTTAAGTAATCCTTGTAACCACCAGTATGCGAAGCTACGTATTTTCGTAAGAAATTATCGTCGACTTCCCCATTCAACCATTGAGAAAATTCATTTTCTGGAACTACATAAGCCTTTGAATACATCAAAGAGTGATTTAATCCACAATATTCAGCGCAAGCGATGTCGAAAGAGCCTATTTCTTTAGGTTCGACTACCATATAATTTTCCCTTCCGGGGACGGCATCTTCTTTTATTCTGAAAGCTGGTATATAAAACGAGTGGTTAACATCCACAGAGGTAATCAAAAATTTAATCGGTCGACCCAATGGAATGAACAATGTATCAGTTGTTTTTCCATTTTCATAAGTAAATTTCCAAGCCCACATTTTTGCCTGCACTTTAACGGTTATGGCATTTGGGGGTACTTTTCTTCCAATTTTAAATACATCGTAACTGTAGAAAAACATACTCAAAACAAGAGCTACTGGGACCAAAATCCAAACGACCTCCAAAACTTTATTCCCTTCGATTTGTTTAGCTACGGGATGTTTTTTTCGTTGATACTTAACCACAAAGTAAATCATCGCTACTGTAACAATAAGTAGAAGGGTGACTGATATTGCTATAATATATAGCATTACATTATCAACCGACTTGGCATAATCTGTTGCAGCCTGCCACATATTACCTCCTACCGAAAGAAAATATCAGTTGAAGTTAATATAAAAATTGAAGCAAGGGTCACTAATGCAACCAAAATGAAAAACTTAAATATCGCCTCGTCGAATTTTATATGCATAAAATAACTTACCACCAACACAGACTTTACGAAAGCAATCACCAGTGCAATGAAAAGTGCTATGCGTCCGTAGTCGACCCCAGAGATAGTCACTGTTAGCAAAGTAAGCGAGATTAAGCTTAACCAAACGAGAACGTAAGTTCCATAAGTTATTAGATGTGGCTTTTGTCCTTGCTCCATAAATACCCTCAATGAATAAGATAAAATAGTGGGAATAAGAAAATCCAGATTAAGTCGACAAGGTGCCAGTATAAACCAGAATTTTCTAATTTTATGTAATCATTTTCATTGATACGATTTCTTAGCAAAAAGAATAGCATAAAAGATAGAACAATAAGTCCGATAACAACATGTAGGGCATGCAAACCAGTCATTGAATAGTACATACCGAAGAATATTATCTCTCCATTTGGTTTTGAAAGTAGTTCTGGTGCATTAGGTGCAATTCCATGATGGAACTTTTCCGTCCATTCAAAATATTTTATGACAAGAAAGGCAAGAGCAAACAAAATCGTTGAAATCAAAAAGAGAATGGACAAGTTCTTTTTTCCTCTTTGAATTGCCGCAATTGATAATGCCATTGTCAAACTACTTGTAAGAAGTATGATTGTATTAACTGTACCCATTACTAAGTTCAATTCTTGACCTGCAATTATGAAGTCATTGGTGTACTGTAAACGATAAGCCATATAGAGCAAAAACAAGCCGCCAAACAAAAGTAATTCCGTAAATAGGAAAAGCCACATACCAATTTTAGCACCGACCTCATCTTTGTGGTGATGAGTTTCTGCGACTTGATTTACTGCAAGGTCATTAGTTTGGTTCGCAGAAATAGGCTCCCGTAGTTCAATTTTTTCCATTGGTTTCACCATTTATGGTTGAGAAGTCATATGGTCCATTTTCGACAACGGGTATTTTTTCAAAATTTTCAACAGGTGGTGGCGAAGGCACAGTCCATTCTAAAGTCACTCCTCCCCATGGATTGGTTTCTGCTGGTTTACCCTTCAAAAGCGCGTGTATCAAATTTCCAAACATTAACACAAGACCAGCAACTAAAATCCAAGAACCCACAGTAGAAATAATATGCAATGTTTGATACTCTGGCAAGTAGCTCCAATATCTACGGGGCATACCCAAGTAGCCAAGGATAAACATTGTAAAATAAAGCATATTGAATCCGATAAAAATTAATGGAGTTGCCCAAATAGCAACTTTTTCATTATACATTTTCCCAAACATTTTGGGAAACCAATAGTGAAGTCCAGCAAAGAGGATAATCGCAGTGCCACCAAACATTACATAATGGAAGTGTGCAACCACAAAGTAAGTGTCGGTAACGTGAATATCTGTTGATAGCGAGCCGAGTACCAACCCAGTAAGTCCACCAATAGAGAACAAAAAGATGAACATCATAACGTAAATTAAAGGTGCACGAAGCTCGATAGAACCTTTATACAAGGTGGCAACCCAATTAAAGACTTTGACCCCACTTGGTACAGCAACCAGAAAGGTAAGAAGGGAAAAAACCATTCGAGATGTATCGCTCATACCGGAGGTAAACATATGATGTGCCCATACGAAGTAGCCAATCAATGCAATAGATAAAGAGGAAAATGCAATTACTTTATATCCAAAAATGGTTCTGCGAGCAAAAGTGGGAATAATTTCAGAGACCACTCCCATAGCTGGGAGAATCATAATATACACAGCCGGATGAGAATAAATCCAAAACAAGTGTTGAAATAGAATAGGGTCTCCGCCAAGTGCCGGGTCGAAAATCCCAACGTGGAAAACTCTTTCGACGATGACCATCACAATCGTTATACCGACAACAGGTGTAGCAACTACTTGTATCCAAGCGGTGGCATATAATGCCCAGACGAACAGGGGCATACGGAAAAAGGTCATTCCCGGAGCTCGCAATCTATGTACAGTCGTGATAAAGTTTATTCCAGTTAAAATTGAGGAGAAACCAAGAATGAATGCACCTAACAACGGGAGGATTACGTTTGTTGTAGTTCTAATACTATAAGGCACATAAAACGTCCAGCCAGTGTCTATTGGTCCACCTTGTAAAAAAAGAGAAACGATAGCAAATAAACCTCCAATAATATACAAATACCAAGATAATAAATTCAGTCTGGGAAAAGCAACATCGTGGGCTCCAATTTGGATAGGCAAGAAAAAGTTTCCAAAGACAGCTGGGATTCCCGGTATTATGAACAAGAAAATCATTATCATTCCGTGCAAGGTAAATAATGTATTATAAGTTTGAGCGTCAACAATTGTTTTGCCTGGCGTTAGCATTTCTAACTTCATTAAGAATCCTAATGTTACCGCAACCCAGAAAAACACAACCATAGAAACGAGATAAAGCAAGCCGATTCTCTTGTGGTCGGTGCTCAGCAACCAAGATAAGATACCAGGCTTGGATTTATAAGTCAAGTAATTATTCATCATTGCAAAATTACTATTCATTTGCATCCTCCTTTTTATCCTTTTTCCTTTTAATTAACAGAAAGGACAAGAAAACTGCAAGACTTAGAAGAATAATCGAGCCAAATACCCGTGTAAAACTAAAGACATAAGTTCTACCGTATGGGTCGTAAGAGTAACAGAACTTAAGCAAACGATTTACAGTGGGCAATGGAATTCCTTGCTCAGCTTCCAAAACAGCCATTTTAAAATCAAAGGGGTTAAATTCGGTACCAAATAGATATCGAACAATTTTACCATTTGGCGCGATTGCATACAAAGCAGCACCGTGTATGAAATCGCCCTTGCCATCAGGTTTGAAATAAAAACCTACGGCATCGGTTACTTTTCGCACAGCAAGGCTATCGCCCACAAGAAATACCCACGCATTTTTGTCAATTCGCTTCTCTAAACCACCAATGTGATTTTTCTTCCACTTTCGAGCTTTCTCGTAGGTTTCATTATGGTCGAAGCTAATAGTAACCAATTGATAATCCTTGCCGGGGACAAGTTCAGATTTGTCTACTACTTCGGCGACACCAGTAAGGAGAGGACTACAAATTCCGGGGCAATGATAATATACAAACATCAAAATGGTTGGTTTTTGTATTATATCCCCAAGCTTTACTTTCTTGCCATCATCGTTTGTGAATTCCACATCGAGGGGAAGTCTATTACCTAATTTTTCGACAATTCCAACTTCTGGTTCCTGATTGGATTTCAATACTAAGTTGTTTAGAAAAAATACCAATAAAATTATGAAGGAGATTCCCATAAGTTAATCCATTTTAATCAACGAAGTCAATCTATCGAAAAATTTTTCCTTTTCTTGCTTACTTGCTTTGATGAATTTTGGGGACACACCATTAAGCGGAAAACTTTCCAGTAACAGGTCGAGATAATTTTGCTGAAAATTTGATGCACGTAGAATGAAATTTGCAAAAGACCTTTTATCTGAAATGTATTTATCGAGATATTCATCGTTAAGAGCAAGCGAAATCTTCTGAATTTTATCTAAATAATTTTTGTTTTCGTTTGAGATTTTCGATATAGCTTTTGCAATTGGTATTGTGGGAGGCACATCCAAGTTTTGTGTCACTTTGTAAGTCTCATCCAATTCTTGAATATCCTTGGCAGTAACCTCTGGAACATCGTTAGAAAAGCCATTAATTACATAAAACAAAGCTATTTTTTCCTTTGGTGAGAGATAATCGTAAGACACCATTGCTGTACCTGGTATGCCTTCCTGCAAAGTTTTATATATCTGGACAATTCCTCTGCCAATTTTCCATCCAGTAATCGAGGCAAAGTCCCGTGGTGGCGGGTTTAAACCTTTACCAGCAATTCCATCACCATTCCCATTTGGTCCGTGACAGGAGGCGCATGTAGTTGTATAAATTTCCCTGGCTCGCGCAAGCATTTCATTCGTAGGAGATTTTATCTCTTCAATTTTAACTCCTTCGATTTTTTTACCCAAGGAAAGCTCTACATCTTTGAATAGTTTCTGAGGGTCCGGCTCATCGTATGGAGTAGCATTTCGGTAAAGTTTATCAATTTGGTCGAGAAAAGATAGACTTACAACAAAAATTGCTAAAAAAATAATAATAAAAGAATAACCAACCCAGCGTTTAGGATTTCGTAAAATTTCTTTAAAATTAATTTCATCATAAATAAAATCTAAAAGTTTTCTCATAATTTATTTTTATTTTAATTTTAACTAACTTATTTCTTTAATCACCAAAAACTATTTACGAGTTTTTATAAATACTATTGTAAAATTTTACAAATGGAATTCAATTGCTCTTTTAAGTTTTGGGTCCCCAATAGGTATTAAATTAGTTTTATTAGCGAAGTAGTAGAAATTAACAATTATAAGACCAATGCCGAGAAGGATACTGGAGATTTCAATCCATCCAAAGACAAAGTAGTCCTTGGAATATGTAGGCATGACAATCCAAAACAAATCGTAATAATGTGCAAATAAAATCCAAAGAGATATAAATTTTAATCTTTTGGGGTCCATTTTTGCTGGTTGCGGTAGCAAAGCAATATAAGGAACCACGAATTTAACGAAAATGATACCCAAAGAGAAATACATCCAGGTCCCAGTGCCACGAGTGATGTACCAGAAGGTTTCTTCTGGCAAATTAGCATACCAAATTAGCATGAATTGACTAAAAGCGATGTATGCCCAGAAATTTGTGAAAGCAAACAACAATGCCCCCATACTGTAGTAATGGTCTTGACCTAAACCCTCGAGCAAATAACCGCTCTCGTTTAACTTGATTGATGCAAAAGTAAATAGCCCCAAAGCAGCCAGAAAAGTTCCAGCGAAATAATAGACACCAAAAATCGTAGAATACCAGTGAGGCTCTAGACTCATCAACCAGTCTATTGCAAAAATCGTAAGGGTAACTGCAAACACGGGCATAAAAACAGCAGAAACAATTGTGTTCTTCTTTGTCAAAGATTGCTCAAAGGTGAAATCTTGTTTACGAGAATGTTTTGTAAACAGACTTTTGAATAAAAACCAAAGAGCAATAATCAGAATTATCCTAAGAACAAAAAAGCTCGGATTTAAATATGAAGATTTGCCTTTTAAAATTTCATCTTTTAAAACTTCCTCTGCGTGAGACCAATGAAAGACCGAATGGATATTAAGCAAAACTGGTACAATCAGTAAGGGCAGAGTAAAAATCACGGCGGAATTTACTTCGGCAACACGTCGAAAAGGGACACTCCAGACTGCACCACTAAGATATTCAATTCCGATAAAAAACAATGAACCTGTCCCAATGCTCGCACACCAAGCTATAAGTACAACAAAATTAAATGATGTTCTTGCTGGCTCTACCACAAATCCGATAATTGAACCAATTACCCCTATTGCCAAAAATACAAATCCGAGGTGTAGTATTCTAATAGGTATTTCTTTTTTTTGGTATAAAACAGTGGTATTTTCTATCATTGCAAATCCTCCTGTTTCGCATTTAAAGAGCGTTGTAATGCTCGAATGTATAACACTATTGCCCAACGTTCCTTTTCGCTTAATAGCCTCGCATAGGATGGCATAATATTCTGTCCTTCGACTATTACGTGGTAAATCCGACCGTCGGGCCAATTTCGAAGTTTTTCTGTATGCAAGCTTGGTGGATTTGGAAATTGACCATTTAAACGGCTATCGCCTTCTCCCCGCCATCCGTGACACGGGCTACAAAAAGTATTATATTTTTGTTGACCTAACTTTAGATTTTCCTCCGAAGGTTCAAGGGTATTTACGAGCTTTGTGCCAGCTTCCTCTGGTTTTCCTTTGAATGGATAGAACTTTTCTCCCCGGGCAACTGTTCCTGCCACCGGAATTCGCATTCCAAAATTATCTGAGAAAAGAGTAGAAGACTCCTGAGGTTTCAACTTGAATTGATTCAACATAAAGTCGAACGGAGGCAAATACAAAACCTTATTATTGTAGAAATAAGCAAAAGCGCTCGTTGCTGCGGATATAATCACCAAAAACAAAATGAACTTCCAATCGAAGACCTTTGGTTGGTATTTTAATTCTAATTCTTGGTAATTTATGTCAAGAATTTCAGATGGTTCATATTCCTTGAAAATTGAAACTATTCTATCGTAATCGAAATTGGGGTCTTTCGATTCTACCACCAATCCATAATATTCTGAGGATACTTTTTTCATATATTCCGTGTCGTTCAGCGGATGACGGTTGTTTGGCAACTTAAAGATGACGAACAACATCACAATGGCAGTACCCACCGAGGCGAGTAAAACAGTCAATTCAAACAACACTGGGACAAAAGCTGGAAATGAAAACCAAGGCTTACCTCCAATTATGAGTGGATAGTCAACAGACATTGTCCACCAAGTGAGAAATAAACCGAAAGAGGCACCTGATAATCCAAAAATTAACGCAATGTAACCGAGTGGAGACCATTTTAGACGCATTGCTTTGGGAATACCGTGGAGCGGATAGGCAGAATGCACGTCCCAATTTTTGAATCCAAGCTCTCGTATTTTTTTTACAAGCGGTAATAATTTATTGGGGTCTTTAAACAAACAAGCCACACCAAATAGATTTTTATCATCCATTTCTACCTCTTAATGATGAACTGGTTGAGATGTTTTCAAGACCGATTTTACCTCTGTTATTGAAACCACAGGCAATGTCCTAATGAAAAGTATTACTAAAGTGAAGAACAAACCAAAGCTTCCCAAAAGAATGCCGATGTCGTAAATAGTCGGAACGAAATAGTCCCAACTCGTAGGCAGAAAGTCCCGAGATAATGTTGTAACGACGATAACAAATCTTTCAAACCACATACCAATATTAACAAGAACGCCAATTATGAACATTGGGACAATACTCCTCCTAATTTTCTTAAACCAGAACAGCTGTGTAAAAATAACATTGCAAGAGACCATAATCCAATAAGCCCAAGCATAATTACCAAAGGCTCGATTTAAAAATACAAAGCTTTCGAGAGGATTACCACTGTACCAGGCAATGAAGAATTCCATTCCATAAGCATATCCAACCATTAATCCAGTAGCTAACATAACTTTGTTCATTTTTTCAAGGGTGTCCAACGTAATTATGTTTTGGAGGTTGAATATTTTTCTAATTACAATTAAGACATTTTGCACCATAGCAAATCCAGAGAAAACTGCACCTGCAACAAAATATGGTGGGAAGATAGTTGTATGCCAGCCAGGTAATATCGAAACAGCAAAGTCGAAACTAACGATAGTATGAACGGAGAGAACCAAAGGAGTAGCAAAGCCAGCTAAAATCAAATAAATCATTTCGTAATGGTGCCAATGCCGGTTTGAGTGGCGCCAACCTAAGCTAAGAATGGAGTAAATTATCTTTTTGACTTTGCTATTTGTCCTTTCGCGCAGAGTTGCTAAATCTGGAATAAGCCCAATGTACCAAAAAACAAAAGACACTGTTAGATAGGTCGAGACTGCAAACACGTCCCAAATTAAAGGGGATGTAAAATTAATCCATAGGTGGTGTTGATTGGGAACTGGAAACAAATAACCATCGAGCCAAGGTCTACCTGTGTGAATTAAAGGGAACAGACCAGCTGTCATAACTGCAAAAATTGTCATTGCCTCGGCAAATCGAGCTATTCCAGTTCTCCATCTTTGACGAAACAGAAAAAGAATAGCAGAAATCAATGTGCCCGCATGACCAATACCAACCCAGAAAACAAAGTTTACAATGTCGAAAGCCCAGCCTACAGGCTGATTAATACCCCACAGACCCACACCGTAATAGAGAGTAAGAGCAAGAGAGATTGCACCAATAAGGAGCAATGTGGATGAAATTCCCAAAGCCAAGTAGTACAATTTAGTTGGTTTAGTTTCTAAGGGCTTTGATATAGCTTCATTTATGTCCCTCTGACTAAGGCTTCCTTGGACAACATCGGGCTCTACTGAATAATCAATTTGGTTCACGATAGACCCTCCTCTTTTTTGTTCCTCAATTTAGCAATGTATGTTACATTTGGCTTGATATTTAATTCTTCGAAAACGTAATAACCCAACTTGTGGTTTCGCCAGAAAGATACCTCCGAATTTGGGTCGTGCATATCTCCAAAAATTATAGCTTCTGCGGGACAGGCTTCTTGACAAGCAGTTTTCACCTCGCTTCCTTTCAATTCCCTACCTTCGGACAATGCATTGTGTCGAGCTTCTGTTATTCTTTGAATACAAAAAGTACACTTCTCCATGACCCCACGAGAACGAACTGTCACTTCTGGATTATTTAACAACTTCAATGTATCTCGATAGAAAAAGCCATTTGCGAAGTGATTTCTGAAATCGTAAAAGTTGAACCTTCGTACTTTGTATGGACAGTTGTTCGAGCAGTATCTTGTACCTACGCAACGATTGTACACCATTTGATTAAGACCATCGGGGCTATGATTTGTTGCAACAACTGGACATACATTCTCGCAAGGTGCATCATCGCAATGTTGACAAAGCATTGGTTGAAGACTAACTTCTGGATTGTCTGGACTACCACTAAAGTATGTATCTATACGTATCCAATGCATTTCTCGGCCACGAAGAACCTGGTCTTTGCCAACAACTGGAACATTATTTTCAACATTACAAGATGCAATGCAAGCTCCGCAGCCAATACATTTGTTCAAATCTATTGCCATAGCCCATTTAACGCCAGTGTATTTAATTTCGGGAATTATTGAAATATTATCCCTGTGTCGGTGTATTTCAAACTTATTTTTCAAAAACCCCTCGACTGTCCCTTCTTGGATAATACCACGAGATTTATGCAAATCTTTTAAAAAAGTATCATTTAATGAATGATGCTCTACAGTTGAAGCAATTTTGTAAGTACGATGAAGCTTCGTTATTTTTACGTTATCGAGTGTGTAACCATTGTACTCTATTCCTTTGGAAAGCAAGACCATTGGATTGAACCCAACCTTTTCACCAATGATACCGGCATTTTCTCTTCCAAAGCCTGCTTCAATACTAAGAGAATGCTCTGCAACCCCAGGTATGATAAATACAGGTGCCTCCAAAAATTTATTTTGATAATCAATTTGGACAATATCACCAGTTTTGAGGTTCAGGGAATTTGCATCTTTTTCCGAAATGGCTATATAGTTATCCCACGTGACTTTTGAGATTGGATGAGGTATCTCGAGTAGCCATCCATTGTTAAGATATTCTCCGTCGAGGATAAAATAGGGCTTTCGAACAGATAGTGTCCATGTCTTTTCAAAACTCTTTATATTGATTTTTTGAACAACTGAGAAATCGGGCTTTGGTTTTGTTAACTGACTTTCATTCAAGACTAAAACACCATCGTGCAACACAGAGAACCAAAACTGTTCGAAAGCAACAGCAGAGTTTGTTTTCGGATAAATTTCCTTTTCCCAATATCTCATCAAATATTTGTGATAATTATCATTGCTCATTTTACCTTCGACAGCATATAAAATTATGCTTTCCATTTGGTAAGTGCTAAATATAGGCTCGATTACTGGCTGGGCAAGCGAGTATGTAGAATAACCATCGAAAAAGTCCCCCCAACTTTCGAAATTATGACTAATTGGAGCAATGTGCGTTGAGTAGTTCGCAGTTTCATTCTCGCTTTCAAGCAGGCTTATAACGAAGGGGACCTTTGATAAAGATTCTTTAAATCCAATATCTAATGGAAAGTGAAAAACAGGATTGCAGGAAAGAACAATAACCGCACCAACATTTCCATTCTTTATGGTATTGGTTAACGAAAGGAAATCCTCCAATTTAGATTGAGCTATTATTGCCTTTGATTTAAACTTGAAATTTGATGAATTATTCAAAATTTCGTTCAAAAGGAATCCAAGAACATGAGCATCGTAGGGTAAAATATCGCCAGTGATAATTGCAGATTTGCCTTGGTTTTGTACTAAATCATAAACAAGTCTTTGAAGTAAATTGTAGTTTAAATTGTTATCTTTAGCAAGAGCGTCGAGATTAAATTTAGAAAATTTCTCTTTCAGTAGACTCAAAGGTAAATCTTTGTTGAGTAATTTGCCCTCGTGCTTTACTAGAATTTCATTAATAATCGAGGAAAGCAAAGGAATATGCAAATTTGGATGAATAGGTATACGGTGATCAGCATTTGCACCAGTAAGTGTTAAATCGGATTCAAAAGCGTAGAACTTATTAAAGTTATCGAGTTTATTGACATTCCTATTGCTAACGAACGAGCGAATATTTTGGACAAAATTGCCTTCGGTTGCGAGAAAATTGCTATCAAAAGATACAATTAAACTTGCTTGCGACAAATCATAATCGAATTTCTCTGAACCAGGATAGAAATTTTCCCAAGCCAAGTCCTTGGGATAAGGCTGGAGAAATTCATATGTGTAAATTTTTGCAGTTGGATATTTCTTTTGAAAATCTTCTAAAATCCTTGCGAAAGATGGAGAGTATATGGGTTTAGAAATAATTGCAATTTCTTTGCCCTGCTGTTGAGCAGAATTAAGGGCAAGAACAAAGTCTGAAAAAAAGGCGGCAAAATCAATTTCTTGCCAGACATTGTTTCTTTTTGCAAAATATTTTTTGTACCTTTCAGGATGATATAAATTCAATATCCGGGCTTGACCGATAGGACATATCTTCCCTTTGTTAGATGGATGTTCTGGATTCCCATCAACTTTGATAGGCCTACCTTCACGAGTCTTTATCAACAGACCGCAATGATTGGAGCATCCAGTGCAAGTCGAGGCGTAGTAATTAGCTTTACCGGGCAATGTATTCTCGGGTTTTTGGTTGTAGGGGACAATCACACCTTTATCGCGATAGTCTTTGCAAGCCGTTGTTGCAAAAGCTAAAGAGGCAGCGGTAAGTGCCATAAATTTTCTGCGTGATAGCCCATAAAGATTCTCTACATTAAATTCTGAAGTTGTTTCCTTAGAGAATTCAGTTTGTTTTAGTTTTTTCGTCTTCTGAGGATTTTTCAGTTCATCGAAAAACTTCCAATATTTTTTATCCATAAACTAACCAAGTTATTCTCAAAAACTTAGTAAAAATGATACAGAAGCCAAGGGTAACAAACTTTGCTCTCGAGAAAATTAAATTTTAAAAACAATATTAAAAAGTTAAAACAAAGTGGTTGAAATTTAGAAACTTGTTTTTCCAAAAACTTCGAAGAGCAAATATCTTTCATCTGTGACAAGCTCCGCAAAATTCTGGACCTTTATTGACAACGCCAGCAAGTTCGGGCATCTTTTCATGAGGCTTGCGATGGCAATCTAAACAGGCCCCCATTGTAAACCTTTGCACTTGTTGTATTTTTTCCATTTTCTCTACCTCTCCGTGGCAATATTTACAGTCGATTCCTTTATTAACATGAACAGCATGATTGAAATAGGCAAAGTCTCCAAGCCTATGCACACGCTTCCATTGAATTGGCTTGTTATCTAAATAAAATTGAGTTAATTTGATAATCTCTGGCTTGTCTTTCCTTGCAATGGTGTGGCAGTTCATACAAACATCAGTTGAGGGTACAGAAGCGAAAGCACCTTTGTCCACACCAATATGACAATATTTGCAATCAATTTGCATATTGCCAGCGTGGAGTTTATGAGAGAAAGCCACCGGTTGGTTTGGAGAATAACCTACACCGTCGCGCTCGGGTCGAGAGACAAAAAATGCAATTACATACGAAACAAGAACTACAAAAATCGTAATCGGAAGTCTGATTTTAAGTATATAATCGATTTGTGATTTTCTCACAATTTTCTCCGATTTATTCTACCATTTTTAAACAAAATAACAAAATTATTAAATTCTCCTAAAATTTAAAATATCAGTACAAAATTTCTTATTATCTGGTCTGAAGTCAACACTTTCCTTTTTCTCAGAGAACTTGTAATTTAAAAAGTATTTAAATATCTTCTTGCTTTAATTGCGAACTTTACTAATACTATTTATTTCATGATAGTTTTGCATTATAAAAATAGCAAAATAAAGTATTAATGACTAAATTTAAACTATTTCATTAAGAAAAAGAAAACCCTTCGTGTCTGTGTACTTAACAAGACAATTTTGTTGGGTGGTAGGAAAGAACCCGAAGAAATCTCTGGTGCAGAGAATTTATAACTTTTAACGAACTCGAAACTTTTTGAAATGTCGAAGATATCCACCGATGAGGTTTGGTTGTCAATTAAGTATAAGTATTTTCGATATGAAAAACATACCAAGGCCTTGTATGATTTTTTAAATGTTAGTACCTTGGTTCTTTTAAAATCAACTGGGTCAAATTGAAAAATTTTAAGTTCCTTTTTAATTACCACAAAATCAAATGTTTTGGTTACTGGATTTAAATAAAAACCAACAATTTTAAATCCCAATAAATTTAGTTTCGAAAGAGGAATTTGGGACTTGAGCTCGAAATAACTTTTGTCTAATTTCAACAAATCTTTTGAAGTAATCAAATAAACAAATACCTCATCTACAAAGATATGCGAAAAATTTGTTTGGTTCAATTTTTTCTGGGTTAATATTGAAAAGTTTGTATCGCACTTAGCAATTATCCCATCGAGGGTGGCAATGTAAAAAGCGGTGTCATTAATTGAGTAAAAAATACTCATAGGCTTTGCAAATTCCAATCTTTTAACTTCTATCTCATCCAATTTGAAAGAACTGTACTCATGACAACTGATAAACGAAGTCATAATCAAAAATAAAAACCTAATTTTCATTTGTTCTGTAAGAAAAACTTGTACAAAACAATACCAACAGAGACAGCAAGATTCAAAGAGTCGGTTCTACCAGCCCCCTCGATTTTAAAATGCTCGTCAGCAAGTTCCAAAACCTTTGGTGAAATGCCTTTTGCTTCGTTGCCGAAGACCAAAATAGAATTTTTTGGAAAAACGATATGGTCAAGGTTTTGACCTGCATTTGGAATAGCAGCAAAAATTTTATTACTTCCCTTTATCTTCGATAGAAAATCAACAAGATTCTCTTTCTGAATTACATTAACTCGGAAGAAAGAACCCATTGAACCTCGAATGACCTTTGGATTGAATTTTTCGACGGAATCGTTTGAGGTCACTACATTCTTGATGCCAAACCAATCTGCAGTTCTGATAATTGTCCCTAAATTTCCAGGGTCGCTTATTCCATCTAAAACAATTATCGGACAAGTAGGTTTAAAAACTTTTTTTTCTAGACGTGCAACTACAAGGATATCCTGCGGGGTCTCTGTCTCGCATATTTGTACAAACTGGGAATGCCGAGCTACATAAACCTCAATACCCCGATTGTGAAACTTCCTTGCAAGTTCCAAAGATGTATCCTTCGCCGTTGAGTCTATCACCACAAACTCTGCTGGGTATTCAGACTGGTATAATTCGTAGCAAATTTTGTACCCCTCGGCAATGAAAAGCCCAGACTCCTTCCGTCTTTTCTTATCTTTCAACGAAATGATAAACTTTTTCAGATTATTATGTAGTGATTGGAACTTAATTGCCAGCATATTTTTTAAGATTTGATAAACTCGGAAAAAGGTAAAGAGTTAGTTCAGCAGAGAAAAGAATTATAAAAATCAAATAATAAATCCAAATCAAAATAGAAACTATCAAACCATAAGTACCATAGAACTTACTATAACTGGCAAAATTTTGCAAATAATATGTGAATCCCATTCTAGCAATTTCGCTTAAAACTGTACAAATTGCACTGGCAATGATTATAATTTTAAAACTAATACGACGACTGGGAATAAACTTATAAACAAACATAAAAAAAGTGAAGTATAGAGCTATCCAAAAGACTTGTATTGTCATTTTAGAAAGTATCGACGAAATAGTGAGTGGCAAAAATTTGCCAACCAATTTGTTTATAACTTCAACTAAAGGCAACAAATACGTAATCAGCAAAATAAATATGCTCAATACAATTGTTAAAACAATATCCTTCAATTTATAAAAAACGAATATTTTGGTACTTTTTGCATCGAAAACTACATTTAGACTGCCACGAAGCGAACTGAAAACAGTCGAGGATAACCATAATAGGAAAAAAACCCCAATCCAACCAGCATAGGCACTAACTCTAAAAATATTATCAATTTCTAAAAGCAAGTTGCTAACGAAAAAGTATGTGCCCTCTGTTTCTGGAAGGAAGGAGAATAGAAGATTAGCAATAAGTTCAGTAAAAGATTTTTTGTCAATAAATCTTGTCGCAACGAAAATACTGACCAAAATCAAAGGTATTATGTAAAGAATAATGTTAAATGTAATGGCGGCTGAAAGTAGGAATATATGATGATTATCAATTTGCTGTAAAAAATTGTAAGCAAAATCAAAGGACCTTTTAAAGAAATTTGGTACCCTAATTTTCAATGTAATGAGTCCCTCGACTAACTTTATCCTCGATTGTTGCATTTGTAACGGCAATTGCAGTTATAATGCCATTACGCAACTGCAAGATTTCTTTGTTCATCTTAGCTTTTTGGTAGAAGCGTTCAATCTCCGTTTGTAAATGCCGTAGTGTTGTGGTTGCTCTCATTAAACGCTCTCTTGTACGAACCAATCCTACGTAATTCCACATCGTATTTTTAATAGTCAACCAATCTTGTGCAATGAGAGCTGGGTCTATTTCTTCATTTTCCTCTTTCCAAGGAAAGATTTCGGGAATATACTCGTCGCTTTTGTGAAGTTCAGAGGCATCCAAACCGGCGTTATAACCCCAAACCACTGCCTCGAGCAAAGAAGTCGACGCAAGTCGATTAGCCCCGTGAACACCCGTACAAGAAACTTCGCCAATGGCATAAAGTCGATGCACTGATGTACGGCCTCGTAAACTTACACCAATCCCGCCACAAGAATAATGTGCAGCGGGGACTACTGGAATTGGCTCCTTTGTCATATCGATACCGTATCTCATTAGATTGCTGTAGATAGTTGGGAATCGCGAAATAATCCATCGAGAATCTTTGTGTGAAATATCGAGATAAACACAAGGGTGATTTGTTCTAAGCATAGTTTGATGTATTCCACGAGCAACGATATCACGTGGAGCAAGGGAGCCCAATTCGTGGAAGTCTTTCATGAACTCATAGCCGTTTTTGTCTATTAGTCTACCACCTTCGCCGCGAACCGCCTCGCTAATTAAGAATCTCTCTCTTTCGTGGTAGAATGCAGTTGGGTGGAATTGAATGAATTGTAAGTTCAACAAACGTACCCCTGCACGATATGCCATAGCAATACCGTCGCCAGTTGCTTCAGGTGGATTTGTAGTGTGAAGATAAATTTGCCCCAGACCACCAGTTGCAAGTATAGTTTTATAGGCAAAAATAGGAAAAACTTTTCCAGTTTTGTTATCCAGAACAAAAGCCCCAAAACAGGTAGGTTTCTCATAAATGTCAATCGAACGGGTCGAGTGATGAGAAAGCGTTAGAATATCAACAGCGGTGTGGTCGACAAGAAATTTGATATTTTTTTGTTTTAAAACAGCTTCAATTAACTTTGTGTGGATTATTTCTCCAGTTTTATCTTTGGAATGAACAATTCTATGAACCGAATGGGCACCTTCGGCGGTTAAGTGCAACTCTCCACTCTCGGTCATATCAAATGGTACTTTGTATTTCTCGATTAGTAATTCTTTTACAAGCTTAGGCCCAAGCTCGACAAGAATTTCGACAGCTGGTGGCCAGCAATGCCAATGTCCAGCTTCGAAAATATCTTTTTTCAATTTCTCGGGTGAATCGTTCTTCCCAATAAATACAATTCCCCCTTGTGCCCAAGGGGAATTGCCGCTAAGAAGTGTTGGAAGCTTGGTGATTATTAACACTTCACGACCCAACTCTGCCGCAGTTAAAGCTGCAATAAGACCAGCAACTCCAGAGCCAATGATTAATATTTCAGTTCTTATTTCATCCATTGATATTTCTGTACCGAATTTTTAACAATAATATTATGAATGTCAAAGTAAAACCAATTGAGTTGGCAAAAATAATTGGAGGTTCGCCTAGAAGTATACCATAGATAAGCCAAAACAGAATTCCAGTTGTTAAGATTATATACATTCCCAAGGAGATATCTTTGGTGCTTTTTGTTTTAATGATTTTAAGAGCTTGCGGAACAAAAGCGGACGTTGTTAAGATTGCAGCAAAGATGCCAACAATTTGTGTAAACTCCATTTCATTCTCCGATGATTTTTACAAGAACGCGCTTACGACGATTTCCATCGAATTCACCATAAAATATCTGTTCCCAAGGACCAAAATCTAATTTCCCGTTGGTGATTGCAACAACCACTTCTCGTCCCATAATCGTTCTTTTAAGATGAGCGTCCGCATTATCCTCGAATGTATTGTGACGATATTGCGAGTAAGGTTTCTCTGGAGCAAGTTTTTCAAGCCAAGTTTCAAAATCTTGGTGCAAACCACTTTCATCATCATTGATAAAAACACTTGCAGTAATGTGCATCGCATTAACCAGGCACAACCCCTCTTTTATTCCGCTCTCCTCCACGCATTTTTCGACTTCCCGAGTAATATTTACGAATGCTCTTCTTCGTGGTATATTGAACCATATTTCTTTTCTATACGACTTCATCTCTACCCTACCTTATTAGTACAAACCTTTGAATAAAAACTTTTTGCTTTGAATAGATTTTTAAGTAGTAAACGCCTGTGGGTAATCGTGAAACGTCTATAAAATTTGCATTTAACAAGCCTTCATCAATTAAATTTCCAAGATAATCGAAAATTTGAAACTTGGATGAATAAATATTTGAATTGATTGGTTGAACAAAGACGAATTCACTTGCAGGATTTGGATACAAATGAATCTTGTTGTCGAAGCTTTCAGAGTAATTCGTAGGGTTTTCCAGAAGATGTCTTAAAAAAATCTGTTTTAGATTTTCACGACTATCAGTAATCGAAATCATCATTGTGAAACTTCTTGTTTCACCGGGGTAAATCTCACCTGGAAATTTCATCCCGCTTACGATAGAAATATCATCGACACCTTTGAACTGTATTTTTGTGCCTGAATTTAATGAAAGAATCTGTTTATCTCGAGAAAAAGCAGAGGTAAAATCGGAGCTTAAAACCGCAGATTGAGGAATATATGTTGAATTATCGGAGATTACTCCGACACCAACAAAAACGGATGAGTCCGAGGATTGAATAAACTGAACTGCAGCCGAAATTGGCAGAATTGACCTTGGAATAGCATCTGGCTCGAGGTAAGAAAAATTTTCTTTTGCAGATGTTCCAACGTCCCAATCTTGAAAGTACCCTATCGAAAGATTTTTCAAAACTTTTCCAGATGTGTTCCGTACAGTGAAGTAAATTTTAAAGTAATTTTCTCCATCGGGAGGCACGTAAACAAATTGTTGAATTTGGACACCAATTCTATCAATTTGCTGAGCAAGACTATCGTCGATAATGGAAACATTCTTCTCTTTTCCAGCAAAAGGTTTAAGCACTCTAAAATCACTACCATCTGGAGCAAGACCATACAAAGCTGTAACGATTTTGCTTGAATCCTCCGAAACCATCAGCCCGGCTTTGTAAATTTGGTTGCCAAATTTTTTACTACCAACTCCAAAACCAAATTGGTTAGAAGTATTTCTGTAGAACCCAAGAGTACCTTTGTCGCTAATTGAAAACTTTATTGAATCGTTTTCGAATGTGGTAATATAAGAAGTGGGTACAAATCTTATCAAGAAGAAGTCCTTGTATGAATTTTCACCCAAAATATCAACGCGAAGAAAAGTTGGGTTGTCATTTTTATCAACAATTTTAAAAGAAAATGGGCCAATAGCAAGCTTTGTGTCTTGGGGCAAAAACTCCAATTCTTGCTCTGCGTCCAAAACTTGAAGTGAGTTGTCGAATATATCAGCAGTTGATAAAACAAATCTTAGATTTTTGGCTGAACCAAGGTAATTGTAAGCATCGACATTAACAATTACAGTATCCCCAAGAAAGAAACGGTCCTCGGATGTACCATCGGTACGAGAGAAACTTATTTTCAAGGGCTTGATACCTGGGATTGAAAAAGGTTGGATTTCCAAGAGTTTGGATAAATTTATCCTTCCTGGGATTAAGTATTGAAATGGCTGATTTTTATCCGAAATATCATCAGTCAACTGGCGAACATATTCAATTGTTTGCAATGGGTCTAATTCTGGATACTGCGAGCGCACAATCGCTACAGCGCCAGATACAACTGGAGCGGCAAAGGAGGTTCCTCCTCGTGTCGATGCTTCGTACCCATTTGGCGTATTTAAAGTGATGTAATTTCCTTCGCCAGGTGCCATTATTCTCACAGATTCATTAATAGATGTGTTTGTGGTAACGTAATCAACTTGATTTACTTCACCAACAGAGAGCACTCCAAAATAACCAGCTGGATAGAGCATTGTACTAGCATTTCGTTCGTTTCCAGCAGCAGCAACAACAACCACTCCGCGAGAAATTGCGTAATCAATTATAGATTGTTCTATTGGTGAAGGCGGTTTATTGGATTTTCCCCAGCTGCAATTTACGACATCGAAACCACGTATACCAGCATACAAGATACCTTTGTAGCCGTAATCTATTGTAGATAAATTTGTAACCTTTGAAGCTTTTATGGGGAATATTCTACATTTATACCCCACGCCAGCTATTCCTTTTGAGTTGTTGGTTGTTGCTCCAGCAATCCCAGCAACAGCTGTTCCGTGTTCAGATGGGTGAAATGTATTACCACCATTCCCTTCAAAAGCGTATGCCAGATTGCATCCTCTGTAATCGTCTACAAAGCCATTCCCATCGTCATCTATACCATTGTCGGGGATTTCCAACCAATTAATCGCAATTGAAGCAGATAAATCCTCGTGCTCTTGAAGTACCCCGATATCGACAATCCCAATTACAACATTTGTGTCCCCTTTAATGCTATCCCAAGTTTGGAAAGCCTTGATTGTCGATAGCATCGTCTGTGAAGGAGCCAATGGGTCGTTTGGGATTTCCAAAATTTCGTTAAAATAGATTGGCTCTGCAATTTCAATTTGTGGATATTTTTTTAACAGATAACTACAGAATTTTTCAATGCTTAGTCCTGTTTCGATACTAAGCTCATAAGTTCGAAGCAATGGCTCTTCTGCAAGAAGTATCTTTTCCAATTTTTTATTGTCCACACCAAGAATCTTCGCTCCTTTTTGAAGTTTCACAGTAAAAGATGCTTCCTCGGGTAAAAGCTGGTTAAAGGTTTTAAATCCCTCGGATTTAATAATATTCCAGATTTCGGACTTTTTTGTCCCCTTCTTGAAACGCAAATAAATATTCTGGTCCAATGAAAAGTTAATTTGCACGTTGAGAATTAAAAAAAATAGTGTCAAACAAATAGATAACTTTTTTCTCATACTAATTTAAGTTAATTAACTAAAGGAGACGAATAAAATGCAAATTATGAAATTTTAAAATAAACTGAATATCTCACAAGAGCAACAAGCAAGTTTGTTAGATAGAGTGATTTTTTTAATTTGAATTTTTAAAAAGCAATATAATATGGGATATATAGTCACAGCGAGGAAATGGCGCCCCTTGAGGTTTGATGAAGTCATAGGTCAAGAGCATATAACACAGACTCTTAAGAACGCTGTACGCTTTGGCAGAATTCATCATGCATACTTGTTTACTGGACCACGTGGAGTTGGTAAAACCACAACTGCAAGAATATTATCCCGAGTTGTTAATTGTGCAAATGCTGTTGATGCAGAACCTTGCAATCATTGCGACTCCTGCCTAAATATACTCGAGGGTCGTTCTTTGGATGTTATAGAAATTGATGGTGCATCGAATAATAGTGTTGATGATATCAGAACATTACGAGAAAACGCAAAGTATCCACCAATAGCCGGTAAGTACAAGATTTACATAATCGACGAAGTTCATATGCTTTCTACTTCGGCTTTCAATGCACTTTTGAAAATATTAGAAGAACCACCAAAACATTTGATTTTTATATTTGCTACAACAGAACCCCACAAGGTAATACCAACAATAGTAAGTAGATGCCAAAGATTTGATTTTCATCGATTAGAGGATAATACAATTCAGGAACAAATCTCCAAAATTGCCAAAGCAGAAGGAATCCAAATTGATGAAATGAGCCTATTTACCATTGCGAAAAAAGCAGACGGGTCGATGCGAGACGCACAAAGTATATTCGACCAATTTGTTGCCTCTGCTGGAAAAGAGATTATTTTTGAAAAGGTTAGTGAGCTTCTCCATTTAATAGATTCTGATTTCTACTTCAAAGTCTCGGATGCTTTTCACAAAAAAGATAGTGCCATAGCTTTCGAGATTTGCGAGGCTATCACCAAAAATGGCTACGACTATTCAGAATTTCTCGTTGGCTTGCTTGAGCATTTTAGAAACATTTTCTACCTAAAAGTAACACAAAAGGAGGATAAAATCAATGCACCTCGTGTAATCCTAAATAAGTACTTAGAAGAAGCAAAAAAATTTAACGATAAAGACCTACTGCGAATTATGAATTTAATTTCAAACTTTGAGCAACAAATTAAATTTTCCTCCATTCCACGAATCAGGCTCGAACTTTTGCTTTTGCAAATTATTGAAATGCCCAATGCAATTGAACTCAACGAACTAATTAAAGAAATCCAAGAGTTAAAACAAACGGCAAAGTTCAATTCGTTTGCAAACGAGACTCCTTCCAGCAAACAACAGCAATTAAGTTCTTCTAATAAACCACAAACCATAACAAGCGAAAACCCTAAATGGGAAGACTTTCTAAATACCTATGGTAATAAATTAAATGGTTTGAAATCATTTTACATCAGCCGATTGATAGATGTCGAATTCAAAACGAAACAAATCCTTATAATTGCTAAAAACGAAGTAGTATACGAAAATCTCAATAGCAAAAAGCGCTCTATTAAACAAGCCATAAAAGAATTCTTCGGCGAAAATTTTGAATTAGAGATAATTTTTTCCGAAATAAATTCTCAAGATACAAAATCGGTAAGTAATACAACAAATCCAATCAATAATAAAAACTCATCGGAGAATGAGAGCATTATTGAAAAAACTTTGAAGGACTACTTCGATGCAAGAGAGATACCCTTGCCATAATCATTTATAAAATCAACGGTATGCGAATTTCAATAACTGTTCCTTTGCCTACTTTCGATTCTACATTGATTTTTCCTCCCAGCAACTTAACAGAGTTTGAAACAATAGATAGCCCAAGGCCGGTTCCGGCAATTGTTTTTGTATTCTTCCCTCGGTAAAATGGCTCGAATATCTTTTGCATCTCCTCTTCATTTATTCCAATTCCATTATCTTTAATAGAAACCAGCAATTCTTCTTCGTTTATTTTTACCAAGATGTCGATTTTTGAATTTGGTTGCGAGTACTTAACCGCATTCGAAAGTAAATTTGAAAAAATGATTTGCATTAGTTTTTGGTCAATCCGAATATCATTTAAAGACGATGAAAACTGGTAATTAAATTTTGCTTTGTCCTGGTAATATAATTGAAAATCTTGTATCAAGCTACTGAAAAAGGATTTAGCGTTAACATTTTCCAACTGGACAGTTTCCGTAGGTTGAGTTAATTTGTTATAAAGCGTTACATTTTCGAGCATTTGCGACATATCGGAAACCGCTTTCTCAATTATTTTGAATTGCTTTTCTTTTTGTTCTGGAGTTAGTTTATCAAAATGTTTTCTTAGTATATCCGAAGAGAGAATAACGGCTTGCAGAGGCGTCCGATATTCGTGGGAAATTAAATTAATAAAGTTCGAGCGCAGTTCATTAATTTGTAGCTGCTTATTTAAAATATCCTCCAACTCATGTTGATATCTTATTCTATCTAAATTAGTAGCAAAAATCAAGGCTAATCTTTCAGAGGAAATAATCTCTTCCTCCGAGTATGTATTATCTTTACCATATGCAATTAAGATACCGTAAAATTTTTTCCCACTTCCAACTGGGATGCCAATAAATCTTCTTCCTTTCAAAAAATTTAATTCATCGAATATCTTGTCTTCTTCAGGATTTTCTACAACTAAAGAATCTCGCTCAACAAAGATTTTACCCAAATAAGAATTAATAATTTTTTCTATGGGTATCATTGTTTTATAAGTATCTTTTCCGTAACTAATCTTGAAGTGGACTAAGCCAGAAATGAATACTTTGGTCATATCCTTTTCTATTTCAACAAAGCAAATGCCCGCTGATTGGGATATTTGCTGTCCTACTGGCAAAATTACATCGCAGAGCGTTTCATAGTCGTCCACATTGGTTGCAAAGCTGGAAATTGTCGCCAATCGAGAGTTGGTTTCAGCTAAGTATTCCAATCGCTGTTGGAGTTGTTTTCTCAAAGTTATATCCTCAAAAGCTTCAATTCCACCCAGGAGACTATTATCCTTACCGTAAAGTACCGTTGCCTTCTTAAACAAGATTATTTCCTGTCCATCTTTTCTGGTAAACTTTTGTTCTTTCTCAATGTAATTTTCGCCTAATGAATTATCGATTATGGGACAAAGATTGGTTTTATTAATTTCATTGCAAATAAAACATTTGTTTCCAACAACTTCTTCAGATTTAAATCCTGTTAAAATTTCAGCTTGCTTATTCCAGAAGGTGATTCTTTTCTCTTTATCAAAAGTAAATAAAGCAGAAGGAACCAAGTTTAGCAACAATTCATTATATTCTAACGCTTTCTTAAGTTCAAATTCATAATGCAAACGTTCTGTGATGTCGATTAATATACCTACAACAGCTTTCTCCTTAGATTCTTCAATCAGTATAGGCGAGCGAATTGAAATAAATATTTTTTCCTCGTCTGATGGGGTTTTCACTCTAAGCTCAAACTGTTGTTTACTAGGGTCTTTTAGAATTTCTTCATCTTTTTCCAGTATCAAATCAGAAAGTTCCTTTGGAAAGACTTCTTCTACAGTTTTTCCAATGATTTGTTCTCTTTTCTTACCAGCAAATTTTCCAAATTCAGAGTTGCAGTATCTATACTTTTTGCTAAGAAGGTCACGGTAGTAAATCGGATACGGTATCGATTCAACCAAAGATTCGAACAATTTTAATTGAATTTCAAGTTGGTCTGCAAGCAATTTCCTCTCCAATCCAATCGTTATTTGTTCTGCTATGGAAGAGAGAAGATAAAGTTTCGACTTTGACAATCTATGTTCTTGAGCATAAGTATATATTGATATTAATCCCAAAACATTATTGTTAGAAACAAGAGGAATTGAAATAAGGTATGACGGCTGTTGAAACCTTTTGTCGAACCAAAATTCTTCCAAATCCTCACTTTTAAAGAACATTATCTTGTTTTGCTTTATGGGTTTAATAAGCGGGTGCTCTTCATTGTCGAGACTGATACGAATAAAGCGATGACCAAACCTATCATCTTGGCGAATGACTTTCAAACTTTGAGTTTCGGGTTCATATAATGCAAAAATATAATTTGGAACTAATGTAAAATTCTTTAATGTTTTATAAATATTATCAGCAATTTCAAAAATATCTCTTTCTGTACTGAAAGTACGAAAAATCGAAAACATTGAATTTATGTAGTTTTGGTTCTCTAAATCTTCTGTTACATCTCGGAGCAAGACTTCGATAATTTTTAAACCAGATATTTCATCTATAAACAAGAAGTAATCTCCTTTTAAGAATTTAACACTATTATCTTGAGCTACAAATGGCAATACAATGTCGCTTGCGGAGCCATTTTCATTGATAATCTGAAATATTTTACCCAGCCAATCCGGTTTTTCGAGAAGGCTCGAAAGATTTTTCCCTATCAACTTTTCTGGTGAATATCCAAGAACTTTTGAAATTGAAGGAGAAACCAATTCAATAACTCCATCTGTGTTCATTTGGATTAAAATTTCATTAAGTCTTTCAAATAATTGTCGAAAAAGCTTCTCCCGTTTTTCCAATTCTTTTTGATATTTGTACTTCTCAGTAATGTCTATAATGATGCCATCGAAAAATATTTTCATTGAATCATTGTCGAGACTACCTTTCCCATAATCCTCCACAATGATTTTTCTACCATCTTTGGTTATCATCTCTGTTTCGACCTTCAGAAGACCTTCGGCTTCCGAAGAATGCAACTCCAGTACTTTGAAACGCATATTTTTATCGACATAAAAATCAAATGCAGAGGAACTTAGTAATTCCTCCACAGAACTACACCCGAGAATCTTTGCCAAACTTTGATTTGCCAGAACAATCTGCCCATCTAATGTGCTTCTATACACACCGACGGGTAGATTCTGGACAAAATTTCTATATTTCGATTCGCTAAGTTTTAATTGTTCCTCGGTCCTTTTCCTTAATTCAATCTCATTTCTAAGCTCTTCATTAATCTGGTCTAGTTCTTGTATTCTTATTCCCAATTCCTTTTCCTTTTCTTCGATTCTTTGCTCAAGAATTGCATTTACATTTTTCACTTCCTCTAGTAAATTCTCAAGTTGGGTAATTTCGATAGTTGTACTACCAATCAAGTATTTATTATCATTCAGATTAACTTTGAAAATTTTCTGTTGGTAGTGTTTTTTTTCTGGAAAGGAGACGGAAAACTTAAGAACTTTCCCCTCAAAAGGCGATAGTTCCCCAGTTTTTAAAACAGACTTCAATTTTTCAATGTAGTTTTTTTCCCATTCATCAGGAAACTCACTTAATAAATTACCATGCTCAAAAAGGTCAAAAATTTTACCAGTTACTAACTTTTCTTTTGGGATTCTACTCAATTTAGAATATGCCTCGTTGAATTCTACAATGTTCCCTTCGCTATCGACTAATACCACGGCTTCATCCATTGCTTCCAACAACTGCTTTCGTATGTATGCAATGTTTTTTATTTCAATAAAATCTGTCCTATCACTAAAGAGGAATAAGAATGTTTCTGCTTCCTTATTCTCAAAAATTGTCAAATCTAAGTATTTCTTTTTCATATTGGAGAGCTCGATTTCATAATCCATTAAAGTTAAGATTTCACCATTGGAAATTACTTTCTTTTCGTCGAGGACATCTCGTAGATTGAAAACATCGAAAACATTTGCCCCAATTTCACAAGAAAAACCAAGAAAATCCTTTGCAAATTTATTGCAAAGAATAACACCGCCACTCTTGCTAGCAAGAACTAATCCAATGCTTGAGCTTTCTAATATTCCATTGAAAAGAGTATTTCGAAGTTCAAAATCTTTACTTATGATGTCGAAATTCTTAGCAAGTTGTGAAAAAGAAAAGAAAATAGCTAACAAAAAGATAAAAATCAAAAATTGTGGGGACCAAAAAGTACTAAAATTAATTTCGGACGATTTGTTAAATATGTTCAAGATTAATGTCAGAGACAATATTAAAGCAAAAAGTGTGAACATAATTGAAAGGAGGTTAAGAAATTTTATCTTTTTCATAACCAAGCGTAAATTATTGAAAGCTTTAATTTAATAAAAAATGCTTATGTTAGATTGGTTAATCGATAATTATTTTTATTTTTGTACTTTTATTAAAGAGTATTATGAACAAACAAAAGGGAATAATTGAAAAGTTTGAACAACACTCCTTTCAAACCACAATATCGTGGGAAAGCCTCCGATTCTAAATTCAAAGTAAATAATGAAATTCGCGTCGAAAAAGTTCGTCTAATTGATGAAAATGGCAAGATGCTCGGAATCTATCCGACTAACGAAGCTTTGTCGATTGCATATCAAAGAGAGCTGGACCTTGTACTTATAGCTCCTCAAGCGGACCCACCTGTTGCCAAAATCATTGACTATGGCAAATTTATCTTTGAGCAACAAAAGAAAGAGAAGCAAGAACGTAAAAAACAAGCACAACAGCAATTGAAGGAAATACGGTTCAAATGGAGAACAGACTCCCACGATTTTAATTTCAAAGTCCGCCATGCAAGAGAATTCTTACTTGACGGGAACAAGGTGAAAGGTACAGTAATATTCCGTGGTAGAGAAATGATGCACCAAGAAATTGGAGAAGAACTACTAAACAGATTTGTCGAGGCTTTAAGCGACATAAGCAAAGTGGACCAGACAATTAAAGCCGAAGGCAAAAGAATTTCTATAGTCCTTGCTCCAGACAAGGTCAAGATACAACAATATGAAAAGCAAAGGAAAGAGGAACTCAAAGAGAAATAATTACTCTTTTAAATTCCCTTAAAATGTTATAATTTCTGAAACTTATTGCCTTAATTAAATCTTGTACGAGGAGATAGCTTTAATATATTGAACGCGTTCGTATTCACTTGGATTTGGTGTTTTCTCTTGAGACATTACGCCAATCATTTGTTTAACGCTATCGTACTGATGTTCTTGCATCCATTCAACAATTTCTCTTTCTAATTGCAAAAGGTAATAGACACCGTTTTTCAGCAGAGCAGAGCAAAGCATTGTTACATTTGCACCTACAAGTAGCATTTTGATTACGTCATCAGAGGTATGGATACCACTGGTGGCAGCAAAGTCGAGATTTACTTTGTTCTTCAAAATAGCAATCCAGCGCATTGGTAAACGATTAGCGTGTGATGTGCTTAGATGTATTGAGGGACGTACTATGAGATTTTCCAGGTCGATATCTGGCTGATAGAATCTGTTGAACAATACCAAAGCATTTGCGCCAGCTTGTTCGACTTTTTTAGCAAAATTGGCAAAATTTGAGAAGAAGGGACTTAACTTCACTGCTAGGGGTATTTTTACCGTGGCACGAACAGCCTCGACAATTTCGAGATAAGAACTTTCCACCTCTTCGCTGGTTTCATCGGGGTCTGTGGGTATGAAATAAATGTTCAATTCAAGTGCATCAGCACCAGCTTGCTCTATTTTCTTTGCAAATTCAACCCAGCCTCCAGAAGTTGCCCCATTTAAGCTAGCTATAATCGGTATGGAAACACTTTCTTTTGCCTTCCTAATCAATTCTAAATACTGCTCGGTTACAAATCGATACTCATCCATTTCGGGAAAATAGGTGAGAGATTCGTAGTATGAGTATGTCCCCTGTGTGGTATGGTAAAATAAATCTTTTTGTTCAGAACGTAGCTGTTCTTCGAAAATAGATGGAAGCACCACAGCAGCCGCTCCAGCATCTTCAAGTTTCTTTATTCCCTTCAAATCCTCTGTTAATGGAGATGCAGAAGCAACTAATGGCGATTTCAAAGACAACCCCATGTAATTTGTTGTTAGTTCCATGAATTCTCCTTCATTAATTAGATAATTTAATCACGTTGGCTCTCCTCGGAAGAAGAGAGCCTGTGAATATAAACACTGAAATTATTATCCTTTTTATTCATTCGAATTTAATTTTAACTCAGAAAGATGTTTGAACATTTCATATCTCCTCTTCACATGTAATTGGGCTTGCTCTTGTAGGAATTTAGCCAGCTCTGGTTTACTTTGCGCTAGCATACGGAAACGAATTTCTGACGTCATGTATTGGGAAATGGGAACAGACGGTTCTTTCGAGTCCAGAATTAATGGGTTTTTCCCTTCCTTGCTTAATTCTGGATTGTAACGATACAAAATCCATTGACCAGTATCCACAGCAAGTTTATGTTGTTTGAGAGGAGCACTCATATCTATACCGTGAGCAATGCAATGGGAATAAGCAATGATTATAGAAGGTCCTTCGTAGGCTTCAGCCTCGAGAAACGCTTTCAGAGTATGCTCGTCTTTTGCTCCAAAAGCTACAGTAGCAACGTAAACATTACCGTAACTCATCGCCATCCAGCCAAGGTCCTTTTTAAATGCTGGCCTACCATTTGCCGCAAACTTAGCAACTGCACCAATTGGAGTCGATTTAGAGGCTTGTCCACCAGTGTTGGAATAGACTTCAGTATCGAGGACGAGTAGATTTACATCCTTACCCATTGCAATTACATGGTCGAGACCCCCATAACCAATATCGTACGCCCAGCCATCACCACCCACAATCCAAACGCTCTTTTTAACAAGATAATCAGCGATTGTTTCTAATTTCCTTGCTTCGGGTGTTTGAATATCTTTTAACTTTTGCTGCAAAACCCTAACTCTTTCTCTTTGCTCATAGATATCTGCTTCTGTTTTCTGGGGAGCATTAATAAGCTCTTCGACAAGTTGCTCACCAATTTGCGGTGCTAGAGACTTTAGCAAATTAATTGCAATCTCTTTTTGTTTATCAATAGCAAGCCTAAAACCAAAGCCGAATTCAGCATTATCTTCGAAGAGAGAATTAGACCAAGCCGGACCGCGCCCATTCTCATCCTTTGCCCAAGGTGTAGTTGGTAGATTCCCACCATAAATCGAAGAACAACCAGTTGCGTTTGCAATAATAGCTCTATCGCCAAATAATTGTGAAAGTAGTTTAACGTACGGTGTTTCACCACAGCCAGCACAAGCTCCAGAGAACTCAAACAAAGGTCTTTGCAACTGCTGCTGTCGTATACTTGAAACTTTTATCTTCGTCCTCTCGAAATCTGGTATTCGTAGGAAGAAATCCCAATTTTCTGCTTCCTGTTGTCTAAGTGGTAATTGAGGTTCCATATTTAGTGCTTTTCGCCTGGGATTGGTTTTGTCCTTTGCTGGACAAACTTCCACGCATACTCCACAACCAGTACAATCCTCTGGGGCCACTTGTATTGTATATTTCAAACCAGCAAATTCTTTATCTCTTGCATTGGTAGATTTAAAGGTCATGGGAGCATTTTCGAGATACTTGGGCTCGTAGACTTTAATTCTTATTGTAGCATGAGGGCAAACGAAAGCACATTTACCACATTGGATGCAGATGTTTTCATCCCAGACGGGTATCTCAAGAGCAATATTTCTTTTTTCATATTGGGTGGTTGCAGTAGGCCAAGTCCCATCAACTGGGAAAACGCTTACTGGCAACCAATCACCACGACCTGCAATAATTGGACCTTCGACCTTCTTAACAAATTCGGGGGCATAATCTGGCACAGGAGGTCGTATATCGTAGGTAGCTGTTATTCTTTGTGGGACTTGCAACTCCTTCAAATTATCAAGTGTATTCTCAACAGCTTGAATATTCATTCGGACAATTTCCTCGCCTTTTTTTCCATAGGTTCGAACAATAGAATCCTTGATTGCCTGGATAGCATCATCTTTCGGCAAAATTCCAGAAATAGCAAAGAAACAAGTTTGCATCACTGTATTGATACGACGACCCATTCCACTACTTTCAGCAACTTTTTGGGCATCAATGTAGAAGACACGAATGTTTTTCTCTAAAATCTGCTCTTGGACTGATTTTGGAAAGAAATTCCATAGTTCTTCACCCTCGAATGGCGCATTAATAAGAAATGTTCCACCCTTGATGAGAGTATCTAATAAATGATATTTTTCAATAAAAACGGTCTGATGGCAAGCAACAAAATTGGCTTGTGAAATCAAATAAGGTGCTCTTATTGGCTGTGGACCAAATCGTAGATGCGATACAGTCAATGTTCCAGCTTTTTTTGAATCATAAACATAATAGCCTTGGGCATAAAGATTGGTATGTTCACCGATGATTTTAACAGAATTTTTATTCGCACCAACAGTTCCATCGGAGCCCAGCCCAAAGAACATCGCCCGAACCACTTTATCCGATTCAATGGAGAAATTTGGGTCGTATTCCAAACTTGTAAATGTAACATCATCGATGATTCCAACTGTAAAATGATTTTTAGGCTTCTCCAACTTGAGGTTGTCGAGAACTGCCTTTACCATAGCCGGGGTAAATTCTTTTGAAGAAAGTCCATAACGACCACCAACAATTTCGGGAAACTGTTTAAATTTAACAGACCCATTTCGGAAATGCTCGTAGATAGCACTAACAACATCTTGATACAATGGCTCGCCAACAGCACCAGGCTCTTTTGTTCTGTCTAACACAGCAATAGCTTTAACAGTCGACGGAAGTACTTCTATAAAATGTTTAATACTAAAAGGCCTAAATAATCTAACACGAACGACACCCACCTTTTCATCGTAATTGCTCACAAGATATTTAACAGTCTCCTCAGCAGTCTCACCACCACTTGCCATAATGACAACAACGCGCTCTGCCTCCGGATGTCCATAGTAATCAAAAAGATGATATTGTCTACCGGTTAAAGCAGCAAATTTATTCATTTGCTCTTGAACCACATCTGGGCAAGCAAGATAAAATCTATTGACTGTCTCACGATTTTGGAAGAAGACATCAGGGTTTTGAGCAGTACCTCTAATAACGGGTCGTTCTGGATTTAAAGCTCTGTTGCGATGCTCTTTGACAAGTTCATCGGGTATCATCTCTCTCATAATTTCGTCCGGGACAACTTCGATTTTATTTTCCTCGTGTGAGGTCCGAAAACCATCGAAGAAGTGAATAACCGGAATCCGAGACTTTAAAGAGGAAGCATAAGAAATCAAGCCCAAATCCATAACCTCTTGGACAGAGCCCGAAGCCATCATAGCAAATCCAGTTGTTCGAGCAGCCATCACATCGCTGTGGTCGCCAAAAATAGACAGCGCATGTGTTGCAACCGTCCGGGCACTAATATTAAATACAGTGGGTGTGAGCTCGCCAGCAATTTTGAACATATTTGGTATTTTCAACAACAGTCCCTGCGAAGCAGTGAAAGTTGTAGTAAGTGCTCCGGCTTGAAGGGCACCGTGAACAGCACCAGCTGCTCCCGCTTCGCTTTGCATTTCAACAACTGTAGGAGTAACCCCCCAAATATTTTTGTATCCTTTAGCAGCCCATTCATCGCACCACTCACCCATATTCGAAGATGGTGTTATTGGATAAATAGCAATAACTTCATTGACACGAAAAGCTACATATGCAGCAGCTTCGTTTCCATCCATTACAGCAAATTTTCTTTTTTCCATAATTTTCCTAAAAATCAAAACATACAAAAACAAAATTAGGAATAATAACCATTTCCAACCTATAAATTCTAAATTTTGTAACTATTATGTCATTGTTGTCAACAATGTAGCTACGACAATTATTTGATTTAATAATTTTCAAAAAATTTTTCAACCATATCACTGTGTTGGTAAATATTGAAATCGGAAAATTTAATTTTTCTCTCTTTTGTATCTTTTTGAATTTTTTATTAAATTTGTATTTTCTTACAGGGATGTAGCCAAGTGGTTTAAGGCATCGGCCTTTGGAGCCGACATTCGCAGGTTCGAATCCTGCCATCCCTGCTTTATTTTTGTTAGTATATAATGTTGGACTTTAAAATAGCAAGTGGTAGGTCGAATATTGGTTTAGCTCAACGAATTGCAGATTACATAGGAGTTGAGCTAACAGATGTAAACATTAAAAATTTCAGTGACGGTGAAATTTGGGTCAAATACGAGGAGAACATTCGAGGAGTCGACTTGTTTATAATTCAATCAACTCAAGCGCCAGCCGAAAACCTTCTTGAACTTTTGCTTCTTATCGATGCAGCCAAAAGAGCCTCTGCTCGTAGAGTAACTGCAGTTATACCTTATTTTGCTTATGCAAGACAGGATAGGAAAGACCAACCTCGAGTTTCCATTAGCGCAAAACTTATAGCAAATTTAATCACACGAGCAGGTGCCGATAGGGTAATTACAATTGATTTGCACAGTTCACAAATTCAAGGATTTTTCGATATACCCTTCGACCATCTCTATGCCTCGCCAGTGCTAATCAGAAGACTTTACCAGTTGGACTTAAGCAACTTTGCTGTTGCAGCGCCTGATATAGGTGCGGCTAAGACAGCCAGAGCTTACGCTAAAAGATTAGATGCAGAACTCATCATCATAGACAAAAGAAGGCCAGAACACAATGTCGCCGAAGTGGTCAACATCATTGGCGAACCAGAAGGGAAAAACATCATAATGGTAGACGATTTGATAGATACTGGGACAACTTTTATTCAGTGTGCAGAAGCTTTGAAAAAACGCGGAGCTTTGGATATTTACGGTCTTTGTGTGCACCCGGTTTTCTCTGGCAATGCACTTGAAAAAATTAATAACACAGACGCCATTAAAAAAATGTTTATTACCGACACAATTCCATTCAAAGGCAATTCAGATAAGATTGAAATAGTTTCTGTCGCAGAACTTTTCGCCGAGGCTATAATAAGAACCCACGACAATCGTTCAATAAGCTCTTTATTTGAAATAGAAAGGTAGTAAAAATAAATGAGGAGTAATCAAAATGAGTGAAATAACACTAAAAGTTCGAAAAAGAGAAATTGGCAAAAACACCGCAAAGAAATTGCGAAGCAAAGGTCTAATACCTGGGATTTTTTACTCTAAAGATGTAGAGCCAGTTCCAATTATTGCAGAACCAAAATCGTTGAGACCAATCGTGCATACTTCCGAAACGAAAATTATAAAATTGCAGATTGAACCAGAGAGCAAAGAATACACCTGCATTTTAAAAGATTTACAAATTGACCCAATCAAGGACACAATTGCCCATTTCGATTTATTTGGTATACACGAGGGCACTAAACTAACTGTAGAAGTGCCAATTGTATTAAAGGGGCAATCAATTGGTGTCAAAGAAGGAGGAACACTTCAACAGAACCTTTCTAAAGTAAAAGTTAAATGCCTACCCGATAAAATTCCATCACACTTCGAAGTGGACATAAGTAACTTAAAAATTGGAAAAGCAATACATATTTCCGACATACAAAGCGAAGGCATAGAATTCGAACTTGCTCCCGAAACTGTTATTGTTGCGTGTTTAGCACCAAGAGTCTCCGCTAGGTAAAATCTATTATTGTTCACATTTTCCTCTTGGAATTAACCAATTTAAATATTTTAAAGAAAAGAGTGAACTTTAGGTTTTAAAGTTCACTCTTTTTTTTTGATTAAAACGGTATTATTTCCTCGGACCCAAGGATAAATTGAGCAACTCTACCAAAACCCAATCCCATTCCAGAGCGTTTTTGAGGATTATTTTTGAACAAATCAAGATACTCTTCGAATACTTGGTCAATTTCCTCGGGTTTATTATCGTGTTCAGTTTTCAAATGCCTGAGCTGTTTAATCATAGTTCCATTGTATAATCTATTGCGAAGGATTTCATAGTCATATTCCCTTTCTGAACCGCCAATACTTTCACCAGAATGTTTTAAGATAATGTCAACGCAGTCACATGTTTGCCTTTCCGGAGGACAATCCCTAGTCAATTTCATATTGAAGAACTTAATTGCTTCTGGATAATGAGTTATCATTAAGTTTTTATCGTAATACTCAACAAGCTGTTGTTCGTGTTCCGATTTCAAATCATCCCCCCAATTTATGTCAAGACTACAATATTTTTGCAAAACCTCGATAGCTTCTGTATAGGTAATAATTTCAAAACCTTTTTCATAGTATTCATACAAATTGTGGTGTTGTTCTGGTGTTAGCAAGCCATATCTTGATGAAACATTCAAAACATTGATAAAAATGTAGTTCAACAGGTCCATACAATGTTTTAAAAGCCAATTCAAATCTGTATCTAATGCTTCTGTTTCGAGTAGTTCAAAATCATTTAAGTGCCTACCGTCACTTTTCCACAAAGAATTATCCCTACGAAATGAGCGATTAGTTGAAAACATTCTCGGCAATCCATTCTTAATGATATCCTTTTCCAAATGTAATTGGACAGTTTGCGACAGAGTCAGGAATTCTCTTTCGTGTAGGGTGAATACATTGCTCACCGCTTCGCACGAACCCGTAGCATTCGTAATCCCCGGATAAGGAATTCCGACGAAACCTTCCTGCCAGAGAAACTCAAGTGCCGATTGGTAAATCAAGCTTTTGAGAATTATTGTGTTTTTGTTCATAATACCTCCAAAATAATGATGTTAATAACAAAAATGGAGGCCATCGCCTCCTTTTCTCTTTCCATACTGGTCGAAAAATGAACAAAAAAGGCTGGGAACACCCAGCCTTGGAACGATTTCAAATCAAAGAAAATTAATGAGGGTACTTTTGTTCTACAGAATGTCTTGAAATTTATCTTATTATAATTAAAAAGCACAAAAAAAGTAAGTTATGAATTAAAAATTTAAAAATACGAAATTACAAAAAATTTTTATGCATTTAAGCAATTTTTTTTCCCTCGACCCAGACAGATTGTACATGGTTGACACCAAAGTGATAAAAAATCTCAATGTACGATGAACAATCCAAAATGACAAAGGTAGCATCCTTGCCAACTTCAATAGAACCAATTTTGTCTGCTATTTCCAAAGCATGGGCACCATTTATTGTCGAGGCTACAATTGCTTGTTCACAGGTTAGCCCTAAATTTACAACAGCAAGGGAAAGTATGATTTGCATATTTTCTGTGAAACAAGAACCAGGATTGAAATCGCTCGCAAGAGCAATTGGTATGCTGTACTGAAGGATTTTCTTTGCAGGTGCATAGGGCATTCTGATGAAATATGAAGTTCCAGGTAAAAGGGTTGCAATTGTTCCAGTTTCGGACAAAGCCTGCAAGCTATCTTCGGATACAAAAAGTAAATGGTCGGCAGAGATTGCCCCAACTTTTGCGGCAAGCATCCCAGCACCAACATCAGCAAGTTCATCAGCATGAACTCGCACTTTGAGACCATATTGCATAGCAGTTTTGAAAATCTTTTCAGCTTGTTGCAACGTATAATATCCATCATCCACGAAACAATCGCAATATTTTGCCAAATTCATTTCTGAAACTCTTGGTATCATTTCATTGCAAATTAATTCAACGTAGCCATCGGGATTGGACCTATACTCTGGAGGGAAATCGTGTGCTCCTAAAAAAGTTGGAACAATATAAATTGGATAGTTTTCTCGTAGTCTCTCAATTACTCTAAGCATCTTGATTTCATTTCCTGTATCCAGCCCATAACCGCTTTTGATTTCAATAGCAACTGTCCCATGCTGAATAGCATTCGTCAAGTATTTGCTTGCGTTATCAAAAAGTTCCTCTTCCGAAGCCTTTCGAACGGCAGAAACGGTAGAAATTATTCCCCCACCTTCTTTGGCAATTTGTTTGTAAGAAACGCCAGAAATTCTTTTAGCAAATTCACCAGACCTATCTCCAGCAAAAACCAAGTGGGTATGTGAATCGACAAAGCCGGGAAAAACAGTCCTGCCCTTTAACGAAACAATTTGCTCTGGAACCAACTCGCCATTTTGGAGTTTAATGTCGGCTTCTACTGTCGTACCAACCCAGAGTATTTTGTCGTCGAAAAACAAAGCGCCATCCTTTATCTCGCCGATTTCATTCATCAATTTCCCTCTTCGAGGAGTGGAGTTATTACCAACTAACGTTACAAGGGATGAAATTTCTTTCAAAAGTATTTTCATAATCCATACTCTTTAGATAAATATGTAATCATCGGGGTTTTTCTTCATCTCTTCAACACATTTTTTAACTTTCTGAACCTGACTTTTGTGGCATACCAGAAGAGCATCGTTGCTAACAACAACAACAATATCGTTCAAGCCAACGATGCAAACTTTGAAAGGTTTTTCGGAAAAATCATTTACTACAATAGAATTGAATGTATCAATCAAAATATTGTTTCCTATAGCAACATTATTATTCTCATCATGTGGCTTGGTTCTATCCAAAGCATCCCACGAACCAATGTCGTCCCATTGGAAATGCGAACGAATAAGAACTATATTTTCAGTTTTTTCCATTAGAGCATAGTCAATTGATATGTCGGGGAAATTTTTATAATTGCTTTCAATTTCATCCCATATGTTGTCTATTGAAGATGAACTAAGGAATAAATCCCTGAAAGTAAAAATTTTAGGATAAATTTCAGCCATATGCTTTTTTGCCTCATTCAAAAAAGTATCCAAGCGCCAGAAAAACATCCCACTGTTCCAGTAGAAATTCCCCGAGCTTAAATATTGTTTTGCAGTTTCGTAATTCGGTTTTTCTCGGAAGCAACGCACATTGAAAATGTTCCCATCGGTTGTAAATTCATCACTTTCAACTTCTATGTACCCAAAAGCAGTATCTGCTCGGGTTGGAAAAATCCCAATTGTTGCTATTTTGGGTTGTTTTGAAACGTAATCGAAGGCAATTTCAACTGTTTTGCGAAATCCATCAATCGGTTCAATCCTATGGTCGGAGGTAAAAACCCCAACTAAAATTTCATTTTCTTTGAATTCTTTGCCATACTTTGCCAAAATCCAGCTAGCAGCATATGCAAGAGCAGGAGCAGTGTTGCGTTTGAAGGGTTCCGGAATAATGTTCTCCTTTGGAAGAAGCTTCAAGATGTCTCGTAGCGACTCCAAAATTGCCTGATTCGTAAATACATATGTATCTTGTGGCAGAATCATAGTGAGAATTCGTTCGATAGATTCCTCAATCAGGGGCTTATCAGTATTTAACGGAAGAAGTTGTTTTGGCTTTTTTGTTCTACTCAATGGCCAAAATCTCTCGCCACTCCCTCCAGCTAATAGAATTGCAACTTTTTTCATAATATCTACTTTTTAAAAAAATAAGTTTATCTATTTTTTGTCTATTTTAAAGAGTAAATTTATTACATAATATCAATGAAAACAAATATTGTAAAAATAAAAACTAAGAGTTCATCAATAGAACTGAGCGAAAGGGAGCAGTTGGTCTTGAAAGCTATAGTCCACCTGCATATCCTCACAGCTCAACCAATTGGTTCTCGCCTTGTTGCAAAATATTTAGAGAAAAAACTAAATTTAAGCCCAGCAACAATCAGAAACGTTATGTTTGAACTCGAGGAAATGGAATTATTGGAGCAGACCCATATTTCCTCTGGAAGAATTCCAACAGACAAGGGCTATCGGGTGTACATTAATGCTTTGTTGCCACAAGTAAAGCCAAGTGCTCGTGAATTTAAAAAAATACAGGAAGAACTACAGAAAACCGAAGTTACAAGCATCGAAGATACATTAAAAACTGCCTCGAAAATTTTAGGACATCTCTCTAAATATCTAAGCATTATCATTATACCATCAATTCAAGATATAACAGTCGAAAAAATTGATATTGTGCAACTTTCAACCAAGCGTTTGCTTTTTGTTTTGGCACTTAACTCAAACTTTGTGGAAACATTAACTATCGAAACCGACATCGAGATTAATAAAGAACAAATAGAGAGTGTCGTTGGTATATTAAATGAAAAAATAGCAGGTAAATCTTTGAAATTCATTAACGAAAATTTCACGAATCTCATTGAAACATTCGAGAGCAAGGAATTGCCAATATTTCATATTTTTATCAACTTCTTTGATAAAATCTACAACACTCTTATGGAACAAGAAAGGACAATGATATCTGGTATAAAATACTTGCTCCAATACCCAGAATTTCAAGAGCCTGAACATATCAAAAAAATTATATCCTTGCTTGAGAACAGTGAATTGATACTAAATATTCTACCACTTTTCGAAGAAGATAAGAATTTGAATGTAAAAGTTTTAATTGGAAGCGAGATTCATAATGAATTATTCTGCAATTACTCGCTTGTAGCTTCTCCCTATTGGATTACAAATTCAGTTGGATATATTGGGTTGCTTGGACCTAAAAGGATGCACTATCCAAAGGTAATCAGACTTGTCAATGCTATCTCCAAAGTCATCTCGCAGAACCTTGCTCAATCTTCTTGGTTAGAAGGAATGTAATAGACAAGATACCAGCAGATAGCACAAACAACCAATTTAAATTCATTAGAGGGGAAATTAGTGCACTACCAAGGAATGCAACTAGAGAACCAAACAATGTTGCCGACGAGGCAAAACCCATGATAACTCCGATTTTTTCCCTATCACCAATTTTACCTAGATGTGAGTAAAGAATTGGAACTAAACCAGCGATACTCAACCCAACTAATGCCCTAAGAACTAAAATCAAGTAATAAGAAAAGGCGAAACTATGAAGAAAAAATGCCACCGTCAAAATCAGAGAAGACCTTTTTAAAAGTTTTACAACTGAGTGTTTATCGGACCAACGTCCCCAAATCGGAGCAAAGATAATGTTAAAAATACTACTTAAACCAATTACAAGACCTGTAATTGAACTCAAAATTTTAGGAGGTGCTCCTAATTGCTCTAAAAAGTATGGCAAGATTGGGAAAGTTAAAAAAATCCCTATTTGCCCTAATGTAATCATTATCATTGGATACCTGTATTTGGGCTCTCTAATCACCATTTTCAACACTTGAAGCGTGCTTTCGCTATTTTCCAGATTCGTTTTATTTATCTCTTTTACAAAACCTACAATCAAAAGAGCGCTAAGTAAACACAAAAAAGCAACGGCAAAAAATACTTCGCGAAATCCCAGTAAGTCCGATACAAATCCCCCAAGAATCGGACCAGCAATTGCCCCTGCAGATTGAGAGCTCTGCAAAAATCCAACTGCATAGCCTTTTCTATCCGCTGGGGTATTCGAAACTGTGAAACCAAGATTTGCAGCAATAAATCCACTTGTAGCTCCTTGAAAAACTCTCAGTAAAAACAATTCAAATACATTTCTCGCAAATCCCATTAAAAACATAGCAATAGCCAAACCTAAAATTGCTCGAATAATCATTAGTTTTCTTCCATATCTATCTCCCAGACTTCCCCAAATCGGAACAAAAACAATGGAAAGAATGTATGGACCAGAAAAGACTAAACCACTCCAGAACCTTTGGGCAGACTCTCCCACCACCCCCAATTCCCGCACATAAAGAGGAAGAAATGGTACACAAGCATTCATTCCCATCATTGCAATGAATTGTGATACGGCAAGAAAAATTAAATTACGCTGCCAGACATCGTTAACATTCAGTTTCAAAGAATTTAGTTCAATCTTCACTTGCCTTGAAATTTGTGTTTGAGTGTAAATTTCTAATTTTTAAAAGCTCCAGAAACATATTAAATGAATCTTTTAGAGGATTAACCTTTGTTCTACTATCGTTATACCATTCAACTGGGACCTGGGCAATTTTCAGACCAGCTTTTTGGGCAAGGTATAATATCTCTACATCGAAGCTAAATCCATTGATTTTTGAGTGCGTGAAGACTAAATCTGCAGCAGTATTAGTAAATCCTTTGAAACCACATTGAGTATCTTCTATGCCTTTCAATACCAACATCTGCACAAATTTATTAAATGTTTTCCCCATAAATTCTCTATAAAATGGCTGATGTTTTTTTATTAAACTGGGGTCTATTGCCCTACTTCCGATACATATATCAGCACCAGCCAACAATCTTTCCAACAATTTCTCGATTTCGTAAATAGGTGTAGATAGGTCGGCATCTGAAAAAAATCTATACCTGCCTTTGGAAGACAACATCCCAGCTCTAACAGCTGCACCCTTGCCACGATTTGGTTTGTAACTTACCAGTTGAATTTGGTTGCTGAATATTTGGAGTTTTTCAAGTGTGTTGTCGGTCGAACCGTCATCGACCACAAGAATTTCAAAAAAATAGTTATTCCGAGTAAAATAGTTCCATACTTTCTCAAGCGTTGATACTATTCTATCTTCTTCATTATAAACTGGAATTACAAGGGAAATTAAATCTTTTGTCATTAAATTAATTTTTAAAATTACTTAAATACAAAATTAATCCATTTTTTTGTTCACTTTTTCGTTTAAGTATATTATGAGTAATCTCGAGTTTTTAAATAATTTTCAGCTCTCTGATTTCGACTATATACTTCCAAAAGAATTAATTGCAGTGTACCCTCTTTCAAAAAGAGACGAGAGCAACTTACTCGTTTACGATAGAAATAGAATTATTAAACACACTAAATTCAAAGAATTGCCAGAGTTTATACCGGAAGGAAGTCTCTTGTTGAGAAATGTTTCGAAGGTAATTCCAGCAAGATTTTTTCTTCAAAAGCAGAGCGGAGGAAGGGTCGAAGTCTTACTTCTTGAACCTGTATTTCCAAGCAACGACCCAGAAACAACACTTCGAGCGACCCAAAAATGCATCTGGCAAGCACTACTTCGAGGCAGAAACCTCAAGGTAGGAACAGCCCTACAATTAATTTGTCCTTTAACAAAAGATGTTAATTTATATGCCAAAGTCATTGATAAAAATTCCCAGCACTACACTGTTGAATTTAATTGGTACTCGCAGGATATTTCCTTTTCCGACATTCTGAGTCAAGTTGGTCATATCCCTCTACCACCATACATCCCGCGCAAAGACGAAAATATCGACAAAGAACGCTACCAAACCATTTACGGAAACAAATTGGGTTCTGTTGCTTCTCACACTGCTGGCCTTCATTTTACTACAGAAGTTCAAAACAAATTGAAAGAAAAATCTATTTCATTCGCCGAAGTCACCTTGCATATCGGCCTTGGTACATTTAAACCTATTCAAACGTCAAATATCTACGAACATATTATGCATAAAGAAAATTTCTCTGTATCGTATCTGGATTTGACCAAGATTTATGATTTCTTAAAGAATCGTAGCAGTGAGAATCTGCTCGTAGCTATTGGAACAACAAGTGTACGCACCTTGGAATCAATTTTTTGGTATGCTCAATTTCTCTATCATCAAAACAATTCAAAAAATAGCCAGACCGTAGAAATACCACAGTACATCTGGAAATACTTACCCAAAAAACTATCTATCTCAGAGGCTTTGGAATTGCTACTCGAAAGAATGGAAAAACTAAATATTAATATTCTTGCTGGAAGCACGAGTTTATACATTACCCCAGACTACAAAATCAACTATTTCGATGCTTTGGTCACCAATTTTCATCAACCAAAAAGCACGTTATTATTGCTTGTTTACGCATTTGTTGGAGAGGACTGGAAAAATATTTATCAATCTGCACTAAACTATAAGTATCGATTTCTCAGTTACGGCGACTCATCATTGTTATTTAAAACAAATTAGTAATTTATGAATAGACAAGAGACAAGAATTATACCGCCGCAATTATTAATCGATGCTTACATGAATGGCTTTTTCCCAATGGCAGACCCAGATACCGACGAAATTGAATGGTTCTCCCCAAATCCAAGAGCAATATTCCCAATTGACAAAATAAAACCATCACATTCAACAAAAAAAATCTTAAAAAAAGGTTTCTTCGATGTCCGATTCGACACTTGTTTTGAACGAGTTATCATTGAATGTTCCAATCGACCAGATTCTTGGATTAATGATGTAATAATTAATTCATACATTAACCTTCATAAACTCGGCTATGCTCATTCAGTTGAATCCTATCAGGAAGGCAAACTTGTTGGGGGATTGTATGGTGTGGTCATTGGAGCTGCTTTCTTTGGAGAGTCCATGTTTTCATTAGTAAGTAACGCCTCAAAGGTTGCCTTTTATCATTTAGTGGAACATCTAAAGAAAAAGGGCTTTGTGCTATTGGACTCGCAATTTATAAATGACCACACCCGGCGCTTAGGAGCTATCGAGATACCAAGAACTCAATATTTAAAAATACTAAAATATGCAGTTTCTCTTTCTGAAATTTCCTTCTGATTATACTAAAGGTCTAAATTTTATCAATGATTACTCGTCTAAAGTAATTGTAACTATGGAGTAATCTTATGCCTTCAATTATATCAAATGAAGAATTAACTCCACGGCTTTTTCGAAATAACATAATGGAGTTCTTCTCAAGAGTGAGTTGGTACGTGCCATTATTGATTTATATTCCAGTCATCGCTACAAGTATATATTTCTCAATAGTGTACCACAATTTTAATGTTTTGAATGTAGCTATTCTTTTTGCTTTTGGCATATTTTTTTGGACATTAGTTGAATATATCTTACATCGCTTTGTTTTTCATTATCACCCGAAAAGCGAATTTGGGAAAAGAATACATTTCATATTTCACGGTGTGCATCATAGCTACCCAAGAGACCCACTGAGATTGGTTATGCCTCCATCGGTAAGTATACCCTTAGCATTTATGTTCTATTTCTTATTCAAGTGGCTCATTCCTAATAATCTTCATCTTCCATTTTTCTCGGGCTTCGTTTTAGGTTATTTAGTTTACGATATTACGCATTATGCCGTTCACCATTTCCCGATAAAAAATAAGCTATTTCTTAAAATAAAATCACACCATATGAGACATCATTACTCGGATGAAAATTCACGTTTTGGGGTTAGTTCGCCTCTGTGGGATATTGTATTTGGGACACTGCCAAAATCTAAGAGCAATTAGATTAATCGATATGCCGAAAATATTTCCCTAAGAACAGAATCTTCGGGAGTAAGGTTTCGTTGTATTCTATTTATCAAATCTTCATTTAATGTGTTGTTCTTTACCAATTCGATAGCCAATTTGTGATAGTCCAAATCAAATCCGAGGCTCTTAAATATACTTTCTGGCAACAAATCCACGAGATGTGTTTGACCTCGATAGATATGTCCGAGATATTCATAATTATAAAAGGAAGCAAACTCATCTAAAAGATTGGAAACTTGTATGGATAGTGAACCGTTGGACCTGAAAAAAATTAATGCCAAAACTTTTTTTCTGTCAAAGCGAGTATCACCATTAAAACTTATATTAAATAAAGGTTCCAAGCGGTCTATCACTTTTGAAAGTTCTTTTAATAAATTTTTGTATTCAAGGTCAATAGCAAAAACAAGTAACTCACATTTTTTCAAAATAGGATAAAGATTTGCGAGCTCATCATCACACTTACACCCACTATTGGGGTCGAACCAAATATCTTCTGTGCAAGCCTTGCAATCGAGAACATTAGTAGAGGAGAGATTTATTCTATGAACAGGATAGTTGCATTCACTGATACCTTCGATAAAGCTTTCGAGTAAAGATTTTGTAAGCGAAGGTGTGCTTTTCATGAAGTCGAATATTACCGTTTCCATATGCATTGGTGAAATTCAAAAATTCTAAACGAAAAGCAAAAAAAATTATTTAATTTTAATTCCTTAGTTGGTTTAACAAAATTTTCAATTTTTTTAGACAATGATAAGAGAAATTGATTTTGAACTCCTCCCTGGTTTGTCGCGTTTTTTTTGCGAATTCTTGAGTAAAAAAGGGTTCATTCGTGAACGATTTCTTTACTTCGATGAACTACTTCAAACAGAAAAGATTATTGAGCAAAAATTAAAATCTTATAAGAACAGAGATGAAATGATGAAGTTAGTAAAGGAAATCAGCACAAATATCGAATTATCTAAAAATCAAAAGGCAAATCTTGAGCTAATGTCGAAAGATAACACTTTAGTTGTTGTAGCTTCAATAAATCCTTTTTTTCTTGGTGGTCCTCTTTCAGTATTATATAAAACATTGACTTCAATTTTCATAGCAAGGAAACTTTCCATTAGATTTCCATACTTCAACTTCGTTCCAATAATTTGGATTGAGGACAATGAGCATAACTGCTTAAAGTCGTTCCAAATCACTTTGCTTACCAAGAATTATGACATTGTTAATATTCCAATAAATACCGAAGTAATTACTAATTGGAGGAGTTCAATTTCAAATTTTCGTATCCCCGAGAATCTAATAAATTTCCTTGAAATACATATTCACTCCAATGAATACATCGAGACGAGCTTAGAAACATCAACCTTTTTGATAAATTTATATAAGAATGAAACTTCATTGACAAAAACTTTTGTAGAAATCCTGAATTACTTACTAAAGGATTATGGATTACTATTCATCATCTCATCGGAATGTCGAGCTCACAATTCATTTGCAAAGATATTAATTAAAGAAATCGAAACTTTTGGAGCAAGTTCAAAGATTATTGAAAAGGCTAACAAACTTTTAGAATCGAAGGGTATCGGAGTAAAATCAAAAAACTCATTCTTGAATATATTTTACCACACCAAGGACAAAAGGGTCAGGCTTGAATTGAATCTCTTTAAAAAAACATTTAATTTGGATGGGATTGAAATCACTGAAAAAGAAATTGTAGAATTTTTCGAAAAAAATACCGATAAGTTCAGTCCAAATGTCCTTCTAAGACCAATTTGCCAAGATTTTATCCTTCCGACTATTGTCTCTATTCAAAGCCCAAGCGAAATCGTTTTCTTCGCCCAACTTAAAGAGTTGTACAAATGGTATGATGTTATTATGCCGGGTATTGTGCCCCGACATTCCATCACTGTAATCCCAGCAGAATATTCTGATTTGGTCAACACTAAAACATTGTCTTACTTTCTAAAGGACAAAAGTAACTTTGAGGAAGAATTATACCATCGCTTTCGAAATTTATCTCTACAAAGCCAGGTCGAAAACATCGAAAAAAACATTGCTTTCGATTTTGAATCACTTAGGGAAATAGGTGCTCGTTTGGACAAATCGTTAAATTTTGTTGGCGAAAAGCATATCAAAAAAAGCAAAAAATCAATTGATGCATATATCAACAAAATATATTCGACTGAGAGAAGAAAAATTCTTCACGACAATAAAGATTTAATCAAATTAAACACTTTTCTCTACCCGAATGGTTCATTACAAGAAAGAACTTTTGCGTTGGCGACTATGCTTTTTTTGTTTGGTACAAATTATTTCATTAAAACACTTGAACCAATATTCAATGTCACCTCTAATAAACATTACGTAGTAGAATTATAATATAACTTTTGTATTCTTGATGTTGCTATTGTCTTGTTTGATTAAAGTAAGAAATATCAAGCAATTAAGCTCTATCTAAAATATATTTTTTGTTGAGCAAAACAAAAATCATCAATCTTAGATTACTTTTCACTTAATCATCTAAATACATTTGCTAATTTTGAATGTGAATTGATTTGAGAGTGAAAGTTGAAATATGGAAAATGAACCAATTTATCCAATAGGAGTTGTTTCGAGGCTTCTGGGTGTAAGCGTACATACATTGAGAATGTACGAACGCGAGGGTTTAATCTTAACAAATCGAGGGGTTAACCAAAAGAATAGATTGTACTCAAAAGCCGACATCGAAAGAATTCAATGTATCTTGGAGGCGATAAGAAAAAAGCAGTTTACAATCGCCTCGATTAAAACAATGTTATCTATGGTCCCTTGTTGGAAGATAATCAATTGTCCGGAAAAAGAAAGAATCGCATGCCCTGCATATAAAAGTATAGGAGTTCCTTGCTGGTCGATTGAACACAAAACAAATGTTTGTGCTAAAATGGATTGCAAGACCTGTTATGTTTATACAAACTTTACTAACTGTTCTGATATAAAGGAATTCATAAAAAAAATGTGAGCGAAATATGGAACGACTAACAAGAAGGAAATTTTTACAAATTAGCGGAACAACTTTTGCCGGCGCAGGTTTGCTCGTAGGTGGAACAAAGATGATTCAATCCACTCTGTCTGCAAATGAAAAGAACAAAGGTGTAGTGAAAATTCCATCTTATTGTTCTATCTGTTTTTGGAAATGTGGCCTAATTGGTTACGTAAAAGATGGTAAGCTTTGGAAATTAGAGGGAAATCCTATAGACCCGCTAAGCCGAGGACGCCTCTGCCCCCGAGGCAACGGTGGTGTTGGGCAACACTACGACCCCGACAGACTTCAGGCTCCTTTGGTTCGTATCTCCAACCGTGGAGGTGAGGAGTGGAAAGTCACAACTTGGGATGAAGCATTAAACTACACCTCCCAAAAACTTGTTGAAATAAAGGATAAATATGGTCCCCAAGCGATTGCCGTATTCAGTCACGGTCCTGGTGGTGCTTTTCTAAAACATACTTTAAGAGCGTTTGGAATTAAAAATTTCTCTGCCCCATCTTTTGCGCAGTGTCGTGGGCCAAGAGAGGTTGCTTTTGAACTAACTTATGGCGAAATTATAGGTTCACCAGAGCGCACGGATATAAAAAACTCTAAATGTTTCGCTCTGATTGGCTCTCACATTGGCGAGAACATGCACAACAGCCAAGTTCAAGAATTTGCCGAAGCAATTGAAAAAGGAGCAACGATTATAGTAGTAGACCCTCGATTTTCTATTGCTGCAAGTAAAGCAAAGTATTATCTACCAATAAAACCGGGAACAGATACAGCATTACTTTTGGCTTGGATTAATGTTCTTATTCAAGAAAAACTTTACGACAGAGATTTCGTCGACAAGTACACATTTGGCTTTGAACAATTGAAAGAATACATAGAGCCATTTACTCCCGAGTGGGCTTTTGTCGAGACTGGAATTGAACCTAATTTAATTCGAGAGACTATTCGAGAGCTTGCAAGGTACAAGCCCGCATCATTTGTGCATCCTGGTCGACATGTCAATTGGTACGGCAACGATGTGCAAAGAATAAGAGCAATTACTATAATTAATGCACTTTTAGGCAATTGGAATCGCAAGGGAGCATTTTTTAAACCCGTCAAAATGGAGATTCCTAAGTATCCCTACCCACCCTATCCAGAGATGGACTACGAAGTCGTATACAATCCTAATAGCAAATATCCTTTTGCCGGTGAAGAAGAAGGTCTTACCCAAGGTATTCGTTCCGCTACCATCACTGGCGAGCCTTATCCAATAAAGGCTTGGATTGTTTATGGCACCAATCTTATCCAAACACTGCCAAATCAAAAAGAAACAATCGAAGCTATAAACAAACTGGACTTTTTGCTGGTAATTGATGTCATACCAAGCGAAATTGCAATGTGGGCAGACGTTGTTCTTCCCGAGACCGTTTATCTTGAAAGATACGACGAGCTCAATATCAGCTCTTTTCGTGTACCATTTGTTGGAATACGCCAACCAGTAGTTGCTCCTCCTCACGACCAACGCGATGGCTGGTGGATTGCTAGAGAGTTGGCAATAAAACTTGGCTTGGAAAAATTTTATCCTTGGAAACACATCGAAGAATATTTGCGATATCGCATTGAATCTGCCGGATTGTCCTATGAACAACTTAAAACCGATGGCATTATAATTGGCGAAGAACAACCAATCTATGTAGATGATGGATTGAACTTAGAATTTCCTTACACAAATACTGGCAAGATTGAATTATACTCCACCCAGCTTGCCGCAAAAGGGTTTTCACCATTTCCAACATACGAAAGACCTCCTGAACCACCGCCTGGTTATTTCCGCTTGCTCTTTGGTCGAACACCTGTACACACCTTCAGTATGACTCAATCAAACCCTATTTTAATGGATATGGTTGCAGAAAACGAAGTTTGGATTAACTCCGACGTTGCAGAGACACTCGAAATTAAAAATGGTGACTATATTGTGTTGAAAAACCAAGATGGAGTAGTAAGCAACAAAGTGAAAGCGCGCGTTACCCAAAGGATAAGACCGGATTGTGTTTATATGTATCATGGTTTTGGACATACATCTCGCAGACTTAGAAGAGCATACCTAAAAGGAGCAAGTGATGCTCAACTTATAACTCGTTATGACATCGACCCAATTATGGGCGGTACTGGTATGAATAATAATTTCGTGACAATAGAAAAGGTGTAATTATGGCAAGATATGCAATGGTTATAGATACTACGAAATGTGTTGGTTGCATGGACTGTGTAGTTGCATGCAAGACAGAGAATAATGTCCCAGAGGGCTTCAACCGAGATTGGATAACCTACGAGACAATAGGAAAATTTCCGACGTTGCATATGGAAATTCGTTCAGAAAGATGTAATCATTGCGACAATCCTCCTTGTGTTTACACATGTCCTACTGGTGCCAGCCACATTTCCGATATTGGCGGAATTGTTTTGGTAGATTACCAAAAATGCATTGGGTGTAAAGCTTGTATAGCTGCTTGCCCGTACGATGCTCGTTTTGTCCATCCAGATGGATATGTAAGTAAATGCACATTCTGTGAGCATAGGATTGTCCAAGGACTCGACCCAGCATGTGTTGCCTCTTGTCCAACTCATTGCATGTATTTTGGAGATTTAGAAGACCCAAATAGCGAAGTAAAGAAATTACTTAATTCAAGAAAATACCGTGTTTTAAATCCAGAAACCGGTACTAAACCTCAGATTTATTATTTAATTTAAGGAGGAAGCTATGAACGAAGTAGTTATAACAAGGCACAATAATTTAATCGACCCTACACTAAGTATTTGGGGCTGGGAAATTCCTGTTTATCTTTTTCTTGGAGGATTGGTCGGTGGAATGATGTTAATCTCTGGCTATTTTATCCTCACTGGAAGAACAAAAAATACCTTATGTTCTTGCTATCGAATTCCAATCATTGGCATCTTTGCGATTTCATTAGGGATGTTTCTTTTATTTCTCGACTTGGAACACAAGCTCTACGTTTGGAATCTATATTTAAACTTTATGTGGAAATCTCCAATGTCTTGGGGTGCTTGGATACTTATTATTATTTATCCAATTCTATTATTAAATATAACTTTACGATTACCCGAGAATGTTGGCATAAAATTACCCAAACTTAATGAAATATCCCTCAAAATACAAAGAAATCCTTTTATAACTAAATTAATTGGAGCATTGAGTATGGTTTTTGGAGGCTTGCTTGGGGCTTATACTGCCATATTGCTAAGTAACTTTTCCGCTCGACCGGCTTGGAACAGCCCAATGCTCTGGACATTGTTCATTACTTCTGGGCTATCAAGCGCAGCAGCGCTCGTTCATCTTGTTGGTAAAGACCCAGAGGAACGGCATCTTCTTGCAAAAGCCGACAATGGTTTTTTAATAGCCGAGATTATTATAATTATCTTGATGATTATTGGCTTTGTATCTTCGAGCCAGGTACACATCGATGCTGCAAGATTAATCCTATCGGGACCTTTCGCGGCTTCATTTTGGGTTTTTGTTGTTTTTATCGGAATAATCATTCCATTCATCATACAAATTTTTTCCGTAAACAACAAAATTCCACACACGAACATTGCCCCAATAATGGTTTTATTTGGTGGTTTAATTCTTAGGTTCATCGTTGTTTATGCTGGTCAGTATAGCCAATGGCCCAGAAATGTTTTTATTAATTTTTAAATGAAGGTGTAAAATGGTCGAAGAAAATCAATTTAGAAGCGAAGAAAGCACTAAAGCATTTCACAAAGAAAAATTTCCAGAGCAGCCTTATTGGAACCCTTACATCGCTGGAATTGGACTTGGTTTGGTCCTACTATCTGCATTTGTTCTTATGGGTCGCGGTCTCGGAGCTTCCGGTGCTATATCTACAATAGTCGCAACAGGTGTTGCAAAGATTGCACCGAACCATGCCCAAAGCAACGAATTTTATCAAAATTACTTAACTAATGAAAACCCGCTAAAAGATTGGTTAGTTTTCGAGGTACTGGGAGTATTGTTTGGTGGTTTCATTTCTGGAATTTTTGCAAATAGAGTAAAGTTCAAAATTGTCAAAGGACCAAGAATCACTAATTCAACAAGAATGATATTTGCTGTTCTTGGCGGGATTATGATGGGCTTTGGAGCAAAATTGGCTGGCGGCTGCACAAGTGGGCAAGCACTTACTGGCGGAGCCTTGCTAAATTTAGGAAGCTGGGCTTTTATGCTATCTGTATTTGCTGGAGGATATCTTATTGCATATTTATTTAGGAGGTTTTGGTTATGATAGCACCATTTTACAAATTTGGTTATTTTGGCGAAGAATTTAGTTTAATCATTGCATTCCTTATTGGTATTGCATTTGGATTTTTTCTCGAAAGGGCTGGTTTTGGCTCTGCAGACAAGCTCGCTGCACAGTTTTACTTCTACGATATGAGGGTATTTAAAGTTATGTTCACAGCCATCATAACTGCAATGCTTGGAGTTTTCTTCCTCGGCGCATTTGGACTCCTGGACATAAACTTAATTTACTTCACACCGACATTTTTAATACCCCAGATTGTCGGTGGATTTATCTTGGGATTTGGTTTTATTCTTGGAGGATATTGCCCTGGCACATCTGTTGTTTCAGCTTCTACGGGGAGGATTGATGGCTTTTTGTTTTTGATTGGTGTATTTATCGGGATTTTCATTTATGGTGAGCTCTATCCATTAATTTCTAATTTTGCCAATTCAACAGCTATGGGAAAACAAACACTTCATGGTTTCTTACACATTCCATATGGTGTGGCTGTTTTTGCTGTTGTACTGATTGCTGTCGCTGGTTTTTCTGGTGCAACCTATCTGGAAAAGAAATTTAACTCAAAATTTTTGGGGAGAGGAAATGAAGCTGAATAAAATGTCTACAAACAAAAAGCTTGGCTTACTGGCTATCCTCTTAGGCATAATTGCACTTTTCACGAAGGACCCAGCTAAGACCTCGTTCGTTAAAGTAGACCCGAAGAATCTTCTTTTCGAGTCCAAAAATACAACCAAATTTATTACCCCTTTTGAATTAGCAGAAAAAATTATAAAAGGGACGGAGTCTTTTTTGTTGGTCGATTTGCGCAGCCCCACTGAATATGAAAAAGGAACGATTCCGAATGCAATCAATCTTACTGTCGGCGACTTACTTGAAAATGTAATCGGAAGGAATCAACAAATAGTTGTTTTTTCTGATGATGATACCAAAAGTTTAAATGCTTGGCTTGCTTTAAAAGCTATGAACTACAAAAATGTTTACGTATTGAAAGATGGGTTCGACGGCTGGATAAACGAGATTCTTCATCCAAAAATCCCTCTCGATTTGAAAGACGTGGACAAAGCAAAGAGTGAAAAAATCATACAAGTTTCAAATTATTTTGGTGGTTCTCCAATATTCGTTAGCGAGGGTAAAACCATCCAAACTGAAAAGATGGAATTCAAGCAAACACCAACTCAGTTACCTAAACAATCTGTTGCTTTGCCAAAACCTGAAGCAACAAAAAAGCCAAAACGCGAAGGATGCTAATAAATATAGTTGTATGAAGCGGGTAATTAAAATCAAGTTTTCTCGAAGGATTAAAATCAACTATTTTGTACTTTTGTGTTTTTGAAAATTCTATGAAAACAAAAAAGCAACTAATAGTTCTCTCTGCACCAAGCGGTGCTGGAAAAACTACACTTGCTCGCTTCTTGCTCTCTAGATTTCCTCAATTTAAATTTTCTGTTTCAGCAACCACCCGCAAACCCAGAGAAAATGAAATCGATGGCAAAGACTATTATTTCCTTAGCGAAGAGAAATTCAAAAAATTAATTGAGAATGGAGGTCTAATCGAATATGAACAAATTTTTGGAAATTATTATGGGACACTTAGAAGCGAGGTTGAAGGAAGCCTTGCTAGAGGAGAAACTGTAGTATTTGATATTGATGTCAAAGGAGCTTTATCGATAAAAAAACTTTATCCCGAAAATTCATTTCTAATCTTTATTGCCCCACCATCTTTGGATAAGTTAAAAGAAAGATTAATCCAAAGAGGAACAGAAACAGCAGAGCAATTGCAAAAACGCTTTGAACGAATAGAAATGGAAATGAAAATGCAAGATAAATTCGACTACATACTTGTTAATGATGATTTAGTAAAAGCTAAGGAAGAACTGGAAAACTTAGTAAAAAGAATCACAGACTTTCTGTAACAGAAATGTTGCTATTAATTTTGCAATCCGAAATCACACTCTAAATTATAGTAAACAAGCACCCTCCATAATTGACAAAAAATTAAAAACTCAACATCTAACTACACTAAGAATACAAAAAAACTTAATAAGTTGTTGGGATATAGATACAAATCTAATATTGCAATTGAGTTTGTTCAATAAATTTTGAAAGGAATTATATGGCGAAACTAATAAGTCCACACGGCAGCCCCGAATTAATTAAGCTATTACTTGAAGGGAAAGAATTAGAAGAAGAAAAAAAGAAAGCAGAAAAGTTGCTCAAGGTGAACATTACTAGCCGCGAAACTGGTGATTTAATAATGATGGGAATTGGGGGCTTCACACCCTTGACTGGATTTATGGGATATGACGACTGGAAGAGTGTTTGCGAAGAGATGAAAATGCCAAGCAAAAACGGATTGTTCTGGCCTATTCCTATCACAGTATCTACTGATAAAGAAACAGCAGACAAAATTAAGATTGGGGACGAGGTTGCACTATATTCCGATGAATACGACGAAATAATGGCAACTATGCGAGTGGAGGAAAAGTACAAAATCGACAAAGAATTTGAATGCTTGCATGTGTACAAAACCACTGATTTAGAGCATCCCGGGGTTAAGATGGTAATGGACCAAGCTGAAATCAACTTAGCTGGACCAGTAAAGGTACTAAGCGAGGGACCATTCCCAGAACAGTTCAAAGGAATTTACCAAAGGCCCGAGGAATCAAGAGCAATATTTGCCGAACGCGGATGGAAAACTATTGCTGCACTACAATTGCGCAATCCTATGCATCGCTCGCATGAATACCTTGCCAAAATAGCACTCGAAGTCTCTGATGGCTTGTATATTCATCAGTTAGTTGGTAAACTTAAACCTGGCGACATCCCTGCCGATGTTCGCGTAAAATGCATTGATGTTCTCGTTCAAAATTACTTTGTTAAAGACACTGTTGTAACTGGTGGATATCCATTAGATATGCGCTATGCTGGACCGCGAGAAGCGCTGTTGCACGCATTATTCCGCCAAAATTACGGTTGTACACACATGATTATCGGACGCGACCATGCTGGGGTTGGAAATTATTACGGTCCATTCGAAGCACAGGATATTTTCGACGAACTTTGGGACGGGGCTCTTCTTTGCCAGCCTTTGAAAATTGATTGGACATTCTACTGCTACAAGTGCGAGGGAATGGCATCAATGAAAACCTGTCCTCATTCAAAAGAGGATAGATTGTTGTTAAGCGGAACTATGCTCCGAAAAGCATTATCAGAGGGATTGGAAGTACCGAAAGAGTTTTCCCGACCCGAAGTATTGGCAATTTTACGCGAGTATTATTCTGGTTTGCAAGAGAAAGTCGAAATCAAGCTGCATCGAGCAGCAACAGGTGAGTAAAATGACAATTCATTTTATTTTTTGTATGTTTAACAAATTAAAGGAGTACTAAAATGCCAAGTTTCGTATTAGTCGACAAATGTGATGGGTGCAAAGCACTGGACAAGACAGCGTGCCAGTACATTTGCCCAAACGACTTGATGGTCCTGAACAAGGACATTATGAAAGCGTATAATCGTGAACCCGAGCTTTGCTGGGAATGCTACAACTGCGTGAAGATTTGCCCCACTCAAGCAATTGAAGTTCGCGGCTACGCAGATTTCGTACCATTAGGTGCACAAGTGACCCCGATGCGAAGTTCAGACTCCATTATGTGGACAGTTAAATTCCGCAACGGCGAATTAAAACGTTTCAAATTCCCAATTCGCACGACACCCGAGGGTTCTGCCGTTCCAGACGGTGGATGGGAAACTGGAACCGATGACATCTCCAGCCCATTGTTATTTACAGAACCTGGCTCGCTCAAAATGGATTCACTATTCACTTTAAATAAGTAATTAATTAATGTTTGACAATAAAGGAGAAAAAAATGGGACCATTTGAAACTGTAGAAATCAACACCGATTTACTGATAGTTGGCGGTGGCATGGCTGCATGTGGTGCAGCAGTCGAGGCATCCTACTGGGCAAAAAAATACGGATTAAAAGTTACGCTCGTAGACAAAGCTGCCCTCGATAGAAGCGGTGCTGTGGCAATGGGCCTCTCTGCTATTAATCAATATGTCGATTTGAATTCTGGTAAAAATACTGTTCAAGATTATGTCAATTATGTTCGCAACGACTTGATGGGAATTACTCGTGAAGACTTAGTTGCGAACATCGCTCGACACGTGGACTCCACCGTTCACCTCTTCGAAAAATGGGGACTTCCAATATGGAAGGACGAAGAAGGGAACTATGTGCACGAAGGCCGCTGGCAATTAATGATTAATGGTGAATCCTACAAAGTGGTTGTCGCAGAAGCAGCCAAAAATGCACTTGGTATCGAAAACATCTACGAGCGAGTATTCATAGTCGAACCACTAATGGATGGTGACCGCTGCGCTGGTGCCGTTGGTTTCAGTGTTCGTGAAAACAAATTTTACGTTTTCAAGGCAAAAGCAACACTTGTAGCAATGGGTGGTGCAGTGCATGTCTTCCGTCCACGTTCGACTGGAGAGGGTTTGGGCCGTGCTTGGTATCCACCTTGGAACTCTGGTTCAAGCGCTTACTTCACAATTATTGCTGGTGCCGAAATGACATGCCAAGAAGTGAGATTTATACCAGTAAGATTCAAGGACGCTTATGGCCCAGTAGGTGCATGGTTCCTCTTATTTAAATCCCGAGCAACGAATGCTCTTGGCGGCGACTACATGGTCGAAAGAACCGACGAATTGGAGAAATGGCTACCTTATGGCAAGGTTAAACCAATTCCTGCTAACTTAAGAAACTGGCTGGGCATGCTCGATGTTATGGAAGGTAAAGGACCAATTTACATGAGAACCGAGGAGGCAATTCAAAAATTAGCGGACCAATATAAGGACGACCCGAAAGCATATAAGAAAAAAATGAAAGAACTCGAAGAAGAAGCTTGGGAAGACTTTCTCGACATGACAATTTCACAAGCTATCCTCTGGGCTGCTACTAATACATTCCCAGAGCAAGCCCCTTCTGAAATAGCCGCAGCAGAGCCATACTTTATTGGTTCACACTCGGGTGCCTCTGGAGCGTGGGTCAGTGGACCAAAGGACCTTGCCCCACCAGAGTATTTCTGGGGATACCCAAATATGTCTACTGTAAAAGGGTTGTTCTGCGCTGGCGATGCCTCGGGAGCATCTAGCCATAAATTCTCCTCTGGTTCACACGCAGAGGGACGAATTGCTGCAAAAGGTGCTATCGAATACATCGTTAAAGAAAATCCACAACTAAACTACGATGCGAACCAAATTGAAGAGTTGAAGAAAAGAATTTACAAGCCACTGGAAATTTACGAAGCACATTACAAAGAGACAACCGACCCAGATATCAATCCGAATTACATAAGACCAAAGATGTTTATGTTCCGCTTGCAAAAAATTATGGACGAATACGCTGGTGGCGTGTCTTCCCAGTTTAAAACAAGCAAGACACTTTTGGAAAAAGGTCTACAACTCTTGAAATTCCTAAAAGAAGATAGCGAAAAATTGGCTGCTGCAGACCTACACGAATTGATGCGGTGCTGGGAAAACATACATCGTATGTACCAAGCCGAGGCACATATGCGTGCAATTCTGTTCCGCGAAGAGACACGTTGGCCCGGTTACTACTTCCGTGCAGACAAGCCAAATCTCGACCCGAACTGGGAAAAATTTGTGAATATGACCTACGACCGTAAGACAGACACTTGGAATATTTTCACAAGGGATATCATTCACATATTCTAATACTCATCACTGTGTCCCGGGGCAACCCGGGACACAGCGTTATTTGAAAAACGGGCAGGAAAGACAAGATTAAGATGAGTTAACCATCTTAATCCTGTTTTTCTACCCCCAAATTAAGCCCGATAATTAAAGGAGAAAAAATATGGAAAAGAAATATTATTGTAAATACTGTGGAAGCGAGATTAAAAAAGTTTACTTGCCAGTTGATTCCGATTGGGGAGTAGAATATCTTTTTGTATGTTTGAACGACGAGTGTGGTTATTTCAAAAGAGGTTGGGATTGGATGTGGAACAACTATCATGTACACGCTTCGTATAGATTTATGATTAACCCATTCAACGGCTACCAGGGACCATATCCAGTCACAAAGGAAAACGACATTAAAAATGCCTATGTGGAAGCAATCCAGAGGTAGAAATGTTCAACAAAAATGCTAGAATAATAGATGAGAACTTAATTGCAAGCTATCCAAAATTGGATAAAAACGCAAAATTCAAATTTGAATGCAAGCCCGGCATTGAATGTTTCAACAAATGTTGTAACGACGTAAATATATTTTTAACCCCATACGACATAGCAAGATTGCGCAAAGCACTAGGAATAAGTTCTTCAGAGTTTTTAAGTAAGTATACAGTTTTACCAATTGCTTCCAACTTACGCCATCCAATAGTTATGTTAAAGATGGATGATAAGACATTGAACTGTCCATTCCTTGGGAAGAGTGGTTGTAGCGTATACAAAGACCGTCCGTGGAGCTGTAGAATGTTTCCCGTTGGAATTGCTTCGCCAAATGAAGCAGAAAAATTAAACAACGGTGAAGAATTTTACTTTTTGATTAAAGAAAATGTGTGTTTGGGTTTCAATCAAGAGCGAGAGTGGACCATAGACGGATGGTTCGAAGACCAAGGATTAAAAGAATATCAGGAACTTGGTGAACTTTTCAAAGAAATTTCTCTTCACAAGTTCTTTGTTACTGCAAAAGCAATCGAACCAGTAAAACTGGAAATGTTTTATATGGTGTGTTACGATATTGATAAGTTTCGTAGCTTTCTTTTCGAGAGTACTTTCTTCAAAAGATTTGAAGTAGACGAAGAAAGAAAACAAAAGATTAAAACCGACGATGCTGAATTAATCAAATTCGGATTTGAATGGTTACGATTTAGTATTTTTGGCGAAAAGATTTTTCACTTGCGAAAGGATTATCTCGATGAAGAGAAAGTAAAAGTTAAATAAATTGGTGCGGAGATGAGAGATGTAATAGAAATCAAAAACGATATAGAATTTATAAAAGCATTGAAGCAACGAGGCGGCGAAACTTTGAAAAAATGTTACCAATGTGCAACTTGTTCTGTGGTGTGCGACTTGTCCCCGACAGAGAATGCATTTCCAAGAAAGGAAATGATTTGGGCAAGCTGGGGCTTAAAAGATGAACTGCTTTCGGACCCGGATATTTGGCTTTGCCACGGATGTATGGAATGTAGTGAAAAATGTCCTCGGGGTGCTCGCCCCGCAGACCTATTGAGTGCCATCAGAGACTATGTTTACAAGAACTTTGCTGTACCAAAATTCATGGGAACTGCCCTAGGCTCTCCTAAATACTTACCTATATTATTACTTCTTCCAATTATACTAATTTCGATACTTGTGTTGATAACTCAAAATTGGGATTTAAATAATCTATTTCCTGTTGTTAATGGTCCTTTTCGTTACAAGGATTTTATCGCACACGGACCAATTGAAGGGCTATTCATCGCTGGCAACATTTTAATTTTTGCATTTACCTTTTGGGGATATAAACGTTATTGGAACAACTTGAAATGTAAACTCAACCGCCCAAGGGTTAGGAATTTCTGGCAAGCAACCTGGCAAGTAATCATTGAACTCCTACTCCACAAAAAATTCAAGCAGTGCACAACAAATAGTACCAGATTCATAGGGCATCTTTTCATTTTCTACGGATTCATTGGAGCGGTAATTGCAACCGGGATTGTTGTAATTAATATTCTTAACATCTTTGGGCAAATATTACCAGAGGAAATGAATTTGCCAATCAGGATGCTTGCTGGGTTCGATATTAATAATCCTAATGAAGTACGTGAATTTTTTGGGCTTTTTGTTAAACTATTTGGTATTTTATCTGGATTTCTAATAGTTATTGGTAGCTTGATGTGCATACTAAGAAGGTATAATATGCCACCCGAAAAAGGAGGTTCCAATTACAGCGACATGCTTTTCCTTTGGGTGGTCTGGGGGGTAGCTTTTACTGGTCTGCTTTGCGTGATGTTTAGATTAATGCATACAGCAACATTGGGCTATCCTACCTACTTTATTCATTTAATTTTGGTCTACTTTTTATTGTGGTACATGCCATACTCAAAGTTTGCGCATATGGTATATCGCTTTTTAGGATTAATATTTCTAAAAATGTATGGAAGAGAGGAGAGGAAAGCTAATTCCTTTGTACTAAATTAAATAATCTTTTAAGTTTGTATGTTCATTTTTATGAGGAGTTGATATGTCGGAACAAATGAAAAAGTACGAGACCCCACTTTTGGACGAGTTAGAGAAAGGACAATGGCCAAGCTTTGTAAAAGAAATCAAAGCAGCCGCTGAATGGAATCCAATGGCAAACGACTTACTAGGCCTTCTTGAAAGGTCTTATAGGGAAAAAATTGGCCATTGGAAGCACGGTGGGATTGTAGGTGTTATGGGATACGGTGGTGGGGTTATCGGGCGATATACTGATTTGCCCGAGGAGTTTCCACACGTTTCACATTTCCATACGATGCGAATTAATCAACCAGCTGGGTGGTTCTACACAGCCGAAGCACTGCGTACACTTGCGGATATTTGGGACCGTCACGGCTCCGGTTTAACAAACTTCCATGGCTCTACAGGAGACATAATCTTCCTTGGTACTCGAACCGAAGAACTCGAACCGACATTTGAAGAATTAACACAGGCTGGCTTCGACTTAGGTGGTTCTGGGTCGGATATACGGACCCCAAGCTGTTGCTGCGGAATGGCACGATGTGAATGGGCCTGCTACGACACAATGAAACTCACGTATTTCCTTACTCAGCACTATCAGGACGAAATTCACCGTCCAGCGTTCCCATACAAATTTAAAATTAAATGCTCGGGTTGCCCAAATGATTGTGTTGCCTCTGTAGCCCGGGCTGATTTTTCAATAATTGGAACTTGGCGCGATGAGATTCAAATCGACCAAGAAATGGTGCGTGAGTATGCAAAAAACGGTGTGGATATCAACAAAGAGATTGTTGCTCTTTGTCCAGGTAAATGTATCGAATGGGACGGAAATACTCTTAAAATTGACAATAGCAGCTGTCGGCATTGTATGCACTGCATTAACGTTATGCCCAAGGCACTTGCGCCCGGAAAAGACCGTGGTGCTGCCATTTTACTTGGCTCCAAGGCACCAATTGTTGAAGGTGCTATTCTTTCGTCAGTTATTGTACCCTTTGTTAAATTAGACGATGAAGACTCTTACAATGATATAGTCGAGTTAATCGATGCTATCCTCGAGCCTTGGATAGAAGAAGGTAAAAACCGAGAAAGAATTGGAGAATTTGTTCAAAGAGTTGGATTAGGGAACTTCCTCGAAGCTATTGGATTGGACCCACAACCAGAAATGATTAAACATCCCAGAACAAATCCATATGTATTTTACGAAAACTACTTAGAAGAAGAATAATTATTATTGAAAATAATAAAGGAGATAAAAATGGCAGATACAGTCAAAAAAAGAATTACAGATATTGGTCCACCGCACTATGAAAAATTTCTCCCCCCAATTATCAAAGAAAATTACGGGCGCTGGAAATACCATGAAATACCCCGACCGGGTGTAATAGTCCACACTTCCGATACGGGAGCAAAATTATATACTGTACGAGCAGCATCCCCAAGATTGTTGAGTACCGCCAAGATTCGGAAATTTGCTGAGTTGGCAGAAAAGTACTCCGATGGCTACTTGAGATTTACCTCTCGCCACAACGTAGAATTTTTACTCACAGACCCATCAAAAATTGACCCATTGATACAAGAATTAGAAGCAATTGGACATCCTGTCGGTGGAACTGGAAATGCTATTTCGAGCATGGTACACACTCAAGGGTGGATACATTGCCATTCGTCTGCAACAGATGCCTCTGGCGTCGTAAAAGCTGTTATGGATGAATTAATCGATTACTTCAAGACGATGAAATTGCCTGCGAAAATCCGCCTGGCTCTTGCTTGCTGTTTGAATATGTGCGGTGCAGTACACTGTTCGGATATTGCAATTTTAGGAATACACACAAGACCTCCCAAAGTAAACCATGAATTATTACCGAAAGTATGCGAAATTCCAAATGTAGTTGCATCTTGTCCAACAGCTGCAATTAGACCTTCGACATTCCAGGGTAAACCTAGTGTTGAAGTTGAAGAAGAGAAGTGTATGTATTGTGCCAACTGCTACACTGTTTGCCCAGCAATGCCATTGAACAACCCAGAAACGGATGGAATATCAATTTGGGTCGGTGGTAAAGTTTCGAATGCAAGGACCGAGCCTATGTTTTCAAAGCTTGCTGTGCCATATTTACCAAACAATCCTCCACGATGGCCAGAGGTTGTTCAAACAGTTAAAAAAATTGTAGAAATATGGGCTGCAAATGCTCATAAGCATGAAAGAGTTGGTGAATGGATAGAAAGAATCGGATGGCCTAAATTCTTTAAACTAACTGGGATTGAGTTTACTAAACAACACATTGATGATTTCAAACATGCTGGTCTAACATATAAGACTTCTGTTCATTTAACATATTAGGAGGATATATGGCGGAAAAAGTATCGGTCGAGGAAGTTGCAGAAGCAATGTATAAAATGGTAAAAGACACGATGGGTATGAAAAAATGGAAAGCAACCGACTTACAAAAAGCTGCAATAGAATTATTTGGTGAAGACCGTTGCGATAAAAATCTCTGCAAAGAAGCCATAAAAGAATTAGTTAACTCTGGTCGCTTGGTGTACACCTATTTCGGGGGCAGCTTCCTCGAAATACCCCATAAAGAAGGGGCTCAGAACGATTAACTACATGGGCTCTCCTTTGGGGGAGCCCTTTTTTTCAGAGGTGAATTATGAACCTCAAGAGACCAAGGTTTATCATTGCTGGTATCGCTGGCGATAGCGGGAAAACTCTAATTTCAGTAGGGCTCGCTTCGTACCTAACAAACAATGGTTACAAAGTTTATCCATTTAAGAAGGGACCAGATTATATTGATACAATGTGGCTTTCACAAGCCTCGTCGACAACTGCTCGAAATCTCGACACATTTATAATGTCGAAACCTACCATTGTGGAAAGTTTTATCAGCAATACCCGCAGTGATGGAATTGCTATAATAGAGGGTAACCGTGGCTTGTACGACGGATTTGATGAGTTTGGTTCTCATAGCACAGCCGAATTAGCAAAAGTTCTCGATACCCCAATTATTTTGGTTCTGAATACCCAAAAAATGACCAGGACTAGTTCGGTTATTCTTTGGGGATTAAAGTACTTCGACATAAGTTTAAATATTGCTGGGGTGATTATTAATAATTATTCGGGGAAAAGACACAAGGAAATTATTGTTAATTCTATCACCGAACTAACAGGGGTACCAATAGTGGGTGCTATACCTCGACTTTCCGATAAAATACTATTTCCAAATCGGCACTTGGGCTTGGTCACCCCATTTGAATTAAGAGAAAGAACAGAAGCTATCGAAAATGCACAAAGAATAGTTCAAGACTACATTGACATCAAAAAAGTTCTCGATGTAGCAAATTCTGCAAATGAAATCTATATCACAAACTACCCAACGGAAGTAATCAAAAGTCCGAAACAAGTTAGAATTGCATATTTCTGGGACAAAGCGTTTTGCTTTTACTATAAAGAGAACCTTGAAGCATTGGAACAATACGGGGCAGAACTTATCCCAGTATCGCCAATAAATGATACAACACTACCGGATGTTGAAGGAGTCTACATTGGTGGTGGTTTTCCAGAAACAAATGCAGTAGAATTATCTACGAACCTGTCGTTTTTAACTGATTTTCGCCAAAAAGTATTAAACGGATTACCAGTCTTTGCAGAATGCGGTGGCCTAATGTATCTCGCTGAAGAACTTATTTACAATAATAATTACAAACTGGCTGGAATTTTTCCAATCACCATCTCGATGAGTTCGAAACCGATTGGCCATGGTTATTTCGAAGGGATTGTAGACATCGAGAATCCATATTTCGCAAAAGGAACACTCATTCGAGGTCATGAATTTCATTATTCATACATAAGTGAAATCAGGGGTGAAATTCAAACAACCGTTAAAGTATTCAGAGGCACTGGAAGCATAGATAACCGTGATGGGATAATTCATAGGAATGTGTACGCTTCATATTTTCATTTGCACCATTTAGGGTCGCCCTTTTGGGCAAAGGAATTTTTAAGCTTTTGTAAAAAAAACAAGTCATTATACAGAAATGCAATTGAAAGAACTAAATAGTTTCATTTTTATGTAATTTAAAAATGTTCAATATTAGGAGAAAAGCAAATGTCAACACAAAAGGAAACCATTGAAAAATTCGTTGAATTGCTGAAAAGGTGGCAAAAAATTGAAGATGCATCAATTAAGAATACTACTGAAATCATCAAGAGGACAGACAATCCGTTAGTTCATCTTGTTATGGAAATAATTAGACAAGATTCAGTGGTTCATCGTCGGGTACAGCAATTAATAATCGACCATTTTGAAAAGCAACCAATAACAATGAATCCAGAGGAGCTTGCTACATTCTGGACGCTAGTTGAAGAGCATGATGAAGTAGAGAAAAAGACAATAGCACTTGCAAAAGAAGCGTTGCAAGATGTTAAGTCACCCATTGCAAAGTATTTACTTGAATACTTGCTTTATGATGAAACAAAACATGATAACCTGTTAGAAGAGATGAATAAAATCAAGCAAGGAATGTATCCATACGGTGGTTACTAACTTTCATTTGTTAAACAAAAGCTGAGGTGCGAATATGGGCTTAGTAAAAAAAGATAAAAAGCCCCTTGGTAAAATAAGGGGAACAAGTACTGGAACATCTGGTGTTGAAACATCGCCGCTACGGCCAACACATGTTCCTAAACTTGCCCCTTGTCGCTCTGGATGTCCAAATGGAACAAAAATTCGGGAAGTTCTTTTGGCTATAGCACAAACCGAAGACCGAGGTAGAACCTACGACGAGTCTTATAAACTCGCATTTGAAATACTTGCTGAAAGGAATCCTTTCCCTGCTGTGAGTGGCCGTGTTTGCCCACATCCTTGCGAAGAAAATTGCAATAGACAATACAAAGACGGAGCTTTAAACATTCACAGTATCGAGCGTTTTATTGGGGATTACGCGCTCGAGCATAAATTCCCACTTAAAAAACTCTCTGATGAGAAATACCCAGAAAAGATTGCTGTAATTGGTGCTGGTCCAGCGGGCCTTTCCTGTGCATATCAACTTGCTCGACGCGGATACAGTGTAACAGTATTTGAAGCATTTAGTAAACCTGGCGGTATGTTACGCTACGGAATTCCGAAGTACAGACTGCCAGAGCATATACTCGATGCAGAAATCCAAAGAATTGTTGATTTAGGTGTGGAAATCAAATGTAATACTGCAATTGGCAGAGACATTCCTTACGAGGAAATTCGAGAGAAATTCGATGCTATATTTGTAGGAATAGGTGCACACAAGGGAAAAAATCTTGGTCTACCTGGAGAGGATGCTCCAAATGTATTTTCTGGAACTGAATTTTTAAATATGGTTAATTCTGGTAGAACAGTAGATGTAGGTAAAAAGGTACTCGTTGTTGGTGGTGGGGATACTGCGATTGATGCAGCAAGGGTTTCTCGCCGATTGGGTGCCGAGGTTACAATTTTATATCGTAGGACAAGAAATGAGATGCCTGCAATTGAGGAGGAAATAGTTGGAGCAGAAGAAGAGGGTGTTAACATTGTATTTTTAGTTGCACCAAAAGAATTAATTCTCGACGGTGAAAAAGTCCAAGCAGTTAAGTGCCAGAGAATGGAACTTGGTGAACCAGATGAGTCCGGCCGACGCCGACCCATTCCAATTGAAGGTGCCGAAGAAACATTTGAATGCGACACTCTTATCGCCGCAATTAGCCAAGAGCCAGATTTTTATGGACTCGAACACCTACGCGAGGGTAAAGACTGGATTAAAGTTGATGAAAAATTCCACTCTACAAAAGACCCAAAAGTATACGCTGGTGGTGATGATATTGAATTAGGTTTAGTTACAATCGCAATTTACCAAGGGCGAATGGCAGCGGAAACAATTCATAGCAACTTTAGGGGAATTCCTATCGAACAAGAACCAGAACTTTCTTATCCTATTGTTACTAAGGACCGAATTGTGTTTTCTTATTATACTGAAAAATTCAGGAATGAGGCTCTGAGATTGCCTCCGGATGAAAGGCTTGCAAGTCTCGAAAAGGAAATCACTTGTACATTAACAGAGGAACAAGTAATAGAAGAATCACGAAGATGCATGAGTTGTGGCTCTTGTTTCGACTGTGGTACTTGCTGGAGCATTTGCCAAGACCAAGTAATCCATAGACCAGTCCAAAAATTTCAAACATATACATTCAAGTTAGAACTATGCAAAGGGTGTAATAAATGTGCAGAGGCTTGTCCTTGCGGTTACATTGAAATGAAAGACCCTATGACAGGTCAAATTGCACCACGCGACCCGGAAACTGGAAAAGTCATCTACCAATGATGATAAAATCACTCTTTACGAGTATGTTTAATTAATTGAGGTCTGAACAATGCCAATATTCGAATGGAATGAAATCAAAATCGAAGTCGATGAAGACGGCTTTATGGCAAACCCTGAAGAATGGAATGAAAGAGTAGCCCTCGCCTTGGCGTCGACAGAAGGAGTTACAGAATTGACACCCGACCATTGGAAGGTTATCAATTATCTACGCGACTACTACAAGCAATACGGAATAGCACCGATGATTCGTAAACTTTGCAAAGAGACTGGATTTACTTTGAAGCAAATCTACGACCTTTTTCCGTCCGGACCAGCAAAGGGGGCTTGCAAAGTTGCCGGCTTGGCAAAACCAACCGGTTGCGTATAAGCGTTCTTTCATTCAAGCAAGGAATCTCTTTCGAGATTCCTTGCTTGTGCTAAAATAATCCAAAATTGATTTTTGAAGGCTTTACCTTTAAAAATCAGTTTTGCACACAAAGTGGTCAACTTATGGAAGTTTTACACTTAGCTTTTTATATCGGTTTAATTACCTTCATTACTCTTGTAATCTACAAAGGAATTAAAATTGCAAGTTCGCCTGTGCATCTTCGTTGGGAACTTTATCCAGTAGCGCACGAAAAAGGAAAAGCCCGCTACGGTGGTTCCTACCTCGAAGAGTTTGAATGGTGGACAAAACCACTTAAAAAGGATTTGTTCGGTGAACTTTGGACTATGTCTCAAGAGATAATACTACTAAAAGGTGTCTGGGAACACAATCGTTCACTTTGGTTTGGCTCTGCACCTTTTCACTACGCCCTCTATCTTTATATTCTATTTACAATGCTTACAATTATTGGTTTGATATTTGGCTATAATCCTTTCGATAGTAAAATTGAATCCAACTACTTCACATCTCTATTAAATATAATCCTTTGGGTTGCTTCTATATTAGGAATTATTGGCTCGATTATCCTCTTAGTTAAAAGAATATTTGATGTAAATTTGCGATTGTACTCAAATCCAAGCCACTATTTTAATATCATAATTATTGGCGCTCTTTATGCAACATCATTCATTTGGTTATTAGGTTCGAATAATGCCATTAGTGAAATAAGTGGATTTTACAATGGTGTCTTTACTTTTTCAACGATACCCAATCTTCCAATTTGTGGCTACATACATTTTTACCTACTATCCTTTTTTATGTTTTACTTGCCATTTACGCATATGACACACTTCTTTATGAAATACTTCACATATCATAAAGTGCGCTGGGACGATGAACCCAATTTCCCCGATAGCAAAATTCGCAAGAAGCTAATGGAACAATTGAACTTCCCAGTACGATGGTCTGCACCGCATATTGGTGCCGACGGTCGAAAGACATGGCTTGTTATAGCTACTTCACCATTACCAACAAAGGAGAACAAAAATGGCTGAGAAAAGAAAAGTACGAATTACAGACATTAGTAATCCCAACATTTATCCATTAGCCGAGGTTAAGCCCACAGATGTAATTGAACTCCCTCCCCCATACGATAAACTGGAAAATTTACCTGGGTTTAAAAAGTTAAGCGAGCAAACTCGACAAGCAGTAGATGATTCTCTCGATGGCGTAGTTGCTGTCGGTGTACCAAAACCAAAAACCCCAGAAGAAGAAAAAGAACTTGTTGAAAAATTCATTTCTGGCTTGATAAAACTCTTTTCTAAAGAAAACAATTGGACATTTTTGCAGCCACTTGTACTTACTATGGAGCATTGCGCCAAATGCCAGACCTGCGCTGAACAATGTCCAATCTTCGAGGCAAGTGGTTATGAAGAGATTTATAGACCAACATACAGAGCAGAGATTTTGAGAAGATTATACTTCAAATATGTTAAACCTGGTAGCACATTTTTGAAAAAATTTCAAGTTGGGGATATCGAACTAAATTGGACACTGATATCTCGTTTAGTGGAGTTGAGTTATCGCTGTACAATTTGCCGACGATGTGCACAATCCTGTCCTATAGGTATCGACAATGGTCTCATTACGCATGAACTTCGGAAATTATTTAGCCAGGAACTTGGCATAGCAGCAAAAGAAATACATGAAAAAGGAACAGTGCAACAACTCTTAGTTGGTTCTTCAACTGGTATGACTCCCGAGGTCGTAAGGGACAACGTCAGCTTCATAGATGAAGATTTAAGCGAGAGGCTGGGAATAAAAGTCGAAACGAAATGGGATGTAGCTGGTGCCGATTATTTGCTAATACATAATGCTGGGGAATTCCTCTCTTGGCCAGAGAATCCGGCCGCTTTTACAATATTACTGGATGCAGCTGGAATTAAATGGACATTGTCTAGCGATTTGGTTGGTTATGATGGTGTAAATTATGGTGTATGGTACGACGATTTTCAATTTTCTCGCATTGCTCAAAAGCATTTCGAAATTGCTAAAAAATTAGGTGTCAAAGCTATCATTATGGGCGAATGTGGCCACGAATCGAAATCTATGGGAATTATCGCCGAACGCATCTTTGGTAACGAGATAAAAACAATTAATGCAATGACCCTAATCGAACAAATAGTTTTTAGTGGTAAAATTAAGTTCGACCCAGAAAGAAATTACTTCCCCGTAACTCTTCACGACCCTTGTAACATTGTTAGATTAATGGGTATTGTAGAACCACAAAGACGAGTGCTGAGATATCTTGCTCCAAAATTCCGAGAAATGGAACCACATGGAGTGGAAAACTATTGTTGTGGTGGCGGTAGTGGCTTTGCAGTCATGTCGCCATACAATTTCCTCGATTGGAGAGTACAAATCAGTGGTCGTAAAAAATTCAAACAAATTCTTGATGCATTCAAAGACGAGCCCCCGGGACCAGAGGTGCCAAAATATGTCTGCGCACCTTGTTCAAACTGCAAGGGACAAATCCGCGACATTCTTGACTACTTCGGAGCAAAAGATAAATCCGGAATTTATTACGGTGGATTAGTAGAGCTTGTTGTCAATGCTATGGCAGATTTAAAGGAGCCTTTCATTGATTTCTCTATGATGTAAAATACTACACTAATTGCAGATTAGAAGGTTCTTCGATAAGTGTCTATTTAAACCAATTTTATTCAACTTACTTAATCAAATACAGAACAAGGGGCAAAAGCCCCTTGCTTTAATTGATAAGTTTGTAGGCAAAATTAATAAAACTACATATTTATTAGCTGCATACCCTCTTGGATAACTTTTCGTACGTGTTCCACAGACTTATGCAAAAGAGCTTTCTCATCCTCATTAAGTTTCAATTCAATAACTTTCTCGCAACCGCCTTTGCCAAGAACAACTGGCACTCCAACAACAACATCATTGTAACCGTATTCACCTTCGAGCATAACGGAGCAAGGTAGAATTCGCTTTTGGTCTTTAACTATGGATTCAACCATTTGCACAACTGCTGCAGCAGGAGCGTAGTAAGCACTGCCAGTTTTGAGATACGAAACAATTTCGCCTCCACCCCCGGCGGTTCGTTTCACTATAGCCTCTAATCTATCTGGTGGTATTAAATCGGTCACAGGTATACCAGCCACGGAAGTAAACCGTGGTAAAGGTACCATAGTATCGCCATGCCCACCCAATATCAAGCCTTGAATATCTTGCATTGAAACACCAAGTTCCATTGAAATAAAAGCACGATAACGAGCAGTATCGAGAATCCCAGCCATTCCAAACATTTTGTTTCTCGGCAAGCCAGTAATCTTCATTGCCAGGTATGTCATAACATCGAGAGGATTTGAAACGATAATATAGTATGCATTTGGGGAATATTTAAATGCTTCTTTAATACAAGACGATACAATGTTTGCATTTGCAACAAGCAGGTCGTCGCGGGACATACCGGGCTTTCTTGCCATACCTGCAGTCTGGATAACGATATCGGAATCTTTGGTTTGTTCGTAGGTGTTGACACCATAGAGCTTGGTATCGGATTCCATAATAGGCATCGACTCGTACATATCGAGCGCTTTACCCTGCGGAATTCCCTCCAAGATATCCACAAGATATATTTCATTTGCTAGTTCTGCATTGGCAAGCAATTGAGCAGTTGTAGCTCCGACATTTCCAGCACCAATAACAGTAATTTTCATATTACACCTTTTATTATTGAACATAAAAGCCCACGAATTATAACTCGTGGGCATTTTTTTAATCAGACTCGACAATTTTTCTATAACTAGCCGTGGTTAACGACTTTGGCCTTGTAATCGGATAACCCATAGCACGAGCAACCACTGCTTGAGAGCAAATTCCGAGGGCACGAGAAATGCTAAATAGTACAGTGTAATAGCTAAATTCAGTCATACCATAATGGTAGAGGGTAGCACCGGAGGCAGCATCGACATTGGGCCATGGGTCCTTAATCTTTTGCACTTGTTTAAGGACATTAGGAACAACTTCGTAAACTCTCGCAACGGTCTTGAATATTGGGTCTTCTGGGAAGTACTTATTACCAAAGGCTAAGAAGGCATCAAAGCGTGGGTCGGTAATTCTCAATACAGCATGACCATAACCGGGAATTACCCTACCAGAGTTCAAGGTTTCCCATGCATATTTTTCAAGTTCCTCATGGGTTGGGACACCGCCAAACTTTTCGACCACACCTATAATCCAAGCAAGACATTCTTGATTGGCAAGGCCATGGAGCGGTCCGGCAAGTCCATTTAAACCACCAGACAAAGCATAATACAAATCAGACAATGCAGAATTAATTGTGGCTGCAGAAAATGCACTAACATTTCCACCCTCGTGGTCGCAATGCAAAGTAAAGTACAACCTCATCAACTTTGTCAATTCTTCGTTTGGGTCGGGTAAACCAATCATATGCACAAAGTTCTTCGCCCAGTCTGCGTTTTTGTCGCTTTCAATTCGTGGTCCTTTATTGAATCTCTTGCGATAGACATAAGCACCAATTGCGGGAAGTTTGGCTATAATGCTAATCAAATCATCATATGTTGCCTCCCAATATTCCTCTTTTTTCATACCCTGCGCATATCGTTTTGCGAAAACGGATTCTCTCTGCATTACCAAGATAGCAGTATTGAACATCGTCATCGGGTGGGAATCGGCTGGCATAGTATCGAGGACATTCCAGACGTAATCTGGAACCTCTTCGTGGGCTCTCAATTCAGATTGCAAATCCTTTAATTCCTCCGGGGTTGGCAGCTCACCCGTTAGAAGAAGCCATAAAATTTCCTCGGGCCACTTTTCAAACAAATATTTCAACTCGATACCACGAATAATAAGACCCTTGTCTGGAGGAACTTCGCTAGTATCACAAACTAAACATTTCACACCACGCATACCACCGTAAGCTTGGGCCAAGGTTACTTGCGAGACAACTTTGTCACCATACTGCTTTACAAAAGCTTGAATTTCTTGTCGCAATGGAGGAAATATTTGTGCTAACTTTTCTTTTAGAAGCGACATATCACACCTTAATTTTGTTGTTAATACATTCTATTTCTCCCAATTTACGGGAGGAAAATACAATTTAATAAATATTTAAACAATGGAAGCCTTTATCTTACAAAACAAAATAAAAATTCAAAACTGTAACTTTTGTGTTTTTAAAATAAAAATTTTAGAGATTCGATTTGTAAATTTTATTCAACCAAAACTTAGGTTCCATATGAAAAATGTATTTATATCGAAGTTTTTTGTTTTAGTGCTATTTGCATTTGTATTCCACTCTTTAAACTCCTCTGCAGCAGACACATACAATCTCGATATAAAGAAAAGTAAAATTAAATGGATTGGCAAAAAATTTCTGGGGTCTCATTGGGGATGGGTGAAGTTTAAATCTGGTACTTTGGTTTTCGATGAGAATCGTATAGTATCTGCAGAGTTTGAGGTAGATATGAATTCCATAGAGAACGAAGATTTAAAAGACCCTGCAGCAAAGAATAAACTAATCGGTCATCTTAAAAGCGACGATTTCTTCTCTGTGGCAAAGTTTCCAATTGCAAAATTTGTTCTAACGCACTCCACTCCTTTGCAACCAGAAAAACCCAACGACCCAAATTTCGCTATTACTGGAAAAATGACCATTAAAGGAATAACACAAACCATTTCTTTCCCAGCAAAAATAAATATAGAAAACGATAAAATCAAAGCCAAGGTAAAAATTGAAATTGATAGGACAAAGTTCGACATCCGCTTTGGTTCAGGCTCTTTCTTCGAAAATCTTGGCGATAACGTAATCTATGATAATTTCACCCTGGAGCTAAACTTGACATTTACCAAGTAACACAAAAACATCATTCTGTCCTCAGATTGCCATAATTTCAAAATTCTTTCCTAAAAATTTGTTGAAATTCCAACAATTTACTATATTGCATTAAGTAGGAAATTTATAATGCAAAAGAACAAGTCTTTGCAGGAATTGTTGGAGTATGCTCAAATTCTCGAATATATCGATGACGTATTCGCTATTTCTGACGAAACTGGTAAAATAATATTTCTAAACGACAAAGGAAGAGAAATCTCTAATACATTAACACCTGACGATTTCCCACACTGTTACGACGTGTTTTCATGTACTCACCTTGAAAAGATACCAAAGTTTTGTCCAGCAAAAGAACTACCTGCAGTAAGAGATAAGGAAATTTACCAAATGTCTGTTAGAATTGGGGAAAAATATTTTAAGTTGAATTGCACCCCAGTGTACGACCATAACAATAAACTTAAAAATATCATACATATTGCAAAAGATGAGACTGAAAATGTAGTAAAAGAAAAAAAGCTTATTCGTTTAAACAAACTCTTGATAGCAATAAACAATTTCAATCATACATTTACATTCGAAACATTACCAGAGAAAATTTTAGAATTAGCTTGCGAGCAATTATCACAAATACCCAACTACACTACAGTGGGATTTTTAATTCCTGAAACTTCTTTTTTATCTCAAAAGATAATCTACAAAACTAATTTACCTATCGAATTAGAAGCTCGAAAAATCGATGAATTCAAAGCAGAATTACTCTTAAAATATGGAAGCGATGTCAAAATTATCACTTTTGAAAATACAAATGCCAACGAAAAGAATATCATAAAGTTCGAAGAAACAATAAATAATATCAAATTGTGTTCCGTTGCCCTTCCCATTAAAAATAAGAAAGAATTTTTAGGATATTTCTTATTGATTTACCACACGCACGAAATCTACTGCGAAGAGGAGATTTCCTTGTTACAAGAATTCATCGAAAATATACTTTTAACTTTTACTTTGCGAGAAAAAATTTTAGAGAAAGACCAAATCGAAAAAAAAACACGAGAGCTCGAAAGGTTCTATTACACACTTGTAAGCAATCTGCCAGGATTTGTATACCGCTGTCGCAACGATAGATACTGGACCATGGAATATCTCTCCGAAAACTTCTACAAGATTACTGGGTACAAACCCGAAGAAGTCGTAGGAAATAAGGTACTATCCTTTAATGACTTAATACACAAAGACCACCAAGAACGAATCTGGGTGAAGTATCAAATCGTACTCAACAAAAAAGAAGTTTTCCAAGATGAATATCCAATTATTACAAAAAATGGCGAAATTCGATGGGTTTTCGAGCAGGGCCGAGGTATATACGATGAAAAAGGAAAAGTAATTGCAATCGAGGGATATATTACCGATATTACTTCAAGGAAAGAAATTGAAGAAAAACTTAAAGAAAGCGAAAAGAAATACCGAGCATTGTTCGAAAATTCTGCTGATGCAATATTTATAATGTCTGGAGATGTTTTTCTCGATTGCAATCTTTCTGCACTGAAAATGTTTAAATGTGAACGAAGTGATATCATTGGCAAGCCACCTTACGAATTTTCCCCAAAGTTTCAACCAGATGGTATACCATCGAGAAAAAAGGCTTTGGATTATATCACCCGTGCATATCGTGGCGAAGAACTACGTTTCGAATGGATGCATAAAAAACTTGATGGTACCGAGTTTGAGTGCGAAGTATCTTTGAACAAAATAATTTATGGAAAGAAGTCACTCCTTGTAGCAATTGTAAGAGATATTTCTGAAAGTAAGCGAGCATTATATGAAATCACTAAATTAGGCAAAGCACTGGATTCTATTGGAGAGGCTGTCTCGATAAATGATTTATCAAATAAATTTATTTATGTAAATAAAGCTTTTGTCCAACTCTATGGTTACACTTTGGAGGAGATTAAAGGTCAGACACCTTCAATACTTCGTACCGAAGAATCCCTCGACCCAAATGTCGACAAAGAGATTTTCGATAAATTATCCAAAAATCAAACTTGGAGAGGAGAACTATGGAATAAAGATAAATATGGAAGAAAATTTAAAATACAGTTGACCACAAATTCAATAATTGAGGAGAAGGGAAATGTCATTGGCTACATTGGTGTTGCAATCGACTTGACAGAAAGAATAGAAATCGAAAAAGCAATAAAGGAAAGCGAAGAGAAATTTCGAACTTTGATTTCTTCGATGGACGATATGGTATTTACCCTCGACACAGAACATCGGCATAATGGATTGTATGGTAAATGGCTGGGAAATTTCGGATTAAGAGAGGAAGATTTTCTTGGCAAGACTGCCACGGAAATATTAGGTGAAGAAGACGGCAAAATCCATATTGAAATGCAGAACCGATGCTTGCAGGGTGAAACCATAACTTATGAATGGTCTAAAACAGTTGGTGAAAATACTTATTATTTTCAAACAAAAATTTCGCCTATTTATAATGACAAAGATGAAATTATTGGGATTGTCGGCATCGGAAGGGATATCACGAAACTGAAGGAATTAGAAAAAAGCATAAGAGTATTTGAAAAAATCATCGAGCAAACACCTACTGGTGTGTTCATACTTGACACAGATGGCAAAATTAATTACATAAATAATAGTTTAGAACAAATTTTAGAAATCCAAAAAGCAAATTTCATTGGTAAAAGTATTCAATCCATTCATTCAGATATAGTTAATGATAAATATTTTGCCAACTTGTTTCAAAAAGTTAATACATGTGGTCCCCAAGTAATAGAGCTATATTTAAAATATCTTAACAAATGGATAAAAGCAAAAATATTTCCATTATATGATGAAGCTGGTCAAATTATAAATTATGTTGGTTTAATTACTGATATTACTCAAGAAAAAGAATATCTCCAACAACTGCAAGAATCCAAAGAAAAAGCAGAAGAATTAAATTCCCTAAAAAATTATCTTCTTTTGAATTTCAGCCATGAATTCCGAACGCCACTGACAGGTATATTGGGTTGGGCGCAGTGGTTGAAAAGCGAACAAAAAGAACAGGAAATTCAAGAAATTGCAGACCAAATATATAAGAGTGGAAAAAGACTTTTAAACACTGTAGATTTAATAATCGATTATTCAAAATTAGAGACTGGTCTTTTTAAAGTCCAACTTAGAGAATTTGATATTGTAGACACAATAAGAGAGATTGTTCAAACAACGAAAGAATTTTTCTCACACAAAAACATTGAAGTAGTTTTGAATCTCGAAACGGACTACTTAGTAGTAAAACTTGATGAATTTTTGGTTCGAACGATTGTTCACGCCCTTGTTCACAACGCTTTTAAGTTTACAAGAGAAGGAAGTATAAATACTCAGTTGAGAGTGCTTCGAGAGGATGGAAGTGATGAATATGTTGAACTTATCGTATCGGATACTGGAATTGGAATACCCGAGGATAAATTAGATTTAATCTGGAAGGAATTTTACCAAGTAAGCCAAGGTTTGTCCAGAGAGTTCGAAGGACAAGGTTTAGGGCTCACCCTTGCAAAAAAATTTACAGAAATTATGGGTGGAAGCATATCTGTTCAAAGTGAATTAGGGAAAGGTAGTACTTTTATTGTTAGATTACCAATTAAAACTCATATAGATGTCGAATAATTTTTGGTGGTACTATGCACAAAAATATACTTGTGGTCGAAGATGACATAACAAATAGTACCCTTATTAAAAAAGCATTAACAAAAGAAGGTACGACTGTCGAGCAAGCCAGCGATGCAATATCTGCATGGGAAAAAATTCAAGAGAAGCATTTCGACTTATTTATAATTGACTTGAATTTACCATTTGGCACAAATGGATTTGAATTTTTATCTCGCCTCCGCTCATTAGAAGAATATAAAAGTACCCCCGCTGTTGCAATCACAGCATATATTAGTATTTTTAGCAAAGAAGAGTGCCTAAGCAAAGGGTTTAATTACCTCGTAGAAAAACCTTTCGATATAATAAATTTTGCGAAACTAATCGAAAATCTTTTGTAAGCAAACAATATTACATATCCTTGTATGGATTAGGTCCAAGTTCCTCAATCACTTCGACAAATCTGTTAAAGATTTCGGGAATTTTATCGTACTCATCAATTGACAGTGCGTGAAGTTCGACCCTTTCTGGTTCAAGCACCAATTGTTTCAATTTTTCTTGAACGTTTTCCATTCTTCTGTTTGCGAGTTCACTTCCACGAATGAAATGACACTGATAATCCTCCCCGTACTTACAACCAATCAAAATTATACCATCGAAACCCATTGAAAGTGCATCCGCAATCCAAATAACATTTACAGAGCCAAGACAGCGAACTGGGATTATTCTAATAAACGGAGAGTACTGAATTCTTTTTCTTGCAGCAATGTCAAGCGAGGGATAGGCATCGTTTTCGCAAAGGAATGCAAGAATTCTTGGCTTTTCTTCCTCACTTTCGGGTATCTCCAAAGCTTTTATCATTGAAGAGACAATCTGGGGTGAGTAGTTTTTGAAGCTGATTATTCTCTCCGGGCAAGCTCCCATACAAATACCACATCTTCGGCAACGGTTGGGATTTGGCTTTGGTGTTCCTTTGTCATCCTCGTCGAGAGTACCAAAAGGACATTCCTCGGTGCAACGCTTACACTGAGTACATCTTTGCAAGAAGAAATCTGGATAAGAAGTATCACCACTTCTCGGATGTACAGCTTTGCCTACACGGACGCTTTCAATCGCTTGAATAGCCTTCAAAGCAGCCCCATTAGCATCATTGGCACAAGAAATTCCATCCATTGGTGCACGAACAGTTCCGGCAGCGTAAATCCCAGTTCTTCTTGTTTCGTATGGGAAGCAAATATAATGCGAATCTGGAAAGCCGTATTTCAAAGTTGGGAGGTCTGTCCCTTGTCTATATGTTAGGTTCAGAATTTTAGCTCCAAGCTCAGCCCCAGCAGCAACTTTTTTCCCATCTGCGGTTGTTGTAATTTCCTCTGTTTCGACTACTTCAACAAATGTCGTTGGGACAAGCCCAACAGCAAGTACAACCAAATCGGCTTCCAATTTGATTTTAGGTGCAATCAGCGTGTCGCTAACTTCAATAGAAACTCGACCGTTACCATTACCAGTAATACTACTGATTTCACCTTTGGTAAGAAACACATTGTCTTCGCTTTGGACCCGTTTGTAAAACTTTTCATACTGGGCAGGTGTTCTCATATCTTTGTAAACGACGTAGACTTTTGCGTCTGGATTGAGTTCGCGTACATACAAAGCATGCTTTAAGCTTGCATTGCAACAGTAAGAGGAACAATATGGCAAATGATTTTGGTCTCGAGACCCAGCACATTGAATAAATACTACACTCTCGAAACTTTTTCCATTGAGCTTTTCCTTAATCTTCCCCTCTTTGAATAATTGCTCAAATTCGATGTTTGTAATCACGTTTGGCAAAACTCCGTAGCCGAGGTGTGATAATTTGTTTGCATCATATGGTTTCCAGCCAGTAGCTTGTATTATCGCTCCTACTTGAAATTGCAATCTATCCCCGTTACGAATAGCATCCACGTTAAACATTCCTGGTTGGCCAGAAATTTTTTCAATCTTCGTATTAGTTAGAACCTCTATGGAGGGGTGAGACAGAGTCTTTGCGATGGTTTCGTCAATGTCGTTATGTTCTAAGAGTAAGAAAGGAGCCTTTCGAGGGACAAGCTTGTAAAGATTTTTGTAAAATCCACCTAAATTGCTTTCTTTTTCAACCAAAATCACCTTGTAACCAGCATTTGCACATGCCAAAGCAGAATTCATTCCGGTGATACCGCCTCCGACGACCAAAACAGCGGAATTCACATCTAAAACGATAGGTTCTGGATAGGATGATGCAATAGCTTTTGCAACACCCATTTTGATGTAATCAATTGCCAGCTCGTTGGTATTTTCGTCATTAGGAGAATGCGTCCAAGCAACTTGTTCACGAAGGTTTACCCTTTCGACAACAATTTTGCCAAAATTAAACAAATCTGTGAGGAAGCGCGGAGAACATGCAGCGATAACAACTTTATCCAATTGGTTCTCATTTATGTCTCGACGAATTTGATTTACGAACCCATCACTACAAACCCAATTATCTACTTTGCACACAGATGGTTTATACTCCTTTTGCACTTGCTCTGCCAACTTTTGACAGTCGACTGAACTTCCTATTCCACAGCCAGAGCAAATGTAAACACCAATATTTTTGCCAGCATCCATTATTGCACCTCCTTTACTTTAATAATAGCTTTCATAGCTGCCCCTGTTGCCTCTTGCACCACCGAAGCTACGTCTTTGGGGCTAACGCAAACACCACAACCAAAAATACCATTGTTCAAATCGCTTCGCACAAATCCATTATCGTCCAAGATACCCTCTAGTGGTAAAGACTTGCTGTTTGCAGTGGGCTGCATACCCGTTGCAAGAACAACTAAATCAACTTCCTTTTGAATAATTTTACCAGAGAGAGTGTCCTCTGCTTCTATTAATAAGCTATTTTGGGAGTTACCTTTTGAAACCTTTGCAACTTTACCTCGGTGAAACTCAATTTGTGGGTCATCTTTTGCTTTGTTATAGAAATCTTCTAAAATACCATTCGCACGCAAGTCAATATAGAAAATGTGTATCTTTGCTTCAGGATATTGATTGCGGATATAGTGTGCTTGCTTCATCGATGCAAGACAGCAAACAGATGAACAATACTCAAGGTGGTTTTCGTCTCTACTACCAGCACATTGCACAAAGGCAACCTCGCGAATAGGTCCCTCAAATCCGGGCAACTTCAGTTCTCCTTTAGTTGGTCCCGATGGTGAAGCAAGACGCTCCATAATCATATTTGTAATAACATTTGGGAACTTACCATAGCCAAGATAGTCGAGATTTGTGGCATCGTAGGGGTCCCAACCAGTTGCCAAAATAACTGCTTTAGCCAGAACTTCAATTGTCCTTTTTTTCTCTTTCAAATCGATGGCCTGATATTTGCAAACTTCCACACACATCTTGCAATTTTCAAATTGGCAATAACTTGGGTCGATAACATATCTCTGCGGGTAAGCGTTGTTATATGGATAGTAGATTGCCTTTGTTTTGTCGAGGAAAAAGTTGAAGTCATTGGGTCGCTCGACGGGACAAACATCAACACACTCGTTGCATAAAGTGCAACGATTATTTACATAGCGAGGATTCTGTTGTACTTTTAAGTGAAACTTGCCATTATTTCTCTCGAGATTTACCACCGTTGCAAGAGTAAGCAAGCGAATTTTGTCGTTTTCTCGAAGTCTTTTTAGATTTATTTCGAGACCACAAGTGGGTGGACATAATTTCGGAAAATATTCATATAACTGTGCTACCCGTCCACCAATGTATGGATTCTTTTCCAAAAGAAGAACAGAGAACCCAGTTTCTGCAGCCTCGAGTGCAGAAGACAACCCAGCTATGCCCGCCCCAACTACAACTATGTCGACCTCTATTTGCTCGGGAAAATCATTATTGGAACTCATATTTATCCCAATATTGTAAAACAATGTTAATCAAAATGTAAATTATGATGAGTATGAATGGTTTTGAAGTGCTTAAAAAATAATGTATTCTAATTGTTGTAAATATTTACCAATTAGAACCATATTTCAATTTAATTTCCCAATCCTTTTGAGTTCTCTGAACACTTTGCGTCAAACTGGAGCTTTTACTCAATTGAAGAATAATATTAGGTAAATTGAATGGTAGTACAGTTCCGACGGGTATTTCTACGCTTAACTCGTTGTTATTAAGCAAGTCTGCCATGGTACCACCAAAATTCCAACTCATTCCAAGGAATCTTCCCCCAAGCTTCAATGTAGCCTTGTCCATAAGAGAGGCGCTCGGAGGAAGTACAATGTCTGCACTGGAGATGAAACCAGTACCAGAAAGTGCATCGGTTACAATTTTGGACAAAATAGCAGAACTTCCCGAGGTAGAGACCTCGTACAAGTTGAAACTGCCCGATATACCACTTTTTTCGACTTCGGATTTAGTTTTGCCAAAAGCTAGCAGAAATATTGCATCCTGAGCAACTTTGGAAGAGTCATCCACAGCGGGTTGACCATCAATAG
>CALBDO010000005.1 GCA_937927515.1 Candidatus Kapaibacterium sp. | reverse complement strand
TGAATTTTTCCGTGAAGGTGTTAGGATTGATATTTAATTTTTGGAGATAATAAATTTCTACTGAAAAAGGTCGCGAAAGTGCAAACAGCTCAATTTGGTCTGGTAAATCTTCAAAACCAAACAGAAAGCTACAGGAGATATTTGGTATACTTAAATTTATTTATTTTTCCTTTTTAATTTGTGTTGATGTATTATTTTAAGTTAACCAGGTGTAATTTGCAAAAATTTATTGTAAATAGAAAACATATCAAAACATAGTTTGAAAAATGTATGCGTTTTCGAACCGCTGAATGATTGAGAGTTATATTCCAACGAATAGAACTGTTTCGAGTTTTTACAAATTAATCCATCATTTTTCTGAAATATGGAATTTGGCGAAAATCTACATTAGTGGAATTGCTGTCCGAGCCATCTTTGAGTTCATTTTTATTTCTCTCTAAGTCATCTTGGCGAAGGATAAATGGCTGTTTGCCGTCGTTTTGGCCATCACCATCAACATTGCTAAGGTCATTTTTTTGATTTCTCAGTAGTGCAGGAGTTTGCAAATCATTTTTAATGTCAACGTCAAGTGCTTTGTTAATTCTGAAATTTACCGAGGTTTCGAAAATTCCTTTATTATTGCCATAGTTAGTAGATATAAAATCTCCCTTATCACTAATAGACTTGGCTCTTTTTTCGACGGCATTTTTCTTGTCGAGATATTCCTGGAGGAATGAATTAGTAAAGCCAGTGACGACGACAGTAACATAAACGCAATTATTTAAACTTAAGTCTTCGACAACCCCAGTAATTATAGACAATTTTGGATTTGTTGCTTCGTGGATTTTGTGCAATATTTGGTCAACCTCGGACTGTAGAAAATCTTCACCACAAGTTATGTTGACAAGTGCACTTTGAGCGTTCCGCAAATCTATGCCTTCCAGCAAAGGTGAATTCAAGGCAGACTCGACTGCAAGGGCACCTCTTTGCTCACCCTCGCCATAGCCTTTACCAATTAAAGCATCTCCTTTGCCTTGTATTACTGTTTTGACATCGGCAAAATCGACATTTACCAAACCAACGCTATTTATTAAATCGATTATTCCTTTTGTCGCATCGTAAACGACTTTGTCTGCATATTGAAATGCTTTCTTTACGGACAAGCCTTGCTCCTTGGAGATGCGAGCCAACTTATCGTTGGAGATAATTATTAATCCATCGACATTTTTGCGAAGATTTTCAAGTCCTTTAAAAGCATTTTCCCAGCGTTCTATGCCTTCGCTACTCAAAGGAGTAACAACAATGCCGACAACTAAGGCATTATTTTCCTTTGCAGCTTTCGCAACCAATGGTGCTGCGCCAGTGCCGGTTCCCCCACCCATACCGGCAGTAATAAAAACCATATCCTTGTTTTTCAATAACTCGGATATGCTTTGGTAGTCCTCTTCTGCTGCTTGGCGACCAATCTCTGGATTTGAACCAGCCCCTTGTCCCCTGGTCTTATTCTTGCCAATAATCAGTTTTATTGGTGCAGGGCTAACCCTAAGTTGCTTGGCATCGGTATTGATTGCAATCAAATCTACACTTTCTATCCCGAAGTTAATTAGGTTTTGAATTGCATTGCAGCCAGCACCCCCGACACCTACGACTGCAATTTTTGTGATTTCTTCGAAATCGTGTTCAAGTTCAATCATTATCCCCCCCTAAATTTTTTTAAAAAATTCAATTACTTTATTAAATAAATTTTGCTTTTCCTTATTCGATGTCATGCCGTTTTTGCTCTGTTCCACGGTTGTAGAATTTTTTAGCCCGTAGAGAGCCAATCCTACCGCAGTAGAGAAATATGGTTTGTTTACTTCTTGGGTCAATCCTCCATAGTTCAAGTCCGAGGGTAAACCTACCCTTACTGGCATACCAAAGACTTCAGTTCCAAGGTCTTCCACTCCCTCAATCATCATTGTACCACCGGTCAAGACAATCCCGGCACCCAACTTGTTCATTAATTTGGAGCTCTTAAGCTCCTCCACAGCAAATGAAAATATTTCCTCCATTCGAGCTTGGATAATTCTACACAACTGGCTTCGCATGAAACTCAACGGTTTTCTTGTTTTGGTACCCGAAACCATTATTTGCCTATCTTGATGTAAAGATGGCAGATAACAATGCCCAAATTCCTTTTTTATCTCCTCCGCTTGGGAAAAAACTGTATTCATCAACACTCTTATATCTTCGGTCACATACCTGCCTCCAACTTGTATGGTAGAGGCGAATTTCAATAAACCATCGATAAATACACCAATTTCAGTATGTAGCTCGCCAACGTCAATCACTGCAACACCTAACTCCATTTCATCCTCATCAAGCACTGCAAGGCCTGTCCCAAGTGGTTGTAATACAATATTTTCAATACTTAAACCATTTGGTTCCAGACACAATCCTATGTTTTTGATGTCGATATTTAGAGCAGAGACAATTTTGGCTTCGACTTCGAGCTTGCTTCCGCTCATTCCAACGGGATTAATAATGTCCTTTACGTTGTTGTTGATAATGTATTCTTGAGGAAGAATGTGAATTATAGTATAATCACTTGGTAAGTCTATTTTTTTTGCATCATCCAAAACTCTATAAACATCACTACGTGTGATTATTTTATCTTGCGAGCTAATAGAAACCAACCCTCTCGATTCGTTGAATTTCACAAACTTATTCATTAGTCCCACATTTACAGAGGATATATCTACATTTGATTGATTCACAGCATTTTTTATTGCTTCTTTGATATCCTCGATAGTGTTTTCAATGTTATCTATCCTACCATGTCTTGCTTTTCCGCGTCTTCTTTCAGTAATACCAACACCGAGAATAGTCGGAACTTTCGACTCGCTACTCTGGGACAACACAACAGCGCACACCTTCCAAGTGCCAATGTCCAAACCAACACTGATTTCTTCACTCTTTTTCAAATCCCTGGTCTTTTGTCGATTATCCATAATTTATCTTAAAACTATTAGTCCATCGTATCGTAAATCAATTTCATTTCTTAGAAACTTCGACAAGTCTTTTCTTTTGAATATACCATCTAAAGCATCAAGCATAGTAAAACAATTTTTCTCATTTAATAACAATTTGGTTCGAGTGGATTGTGTTGTTAAACATATATCTGAACCTACTTTATCAATTGTTGATATATTAGCATAAACACCTGCGGAGTAGACTTTCAATGTGTTCAAAAAATCAAAAACACAACGGTGTTTTGCAAATGTCTCCGCGTTTATAGCACCAACTTTATAGAGAGGAACCTTAAGATGATTTAAATATGCTGGTTCTATAATTTTATAATCTTCTGTGAGCAAACGAATACACCGCTCACTTTCATACAAAAGAACAAGTGGCTCTCTTTCTTTAATTTCAACTATTAGGGTATCATTGTTTTGTTTGTATATTTTACACGAAGATATGAAATCTACTTGTTCAAGTTTCACCCTTAGTGTACTTAAATCCGAGTCGGATGAACTCCAGAAAGAAATCAATGAGTCTACCAAGGATTTGTTATAATTCTCAAGACCAACAATTTTATAATGATTAACTTGTCTTTGTTTATGCCAATTGAAAGAAAAAATGACCACGGAAAGTAATATTGTAATTACCAAAAAGAAAAAAATTAGTGAAAGCTTGGTATGAAAATTTGGTCTGTAATTATTGCCTTTGGCTTCCCCAGCCATCATAGAAGAAACCTCATTAAAATGAATTGTATAAAATCCCCCTTACGCTGCAGTACTAATTTAAACTAATAATTTTAATTTTCCAAATGTTTTTCAAAAATTTTTCAAATGATGTTCAATCTTTTTATTAATTTGGTTTTTTTGATGTTTAACAAACAGAAAAAGGAAATGAACAGAGCAAGTAGTTTTTGGGCGCTATCAATTACAATACTTTTGTGTATTACTTTACTTAGTTGTAGCAAAGAAAAGGCAATGCAAGAGGAGGTATTGAAAATGGAAAAGGAATATGAACAAATTATGGCAGATTACGAAAAACAAATCATACCAGCATATCGCGAAATGTCTCTACAATACTTTATTGCAGCGACCAATAGCACGCAAGAAAATTGGGAAAAATATGCACAGTTGGAAATGAAAGTTAATGAAATACTTTCGAATAAAAATCTTTTCGAGAGAATCAAAAAAGTCAAGGAATCAAACTCAATCCAAGACCCAATAAAAAGAAGGAGAATTGAGGTTCTATATTTAACTTTTCTTGGCAAGCAAGTAGACACTGCAAAATTAAATCAAATTACAAAGCTCCAAAGTGAAATAGAAAACAAATACTCATCCTACCGAACCCTTTACGGCACCAAAAAGCTTTCTGACAACGATGTTGAAGAAATTTTAAAAACGTCTACAAGCAACAAAGAGTTGAAAGCAGTATGGGAATCGCAGAAAAAAATTGGTAGGCTCGTCGCAGAGGATATAATTAAATTGGTCAAATTACGTAATGATGTAGCCCGCGAATTGGGATTTAAAAATTACCACGATATGAGCTTACGATTGAGTGAGCAGGACCCCGAGGAAATCGAAAAACTGTTTGACGAATTAGATAATTTAACAAGGAGTGCATTTATTCAAGAGAAAAAACTTATGGATGAGGTTTTAGCAAAAAGGTATAAAATTAGAACTGAAGAATTGATGCCTTGGCACTATCAAAATAGATTCTTTCAAGAAGCACCCAAAATATACGAGGTTGACTTAGATAAGTTTTACAAAGACAAAGATATCGTTGAAATTGCAAAGGCTTATTACTCTTCCATAGGCCTACCTATTGACGACATTATTCAAAGAAGCGATTTATACGAAAGGGAAAATAAGAATCAACATGCTTTCTGTATCAACATAGACCGTGATGCCAAAGACATACGTATACTTTGCAATATCAAACCTAATGCCCGATGGATGGAAACAACATTACACGAGAATGGTCATGCTTTGTACGAAAAATATTTTGATGATAAATTGCCTTGGGATTTGAAAACCCCTGCTCACATATTTACAACCGAAGCAATTGCAATGCTATTTGGTAGAATGGCATCTAATCCCCAGTGGATGATAGACATGCTGAAAATCTCACAACAAGAGGCTGATAAAATAAAAGAACCAGCTCGCAAAACTCTCCGCCTTCAGCAACTAGTATTTAGTAGGTGGTCGCAGGTGATGTTTCGCTTCGAAAAAAGCATGTACGAAAATCCAGACCAAGATTTAAACAAACTCTGGTGGGATTTAGTCGAAAAATATCAAATGATAAAAAAACCAGAAGGTAGAAATGAGCCCGACTGGGCAACCAAAATACATATCGCCACAAGTCCCTGTTATTACCACAATTATTTACTTGGTGAATTACTTGCTTCGCAACTACAAAACTACCTAATCGTAAAAATATTAAATGGTGAGCCAAACAAAGATTATAGTTTTTATTCACAAAGTGCTGTCGGTAAATACTTAATTGACAATATTTTCTCCGTAGGTGCAAAATACCATTGGAACGAAATGATAGAAAAAGCTACTGGCGAGAAATTAACTCCAAAATATTACGCATTGCAATTCCTGAATTGATTATGTCTAAGATGGCTTTTAAAGATAAAGAAAAACACTTAAAAATAAGGAGGGTCCGCCTCCTTGTTTTTTATAATTGCAACGAATTTTATAAACTTGGTCTTAAAATAAATTGAAGATGCACAAATGCGAAAGTTGAAAATCTTTATTTTATTAATAATCTCTTGTATTTCATTAAAAGCGCAAGATAATATTTGGTCCAATAATTTAAAAAGTGTGTTTGGAGAACTGGGCTGGAGCAACTTAAAATTAAGTGCGGCTCTTGGTTTTCGATTCTGGAATTTGGGTACTTCTATCGGACTATCAGGATTTGCTTCCTCGAAGCCAAAATACATTTATCCTTCAACTCAATTCCCGATGCCTAAACCAGGGGAATTTGAAGAAACAAAATTTACTTACGTCCTCGTAACAACAGATTTTTATTATTTCTTTGAAATCTTCGACGATTTTATAATCACCCCCAACTTTGGCTTCTATGTACAGCAGGATTCCATCCTCGCTCGTTCCCTAAGAACATATATACAGTATGATTTCGGACAGCTCTACTATACCGGCAGGACAGAAAACAAGGTTGGTATTAACTTTGGTTTAAGTTTAGATTACTACTATTTAGATAAATACTTCGTAGGAATTGGTTACAATTATAAACGTGGCATCTTTCTAAGAATTGCTTATTATTGGTTTTGACACAAGATAATTACTACTTGTTTAAAGCTTTCAAAACATTTTTCAAAACATTTTCAACTGACTGTTCAGTTGGAGGAATTTTCCTTAGTACATTGTTTACAACGCTTTTCACCTTATTTTCTTGGAAGCCCAGAACATTTAAAGCTGAAATAACTTCGTAATATGTATTTTGTTCGCCACTTACGGCAATTCCTTCCCGTTGGTGTAATTTCTTTGCTTTTTCGCGAAATTCTAATAAAACACGTTCAGCAGTTTTCCTTCCAACACCCGGCAGGTTCATTAACTTATCAACATTGTTTCGGTTCACACAATCTATAAAATCTTCAAAGTCAAGATAAGATAATATTGCAAGAGCAATCTTTGGTCCAACACCGGATATCTTAATGAGTTCTTTAAAGATATCTCTCTCTTCATAGGACTTAAATCCGTAGATATGGAATGTATCATCTCGGAACAAAACACAAGTATATAGAACCGTCTCTTGTCCAATTTCACCCATTTCGGACAAGGACCTAAGTGTGGTGTGTATTTCATAGCCAATTCCACCAGATTCTATTTCAACAAGAGAGGGACTTTTCCTAACAAGTTTGCCCTTTATAAATGTAAACATTTAGAATTTGTATTTTAATTAAATTACAATTTTACAAAAAGTGTATGTTAATAATTATATATGCACAGGAATCTATAAAAGAATTTGAATTCAAGAATTATAATTCGTTTGATTCGGTTTTAAATATATTAATATATTTAATGTTATAGTTTGAGCAAAATTATTAAACACCAAGGTTAAAAAACAGATAAGCATCATAATTGATTTTAATTAAAATTCAAATGATACTTCATCTCCAAAACTCCTAAAAACCAACTTTTATGATATTGAAAAGTTATTTGATTTATTCAAGGATTTAGATTTTGAAAGTTTTAAAATAGAGAATTCTGAAATAAAATCAAAAAAACATTATGGAAATTCCAACATACGAAGACATCGAAATTGCTCATTTAAGAATTAAACGATTTATTCATCGAACACCAGTTTTAACATCGCGCTCGTTGAATGAGATGTTCGGTTGTAATTTATTTTTTAAGTGTGAGAACTTTCAGAAGGTGGGTGCATTCAAAGCCCGTGGTGCTTTAAACGCAGTACTTTCTCTACCACAGGAGTATTTGAAAAACGGTATTGCAACGCATTCATCTGGAAATCATGCTCAAGCATTAGCCTACGCTGGAAGGATTGTAGGTACCAAAACAACGATAATCATGCCCTCAACTTCCTCGGAAGTAAAAATTTCAGCTGTTCGAGGTTATGGTGCTGAAATAATCTTTTGCGAACCAAATCAAAAATCCCGCGAAGAAACACTCGCTGAATTTGTTTCCAGAACGAATGCAAAATTTATTCATCCCTACGATAATAACTTTGTTATTGCTGGTCAAGGAACAGCAAGCAAAGAACTTATCGAAGATGTCGAGCATCTGGATTTTATTTTAACTCCGGTTGGTGGAGGGGGTTTACTAAGCGGAACTTCAATTGCTACAAAGCATCTATCCCCAAAAACTCAGATATTTGGCGTAGAACCAAAAGGAGCCGACGATGCTTTTAGGTCTTTGCGTGATGGACGGATTTATCCATCTGTCGAACCAAAAACCATTGCCGATGGCTTGCTAACTTCACTTTCCGAAAGAACCTTTACAATCATAACAAAGAATGTAAACCAAATATTGACAGTCGCAGAGGAAAGCATAATTCAATCTATGAGATTAATTTACGAAAGAATGAAAATAATTGTTGAACCATCGGGGGCAGTTCCTTTTGCTGCTATTGTTGAATATCCAGAGTTATTTCAAGGTGGAAATGTTGGCTTAATTCTCTCTGGTGGAAATGTAGATTTGCGAAAGCTTCCTTTCTTTTAAAAACTATCCAAGGAATCATCAACATCATACTCATCCTTATCAATTTCTAAGTCGTCCAGATAAGTAACATCTACAGGAGGTGAAACGAATTCTTGTTCGACATACCGAAAATCGCCATTATCGAAGCGAAGAATATCTTTGAGATATACTACACGGAACGAGCCAGTTGGACCATTCCTTTGTTTTCCAATGATTATTTCAGCAGTTCCATCAGTTGAATCTTTAGTATCTGGCCATACATTGATACCATAAATTTCGGGACGGTAAATGAACAATACAACATCAGCATCCTGCTCTATACTTCCAGACTCTCGCAAGTCTGAAAGCTGTGGCCTCCTGTCCTTTCTTGTCTCGACCACCCTATTCAACTGGGACAAAGCGATAATTGGAATATCCAACTCTTTTGCAATCTGTTTTAAAGTGCGCGAAATAATCGAAATTTCACGCTCACGACTTTCAGCCTTAGGTGGGTCTATAAGTTGCAAATAATCTATGATAATTAAGCCAACATCGTGCTCGGCTTTCAATCTTCTTGCTTTGGCTCGCAACTCCATTAGATTCATTTTTGGACTGTCGTCTATAAATAAAGGAGCATTCCAAAGTTTATTCATTTTGTTAATCATCATATTCCAATCATTTCGATTTATGTTGCCAGTGCGTATCTTGTGATTATCGATACCGGTTTGAGAGGAAATCAACCTAAGTGTTAATTGTTGAGACGACATTTCCAGAGAAAAGAAGCCAACGGGTATTTTAAAATCAACAGTAATGTTTCGTGCAATAGACAAAGCAAAAGCAGTCTTGCCAACCGATGGACGTGCAGCTATAATTATCAAATCCGACTTCTGAAATCCACCGAGGTATCGGTCTAAATCAATAAATCCGCTTGGAATACCAGTAATCCCCTTTGTTCCCCCTTCAATTAATTGAGACAAATGGTCGATTACTTCATCCAATATTTTCTTTATGCCAAAATAATTTTTTGTAAACCGACGCTCAGCCACTTGGAATATCATACGCTCGGCTTTATCAACTAGTTCTAATGCGTCTGTATCTTCTTGAATACTCTCGAAAACTAAATCACCACAAATTTTCAACAATTCTCTTTTGAAACTTTTTTCAAGAATTATTCGGCAATATTCCTCAACATTCTCTGCCGTGGGCACATTAGTCATCAAATTAGCTAGGTACTCACTCCCACCAACAAACTCAAATTTATTCCGCTTTTTAAGTTCCTCGGAAAGTGTTAATACATCGACCTGGGTGCCCTTTTCAAACATTTGAACTATACTTTCGAAGATTATTTTATGGCGTTCAAGATAAAAACTATCTTTATTGAGCAATTCTAAAGATTTAGAAATTGCGGAGTTATCCAGTAGCATCGCTCCCAGAACAGCCATCTCGGAGTCCAATGAATGCGGTGGGACAAAGTTACCGAGGATTGGTGCTAAATCTCTATTCCCACCATTCTTAGATAAATTCACTTTTTTAGCCATAATAGAAAACTTCGGAAAATATGGATTTCAATTTAATGTATTTTAAGCAAATTAAAAAACTACAACAACACTTTTCTAATCTCTAAGAATAAATTTAAATAAACAGTCGGAATCTGAACATTTGAATTAATCATATAAATGGAATTTTCAATTATTTCAATCACCTCTTTCAATGGTTTTGGTCCAAATTTATTGGCAAACCTTACCAATGTTGCGTTGTCATCAAAATTGACCAACAGTCCACTATCACAGGATTTCATAAAGACTAAGACATCTCGAATCCAGCTAGCAAGAAGTTGAAGACACATTTGAGCTTCTCTTTTATCAAATTTTTCCGCAAACATTGTTATTTGCTCAAATAATGTAGCACCTGGCAGTTCCTTTCTTAAAGCTAATCGCAGAAAATCGACCATTTTATCTCTCATCATTTTTAAGTTGGATTCAACGAATTCATACGCCCTTGTCAGCGAGCCATTAGAAAAGCGAGAAATTATTCCGAGCTCTTCGGCACCCATTGAGTATTCTTTGGATAAAGAATAAAAAATTTCCTCAGTTGAAAGTGGTGGGAAGAAAACAGACTGACATCGCGACAATATAGTTGGTAGAAGCCCTTCGCGTCGTGTAGTCAATAAAAAGAATGTTATATCATCCCGAGGCTCTTCAAGTGTTTTCAAAAAGGCATTTTGAGCATCGATATTCATTTCCTCCGCGTTAAAGATTACAACAAATTTCCTTCCAGGTAAGGGATTAGATAGAGATAAACTTTTTCTTAATTCCCTTATTTGAGCAATTTTGATTTGAGAAGCACCCTCGACTTTGAATTTTGCATAGGGATTTGCAATTTTCTGGCGCAACTTTAAATTGATATCCTCAATCAAGCTATCAGATAGAGAGGCAATTGGACCGTCCTCCTCCTTGTCTGCAGATTTACCCGCTGGCAACGAAAAGATATATTCAATATTCGGAAACTTAAGATTTTCAATCGATTTACAATTGTTACACTCTTCACACGGTTCCAAAAAGCCATTAATCTCTCTTGGTTTTAAACAACTTAGAGTAGAAATAATTCCCAAAGCTGTTGCAAACTTTCCAACTCCTTCGATACCAAAAAAGCAGTAACCACTTCCCACTCGTTTTTCTTTAATTGCTTTTTTAAAAAAAATTTTAATATTTTCCTGCCCAACAATTTTATTCCATTTCATAATTTTTAATTTTATTCGTTTAAATTAAATCGTTTTAGTATTATTTAAAAAATTTATTAAGTTTGTTAAAGCAAACAATCAAAAAAATAGAATACAAAAATGGCAAAAAATTCTTATTTTGATTTATCGGAACAAATAATTTCGCAATCAATTGCAGAGTCGTTTGAAACTGATTACTGCGTACACAATCGTGGTCCAGCGTGCTCCCGTGAGGCTGTTTTTCTCAAAAAGGACATTCCCCCACATATACAATTGAATTTATCAAAAGAATTCCTTTTAAAAGCATACAAACTTATGCTTCAGTCTCGCCTTACCGATGATAAGCATTTAAAATTGTTAAAGCAAGGTAAATCATTCTTCCATATCGGTGGAAGTGGTCACGAGGCAGTACAAGTTGCATTAGGTCTGGTGCTTCGTCCGGGTAGAGACTGGTTTTGGCTGTATTATCGTGATGTAGCACTTGCTTACACACTCGGAGTAACTCCTTTTGAGTATTTCCTTATGGCATTTGGCAAAGCCAGTTGCCCAGCAAGCGGTGGTCGTCAAATGCCTGGTCACTATGGTCATCCCAAGCTAAATATGCCAACAGCCTCTTCTCCCACTGGTACACAATTTTTAAATGCCGTTGGGACTGCGCTTGCAACAAAATACCTTGGTACCGATGAAGTGACCTACGTAGACTCTGGCGAAGGTGCTACAAGCGAAGGGGAGTTCTACGAAGCTGTAAACTGGGCTTCACGCGAAAAATTACCCGTAATATTTTGCATACAAGATAATAAATACGCCATTTCTGTACCAAGAGAACACCAATCTATGGGTGCAACCGTAGGTCATACTTTTTGTTGCTATTCAAACTTAAAAATCAAAACATTTGACGGGACAAACTTTTTTGAATCTTACTTAGCTGCAAAGGAAGCACTGGATTACACTACGAGCGGTTGTGGACCCGTATTGCTCCACGCACTTGTGGAAAGGCTACTCCCCCACTCCTCGAGCGATGACCACAGAAAGTATAGGTCGAAAGAAGAACTAAGCTATGCTTTTCAAAAGGACCCAATAAAAAAACTCCAAAACTACTTGATTGAAAATAACATTGCAACACACGATGAATTGAATGAAATTTTAGAACAAACTAATTCAGAAATTGATTATTGGGCTGATAAAGCCTTCTCCGAACCAGACCCAATTCCAACAGACAGTTTAAAACACATTTTTGCTCCGGAGGAAACTCGAAACCTTCCTTATTCGACTGACTATCCCCGAACGGGGGAGAAAATAGTCATGGTTGATGCTATCAACCACGCTTTGCATGAAGAAATGGAACGCAATCCCAAAATGTTAATTTTCGGCGAGGATATTGCCGACCCCAAGGGGGGAGTTTTTACTGCAACCAAAGGACTTTCCAGTAAGTTTGGTTCTCAAAGAGTCTTCAATTCACCTCTGGCAGAAGCCTCGATTGCGGGTGTAGCTCTTGGATTGGCAGTGCGAGGTTTCAAGCCCGTTGTGGAAATGCAATTTGGGGATTATATTTGGCCTGCTTTTATGCAAATCAAAAACGAAATCGCTACTCTACGGTATCGTTCCAATGGTAATTTCTCTGCACCAGTCGTGATAAGAGTAGCCGTCGGAGGGTATATTCACGGTGGTCTGTACCATTCACAAAACATTGAATCAATCTTCGCCCATATTCCTGGCCTTCTAATTGCTTATCCATCGAATGCAGCAGATGCAAAAGGCCTGCTCAAAACTGCTTGTCGATTGCAAGACCCAGTAATTTTTTGCGAACACAAAGGTCTATATCGACATCCCTTCTCATCTGATATTGAGCCAGGAAAAGATTTCTTGCTTCCATTTGGAAAAGGCAAAATTGTTCAGCAAGGAAACGAACTTACAATTGTAACTTGGGGAATGGGTGTAAAGGATTCTTTCAATGCCGCTAAAAAATACACAAATGAAAACCCCGGTGTTTCTATTGAAATTATAGATTTGAGGACAATTATTCCTTGGGACAAGGACTTGGTGTTAAAATCTGTTCAAAAAACAAATAGACTGATGATAGTTCATGAGGATACTTGGACAAATGGTTTTGGTGCCGAAATTGCTGCTACAATTTCCCAATTTGCTTTTAATTATTTAGATGCTCCAATAATTCGAGTTGCTTCGCACGACTCACACATCCCCTATCATCCCAATTATGAAAATTACGTGCTGGTGACAGAGCAAAAAGTTTATTCCGCTATCGAGCAGATAATGAAATATTAATATTCAATTTCAATTTTAAATTACAGCCTTTATTCAAAGGAATAATTTAGCTCATATTCTCGATGCAAACCCTAACTATTAATGTATTGATTATCCGATAATTCCGTATTTTTGTTTTTTTCGTGAAAATGAACCAAAAAGAAGCAGAGATAATTTGTGTAGACCTCGATTACACTTTGATATCAACAGATATACTTGTCGAGCAGATTGTATTGTATCTTAAAAAAAAACCCACTGCCATTTTTCTTACCCCTTTTTGGCTCCTTAAATCCAAGCAATACTTAAAAGAAAAATTATCCGAAAATGTGCAATTAGAATATGGCGAATTACCATATCGTGAAGAAGTGCTAAGCTTTTTGAAACAAGAAAAGGAAAAAGGGAGAAGATTAGTCCTTGTTACCGCCTCGAATATCAAAATAGCACAAGACATTAATAATCATTTGAAACTTTTCGACGAAGTGTATGGTTCTGATTACAACTTTAATTTGAAAGGCAAAAATAAAGCTAAATTTCTCGAGCGAAAATTTGGCAAAGGCAACTTCATCTACATTGGAGATTCCATAGCCGACTTGCCAATTTGGAAAATTGCAAAAAAATCTATACTTGTTTCCAATTCAAGAATTATCAATTTACTTCTTCAGAAACGAAAAAATTTCTCTGGTAACTTACTAAACTATCGAACCAAAATTGAGGACTTTAGCAGACTAATCAGAGTTCATCAATGGATAAAAAACCTATTGATTTTCTTGCCATTATTATTGGCACACGAATTCAACAACATTTCCATTATTGGTAAGTCCATTTTAGCCTTTATTTCGTTTTCTTTTGTCGCTTCCTCCGTCTACATTTTTAATGATATTGTTGACATTAGAAACGATAGAAATCATCCCTCAAAGAAACACAGACCAATTCCAAGCGGAGTGACTTCAGCATACACTGGTCTTTTCGTTTGTTTTTTATTACTTACGATAGGTATTGTGGTTGCATTTTCAGTCAGTAATGAATTCACACTTACGTGCATAATGTATGTCTTGTTGAATTTTGTTTATTCATTTTTTGCAAAACGCATACCTATAGCGGATATTTTTTTACTTTCAACATTCTACGTGTTAAGAATTATAGCTGGTAGTCTTGCAACTGGAATACCAGTATCTAACTGGTTACTTGCATTTTCTATCTTTTTCTTTTTGTCATTGGCGACTTTAAAGCGGTATGTGGAGTTAAATTTAATCGCTAACTCTGAAAAAAATATGTATGGTAGGCCATACAATATCGATTCGTCGAACTTTTTTCAAATCCTTGGAATCAATAGTGCATTTGCATCGATAATTGTGTTAATCCTCTACATTAATAGTGAAAAAGTAAACACACTTTATAAATCCCCCTCCCTACTTTGGTTCGACGCTTTTCTTTTGCTGTTTTGGCTGGCAATGCTATGGAACTATGCAAAGAACAAGAGTATAGACCACGACCCAATACTCGTTATTCTTAAAAATCCAACTTTTCTTTTCACTTTAGTTTTAATGATAATCATTTGGATTTCGGCGATAATATTATGAAAAAATATCATTCTTGGGGTTTATACCCAAAATTAAGTGCAAGCCAGGTAAGGAAAATTAATTGGCGTAATGAAACCGACATCTTCTATGACAACTCAAAGGTATTACCTTTCGGATTAGGAAGAAGTTATGGTGATGTTTGCTTGGTTCAAAATGGCACTTTAATCGACACCTCTGGATTGAATCATTTCATTTTTTTTGATAAAGACAGAGGGCTTTTAAAATGTGAAAGCGGAGTATCACTTGCAAAAATTTTGAAACTTATTGTTCGTTTCGGTTGGTTTTTACCAGTTACACCTGGTACAAAATTTGTGACCATCGGAGGAGCAATCGCAAATGACGTCCACGGGAAAAATCACCACAATGCTGGCTCTTTTGGACATTATGTTAAAAATTTTGAATTACTTCGTTCAGATGGCGATGTCCTTCTTTGCTCTAATAACAATCATACCGAGTTTTTCAAAGCCACGATAGGCGGATTAGGTTTAACAGGATTAATTCTCAGTGCTGAAATCGCTCTCAAAAAAATTCCAAGTGAGTATCTAAATTTGGAATACTTGAAATTTAATTCACTAGATGAGTTTTTTGAAATAAACACTTCTTCAGAAAGACATTACGAATACACAGTTGCTTGGGTTGATGTAACTAATGGAGGTGAAAACACTGTGCGAGGCATCTACCAAAGAGCAAATCATATTGACGCAGGGTTTGAGCAGCGATATAAAGAAACATTGCTGGGTATTCCTTTTGCACTACCTTTCTCATTAATAAATAAATTTTCCACCTCTGTTTTCAACTACATTTACTATGGAAAACAATTCAACAAAATAGAATCAAAGTTAGTGCACTATGATGCTTTTTTTTATCCTCTCGATGCAATTGGAAATTGGAATTATCTCTACGGCAGAAAAGGGTTTCTCCAATACCAGTTTGTTATTCCAAGAGAAGATGCCAAAAGAACTCTCCATTCGATATTCAATGAATTTAAAAAAGCCAACTTAGGTTCATTTCTAACCGTTTTGAAGACATTTGGGAATTTTGAACCTCCGGGTTACTTATCATTTCCAAGAGATGGGGTAACTGTAGCAATAGACTTTCCTATCAACCAATCATTATTCAATGTCTTGGACAAAACCGACGAAATGGTGGTTGAATTCGGAGGTGCTTTGTACCCAGCAAAAGACGCCAGAATGAAGCCTTTTGTGTTTAGAAAATCATTCCAAAATTTAGAAACATTTTTAAAATATAAAGACCCTAAGTTTAATTCAGCCTTTTGGGAACGAGTATTTTGATATATCATGCATGATTATTAATTTGCATTTAACCAATTTATTAACATATTATGAAACCAAGCATACTTTTCGCCGTTGGCAATGAAAATCTACTAAAGGAGTTAATTTCAATCACTATTCCATTGCGAGATGAGTTTGATTGTTTTTTCGCAGAAAGTGGAGAAAAGGCAATACAACTTTTGGCAAACAATAGAGTAGATATAGTATTTTCAAGTACAGAAATTGTTTTGTCATCTGGAGCAAATTTGTTGCACGAAATCAAAAGGCTTTTTCCAGAAACTATACGTTTTGCTTTAGTTCAAAATTTAGAAAGTCCTGCTGTTGCACAATCAAGCCAATATGTACATCAATTTGTTACCCTTCCTATAACAAAAGACAACTTAAAAGAGAGAATTGATAATATTTTGCAAATTCAAAAGTTTCTAAGAAATGAAAAAGTAGAGGAATTGATAAAAAATACCACCACTTTACCCTCTATGCCAGAAATCTATATACAAATTGAGGAAGAGGTAGCCAAAAAAGATTTTTCTTTAAATAAGATTGCAAATTTGATTTCAAAGGACCCAAATTTAACCGCAAAAATTTTACAAATTGTCAACTCTGCTTACTTTGGTTTGAGGAGCGAAATCACCAATATCAATTACGCATTGGCTTATTTGGGAGTGAATGTCATTAAATCATTGGTTTTTTACATACATCTATTTTCGAACTTTAAAGTCACAGCCGAAAATCGAAAGCACTTAGAGCGTTTTTGGCAGCACAGCCTATTTGTTGCGTCGAACTCCTACCACCTTTCTGAATTGTTTTTTAAAGAAAAAAGTGCGTTAGATATTTCTTACACCGCTGGTGTCCTACACGATGTTGGAAAATTTGTTCTCTTGAATACTTTAACCTATCCCGAAAATTTAATTGTATTATCCGAACAAAAGGGATATACCCACCTCGAGGCAGAGGAAGAAATTTATCAGTGCACCCATGCTGAAATTGGTGCTTATCTACTCGGACTCTGGGGATTTCCAATCTCAATAGTAGAAGCCGTGGCCTACCACCACAAGCCCTCACAGTTGCAAAATAGCAAGCTGAATTTTGCAACTGTTGTTCATATTGCTGATTTTATTTACCATGCTCCACCTTTAGACGTTCCACATATTTTTGAAATTGGTTTCGAAAAGAATTTACTAAATTCCATACTACATATAAGAAAAGCAAGGGAAGTGAAAAGAAGATAAATTTAGGTAAAATATGGAAAAAGTCCTTTCAATGTATTTTTCACCAACAAGGACGTATATCACTTTATTAGAAAAAGCGAATAAAGGGTTGAAACTTTTAGATTTGTCCACAACTTCTTTACCTATTGATTTAGAGAATCTAGAAAATCCAACAAATGAGCAAGCATTAGAAGAACTCTACACGACAATTAAAGACATTTCAAATGACGCAAAATTTATCTCGATTTCTATCCCTATGGAATATTTAATTATCACACAATTTCCAGGTCGACCACAACTCTCCAGAGATGAAATTATGACTGTATTGGATTTCGAGATTAAACACAATTACCCGCAATTCAATCCCGAGGATTTTCCCACTTTTTTGTTTGAACTACAACCACGAAAAGAAAGAATACACTTCCTTGCAGCAATTATACCAAAGAAAATTTTTCAAACTATCAAATCAATAGCTAAACAGTGTAATAAAACTGTGCAACGAATTGAAATAAGCCAAATTTCAGCCCAGAATTGCTTTTTATATAATTATCCAGAGGAAAGAGACAATTTCGTTGGATTGTTCAATTTATCAGATAATTTTATCGATTACAGCGTTATAAAAGGTGAAGAGTTTTACTCCTACAACCTAATAAAATATAACAGTGAAGAAGATATTCCAAAATTAATAGAGCAGAATGTAAATAAAATAAGTAACGAGTTCTCAATTGAAATAAATTCTCTATATCTTTTTGGAACAAACTTGAATAAAATTATTCTAAACAATTTGACACGTCAATTTAAAAATAAATTAATCAAAATTAAAAGACTTAATGCCTTTCGTCTTGTAGCCAACGGAATGGAAGAAAGTTCGAAACAAATTTGTGCACGCTTAGCCCATCATTATCCAGCTTGTGTAGGCTGTGTATTGCCAGAATACCACAAAAAAGTAAAGTTTTATTAAAATGAGAATCGTCGGAGGCAAGTTTAAAGGTAACTTGTTTAAAACAAAAATACCCAAGAATATAAGGCCAACCTCCGATTTCGTTAGAGAGGCTATTTTCGACACTTTATCAAACTTCGTTGAATTCAATTCCACAAATGTTTTGGATTTGTTTGCTGGAACTGGGATGCTTGGAATTGAATCGCTCAGTCGCGGAGCTAATTTTTGTCATTTCGTTGATAAAGATTCAGATGTTGTAAAAATTATCTCTTCGAACTTAGCATTGCTACCAATACCAAAAGAACGTTACAGAATAACTAAAGCAGATGTATTTTCCTTCTTACGTACCTATTCAGGTGAGATTAAATTTGATTTAATATTCTCTGACCCACCGTATAATTTACCATTAAATCAAAAATTATTGAGCAGTTCCAATGTCAATAAAATTGCTAAAACTGGTACACTATTTGTTATTGAATTATCACAAAGAACAGATTTGGAGGTAAGTACGAATTTCAGGGTTCTAAGGAAGAAGCAATATGGAGATACCTTGGTATATATTTTTCAATATGTTTCATAACATTTTTGGGGGATTCTATGGGACATAAAGACAAGGAAGAAGAACTTGAACCAATACCTAAGTATAACGAAAAAGGCAAGTTGCACAAAAAATTTTATGAGCGTGAATTGGCGAAACTTCAAACCGAACTTGTCAAGCTCCAATACTGGGTAAAACATAAAGGATTAAAAGTAGTAATAATCTTCGAAGGACGAGATGCAGCGGGAAAAGGAGGCACAATCAAGCGAATTACCGAACCACTCAATCCACGCGGTTGTCGTGTTGTAGCTTTGGAAAAGCCATCGGATAGAGAAAGAACCCAGTGGTACTTCCAACGCTACGTAGCTCATCTGCCTTCTGCTGGGGAAATAGTGATATTCGACCGAAGTTGGTATAATCGCGCCGGTGTCGAACGAGTTATGGGCTTTTGTACAGAGGAGGAATATTGGGAATTCCTACGCTCTTGTCCCGAATTCGAGAAAATGCTAATTCGAAGCGGCATAATTTTGCTCAAATACTGGTTCTCGATAAGTGATGAGGAACAAGAAAAAAGGTTTAGGGAACGTGCAACAGACCCAAGGAAAAGATGGAAATTATCTGAAATGGATATAGCCAGTTGGCACAAATGGGCAGCTTATTCCAAGGCAAAGGATGAAATGTTTAAATACACCGATACAAAGATATCACCTTGGTATTGTGTAAATTCTGATGACAAAAGAAAAGCCAGACTTAATTGCATAGCTCATATATTGTCGATGATTCCTTACGAGGACGTAATTCCTAAACCAATTGAACTACCAAAAAGGAAGATAGATGACAGTTATGTACGCCCACCAATTGAAGAATTTACATATATTCCTGAAATTTATTAAATATGACATCTTTCGAAAAACTAAATAAAATTCAGCTAAAAAACAATACGCGATTGTGCGTTGGGTTGGACCCACAAATGGAAAAATTACCAAAACCTATTCCTAAAAACATCGAAGGTATTTTCGAATTCAATAAAATCATAGTCGAATTAACAAGCAAGTTTGTATCGGCTTACAAGTTGAACTTTGCTTTTTACGAGCAATTTGGGTCGAGGGGAATTGAAATCTTGGAAAAAACATTAGAAATCATACCAGAGTCTACAATCACCATAGCCGATGTCAAAAGAGCCGACATAGGCAATACCTCGAAAGCTTACGCACGAGCTATCTACGAACATTTCAAATTCGACTGTGCAACAGTTAATCCATTTCTTGGAATGGATTCTTTAGAGCCGTTCTTTGATTATAAAAATAGATTAAATTTCGTATTAATAGTCACCTCGAATGCTGGCTCGTCGGATTTTCAAAAGTTAAAAATCGACAAAAAATACCTTTATGAAATTATCTTGGATAAATTATTATCAAACTTTTCAGTGCAAAATTTAGGACTTGTTGTCGGAGCCACCAGCGAAAACGAATTTCAAAAAGTTAGAGAAATCGCATCAGAAAATTTCATTTTAGTTCCTGGAATTGGAGCCCAAGGTGGAAACCTTCAAAATATCTTGGAGAAAAATCGAAACCAAAATCTCTTGGTAAATGTTGGACGCGATATAATTTTTGCCTCGCAGGACGAAAATTTTCAAGATAAAATCTTCCAAAGAACTTCTTACTATTATGAGAAACTAAAAATTTTCTAAAATGGAACACAAAGAACTTACAATTCAGAGACAGGTGCACAAACTAATGTCCGACCCATCAATAATTCACAAGACTACCACCGGCAAGCACTTGCAATTTCTCTCGCCAGGATACATAAACAAAGATTATGGTCCAGATTTCAAAGAAGTTGCTATTCTACTCAATGGTTCAGTTGTAATTTGTGACTGCGAATTCCACAAAAAAGCTTCAGAGTGGTTATTACATAATCATAGCACAAATCCTCTTTATTCAAATGTAGGTATACATATTGTATTGTACAATGATGTTAGTATCGAAACAAACTTCGAAACATTGGTACTGAATCCAGAACAACTTCCCAATGTCGACATTGAAAAATCTGATTTTGAACCCAATGAATATATCGACTCTCTGGAAGAAATTCAAAGCTTTGCTCTACTTAGGCTGTTGCGTAAAACTTCCGAAGCCAAAGTTCTCGTTAACAATCTACCATTAGAAAAAGCATTTGAAAACTCATTGCGAAACTTTTTGCAAAAATACTCAACAAGGAAACACCGACCAATTTATAAAATAGACTCTCTCGAGGAATTAATCGCGGTATTAAAAAATTCGGAAATGCTTAAGTTTTTAATTGAAATTCAAAACCAAGCAGTTAAAAACATTCCCGAAAGAATGTTTCAAATGATGAAAGCGCGTTTTTATAATGAAGGAAATCATATGCGTAGAGAATTAATATTGAACTGTTTGCTTCCCCTTGCTCTTGCTATTGCTAATGAAGAGCAAAGAATAAACCTATTCGTATGGTTTTGGTCTACCCCGGCCTTAAATTCATACGGAATTTTGACCAGAAAATTCAAAAATCTACCACAAAACTTTATTTGGCAACAACAAGGTATGCTCGAAATTCTGAATACTTATCAGAAAAATACTAAAATAAAAAGTAAAAACCTCCTAAAAATTGGCGAAGTGTTGAACTTTTTCTATATCGGAACACCTCCTTTTAGATAAGTTATTTAATTCCAAACACTTAAAATATTTCTTTATAAAACTTATATAAATCCACTATGCCAATTTAATTATCTTAATTTTCAAAAGATTAAATAAAAACTTACAGAATATTAATAAAGTTTAAACAAATTTTATTTGGAAGTTCTTTATTTTCAATACATACAAACAAACAAAGGTAATTTTTAAAAATGATAGAAATTTTATTTGATTTTTTTATAAAATTCTTTCAAATTTGTCTTTCATTAATTATAGAATTTAAATTTTAATCTTCGAACCTGTCTGTTTACGATTGGAGGAAAGGAAGTAATGGAAAAAGACTTTTTGCAAGAAACTATTACAGAGGCAGGACAAAATATTGAAATTAAAAAGGAAAGTCTAACATCAAAATGGAAAAAGTTTCTTCGTTTCATTAAAAATAATGTTTCAACTCATATCTTCCGAACTTGGTTTGCCCCAATAAAGCCTATCAAAATAGAGCAAACAGAACTTATCGTTGAAGTACCATCACAATTTTACTGCGAGTGGTTGGACGAGCATTACTATAGTTTGATTTATACTGGTATTCAAAAATTATTCGGAGAAAACATAAAACTTAAATATCAAGTTGTTCTCGATACAAACCAACCAGATTTGTCCAAAATCAAAATTCCAAGTAGCAATACTCGCACAGAAGAACAAGTTCGAATCTCCCGAATTCAAAAACTTAATTATAACCCAAACCTTGTTTCAAATTATACCTTCGACAACTTTGTCGTCGGCGATAGTAATGAATTTGCCTATTCATCTGCATTAGCAATCTCTAAAAATCCTTTGCAAACTCGCTTCAATCCATTAATCATATATGGAAATTCTGGCTTGGGAAAAACTCATCTACTTCAAGCAATTGGAAATTACATTTTAATCCATCATCCCAATGTACAAGTATTATACTCAACAAGCGAAAATTTCGCAAACGACTTTATCGAAGCAATAAAAAATAATAATATGAACGAATTTCTTCAATTATACCGAAGTGTCGATGTTCTATTATTAGACGATATACAATTTTTTCAAAATAAAGGGAAAATACAAGACCATTTCTTCCATACATTCAACAATCTTCACCAATCTGGTAAGCAAATTGTTCTTACCAGCGATAAAGCCCCAAAGGATTTAAAAGACTTGGACGAGCGACTGATTAGCCGTTTTCAATGGGGTGTCTTGGCTTTCATTGAACCACCAGAATTAGAAACAAGAATAGCTATAGCCCGAAAGAAAAGTGAAAATGAAGGAATAGATTTACCTTTGGAGGTGATTGAATATATTGCTCAAAATGTCACTACTAATGTGCGTGAAATAGAAGGAGTTATTATAAGTTTGGTTGCTCAAGTTGCACTCGGAAACAAAAAACCCAGCATCGACCTTGTACGCGATATTCTCCGTACAAAACATATACGAACCTCAAAAATCATCACTATAGACAAAATTAAAAGTGCAGTTGCTCATTATTTCAACTTAAATCCGTCAGACTTAGAGTCTAAATCTCGTAAAAAGGAACTTGTCGAACCCCGTCAGTTAGCAATGTACATTTGCAAAGAACTGACTAATGCGACCCTCGAGACAATTGGAAGGCATTTTGGCAATCGTGACCACACCACTGTATTGCATGCCTTGAATACAATGGAGAGAAATCTTCTATTCGACGAAAGATTAAAATCTGCTTACGAATACATCTTGCGTAAACTAATATAAAAAGAAATTGACTGCGAAAATCATTTGGACACAGTTTAAGAAAATCCTATTCCTCGTTTTGGGAATTTTATCCGCAACCTTCGGACTAAAATCTTTTTTACTACCCAATAAATTTATCGATGGTGGTGTCACTGGCATATCAATGTTAACCTATGTGCTTTCGGGAATTCCTATCTCGGTATTGTTAGTGGTTTACAATCTTCCGTTTATTATCCTGGCTTTTTACAACATATCAAAAGATATGTCCATTCGTGCCATACTCGGAATTCTCGGGCTATCGATAGCACTCACCGTCATTCCTTTGCCAATAATTACTCACGACAAATTGCTCGTGTCGGTTTTTGGTGGTTTTTTCCTTGGTGCTGGAATAGCATTTGCAATCAGAGGCGGTGGTGTCATCGATGGAACAGAGATTCTTGCAGTTTTTCTTAGTCGCAAACTCCACACAACAGTCGGCGACATAATTTTAATAACCAACATCATTATTTTTTCGATTGTAGCTATATTTTTGGGTGTAGAAATTGCTTTCTACTCAATTTTAACATACCTTTCTGCCTCTAAAACAGCCGATTTTATCATAGAGGGCATCGAAGAATATGTGGCTGTCATTATAGTGTCGGAAAAATCCGATGAGCTTCGTAATGCTATTTTGTTTAATCTTGGAAGAGGTGCAACAGTTTTCAAAGGTAAAAAAGGGCTTTCTTCTCTCGATAAAAATGATGAAATAGACATCCTATATACAGTTTTAACAAGAATGGAATTGCCAAAACTGGCAATCGAAATAAATAAAATCGACCCCAAAGCCTTCGTAGTCATTCATAAAGTGAAGGACACAATCGGCGGTTATATTAAAAAGCGCCCTCAAAACGTCATTTAGTTTTTTCGACATAAGTTTAATGAACAATTTAGATATAAAAAAATCTGTTTTAATTACTTCTGTCATCAGTTCATTTTTGACTGCATTTTTAGGTTCTTCTGTTTCCGTTGCACTACCAGCAATTCAAAGACACTTTAAAATTGATGCGGTAACTCTGGCGTGGATTACTTCGTCGTATCTTTTGGCAACTGCTTCGATTCTTTTGCCATTTGGTCGGTTATCAGATATAGCTGGAAGAAAGAAAACATTCCTCATTGGTCTAATTTTTTTTACTTTCTTCTCGTTTCTATGTTCCTTTGCTCCAAACATATACATATTGATTGTATTGAGAATATTCCAAGGTGTAGGCTCCGCAATGATATTTTCCTCGAGCACTGCAATAATCAGCTCGGTCTTCCCTACTGGAGAGCGTGGCAAAGCTATGGGGATGTCTGTATCTGCAGTTTACTTGGGCTTGACAGCTGGTCCATTAATCGGCGGTATACTTACCCAGAATCTCGGCTGGCAATCTATTTTTCTTTTGAATTTTCCAGTTGGTGTATTTCTTAGCCTTTTCGTGTCGAAAAATCTCAAAAATAAAGAATGGGCAGACTCTAAAGGCGAAAAATTTGATTGGGTTGGCTCCTTTCTCTACGTTATTGGTTTATCATCCTTAATACTCGGATTTACAAAAATACAAACCACATTTGGAAAAGTTTATCTTGCGATTTCATTCGTTTTTATATTGTTTTTTTTGTTCGTCGAGAACAAGAATTCACACCCAATCTTGCCAATTAAGCTATTTACAAGAAACACAACTTTTACCTTTTCAAACCTTGCAGCTCTAATTAATTACAGCGCTACTTTTGCTGTTACTTTCCTTCTAAGTTTGTATTTACAATATATAAAAGGAATAACGCCACAAAGCGCCGGAGTTATCTTGGCAATACAGCCGATAATCCAAGCAGTGTTTTCTTCGCCAGCTGGCAAATTATCGGACAAACTTGAACCCCAATATGTAGCTTCGTTTGGAATGATTTTAACATCATCTGGACTATTCCTGCTTTCTTTTATTAACTTCAATACCCCAATTGGTTTTATTCTATTAGCACAAATCTGCCTTGGTTTGGGATTTGCATTCTTTTCATCACCGAACACAAATGCTATAATAAGCTCTGTAGAACAAAAGTACTACGGTGTAGCCTCTGCAACTGTCGGAACAATGCGATTAGTAGGGCAAACATTAAGCATGGGTATAGTAACTATGTTTTTTGCTTTATATCTGGGTGGAACAAAGTTTGGTACACATCTTTATCCCCATTTTTTAGAACTTTCAAGAACTCTCTTTTTAGGTTTTTCTATAGTTTGTGGTATTGGAGTAGTTGCTTCTATCGCAAGAGGTAAATTGTGGACTGAAATTTAGTTTGTGAAGTGCCCGGAACAGGAATCGAACCTGCACGGCTTTGCAGCCACTGCGCCCTGAACGCAGCGCGTCTACCAGTTCCGCCATCCGGGCTTAAGCGGAGAGTGAGGGATTCGAACCCCCGGTCCCGAGTCATCGGGACAACGGTTTTCGAGACCGCCCCGTTCAACCACTCCGGCAACTCTCCTCTAACACAAAATTAACAAATTCAACTAAAATAAACTTACTTAATAAGAACGACTCTTTTTGTAATTTCTTTGTTTCCTATCCTCATTGTGATTAAATACGTTCCAGTACTTAAATTCGATAGGTCTAAATATTTATTCTGGGAAATTTCTGCAAAGCTTTGTCTAAGTAGTTCGACTCCGAGGAGGTCCTTCACAATGATGTTATCACATACGATATCCTCGGACAAGGTAACGAATACTACTCCAGATGATGGATTTGGGTAAATAACAACACCGCTTGCTTCATCATCCACACCACTGACAAAGTAGAATGGGTCTGAAAACTCACTTTCGCAATTTGGAGCAGATTTAACTTTAACAGTGTAATAGCCTGTACGTAGCGGAACAATTGTTCTATTGGTATCACCATAAAGCATTTGTCCATTCCAATACCATTGATTGCCAAATGGAGAACTAGAATATAAATATCCACCACTATCGACAATAAAGGGTTTGGATGGAACAGCAGCGATTTTTACGACAACATCAAAAGAGTCTTTGAAGAAAGTATTTGGAACCGTTTGAACTAGTTTCACACGACCAGTTCCAGGAGCACCCCAACGAACCCAAACTCTACGATTTTGTGGATTGGATGTAATTGTACCATTAGTAACATACCATTGGTTATTCGCTCCGAGGTTAGAGATGGCTTCGTAGTATGTTTCGGAGTTTTCACAAACCAAAGTGTCGCCAGCAAGTTTAGAGTGTTCAAAAACTCTTACAATTTTTTCAGACGAATCCGAGCAACCAGATGGAGTACGCTGTAATAGTTTCACTTTACCAAAACCACCATTTGGCCAACCTACTACAAGAGTGTCGCCATCGCTAGGCCCGACAATAATTCCATTCACGACACTCCACTTGTTAGCAGTGCTCGATTCTTTTCTTTTAGCTATGTAATACGCTATTTCCTCGACCATAACCTCCGATTTGCCAGCAAATTCTGCCGTAGGTGTCGGAAAGATATCAACTTTCAAACTTATAGAATCAGCACAACCCAGAAGATTTACTCTTTTGAGTTTAACATAACCAGTTCCTGAATTATCCCAACGAACAATAACGACGTTATTTGCAAGCTTTTTCACCAAAGTACCATTAACAACGGTCCAGATGTTTCTTATGTTAGATGTATCAGTTGTGGAATAAATGAACGCATCGCCAGCACAAGCTCGGTTCTGACCATAAAGGATTTTCCCAGGAGGATTGGACAACCATACTTTTGCAGATGTTGAATCGACACAACCATAGGAATTGTAAACATTTAAAACTACTGTACCATAGGATACGCCTTGAAATCTCACCAAAATTGTATCATTAGTTGGGGGCGATAGCAATTCTCCCCCATCAACTCTCCAAACGAAAGTCCAAAGGTCCGAACCAACTCCTTGGCGAATTGCCCATAATTTGGCTATTTCGGATGAGCAAATCACAGAATCACCACTTATTTTAGGAACAGGAAGTGGACGAACCACTAAGCGCTCCATCATACCAGATGGATGTGAAATCAGTGGTGGATTTGTAGAAACTATTTGAAGTTTGTATTTGGTGCTGGGAGAGGTGATTTTGGGTATATAGCATCTAATCGGTCGACTGCTCCTCGATTGTATCGAACCAATAATAATTGTTGTATCAAATCTACCTGTGGTATCACTTAGTTTTACCAAAAAACTATTCCCCTCTCTAAACAAAAAGAAAGAATAAAAACTCAATGTGAAAATATTATCTTGGCAAACTTCAAAATCGTAAGGCTTTAATTTTAATTCTGGTTTGATAGTGTCTTCATTAAAAACATACAGACCATATGAAGTTGAAATCCATTTGTTGTTCGATAAATCTACAAACACATCGTTGAATTCATTAGTATAAAATGGATATCCATCCTCTGTAATGACAATGGATGTTGTGTCGTTAATTTGGGTCCAAATTCCACCAGCCAAAGTCGTTACCCAAGGTCTATTGAACCTGTCGAAAGTAATGCTTTTCACGGAAAAGCCGGGAAAACTGCCAGTAAGAGGGTTATGCACCAACCAAAGAGAATCGTAAGTATAGAGTCCTTGGTCCAAAGAGCCTACAAACAACTTACCCGAGATATCTTCTTTGACATCAGTAATGTAAATCAAAGAAAATGGCGAATTGGTATCGTCAATAAATCTTACTGTATCTCTTTCAAATATTGCAATACCTTCGTAGCCAAGCCCAACATAAATCCTTTCATAAGTACCAATACTGTCTTCAACCATCTTTGAACTCAAAGAAGTAATAATACCATTAAATTTAGCACCGTACGTGGTGTCGTATCTTATCCAGTTGCCACCATTATAAAGCACTAACCCAGAATCGGTGCCAATCCAAACCCCAAGAGTGGTGGGAAGCACTTTGGTTACTCTGCTACTTATCAAACCTAAGGTGTCGTAGTAATACGAAAGCCAATCATTGGTTTTAAATCTTCGGACAAACAATCCCGAGTCGGTAGCAACCCACAAATTGTTATCACTATCAATCGCTATATCATTGATTTGGTGTGTTATGGGGGAGTTCAAAGAATTATAAACAGTCCAATTATCGCCATCATAAGAAACTAACTCATCGGGAGTTGCAATCCACTTTACAAGGTCGATACCTTCCACCACTTTTTGTATATAATTACTTGGAAGTTTGGAATTTTCAAAACTTATTATCACAAAATTTGTGTCGTGAATAACAGTTAACTTATTTCTTGTGCAAATCATCTTCCGATTAAGGGCATCGACATGGATAAAATTAATGAAATCGTCTGATAATCCAGAGTTGCTGGTATTAAAGACTTGCCAGCCAGAAGGAGAGATATAAACCAAACCTTCGGATGTGCCGACCCACTTGTTGTGCGCAGTATCGAAAGCAAAGCAAGTAACCAAATTACTTGGAAGAGCAGAATTGCTAGTGTCGTAAACGAAAAAGTTATTTCCTACCCAATGAACCAATCCACCTTGAAGGGTACCTATCCATTTAGAATTGTTAAAATTATCGAATTCAATGAATGTTATGAAATTGTCCGGCAAACCAGAGTTTGAAGTGTTGAAAACATACCAATCCGACCTATCATACATTCCCAAACCAAAGGGGGTAGCCACCCAGACATTACCCACAGGGTCAACATTTACGTGGAAGACCTTCTCGGATGGTATGCCAGAGTTACTTGGAGTATACACTGTCCAGACTGTATCGTTTTTAGAGACAAGACCACGGTCCGTAGCAATCCACCAAATACCCAGTGCATCAATGTAAATGTCGTTTACAATATCGGAGGGAAGAGGAGAATTCCGAGAATCGAATATAGTATATTGGTTGCTGCGGACTTGTACCAAACCTTTGTCGGTGCAAATCCAAACTACATCATTCGAAAATTTTCTCAAAGCTAAGATATTGTGACTTGGAATTGGAGCTGATATTTTTTGAATTAAACCTAAGTATTTCATAGAATCCAAGTGGAAAATACCTAAACCACTAAACCGAGAACCAATTAAGTAAGTAGAACTACCGAATACAGGCACGACAGAAGTGATGTCATTTCCATTAAAAAAGAAGAGGTAATTAGGATTGGGTTGAGAAAATGAAAAAAAGTGCGTACAAATAGAGATTGCTAATAAACAAACATACTTTCTCATAAAACCTCCAATTTATTTCTTTGATTGTAATTTTCTTATGTAACTTATTACACACCACTTGTCAAAATCGTTCATTTTGTCGTGAAAAGAGAACATTAGATTCTGTCCCGCTGACAATATATGAAATAAACGACCATCGGTCAATTTCCTTGTATTTTCGCTAGTTAAATCCTTCGGAGGCGGGAAACCTTCTTCGTCTTCGGCCAAAACAACATCAGTGATAATCGGACCATTTCCTTTACCATCTGTGTTGTGACAAGGAACACAAAATCTACCAAAAAGCATTCTTCCTCGTTCTAAAACAAAAACATCATCACCAAGTTGATTTATGTAAATCTTTGAGGGTATAGAATACTCATGGGGTGCATATTCATAAAATAATTTTCTGGTCGGGAAATTCTCTTCAAGAGGCAATAAATTTAAATTTATGCTACTTATATTAGCAAAGTAATCCAAGCTTGGGGTTTTTTGATTATCCATATCGGAGATGACCTGTAATAAATAATCTTTCTTTATACTAATTAAGCCAAAGTTTAAACCAAGCAAAATTAAAAATAACATAAGTGAGAGAGCAAGCAACACATTTAAAACAATCCTATTAAACATAAATTATTGTGTATTTTGGTTCACAACTGGTTCATTAACATTATTGATGAAATTGGCTTGAGAATAAATCATAACACAATTTTCATCAAGTTTATGCAAATTTTGTTTAACCTCGCTTGGCAGGCTTTGATTTCTCGTAAAGCATACCAAGACAAATCTTAAAAAAAGCACCACTCCTACAAGAGCCAATGTACATTCGAAAGAAAATGGAATAGCAGTAAGCAAACTAAAATACGGTTTGCCACTCAAACTTTGTGGATACACCAAAGCATTTACCCAATATTGAAAAACCAAAGAAATAACAAAACAAATAAAACCAAAACATAATAAAAAAATTGAAAATTTTTTAAGTAGAAACCTTTTGTGTATTGGGAAAGTTGAAAAAAATATGTATTGTCTACCACTTTCGTGATAGCGTAGATAATTGCAAACTTCTCGCTTGTCCAAAAATATTAAAGCCATGTATCAAATTATATATCGTTCTCGAGCAGCGAAATGTCTTCTGGAGTTAAGTTCCTATCGTCGTCATACAGTTGTTCTTCAACAACCTTATCTGGAGGTCGAACTTTCCCTTGAGCTAGCAATTTATCAATCTCACTTTTTGGGACGATTTTAATGTAGCCAGTGTTTTCCAAAAGAAGATGCACTTTATGAGAAAATACATCAATTTTGTGGATTCGAGCAATTCCATCTGGTAATTCAACAACAGAAAACATAGGTGGATAGTTTTTATATTCTTCGAGGTAGACATCGTGCTCATACAATATACAGCATTTCAACCGTCCACAGTAACCACTCAACTTTGCAACGTTATTTGCAAGCCGTTGAATACGGGCATGTTCCAATGTTACGTGGCAACTCTGACAAGAAAAAGTCGAACAACAAAGAGTAAATCCACAGGGACCCATCCCACCAATTCTACGAGCCTCCTCACGAGTACTGATTTGACGAAGCTCTATTCTGGTTTTATAGATCTTAGCCAAGTCTTTTACGAGTTCACGAAAATCTACTCTCTGAGGTGCACTGAAATAGATAGTTAGCCGTTGTCGGTCGAGTTGCCATTCAGCTTCGGTAACTTTGATTTCAAGTTTGTATTTTTTTGCAAGCTCTTTAGTTGTTTCAACTACAAGTGGTTCTTCTTGTCTGTTTTTTTCAAAGATTTGCATATCTTTTTCTGTGGCGAAACGAACTATGGAAAACTGAACATCCTCCTTCTTATAAATTTTTTTCCATTTATCCTCGGCTTCTCTTCCAAATGAAATAACAGTTGCTATATCAAACCCATTATCAACTTCTACAATGACATACTCATAATTGAAAAATGATAACTTCTTGGGATTTTTATATATTTTCTTTCTTTTGGCTTTAAACATAACTTCAACCAAGTCCGAAACATCGCTCTTTTTTTCACCATTATATTTAATTTCTCCAACATCAAATTCGCCGATAATGTCAATGTTGTAGAAGCGGGATTCTACACCTCGTTGTGCCGGGGGTTTCTGCTTCAGAATTTCATAGTAGTAAGGGTTACGTTTTTTGGGGGTTTGCGGAGATTTTTCCCCACTCCCGGAATTTTCAGCATTATATATACTTTCCATTTATTTCTCAAAAATTTTCCCATAATAATAACTTTAAATTAAGCAAAATTAACATTTAAATCAATTTACAAACAGTAATTAGTTTAAAATTTTAAATGAATTGTCGTACGATGTGTTATCATTTTTGTGGCTAGGGACGGAATCGAACCGCCGACACATGGATTTTCAGTCCACTGCTCTACCAACTGAGCTACCTAGCCAGAAAACAATTACAAAATTAATAAAAAATTTCCAAAAAAGAACAAGGAGCAAAACGCTCCTTGTCCTTTGTTAAGTTTAAAATGAAACCAGCCCTTAGAATGAATAACGAATTCCTAATTGTATTTGCCATCGAGAGATAAAATCGGATGTACTAAACATAGCATCCTTGCTGGGCTTTCCTTGTGCATCTTTGGGAATAGAAAATTTTACAATCATTTTACCCAAATCTGCTTGGGTAAATCCATTTTGTGGATTATCAATTAACTCCTGGGTTACAATGCCATTGTAAGTGAATGCCCTATCATAAACTGCACTGCTAACAAACTTCAAATGGCCCCAATCTGAATTCAACAGGTTTAAAACATTTAGAATATCGACATAAACTTGCAAAGATTGGCCACGAAGAGTTGGAAACTCCTGGGTTATTCGCAAGTCCAACTGGTTGTACCATGGCTGTCTTAAAGAATTTCTCTCAACAATTTTACCTCTTTGGTCTTCGAGCTCGGGGAACCAAGAGATAAACTGATTTAATTCATTCCAATTTTTATCTCTTAAGACCATCTTCGGGTCGTTGTCAGAGATTGGTAAATAAACTAAGTCATTAGTTGCTCTGCGGTCGGGAGTTCTATCGCCATTAGCATCATTAGAATAAGCTAGAGAGAATGGAGCACCACTACGCCCCTCGTAGAATAGACCAAAGGAAGTTGAGAAGCCATTTCCGTAGTTAAACTTGTAAGAAATGTTCGCCAGAATACGATGAGGAATTTCGAATAAAGATGTACCGAGCTCTGGATTATTGGGGTCTATGGCACGGTTAAATTGCCAATTAGAAATAGCTCGGCTGGAAGTAAGACTGTTCACATCTTTAGCTCGGCTCCAAGTATAAGCAAGGTTGAAACTCAAGTCTGGTAAAATTCCTTTGCCAAACTGCTTTTGAACTTGGACAGTAACACTTGTTTGATATCCTTGGGTAGTGTTTGTCATTAGAATGACATTAGTAAACAATGGGCTAACATCGGAACGACTGTAAACTGGTCTACCATCGGGTAAGGTCGAGTCCCGACCATTGGAAGCTTTGAGAATTTGTCGATTTAAATTTTTGTACAACATGTCATACAAGGTCTTTCCATAGAGAAATTCGATGGTACCTATGAAACCAAATGGTAGTTCTCTATCTACTGCAAGGTTGAACCGAAGGACCTGGGGCATCTTTAAATTTTTATCTGTGATATTGATTTCTGTTGTTTTTATTGGAGTAAGAGAGTCGATTTTTAAATACTGTTTATTTGGGTCGGGTTCGAAAGTAATTCTTGGATTACGTACGTCGATGCGACCAATGTCTGTACCAGTGTTAGAATAATGATTAGATATCCACACGCCCGGGGTTTTTCCAGAGAACACTCCAATTCCACCTCGCACTTGAAGTGTCTTGTCATCCAAAACATCCCAGTTGAAACCAAGGCGAGGCGATAAAGCAAACGAAGTTGGTAGTTCATCGGTTCTAAGATTTGGAAAAACTTTTGTAACCGAGTCGTTTTGGGCGGGCTTGTCTGGAAAAGCAAATAAATCGGCACGGACCCCAAGATTAATTTTTAAATTTGAGAGCAGTTTCCACTCATCTTGCGCATAGAAACCTAATTGTAAGTAACTCCACTTAGCCCTTGGCTTTGGATTGTCTGGCAATAATGAGTAACTTAATTGATATTGTGAAGGTTTTCCAGCTTCGAAATCAGCAATAGATGTAAATGAGTAAGTACCGTAATAGTCTTGCAAAAATAAATTGTCGAAAGAAACAAGTTGGTTACTTGTGCCAATTGTAATCGTGTGGCTACCAAGAAAGTAGTTGAAATTGTCTGTGAGTTCTATTATATCTTGGTCGAGAGCATTAGCTTGGGAAAATCTTTCGACACCTAAAAAAACATCTTCACCTTTTGGTCCAATATCGTAAATGGCAACAGAGGGGAATGGTTTGGAAACCGGGTCTCTATGGTCACGGATTGCAGTGTAGACAAGCCTTAATTCATTTGCCATGTTTGAACCAATAATGCTGTTTAACTGCAAAACTGTTTGGTTTTGCATCGAGTTGAAAATATACTCTTGGCCAGAGAAGGAAAATGCAAATTGAGAGCGTGTAACAGCATTGCCTTGATTTGCCTTGATAAAATTATGTCGAAGAGTTAGTCTGTTGTTTTGGTCGAGATTATAATCGGCTCGTAGAAATAGCTTGACGTCCTCTGTCTTTCTTGTGTATAAATCATAATTACCAGGGTCGTAACCATATTTGTTTATTGCAATGTTTTTAATTTTTTCAAGAGTATCTCTTGAAACATTAAAATTGAAAGAATAACCTTTGTCGCCGAGAAGACCAACTCTTTGTGGGTCTCTTCTATTTTTAGTTTCAACATTGATGAAATAAAATAATTTATTTGCAATAATTGGTCCACCTACTCTTCCACCTATGAAGAAATCACTAAAATCGGGATAACTTTGACGAATACCGTTAGCATCTGGAACTGGGCTTTTACCGACAAAATTTTGATTTCTTCCGTAGAAATAGATACTACCACGGAACTTGTTGGTTCCACTTCTGGTGATAGCATTAATCAGACCTCCAGTGAACATGCCCTGGCGTACGTCGAAAGGTGCAATTGCGACTTGGAATTCCTCGATTGCATCAAGAGAGATGGGCTCGGTTCCAGCTTGCCCCCCAGGTGTACCAGAGGATGGTAAACCAAATGCGTCGCCAAGTGCTGCGCCATCAACTTGTATGTTATTGTATTTACTGTTACGCGAACCGACGTTCGAACCCTCGCTCGTAGAGGAGATGACGAGAGGAGAAAGCCTGGAATAATCGTGTATAGAACGAGCAATAGTGGGTAAGGATGAAATTTCGACTTCTGTCACTGTATGGGATGCACCAGTGCGATTTGAGCTGATAATGTCATTTCTGTCGCTTACGACTTGGATTTCTCTTGTCATAATATCTTTAGGCTGTAAAACAAATCGTAAGTTGAATTCTTGTCCAACGCTAAGAAAAATATCATCCTTAGTCTCTGGCTTAAATCCAACCATAGAGACCTCAACTTTGTAGGGGCCACCGGGGCGTAACCCGGGGATAACAAAGTTTCCTTTTGCATTTACAACAACACCAGCAGTTGTTCCAGAAGGCAAATGAGTAGCTTTCACAGTTGCTCCAGCCAAGGCTTTGCCATCAATATCAAAAACTTTACCCGTTATCGATGAAGTTGTTATACCTTGGGTTAAAGCTAAATAAGGAAATAAAACAAACAAAAGTAGGATTATTGTTGAAAATCGCCTCATAGTACTACCTCGTATGTTGAACATATAAATTTGCAAATTGGCAAAAAAAAATTAAAGTTAAATTAATATTGTTAAAATTTTCTCTGAAGACTTCCAAAAACAATGTATGAATGCAAATCAATTTCATTTAAAAACAAAAGAATAAAAAATTCGTTTAATATTTTACATATTCGGATTAAACTATGGAAGATGGAAATACTAAAAAACCTTTAAAGCAGTCTGGCAATAAAGCTAAAGATATTTATAATACTTATTTGAAGTTCGAAGGTGGAAAAACAATCCCTATAACTTCAAACGACACCATAAATGATATAGAAAAAATCGAAGATAAAGAGGATTCCGCCGGGTTGGAAATTGATGAAAAGAATAGAATGCTTCAATCAAAAGATGAGGAAATTCAAAAATTAAAAGAAGAAGTTGCAAAACTTGAAACACAAATTGAGCAACTAATGAAAGAGAAAAGTGATTTGCATGAGCAGTTGCTACGCAAAGTAGCCGAATTTGAAAATTTCAGACGCCGAACTCAAAAAGAGAAAGAAGAAATAATTAAATATGGAAACGAAAAGCTACTTGCCGAGTTTCTTTCAATACTCGACGATTTAGGCAATGCGGTACAAAATTCAAAGCAAAATGTAGATTTCGATGCGATGGCAAAGGGAATAGAACTCATTTGGTTAAAAGCAAAAAAAATTTTCGAGCAAGCTGGTGTAGTGGAAATAGATTCCCCGGTTGGGAAACCCTTTGATGTAGAGTACCACGATGCATTAATGACAATGCCATCGGATTTGCCAGAAGGCTACGTTGTACAAGAACTGCAAAAAGGGTATAAATTTTTCGACAAAGTACTTCGACACACCAAAGTTATTACCTCCTCGGGACCTAGTGGTAATGACGGTAAAAACAATGAAATGTAAAACTATATTTGGATTTTAAGATGTCTAAAAGAGATTACTACGAGATTTTGGGTGTATCCAGAAATGCTAGCATCGAGGAGATAAAATCTGCATACAGAAAGCTTGCAATGAAATACCATCCCGATAGAAATCCGGGCAATAAAGAAGCCGAAGAGAAGTTCAAGGAAGCAACCGAGGCTTACGAAGTTTTGAGCGACCCAGAAAAAAGAGAAAGATATGATAGATTTGGTCACGAAGGATTAAGAAGCGGGTACGATTACCATACTTACACTTCCATCGACGATATTTTCTCGGCATTCAGCGATATATTTGGTGGTTTTGGGAGTAGTATTTTTGATGATTTTTTTGGAACAAGTACAAGAAGTAGACGAACAAGAGCAGTATCTATCGGGGAGCGAGGCTCCGATTTAAAAATACGTCTAGCTTTGACATTGGAGGAAATTGCCACTGGTGTAGAAAAGACGATAAAATTAAAAAAATATATCCCCTGTAAGCATTGCGATGGTAGTGGGGCAAAACCTGGCTCTGGATATAAAACTTGCCCAAATTGCAATGGAACTGGAGAAATTCGCCAGGTCTCGCGTTCATTTTTGGGACAATTTATTAATATATCAACCTGTTCGAACTGCGGTGGAAGCGGAAGGATAATCGCTGAGAAATGTAACGTATGTATGGGCGAAGGCAGAATTCAAGGTGAAGAAACAATACAAATAAAGGTGCCAGCTGGTGTAGAAAATGGCAACTACATCCCATTAATTGGTAAAGGTAACGCTGGAAGGCGTGGAGGAGAACCCGGAGATTTAATAATTGTTATTGAAGAAAAACAACATGAACTCTTTGAAAGGAAAAATGACGACGTACATTACAATCTTCTAATAAGTTTTCCAGAAGCTGTTTTGGGAACTAAAGTCGAGGTCCCAACTCTCTATGGTATGGAATCTTTAAAAATCGAACCCGGAACACAACCAGGCACCAGAATTAAATTACCCGGCAAAGGGATACCACACTTGAACCAATTTGGAAAAGGCGACCAAATAGTAATAGTCAATATTTACGTGCCAGATAATATAAATTCAAAAGAAAAATCACTCCTGAAAGAACTTTTGCAAAGTGAAAACATAAAACCAAAAAACCACACTAAAAAACCTAAAGACTTCTTTACCAGAGTAAAAGATGCTTTCAGTTAGAACATAATCCACAAAAGAAAAGAATTACTAAAATCCTTGAAAATTACCAATCTGTATCTCAAAAATTATTCGGTTAATAGTAAATTTATCTGCATCCAACCCAAAATCTAAAAATTAAACCACAATACCATACAAAAAATCAATATTCGCTATTTATAGTATTTTTAAATTAATTTTCAATAAATTGAATTTTAGACTCCTACTTTTTAAATAATTAAAGGAAAAAGATGAAAAAGTTACTTTCAAATTCAAGGTTTTACGTCATTGGATTTGTGCTTGCATTTGTAATGTTCAACTTTACAATGTGCCCTGAAAAAGCCACCGGTCCAAGCAACGAAGTCTCCAAAGGAATAGAACCAGCAGAGTTAAAAGCATTTGCAAAACATGCCGAAAATGCCTTTTTAAGCGGTTCAAAAGATAGCATCCTCTCAATTACCTACAATGAATTTGCAGAATCCTGCAAGAATTATCTTCCTGATAACCCAGAAACATTAAAGAAATTTGGTGAAGCATTAGCTGGGAGAAAACTTATCTACGGTACACCTTTCTATGCTGAATATGAAATAACAATTAATGGTGAAAAGTACACTCTGGCTTTTGCCCAAAGTGGTGATGGCATTTGGAAAATAGCAAGGTTTTAAGGAGAAAACGATGAAAACAAGAAATATAATAATGTTGATAGCTGGTTTTGCAACATACGTTGCACTACATTTTGCTTCAATTAGTTATGAAAATACTAAATCACACACGACCTTTAACAGTGAATTTGTAAAATATTTAGAGAAACTAATGTCCACAAAGGACCCTTTTGATTTAGGTTTTCAACTAAAACTGACAGACAATTTGAATAAGTTAAAAGGTCAGGGTGTAAGTAATTTAGGTCTTTTTGAATCAACTACTGGAGAGAGTGAGTTGAACCTAACACCTGGAGAATGGATAGCTCATGGCGGTATGTCTGCCGACGAGCCCGAAGTCCCAGCTGCGGTTCGACATTTTTTCGACCCGAAAGGATTAAAGGATGGTAAGAAATATCTTTCAAATCGTGGAACATATTGGGAAGGTTTCTATCCAAACCCGGGTATTGATGCAATTGAATGGGCACTTGGCGATACACCGAAAGGAGAAGCAAATAAATTGAGCGCTAAGAATGGAAAATTATATATGCTTCAAGCAATTCAAGAACCAGACCCACAGAAGAAGCGACAACTTCTTGCAAAAGCTTGGCGATGCTTTGGAGAGGTTTTGCATAATCTAGCAGACATGGCTTGCCCACCTCATGTACGAAATGATAGCCATGCAGCTCCATTTGGATTAAGTTGGGGTTGGGCTTTTGGCAGCCCAGACCCATACGAAGAACTTTTCAATCCATCTTGGATAAAAGACTATGCAGACGGCCAGCCAGACCCATTTCTTTTGGAAAATATACAAAAAGCAAAAACTATTCGCGAAGTTCATGAACAACTTGCCTTGTTTACAAATTCAAATTTTTTTAGTGGTGAAACTATTTCCGGCAAAGGATATTCCACTATTAAACCATTAAATGGCGAGAAGGAATATAGCTCGCCTAAATTAGAAAATCTGGAATACGTAGAGGAGGAATTCACTTTCTACAAAGTTTTTCCAAGTGGCCGTCGTGTGAAAATGGCAAAAGATAAAGGATATTTCAACTCTATATTCAGAAATCGAGGATATCCATATATCGACAAGGAATGTGTTGAATCCCAAGCTTCTGAACTTATCCCAAATTTTATGGTTTCGGCAATGAAAGACCTTGCCTTATTTATGCCACCAATCCAAGTCACAATTAAAAAAATTGACTATGAAAATGGCAAAATTGCTGGAACTGTCGAGACTTTCAAAACTGATGAATACCCTAATAAAGTATCATACAATGGCGAAGTAATTGTTTTTATTGATTCCAAAACTTACAAAGTGAATTGTACTGATGGCAATTTTGAAGCAGTATCATCAAAAAGCGAGCTGGAAAAAGCAAAAAAAATCTATGCTTACATTGATTTCAATGGTATTAATTTCTATTCTGTTCAACAACAATCATCACAATATTCCCATTTAAAACAATTTTATTGTAACTTCTACGCATCACTGAGCGGGTCGTCGAGTAACCAAAAATATCATTTCAATTTCGATTTTACCTCCAACCAAATTTTTTGGGACGGTAATAAGTTTTCGCATTCTTCAAAAACTTCTTCTAACAATTCAACTGTCGAGAAAAAAATTTATGTCGAAATGAACCCATTTAAAAAGAACTATGTTCAAAAAATCAACTTAAATGAGATACAAATTGAAAACGAATTTGAAAATGGATACGACTTAAACGATACTATTGAATTTCATCTTGAAATTAGCGACAATAATGAAATTCTTTGGTATTCCGAGATATTGCAATGGATACGCATTTCTACTGAATCTGACTTTCAAAAAGTATTAAAAAGAATAACCCTTGCAGTCGTGCGAAGAGTTCCAATTTACGATGATAAGAACAAAGTTGTTGGTGTTAAAAGAGAAACAGAATATTACAATAAAATTGATTACACCAAAGAATGGAATTTTCTAATTAGTTTAACCAAGTAAGTAATTTTTGTTCCACTGGTAAGATTAAATGTTAAAGTACATTTTTCAACCTGTGGGCACGAGAGATATATGAAATAATTTAATTAAGATAAAGCAACATTAAAAATATTCAAGAATACATCGTGGAATTTCTGAAACAAAAGTTGCCTAAAATTTTTAAAATTGTAATTTCAAATTATCCAAAATTTTGAAATGGATTTTGGATTTGATGATGTTAATAATCTCCCACAATCGGAAAAATCAAAGTTAGAATCCTCTGTTGGCAAAGCCTTGGAGCATTTTCAGAGAAGAGAATTCAACCTGGCTTTGCCTTTGATTATAGAATCTATAAACCTTTCTAATAAATTCGGTATTTCTATTCCAAATCTATACTTAATTAAAGCATACTCTGAAATGCAACTTGGTAGGTACTTAGACGCTTTAAATTCAATTAACCAAGAATGCACCAAATTCCCAAGCAATTATCAAGCCTTTACACTAAAACAAAACATAGAATTAGAACTGAAAAAAGGATTTAGCAATGATTACACTGAATCCCTTGTGCTTAATAAACAATCTTACTTTCAAAATCATCCAGGGGAATTCATTGCATCTATCATAATCCCCGTGTTCAACAAAGTGGAACTTACAAAGCAATGCATTAAATCAATTATAGAGAATACACCAGAGTTCAAAGAGCTTCAATTAATAATTGTTGATAATGCCTCTACCGACGGAACTAAAGAATTTCTTGCGCAACTCTCCACAAGTTACAAAAACATACACGTTATTACAAATTCTCAAAATCTAGGCTTTGCAAAAGCTTGCAATCAAGGTATCTCTGCATCAAATTCGAAATACATTGTCTTGCTTAATAATGACACAATTGTAACACAAGGATGGCTTTCGAACTTAATTAATGAAGCAGAAAGCTCTAAGGATATTGGAATTGTCGGTTCCAAATTACTTTATCCAAATTCAAACTTAATACAGCACATTGGCGTAAAATTTGTGAAAATGGATAAATTTTACCCATACCATTTTGCAAAGCTTAATAACCAAAAAAACATTCCCGAAGCCCATATTTCAATGGATTATAATTGCGTTACTTTCGCTTGCGTCTTGATTAAAAAGGAAGTTTTTGAACGAATTGGCTTGTTAGACGAAGATTATATTAATAGTTACGAAGATGTAGACTTTTGTATAAGAGCAAGAGAAGCAAATTTTAGAATTCGTTTTTGTGCTAATTCAGTTATTTACCACTTTGAATCGCAAACTCCAAATAGGAATAAATACGACCAAATGAATTTAGATTTACTCAATAAAAAGTGGAGTAAAATATTAGATAAGTACTCAGATAATTACAAAGGCTTTATTGAGTTAGGAGAAATTTGGTCTAGAGAAGATTTAAACAAGAATCCCAATAACCTCATTTCTCTACATCAATTAGGTACAATTTTACTAGCGATGATGAGATTTGAGGAATTTGAGATTATAAAAAAGGAATTTGAGGAAAAGATAGCTCTATTTAAAAAAACAATTCCGACAATTTCAATCATAATTCCAACACACAATAATTGGGACGTAACATTTCAATGTATTAGGAAAATTTTCCATACTGTTCATACATTTAACTATGAAATCATTATAGTAGATAATAATTCCGTTGATTCAACAGTACCAATGCTAAAACGATTAGAAAGAATTGGTCTATTGAAAGCTATCTACAACAAAATTGAGAAAAACTACTCAGAATCGAACAATCAAGGCGCAAGAATTGCTCGGGGCAAATATTTAGTTTTCTTAAACAACGATGTCTTTTTAGATAATAATTGGAGTGAAGCACTTTTAGAAACTTTCGAGAATAATCCAAAAATTGGCATACAAGGAGCCAAATTACTATATCCTAATGGATTAGTTCAACACGCTGGGATTGTTTTTCGAAGATTAAAAAACGGAATGAAACTACATTATCACATCTATCTATGCAAACCAAGTAATGAATTGTGTGTCTCCAAAAGTCGAGAGGTTCAAGCTGTAACTGGCGCTTTCTTGGCAATAAGGCGAGAACTATTCGAGGCCATAGGTGGTTTTGATGAGACTTATCAATTCGGACACGAGGATATTGACCTTTGCATTGCAGTTCGTAGAGCGGGCTATAAAGTTTGGTTCAATGCCAAGATTTTGGCAGTTCATTTAGAATCTATGACTAAAAAGTTAAAAGGTTTAGATTACTATGCTTTGAAATTTAATGACCCCAATAGCATTGACTTAAAAAACTACCTCTATTTTCACAAGAAGTGGGGCGACTTCATTGAAGTCGACGATTACAGATTCTATCAAGAGGACAATGAATACAACCCGTTCATAGATAAATAACAAAATTCTTTCCCATAAGTATAGAATATCGAGTAAACATAATCATATACATAATACATCATTAGTGTTTATTTTTGCTATAAGCGGCGATTTTCGTAAGTTTGTAATTTTATAATGAGTTGATAAACTATGCAGGACAAGTATCCAAAATCATATAATCCACGAGAAGTAGAAAAAAGATGGTATGAAGTTTGGCAAAGAAATCAGATATACATTGCTTCTGCAAGCTCGCCCAAGCCCCCTTACAGCATATTAATGCCACCACCAAATATTACTGGTATCTTGCACTTTGGTCACGTATTAAATATAACAATACAAGACATTTACATTCGATGGAAAAGAATGCTTGGATATGAAGTTTGTTGGTTTCCTGGAACGGACCATGCTGGAATTGCTACACAGACTAAAGTTGAACGCGAACTCGCCAAAGAAGGACTAACACGATACGATTTAGGACGAGAAAAGTTTTTAGAACGAGTCTGGCAATGGAAAGAACAATACGGAGGAATAATTTTGCGACAACTGCGGGAATTGGGTGTCTCTTGCGATTGGAGTCGAACACTATTTACAATGGATGAATCCGCCTCCAATGCTGTTCGCGAAGCATTTATTCGGCTATTCGAGGAGGGATTGATTTATCGTGGCAAAAGAATCATAAATTGGTCACCTTTGTCGCAAACCGCCCTCTCCGATGAAGAAGTAGAATTTCGTGAAGTTAAAGAACACATTTATACTCTTCGATACTACTTTGTAAACTCAAATGAATATTTACTTGTAGCAACTGTCCGACCAGAAACCATCTTTGGTGATGTTGCTGTTGCCGTTAATCCAAATGATGAAAGATATAAAAATTTCATTGGAATGAAGGTGCTCGTTCCCCTTGCCAATCGTGAAGTTCCTGTTATTGCCGACGATTATGCAGACCCGACCTTCGGAACTGGGTGCGTAAAAATTACTCCAGCCCACGACCCAAATGATTTCGAAGTTGGGATACGACACAATCTTCCAATCATTAATTCCATAAATCCAGACGGAAAACTAAATGAACACGCTGGTGAATTTAATGGAATAGAACGTTTCGAGGCAAGAAAAAAAATTGTGGAAAGATTAAAGGACAAAGGTCTCTTGGAAAAGGTCGATGATTATATTCATAATGTCGGGTTCTCGCAACGAGGTGGAGAGCCAATAGAACCCTACCTATCGGACCAATGGTTCGTAAAAATGAAACCGCTGGCCGAGCTTGCCCTCAAACCAGTTCTGGATGGTCGAATAAAGTTTTATCCCAAGCATTGGGAAAAAACATATCAACATTGGTTGGAAAATGTCCGAGACTGGTGTATATCGCGCCAACTTTGGTGGGGTCATAGAATCCCTGTCTATTATGCCCCAGATGGTAGGTATACCGCTGCTAGAAGTGAAAAAGAAGCGAAAGCAAAACTAAACATCGATGATGATGTTCAATTGCTACAAGACCCAGATGTTCTTGATACTTGGTTTTCTTCTTGGCTTTGGCCATTAACCACTATGAGATGGCTACACGACGGTGCGACCGAAGACACCCCGGACCTAAGAAAATTCCTCCCCACAGACCTACTTGTGACTGCTCCCGATATTATTTTCTTCTGGGTGGCGCGAATGATAATGGCTACGATGAAGTTTAAAAATGAAATTCCGTTCAAAGATGTTTACTTCACAAGCACGATACGAGACGACCTGGGAAGGAAATTGAGTAAATCTCTTGGAAACTCTCCCGACCCTTTAAGAATTATCGAAAAGTATGGAGCGGATGCAACAAGGTACACAATGACGTTTCTTTCTCCACTTGGTCAAGATGTTCGCATGGAAATTGACGTCAAAACTCAAGATATTCCATCGATGGAGATTGGAAGAAACTTTGCGAATAAAATTTGGAATGCTGCAAGATTCCTTTTGTTGAAACGCGATTTGATTTTCCTGCCCGATACTTGTCCATCCAATCAAAATCGTATACTTGCCGAAGAGGAACTAAGTTACGCAGACATGTGGATTAGGTCTCGCCTTCATTCAACTATCCAAAAATCGAATAAAAATCTCGAGAGTTATCGTATTAACGATTATGCAAAATTACTTTATGATTTCATTTGGAAAGATTTTTGTGACTGGTATGTTGAAATTCTAAAAGTCGAACTAAATGATACTAACGAAATCTCTTTCAATCATGCCTTGATGCGATTTTCGCTTGATATTTTTGAGAATATCTTAAAACTAATACATCCAGTTATGCCATTTATTTCAGAAGAATTATGGCATTTGTTGAAAAACAATCATCTTAATCAAAGTATAAGTGTTGAAAATTTCCCACAAGCCAATAGTGAGTATATAGATGAGTCTGTAGAGAAAAATTTCGAAATTTTCCAATTGGTTGTAGAAGAAATCCGAAAACTTCGTAACGAGATAAATATTGAGCCGTTTAGAAAGATAGACTTAATTTTAGTTACACAAAACCAAGAGTTGAAGAACATGCTGAATGCAAATAGTGAAGCTCTTCTATTCTTTGTCAAGGGCAATCAAATCCAGATATTGGATAAAGCCGACGAAAACTTGAATTCAATAACAAGCATCGTAAGAGATGTTGAAATTCATATTTTGATAAGCAAAGATATCGACTTAACAAAAGAAATCGAAAGAATTTCGAAGGAGAAAGAGAGATTGCAAAATAATATTTTGTCAATCAACAAAAAATTAAACAATCCTATTTTCCTCGAGAGAGCAAAACCGGAAGTAATTGAAAAAGAAAAGATAAAACTCGAAAGTATGACCGAGACTTTAAACAAATTGGAAATACTTTTAACCAAATTGAGAAAGCAATGAGAAAAGTTTATATCGAGCCATCGCTTTTGAGCGCAGACTTTGTAAATTTGGCACGGGATATAAGAATGTGTGAAGAGGGAGGAGCCGACCTTTTGCACCTCGACATCATGGATGGTTGCTTTGTTCCAAATATTACCATAGGCCAACCTGTGGTGAAAGCTATTCGACAAGTCTCAAACTTACCTCTTGTTTGTCATCTTATGATTGTTCATCCAGAAAGATACATAGAGGATTTTGTCGATGCCGGTGCCGATTACATATCTATACATTGCGAAGGTCAACATCATATAAACCGAACGCTTGAAAGCATAAAAAGTTATGGGAAATTTTGTGGCTTGGCATTGAACCCTGGTACCCCAATTGAATTTGCTTTTGAAAACGCAGAAATTTGCGATTTTATCTTGCTGATGTCAGTCAATCCTGGATTTGGGGGACAAACATTTATAACTAGTTTTCTTAAAAGAGCCGAGAGACTTAAAGACTTTCTACTAAAAAACAATTTAGAAAATGTCTTAATCGAAGTCGACGGAGGAATTAAAATTGATAACGTCCAGGATGTTGTACGTGCAGGTGCGGATATGATTGTCTCTGGCTCGGGTTTATTCAATGGAAATTTGCTCGAGAATATTGAAAAAATGAGAAAAAAAATTCAAGAAGTAATAACTTGAATCTTCGAGTAAAAAAGAATTTAAATCAATTCTAAAATAAAAATTTTTTTTAAGCATATTAAACTTAAACACTTTGCATCCTGCTAGTTTTGAAAGTTGCACCGTAGTCTTACTAACAGCTTTGATGCATTTATGTAAATAATTTTGGTTCAAAATTCTCATTATTTCAATTTTATTCCTTTTATTTCAAGTTTTTTTATTAATTTTGTATTTGCATTTGGCCCTATCGACTAATGGTTAGGTCACCACTCTTTCAAGGTGGTAGTACGGGTTCGAATCCCGTTAGGGTCACACTACTCTAATATTTAACATTTATTCTAAGAACCTTTCAACTTCGACTCTAATTACCCCCAAGATTGTACCAAACGTTTAACTTTATTGAATCATTATCAAGTTTTCGAAAATTATAACTAAATTTGCTTTTCTAAAAAATGCATTTGATAATGAATTGGCATTGTGAACCCTACGAAAAAGCCTTAGAATACTTTGAAGTCGATAAAAATAAAGGATTAACCAGTAAACAAGCCGAGAACAATAAAAAAAGATTTGGTGAAAACAAATTATTCTCCAAGAAGGCAAAATCGAACTGGTCTTTGCTCTTGGAACAGTTTAACAACCCCGTCATCATTATTCTAATAATCGCAGCGATTTTAAATGCATTCATTTCAGACATAAAAGATACTTTTGTTATCGTTGCTGTCGTTATTCTTAATACACTCATAGGTTTTATTCAAGAACGAAGAGCTTCGGATGCTCTGAAAGCTCTTGAGAAAATGGCAGCCCCACTTGCTCGGGTTATCCGAAATGGTCAACAAAAGAACATTCCCACTCAGGAAGTTGTTTGTGGTGATTTATTAATACTAGAGAGTGGGGTTCGAGTGCCAGCAGACGGCAGACTGATTGACTCGAACAATTTAACTGTCGATGAGTCGATGTTAACCGGTGAATCATTTCCTATTGAAAAGAATCACAATGCCAAAGTACCCGAGAACGCACCGCTTGGCGATAGATTAACTATGGTCTATAGCGGTAGCATTGTTCAGAAAGGACGAGGTATTGCAGTCGTAACAGCAGTTGGACAGAATACTGAATTTGGGAAAATTGCACAAAAGGTATCCGAAGCAGAGGAGGCACAATCACCTCTCCAAATACAAATTGCCAAATTTGGTAAAGCACTAAGTATTGCTATTTTATTAGTTATTACGGCAATATTCATCATTGGATACCTGCGAGGTAATGAATTTGTACTAATGTTCCTTACTTCTGTGGGATTGGCTGTATCTGCAATACCCGAAGGTTTGCCAGTAGCAGTCACAATAACTCTTTCAATCGGGCTTTCACAAATGGCACAACATAAAGCCATTGTCAAAAAACTTGCAGCGGTTGAAACTCTTGGAAGCACAAATATTATTTGTACAGACAAAACTGGAACATTAACAAAAAACGAAATGACCGTGACGAAGTATCTTATCGATGGGAATACATATTTAGTCACAGGTGCCGGATATGGCGCAAAGGGATTAGCAATAGACCAAAAATCGGAAAAGGTTATTGATTACAAATACAACGAAGCAATTAAGTTTGCAACTTACATTTCAGCTCTATGCACGGAGAGTTCTATTAAATTAGAAAACGAGCAGTGGAAAATCACAGGCGACCCGACAGAAGCTGCTTTGATGATTGCAGCTAAAAAATTTAAATTTAATACCAAAAGCCCCGAAGTATTTGTTGATATACCTTTTGAATCGGAGCACCAATTGATGGGTGTTCGAACCAAAATTGATGACAAGGTTTACATTTTAGTAAAAGGGGCACCGGAAAAAGTTATCCAAAGATGTAGTTATTCAATCAAATCTGATGGTAACATAGTAGAATTAGATAGAGGAAAATTAGAAGTTCAAATAAACCAATTATCAGAAGAGGGTCTGAGGATACTTGCTTTGGCATTCAAATCAATATCGAAAAATGAAGCTATTGCATTAGATGAGTTAACTGATTTAATTTTTGTTGGCTTTGCTGGTATCGAAGACGCTGTACGCCCAGAAGCAATCGCTGCTGTTAATGATTGTCATCGAGCCGGAATAAAAGTTGTTATGATTACCGGCGACCATGTCAAAACAGCCAAAACAGTTGCTCGCAAAGTCGGCATCACCCCAAGAGACAAAGAACCATTTGCTTTAACTGGAGTAGAACTAAACAATATGACAGACGAGGAATTGTTTAAGGTAGCTCCCTCGGTCGATGTTTACGCAAGGGTTGTCCCCGAGCACAAGTTCAGAATTGTAAAACAATTGCAGTTGAACAACAACATTGTAGCAATGACTGGCGATGGGGTGAATGATGCACCCGCTCTGAAACAAGCCGATATCGGAGTTGCTATGGGTAGTGGAACTGACGTAGCGCGTGAAGCAGCCCATATGGTTCTTTTGGACGACAATTTTGCCACAATTGTAGAAGCCGTTCGTCGCGGCAGGATAATCTTGAATAACCTTAAACACATTCTCTTATATATCCTCTCGACAAGCGCTGGAGGTTTGTTAACCATAGCTACATCGGTTATTATTGGATTTCCATTACCATTGCTACCCGCACAATTGCTTTGGGTTAATCTTGTTACCGACGGAACCTCCACTTTTCCACTCGCTTTCGAGAAAGAACACGGCGATGTAATGGCTTTTCCACCTCGTCGAAAAGACGAGCCTCTTGTCTCGATGCCAATGGTTTACAGAATTATTATATCAGCTCTTGTTATGACAATTGGAACATTGGTACTATTCTATCTTTATCTGGGTGGCTCATTTCATCCCGACCCACAAACACTTGAAAAAGCAAGGACAATTGCCTTTTGCACTTTGGCTTTCTTCCAAATTTGGAACGTTCAAAACTCACGCTCGCTCGACCGCTCCCTGTTTTTTAATTTACCATACAGAGCAACTGAAACTTTGGATAGAGTGACATTTTCAAAAAATTTAGTACTTTTGGCAGTTATGCTTTTAGCTGTTTTCCTACAACTTTTTGCTGTAAATGTTCCTTTCATGAATGTGCTAATGGATACAGTGCCCTTATCCTTCAGTGATTGGCTAATTGTTTTCTCCACAACTTTTAGTATAATCATTGTTGTGGAGCTGAATAAAATAGTCACCTCTTGGTACCGCTACAAGAAGAGACAGTCTTTGGAACAATCTAAAAGCCAATGATTTATACAACTAAAATAGCATTAAAATACATTTTTACAATAAGGAAGTTTCAGTTTATTACCTTTATTTCATTTCTCTCGGCTCTCGGTATAACTATAGGCGTTTGCGCATTAATAATTGTAACTTCTCTTTTTAATGGCTTCCGAGATTTTGCACAACAAGAAATAATTGGCATCGACCCACACATTAGAATAGTAGGCAAGCCGAACCACAATATCGATTCGGAGAAAATTTTACAACTTTTGCAAACAGGGCTCGATGCAAAATGTTTTCCCTTTCTTTCTATGAAAGCAATAGTACAATACAAAGAAAGTTTGCGAGCCGTAGAATTATTTGCAATTGCCGACTCGACTTATCAAAGACATCCTATAATTAAAAAAGCAATTCTAAACCTACCCTCGCCAAAAAGCAACCATATCTATCAAAGCAACATACTAATAGGGATTGGTCTTGCAGACGCACTACGCTTACTTCCTGGCGAAGCCTTCTCAGTTGTAACAATCGAAGAGATTGATAAAGCAATCACATTTTCAGCACCACCAAAGAGAAAAGACTTAGTTGTCGGCTCTATCTTTCAAACAAATAACATCCAGTACGACAACTATTATATATTTCTTCCTCAGAGTATTGCCAAAACTTTTTTTAAAAATCCTAAGAGTATTACACAAGGAGTAGATATAAGACTTAGTTCGATAAACCATGTAGAGAACTTTGCCAAAACACTACGGGAAAAATTTCCGCAATACAAAGTTCTTACTTGGTACGACCTCAACAAAGATATCATGAATGCAATGCAATTTGAAAAGTACTCAGTTTTTATAATCCTATCGCTTATTATATCAATTGCTGTTTTCAATACACTTGCTTCCTTGTATATGACAGTAGTAGAGAAAAAGCCAGATATATCAATTCTTTTTGCATTAGGGGCAAAAAGTAAAGATATCAAGAAGATATTTCATACTCAAGGAATATTAATTGGAGTTATGAGTACTTTTGTCGGGGCTTTAATCGGTTTAGGTTTCACAATTGGTCAAATTGAGTATGGTTGGTTGAAATTAAATACTCAGAAGTATATAATCTCTGCTTTGCCAATGAAAATCTCCTTGCCAACTTTAATAGCAATAATTGTTGTTTCGATTTTACTTTCGTACTTGTCGACAATATACCCAGCATATAAAGCGTCGAAAATTAAGGTTGCGGAGGAAATTTTTAGAGAATGAAAAAATTACTTGCTACAATGATATTTTCGCTGGCACTTTCGATGTTAAATGTTGAAGGGAAAAGGATTTTTAAACCTATTGCTCCAATAATTCTTCGTACCGAAGCTCCCAGAAAACACAGTCTTCTTATAGATTTTATCAGACCAATTAAAAACTATCTTAAAAAACTATATTTGAATTAATTATCTATTCCCAACTTTGCAATATCTTTCACTGTCAAACGGCGAGCACCGATAAATCTGGAACTATAATATTTACTTTCCAAGGAAGAGACAGTAACACCATAGCGGGAACTTGAGTGGGCAAATAGATTATCTCCCAGATATATTCCAACGTGTGAAACGTAAGCATGACGCCGTGTATGGAAGAACACAAGGTCGCCGAACTCTAATTTATCTCGGCGAACTGGTACACCTAATTTATATTGTTCTTTTGCAGTGCGTGGTAATAGTATTTTTGCAGAAGAATAGAAGACTTGCCTTGTGAAGGCAGAACAATCAATCCCACGCTCTGTTGTACCGCCAAAATAATATGGTATACCCAGCCAATTTAAAATGATTTCCATCACTTTTTTTCGACTAATACCAGAAGCCAGTTTCCCGCCAAAATCATAAAGTTCTTCACCCTCGATATAGCCTAAAAACATTGTGCGAAAGACATCTAAATCCACCGGCTTGTCGTCTTCATATTCCAATTCAATGGGGTCTTCACCTTGGTCAATGATAAGAGAATCCAAAATCAATTCAGATTCGTCGATTTGACCATTTGCAAGTTGGAGAAGATAATTTGCACCGGAAGAATTAAGAATTTCAAGAGCTTCCCGTTTAGTTTTCTCGGGGTTGTAGGCTCTACGAGGTTTTTTATACCTTTTGTGGGATTTAGTTTTCGAAAAAGTTATTTCCGGGGTTGATAAGAAGAGCAACAATGCTGGAATCATGATTAAAAAAAGTATTTTAATAAGTTGACCTCTTCTCGACAACCTCATAGAACCCTCATTATAATGGATAAGCTTAAAATCAAAGTGCAATAAAAAAAATTTGGTTGGTATATGCAATTAATTTTTTTTAATGAATAAAATTTAATAGAAATTTAATAGTTTAATTTACTTTCATTCTTATAACCATCAGTATATCAATTACTTATATAGATTTTAGAATTGGAGGTTGGATTAAAAAAACTAAAATTTTTATGTTTTCAATATTATTCTGTGGATTTTTATCCATAATGTTAGAATTTTTCCACAAAAACACTTTTATATTTAATTTCGCTTTTTATTCGAAACAATATCAATCTCATTTTGTTTTTTCTCACGACGTAATAATTGAAACGAGTTTCAGATGTTGAAATGAATGTATTTTTAACAAAGAATAAAATGCCCCGCCAAGATTAGCGGGGCTTAAGATACCAATAAATTTTATCTAACAATTACAAATTTTGTTTGTAAAATCCCCTTAGTAGTAATTATATTGGCAAAGTAAACGCCAGAGGGATAGGAACTAATGTCGATTGATAATATTTTTTCATTAGCAAAAATTTGAATAGGTAAACTATTTCCAAACACATCAAAAATTCGCACATTTCTTAGTTCGAGACCATCATCAAAGCTTAGAATAAGATTATTCTCATTCAAATTTATGGCATATTCTCCTCCTTCTTGCACTTCACTTACTTCTTTTTGGAGGTAGAAATTACTACGTATTGCAAAGTTCGATTCATAGTCGCCACTGTAAGTGGCTTCAAGTTCCTTATACCCTACTTTAGTCACAAAAATTTTAAAGGTAGTTGGTGGAAGTTCTTCGAGAATAAACTTTCCATCTTTACCTGTAACAAAGTATTCGATTACGTTTCCGTCTATGTTCATAGCGGCAACTAGTGCTTGGTCCAGAGGAATTTCATCACATTGTGGTTTATTGTCTTGCTTGGCTAAACCAGTTACATCAAAAAGCTGACCTTCAATTCTAACTAATCCCTTCAACTGCAGACGCTCACGGTGTTTGATTTCGAAAATCATCTGTATCATTACATCATCGACAGTTACAATGGTAGCTTCTTTCCAACTAAGAGTTGCAAAATCATTCATTTTGTAATAACCAGGGGCAAAATGCTTATCCTTTGGAATTGAAAGAAGAACATAATCCCCGGGTATCAAATTAACAAACCTAAAATAACCATTTTCATTGGTTTCGACAACATTAATAATAGCATCTTTTGGAATGTTGTTTTGGAATTTTGGTCTGACAAGTATTGCCAGAACACGAGATTGAATTGGATTCCTATCCTTATCGACTACAATTCCAGTAAAACCGTTGTTTGGCTTTTCAATAGGTTTCAAGCGAAAATTAATATCACCCCTATCGTTTTTTAATTCAATAATGTCGGCTAAATAAGGGGAACTGGAAAGCTGATAGTATTGGTCATAAAATTCTTCTTTGTTTAAAGGGATGGCATGAGCAATATACGAAAATGTATTTGGGAGCAGAATTTCATAATGGCCATCCTTGTCTGTTTTGGCAACAAAATTCGAAAATGCTCCATAGTTTATCCTCTTCTCTGGATAATTTAAAAATTCAACAGGAATAAACTCTACGAGTGCTAATATGGGTGCATCATCTTTCATAGAATTGACATAACCAGAAACAGTATAGAAAATAGGTTTTGGTTTTTCAGGAAGGACGACCTCGAGGGTCTTTTCGATTGTTTCGTTGTCGATGCATTCAAACTTTATGCGTACAGCATCAACAAATCTTTTTGCATTGTGATAGAACACATGTTCAAACATTTCACCATAAAATTCAAAAACATAAGTACCAACGGGCAAATAAAATTCAAACACACCATGTTTTATGAATGTCTTAAAAACTACATTGGTTTGGTTATCATTAGCATCTAACTTCCAAGCATAAACAAGTCCGTTTGAAACAGGAGTGTCATCCGCAAATTTTGCACTTCCAACTAAATGTACACAGTGTTTCGGATGCTCTTGAGCAGCTTGAATTTCAATGCACAGTTTTTGAATAGCAACTATGTTTGTATCGCAAGATAAGTATGCAACAACTACACAACCAAATTGACCAACTTCTTTGGGCGACCAAGTAAGTAAACCTGTGTTTTCATCAATAACAGCACCATCCATATTGCAATCGGAAAGTTTGAATTTTATAGGAGATCGAACATTCGACTCTGCAACTACTTGGTAATAAATTGGCACCCCCACAATACCTTTTGTAGGTGGTTTGCTCACAATTCTAATATATGATTGGTCATTGTGACCTTGCTTGTTAACAATAATTTTGAATGTCTGGCGTGCTGGTTCTATATTGATTTTACAAGAGGTACCAGCACGAACAGTCACCTCATATTCTCCAACATCTTGAGGAACCCATTCAACTAAACCCTTTTTCGAAATGGTCATTCCTTTTGGTGGAGTTCCATCAAAACCAAATTCATCGATTGGACAATTGATATTTGAATGAACTTGAATTTGATAAAGATATTTTACCCCAACAAATGCATATATTGGTGGCTGAGAAATAATTTTAATGAATGGCTCGTGTTTTTCTAAAACAACCCGCACTGTGTTGCTTGGTCTGCTTTCGGCTTTACCGATGAATGATGTTACGTAAAATTCGTAAGTTCCAGGTTTTAGATTCTTAACCACATAGGAATACTGGTAAACGCCTTGCTTAGCGCTAATCTCATCCAGTAATTGAGTGCTGACAATATTTTTTTGAAAAATTGTTTGGTAAATATGGAAACCATGGGGAAACGGAGCAAAATTGTTATTATTAATGAACCAGGATAAGTTTGCGTCGAAAGTCCCGTCCAAATTTTCATTAGTTTTAATACTCAAGCCTTGCGGTGGATTTGGTACATCAACTTGCGCAACAAGGGAACCAGAAAACCAAGAAATTAATATTCCCAATACAGGAATAAGAAAAACTCTTCTCATACAACCTCCTTAAAATTTATAGACTTTAATATTTCAATCTGAATTTAAAACTCAACATTAATGAGTCTGGGAATGAAGTAATTTCCTCGATTTTCAACTTTATTTCTTTTATCTCCCAATATTCAACTTTTTTTATGTGGGGATTGTTGTTTATCCAAACTGTATCGTAACGAGTTTTTAAGACAGAGTCGACGACTGTTGTATCCCTTTGAGACAAAGTAAAACGCTGGCTAAAGATTTTTCCATAGCCATTTGCCCAGATTTCACGGTATGATTTGTTGTAAATAAAACCAATTTCGAAGTAGTTGGGTTCAACCGTTGGGTCTATGATTGTATCGTAGTTGTTTTTGGGTCCTCTGGCTAAATTAATCTTCAACCAGGAGTTAGACGAATTACTCATCTTCAATGGCAAGGGCACACCCAAGATTGGAAAAGAATCAATGTTAAAGTTTAAACTTTTAATTTTAAGTCGTTGAAATTCTTTGTCGTGATATTCGAACCTTTTTCTTTCTAAATAAACCTTAAACCAAATCAATGGAGTTGGATACAGAGTGTCGACAAATATTTCGATTTTACTACTTTTAAACTTCTGTTCGAATTGTGGGTATTCTGCATCTTCAACTCCATTTTCAGCTATAGATATGTAATAAATGTTCGGATAAATTCTCGCCTTTGTTCTGTCATTCGGCGATATTTTTGTTGGCTCATCAAGTTCAGAAGGTTGTGTACAAAATTGAAATATCAAGGCAAACAATCCGATAACACACCAAGAAGACACCTTTTTCATAATCCTTTTCAATAAGTGGAAATTAAAAAATAACCGACATTCCATAAGTTAAACCGAATTTTCGGGACAGAAAATTTTTTTTCTGATTTTGATAAAACAATAAAGTGCCCTCTGTTGCAAGGTAGATTTCAAAATTAGAGTTGAACGGCCTATAACGCAAGCCAAATAACCCTTTCAACAAAGGACCTCCAATCTGAGAACCACCAGCAAGAATTGTTGTAAACGGGTAAATGTTTGGAATCTGCATTAGTTCTTTCGGAACAGTATAATCAACTCCAACAGCAGCCCAGTACAAATTCGGTTTTTGCTCGTATGTAAATTCTATACCATCTTTCATATTTTGATAATTCAAACCAAAAATTTCATTGCCAAATTCTATACCAAATTTAATATTATCCCACTGTGTAAAATACAAACCAGCACTCAAATTTGAAAATAGCTTTTCAGTTCCTTTGGGAACGATATCTGGGTCTGGAAAAGATTTTGCTACAATGCCACGAATGGTAAAGAAAATATTCTTTGGTTTGGGAATACTAAGTTTAATTATCTCTTTATCTTGTTGAAAAGTTGTTTGGTAAAAATCATTTGAGTAATCATCTTTGTTGAGGGTAGCTTCACCCAAAGCATTTGCTTTAAAATGAGACGTTTCCAACAAACTGGCTATTGGCTTTGCATCGTTGGTTTGCAAAGTCAAAACATTTCCTGCGTTAGAGTTTTGAATTGCATTTCTATTTGGAAAGGTATTAAGAAATGCATTTGTGTTTAATGAGGAATTTATATTTTCATTTTGCACAGAGGAAATAATTATTGGAGGAGCTTGTACGATTGCTCTCGAAGTGTAAGGAACATGCTGATTTTTGTTAAAGAAATAATAAGTTGCCAGAAAAGTCCCCAAAGAAGAAACCAAAGCAAACAAAATTGGGAGAACAAATTTCTTTGTTTTACTTGAGAAAGTCTTTGGAGATGGAGAGTTTAAATAGTCTATATTTTGAATTCCCAATTTTGTAAATATGTTCATTGTAGCTTCTGGGGGCGGTTGAAAAGAAACGGCATCATAATGAATTGCACGAGACAGAGTTAAATAATCACGCATTGCATTTCGCAAAGGCTCACTTTTAGCCAGTGCAGAGAACAATTCTTGTTCTTCTGTTATTGGCAACTCACCATCTAAATATTCAATAATCTGTTCTAAATTCTTGTTTAATTCCATCGAACCTCCTTAAAATTTAGACAACTCGGAAATAACTGGAGCAAGTATTTCACGAAGCTTTTCTTTTGCTCGAAAGAGACGAACCTTTACTAAAGAAAGCGAAATATTCAAATGCTGTGCAATCTCATTGTAACTCATGCCTTGATATTCACGAAGAATGAAAATCTCGCGATAATCATCCGGCAACTGATTTATTGCATCATGAATTAATTTCAACATCTCATTGGTATCGTTCTGATTTTCAATATCAATATGGGACATGTAATCCTCGACTTCGAGGGACTGCTTCTTTTGTCTTAAATAATTTAAGCACAAGTTCTTTGCTATTCTCAAAAGAAAAGCAGAAAGATTCGACATTTGACGCACTTCTTTCGAGGAATGGTAAAACCTTACAAACGTATCTTGAAAAACATCCATAGCATCCTCTTTGTTCCCAAGAAATCTTTTACAATATGCATAAATCCTTCCAGAGTACCTCCTATATATTTCTAAAAAAGCAAATTCGCTTTCTTTACCACCATTTGAAAGCAAATTGTATAAGTCGTTATCACTAAATTTCTCTAAATTGTAAGCCATTCAGAAATAATAACATCAAAAGTATAAAAATGTTACAATCAAAACTACAAAAAAGACAAATAAACTAATTGATTATTATAAGTTAATTTTGTACCTTTATTTGTAAATAAATTTATTAATGAAAAAATTAAGAGTAATATCCGTTGTTGGTGCTCGACCAAATTTTATGAAAGTCGCCCCAATCCATAGAGAATTTTTATTACATAAAGAACAGGTCGAGCATCTAATTTGTCACACTGGGCAACACTACGACTACGAAATGTCGAAAATTTTCTTCGAAGACCTTGGTTTACCTCGACCTACCTTTTATTTAGGCGTTGGCTCGGGTAGTCACGGCGAGCAAACTGGAAAAATTATGATTGAATTCGAGAAGATTTGTTACCAAGCGAAACCGGACCTTGTTATCGTCGTTGGAGATGTCAACTCTACTATTGCGGCAACATTAACTGCAACAAAACTTGGCATTAAAACTGCACATATCGAGGCTGGACTACGAAGCTTCGACAGAACAATGCCGGAAGAAATTAACCGAATTGCCACGGATTCAATTTGTGATTACCTTTTCGTAACAGAAGAAAGCGGGGTCCAAAATCTCTTGAAAGAAGGGCACGACCCAGAAAAAGTATACTTTGTTGGCAACACAATGATAGATTCTTTGATATACATTTTGCCTAAAGTTAACAAAAGTAATATAATTTCTAAACTTAGACTAAATGATAAAGAGTTTGCAGTAATGACCTTGCACCGCCCCAGCAATGTAGACGAGAAAACTCAACTTATACAAATACTTGAACTAATTGAGTACATTTGCAAAAGCCTGCATTTAGTTTTACCTTTGCATCCTCGAACAAGGAAAAACATTGAACAATTTAATCTGCTATCGAAATTCAAAAGTATTCCAAACTTAATTTTGACTGAACCATTAGGCTACATCGACTTTGTAAAACTAATGAAGCACTCAAAATTTGTAATAACCGATTCTGGAGGAATTCAAGAAGAAACAACATATTTGGGAATTCCTTGCATTACGATGAGAACTTCTACCGAAAGACCTATAACTTGCGAGATTGGGACTAATTATTTGGTTTACCCCGAAAAAGAAAAACTTATTACAGCAGTAAAAAAAATTTTAAATGGAGAACGACGTCAGCATCGGGTTCCACCACTATGGGATGGAAAAGCAGCAATGCGAATTGTAGACATTTTACTTAATAAATGTTTTACCAACTTGGTTGAAAAATGAACATACTTGTCACAGGAGGTGCCGGATTTATTGGGTCGCATATTGTCGATGCATATATCTCACTTGGGCACAATGTAACTGTTGTTGATAACCTTTCCACTGGCGATATTTCAAATGTAAACCCCAAAGCAGAATTCCTCAAATTAGATATTAATGACCCTGAAATCTCCACAATTATAGAAAAAAGAAACTTCGATGTTATCAATCACCATGCAGCGCAAATTGATGTTCGAATCTCGGTGGACAACCCAGTCTTCGATGCCCAAACCAACATACTCGGTAGTGTAAGATTATACAATAGTGCTGTTCGTTCCAAGGTAAAAAAAATTATTTTTGCTTCATCTGGTGGAACAGTATACGGAGAACAAATCTACTACCCCGCAAACGAGGAACATCCATTGAACCCTTGCTCGCCTTATGGTATCTCTAAATTGACCAATGAACTTTATCTTTCCTTCTTTCAAAAAGTATACGGTACTCAGTTTGTAGCTTTAAGGTACAGCAATGTCTATGGCCCACGTCAAAATCCCAAGGGAGAGGCTGGAGTAGTTGCAATCTTCACCAGTAAGTTATTAAAAGGTGTGCAACCTATTATACATGGAGATGGAACAGCAACAAGAGACTACGTCTTCATATCAGATGTCATCCGAGCAAATGTACTATCCTTGAACGAAAACGTAAATGGTATATTCAACATTTCAACCGGAATTGAAACAGATGTAAATACCATTTTCAAAAAAATTAAAGGAATAATCAATTCTGATTTAGATGCAATTCATGGACCACCTAAACCTGGCGAAATTCTAAGAAGTTGTTTGTCTTACGAAAAATTTCAGAGGTTAACTGGCTGGAAGCCAGAAATTAATTTGGACCATGGGTTAGAATTGACAGTGGAGTTTTTTAGAAATTCTTGATTTCTTATTTCCTTTTTTTCACTTTTGAAGCAGGTATTTTCTTCTTTGACGGTCCTTTTTTGTAATCTATAAGTGTAAAGTTACAATAAATATAATGCCGCCCAGTACTTTCAGAGTCGTTCGAAACAAATGTTAATTTTTGTTCAACCGTCGTAAAAAGGTGTACTGGTATCAACTTCTCTTTAGACACATCCAAATAACCGTAAGAATTAATAATTGCATTTAAAGTTAACTCACCTGCTGGATTTGAAAGCTTGAGGAAACCTTGTCCAGTTCTAATAAATTCACTACGTACTACTTTCTCGCCAAGAGTGTCAAACTCGCCAAGCATTTTAAAAAGCATTGTGTGTCGGAGCCGTGGTATGGGAATACCATTTTCGACCAAATCCTCTGTTGTTCGCACCAACCAAGTCTCATTTAACTTTTTACAATTCTCTTGGAATGGGAAGAACAAGTGTGGCTGGAAAGGTCCTCCCGGAGTACGTCCACTAATTGTTGTGTCGTCGCACCAAAAATTTTTTCGATTACCGAAGGAGTCGATTTCTATTCGAATTTCTCTATTTAACCAATCCGATTCATCATATTGAATAAATGTGGTATCCTGTTTATCCCGACCTTCGAAAGCCAATAATTTATATTTCAAGATAAAGTCGCCATTCTTGGTAATACTTTCGCATATCACTTGATGAATTTCATTTCTCTCTTTGAGCAAGGGCCTACCATAATCTATTACAATACTATCATAGGAATGGACCAAGTAAACGAGCGTATCGTTGAGGTTAAAGTTGTATTTGAAACAGTAAATAGTCGAATCTTTGGTTGTACTATCTTCTTGTGTTATTGCTAAATAAGAGAAAGAGCAAAAACTAATTGAAACTAAGAACATAAGAAAAGAAATCTTATTCACTTGCATATATGACTCCACCAACAACTAAGTCTTCCTCATCATACACAACCACCGATTGTCCAGGAGTAATGGCTTTTTTGGGTTCCAGGAAATCAACAATTAGTTGACCACTACTTGACAATGTACAGTAAGCCAACGAGCCCTTGTCTTTGTAACGAATTTTTACCAAATAAGGCCTCTTTTCAATTAAATTTTCCGATTTCATAAAATTTACATTCGAAGCATAAAGTTTTTTTGAACTTAAACCTTCCTCTACGTCTACTTCAATCGTATTCGTATCGGGAAAAATATTTTTCACATACAGTGGTTTGGAATAGCTCACACCCAAGCCTTTTCTTTGGCCAATTGTATAATTGATATAGCCTTTGTGTTTGCCGATAACAACGCCACGAAAAACAATATCCCCTTCTTGGATAGACTCCAAACCAATAGCATATTTATTTATAACGTCTCGATAGTTGTTGGTAGGGACAAAACAAATCTCCTGGCTTTCGAATTTATTATACACTTTCAAGCCAAAAGTTTTGGCTAACTCTCTGACTTCGGCTTTCGTGTAATCCCCCAGTGGAAAAATTGTCCTTTTGAGTTGTTCTTGGCTTAAACCCCAAAGGAAGTATGATTGGTCCTTATTTTTGTCTTTTGCCATTCTGACGTAATATCTCGATGTTTCATTATCCAGAACAAGCTTTGCATAATGTCCAGTAGCGTAAAAATAACAATCGTAGTCATCTGCTTTTTTCAAAATTTCACCCCATTTAATCAAAGGATTGCACAATGAACAAGGATTTGGAGTTCTACCTTTCAAATATTCATCGACGAAATTGGAGATTATCTTTTCTTTGAAAACATCCGATAGGTCTACAATATGATGCTCAATTCCAAGATACTCAGCAACATCGCTTGCATCTATAATAGCTTGATAATTGCAACAGCCGGAGGTGCTATTCTCCACCTTGCAATCGTCTGTAATTTTAACCGATGTAACAGTAATACCCACAACTTCATATCCTTGAGATTTCAATATAGCAGCGGTAGTCGAGGAATCTACACCTCCAGACATACCAACTAAAACTCTTCTCTTATATTTCATACAATTTTTATCACTTTAATTCAAGAAAATATTGACGATATGTAAAAAAGAAAATTTAATTGTAACATTTGTTCAAATTATTCGTATAAATTTGTGTAGACAATTCGGAGGTAAAATGAAAACAAAGTTCTTTTTATTTGCTTTAATATCCTTTTTAATTTTCGCTGGCTGCGCTTCGAGTAATAAGCTTCGCGAGGAATATTTTGGATATAATAACGAACCTAAATATGACAAAACACTTAAAAAGACAAACCACTCTACCCCTCATGTTTACTCTCGCAAGATAAACCAAAAAACAGATAACTCTGGCGATGTTTATATTATCAACAACTATTACCCCTATCCATATGCACCAAATTACGTTCGCTTCTACGACCCCTCTGATATCGACTTATTCCTATACTTTGGCAACAACTATTACGACCCATTTTGGGACTCTTATGTCATTTACGTACCTTACAACCAACGTCATCACTGTGTTTACTATCCATCACCATACTGGAGTTATTGGTGGGATAGAAGGTCTAGGATAATATATGTTCCATACGATGTTAAGGAAGATAAGCCACGTGAAAGGAGAGTGCGGGATTTTGGTCCCTCTCGAGGTGATTACGATTATGACAAAAGAGAAACACCAACTAAAGAAACTCGAAGTAGTTCACGCAGCGAGGGACGAAATACACAAGTTACAAAACCCACCGATACCCCAAGAATCGATACCGAACCAGTAAAAACTAAACTACCAGAAAAACCTTCAAAAGCCGATGAAACGCCAAAGTCTGAATCCAAAACTAAACAAGATAGAAGTCAAACAAGACCAAGGTGAAAATATGAAGAAAATCTTTCTAGTTCTCTTATTAATCTCTCTTTGGCATATTGAAATTTTTCCACAGTTTGTCGAGGATGCTCTTCGTTATACAATACCCAATTCCATGATTACCCCTCGTGCCTCGAGTTTCGGTGTAGCTTTCTACGGGCTTTCCGACGATATTTCTGGTTTGTTCTTCAACCCTGCTGGTTTAATCTTCATCGGGCATAGCGAAATTTCACTTGGCTTAGGATTTAACCGAAACATCACCGAAAGCGATTACTTATCAAACAAAATGGAGCGAAAGTCGAATTCGAGCTACTTTACTCACATCGGCATTGTTGTACCGGTAAAGGAGTTTAGCAAAGACGTCGTTGCTGGCATTGGTTACTTCCACGAAAACAACTTTCAAAACTATTTCGACTACTCTGGATTTAATCCCAAAAGTTCTATTATAAACTCAATGGCTAAGTATGGACCACAAGATACAACTTTAAATATACCGTATTTCCTTTGGCTTGCTAACAATAAGTTTAAGACACCAGTAGTAGATTCTGTTCAGCAAAACATATTGGTCAACGAAGACGGTGGCTTACACAACATCACTGGTGGATTTTCAGTACGACTGAACAAAAATGTATCAATTGGGGCTACCATAATGGGTAAATTTGGAAGGTTTACCTATAATAGAGAGTTCAATGAAATAGACATAAAAAATAAATACAACTTTTTTGATTCAGTAAATTATTCAAATATCGATTTCAATTCATTTTCTTTAAAAGAAAGTTTAACACAAAAAGTATCTGGTATCTCGGGTTCTTTAGGTGTCTTTGGCACATTTGAAAACTTTCTCCGTTTCGGAGCCACTATAAAGTTTCCCACTTATTTCCAAGTCGAAGAGGAGTTTCGTCAGGATGCTTATGCTCGTTTCGACGATGGCTGGGAACCAAATCCCTATGAGCCCAAAGAAAACTCCTACAATTCTTATAAAATTACAACACCATTTATTTACGCAGCTGGCATCTCCATCAAAGTAGTTGATTTTATTTTCACCGCTGGGGTTGAATATTTTGATGTTACACAATTGAGATTTAGCGATGCCCCTCCCGAGATAGACCGTCTAAACTCTAAGATAGTACGAGAGTTAGTTGGCCAGGTGCAATGGGGTCTGGGTATTCAATACGCTCCGAGTATTCTTCCAGTGGAATTTCGTGCTGGGTACTCTTCCATTACGTCGCCATACGTTAAAGACATCCCAAATGCAAATACGAACATTCTCTCCTTGGGCGCAGCAATTTATCTCGCTCCCAATATAAGACTCGAACCAACTTTCCAGTACCTTACCAACTCGGTTCTTCGTACTAATTACGAGACCGATGATGAAAACTCCAGAAACTACATAATAAAACTATCCCCAATCAAGATAGGCTTGCAATTCACTTACAGATATTAATAAATAACAAAGGCTGTCCGGTAAAATTGTTTAAGTTTTAAAACCGAGACAGCCTTTGAAATTAGCAGAAAAAATTACTCGACAATTGCCAATACATCAGAGCGCTGGATGATGCGATAGTCTTGACCATCAATGGTAATCTCCTCCCCACCATACTTCGCAAAAATTATCTTATCCCCGACTTTGAATAACTTTTGGAGCTCCTCGTCGGTACCAACAGCAACAACTTCACCCATAATAGGTTTCTCCTTTGCAGTATCAGGAATTATAATTCCACCAGAAGTTTTGCTTTCTGGTTCAATTGGTTTAATAAGTAATCGGTCGTCAATTGGTCTGACTTTCATAAAACCTCCTATTTAATATTCAACATTCTATCGATTTGGGCTTTGTCGAACCCAATAATTGGTTTGTTATTTATCAAAATCACCGGCACACCGGTATTTCCTCCGGTCCTCCTTTGCATATCACGAAAGGCTACCATATCCTTTGAAACATCAACTTCCTTAAATGGTACTTTTTTTTCGCGGAGGTAGCGTTTCGCAGCATTGCAGAAAGAACAAGTAGGGGTAGTAAATATAATTACTTTTGGTCCATTTACCATGTCCTCCTCCACTTTCTCAATATATGAACAACGAGCAATATAATTTGTTATTTTATTTATAAACCAAAATTGGAGATAACCATTTCTCAATTTCTTCCAAATCCATCCCTTTTCTTTGTTTGTAATCGAGGACTTGGTCTCTATCGATTTTTCCAACGGGAAAGTATCGAGCTTCTGGATGAGCAAAGTACAAACCACACACAGAAGCTGCTGGCACCATCAGGAATGTTTCGGTTAACTTGACACCAATGCTATTGCCATCGAGGAGCAAGTCGAAGATTATTTGCTTTTCGGTATGGTCTGGACAGGCTGGATAACCAGGTGCTGGTCGAATTCCTCGATATTTTTCTTTTAACAAATCTTCTGTAGTTAAGTTTTCACAGGAATAGCCCCAAAATTCAGTTCTTACTTTCTTGTGTAAAAGCTCTGCAAAGGCTTCCGCAAGCCTGTCTGCAAGTATCTTTGTTGTAATAGCTCGGAAATCGTCGCCTTCCTCCTTGAAATTTTTTGAAAGTTCATCGACACCAATTCCTGCAGTAACTATAAAAGCACCAATGTAATCAGTTATACCACTACCCTTGGGTGCAACAAAATCTGCGAGAGAGTAATTAGGCTTTGCACCGTCTTTCTTTGTTTGTTGTCGTAAGAAATGTAGAACAGTTTGAACACTTCGCAAATTGTTTGGCGAGTAAACTTCTACATCCTCGCCAATGGAGTTGGCAGGAAATATTCCAAAAACCCCCGAGGCTTTTATCAAGTCTTCTTTGATTATGATATCGAGAAGTTCATTTGCTTCTTTAAACAGCCTCTTTGCTTCCTCGCCATATTTCGGATGCTCAAAAATCGTTGGATATCGAGCTTTCATCTCCCACGTAAGGAAGAATTCAGTCCAATTGATGTATTGTCGAATCTCATTTAAGTCGTAACTCACAAGATATTTTATTCCCAAAAATTTCGGTTCAACAATTTCCGCAGTCTTTTCATCAAAAATAAATTTGTTAGCTTTTGCTCTTTCGTAGGGTATAATATTGTACTCACTCTTTTTCCGAAAATTTTCCCTTATTTCTAAATATTCGGCATTGATGCTTTCAATAAAACTTTGTCTTTGAACATGGTTAACGAGGTTTGAAGCAACTGGAACACTTCTTGATGCATCGGGAACGTAAATCACTGGCTGTGAATACAAGGGAGCTATTTTAACTGCTGTATGCACACGCGAGGTAGTTGCTCCACCAATCAGTAGGGGCACTTTCATTTTTTCTTTTTCAAATTCCCTTGCAACATTTATCATTTCGTCGAGAGAGGGCGTAATTAGACCACTCAAACCCACGATATCGGCATTGTTTTTCTTCGCTTCTTCTATTATTTTCTCCGCTGGCACCATTACTCCCAAGTCAATCACTTCAAAATTGTTGCACGACAAGACAACTCCAACAATATTCTTACCAATATCGTGGACATCCCCCTTGACTGTTGCAAGAACTATCGTTCCAAGTTTCTTTTGAGCGGGTGAATCCTTCGCAAGCGATTGTTTTATGTATGGCTCCAAAAATGCAACAGACTGCTTCATAACACGAGCGGACTTTATTACTTGTGGAAGAAACATCCTACCCGAGCCAAAAAGGGAACCGACTTCATCCATTCCTTCCATCAAAGGACCTTCAATTATCTCCAAAGGATTGTTGTAAAGTTGAAGTGCTTCTTTCAAATCTTCTACAATGTACTTATCTATACCTTTAATTAATGCATATTTTAGCCTTTGTGGAACATCTAATCGACGCCATTCCTCTGCTTCTTCGTTAGTAATTTTTCCTTTGTTCTTTATTTGATTAGCATATTCAATTAAACGTTCTGTTGCATCCGGACGACGATTAAAAATCAAATCTTCAACTAAATTTCGCAGTTGAGGTTCAATTTCGTTATAAACATCCAGTTGACCGGGGTTTACAATCCCCATATCCATTCCAGCTTGAATAGAATGGTAAAGGAATACGGAATGCATAGCACGGCGAACCACCTCATTTCCGCGAAATGCAAATGAAAGATTGCTTACACCACCACTAACCTTGGCATAGGGTAGATTTGCTTTTATCCACCTAGTTGCTTCTATATATTCAACAGCATAATTGTTATGCTCGTCCATTCCCGTGCCAATTGTCAAAATATTTGGGTCGAAGATTATGTCTTGAGGTGGAAATCCTACCTTCTGTGTCAAAATATCGTATGCTCTTTTGCATATATTTATTTTATGTTCAAAAGTTACAGCTTGGCCATTTTCGTCGAAAGCCATTACAATAACAGCAGCGCCATAGCGAAGAATTTTCTGAGCACGGCGTAGAAACTCATCCTCGCCATCCTTCAAAGAGATTGAATTCACGATGCCTTTGCCTTGCAAGCATTTTAAACCCGTTTCGATTACACTCCATTTTGAAGAGTCAATCATAATTGGCACTTTGGCTATTTCGGGTTCAGTCGCAAGGTAGTTTAAGAACGTGCGCATTGCTTTTTCGCTGTCAATTAATCCTTCGTCAAGGTTTACATCGACGACCTGCGCTCCATTTTGCACTTGCTCTTTTGCAATTTCTATTGCACTTTGATAATCGCCACTCAAGATGTATCGAGCAAATTTTTTCGAGCCAGAAATGTTTGTCCTCTCACCAATATTTAAAAAATTGGTCTCGGGAGTATAGATTAGCGGTTCAAGTCCGGAAAGCCTAAGGTAAAAACTTTTTGGCGGCAATATCCGCGGCTTATGCTTAGAAACAACCTTAGCAAAGGATTCGATGTGTTCTGGGGTTGTTCCACAACATCCCCCAACTATATTCACAAGTCCTTGTCGAGCAAACTGCTCGATGTAATAAGCCATGGACTCTGGGGTATCATCGTATTCACCGAACTCATTTGGTAGACCAGCATTTGGATAGACACAAGTATAAACCTCAGATATGTTTGATAAGCTTTTCAAAAACTGATATATTTGCTTTGCGCCAAGAGCACAATTTAATCCAACGGCAAGTAAGTTTTTACAATGAGATATTGAAATGTAAAAAGCTTCTACTGTTTGACCAGAAAGTGTCCTGCCACTCTGGTCGACAATGGTTCCGGAGATGATAACTGGTAGGGGCTCTGTTCCAGAGTTTGAAAAGTACTCATCAATGGCGTAGATAGCTGCCTTTGCGTTCAATGTATCGAAGACCGTCTCGATAAGCAATATATCTACACCACCCTCGACCCCACCGCGTACTTGTTCATAATAAGCCTCGACTAGTTCATCGAAAGAAATTGCTCTATAAGCTGGATTGTTTACATCTGGCGAGAGGGACAGAGTTTTATTGGTTGGACCGATAGACAGAGCGACAAACCGAGGTTTCTCGGGGGTCTCTTGGGATTTTTTTTGTGCAAGTTTCTTTGCAATACTTGCGGCATTGAAGTTTATTTCGTAAACCAAATTTTCTGTTCCATAGTCGCTTTGAGATATTCTATTTGCATTAAATGTACAAGTTTCAATGATATCTGCACCTGCATCAAGATAGGACTGATGAATTCCTGCAATAATCTCCGGTTTCGTGAGGACTAAAATGTCGTTATTACCTTTGAGGTCTCTTGGATGATTAGAAAAGCGCTTGCTGCGGAAGTCAGATTCGTCGAGACGGTGCTTTTGTATCATAGTGCCCATAGCACCGTCGAGGACTAAAATCCTCTCTGAAAGAATTTGCCTAAGTTGTTCTATTTTGCTCATGATAACTTGACGAACTCAAGGTGCATTTTTACAGCTTTAGAACTATGAGTTAGAGCACCAATCGAGATGGCATCAACCCCGGTCTTTGCATATTCTTCCAAAGTCTCGAGGGTAATGCCGCCGGAGGCTTCAATAAAAATATCAGGCTTTTTGGAACGAGCATAAGCAACAGCCTCGCTAACATCCGTGGGAGAGAAATTATCCAAAAGTATACCATCAACATTCAACAAGATTGTTTCGAGCAACTGACTAAAATTTTCAACTTCTATCTCGACAAAATCTAATGGGTAGTTCATTCGAATTAATTCAACAGCCTTTGGAATTGACCCAGCAGCAATGATATGATTGTCCTTAATCAAAATCCCTTCTGAAAGATTAAGCCTATGATTCCAGCCCCCACCGCAGCGAACAGCATACTTTTCGAATACCCGTAAGCCAGGAGTAGTCTTCCGTGTGTCTAAAATTCTAACATTGTATTTATCGGCAATCTCAACATATTTCCTTGTGTGGGTTGCTATTCCACATAACCTTTGCAAAAGATTCAGTAGGGTTCTTTCGATTTTCAAAAGAAATTTTGTTGGAGCAGAAATTTCCATAATTTTTGAGTACGATGGCACAAAATCGCCATCGTCAAAATGAACTTGTAATTCAATAGGTTGCTGAGAAAGATAAGTAATCTGCTCGATAATTTGTCGACCAGCCAAAATCATATCCTCCTCGTTTTCAAGGTACGCTTTGGAATATGAATCCTTAGCAAAAAAAATGTCTGATGTTATATCCTTGTCGGGTATATCCTCGGATAAAAAGTATGATAGTTTTTCAATGACGAAGTCGGGGTCTAACTTTTCAATCTGTCTATAGGGAAGGAATGGCATTGTTCACCAAAGTTTGTTTACTCAATTCAAGCATCCTTTCCAATGGTTTCAGAGCCTTTAACCGAAGTTCTTCATCAATTTCTATTCTTGGTTGAAGATTCTCTAAAGCTAACAATACCTTTTCTAAAGTGTGAACACGCATATGAGGACATTGATTACATGCACATCCATTGAGACTTGGTAAAGGATGGAAGATTTTGTCGGGATTTTTCTTCTTTAACTGGTGAATTATTCCCTCCTCTGTGGCAATAATGAATTCTTTTGAGGGACTTTCGGTGGCATATTTTATTATTCCACTTGTCGAGCCAACAAAATCGGCATAATGCAAAATGTTCTCGGGGCATTCTGGATGAGCAAGCACCAAAGCATTTGGATATTTCCTTTGCATTGATATGAGTTCCTTTTCGGAAAAAGTCTCGTGCACCTGACAGGTGCCGTTCCATAAAACCATCTGTCGCCCGGTTTTTTTGATGAGATAAGAACCTAAGTATTTATCTGGGGCAAAACATATTGGTTTATCTTCTGGCACCGAACGAATAATTTTTTCAGCATTACTGGAAGTGCATATGATATCGGAAAGAGCCTTGACTTCGGCAGAACAATTTATGTAAGAGATGACAACATGCCCAGAATGCTCTTCGACCCATTTTCTAAACTTGTCGGCTGGTGCACTATCAGCAAGGGAGCAACCAGCGTTTAAATCTGGCATCAGTACAATTTTATCAGGATTTAAAATTTTGGCAGTTTCTGCCATAAAATGAACCCCACAGAAAAGAATTACATCGGCATTGGTTTTCTGAGCTGCTTGGGCAAGTGCTAAAGAATCTCCAAGAAAGTCAGCAATGTCTTGTATAGAAGGCTCTTGATAATAATGCGCCAAGATTATTGCATTTCTCTCTTTTTTTAGTTGAATTATTTTATCTATGATGTTGCTCATAGTTCCTTCTCAATTAGACAGTTGTTAGAAACGAAAATATAGTGTCTTTATTATTTTTTAACATTAGTCAAAACCAGCTAAATTCGGCTAATAGTTAACAAATTTTTGTATCACTGTGCTAAATTAATTTTAATTATAAATTTTTGCAAAAGTTTAGTAAATTTGCTGTATGTTTCAATGTTAAATATTTTTTGGAATATAATTATGCCAAAGGTTGCAATTATTATGGGAAGCGATTCCGACTACGAGATAATGAAGCAAGCTGCCGACGTTTTGGCGGACTTCAAGATAGACTACGATATCTTTGTTGCTTCCGCTCACCGAACCCCACTCGATGTGTACAATTACGTTTCCAAAGCTAGAGAAAATGGTGTATCGGTGATTATAGCTGGAGCTGGGGGCGCTGCTCACTTGCCTGGCGTTTGCGCTGCTTACACAACCTTGCCTGTAATAGGAGTACCAATACAAACCAAATCCCTAGGCGGTCTCGATTCGTTGCTTTCAATCGTGCAGATGCCTTCGGGAGTTCCAGTCGCAACGGTTGCCATCAACGGAGCAAAAAACGCTGGAATCCTTGCAGTTCAAATCCTTTCTCTTGTGGACAAAACATTAGCTTATGACCTAGATGAGTTTAAAGAAAAAATTGCTGAAGAGTCGAGAAGGAAAAATCTCGACACACGTTTCAAAAAAACTGCTTTTTAGTTGTTAGATAAAAACAATGAAAAGGCTTGTATTAAGTATTTCGCTAATCATCTGCTTAACACCGATTGCTGGTATTTCAGATTGGAAAGATATCTCCATTCGAAATCGAAAAGAAAAAATCTACTCTGTGGATTTAAAAAATAAAGATGTACTACTCGAGGGAAACGATTTAAACAAATTAACGGATACAATGGCAGCTGTTGGGTGGAGTTCAACCAATGGTGCATTGTTCATTAGCAAAGATGGTGGAAAAAACTGGGATGTTCATGAAATTCAAGTATTTTTTCCATTCTCAGTAGAATTTTTTGATACTGATAAATTGTTTGTGTGTGGCTACAATTATTTATTTGACAATGCTGAGGTAAAAATTTTCGACCTAAATGGAAACCAACTCACCTCTTTCTTTTTCGATGGAGAAAATTTCCCATATTCTAAAAATCTATTTGACTGTGTAGAGGACTCATTTAAAATCCTAACTACTGGTTACGGGGGCTCAGTTTTTCTTTATGACAAATATGAGCAAAAATGGGAACAAATAGTTGTCGACCCCTCTAAAGTTTTCATTAAGTTAAAAAAGTTTTCATTCGAGACTGACCAAGGAAACACAACATTGGGTTTTCTTTTAGGTGGGAAATCTTTTATGAAAACCCAGACGATTTATTATTCAAATCCAATTTTCAAAGATTGGCAATTACTGTATGATTTTGGGAGCAACTACAAATGTACCGAAGTGATTGACTTTTGGTTTTACAAATGGAATATCGAAAACAACTTCCCGTTAGGGTTTGTCATTTGTTTTATCGACGACACACTCACAATATTTGAATCCAATCCCGATGAACAAAATTTTACCAAAATATACGCAGAACAAACTACAAGCCAGCCACTTGGAATTTTTGTCTCCGAAATTGACAGAACTATCATAATTCCTTTTGACAACGGAAAGATGCTTAGAAGCAATGATTTCGGGCAATCTTGGAAATACGAAGACCACAGCGTCGGTAAACAAATCCTATCAGTTAAATTTTTTAAATACTGGAATGAAAGCTTACTTCCTGAAATATTTTGGACAAATGTAGTAATCCTTGGTTTTGGGTCTGATGGTTTTATAACCAAATTTGAGGTAGAGTTAAGTTTGCAAGTTGAGACTAATTATCACAAACGCGAATGCGACTTTGATGAAATTCGTGTGTACGACCTATTAGGCAAAGAAATTGGAAGATATGATAAACAAGATTTTCAGAGGTGGCTAAGTTTAAAAAATTTCTCAGATGGTCTATATTTTGTTGTAAAATTTGTCGATGGTAGCCCTTGTAGTACAATAATTTACAACTACCACAAAAAATTTTTCAAAGAAATGCGACTTTTTTAAATTTTATGTGTTTATATCTTTAAGAAAAAGTAAAATTGAAAAAAGTTCTTTGAAAATTTAGAGCATCGTCGTTAAAATTAATCTTTTGTTAAAATAGAAAAATTTATTATTTTAAAATTTTATTTTAAAAAATTTTGAAAATTATGGAATTAACTGGTAAGAAAGTTTTAGTGCTCGGGGGATGGGGACTTGTTGGTTCAGCAATCTGTCGGGAATTAATTAAATACCATCCAGCCAAAATCTTCGTTTCGTCGCTCCGCAAGGCAGAAGCAGATGAAGCTGTTCAACAACTACAAAGCGAATTCCCACATCTCGACTCAAACATATTCGAAGCTAAATGGGGAAATATCTTCGCTCGCAATGAATGGAAAGATTTAGACTGGAACGAAGTACTCGGCAATCCAACTTATCGCACAATGGCAATCGACGATATTTATAATGAACTTGACGAAGAAATTTTGAAAAACTCTGCATTGTACACCTTAATTCAAGAATGTAAACCCGACGTTGTTATCGACTGTGTCAATACTGCTACTGCTATTGCGTACCAAGATATTTACAAGAGCGTCAACTTTGTGCGTAACTCTATTTCCAATAACACGCTTAACATTGAAATTGTTGAAAGATTGATTTCAAGTATTTATATCCCTCAATTAATTCGACACATTCAAATTCTTTACAACGCTCTTTGCGACTTTAAAGTAAGTATGTATGTAAAAATTGGAACTAGTGGTACCGGCGGTATGGGTTTGAACATTCCCTACACCCACAGCGAAGAAAGACCATCGAGAGTCCTTTTGGCAAAATCTGCAGTGGCTGGAGCACAAACATTATTACTATATCTCATGGCAAGAACACCCGGTGGACCATTTATCAAAGAAATTAAGCCCACGGCTGCTATTGCATGGAAGAGAATAGCCTACGGAAACGTTATAAGAAAAGGTAAACCTATACAGATTGTAGATATGCCATTGGAAAATGCAAAGACTATCGATAAAACATTTGTATTTTCTGATACTGATGGTATAATTGAAACCTCCGATGTATTCAAATCTGTCTACATCGACACTGGAGAAAATGGTATATTTTCTCGTGGTGAATTCGAAGCAATAAGCGCTCTTGGTCAAATGGAAATAGTTACACCTGAAGAAATTGCTGCATATGCTATTTTTGAAATAATCGGGGGTAATACTGGTAAAGATATTATTCAAGGTTTGGATGCATTTGCCCTTGGACCAACATATCGTGGTGGATTCTTACAAAATTATGCTGTCAAACAACTTATTACATTGGAAAAAGAAAATAATGTAGAAAGTATTGCCTTCGAACTTTTAGGCCCCCCAAGACTCTCGAAACTCCTCTACGAAGCTAACCTATTGAAGCTCATAGCTGGTAGCATAAAAAATGTACTTAATTTTACTCCCGAGGAATTATCTCAAAAAGCATTTAAAATAATAAAAGAAAATACTAAATTGCGCTCTCAAATGTTATCAATAGGTTTGGTAATACTTTTGCCAGATGGAAAAAATTATTTACGAGGTAAAGAAGTTAAAATTCCTAAACAAGACGGACTTCGAGAAGTGGAATTGACAACAGAGAATATAGAAAAATGGTGCAAGGAAGGATGGATAGACTTGCGAAGTAAAAATTTTGAACTATGGAAGAACAGATTGAATGCCATAATTTCTCAAATTGAATCACAAAACACCAACGATACAAGTAGCCGTTATAACTATACATTGCAGTATTGGGACAATTTCGAAAATCTACCCGAAGGCAAAATCGTGGCTTGGATTTTCGAAAACGAAGACAAAGGTTGGAGATTCAAACGATAATTAATTATGTTGTTTTTATTAAATCAATTTGTTATGTTAAACAATTTTATGAGGTACAATCAATGAAACAACGAATTCTCTTTTTGGCTCTCTTCTGCTCATTCTTGCTTGGCAATTCTTTTATTGCCATAGCAAATGACAACAAAGACCTCGGAGACGACCCGCTTAGAAGAAGCCAACTTTTCGAACCGAACCCATTCTACCAAAACACTAGCTACCCAATGCCATTCACCCCGCTTAATAATCCAATTAACCAACCAGCTGTCTCGACTGGCTATTATTTCGTCGACAGCGATGACGATGCTCCCGATTACTGGCGTCCAAGCGTTATGGTTTACGACACTAATGATGAAGCTGGCTTGTGGCGGCGAATTGTTCCTGGTCCAAGGATTCTACCAAGGGACTTCTGGACCAACAATCCAGACGAAGGCTTGCGTTTCTTCCGCAACCCAGCATACCCATCGGACGGAAACTTTTGGGAGGAACCAACAGACTCCACCGACGATGCTATCGCTGGACCTATACCAATTGGATTTAACTTTTACTTCAATGGAATTCGATACGATAGTTTCTACGTTTCTACGAATGGCGTGATTGCACTCACAAACCGAAGATATTTTTACGACAATGCTGGAAACAGAACAATACCAACTGGTGCGACCACTGCTTACGACCCAATGAGTATGGATTGGTTTGCTCGTGGGCGAGCTGGCGACGGATTGAATGACCCCACACCTGATAACTGGGGTTATCAATACGTTGTTCTTGGCAACGACCGAACAAATCCGATTGCAGGAATTCGCGCTCGTGGTGGTGCTTTAGGTGGACCATCCGCACCTGGTTTTATCGCAGGTTACAGAGCAGCTCTAATTGCTCCATTCTGGGGCGACCTACATCTATCTCAGTTCAATAAAGTTACTGTAATGCCCGAGGATTTTGGCAAGGTTTACTTTAAGCGTACTGCAACTGCCGATAGGTTAATCATTTACTTTGTTAATGCTGCTCCCAAAGGCCCGATGAATACACCATATGGGCAATTCACTGCACCAACCAATGGTCGCTTTGGAGAGCAAAACTATGTCGCTGCCAATGCTCAGGTAATTCTCGATAAGCGAGACAGTAGTATAACCATTGTTTATGAAAGATTTGATGGTGTTGCTGTTGTTAGTGGACGAGCAGTACCATCTTATGTTGTATTCCGTTATAACACAACTGTCGGGGTAACTGGCTTTGCAAGGCACATTAATTACGGACAAACTGGCGGACCGACCTATCCCTGGGCTGGCGAATATCAGCAATATACTCACTACTTTATGAAAATGACCGACCCGAATGTATCGTATCCAAAGAATGGACTTGCAATAAAATTTAAACAATGGAAAAACACTTGTCGTGTGGTTGCTATCGAATATCGCATTCGAAAGCCACAACCGAATGCCCCACTTGACTTCACAGAAAAAGTACCAGCAAACAAGGTCAATAATTACGAGTTGCTCGCTGGTGACGAAAGACTTGGAGCTATCCAACCGGTAGCAATTCTTCAAAACCTGTCGAACAACATTCAAGGACCACAAGGGGTAAATTTCCAACCGCAACAATTTAATTTCTTTGCTCGATTCCAAATTATAAACCTTGCCAGCGAGAGGAAGGTTTACAACACACTTGTCCCAATCGACAGCAACTGCCTTGCTCTTGGATGGCTTGATACATTATTAGAAAACTGTGTGGGTGACCCATATACTAAAGTACAGTATGTTACTTTAGCAATTCAAAACAACCAGCTTGTTGCCACCCCTCAACCTTTCCCTGGACCAAATCGATACAATGGTATTCCACCGTATGGGTTCGTACAAGTATACTTTACTCCATTTGAGCCAAACGAATTTGTTAGCAACTACATAGGTCGTCTACGAGCATTTATCATTGCCGACCCAAGAAATCCAAGGACACAGGAAGGGTGGGGCGATTCTTGGCCATTCGACGATACTGGGAGTGTCCGCCTCTTTGTTATGAAGAGACTCGACGACTTTAGCGATGATGTGACATCGTTCCATATAGCCGAAAGGACTCCAATGCCCAGTACGTTGAAATGGGTCAACATCGATGCTGAAGTGGCTAGTGGCGACGAGGTGTCTTATTATCCATTGCCTCCACGCGGCGAATATTCAGCAACAAACAATAAAGACTTTAACTTTACATCTCCCGACTACTCCGCATTCAAACTTCGTTCCCCTGTAATTCGAATGAACAGATTAACCCTCGAAAGACAGGAACCAGCAACTTCGCCCGGAGGTGATGAATTGCGAAGCTTCCCAATCGACTTACGAGGTCGAAGGGGAGCAACAATCTCTGTAGGATTCCAAAGAGCCACTAAGCAAGATAGCTGGGACCGAGGTTGGTCCGATAATCAATTGATTGGAATGGAACCAAGAACAGTGATAAATGGTGACGTATTTAGTGTCTGGACACAATACGGTGGTTCAGCAGCAAATCCACCCGATGAAATTGCTATTGAATGGGCTTTGCCTAGTGATGATGGGATAACAAATATATGTAACATTGATGAAAAGCGATGGAGAATACATCCTCGACGAGGTGGAGCGAAACCAGTTACTGATATGCCCGCATACTCTCTATATGGCGCTGGTGGATATCTGATAGGATATTTAGAAACAGACAAAGACTCTGCCCTATCACTTCCTGCCGCACCAAATCTGAATGGATTACGTCCTAGATTATTCGACGATGGTATTGATTTTGATTACGTTAAAGCATTCGTTACTATACCGGATACTGTTATTTATTACAAGAACGAGGGAGCAAAGAATTTCAGATTCCGCATTAAAATGTATGCCCGTAACAACAAGAAATGTTTGACTTGTATACCTGATGATGATGATGTATGCTATGTCGACAATGTTAAACTTCTCTTCCCAAGTGAAATAACGGATGTCGAAGTAACATCTGTTAAAATCATCTGGCCTTATACCGTAACACCTGCATCGCAAGCAATCAAAATACCAATTCGTGTTAAATTAAGCAACAACACGAGCGTCGGTGCACCATCATTCCTTGTGACAGTTATGATATACCGACCTGGCGAGCAACTTGCTGTTTATAAACGAACCGAGCAAATGCCTGGTATGTTACCATCTTCGGTTCACGAACTTTCCATGCCCGACTTCAACGCACGTATCTATGGTCCCGGACAATACAGAATTTACGCTTGGTTGACAGTTCCCGGAGGAGACCTTGAGCCTCTAAATGATACAAACTATACTGATGTTACCATTCGTTTCGGCCCATATTTTGCTTACGACCAACCAACAAATCCACGAAATGACGTTCCTGATGCGCAATTCGCCGGTATACCCGGTCGTGGATTGAACTTATTTGGATTTGCTTATGGAGCTACAGGTAGCGTATACGGTCCTACCAGTGCATATAATTATCAATATGCTGTTGGTTACGAAGGTGGTAATGGGTCTGGTCAGATTGCGATGAAATTTAGATTATTGCAGCAGGACACGATATACGGCTATCAAGCATTCTTTGGTGAACAAAATCAATCGCCGGATTATATAGCGTTTTCTATCTACTCTGGAGCTGACCAGCCAACATCTTTAATTTCTGGGTCTACAATTTACACATTAAGAGCTTGGGATTTTGATGGCGACTCCATCGCCGTTGGTAAATATCTAACATATAAGTTGAATAAACCCATTATCCTCCAATCAGGGACATATTGGATGACAATTGCTCAGTTGGGTGAAACTGGATTGGAGCTTGGTGCCTCGAAATATCGTATGGGAATGAGAATTACCTCAATTTATATCCCACCTCCAATCACTACTGGCGGACCTGTCGGTGGTTCTGGATATCATCTAATGCTGGAAAAGGACTTCCGTAGACTTAGTGCTACTTTGAATCTGGTGAATGATAATGTTTTCGCATTTGAAAATACTCGCGGAAGTGGCAACTGGGTACAATTTATGCCAACAATTGGAAATCCCGGCTATGCACACCTGCATCATTATGGTATCAGCCCTGCTGACAACCAGACAGCAACTCTATCCCGTGGAACCTGGATACCAATGATTAGACCTTACTTTGGCAATCGTTGGTATTTAACACTTCCAGGTCAACATGACCCAGTTGAATTATTGTCCTTCGATGGTAGAGCCCGAGATGCTGGCATCGACCTCTTCTGGGAAACCTCATCCGAAATTAACAACTATGGTTTCTTTGTTGAGCGGCGTATAGGCACCGATAACAATACTCCATTCAAAGATATCGGATTCGTAAAAGGTGCTGGATACTCTACCACCCCAAACAAATACACCTATTTCGATAGAGACGTCGTGCCCAATACAGTCTATCAATATCGATTACGCCAAGTAGATAATGACGGGACTGGCTCAAACGTTACTTACTCAAACATCGTGACAATTAAGTACGATGGATTAGGTGAACTCGAGCTTTACCAAAACGCACCGAATCCTTTCTCTCTCAGTACCATTATTCCGTTTGTATTACCATACGAAACACATGTTAAATTGGAAATTCTCGACATCTATGGTAAAGTCGTTCGCACAATAGTAGACGAAACCTTGCCAGCTGGTGAGTACAACAACTTTGCATGGGATGGAACTGATGAGACGGGTAATATTGTTCCAAGCGGAAATTACATTTATCGCTTGAACGCCTATGGTAAAACCTTAACTGGCAAGATGTCATTTATTCGATAGTCGAATAGTTTACTAAAAACTAAAGAGCGAACCCAATTGGGTTCGCTCTTCTTTTTTTCTCAAAACTTCTAATAAATATTCCTTCTACTCCAAAGAAATTTTCATTACTGGAAGCTGAAGAATTTTGAAATTCCTTAATCTAATTTTTGTATTAATTTTATGGGCTAAGTTCAAAAAAACTTGTCTTTGGGTGCCGGCATCTTCTCGCAAGACCACAGGCATACCAGAGTCATTCGATTCACGTGTAAGTATCTCGAAAGGAATCTCACCCAGGAAGTCAACATTCAATTCTTCGGAGACTTTTCGACCTCCGCCTTCACCAAATATGTAATACTTTTTATTAGGGTCGTCTGGTGGAATAAAATAACTCATATTTTCTACAACGCCCAAGATTTCAACATTTACTTTTCTGAACATTGCGATGCTTCTGCGAACGTCTGCAACTGCAATTTCTTGTGGGGTTGTAACAATGACAGCACCAGTCAGTGGAATTTTCTGCGTCAGAGTTAGCTGAACATCCCCAGTGCCTGGTGGCAAATCAAAAATCAAGTAGTCGAGTTCGCCCCATTCTATCTGCTCAAATAACATCGAAAAATATCCAGCCAAGAGTGGCCCTCGAACAATTGCTGCTTCATTTTTTTGCAATATCATTCCCATGGACGCGACTTTTATTCCATATTTTTCGAGTGGGAAAGCCATTGTAGTCCCATCTGGCATTTCCACTACTTCAAATGGTTGTTCGGAGAGACCAAACATTGTCGGTTGACTTGGACCATAAACATCACCATCAAGCACACCAACCCTTGCACCAGTCAAAGAAAAAGCTGCTGCAAGATTTGCTGCAACAGATGATTTTCCAACCCCACCCTTACCCGAAGCAACAGCTACGATGTTTTTCACCTTCTTCAAGACTTTGCGTTTCGAAAGGTCGTACATCCTTTCAGTTATGTTTACTTCCACCTCAATATCAGAGTAGATTTGAGTAATTGCATCATTTATCCTTCGAGTAATCTCTTCGTAGACCGTGAATACAGGCTGAACCAATTCCAAATAAATTTTTACAGAACTGTTCTCTATAGTCACGTCTTTTATGGCATTTAATTCTATCAGCGATTTTTTTAAATCGGGGTCTTCTATATTTGCAATAGCATTAACTATCTCCACTTTATCAATCATATTTATCTCCAAAAGTTAAAATGTTCAAAACGATTGGATATACATGATATTTTTATATTAAACTTTTTACTACGGAAATTGTCTAAAAAAATGTATTGTATGTAAAATTTTAGGTACAAAAATGAATAAGATAGGATATTTTTGGTTTTTTATTGTAGTTTTTACTTTATTACTTATCAATATTTCATTCTCCCAACGAGGTAATGGAATTCACTGGGGAAAAGGCAAGGCATTTAATTGCAACTTTATCGACCGAAATGGCGACGGGTTCTGTGATAACTTTGTTGATGTAAATAACGATGGACGGTGTGACAATTGTAAAAGTTTTGGGCAAGGAAACGGATACAATTCCAATAAGCTAGGACGGGGACTTCGCCAAAGAAATTTCGTTGATGCAAACAATGATGGAATCTGCGACAACTATCAAGACAAAATCATCCTTTCGCACCCTACGCCAAATCCATTTAGCACAAGTACGAACTTCTGGATAAATGTTCCAAAGTCTGAAAATGTCGAAATTACCCTTAACAATTTAGAGGGCAAAGTCTTGAGAAAAATTCATAGTGGAGTATTAGAACCAGGTTCTCATAAGTTTACAGTAGAAGGTAAAAATTTAATTTCAGGTAGGTACTTGATAATAGTCAAATACGATGGAAAAATTATCTCCAGACAAATACATTATATTCCTTAGTTTAACAAAATAATAATTCTTTTCACTATTAGTATGCCTGGATTACTGATAAAATCGGTCCAATGGTAGTCCAGGCTGCTTTTTTATTTTGAAACAACTTTTTTCTTAATTTTACGAATGAAGGCATTGAATTAAAGGGAAAAGTTTTGGACAAAATAAAAGTTGCAATATCTTCATTTTTTGTTGCCCTTTTTCTTACGATTTTCAAAGGCACAGTAGGATTTTTAACCGGAAGTTTGGGAATAATTTCAGAGGCAATCCACTCTGCAATGGATTTATTTGCTGCAGGAATAACAGTTTTCTCGGTAAAAATCGCATCGAAACCACCAGATGAAACGCACAATTTTGGACACGGCAAGATAGAAAATATCTCTGCTTTAGTCGAGGCTTTTCTTTTATTTCTGACCTGCGGATGGGTGGTGTGGGAAGCAGTGGAAAGGCTTGGTGGGAAAGAAGTTCACGTCACTGTAAATTTTTGGAGCTTCTTTGTTGTTCTGTTTGCCATTTTTATCGATATTAACCGGGCAAAAATATTAAAAAAAGCCTCTATTGAACACCGCAGTCAAGCTCTCGAAGCCGATGCATTGCATTTCTCTTCCGATATTTTAACTTCGGGAGTTGTCCTACTCGGGCTATTTTTTACACTTCTAAAAATCCCTATAGCCGATATTTTTGCTGCATTAATAGTCTCCCTGGTCGTCCTTCTTATGTCTATACGGTTAGCAATTCAATCAATAAATCATTTGCTCGATGGTGCTCCTTTTTCGAAAATGAGAATTCTATCGATTGTAAACAAAATACCCGAGGTCAAAAATGTACATGATATTCGCATACGTTCCTCAGGTTCAACTATATTTGTCGATATGAATATACACTTAGACCCAAATATTACAGTTGAAGATGCCCATAGAATTTCACACATAGTGGAAGAAGAAATAAAAAAAGAAGTTTTAAATTGTCGAGTACATATTCATCAAGAACCAGAAAATTCACATTAATCATGCAATTTCAACAAATTTGGAAGATTTTTGTATTTGTATTGTTAATTGCCTTGACTGCCTTTACAAACACAAACGAAGGACTCGATGTTATTAAGTCCAAGAAAGGATTTGTATTTATTTTTAACGATTCATTGGAAAGTTTTCTCTTAGAAATACCTGGGAAAAAATTTGCAAGCGTAGACCCAGACGAGTTAATCTTTTCGATTGATGGTCAAATTATTCAATTTACTGTCGTGCCTATAAAAGAATTTTTTATACCCAATTCTTCCTTGGATACACTTGAACAACACTTTAAGTTCGAAGTAGACTTTATTTCAAAGAATCATTTTTCAGACTTAACTAAACTAAAACCCAAAATACACACAACGAAATCCAATCGCCGTGCATTTTTTTGGGAACTTTCCCTTGATGTCCCACCTAACGACACATCAAGCGAAACCGTTGTTAGGCAAATTTACTCCACAACAAACACAGAGAAATTTATAATTATGCTATCCTCTCCAATTACAAAAGCTAATGACTATAGAAAATCTAAAAAGAAAATTATCGAGGCGCTATTGAATGTTCAATTTAGTAATAATCCTTATGATGTTGAAAAAGTAAGGAATTACTTGAAATTAAAATAAATTTATATTAAATCAAATGGCTTTTCGTCGTTCATTTTTCTCTCTTTTGTATAAATTTGTTTTTTGATAAAATCTGAATTTTAATAAAATGGAATTTTGGTCCTACGACGAGGAAGAGTTCTTCGAGGATAGTGATGGCGGTGAGAATACAGAATCTATTGATGAAGGGTACATTAAAAGATTCTCTAAATGGCTTGAAAAGAAAAAACGACTTGGGATGGAACTCTCTCCCGAAGATTTAAGCAAAATTGAAGAAGTAATCGACAATTGTATTGAGAGTGGTTATTTCAAGCAGGCATTAAGATTTTGTAATACATTACTTCAGTATAACCCAACTTCATCAGACTTGCTTGTCAAAAAAGGTTTCGTGCTAATAAACTTACGCGATTATCAAAATGCGACCAATACGTTAGAAGAAGCATTGACCATAAATCCAAACAACTCAAATGGATTGATTTTTCTTAGCCTCATACATTTTAACGAGGGCAATTTCGAGAAATCGTTAAATTTACTAGATAAAGTACTTTCATTCGAACCTAATAATTTTGCTCTTTACAACAAAGCAATTGTGTTGCAAGCTTATCAACAATTTGATGATGCGCTCGAGATTTTTCAAAAGTTACTTGATGATGAACGTTATAAAATTGAAGCACTTCAAGAAATATCCCACATTCTCTTCCTACAAGGGAAGTACGAAGAGAGCCTTAATGCCAATCTTGAAGCGTTAGAAATAGAACCAGACAACTTTTGGCATTGGTTCAACCTTGGACATTGCTACTTGGAATTGGGTCGTTTCTACAAATCTATAGATGCATTTCAGAATGCAATAGCATTGAATCCCGATTTCGAATATTCATATCTATACCTTGGCTGGGCCTATACATTTCTTGGTAGATACAAGCAAGCTATTCATTCTTTTTTAGCATATTCGAGGCGCACTTTCGATAAATTTGTTTATTTCCAAATTGGAAATCTATTAGGGGATTGTGGTTTTTACAAGCAAGCAATTAAATTTTATCAAATAGTGACCAAAGTAGACTTCTCTTTTGCTCCTGCACACATTGGTATAGGACTTTGCTACGAAAAGTTAATGGACTACAAAAAAGCAGAAGAAGCCTATAAAATTGGCACTTCGCTGGACCCCAAAAAACCAAAATACTGGAGGCTGGCAGCAAGAAATCTTTTAAACCAGAGAAAATTTAGCAAAGCATTATCAACCTTTTCTGTTGCTTTAACTAATAATCCAAATGACGTAAAATTGTTAATAGATTTTCGATACGCCGTTGAAGAATGCAAAAGGTATAAGGAAGCAATTGAAATACTTGAAACTATAAAACCATTAGCACCAGAAAACCAATACATTCACTACATGTTAGGCGAATTGTACGCTTTGACCAAGCAATTCGATAAATCCATGGATAGCTTTGCTAAATCTTTCTCTCTCGATAAAACATTGAAGAATGCTATCGAAGCCTTTATCGATATACTTTCGGCGAAAAGAGGTTATAAAAAATTCATTGAAAGGTTGAATTTATTTTTAATTCTTAATACAATAGAACTACCCTTAGAAGGGGACATCTACCTTTGAAACATTGTAAGTTTCGATAAATTAAGGGCTAACGCCTTTCTTCGTCAGTGGATTCGAAGGAGTTAATTTTAAATTACTGGGTATTATACCACGGCTTACAAGAGTATCGTAAGCAGTTTCATATCTTTGTCTTTCTTTTCTAGACAACAAAGGTCGTAACTCTTCGGGAATATGTATAATTGGTATTAGCGCTTCTTCAACCTCTAACGGATTATTTGGTAGATAATTCAAGGTATCCTTATTCGAGGTTAGTTCCAACCATTTCTTTTTACCAGAACCAAAGTTGTAAAAATCCAATACAAGGACGGGAGTACCAGATTTGGGATTCAGTTTTCCAGAGCTATCTTTTTTAGGTAATTCGCACCAATTATACAACCATTGAGCATCTTCGTAAAATTGTCGTATACACATGTGCGATGCTGGATATCCCGGCATCGCAAATTGATGAAAAGCCAATCCAGCAAGTCGGTGAAAATTAACTGTGTACGGCATAATCCAATTTTCATTGAACGATGAGCGCCGAAGTTTTTCTTTCCATTGGACATAATATCTTCCAGGATAGGTCGGAGTGGTCCTTTTGCCAGTGTTTACAGCAGCAAAACGTACCAATTTGCCATATTCATAACAACCGTAGGCTTGATATAGATTCGATACAATTATTATTTTTCGCAAATTAGAAGCACCATGATAAAACATTGGGAAAATGGAATATGCGCGCAAATCCGGTAAAAAAGTATCTGGCACGATGATTTGTTCTTTAATTTTGAAGTATCTTAGCTCTTTTCTATTAAGAGTAGTTAAAACTCTGTATTTTGTATAATTTTTTTTCTTGTCGAAGTCCTTTAAAAAATTTTTTAAGTCATTCCAATTCTTAAAACTTACGATTTTGTAATTTATACGAGGGAAATCAGAAATATCCTGGGCATTCAGTTGAAATAGTATAATAACACAGAAGAATTGAATAAAGAGCAAACGCATATGCCATCAAGAAATTAAATTAAAAGTTTTCCCTCTTTCATCAATGGCTTGTCATCTAAGTAAACAGTAGGCTTTGTTATGATTCCATCAATGTGGAGAGCCACTTTAATCTTTCCTCCCATTGTTAAATTATTACCAAAAGCAATATGTACGGTGCCGAGAACTTTTTCGTCCTCGAGAATGTGACCAGTGATTTTAGCCTTGTAATTTGTGCCGATGCCAAACTCACCAATGGCAAAAGCTTCGTGACCAACACTTTTCAACTTTTCATAAAGCAGTTTTGCTTCTTCAGCACCTTCGAAGTCAACACCGTAACCATCTTCGATTTTTATTTTAACTGGATATTTTAGCTTTCCAATTTCAGCGATAGAACCATCGAAAACAACAACCCCATTAGTTTGTTTTTCCCAAGGTGCCAAATAGACCTCGCCAGAGGGTAGATTTCCATACTCACCTATATTCCTTAAAATACCAGTGCTTTTGATGATTTGTCGACCTTTGATTGGAAATGTAATGTCCGTCCCTAATTCAGTTGTTACCCTAATTGTAGATGCCTCGCGTAGGCTTTTGGCAACTTTTTCAGTTGTCTCAAGGATTTTGTTTGGGTCGGCACTGAGACATCTAAGGATAGTATCCTTGGTTATTCCAGGCATCGTAGCAATTCTAACACCGAGTTTGGAGGCTTCACGTCGTGCATTGGTATGGGTTAGAGACTTACTCGTCGGCGCAACAACGACATCAACTTCTTGCATAATGAGAGCGATTTGTTCAGGAGGCTCTTGACCATTGACAGCGCGTGGCTTTATCTCGCAATAAAAAGCTTCGTAAGAGAGACGTTTCCCAACCTCGAAAAAGACTAAGCCTATATCGCGAAGGGGTTCATCCGAGAGAACAAGTAAAGTTTCAACAGAGGTAATTCCTAAATAATCACGCAATGCAATTTCAGCAGCATCTTGCAGAGTAAATTCTTTCTCATCAATATCTTTTTTCTTTCGAGGCATACTCAACCTTTATTTAATGAAAATTTTGGCTTTTCAAGGTCAAATTTAGTAGATTTTTTGTTGGATTTAAGTAAAAGAAATCCAAATAAAACTCCAAAAATACCAAAAAAGGAAAAAACCCACATACCAGTTGTGTAGGCATTTGTTACTTCGTTAAGGTAGCCAATTAATAAATTAGTAGAAAATAAACCAATATTTTGAACCATAGTCATTACGCCATAAGCAGTACCAAGTTTGTCTTCGTCTACAACATATGCGACAGAGGGCCACATAACCGCTGGTATTAAAGAGAAAGCTATTCCCATAATAGACATTGGAACAAAAAGTGTAATTTTTGTATAAACCATAATTAAGTAAACTGGCACAATGAGTAAAGAACCTAAAATCATCAGCTTTGCTCGATGACCGATTTTATCCACAATCAGACCGAATATCGGTGTCATAATCATTGCAGATAAAGTGAGAATACTCGATAGAAAACCAGCCATTTGACGAGAGACATTATGAACTTCTTGAAAAAATTTAATTGCAAATGTCTGAAATGGGAAAATTGCAGAATAAAAAGTAACACATAAAAAAGTAATAAACCAAAAAGGTAACCCAAATTTAAATGCTTGTCTAATATTCATTTTGCCTTGCTTTTGTTCCTCGTGAAGTACGAATTTTTTTCTTGCCCATACGTCGACAAGGTAATAACTTGAAACAGCAACAACAGAAACCAAAGAAGCAATGAAAGAAATCAGCAAAGGACCTTGCCAACTATCGTAAAAAGGTTTAGCCCAAGAGGGTGAATTCAACGCAGCAAAAGAGCCCAACCTGGCAATTGTTAAATTCAATCCAAATGCAAAAGATAATTCTTTTCCTTTGAACCATTTGGCAAGTGTTGTAGTTATAGAAACAATTAGTGATTCAGCACCGAGTCCGAAAATCAACCTACCAGCTGCCATTGTAATCAAATCGCCCTTAATAAAAGTCAAAAAAGAACCTATCATACAAAGTGCTGAGAATAATAAATTTGCCCGTCGAGTTCCAATTCTATCGATAATCATTCCACCAATGGCAACCATGATGATGTTCGGAAGACTGTATATCCCTTGCAAAAGACCAATGTTATCATCCGTAAAATTTAACTGCTTAGCCAAAATATCTGCAAGAGGAGAAATTGAATCGTAAACGTAATAATTACCAAACATTGCAATAGAAACTACAAAAAGAACAAACCATCGCAAACCCAACGGTGGTTCCTTTAGGTCACTGATGTGATTTTTCATTCTTTTCCTTTTGGTTTTTGGTCTTTTGTCGAAATGAATAGCAAATGTTTTCCAATTTCAATTCTATAAAATACAATTAAACCTACAAAAGAGAGCAATAGAGTTAATGAAGTTATGAAAGAGCCCAGCTTGAACGAACTTGATTCATATTTCATTTCAATTATGTGCTCTCCTTTGGGTATTTCCACAGCACGAAAACAATAATTTGCCCGAAGGATATTGAATTCGATGCCATCGACGAAAGCCTTCCAATCTGGATACCAAATCTCACTGAATACTAAAAGCGCAGACCTATTAACTTTTACACGGTATTTGACATAATTATCCCCAAAGTAAAGACAATTTACATCAGCCTGTTCCAATGTATCTAAACCATTTTGGACAAACTCGGGATTTTGTTCCAAAATCACTGTTTTTCGATAATCCACTGGGGTTTTGCTCATAAATTCCTTAATTTCATTTTCTCGAACAACAACAAAATTTTCTACAAACCAAGCCCTCGGGAAATAATTCTCCCTTTCTACAAATCCCCAAGTTCCTTTTTCAAGGTCGACCTTTACCTCGTATCTTACATTATACAAATCATTGACTTGCTTCGTGCTTTTCAGAGGCGGCAGAACTCTTTCAAGAATCAATGGATTGTAACCATCTATCAACATTATTCCATCCATCAAACCCTGATTCCGTTGAAATGCAATAAAGCGTATAGGTTCATACAATCGCGAGCTCACTCGAAAGATTTCCTTTGGAAGCCTCGGGGTCAGCATTGCTTTCAATTCTAATTTCATCTCGTAAGTTTTCTCGGGATTGTTAGGATTTCTATTGAAATTAGCACCAACAACAAACAAGTCTACGAATGAAATCAAACTTAGGACAATTCCAGCAAAACTTGGAGAGACGAAAGCTCTATTCAATAAGACACCTATTACACCTACCAGTAGAACTAGTAAAAGAGCAAAACTTCCAGAATCCTTGATTACTTGATGGGATATAATTGGAGCATCAAATATGTCAATAAAAGCACCAGATGCAGCCAGCAAGGAAATGAAAAAAGCTAATGATACTGGTATAAGGAAGAAAATTAGCACATTCCTTTTAAAAGCTTCTCTCCAAAGCAAATCGAATCCTACACCAGCCATAAGGGCCATACCAAGCACGACATAGAACATCATCCTTGCTGGATTGCGAAAAATTCCAAAATATGGAAAGTTGAAAAGCAAGTCGAACAATGGGCTCCCGGAACCAAGCGAAAATAAAAAACCAAAAACCACCCAGATGGCAAATAAAATTACAAATCTATTCTTGTAACCTGCAAGTAATGCAAATAAACCAAGTAAAGCTGCAGCGACACCAAAGTAGTATACCGTCTCCCAAAAGAAGTGTATTTGCAATTCACCTCCAAAACGCAGATAAAATGTAGAGTTGTCGAGTTTTGAACCTTCGACCCACCCAAAAAGCTTTGGCACAATAGCAGTGTATATTTGTTTGAACTGCAAAGCTCCTTCGGTAGCTTTTTGATAAGAAACTTCATTGCGTTGTGCGTACTTCGACATATCTTTCGTCGGAAAATACTGCACTGCAAATATTCCGAAAGCTATCAAAAAAGGTAGGAAAAACAAAGTAACAGCTCGGAGAATCGACAACAAAGAAAACTTGCCTTTTAGATAAAAAATTAGTAGGTAAATTCCTGTTATACCTAAAAGTACAAAAACGTAAAGAGTAGTTTGCGGATGCCCAGATAAAATTGCCAAACCAAGTATCAAACCCGATAAAATGGAAAAATAAATCCTATCCTCCTCAACAGACCTTATGAATAACATTAGGACCAACGGAAGCCAACTTAGATGGTAGATAATCATTGGATGTATTACGTGAACAACAAGTAGCATCGAGAAAGAATAAGAAATAGCAGAAATTATGGCACCATAGGTGGAGATTTTGATATAACGAGCCAGAAGATAAGTATTTATTTGTGCAATTAGAAAATGTAGAATAATTTGTATTTCGAGTACAAGCACGGGTAAATTGTTTCCAGAGAGAGTAAACAAAGACAGAATTCTATTAAAAAAGTAGAAAAAGCCTACTTGAATATCCGAAATAAACGGCATACCAGCAAATGTATATGGATTCCAGAAAGGAATTTCACCATTGGCAAAAGCCTTTGCAGCAAAATTTTGAACTGGGAAAACATATTCTACAAAATCTTCCCAAAAGAAAGAATTGAAGAAAATTTGGTCGTAGAAAAATATTATTGTAGTTGACAAAAATACTAAAAAGACCGCCCAAAAAGGGAAGGATTTAGGTTCTTTGACCGATATAACAACTTTCTTTTTTGAAGTTTTTTTCATATTTCTACCCGTTTTTTCTTGCAATTGCGATGATAGACAATCCGAAAGGGAACCTCACTTTTGGCAGAAAAAATTTCTCGAACAGAAAAATTTTCGTTAAAATTTTGTTAGCCAAATCCGATACGGGGTCTACTGGAGGTTGTTCTTCTACATTATTCCTTCTCGTTAAAAGCCTTTTAATAATGGCTGGTAAAAACAAGAAGAAATTGAAATAAGAGATATAAATCACTTGAAATCCAGATTGGCTGAGCACTTTGAGAAGATGTTTTTTGGTATATCTTCTCTTATGCATATGTAGAACATCGTGGTTGCTCCAAAGCCATTGGTAAGCAGGCACAGTTACAACTAATTTACCGTTATTTTCCAAGAGTTTATACAATTTTTGCAAGGTACCTACATCATCATCAATATGCTCAATAACATCAAGAGCACAAACTGCTTTTAAATTAGGATTTTGAAGATAAAAATCATCAATAGTTGATTGAAAAACCAATTCTAACCCTCGATTCTTGCAATATTTAACAGCAATTGGTGATGGGTCTAAGCAAATCACTTTATACTTTTGTGATAATATTTTTGCAAAACCACCAGTGCCACACCCAAAATCCAAAACGTACCCATCCTCATCAGGGGAAAAAAATCTCTGCAACAATTCAAAAACGATTCTATTTCGAGCTACAAACCACCAATACTTTTCTTCTAATTCAAAATTGGCTTTATAAACATCTTCAAACATTAATAATCGAAATTTTAAAATTAAAAAGTTATAAATTAATTTAAAACGGATAAAATTCCAATTACAGATTATTAGTTATCAAATTTCCATTCCTTTTGCTTTTTCAATCTTCTATCGAGGCCATTTTTGCGAAGCACTTCTATTACTTCATCTTTTCCGAGGCGAGGGAATTTAATTTCAGTAGTTGCCAATCGATAGACGAGCAAAGACACAAATGCTGCTGAATTTGAAATCAACTTCTTACTTACTTTGTCGAATGTATCACCAAAGTCATGATAATGTCGATACATCGATTCATCCATCCATCCTAATGTCGTAATCACTGGTATTCCTTCGAACATGAAATACATATGGTCGCTATTTGTCCAAGGTTGGCTTTTCACACTATCTTTTAAATCAAATCCGTCAAGGCTGTAGATGAATTCTCTTGTTATTGAATCCAACTCAACGAAACCCATGATATTGACACCAGTCGGCTCTCCCGGCATATCCAAGTTGAGCATCAGTACCACTTCGTTTTTGTGCTTTTCGACATATCTTTTCGAGCCCCACAAGCCTAATTCCTCCGCATTGAACCAAACTATTTCAATTGTATAGTAAAAATCATTGAATCGGGACAAATTCCTTGCTACCTCGTAAAGAACTGCAATTCCGACCCCATTGTCTACTGCTCCTTGACCAATGTCCCACGAATCAAAATGTCCACCGACAACAATCTTCTTCTTTGATTTTCCCTTAATTGTCAAAATTGCATTCCGAGCGGTCGACTCTTTGCACTGTGAATTACTTCGAAGAACAACTGTTGGTGTTATTCCATTTTTAAGGAGTCTCTTTAGCATTTGACCATCTTCGTAAGTAATGCTAAAAGCTGGAATAGGATTAGGATAACCTTGGAAATTTCCGACACCAGCCAAGACTAAACCACCTTTTTTGTCATTAACAAATAAAATTGCTTTTGCACCTTTTTGGTGAGCAATTTCAATTGCTTCGTAACGGAGGAGTTCTTCGCGGTTTTTAGGTCGCTCTTGCAGTACAAGGACTATTTTATCTTTGGCATCCAAATTTTCGTAATCTTCTTCGTATCCGTAGTTTGCAAAAATTAGTGGTGCGGTTATTTTCTCGCTCTTAGGATTGTAGCCCAAAGCAACAAATCTCAACGCTTTGTAATACGGACTAATTAAAGCTAAACTATCGTTTCCCCGAAACCATCCAGGAAAATTGAATTCCTCGAATATAATTTCTAAGTTGTCCCTCTTAGCCTCTTCCTGGAGAATTTCTAATGCCTTATCGTTTTGAATTGTTCCTGCCAATCTACCGCCAGCCTCGTCGCAAATTCTGCCCAGGACTTCGTAACCGCGATTTTGGAAATAAGAAAAGGATATAATATCACTGCGCCTATAATCTTTGGCAGAGCAGAGAAAACAAACAGCAAGAATAAAGGCGAGAGAATATAAAAATTTTCTTATTATACTACCCCCTTTTCATTTAAAAATTTTCCGAATTTTTTATCTTTCACAACTATATGGTCCATCAACCAATTTCTTAAAAAATTCATTATTTGAATACTAAGAACGGCTTTACCAGAATTAAAATCATCGTAAAATCTTTTTACTTCGTCGGTTAGTTTCTCGTGTTCGTATCTATGAGTTTCGTAATCGGGATAATGATATTTAACCATGTGTTCTTCTTCGGTTTTAAAATGTGTATTCACATATTGAATCAATTCGTGCAAAACTTTGCCAAGCACATCTTTCCCTTTTCCAGCACCCATTGCATCATGGAGTTCATTGATGATGTTGATTAAACGCTTGTGTTGATTATCAATCAAAGCAACTCCAACAGAGTAGGAGTTATCCCAAGTGATAAAACCCATCTTTGCCTCCAATTTTTAAAAATTGCAATTTAAAAAAACTGGGTATATAAAAAATGCTTCTTAATAAGCACAAATGTTATGATAAATGGTAACAAATTTAAAACAAATACGTAATTTTATTTTGTTTTTTTATTTTAGGGAAAAATAATGGAAGAACAATTTCCAGCTAAACCACAAATACCATCTTATTATTCGCCCAAAAAACGTAGCCGTTGGTGGGTACCAGTTGTCGTTATTGGTGTAGTATTCCTCTTTATATTTATCGTTTTTATTTCCATCTTAACTTCAATCGGCTCCCTTTTTGAAAAAGAACCAGTTGTTATTAAAACGAACTCTATACTTGTAATCAACCTCAACACTCCAATATTGGAATACACTGGTGAATCCGTTGGTTCAATCTTATCTGGAGAGTCCTCGATAACTTTTTACGACCTGTTGCAGGCTATAAAGGCTGCTTCGGAGGACAAAAAGATTAAAGGAATTTATATGCGCTGTTCTTATTCAATGATGGGTTGGGCAAAAAGAATTGAATTTGTCGAAGCTTTGAAAAAGTTCAAAGAATCTGGTAAATTCATTTATGCGTTTATAGAAATGGGTAACGAAAGCGACTACTATCTCGCATTACCAGCAGACAAAATCTTTTTAGCCCGAGAGGGTGCGATAGAAATGAACGGCTTTGCAGTCTCTGCCATGTTTCTGAAAGGACTGTTCGATAAAATTGGAATTGAGTACTACGTCGAGCAGTATGAAGATTTTAAATCTGCTGGAGAAACATATTGCAGAACAAAATTCAGCGATAGTGCGCGGCTTGCATACAAAGAACTTATTAACCAAAGGTACAAATTATTTTTAGACGGACTGGAAAAATATCGAAAAATTGAAAAGAATAGAGCAATCGAGCTTATGAACCGAGGGATTTATTCTCCAGATTCTCTTTTGGCATACGGCTTTGTTGATTCACTATTGAATGATAATCAAGCAAAAGATTTTATTAAAAATATCTTAGAAGAAAAACAAAAAGGAGACACATCGAAGAAAAAAGTGAACTTCGTCAGCATATTCGACTACATTCAAAGCGAAGAGTTCTCGGCAAACAAGAATACGGATAAAGAAAATGCTATTGCTATCGTGTATGCTTCTGGACCAATTGTGCAACGCGCCCAAAAATCTCCATTTAGCCTTGATTTAGAAATCGACCCAGACAACTTTATTAAAAACCTCAAAAAAGCCCGCGAGGACAAACGTGTAAAAGCAATAATCATAAGAATCGACAGTCCTGGCGGTTCAGTCATAGCCTCTGATGAAATCTGGAATGAGATAATCAAAACCAAGAAGGAAAAGCCAGTTTATGCCTCGATGAGTGATGTAGCAGCTTCCGGCGGTTATTACATCGCAATGGCATGCGATACAATTATAGCGCACCCTGCTACTATCACCGGCTCGATTGGTGTAATAACGATGATACCAAACTTTAGCCGTTTGCTCGACAAACTTGAAATCACGGTAGATACATTATCAACAAATCCATCCTCGCAAGATTTGAATTTACTCCTCCCTTTTACTAAAAGACAAAAAGAAAAACTTTCTGAAATAACAAAACCTATTTACTTTCGATTTGTTGCCAAAGTTGCCCAAAGTAGGAAGAAAACATTTGAGGAAATTCGCTCTGTAGCAAAAGGCAGAGTATGGACTGGAGAAATGGCTTTGGAAAAAGGTTTAGTAGACGTACTTGGAGGATTAAACGAAGCAATAACCATCGCTTCAAAAAGAATCGGTGTCGTAAATCCTACAATCAAGAGATTTCCAAAACCTTTGGATAATATCGAAATTATCCTAAAATTGCTTCGCGATAAAAAGGATGAAGCAAGTTCATTCTATTTAAACATTGTGAACAATGCCCTCGCATTCTTCCCAAGCGAGATTAAATACCAAGTTATGCAATATCTAAGATTACAATTTATTTCGCAAAAGGAACATACTCTCGCAATACTTCCATATTTAATTTGGATTAACTAAGGGTTAACGGACAAAGTCTCGACTCTTTCGATGTAAGTTTTAACAACTTTTTCAATACCTTCACGAAGCGAGGTTCTGGGCGACCAGCCCAGAGCCTTTGCTTTCGAAACATCGAGCAATTTCCGTGGGGTGCCTTCTGGCTTTGATATATCCCATTCAATTGCACCCTCGTACCCAATAATGGATTTGATAAGTTCGGCAAGTTCTTTGATGGAAATATCAATTCCAGTACCAATATTCACAAATGGTTCCAAATCGTTGGCATCATAGTTTTCCATGAAAAAAACACAAGCCTCTGCAAGGTCGTCCACAAAAAGAAATTCACGAAAGGTGGCTCCAGTGCCCCAGAGTATAACTTTATCTGTATATATACCTAATTTTGAAAGAGCTTTCGTTAGTTCATCCTGGCTATAGATATGAATTTCTTTTTCGATACCAAAGCCGAGTGGGGTTTTAATAATATCTTTTGTAATAAAATCGATATTTCGCTCCGAGAGAGCTTTTGCAAGGAGAAACTTTCGTATTAAAGCAGGCAGGACATGAGAAGTTTCGAGATTGAAATTATCATTTTCTCCATAAAGGTTCGTAGGCATGAGTGATATAAAATTTGTCCCATATTGAAAATTGTATGCCAGACACAGTTTTATTGCGGCAATTTTTGCGATTGCATATGGTTCATTAGTGGGCTCGAGCGGCCCTGTAAGTAAATATTCCTCTTTCAATGGCTGTGGAGCAAACTTGGGATAGATGCAAGAAGAACCAAGGTTTAGCAATTTTTTAACGTTAAATTTAAAAGATGAATGAATTACATTCATAGCAATGGCTAAGTTGTCGTATATGAAACTGGCTCGATATGTATTGTTTGCTACAATTCCACCGACTTTAGCAGCAGCAAGAAAAACATAATCTGGAAGAAATTCTGAAAAATACTTTTCCGTTTCCTCTTGCCTTCGCAAATCTAAATGTTCACGAGTTGGGGTAAGTAGATTTGTATAACCTTTTTCAATTAATTTTTTTACAATTGCAGAACCAACGAGCCCCCTTGCCCCAGCAACAAGTATTTTTGCAGTTTTTTCAAACTTCATTTTGAACACTCTCGAGTTCCAAAAATTTATGTTCGGTCCAACCGAAACCCTTTTCTTTTGCAATCTTGTAACCTTCGAACTTAGGAGTAATTCCCACCATCAACAAATCGTAGTCGACCATAATCTTTACTAAGTCGGGGAATAAAATTTGGGGTTCCCAATTTAAATACTGCCGAGCTTTTGAAGCGTCTGCAAGTAGGAAATCAACTTCAGTCGGTCTAAAATACTTTTTTTTCAATTCAACCACAACCTCGCCAGACTTTAACACAGCTTCCCATCTTTTAGCAAAACTTTTTACAATGCCAATAGTATCCAGCCCAGTGCCCTTCCATTCCAACTCGATGTCGCAATACTCAAATGCCTTTTCCACAAACTCGCGTACGGAGTGGCTCTCGCCAGTGCCAACAACAAAATCATCGGGATAGGGAAATTGTAATATCTCCCACATAACTTTAACGTATTCCGGGGCATAACCCCAATCCCTTTTTGAATCTAAATTCCCTAAGTAAAGTTTCTTTTGCTTACCCGAGAGAATATGGGCAATGCCGCGAGTAATTTTACGTGTAACAAAAATTTCACCTCGTCTCGGACTCTCGTGATTGAACAATATTCCATTTGAAGCAAACAAATTGTATGCATTGCGGTAATTTACAACCATCCAATAGGCATATAGTTTTGCAATAGCGTAGGGACTCTGCGGTGCAAAGGGTGAATGCTCATTTTGAGGCGGCGGTGTTCTACCAAACAGTTCCGATGAGGAAGCCTGGTAAAATTTCGTTTTGATTCCACTCCTACGAATTGCTTCAAGGATTCTTGTAGTCCCAAGGCCAGTTATATTTCCAGTCAGTTCTGGCAAATCGAAAGAGACACGCACGTGGCTTTGTGCACCAAGATGGTAAATTTCGTCGGGTTGTATGTTATATATCAATTCGGTCAGAATACCAGAATCCGAAAGGTCCCCATATAGCAACCGAAGTCGTGTATCTGGAAACTCAGTAGGGTCTTTGTAAATATGGTCAATTCTATGAGTGTTGAAAGTGCTGGCTCGTCGGATAATTCCATAAACCTCGTAACCGTTTTCCAAGAGGAACTCTGCCAAATATGAACCATCTTGACCAGTTATTCCAGTTATCAATGCTTTTTTCATAAATTTAAGTAAATTTGTTGTTTAATTGAAATTCAAATTTAAGATAAAATATGCTAAAGTTCCTTTTCATTTTTTTTATGTTATTGATTTCTCCACTTTTCGAGATGCAAAATCGCAAAAACAATCTCGATTTAGTTGTAGACTCGGATATGACATTTGAACAAGCACTTCGAGGTACCAAAGCACCGAAAGAAATCCTCGACTCGCTTGTTTTGATTGATGTCTACTATTACTCATTCGACCAAAAAATGCACAAAGGACAACTTGTCGTTCACAAAGATTTAAAAGACGAAATATTAGAAATTTTCGAGATGGTCAAGATTTTAAAATACCCAATTGCAAAAGTCATTCCGATTGTAAAATACAATTGGTCCGACGAAAAATCTATGCTCGACAATAACACTTCCTCGTTTAACTATAGAACAATATCGGGTACTAATCGACTGTCTCTCCACGCCCGCGGTCGTGCAATTGATATAAATCCTTTTTTAAATCCAGTAGTCTACGAAGATGGTAAAATCATACCCAGAGGTGCAAAGTATGACATTAAAAGAATTGGAACTCTACATCCGAGACACCCTCTGGTTTTAGAATTTAAGCATTTAGGTTGGAGATGGGGTGGAGATTTTCAATCATACAAGGATTACCATCATTTCGATAAAGAAAAGTGAGCAAGAAACTTACAAAAGAACAAATTGATGCATTAAATTTAAATTGCCATATAGTTCTCAACGCTAATGCTGGCTCTGGCAAAACCAGTGTATTAGTCGAACGATACTACAAAATCCTCGAGAAAGGATTTTACGGCGAAATGGACATTACTCCCGATAACATTGTAGCAATTACTTTTACCAAAAAAGCAGCAGCCGAGATGCTCTCTCGAGTAATCAACAAATTTTCGGAGGAATTTAACTTAGAGAAATTAAGAGCAGAGCAAAAAGATACAAACCTAAATCTATTGGAAAAACTGAGAACTTTTAGAAATAAATTAACAAACGCCAAAATTTCAACGATACATAGCTTCTGTTTGGAAATAATCTCGAACTACCCTATCGAAGCGGGCATACCTGTGAACTTCCGCGAAATCTCCGAAGCAGAGCGTCTTCAATTGCTCGAAGATTCTTTCAACCAAACACTTATGACCTGGCTGGAGAATAAAGAGCAATACGGAAAACTCCAAGAAATACTCTCGATAGTCAAATTAGATGATTTAAAGGCAATTTCTTATAAAGCCATATCCAACGTTGACCTCTGGAACAATTTAAAAGATATTTACTCTCGAGATTTCCAAAGCCATTTGAATTTACTAAAAGAATTCATTCGTAAAACTTACAAAAATGCCTTGCACAATTTCTTTTCCAAACTCAAAAATTGTTTCGAAGATTATCAAAGGCTGAACTTTCCCGAGGTAGTAAACAAAACCATAGAGGAATTCCAGAAGCTTTGCGATAATATCTATTCATCTGATTTCGATTTACTTAGCTTTGAACATAAATTTTGGGAGATTTTAAACAATTTTCTCAAGACAATTTTTACACAGAAAAAAACAGCTCAAAAGAGATTATTCAAATCTGAGCCAGAAATTGAAAATTTATTAAATGAAATTGCAAAATCATTCACAAGAATTTGGTCACTATTAGAAAAAGTAATCGATTATACTTCACTGGTTGAAATGATTAAAAAAGAGTTCGAAGGTTACGACATTGAGCAAAAGTATTTTGAAACTTCAAAAACAATTTTTTCCTTTATCCATGATGTTTATAATAATTTCGAGAAACTAAAATATGAATCTGGCTTTATTGAATTTTCAGATATGCTTATCAAGACAAAGGATTTGTTTACGAATTTTCCAGAAATTGCAAAAGAACAACGACAGCAAATAAAATATTTACTTGTAGATGAATTTCAAGATACAGACCAAGTTCAATTCGAAATAATTCAACAACTGGTACCTTTACCCTCGAGAGAAAACGATGGAAACATTCCAAATTTGTTCATTGTAGGCGACGAAAAACAAAGCATTTATTCATTTCGAAATGCAGACGTCCGTGTGTTTCAAAAAGCGAAACAATATGTTGCCCAATTAAATTCTGAAACAAATAAAGAAAATGGATTATTAAAGCTAACAACTACATTTCGACTGAAGCCAGAAATTGCAAGCTTCGTCGATTTAGTAATGTCCAATCTTATGGAAACCTCCGATGCAATGCCTTTTACAGAGTTTAATATAAAATACGAGCCATTTGTAATTCCATTTGAAAAACTCCCTCTCGATGAAACGAATTCAAAAACTATAGCTCCAATTACATTTCTCTTCGAGACAATAGGTGAGGACCCTTTATTGCTAAAATCCGGTATTTTCTATGCAGGCACAACTGACGATGAAATATTGGCGAGTACATTTTACAAGCAAGATGAAACAACGCTTCCTTATTTAATAGCTCATCACATCAAGTATATTGTTAACAATGATAATGCATTAATTTTTGACAAAGAAACTAAATCTTACAGAAGAATCAATTATTCAGATATAGCAATAATAAGCCGAAAGACAAAAGATTTAGCAGAGCTTGCCACCGTTCTTGCAAAGTTTGGCATCCCTATGTTGTTTTTTGGCAGTAATAACTTCTTTGCTTCAAAAGAAATTCAAGACGTTGTCTTATTTTTAAAGTTTTTAGTCGATACCAAAGACGACATTGCTTTATGCGGTATTTTAAGGTCTATTTTCTTTGGATTCACTGATGAGATGCTTGTTAATATTGCCAAAACATCGTCTGAGAGAAATGTGTCCTTTTGGTCCAAGCTAAAAAATTTCAGAGATTACCTTTTAAAAAGAGAAAATGTAACGCTCGATGATGAAGAATATCGAGTTCAACTAAGTAGACTTGAATTTGCCATTAAAACAATAGAAAAACTCCTTCCTTTGGTTTCTGTGCTTCCGATAAATGAATTAATACATCGAATACTCTTAGAAACTGAATGGCATAAAAAGGTCAAAGTGTTCACCAATTACGAGCAAATGCTCGCAAATATGGATGAGTTCTTGGACTATGCACGCGAGTATGTGTCCAGTGGTTTTAAGACAATCATAGACCTACTTGATGAGATAGATTTTATTGCAAGACACGGATTGCAGGATGTCGACAGATTTGGTTTTGTATCTAGCAACGCAGTGAATTTGCTCACCATACATTCTGCAAAAGGGCTCGAATTTCCTGTGGTTTACGTCCATAAAATAGACAGTCAAACAAGAAGTCCAGAGTCAATTCAAATTTCGCGCGAGTTAGGATTGATTTTCCCGATTCAAATTACTCTTGGTGGAGAGGTTTTGAAAATATCCACGATGCAAAATATACTTTCTACAGAACAGTTAATGTTGGAACAAGAAGCAGAAGAGGCAAGAATCTTATACGTTGCTCTTACACGCGCCTCGGATTATTTGGTTATCACAGGTTCTCTAATAGAAAAAAACGATGAAAATACTGGTCGAAAAACATATCAACCTAAAAATCGGTTAGCACAAATTTTCGAGATAATGAATGAGCAAATTGTGCAACCAACGTCAAATTATAGGAAAGTAAAAGAGTTAAAATTTTATTTAACTTTGACCGACAAAGAAGTTGATTTTGAAGTTTCAAAATCAATTATAGAAGTTCCAATAGACTTTATCTTCGACTTTTTCTACAAGTCTCTAATTGTAGACCATTTTATTGAACATCAACTACACGAGGAAAAGCAACCCGAGAAAATTTACCTTCTTGAGAAAGTCCAACCAAGCATTTCCAACAATATTCTATCGTCTACCAAATTTTATATATATTCCCAAGACCCGAGGAATTACTTGAAAAGTTACTTCTTAGGAATTCACAGAAGCCTAATCGAAGTGATGAAATCCAATTTAGATGAGGATTACGAGCATAAAGATAACTTAATTCTGAGCTCAATTGTCGGTAATACAATTCATTATTGCTTAGAAAAGATTAACCATTGGTATTTTAACGATGGCTTTTACCTCGATAAATTAATCGGTACGATAAAAGATTCGCTATACGAGCAAAGAAGAAATCTTGGAATTGAAATTCAAAATCATATAGTGGAGCAATGTCTTAATGTGGTTCAAACGAAATTATTTATCGAAAACAAAGAAAAAATTTTATCTGCCCAGAAAGAGTTCGAGCTACTCCTACCATTTAATGACAACTATCTAATTGCAAAAATTGATTTACTTTTTGAAAATGACAATGGAAGTTTTGAGATATGGGACTGGAAATCCAATAACGTAAAAAGCCAAGATGAAATGTTTTTGGTAGCTCAATATTACAAATTGCAAATGCAGACCTACGCCTTTGCCTTATCTAAACTTGTACCAAATCAGAACGAATTCTGCGCCAAACTACTCTTTACAAGGCTTGCTCAACCAAATATTGATGACCTACTCTGGACTTACACTTTCTATTGGAATAAAGACCAAATATCTAACATAGAAAACGAGCTGTATTCTTATTCATACCAGTTGAACAATTTAGTAATTAACCGATTGTGAAGTAATCTATATTCTCTGCAGAGACTCAGGATTAATTAATTCCACCTTATTAATTTTGTACTTTAAATTTTTGGTTAAAACAATGTTCAGAAAAAGCGATAAAACAAAACCATATTTTTGCAAAATATCTGGAATAGGGCATTCCGAGCCAAGCGATTCAGAGCTTTTTCAAATTATCACTCAAGAAGAATTCATAAATATGCTGCCACAAGAGGCAGTAAATGAAATTACGAGATACGGTGAAATATCAATCCAAGAGATTGCTTCAACCTGGAGCGAAATGATATCCGAAAAAAGGACTTTCTTCAAAGGCTCTTTAGAACAATTAGGTAATTTCGCAGTTAATAGATTGGTCAACAATATTTCCAACATTTCAAAAGAAGAATTATTCAGCGACCTTGATGCAATCATTGGAGCCACAAACACTGGTCCTATCTATCCCAGTTTAGCAGATTTTATCAAAAATGAAATTGGCGTACGCAATTCCGCAATGTGTTTCGATGTGACCGAAGCTTGCACGAGCGGAAGTGTTGCACTGTTCCAAGCGTACTGTATGATAAAAAGTGGTTCCTGCAGAAAAGTATTGGTTGTTGCATCAGAAAAAGCAACAAAACTTACCGATATTTCAAACTGGAGAGGCAGTAACCTTTTCGGTGATGCAAGTTTTGCAGTTCTGCTTGAAAGGGCTGAAACACCAGACGAAGATTCGTTCGATTTTTTTTACTTCAACTCTTTTCCATTCGACGGAAATCTTCACCTTATCCAGCGAACAGAAGATGGCTTCGTGCAAGATGGCAAGAAAGTACACCTATTTGTAGTTAAAACAGTTGTAGACGAAATTTTTGAAAATTTAAAATTGGCAAATATCGAACCAAGCGAAATCAAACATATGGTGTTTCACCAGCCAAGCAGAAAGACCACATCCTCTTTGGAAGAATATCTGCGTTCGAGATTACCAAATCTGACCGGCACTTTTCACTACTCCGATTCAGTAGGTAATGCATCAAGTGCAAGCTTTGGCAATCTGATGTCGAAACTATATTATGATGGTGTAATTAAAAAAGGGGAATATATACTGACTTGTACGTTTGGGGCTGGTCTTAGTGTTGCGATTATCGGGCTTAGACTTTAAATTTAATTCAATTTTACTTGCGGTGGGTGAGGGACTCGAACCCCCACAGGCTTTCGCCCGGCGGTTTTCAAGACCGCTGCACTACCATTATGCGAACCCACCTAAAATACAAAATTAACAAAATCTATTAAATCTAAATCAATTCTTTTAATCCTTAAGCATACTTCTCAGCATCCACAAAACGAATCAATGTTATTTCTGGTGGCAATCCAGCACGAACTGGTACGCCAACCATACCTACGCCAGTATTGACATAAAGATATTGGTCCTTATCTGCATAAAGCCCAGCATATTGTTTATAGAAAAAAGCTGCAGGGGAGATTTTCGAATTAAGAATTTCAAATGCTATTTGACCACCGTGTGTATGCCCAGACAACATTAAATCCACTTTCCTCTTTTTACGCACAGATTTATCCCAATTAGTTGGGTCGTGGCAAAGCAAAATAATCGGATATTCTTTCTTTAAACCATACAATGCCTTGTCAAAATCAGCATAGTTCATTCTATGGTTTGTATTATCAACTCCTGCAACTTGAAGTTGGCTTTCGTTAAATTTAAATACTCTGTTTTCATTAATCAACAAGTCTACATTACATTTACGAATTTCATCTGCAAGACGCTCAAAATCTTCTTTTTTCATATAATGTTCGTGATTGCCGGGACAAGCCAACACAGAGTATTTTGCTCGAATATTCGAAAGAGATTCAGATATAATCTCAATTTCCTTGTAAGAAAAGTTAACAAAATCACCAGTTACAAATACAAAATCAGGATTCAAAGAGTTTATAATTCCGACAATTTTAGTGAAAAACCTAACCGATGGCAATGAACCAGCATGAATATCGGAAATTTGAACCATCCTTAATTCTTTAATTTCACTGGATAAATTTAAAAGCGGTACTTCAACAGTAATTACTTTTGGACTTAGGGTCGTTTTGAAAGACTCGTGGGCAAGAGCAAGGTACGGGAGCCCAACGGCACTCCAGCCAAGTGTCGTTATGAACTTCCTTCTAGCGGAGTTGGCATATGGAAGAGTTCCCTTCGAATGACTTTTTGAAACCACTCTTATAAGCCTATTTACAACAAAATATATCCAATAAGCAATTAAAAAAATGAGCTTGGGCAGATACCAAAACGTTAAGAAGTAATTGCTAAATGTAACAAATTTGCTTGGTATAGGAAAACTCCATCGAATAATTGAATTAGCAACTAACCAAATTCCAAAAATCGGAATCGAAATTAAATATATTTTTGAATAAATGTTGTTCCAATGATTATCAAGGCTAATTTTTCGAAATTTTCTATATATGTAAATATCTACCAAAATGAAAATAACGTTTAATACTACAACGGTTAATAAAATTAATCCTATAGGTATCATAAAACGATTTGGTTAAATTGATTGAAACGAAGATGACTAATCAAAATTTTGCAATGTACATCCAACGGTGTATCTATAAAATAATTATCCCTTTGAGTGTGTCTATATAATTTGATTTGAAAATTTAATTTGTCATAGATGAACAAACTATTATTGCAAATATTTTTTTTTACAACCTCATTGCTCACCATACTTTCCCAGACACCAAAGGAAGAGCTGGAAAAGTTAATAGAATCCTATCAGATACCTTATGACTTCAAATGGTACGACCCCCAAAAAATTTATGTTAAGCTCATTACAAACAAGGATAAGATTTATTACGTTGAATCTGATAGCATTTTTTCGGTTGAAAGCTATTTCAATGGCAAGCCGCATAGATATTTGCATTTAATTCACAAATCGAGAGAAATACCCATATATATCGGCTCTGCAAATGAATTTTTTGACTCGGGTGATACTTTGATTTTCTTAGGTAGTAGACCCGCTGGCGATACAACCTGGTTCGACCCTTTTTCATCCTATGAAGTCTTTTATTTATATTTCGATGAGACTAATGAAGGATTAAGATTTTCAAATTTCGACAACACATCAACCCCGAGGAAACGTACTGACTACATAAATGTGCGATATCATTTCGAGGAACATCATAAATATTCAATTGGCCAGCCAGAAACATCCTCGCAAACTGTTGGTGGCGAAGGGTGGGTCTGGGAGCTTCTCTCACCAAGCGACCAATGGATTAAACAAGAAAACTTCAAACTTGGAATAAACCTCTATCCCTCTACATATACCGACTCGGCAACATTTCGTTTTTTCTTTCTTAGTGCAAAATTCGACTCCAACTCAACTCGACACAACATTTCTATTTCAATTAACAATGAAATAGCCTTCAATCGAATTTTTGAACCTGGCAAAAATATGCTGGCAGAATTCAAATACCCCACTGAAAATCTCTATTTGGGTACTAATTTTTTGGAAATTGAAAACAAAGGTTCTTTTAAATCCCCTGGAATCCTTGCGTTACCAGATGTAGTTGGCTTTCAATATTTTGAGTATTTTGGCAAGGATATCCCATTTGCAAAAGATGGTTTTATCTCTTGCTACTTTAACCAAGAAAGTTCACATACCTCAGTTGAAATTTCAAATCTTCGAAATCCTTTAACCTATCTAATCGACACCACAAGCAAAAGACTTTCAATTTTAAATTCCTTTCCAAGTATCGCTTTTTGGGCAAAGCTACTAGATAATGAACTGAGAATATCTTTAAACGATAGCATACAAACTTCCAATCAAAAGGGGCTCCATCTTGTTACTTACGACAGTGCTACCCGCTCTATGAAGTACTTTTATTATTTAGGGGATAATAACAAAATTATTGCAGAGATTAGAAATCTATCCAAAAACTCAATTTACATTGTAGTTTTCAATGGTAACAGAATAAATAACGATGTGGTGAACTTCTTTGAAAGTGAGGGTAGTACAAGTGTTCAACGCACGAAAGATAATTATCAATGGATATTTGCTCGAAAGATTGGTTCTGATGAAAAATTTGAAAAGATTAACAATACAGCAAGATTCTCCCTTTTTGGTCAATTCCCCGCAAATTATTCCAATAGATTCACAACAATCTTGAATTTACCACAAATTGAAAATATACATCATTTCTACATTAGCGACGCTTATGCATTGGAGCAAGCAAAGGTCAAACAAGTTATTGCATCAAATCTTTACGATACATTGCAACAAGCTGATGTTATTGTTGTTTGCCCCAAAATTTTTGAAGATGTCGCAGCCAAGTATATTGATTACCGAAAATCAACTAACCCCGAGAAGTCTTTCATTTTGGCACTCACGGAGAATATATACAAAGAGTTTAATTACGGAAAGAAATCCCCTTGGGCGATTAAAAGATTTCTCGCCTGGGCATATAACAAATGGCAAAAGCCCAGACCAAGTTACCTTGTCCTTTTGGGAGATGCAAACTTTGATACAAGGAATGTTCTCGAAGGAAGTATTTATAAGGATTTCGTGCCTACCTTTGGGTGGCCACCAATAGATGCGTGGTATTCATATTTAGAAGGGAATGATTTTGTCCCCGATATTCATGTTGGTAGAATCCCTATTAAAACAATCCAAGAAGGTTACGACTACCTCGAGAAAATAAAGGAATACGATGCAGCACAAACAGCCCCTTGGATGAAAAACTTTTTGTTTCTAAGCGGGGGAGAGAACTACCTGGAAAGAGAATATTTTTACGATAGATTAAAAGGTGATTTTGCTGATTACATTTTAGGCTTGAGTCCCATTTGCGTTCGCTCGAAGGTTATTAGAAAAAGCGACGAAATTGTCGGAAGCGAGGCAGATGCCAGTTTTATTCGAGCTGCAATAAACGAAGGTGTGACATTTATGTTATTTGCTGGTCACGGCTCTGCAAAAGTCTTTGATACAGATGGATGGAAAGTACAAACGTTGAACAACAAAGGTAAATATGGTTTTTTCTCCTCTTTTTCCTGCAATACAGCAAACTTTGCTGAACCTACTTTAATTTGCAGAAACGAAGAATACACACTCTTTCCAGACAAAGGATTTGTTGCCACCATTGGCTCTGTTGAAGTGAGTATACGCCTATACTCCCTAATACTTGCCTCCCATTTACTAACAACCATTGCCGATAGCAATGTGAAAACTGATTATTTGGTTGCACTATTGGATATCGCTAAGGAAAAAATGATTAAAAGCTATGTGGATTATTACACTATTCTAACCACATACAATTATGTTTTTCTTGGCGACCCATTGTTGAGAATGAAGATACCACGCAAACCCGACTTTTATTTCATCAACAACTATGTCGACATCGTCAATGAAAGTGGTAAATCAGACTTTACTCAATCAGATTCAATTTTTATTGTCAAAGGCGTGATTGGAAATGCAGGGTTCTCCACCTCTGGTAATTACTCTCTTTGGCTGATTCATACTTATTCTGGTAAAAGCGATACCTTGAAAAAATACATATCCGAGCTTTGTTTTCCTGTCGATTTCCATTTTCAAATTCCGATACAAAAGAGGGTCGGCACACATAATTTCAAAATATGGATTAATCCAGAGAAGAAAATAGAAGAATTTAACTACAATAACAACATTTTGAGCTATAACATTGAGGTTTATGCAAGCTCGCTTCTACCAGTGGAACCATTGAGTCATTGGAATGTCCCAGCTACTAACCCACTTTTTAGATTTGTCGACCCAAACTTTGTGCCCGAGCGAGACTCAGTTTCTTTCAAAATTTACCAAAAAAGAGTACAGGAAAACTATTTGCTCTACAGCTCCCATAAGGATGAAATTGAATTACATCCGGTGAAGATTGACTGGAGACCCAAAATTTCCTTATCCGTTGGCAGCTTTTGGCTGTCTGCCCAAAAAACAAGCAAAGATACAACGATTCTCGCACAACAGCTTTTAATTCCATTCCATACTATGAGAAGCTCTACGGATACCACGGTCCTACTCTCCTTTCAATCTAACGATGACTTCAGTTATTCTAAATTCAAAACCACAAATTTGCTTTACGACACAATCGAAAATGCATTCAAATTCGATACGATAAAAATACCTTACAAGATAATGTCTTGCGTCGGCAAAAGAATAGATGACCGTGGCAAAGAAATTACCGTTAATAATAAGGTCTATGTTACAATGGCACCCGACTTAGATATCGTCGGGTTTCATGTAGTTTTGATATCACACAAGGACTTTTCGTTAATTAAATATAAAATATTCGAGACCTGGGGCACCGACCCCCCAGAAAAAGATTCAAGTAGTATTCATCTTGTGAGATTCCTTCGCGACTCTGTCCCCGAAAAGGATTATATCTTTTTAGTATTGAATAATTCTGCCCTCCGTGTCCCAATAGCTCATCAGTTGTATAATCCAAAAAGTCCAGGCTCTTTGGATACTCTTCGTCAAGCATTTCGAGAATGGGGCTGTAAGTTTGCCGATTCATTGGGCTCGGATTTAAATAGATTTGGTAACTCATTTTTTATGGTGGGAAGAGTTTTTCAAGGCAAAAAGATATTGATTGATGAAGGGTTCGACTTTGACGGCGACACAGTCGAATCTTCAAGCTTTATTTATCAAATACCAAGAACTGCAAAAATTAAATCGCCTATACTTGGCCCTGCAAAAAATTGGAAAACTTTGAAATTCAGCGTTAATCATAAAGACACTACAATAAAAACCCAAACAAGCATTTACGGATTAACCGCGCCGTTCGAATATCAAAAAGAAATTATTTCTGAAAATCTCGATGGAAGTATCTTCGATATCACATCTTCAAAGTATAAAAGCTATCCATATATAATTTTTGAAACAGAAATTTCAAATCCCGAGGAAAGCCAGGATTTTAGCTACGGAAACGTGAGCTGTGAATATGTCCCTTCCCCGGAAATTGCCATTTTGCTCGAGAAACCACAGGCAAAGCAAATCGACACTCTTCGCGGCGAGGAACTCAGCTTTTCTACAAAGATATTTAATCTATCGACAAAAGTTAGTATAGACACTGCAAGTCTGCTTTTAATTCAAAGAACAGTATCGCAAGAGAATACCTACGATAAATTCCATAAATTAAATTTATTACCGAATGATTCAGCATGTTTCAAAGGGATAATTATTTCAGATAAACTCGATAAACAAACTACATTTAATTTTGTAGCTAAGCAAAATCTTGCAGAGCTTTATTCATTCAATAATTTGGATTACTTAAATGTTTCATTAAGAGAGGATACAACAAAACCATCGATATTTCTGTATTTAGATGGTATAAAAATTAGAGGCGGAGAATACGTGTCTAAAAAGCCGTCCATATTCATTGAGATATACGATAATTCTCGTCTCCCCTTTGATACATCCAGCACAACTTTGCTTATTAACATCACGAAAAATGAACTCGGGAAGAATTCTCGTTTCATTTCTTATGGACGCAACGTCCCATTGAAATGCTCTTACGAGTTAGAATCCGACGAACTTGAGTACGGATTGAATCATTTTACTGTGTACACAATTGACCCAAGTGGGAATCGAGATACATTAGATGTACCTGTTTACGTTGCACGCAAAGCAAAGATACAAAGTTATTCAGTTGTACCAAATCCTATTACGGAGGAAGCTTCATTTTTCATTAACTACATCTCCCCCCAAAGGGGTGCTACCGCTTATGTTGAAATTTTCGATTTTATTGGGAACAAAATTCGGACAATTTCGAAACCAATTTCTATGAACGAGGATTATATTTTTTGGGATGGACTTGACAATGATGGTCGCTCAATTCCACAAGGGGTTTATCTTTTTAGAATTAATGTTGTCGGCGAAATATACTCCGAACCTATCTTTGGGAAAATCCTAAAAGTCAAGTAATAAATTGAAAAAATTTCTAACAATTAATCCAATCAAATGTTACCAAGAGAAGTATGGCAATAATATTTCTTGAAATTGATAGAAACCAGGTTCTTTATTCGCTAAGTTCAAGGCTACAAAAATAGCCCCATTACCGAACGCCTCCCTTGAAACAGATTCGTGTACCAGCCTAACGGTCTGATATGGGAAACCACAGATTATTTCGTGACGGCCAATAATGCCACCAGCACGAATTGATTTAATCTCTTGCTCATCAATATCAAGCTCGCGAGCAATTACTTTGGCTGTTCCAGAAACTTCTTTCTTGCCTTTGAAGTGTTCTTCAACAATAACTATATCAATGTTCGGAGCAATTTTTTTTAAATATTTTGCGGCGATAATTAAATAATTAATTCCCAAGGTTATATTTGGAGCCCAAAAGACAACAGTCGATTTGGACAATTCTTTTAAAAATTGTATCGTTTCATCGGGATAATGTGAAATGGCTGATAAAATCTTTACTTTCCTTTTGGCACATTCCTCCCCGTAGTTGTAAATAGCCTCGGAAGATGCAAAGTCGATAACAATATCCACTGGTTGAATATCGAGCAAAGTGGAAATTGAAATGTCAGCTATTGAGTAAATAAGCCCTGGCTCGTCGGATTCAATTCCAAGATACTCTGGCACCGAGCGATGTTCCAACTTGTGAGATTTTCGAAGAACCCACTCTAAACAGATGTTTTTATCTTGAAGTAATACGCTTGCAACAGCCTTCCCTGTTTTGCCAAACCCCAAAAGCCCGGCTTTCATTTCAACGTTTGGATTTAAAAAGTGTAATATAATAAAAAAAACAAAATATTTAAATAATCAAAAGTTTAGATAATGTAAATTTAAACTGGATATCATTTAAGTTCTGTAATTAAATCACTTCCTCAAAAATAATTCGTGCATTTTTTATAATTTTGTGTTTTTTTAAATACAACTTATGGTCAAACTCGAAACCCTTATTTCTCTTGCAAAAAGACGTGGATTTATTTTTCAATCCTCCGAAATATATGGTGGTTTGAATGGTTGTTGGGATTTCGGACCACTTGGTGTAGAGTTGCTCCGAAATTTAAAAGAACTTTGGTGGAAGACTATGACCTATCGCGACGACATCGAGGGATTGGACGCTTCAATTCTCATGCATCCAAGAGTTTGGGAAGCAAGTGGACACGTTGCACAATTTACCGACCCAATGATAGACAATAAAATTAGCAAGGCAAGGTATAGAGCCGACAATCTCATAGAAGAACACATTGAAAAATTGAGAAACAAGAAAAAGAACATACTTGCCGACGAAATTGAACATAAACTTTTAGAGGCAAATACTCCAAAAGACTATTACAATATAATTATAGAATATAAAATCCCCGACCCAATCAGTGGTACAACAGAATGGACAGAGGTACGATATTTCAATTTAATGTTCAAGACATTTATTGGCGCTGTAGAAGATGCTTCGAGCGTAGTCTACTTGCGACCCGAAACAGCCCAAGGAATTTATGTTAATTTCAAAAACGTGTTAGAAACTTCACGACAAAAAATCCCTTTTGGAATTGCTCAAATTGGTAAAGCATTTCGTAACGAAATTAACACAAAGAACTTCCTTTTCCGGACGCGCGAATTTGAGCAGATGGAAATGCAATATTTTGTCAAACCAGGCACAGAAGACTACTGGTTCGATTATTGGACTACAGAAAGAATCAACTGGTACAAATCAATTGGTTTCAAAGAGAACCAGCTCCGGTTGAAAGTGCACGAGAAATTGGCTCATTACGCCAATCGTGCAGTGGATATTGAATTTCTCTTCCCTTTTGGTTGGGGTGAAATCGAGGGAATTCACTCCCGTACGGACTTCGACTTGAAGAATCATCAAGAATATAGCGGCAAAAAATTGGAATACTTCGACTCTTCCACAAATGAAAGGTACATCCCGTACGTTATTGAAACAAGTGGGGGTGTGACAAGAACTACTATGGCAATCCTATGCAGTGCCTACGATGAGGACGAAGCTCCCTCGGAAAAAGGAACAATGGAAAAACGAACAGTACTTCGTTTCAATCCCAACCTTGCTCCAATTAAAGTTGCAGTTTTTCCATTAGTAAATAAAGATGGAATGCCCGAATTAGCTAAAAATATATATCGTGACGTTCAAAGCCATTACAAGGCAATGTACGACGATTCAGGTGCTATAGGTAGAAGGTATAGGCGCCAAGATGAAATTGGAACCCCTTTCTGTATTACAATCGACGGACAAAGCCTTCAGGATAATACCGTTACAATCCGAGACCGTGATACAATGAAACAAATCCGCTTAGATGCAAGTAAAATCTTGGAATTCTTGAGGGACAATTTGAAATTTTAAAATATATACAATGAAAACCACATTCCCTGTTTTGCTTTGCATTTCGTTTGCATTTTCTCTTTTTCTGACTACATCTTTATACTCAAAACAACGTTTGGAATTTCATCAAAGTCGGATAACGAAACTTGACACCTCTTTTAAACAAAATGGGACAGAATTAAATTCTACTGATGAAGACGATAGTTTCTCAGTTGAAAAATTATATGAGCTATTAAACTCCTTAATTAAAGCACAAAACTCAAATCCAAAAGATATTTACTATTTTAATTTAATAATAGCATACGATATTTTTAGCGCTGTACTTGGAGAATTTTTAAAGTCCTATGTACTAGATTTAAGTCCCACGGAAATTATTAAAATCGCATTAGATGGTTTTACCTCCCAGCTCGACCCATACACCAAGTTTTACCTAGATGAGGAGGAATTTAACGACGCACTTCTCATGGATGATTATGTCGGACTTGGTATTATAGCAAAGGTTGTCGACTCGAATCTAATTGTGGTAGATTATGTCGACACATTGACCAAGGAAATTTCAGGCTTAAAACTTGGCGATAAAATTCTATATGTCAACGACACCAAGGTTCCCCCAAATCAAGACTCATTGCGCAAGTATATCAGTGGATTTGAAACAGAAGAGGTTACGATTATCGTCCAACGTGAAGGAATAGATAGCTTACTTACCATCAAAACCTATCTGAGAAGTATTTCCATTCCAGTAGTCCCAGTTGCAAAAATTTTGGATTTTGACGAGGGTAGTATACTTTATATAAAGATTCTCAATTTCACAAATGAAATGCCAGAGAAAGTGCGAGAGCATCTAACAAATTTTGTAAATATAAAGAAAAATAAATTAGGCATAATTTTAGATTTAAGAGACAACCCAGGTGGTATTCTTGAGGCTGCCATTGAATTGTGTGAAATGTTTCTGCCATCTGGCAGTACAATTCTTACTAAAAGAGGAAAAGACCAAGAGAATGAACCACCATACAAGACAGTTTTAGCTCCAATCGATACAAGCATTCCATTGGTAATTTTAGTAAATCGTGCAAGTGCGAGCGCAAGCGAGGTTGTTGCTGGCGCAACGCAAGATAACGACCGCGGAGTAATAATCGGTGAACAAACCTTTGGAAAAGGGATAATTCAAACTCTGGTCGATTTACCCCATAATTCTTATTTAAAAATGACCACATCGATTTATCTTTTACCCTCTGGCCGAAGTATCCACTATAGCAAATTCCCTAACTTGATTGGAGAAAAGATTAAAAAGCAGTACACCGCCGATAGTATCTTTCGCACTCGCAACGGACGGATAGTCGAACAATCAAAAGGAATTATACCAGACATAATAGTTGCAAAAAATAAACCGAATCCATTTCTGGATTTCCTAAACTCAAAGATGTTGTTTACATTGTTCGTTTCCTATCTAGAAAATACCCAATCATTGAAAAGCGATTTGCTGAAGGACACAATAAAGCTATTATCAATGTTTTCATCATATTTAAAGAAAAAAAATATATCCTACAAATCCCAAATAATGGATGAACTTGACTCATTAACTTTGAAAATCACTCAGGAAGAACCAAATTCAAAAGCGCTCGCAGAACTAAGCAAAATTAAAAAGTATTTTAAGAAAACATTAGACGACTATATTCTCCAAAATCGGACAGAAATTATTAAAGCATTAGCAACCGAAATCAAATTAAGAACACTCGATTTTGAAGAACTCAATAACATCGTAATTCATAATGACAGTTACATCACCGAAGCAATAAACTTACTAAAAAATAAGAGTAAATATTACAAAATTCTACAAGTAACAAATAGATAAAATATAACAAATTTTTTTTCGTTGAATACTCTGTTAATAAGAAAAAAATTTGTAGTGTATGAGGATAACTAAACAATATACTAACAGAGAAAGTCAATCATTAGACAAATATTTACAAGAAATTGGTAAATACGAACTATTGGCACCAGAGGAAGAGGTTGAACTTGCGAAAAAAATAAAAAGAGGTGGTCCAGAGGCCGACAAGGCATTAGAACGCTTGGTAAAGGCAAATTTACGTTTCGTGGTCTCTGTTGCAAAGCAGTACCAAAATCAAGGGTTGACCCTTGGGGACCTAATCAATGAAGGAAACTTGGGCTTGATTAAAGCAGCAACTCGCTTCGACGAGACCAAAGGATTTAAATTTATCTCCTACGCTGTGTGGTGGATAAGACAATCTATTTTGCAAGCTCTTGCCGAGCAATCTCGAATCGTTCGTTTGCCACTCAACAGAGTTGGTGCGCTAAATAAAATTGGCAAAAAGTTCAGTGAATTAGAACAGAAATTTGAACGAGAACCCACAGCAAGCGAGCTTGCAGAGCAATTGGATATGTCTGTAGCCGATATTCACGAGACAATTAAAATTGCTGGTAGGCACCTTTCTGTAGACCAACCTCTCCCACAAAATGAGGACAATCGTCTGCTCGATGTTTTACCAAACGACCAGCAACCAGCCCCAGACCATCAACTTATGCTGGAATCATTACGAATTGAAATAGAAAATTTGCTTAGCACCCTACCCGACCGCGAAGCCGAAGTGCTACGACTATTTTATGGAATCGGCACACCAGCGCTTACTTTGGAAGAAATCGGAGAGAGATTCAATTTAACACGCGAAAGAGTAAGACAAATAAAAGAAAAGGCAATCCGACGTCTCCGCCACTCTAATCGTTGTCAAAGCCTAAAAGCATACTTAGGATAAATAATGCATAGAATTGATTACCCCGCAGAGAACCTAAATAAACAAATTCCCCAGCGAAAACCCGCCTGGTTGAAAGTAAAAGCCCCCGTAGGTGAAACCTACAACAATTTGAAAGTGATGATGCGGTCCAAGACCCTTCACACTGTTTGCGAAGAGGCACATTGTCCAAACATTGGTGAGTGTTGGGGACGGGGTACTGCTACTTTTCTTATATTAGGAGATATATGCACACGCTCTTGCGGTTTCTGCGCCATAAAAACTGGAAAACCAGCGCCCATAGACCCCGAGGAACCACTAAAAGTTGCTCTTGCGGTACAACAAATGGGCATTTCACATGTAGTAATAACCTCTGTAAACCGCGATGAGCTCCCGGACCAGGGTTCAACCATTTGGGCAAAAACTATTACAGAAGTCCGTAGACTTAATCCAAAAGTCTCCATAGAAGTCCTTATCCCAGATTTCAAAGGCGATACAGATTGCGTAAAACGAGTTTTAGATGCAAAACCAAATATATTAAATCATAATGTCGAGACTGTACCGAGATTGTACAAAACCGTTCGACCACAAGCAAAATACGAACGCTCTCTGAAAGTCCTTCACTTTGCTAAAGAGAAAGGATTCATTACCAAAACTGGAATAATGGTTGGCATTGGAGAAAAATTTGACGAAGTAATTCAAGTGATGCAAGATTTGCGAAAGATTGAAGTAGACATTTTTACCATCGGACAATACTTGCAACCCACCCCAAAACATTTACCAGTTGATAGATTCGTCTCTCCAGAGGAATTTGCTGAATACAAAAAAATTGGCATTGAACTTGGCTTTCGCCATGTAGAGTCTGGACCTCTGGTTCGAAGTTCCTATCACGCTGAAAGTCATGTCGTCTAAAACCTTGAAGTTCACAATACTCGGAAGTGGCACTTCATCTGGTGTACCAACCATATCTTGCAAGTGTCCCACATGTACCTCTAGCGACCCCAAAGATAGAAGACTTCGAACCTCTCTACTTGTTCAATCTGAAAATACTAATGTAGTGATAGATACAACGCCAGATTTCCGTCAGCAAATGTTAACTTATAATATAGAGAAATTGAACGCAGTCGTCTACACACATGCCCATTTCGACCACATTGGGGGTTTGGACGATTTGCGAGCATTTAACTATACCACTAAGAAACCAGTTAGAATTTATGCCAATGAACCTACACTGGAGCGGATAAAAAGAACCTTTTTTTATATATTTGAAGAGCCGGAGCAAATTGGTGGTGGAATTCCAAATTTAGAAATCAACCTAATAGATACAAAGCCTTTCATTATTGATGATATTGAATTCGAGCCACTTCCACTTTATCATGGCAAGCTTCTTGTCTTGGGATTTAGAATCGGAGACCTTGCATATTGTACCGATACAAACTTTATTCCAGAGGAAACGCTTGCTAAAATGCAAGGTTTAAAATATTTGATTCTTGATGCTTTACGCTATGATAAACACTCTACACATTTCAACATAGAGGAGGCAGTTGAAATTGCCCAGAAAATTAATCCCGAACACACATACTTGATTCACATTGCCCATCAAATTCTTCACTCCAAATGTGAAACGGAACTACCCGAGGGAATTTTCCTTTCTTACGATGGACTTCAACTAACTTTGTAGTATAAACAATAATTTAAATTTTATTTTGTCTATTCCTTTTTTTATTTGTAGTTTTGTATTCTTTAATATCGACCCTGTAGCTCAGGGGTAGAGCACCTGACTTTTAATCAGGGGGTCGCAGGTTCGATTCCTGCCAGGGTCACAATACTTCTACACAATTTCGCAATCTACTATTTGTTTGAATTTTCACTGTCCTTTGTTTCGAACTGGTCTTTATATTTCGAATTCAATTGAATTATTTTTAATTCCGCTTCATCAAGTATCTTCCGCAACTGAACTGCAAGCTCCATCCCCTCTTCGTACAGTTTTATAGACTCATCCAATGAAACGTTACTCTGGTCCAGCAAAGTTACTATTTCTTGCAACCTTTTCAATTTTGCTTCAAAAGTATCTTCCATATTAGAACTCGTTTATTTCAATTTTGACTTTCCGTTCCTTCAAATAATCAATTACATACCGGAAAACTTCTTCATCTTGAGCAAGAATTTCGGGGGGGATAATTCCTTTTTGCCTAATATCCCTCATTGACAAGACATTTGAAACAGCACAAGCAACAAAACCAGTCGTTCTCCCCATCGAATAATCATTGTTAATTTTATCGGTCTTATCGTATAGCTCATAAACATACTTTTTGTTTTTCTCTTTAGAGGCTAAAACAATCCTCATAACAGTAAACTCTTCATCATCTGGTTCCAATTTCCACTGTGATAGTAAAAGTTTCTCTACAATATGTAGAGGGACAATTTTACCACTCCTTGTCTCAACAGGTTCAGAGCCAAAAAAACCGCATAGCTTTAGAAATTTGATTTTCTCAGCGTAGCCAGGATATCTCAATGTTTTTTCTTTCAAGAAGGGTATGTTAACAGTTGAAAGCAAAGTACGTAAACCATCAGTCAAAAAGGCTTCCAATGTGCCAATTCCTCGGAAGTTTAAATGCTCTATTTCGCTCAATGGCTCTTTTTCGATAATTTTTCCATTATGAAGAATTCTGGCTGGACGAATGTATTCCTCCAACACATCTACTGGCGAGAATGGAGCCTTGTATTCAAATGGTAAATTTCTTTCAAACGGCAGCCCACCAACATATATGATAGCCTCGTCAATCTTCTCAATTGAAGAATGGTAACCGATAATCATATGGCTCAGACCAGGAGCTATCCCGCAATCTACAACACAAGAAACATTTTTGCTCCTCGCCAATTCATTCAGTTCAAACGGGTTTTCAGGAAAAAATGCAATGTCGACAACATTTTTCTCCAATTCAATTAATTTCTTTAAAGTTTGAAAACCCAAAAACCCCGGAACGGCAGAGACGACAAGGTCGAAATCCGTAGCAATTTCCTCAAGAGTTGCATTGCGTGCAATGTCTGCCACCATAGACTCGACATTCGGTATCCCACTAACCGCCTCAAGTGCAGTGGGGTTTAAGTCCACCACCAAAATCTTATGCTTGCTGGCTAAATCTTTTACAATTGTTTTGCCAACTAAGCCACAGCCTAAAACTAAAATATTTGCCATTTTCCTTTTTTGAAAATATTTGACTAAATTAGAATTTAAATTTAATCAAACTTTATGTTTGCAACGACATTCAAAAAAAAAATATTTATAATTTCTGCTCTAATAATACAATTTTCTCTTGTAAATTGTGGTAAAGTTGCTGAAGAAAAATACGCGAGCGAAATCAATATGAAATTGGAAGAAAATCCAGACCAATTAGCAAGAGACGTTATCGTTGAATTCTACGACTCGACACACTTACGAGCGAAATTGTGGGCTAAAACTGGAAAAGTCTTCCTACAAAGAGGCGAAACTTGGCTTTACGACAGCATCGTAGTACAATTTTTCTCGAAAACGAGGCAAGAACGACAAAGCACCCTCACAGCCGATAGTGCTAAAATTAACGATAGAACAAAGGATATGTTTGCCTATGGAAGAGTTGTCGTTGTTGCAGATAGCCCTAAAGTTGTTTTGCGAACTTCTTTTCTCGAATGGCGAAACAAAATGCAACGCCTTTATTCAAATGAGTATGTAGAAATAACATCTTCAGAGGAAGAGGTTCGTGGATATGGCTTTGAATCCGACTTGAACTTAACCAATTATAAAATTTATAAAGTAAGTGGTGTAAAAAAATGAAACAAATGTTGATTGCTGGAAATTGGAAAATGCACAAAACTTTGAAAGATGCATTAGAACTTGCTTACCAAATTAAAAATTGGGTTGCGACGAATAATTTGAGAGTAGAAGTTGCCATTTGTCCACCATTTGCATTCCTCTACCCTATTGCAGAACTAATAAAAGAGAGCCAAATCGGCCTTGGGGCACAAAATTGTCATTATCTCCCCGAGGGAGCCTTTACTGGCGAGATATCTCCTCCTATGCTCGTTTCAATTGGCTGCCAATATGTGATTATTGGACATTCAGAACGTCGCACTCATTTCAACGAAAGTAATGAATTAATCAATAAGAAGATAATTTCGGCTTTGAACTTTGGTTTGAAACCTATTTTTTGCATTGGCGAAACATTAGAAGAAAGGAAAGAAGGTAGGACATTCGATATAATTGAAAATCAAATCAAAAGTGGTTTACAATCTGTTGAAAACAAATTATTACACAAATTAATTATCGCCTACGAGCCCGTGTGGGCAATTGGAACTGGTATATCAGCAAAGACTGAACAAATAGAGGAAGCACATAAATTCATAAGAAAAACATTACAAGAGCTTTATCCAAATGCCGGGGATAATATTCTAATCCTGTATGGAGGAAGTTTGAACGGAGGAAATGCAAAAGAGATTCTTTCGATTTCAGATGTTCACGGAGGATTGATTGGTAAAGCTTCGCTTGATAATAGAGAATTTACAAAGATTATTGAATACGCAGAACAAATCGACTAAAAAATGAAAATTATAAACTTACCAAATTTTATAAGTCTCTTAAGGATATTAGTTGCACCAATTTTTTATGTTTTTTTTCTCTCCAATAACAATGACTTGGTAAGAATTGGTTGTTTAATTTTCATTTTGGCATCTATAACCGACATAATCGACGGTTGGGCTGCACGCCGATTTGGAATTGTCACTCGTTACGGAGAATTTCTCGACCCCCTTGCAGATAAAATTCTTACACTACTGGCGTTGATTTCATTTGTAAAAATTGGAATAATACCTGCTTGGATGGTAATTATTATTTTTTGTAGAGATGTTTTCTCTACGTCACTACGAGTTTTTGCAATAGTAAGAGGTACTTCAATAATTACATCTCGAAGTGCCAAAGTTAAAACCACTGTGGAAATGGGTTTTATTTCTATCATTTTAATGATGATTTATTTAAAGCTCACCTACGAAACTGTTTACCAAAACTATTTTGATAGAATTATTTACTCACCCATATCATACATTTTAGCATTGATTATAACTTTAATGGCACTTTATTCGCTCGTCGAGTACGCTTATAAGTATAGAAATTTGTTAAAAATGTTTAAAAAAAATGAAAAAATTGAAAAAAAATTGTAAAAAGGTCTTGACAAATAATAAAAAAATTTATATTTTGCATTTGCTACAAAACCAAAACCTATGAATTTGTTTTTTGATAAGTATTTAGAGAAATTTTTATTGTATTTTCAAAGATTTTATAATGACTTACGAGCAAATCTTATTTAAACTTAAATCAGAAAAGGTTTATAGCGATTGGAAATCACCAATCGCTGTTTGTATGTTTAACTAAATGAGGTGAAGCATGGCTTTAAACAAAGCACTTTTGGTTTCAGAAGTCGCTAAGCGAGCTGGAATCAGAAAATACGATGCGGAAAAGGCTATCAATGCTTTCGTCGCTACAGTCACAGATGAACTTGCCAAGGGCGAAAGAGTTCGTCTTATTAACTTTGGCACATTCTCAGTCATTCAAAAGAAAGAGCGAATGGGTGTCAATCCACGAGACCCGAAGAAAAAAATCAAAATACCCGCTCGCAAAGTTGCAAAATTCAAACCTGGCAAACTTTTGGCAACAAAAGTCAATACCAACGCAAGCGCCAAGAAGAAAAAGAAATAGTTCGACGATGCACGCTTCGCCTCGGAGCTTTCGTTTTCCAACGAAATGCTCCGAGTTTTTTATTTAAATTTCATGCAATTTTGTATGCGGGGTTTGAAAGTGTCCCCGCAACTTACCTGCAAATGTCTAATTTGAGTTTCTTGTAGTTGAAATGAACATTTAGATTAACATTGACTTCTGCCTAGAGGTCAAGTAATTATCGTAGTCACGGAGGAAAATTTCCAAGCCTCTTTCGGTTAAAGGATTTTTTATCGACTGCATAAGTACATTGTATGGGACAGTAGCAATATCGGCCCCGGCTCTTGCAGACTCGATGATATGGAGTGGATTTCGTATAGAGGCTGCAATTATCAATGAATCATAGTTTTGAACATCCCAGATTTCGCAAACGTCGTTTAGAATCCCAATTCCATCATAACCAATATCATCCAGTCGCCCTAAAAAAATAGAAATATAAGTTGCACCTGCGTGGTGTGCAGCTAATGCTTGGGTGACTGAAAACACCAATGTAACATTTGTTGGAATGCCCTTTTTAGATAATTCTTTGACAGCTGATAATCCCTGTGGTATCATTGGTATTTTAATTGTGGCTTCGGGAAACCATTCGACAATTTCCTCTGCTTCACGAATCATACCTTCTTTATCGGTGGAAATGACTTCCACAGAAAGATGGCCACCAACCAATTTATGAATCTCTAAAATCCTTTGTTTGAAGTCCACCGTTGGGTCTTCTTTCGCAAGTAGAGAAGGATTGGTGGTTACACCACGAATTATCCCAAGCTCTGCTACTTCTTTGATTTGTTCCAAATTTGCAGTGTCTAAATATAATTCCATAATTCCCTCATAGAAATTTTACTTTTTAAGAAATTTAATAATCAAAGAAAAATATTTCGAGGAAATAATTAATGCAATAAGAGCTAAATTAATAAAAAGTAGCAATTTGGATTGTATGGAAATGAAAGCTGCTTGCTGAGCAAAATTTTCTGGAATGGCAAAGAAACAAAATGGCGTGAGAATTGTTGCAAAGGGATTTGCAAAATCCATATCCTTTTTGACCAGATTGAAAAACAGCAACCAAATTATGAACCAAACAAGAAGCATAATTGGTTGTATCAAGAACAACACACCCGAGGTCGTTGCAAGCCCTTTGCCTCCTTTGAACTTTAGGTAAATGCTATAATTATGACCTAGGACCACAAACGCAGACGAAAGCAATAAAGAAAAATCATTACCCTTGAAAAAGTGTCGTGTAAGCAAGACAACGACAAACCCCTTGAAAAAATCAAGCAAGAACACCAAGATACCAATCCATTTTTTGCGAGTTATCTCAAAAGAATTCATTGCGCCGACGTTTCCACTACCCTCGACGAGAACATTCTTATTTGCGAAAAGCTTTACTAAGATAAAAGCAAACGGAACAGAGCCTATTAAGTACGAAGCAAGGATAGGTAATAAATATTCAATCATCAACTACCTTTTGAAATTTTTAAAGAAAAACTCTAACAACAACTTCGTCGATGGGCTAACATCTTTATCTATTCGACGATTTTCAATTTGTTTAAGTACTTTTTTTGCTATTTGTTTACCAAGCTCCACGCCCCATTGGTCGAATGAATTAATGTCCCAAAGCACTCCTTCTACAAAAACCCTATGTTCATAAAATGCAAGCAAAGAACCAAGCGTTTTAGGATTTAGTTTCTTATAAAAAATTGATGTCGATGGTCTATTTCCATGAAAAATTTTGTGAGGAAGCAATTCCGTTCTTTCAAGTACTTCGAGACCACTTTGGGAAAGTTCCTTTGCAACTTCTTCTTTGTTTTTGCCAAGCATTAATGCTTCCGATTGTGCAATGAAGTTGGAAATAAGTACTTCGTGGTGGTTTGGAAACGAATGAACTGGTTCAGCGGGAGCAAGAAAATCTATTGGCACAACCTGGGTCCCTTGGTGTAGAAGTTGGAAAAAGGAATGCTGACAATCCGTACCCACTTTACCCCATATAACTGGACTTGTGTGGTAATCTACTTCTTCACCTTGCGAATTCACACGCTTTCCGTTGCTTTCCATGATGAGTTGCTGAAGATAATCAGGCAATAACCTCAATTGTAAATCATATGGAACAATAGCCTGGGTATGGTAATTCCAAAAATTGGTATACCAAACATTCAATAGCCCCATAATTACGGGAATATTACGTTCGAGGGGCTCATATCTAAAATGCTTGTCGACAACATAAGCCCCTTCGAGTAAATTCTGAAAATTTTCGAAGCCAATGTACAAAGCTATTACCAAACCTATAGCACTCCAAAGAGAGAACCTACCTCCCACCCAATTCCAAAAATGGAACATATTCTCTGTAGGAATTCCAAATTTTTGGCATGCTTCTTCATTTGTGGAGATGGCAACAAAATGCTTGGCTAAGTCTTTCTCCATCGCATTAGTGTTGAGCAGGAACCATTCCTTTGCAGTGTTAGCATTAATAAGAGTTTCCTGGGTCGTAAAACTTTTAGAAGCAATGATAAACAAAGTCCTAAAAGGATTGACTACTCTTAATACTTTCTGAATATCGTTTCCATCGACATTCGAGACAAAATGTACAGTTATGTTTGGTTTTCGGTAGTATTCCAGAGCATCGCATACAAGGCGGGGACCGAGGTCGGAGCCACCAATGCCTATATGCACAACATCTGTAATTCTATCTCCACGGAAGCCACGCCAAAAACCATTGTGGACCATTTCCGTGAAATTGCGCATTTTTAAAAGGACAGAGTTTACTTTAGGCATAACATCCCAACCATCTACCTTTATTGGTTGAGCGCCAAAATTTCTGAGGGCAATGTGAAGAGCAGCCCGATGCTCGGTAAAATTGATTTTTTCGCCATTGAACATTTGTTCGATTTTCTCAGGCAAGTTCTGTTCTTTTGCCAAATCAATTAGCAAGTTTAGGGTTTGATAAGATAAGTGATTTTTTGAAAAATCAAACAAAAAATCATCGAATTCAAATGTTAAGTTTTCGAGTCGTTTGGGTTCAAGAAGAAAGAGGTCGAATATTCGAACACTTTCAAGGCTTCTTTTGTGCTCTCTTAATTGCTTAAAAGCCAAAGTTTCTGCAAGTTTTGCCATTGATAAAAACAATAATTACCAAATCTCAATGTTTCTAAACTATGAAAAAAAATTAAAATGAAATATGGCAATTTTAAAAATTGGAGACAAAATCAAAATAGAGAATGCAGTAATCCTAGCACCAATGGAGGATGTTACAGAAATGCCATTTAGGCGTATATGTAAAAATTTTGGTGCAGACATAGTTTATTCAGAGTTCATATCGAGCGAGGCTTTGTATAGAAAAGTAGAGAAGTCTATCCGCAAGATACTTTTCAGCGAGGAAGAGCGACCAATTGGAATTCAAATTTTTGGGGCAAACGACGAGCCAATGGTCGAAAGCGCTAAAATTGTCGAAACATACAATCCAGACTTCATTGATATCAATTATGGCTGTTGGGTTAAGAACGTGGTAAAAAACAATGCTGGTGCAGCGATGCTAAAAAATCCCAAGCGTATGCAAGAACTTACTAAACTTGTAGTTGAAAGTGTTGAACTCCCGGTTACAGTCAAGACCAGGCTCGGCTGGGATAGAAACAGTATCATAATTTGCGAAGTCGCCAAGAGATTGGAAGATGTAGGAATCGCGGCTTTGGCAATACATTGTAGAACAAGAGAAGAAGCACACAAAGGTGACGCCGATTGGTCTTGGATAGCCAAAGTAAAGCAAGAAGTATCCATCCCAATAATTTTGAACGGGGATGTTAAAACTGCACTTGATGTAGAGCGCGCCTTTAAAGAAACTGGGTGCGACGGAGTAATGATAGGAAGAGCAGCAATCGGAAACCCATTTATTTTTCGAGAAGCAAAGGAATACCTCCGCACTGGACAAATCCCAAGCCCTCCGACAATTCGAGAAAGAATCGAGATATGCCTCCAACATTTGAAATTGAACATAGAATACAAAGGCGAGCGACTTGGAATCATTGAATTTCGCAAATTTTACAGTGGGTATCTAAAAAATTTGCCAAATGCAAGTAAAATTCGCTCCCAAATTGTGACTTCGGAATCATATCAAGAGATTGCCGACATATTGTATAACTACACTGAATACATCGAAACCTACCCCTCGAACAAACAGAAAGAAGAGTTTAATACAGTTGTAGATTTCAACTAAATAGTCTTTGACAATCTTAATTGGTTTCATTTAAAACACAAAGAAATACATTATTAACTTTGGCAAAAAGGTTTTTACAGTGTAAATTGTTCATGTTAACTTAATGTCATTATTGTTTTATATTCCATTCAAACAATGAAATTTTTTGCTCAGCAGATTGTTTTTCTTAAACTGTAGATTATCGATTCAAAATTTTGTTAATAGAAGTCGAGAATTTGTTAAAATATTGTTTTTTTAAGAAAATATTCTTAATTTTGAACTCTTTTAAGAACAAATAATTAGATAAGTATTCTTTTGGTGCAGGTATGAGTATAAGAAAAATTTATGAAACAACATTTATTGTAAATGCAGCTTTAGAAGACCCAGATATCGAAGCAATTATAACAAAAGTCACAAACTACATTCAAAATTTAGGAGCCGACATAATACAAATCAACAAATGGGGCCGAAGACGGCTTGCATACCCAATAACAAAAAAATACAATGGCTATTATGTGCATGTACTTTACGATGCATCCCCTTCGATAATACCATTGATTGAAAGATTCCTTGTACTCGATGATACAATTTTACGCCATCTGACGCTTGCTCTTCCGAAGAAACTGCGCGAATATCGACTTAAAGCAATAGCAGAAGGAAAAGCTACAGAGATAGCACCTCAGGAACAAACTACCACACAAAAAACAGAAGAAGTAATTAAAGAAGAAGCAACATCTGTGGAAGAAAATGTAGAGCAATCAAATCAAACTGCCGATACAGCCGTTGAAAGTTGAATAATAACTTGAAAGGAGCAATTAAAATGAAAGTTATATTAAGAAAAGATTTGGAGAAATTAGGTAAATTAGGCGATGTTGTTAATGTAAAAGATGGGTATGCCCGAAACTACCTAATCCCTCGAGGATATGCATACTATGCAACAGATGGAGCAATCAAAGCAATTGAAATCGAGAAGAAAAGAAAAATCAAACGACTCGAGCAAGAAAGAGCCAAAGCAGAGGCTTTCGCTCAAGAACTTTCTCAAATCCAGCTCACTATTCCTATGAAAGTCGGCGAAGAGGGAAGACTATACGGTTCTGTGAATCCAATTATTATTTCCGAGTATTTAATGAATGAACATAAAATAGAAATTGACAAAAAACAAATTTTGTTGGATGAACCCATCAAGTCGTTAGGTGTATTCGACGTAAAAATTAAACTTTTTCAAGACATCTATACCACAATTAAAGTCTGGGTTATCAACGAAGAAGAAGCTTAATCTTTTTTTTTACAACAAGAAAGGCTGTGCTCTTTTGGTACAGCCTTTTTAATTTTATATATGGTCAAAGATAAATTATTAGTTAAAATTGAATCTCTTGCATTCGAGGGCAAAGGAGTTACTCGAATCGAAGGAAAGGTAATATTTGTACGAAATGCACTTCCAGGCGACCTACTTGAAATTCAAATAGTTAAGAATAAAAAAAATTATTCTGAAGCTCGAATTACGAAAATATTAGAGCCATCGCCTTTTAGAATTAATCCTAAATGCGAACACTTCGGCACTTGTGGTGGTTGTAGTTTTCAAAATCTATCATACGAACAACAATTACAATGGAAACAAAAATTTGTGGTAGATGCATTTCAAAAGATTGCTAAAATAGAAAATATCCCTATCAAACCAGTGATTCCTTCACCAAAACTTTATGAGTACAGAAACAAAATGGAGTTCTCCTTTGGCGACAGTCGCTGGCTTTCAACAGAGGAAATTCAAAGTGGCACAGAAATCCCGCCCCAAGATAAACATTTTGCTCTTGGATTTCACATTCCCGAGCGCTTTGATAAAGTCTTGGATATCCACTACTGTCATCTTCAAGATTACCGTGGTAATATAATTCTTAATGAAATCAAGAAGAAAGCAAGCCAACTCGAAATACCCGCATATAATTTAAAAACACATTTGGGTTTCCTACGTAATCTAATTTTACGCTGGTCTCACACCTACAACGAACTAATGGTCAATCTTGTTACAACTTCACAGATAAGCGAAAAAGAAAGTTCATTCCTTGCGTGGTTCAAGAAAGATTTTTCTAAAAATGAAGTCTTTCAACATCTAATTCATACCACCAACGATACCTTTTCTCCAACAAATTTTGGAGATTACGATATTATAAAAGGTTCGGGTTACATCTACGAAGACTTACTTGGTGTAAAGTTTAGAATTTCCCCTTTCTCTTTTTTCCAAGTGAATACCCAGCAAGCTAATAGGCTTATTGAGCAAGTAATAAAATACGCAGAACCCGAAGATAAATTAGTGTGGGATTTATACTCGGGTTCTGGTATATTCGCCTTAACCGTTGCAAAGACAGCCAAATATGTAATCGGAATAGAGCTCCTACCAGAGGCAGTCCAAGACGGAATATACAATGCTCGTCTCAATAATATTAAAAATGCTGAATTTATTTCAATGGACCTTCATTCCAAAGGAATATTCCCCCAATTAGAAATACTAAAAAAACCAGAAATAATAATCATAGACCCACCAAGGACTGGTATTCACAAAAATTTACTTAAATCTCTACTACAATTATTGCCCGAGAAAATTGTTTATGTTAGTTGCAACCCAACAACAATGGCAAGAGATTGTTTTGAATTACAAAATTTTTACGAAGTATTGGAGTTGCAACCGATTGATATGTTTCCACAAACTTATCACATAGAAAACGTTGCTTTGTTGGTCAAAAAAAAGACTTGATATGGGAGCATTTGAAACAATTATGAAATTTAAATTCAACGTCTCGGAAGTATTTACTTCTATTCAGGGTGAAGGTATGCACACTGGATTTCCAAGTGTGTTTATTCGATTGCAAGGATGTGAGCTAAGATGCAAATGGTGCGACACCCCTTATGCCCTGGATTTAAAAGAACGCGCCACTATGCTCTCTGGCGAGGACTTATTGAATAAAATTTATTCATCTGGCACAAAGATTGTTACCATAACTGGTGGAGAACCATTGAATCAAAAAGGGATTTTGCCATTTATGAAATTTTTGTGCGATAACAATTTTATCGTTATTCTCGAAACAAATGGGCACTTGGATATCTCGGAAGTAGATAATCGGATAATAAAAATAATGGACTTGAAATGCCCTGGCTCTGGAATGGAAAAATTCAATAGATACAAGAACTTAGAATACTTAGACAAAAAAGACGAAATTAAATTCGTAATTTTGAATAAACAAGATTATAATTGGGCAAAAGACAAAATTCGTGAATTCGACCTTGAAAAGAAAGTCGCTGCGATACACTTTTCGCCCGTGTGGGGGGAGTTAGACCCCAAATACCTTGCAGAATGGATTATCAATGATGCGTTACCCGTTCGATTGAATTTGCAAGTTCACAAATACATCTGGGGAAACATTAGAGGAGTTTGAAATATGAGCAAAGAAACAATTGCGATAGTAATGGCTGGAGGGTATAGTCCAGCGCTCTGGCCAAAGAGTAAGGAAAAACAACCCAAGCAATTCCAACATTTTATTGGTACCGGCTCGCTATTGCAAAATACTGTAGAAAGAATCCAGAAGATATTCGAAGTGGACAACATTTACATAGTCACAAGTTCAGAATTTAAACATTTTATCGAAGAGCAACTCCCTAACATACCATCGAAAAACGTTATCTATGAACCCTTTCCACGGCACACTCTTCCATGCGTTTCCCTTGCACTCACCCAAATGTCTTTAACCTATGATGATGATAGTATCTGTGTATTATTCCCATCCGACCACCATATTGCAAACTTGGGTGAGTTTTACGAGACACTTCAAGTGGCAATAGAATTTGTCGATAACCGAGATGCAATCGTCGCCATTGGTGTTACCGCAACTAGACCAGAAACTCACTACGGATATATCCAAGTAGATAAGAGTGAAGAAGGATTGGAAGGCTACTACGAAAGAGGAATTCGGTATTGCAAAACCTTTGCAGAGAAACCCGACTACGAAACAGCAAAGCGCTTTCTTTCAACAGGCGAATTCCTTTGGAATACTGGAATATACATAATGAAAGTATCAACCTATTGGAATACCCTTCAAGTATGTTCAAGCGAAATCTATAATTACTTTTCCATTTTGAAAAGGTTTGTTGGTAGACCACAGTTTGAACAAGCAGTGCTAGAAACATTTCGACAAATCCAATCCGAATCCATCGACGTTGGTATAATGGAACGAACACGCAATGTTTACGCTATTGAATCTAGCTTCACTTGGAGTGATGTCGGCACTTGGGATGAAATATATAGACTGTCTTTAAAAGATGCAAACAATAACTGCTTAGTCGGAGACATAATTGCCTTGGATACTAAAAATTGTTTTATCCAAACAGATGAAAAAACCATCGCTGCTGTTGGTGTAGACGACTTAATCATCATCGACACGAAAGAGGCGTTGATGGTGTGCAAGCGAGGTTATTCCGATAGGGTCACAGAAATCGTAAGTTTTCTTCGGCGAAAAAATGCAGACCCGTTATTGTGAAATTATCTCAATCCTCACGATAGCTTATGTGATTACCTCTTGCAGTTCTACAATATTTTTCAATTCACATACCCATCCTAAAAGTAGTGCAACAAGCCAGTTTGTGGAAATTGGTTTGGCATCATACTATTCCGACAGCTTTGCAGGCAAAAGAACCGCAAGTGGCAACATTTATAATCCAAATGAAATGACCGCTGCACATCCATCTTTACCCTTTGGTTCCAAAATTAAAGTTACAAATTTAGATAACAAAAGAGAAATCTTGGTAATTGTAAATGACCGTGGTCCATTTGTCTCTGGACGGATTATAGACCTTTCAAAGTCTGCGGCGAAAGCTCTTGACTTCGTCGAAAAGGGTGTCATTAAAGTAAAAATCGAATTGATAGAATAACAAGTGAATTCATCATTCATAATTTGTTGTAATTCTTGAACTTTTGTATAATTCACAGAATTCTGGAACTATACTACCAGTCTTCGAAAGCACAGACAAAACAACCCATCACATTTTTTTGTAATTTGCTTTCACTTTGGGTATAGAGAAAGATTTTTAGTATTTTTCTTTAAAATTATAATACATTCAGATTTTGGAAAATAGATGAAAGTATTGTTCAGCAAAAACTTAATTTTCACATTTCTTTTTGTACTCGCAATAACATTTGTTGGAATGTATTTCTCTCTCCGACTTACTCAAGGAAATTTTACATACGCATTAGATGATACTTACATACATATGTCTGTTGCGAAGAATTTAGTTGAACGTGGACTCTGGAGTGTCGATGGCAATTCAAAGTCTTCTCCTTCTTCGTCCCCCCTTTGGGTTCTAATTTTAGCATTTTTTTATAAAGTTTTGGGGAAAGACATCTTCCTTTTCGTCCCATTTGCTCTGAATATCATATTTATACTTTTAAGCTTATTTCAAATTTTTAAATTTTTAAAAAAGCACTTAGAGAAAGATTTGAATTTCATTTTTGGCATCTTGATTTCTTTAATCATACCATCTGTAGCCCTGATTTTTGGTGGTATGGAGCATTCATTTCATATTTTCCTTTTGATTATGTTTCTAAACAATGTTTTGTCATATTTTAAAAATCCTACAAATAATAATGCAAAGAAAAAAATCGTGTACCTGGCGCCTTTTCTGGTTTTGGTGCGTTACGAAAGTATTGCTCTGATTTTTGCTTTTTGTCTACTTAGTATAATTTATCTCAAAGATTGGAAATTCTCGCTAAAAACATTTATTTCAAGTTTAGTGTTAGTTGTATGTTTTGGATTAATTAGTAAATTTTTCCTCGACTCTGGGTTTATTCCAAACCCCATTCAAGCCAAAAGTTTCCTAGGAAAAAGTCAAGGAATCCTTTCTACTTTAGTTAACCTAACTAGAAATTTATATAGAAATTTTTTTGAACTTCATATTGCTGGAATATATATACTAAATGTAGCAATTTTAGTTAAAAGTGTTTGGAATAAAGATAAGACCTACTTTTTGTTTACTTTGTTGTTTATATTAAGCTTTTTTCTACATCTGACTTTTGGTATGATAGGATGGTTATTCCGTTACGAGGCTTACATGGTAGCTTTCGGCATTTTGAACGCAATGGTGTATTTCACACAGTATTTTAAACTATCCAAGCATTGGTATTTGGTTGTATTTATAATTTTACCGTTTTTTAGCAAGTTAATGCTATACTCTCCGTACATGGCAATCATAGGTACAAAGAATATTTACGAACAACAAAGGCAGATGGCAAAATTTTTACAAGAAAACTGTAACACATGCTCTGTTGCCGCCAATGACATTGGAGCCATAACGTACTATACAAACATCAAATTGTTAGACTTGATAGGCTTGGGGAACAATGATGTTCTCGAACTAAGAAATAAAAGACAATTTACAAATGATAAAATAAATAAACTTTTAGCAAAATATAATACTGAGTTAATAATTATCTATGAACACTGGTTTGAAGGTGTTCAATTTGAAAACTTCACCAAAATTGGAGAATGGAGAATCAGAAAAAATTATGTCTGCGGTGGCGAGACGGTCTCGTTTTTCTCCAGAAATGATGTTATCGAAAAGAACATCACAAAATTTAAAAACTTTACAAATAGCAAACTACCCAAAACTGTAATCTATAGGATTTGTGAAACAAATAGCCAATCGGAGTGATTTTAAACAGAGGTAAGAAATTATCATCTTTTTGATTAATCACCGAGCCTTGTCATTTAAACCAAATACTTGTAAAATCATTCAAAAAAATCTAAAATTCGAATTTTTATTAGTAATTTGTATTTTATTTATTGGAGGTAAAAATGAACACAAGAATTGAACGTGATTCGATGGGTGAAATTGAAGTTCCAGCAAGTGTTTACTGGGGTGCCCAAACACAACGCTCTTTGATTCATTTTCGTATAGGTGAAGAGAGAATGCCCCGAGCAATCATTCGAGCATTTGGCATTTTGAAAAAAGCCTGTGCGCTGGTAAATCAAGAACTTGGCTTGTTGCCTGAAGAAAAGGCAGAACTAATTGTAAAAGCCTGTGATGAAGTAATCAGCGGAAAACTCGACGACCAATTTCCACTTTCGGTTTGGCAAACAGGAAGTGGAACACAAACGAATATGAATGTTAACGAAGTTATTTCCAATCGTGCAATTGAGCTTGCTGGCGGAGAACTCGGAAGCAAAAAACCTATTCACCCAAACGACGATGTGAACAAATCACAAAGTTCAAATGATACTTTTCCAACTGCAATGCATATAGCCGCTGCCGAGGTACTAAATAATCAATTGCTGCCAGCAGTTGCAAATCTTCGAAATACTCTTAAACAAAAGTCGCAGGAGTACAAAGACTTAATCAAAATTGGACGCACGCATTTAATGGATGCTGTACCACTCACATTAGGCCAGGAATTCTCTGGATATGTCCAGCAGTTAGATAACGCAATTGAAAGAATTCACCTTGTATTACCTGGTTTATACGAGCTTGCCATAGGTGGTACCGCAGTTGGCACAGGGCTAAACACACACCCAGAATTTGCTGAACGAGTTGCTAAAAAAGTTGCGGAATTAACTGGATTACCATTTGTGTCTGCACCGAATAAATTCGAAGCCCTTGCCTCCCATGACGCTATTGTATTTGCCCACGGTGCTTTGAAAACTCTTGCAGCCTCGTTGATGAAAATTGCAAATGACATTAGATGGTTAGCATCGGGTCCAAGATGCGGTTTGCGAGAAATCACTATTCCAGAGAATGAACCAGGTTCTTCCATTATGCCCGGAAAAGTGAACCCAACGCAATCGGAAGCTATGACAATGGTGTGTGTACAAGTATTTGGCAACGACGCTGCAATTAATTTTGCTGGTGCCTCTGGCAATTTTGAACTTAACGTTTTTAAACCTGTAATAATTTATAATTTCTTACAAAGTGCTCGATTACTTACCGATACCTGTATAATGTTCAATGAGCATTGCGCGATTGGTATTCAACCAGTGAAAGAAAGGCTTGAATTTTACGTAAACAATTCATTGATGCTTGTTACAGCATTAAATCCATACATTGGGTACGACAATGCCGCAAAAATTGCAAAATATGCTTATCAAAACAACACCACCTTGAAAGATGCAGCAGTAAAGTTGGGATTGCTCTCGGAGGAGCAATTCGACCAAATAGTTCGTCCAGAAAAAATGTTAGGACCAAATATTTGATTTTCATGAAACAACACTTTACGAGGGGGGATAATCCCCCCAAATATATCTTATTTCGAGACCTTTTTATTGTCAACTCTTTGTTGAAAGAAGCAAGATAAAAAAAGTTTAGATTTTTAGTAATAAGAACCTATTAATAAGAGCGGTTTAAATAATAATTTTTGTAAATTTGCGTAGATATTGGGGGGGATTATGTATAGAGGATATCAAGAAGAAAAGAAAATAAACTTAATTTTTTATTGGGAGCCGAACACAGCAAGAGGATTTTTGCTCTCGCTAGCTATATTCTTTTTACTGCTGCTAATAATCTCATTTGTCAAGTACGAACCGCCAGTTTTACCAAATTATGAACCAAAAACCATACCTTTGGAATTAATCAACTTTGGCTTAGGAGATGGTACAGGTCTAAGCAAAGGGAATTTATCGGCAGAGGGCTTAGCCCACAAAGGCAAGGCTCCATCAAATCAACTTGAAGATGCGAGTATAGCAGCAGCAAACAAAGGCAAAGCCTCGACGGTGGACGACCCACTTCTTGCAAAGCAGATTCAACCAACCCAAACGCTTTCCTCCGAGAGTGGCAATAAAGGTCAATCTGGTGACGGAGCAAAAGACATTGGAAGACTCGATGGAACAAATGATGGCACAGGTTTAGGAGATAAGGGGCTGGGTCCGGGCGCTGGCTTTGGACTCGGGGATATAGAATGGGGAGGAGGAGGTAATAGAGTCGTTCTTTACAAGGTCCTACCAAAATATCCTGCTGGATATAATGTTAATGCCCAAATAAAGTTAAAATTCACGGTTTCTGCCGATGGTGTGGTGACAAGCATTGTTCCTTTACAAAAAGGGGACCCTGTGCTGGAAAGAGTCGCTATAGAGGCACTTCGTCAGTGGCGCTTCAATAGACTAAAAGAGAACAAAGAAATGTATGGCATTATAACCTTCACTTTCAAAGTTAGCTAAAATGATTAATTCAATATTCGAATGGTACGACTCGTTACCAGTTATTTTACAAATATTTTTATTCCTTATACTTCTTTCATTATTATTTGGAATTATGAAAAGACTATTTAAATTTGTTCTTTTCTTAATTATTCTTTTAATTGGAATCATTGCCTATATTTTAATTTTTTAATTTTATGAATTATTCAAACGATATTCAACAGCATCAAAGAGAAACCTATAAACTCGTTGAAAAATTAATCTCCGGCGTTTACGAAGACCCTTTAGAATTGCTTAAACGACTTGTGAGAGACATAGTCGACCACAAAGGATTTGAAATCACCGGTGGTAGGGTTTGGGAATTCATACCAGAAGATATGGCATATGAATTACGTATGCAATATGGAAGTGTCGATAAAATTCCAGATAATTATAGAATCTACATTAATGACCAGCCTTTTCTAAGCAATCTTGTTAAAGAAAGAACTATCACAAAAACTGAAACAGATAAACTTTTAAAATCCAAAGGAATCACTCTTTATTCAGTAACAGGAGTTGGTCAAATCTATAAGACTCGCAATGGAAAGTACTTTAAATACTTATTAGGTTTTAATGCTCCCGAACTAAAACCTACTTTTGCCGAAACACTCACCATAATTAGTAGTGTAGCTACAATAGCAATTAAGAACATTCAAGACAATATTGAGAAGAAAAGAATTAGAGAAGATTTATACCAAGCATCACAAATTCAAAGAAGTCTCTTCCCAGACCATCAACTTGAATTTTATGATTACGATATTTATGGGGTGTGCATCCCCGATAGTGAGGTCGGAGGCGATTATTTTGATTATCTGCAAATAGAAAACAAGCAAGACGAAGAGGAAAGACTTGGTATTGTAATTAGCGATGCTGCAAGCAAAGGACTTTCTGCCGCTATTCAAGCACTTTTTATTTCTGGTGCTTTTCGTATGGGATGGAGCTACTCTACCCGTATGACCGACCTTTTTTCCAGATTAAACAAACTGGTTTATAAAACTTTTCCATACGAAAGATTTGTAACTCTTTTCTATTGCGAGCTAACTTTGTCGTCCAATCGATTGGTGCTTTACGTAAATGCCGGGCACTGTGCGCCACTTCATTACCGTGCCGAGTCTGATAAAATTTTCAAACTCAATCCCACCGGGGGATTACTTGGCATACTCGAAAATCAGCGGTTTCGTGCAGAAAATATTCATATGCACCTCAATGATGTTTTGGTTCTTTATACCGATGGAATAACAGAAGCAATGAACACTGAACACAAACTTTTCGGCGAAGACCGACTAATCGAAACAATTCGAAAGGTAAGCCATCTATCTGCAAAAAATATCGCTTTGTCTGTTTTGGAAGAGGTAAACAAATTTTCTGTGAAATCTGACGTCAACGACGACAAAACAATAATTGTTGTTAAACGAAGAAATTCCTAAGATGAAAGTCGCCGCTGTGCAATTTTGTCCCAAATTTAAAGATGTTGAAACTAATTTCAATTTTCTTTTTCAAAAGTCCAAGGAGATTGATTCTGAATTGATTTGTTTTCCAGAGCTTGCTCTAAGTGGTTATTTCTTCCTTTCCAAAGAAGAGCTCCGACCATTTGCAATAGACTTCGACTCTACAATCATCAAAGAAATCCAAAATGTCTCTACAAGCACTGGCAAAATTATACTATTTGGTTTCCCAGAACGTGAAGGAGACCGCTTTTACAACTCTTGTGCAATACTTTTTCCAGATAACAAGTATTCTACAAAATACCGAAAAACGCATCTATTTTATAAAGAACGATTTATCTTTGAGGTCGGAAATACTGGTTTTTTTGTGGTGGAATATCCCGAAAAAGACATACGCCTTGGAATTATGATTTGCTACGACTGGCGATTTCCAGAGGCTGCTCGAACACTTGCATTAAAGGGAGCAGATTTAATAACCTGTCCATCAAATTTAGTAACTAAAATTTGGCATAATGTTATGCCTGCTCGTGCAATTGAAAACAAAGTGTTTCTACTTGTTGCTAATAGAATCGGTAGCGAAACCAATGGTGGCGAAACATTACATTTCAACGGCAAATCTGGAATTTGGGATTACAATGGTAATCTAATGGTCACTGCCTCCGACGAATCCGAGAATACACTTATAGCAGAAATCATACCCCAGGAAACAAGAAATAAAAACATAGACCAGTTTAACAATATTTTCCTCGATAGAAGACCAAAATATTACATTATTTAAATTTTTACCCAAATAGACACTTCCTTGGAAGCAACCTAAATTACTTTTCTTTTGCTAATTTTATAGTTTTCAAATAAGTAAATTCAGGAAATTGAAATCATTTTCGTACTGGATGAAATTTTTTCTAACGCTTATATCTTTATTAACTTTTTGCTCTGGCGCTCTTTTTTCCGACGATACACTTAAAACAGAAGCTAAGGATACAGTTCGGCAGTTTGGAGTATTTATTAGCTACAATTACAACGACCATAACCCAAATTTTGCAAAACTTCCTGGAATACCAAATTGTTGCAAGGGCTTTACCAATGGTGTCGGCAAGGGAATATCTGCAGGTATTTTTGTAGAAATGCCTTTGCCCTATAAACTTTACGCTGGTCTACGCCTGGCATATTCTCAACTTGACGGTTGGCTCCGCGAAAAGGAGCACACTTATATTCGTGATGGAAATCAAATTATTGAAGGAATTTTTGAACATAATATCAAATCGAATATCTCAACCCTCGGCTTAGAACCATACCTCCGATTTATGCCAATTGGTCATTTGAGTATTTCCGTTGGCGGTAGGATTTCTATCCCAATCATTTCAAAATTCCATCAGTGGGAACAAATAGTTGAACCAAAGGACAAAGGTGTTTTCTACGAAACTCAATCAAGGATTCGAAACGACACCGCTGGGAAAATACCAAAATCAAAACAAGTTCAATCCGACATGCATTTTGGGATATCTTTCGACCTACCTTTGAATAAACATAAAAACTTTATTCTCACTCCTTTTGTTGCTTATCATATCGGAACGTCCGATTTTGCAGACAGTATCTATTGGAAAGCAAATTCAATACGCTTAGGTTTGGCTTTGAAATATTTACCGATAAAAATCGAGAAGCCGAAAAAAATTTCTCCATTGGAGGAATTTAAAAGTATTTTAAAAATAGACACTCTTATAGTAGAGAACGAAACTTTAAGAAAATCCAAATTTGTCGTTGGAAGAGAAAGAAAAGATACTGTTGTCGAAAAGAGTGACGAAAAAATCGTACGAACAGAGTATATTTTTCGAACCGACACTATATATAAAAAGCCAAAACCTTTGGCGTTAATTGAAATCAATACTGGAACAATACACCTCGAAACCCAATTTGTAACTCATGCTTTTCCTTTACTTCCAATAATATTCTTCGAAAAAGATTCTTGGGAAATCACCGATTTTTACAAAAAATTGAAAGAACCACAAGATTTTAACTTTGATAATTTACCAACAAAGCCATTGGAACTCAATCAAGAGATATTGAACATAGTCGGCTATCGATTACGAAATAATCCTAATTCTAAAATTACCATTATTGGTTATTCAGATTTTACAACAGAAAAGGGCAATTGCGAGCTTGCCCGCCGCAGGGCTGAAACGGTTAAAAATTACCTGACAAACGTATGGAAAATCGAGCCAAACCGTATTCAAATTCAAACTGCAAAGGAAAAATGTTCTCCAAGCAATAGTACAATAACACAAAACGATAGCGGATATGCAGAAAATCGTAGAGTGTTAATTGTCTCCAATGACCCCGAAATTTTACAACCAATATCCAAGAAAAGGTATCTCGAACTTTTAGATTTCAGTCCAAAAGTATTAAAATTTGACCCAAAAAACTCAAAACTTTACGGTGTTAGTAAATGGTCGTTGGAAGTTGTAAGTGATAATCAAACAATTTTAGAGTATTCTGGCAGCGGAGAGCCCAATGAAATTTCAGAAGAGGTTGATGAAAACCTAATTGGGATTTTCCAGGATAAAAGAACACTCGAGGTACTTTTTAAACTCGAAGATAACGAAGGCAACATTTCGATAGACCGAAAGGAAATTAGAATTTTAAACGATACAAACGAAGTTGAAATCCAACGACTGTCGCTAATACTTTTTGACGTCGCCAGTTCTCGTATTCCACCATCGGCCAAAAATGAAATTAAAAAGTTTTTAACAATGAATTCAGAACTAACTCAGGCAAGGATAATTGGCTATTCCGATATTTTAGGAGACAGAGATTACAATTACTCTCTTTCCCAAGAACGAGCAACAAAAACTTTGGAATTTGTTAAGATTATAGACCCTAAAATTGAGATAATTGAAATCAAAGGTATTGGTTCTTCTACCTTCCCACCGGGGATAAATTCATATGCTACTCCAGCTGAAAGATTTCTATCCCGGACCGTGTACATTGAATTAATTAAAAAATGGAAATGAACTAATATTTAAAAAATTTTACTTCTAATTAAAATTAAATTTATTTTTAGTTTAATCAGATTAGGTAGTTTTGCTTATTAAAAAGGTGATACAATGCAAATTGTAATTTACTTAACCATATTTCTTCTAAGTAGCTTTTCTTTATTGGGAAACACATATGTACTTTTGGTTTCTTTCGACGGTTTTCGATGGGATTACTTAAACAGAGGATTAACACCAAACATGACTGCATTTGCTGAAAGAGGTGCTCGAGCATTATCTTTGGAACCATCATTCCCAAGTGGTACATTTCCAAATCACTATTCAATTGTAACTGGTCTCTATCCAGAAAATCACGGCATTATAAGCAATTTCATAGCAGACCCCTATACAAATAACGTTTTCACAATTAGAGATAGTATTGCTGTACGAGACCCAAAATGGTACTTGGGAGAGGCAATTTGGGAAACTGCCAAGCGGCAAGGTGTCCGTACAGCTTCCTTTTTCTGGCCAGGTTCCGAGCTAACGTTGAATTACAGACGTCCCGACTACTTTGTACCTTTCAATCCAAAGATACCATACAAGAAACGAATTGATTCAGTGATTAGCTGGTTGAAATTGCCTTTTGAAAATAGACCTCGATTTATTACACTATATTTTGAGGAGACCGATACCCAAGGACATAACTATGGTCCCGATTCTCCTGAAACGGACTCTGCAATTAAGCTTTGCGACAGTTTATTTGGTTATCTAATCGATAACCTAAAGAAAATTAATTTCCTTGATAGTATCAACATTATCGTAGTGTCCGACCACGGAATGACCAAATTGCACCAATCCCAAATTATCAATATCTCCGAATACTTTAATGTTGGTGGAGTTAAAATAAACTCCTACGGCTATTTTGCTTTTATCTCTGGTGAAAAAGATTCGCTGGCAAAAGTGTACTCCACTCTGAAGAAGTTGGAGAACAACTTTAAAGTCTACAAAAGGGAAGAAGTTCCAAAATATTTCAACTTTTCAAACAATCCGTTTATTGGCGAAATTGTAATAATTCCTGAATTTGGATGGACAATCTCGCGTGATACGAGCGAGTATTTTTACCGTATCCGAGGAAACCATGGCTACGACAATCACTGGATTGATATGCATGGAATATTTATTGCTTCTGGTCCATCGTTCAAGCAAAATTATGTAACTGGCACATTGAAAAATGTAGACATTTATCCACTTATGTGCAAAATTCTCAATATAGTTCCAAGGAACAACATAGACGGTAAATTAGAAAGAATTGAATATATTTTGAAATGAATTTATATAACAGGCAAAGTGAAATAAAATGTCGAACCCTTGCCTTCTTGGCTTTCGACCCAAATTTTTCCTTTATGCTTTTCAATGTATTCTTTGCATAGAATTAGCCCCAAACCGGTGCTCGTTTCGCCATCAGTTCCAGGCCTAGATGTTTTGGCTCCAATTTTAAACAGCATTGGCAAGACTTCCTTTGGAATACCGATTCCAGTATCCGATATGGAGATGGTTAATTCGTTGCTATTTTGCTTAAAGTCAACTGTTACTTCTCCTCCTTTTGGAGTAAACTTAATTGCATTAGAGATTAAATTTCTAAAAACAGTTGAAATCATATTGATATCGAATTTTGCTTCTAAATCCTTAGGAATAAGATTGGTAAACTTAATACTTTTCTTCTCTAAATTTATCCTATGTAAAGTGTGAATTTGCTCAACTACAAAATAAAGATTGTAATTCTCTGGGTTAAATGGAATTAGACCTCTTTGAATCCTCGACCACTCGAGAAGATTTTCTATTAATTTATATACACTTTCAGCGCTCGCTTTAAGGCTTTTAGCCAACTCAACTAGCTCTTCTTTGCTGAAGCTTTCAATGTCTGTAGAAAGTAAATTAGCGATACCTAAGAAACCAGAGAATGGACTTTTTAAGTCGTGGGCAATGATAGAAAACAATTTATCTTTTTCTTTCAAAGCCTCTTCAAGTTTTTCTTTCGTTTCTGTTAGTTCATAAAGAAGCAAATTTTTTTCGTAAAGTGCTTCTTCCAAAATATTTTTAGACATTGCCAAATCTTCTGCCAACTTTTGAGTATCTTGGTAAAATTTTTCAGTAATCTTTTCTTTTTCTGTGAGCTCAATCATTGATGAATACTCTTTTGTGATATCTAAGAAAAAAGTTGTGAAAAAACCTCTCTCATTCGAGAATGCATATACTTTATACCAACGATTGAGCGTTTCGGAATACTGAATAAATGACTTTTTTAAGCAGTTCAAGGCTATTGAACCGTAAAAGGATATCCAATCAAATTTATCTTGTTTAAGCTCTGGCAATACTTCGAGGACTGTTCGTTGTAGGACATTTTCCCTTCTTAGTCCAGTTAACTCCTCGAAAGCCTGATTCACATCCAAAAATATGAAATCACGAGGCTTTCCATATTCATCAAGCAATAACTTATGATACGCAAAACCAATGGGAGCACATTCGATTAAATTTTTATAAAAATCATTTTTCATAAAATGATGTAAAAATATATAACGAAATTAACGACTTAGGTAGAATTTTAAAAGTGTAATTTTTAGTAACTTATTATAAAAATTTTTGTTATATTAGATGGTTATATTTGGTGATAATAATGAAAAGTTTTTATACTTTACTTGCAATATTTTTAATTCTTTCCAGAAATGTTTCCTTCTCGCAAAAAATTACAGCAGAGCAATTACTATTCAACTCCTCTCAAGGACGTGAGTTCTGGATTGCAATTCCACCAAATGAGGACGATAGACAACCTATTGGCAATACCCAAGAAATCGCAATTGAAATATACGTGACTTCATCCAAAAACTGTATGGCAACGGTTGAAATTCCTGGATTGGGATTGATAAAAACAAAAAAAGTTGAGGCATTTAAGATTACTACCTTTTCAACTATCAATAACGAATTATTCTGGGATTTAGAAGTTCGGGAAAGCGAAAAACCAGTCCCCAAAGCCATACACGTTTACGCTACTGAACCAATCTCGGTCTATGTATTAAACCATAGGCGCTACACAGCAGATGGTTACCTGGCAATTCCTATTTCTTCCTGCGGAACGGAATATATACATCTGTCATATTATGATTTTTTCGAAAACCTTTATGGTGGAGAGTATCGTGGAAATGGCTTTCTCATCATTCCAAGCGAAAACGGCACTGAAGTTTTTATCGAACTCAAAGGACGTGGACAGTTCATTGGGCAAACAATCGGGGGACGACGAATTGGCGATAAATGGAAGGTAACTCTAAATAAAGGCGAGGTTTACTGCGTAATGGGGAACGGTGCTACTCGTGGCCAATTCGACCTATCGGGTTCTCGCGTTATCTCCAATAAACCTATTGGGTTTATCTCCTTTCACAAGCGAACATTGATTCCCTCCTTCGACTTATGGAATGGTCGCAACATGTTATGCGAGATGATGCCACCAGTGCAAGCTTGGGGTAAAAAATATTACACTGTAGAATTCCAAAGAAAAGGGCGAGGGGACTTTTTCAGAATTATTGCAGCAAGGGATAACACAACTTATACTGTAAAGTGGTATGATTTAAAAGACGGAAGATTTCTTGGACAACGTGGACCAAAGCTTTTAAGGAAAGCTGGCGATTTCGACGAATATGAGGAAGTATTTGTCCCCCAAGGACAACCTAATAATCAAGAATCGATTAAAGGTACTTCCGTTTGGGAAGCAGACAAACCAGTTCTTGTCATGCAATATTCCTACTCAACTGATTGGGATAATTCACCCGAATTCGACCCATTTATGATATTAGTAATACCCCGCGAGCAATTTGTGCCCAATACAGTCTTTCAAACCCCAGATGCACAAGCACAATTTCTCGATAACTATTTTAATATAATAGCCATTGGTGATACAAACGACCCAGAAAATAAGCCTATAAAGTCCATTACAATTGATGGAAAACCTATTTGGCAAATAGAACCTAAATTTATATTCAATCGAATACCCGGAACGGACTTGTACTGGGCTAAAATTCGTGTTCAACCTGGATGCCACGTTGTACGTAGCCAAACCAAATTTGGTGGCTACATATATGGCTTTAGCGAAGCCGATGGTTATGGTTGGCCCGCTTGCACTGCGTTCAACAAAGTAGACGAAACCGACACCTTACCACCCGAGATATTCGTACAAGAAAGTTGTGGTGTTTTTACTATTCGCTCAACAGAACTTCGCAACGGAAAACCCGGAGATGACCCACGCCAAATTGACCAAGGCATAAGTGATATTGCACTACTAGATAGCTCTTTTAACTTTGAAATTAAATTTATTAAAGAATTTAAATCCTATCCACCGTTATACGATTACACATTTATCATTCAAGTGATTAACAAACACAAGCCCAGCATTGGCTATTTACAAATTACAGACCGAGCGGGAAATTCCTCTTTTGACACGTTATACTACTACCCCGACACGCTCGAAATCAATCCTAATCCAATAAATTTTGGCTCCCTTAGACTTTTAACTTCGAAAACCTTACCAGTGCAAATTCAAAACGCTGCCGATACAACTGAACGTATTGTTGAAATAAAACTACTCCGTGGAAGCGTATTTAGAATTCTCTCTGGTAATGTTCCACCCGAAATCCAATTGATGCCTAAAGGCATTCACAACATAGAAATTGAATATCTTCCTACTGAAGAATCTCTTTTGCCAACGATGATGGATACGGACACACTCTTGGTAATCACAGATTGCGACACTTTCAAAGTACCAGTAATGGGCCGTGGTATTATTCCAAAGATAGCAGTCGAAGACTGGAACGCAGGAACAGTTGTAATTAAAAATAAAGTTTGTAAACTTCAGCAAACCTCCACTGGTTTGATGCTCCAAAATCCCGGGTCGGATACCTTAATAATCGACTTAATAGATGGGGTAACACAACCATTCTCCCTTTCAACTCCATTCAGCCCAGCTTTACCAATTATAATACCTCCTAAAGGCACAGTTTTTTTAGAGACCCCATGCTTCGAACCACAAACTATTGGGGAATATTCAATAGATGTTGTATTCCACAGCAACGCTGGTAGCGGCGATAGCATTTCTAATTGGAGAGGTGTTGGTGTTCAGCCTGGACCGTACATAACTAACTACGATTGGCAACGAAGGCGTGTAGGCACCTCGAACGAAGGGAAAGTTTATCTTAGAAACGGCGGAAGTTCGAAAGTGCGAGTAACAGATATCCGACTTGGTCAGGATTTGCCTCATTTTAGAATCAAGCCTGGCGGAATAAATCCCGCTCCATCGCCTGGTGCTCCAATTGATTTAATGCCAGAAACCAGTAGTACAGGCACTACTCAAATCGAAATCACAATTCTTTACGAGCCTAAGGACGAATTCGACCATTACAATACCGTAATACCAGAATTTCATCCAGACGACAATATCGAACCCAATAGCGTTGTTGGCGACTTGCACGGCTACGGGTATCTTCCAAGGATAGAAATAACCGGATACGAATTTCTGCCCCCAGTTCTTGTTGGAACGCAACATCCGGACATTGGAAAAGTTGTGATTAAATCCACAAGTAAATCTTCAGACTTGTTCATCGAGTCGATTTCTTGGAGCCAGAACACGTTAAATGAGTTTCAATGGGTTACACAACCTCCGTCTAATATCACTCTCCCAATGGGTGATTCGTTGGTGCTTTCGGTTCGGTTTATCCCAAGAGCCGTTAACAAGCGAACAGCCTTTGTCGACGTAATCAACGACGCGGCACCTGCACCCGACTCCATAATTACAACACAGACACAAGTAATTGGCTATGGTATTGAAAAGGGAATAACCGTCGATTCAATTAATTATGGTTTTGTTCTTCTTTGCGACGAGCCCATTAAGGAATTTACTATCAGAAACACAAGCACTACTACTTCTGCCACAATCGATAGCATTGAATACATATCTGGGGACATTTCACACTTCGAGTTAGTTGAAACTTCCTTCCCAATTGTCATTCCAGAACAAAGTACAGTGAAAATCAAGGTTAGATTTTCACCAGATAAAGATGGTAACTTCCGTGCTTTATTAAGAATCCATAGTGATGTTGGAAATAATTACTATGTTGAATTAGTTGGAATTGGTTACAGTGTTCCAGTCGAGCTCACTTTACGAGATTTCGATGCAGACCTACACTTAAGCCCGGGGCATATTGTCACTTTGAATACTTATGCAAAATCTAAAAGTTGGAATGATGCAAAAATTACTTCATTTGAATTCGATATAATTCACAAAAGCGATTGGATAAAACTTAATGAAATCGAAAAAGGAGCTTTATTGGACGGGTCTTGGAATGTAACTGCTCAACAAATCAAAATCGACGAAAACTATTCAAAAATTCACATATCCGCAAGCGGTAGAAATCCAATTACAAGCGACGGAGAGCTTGTGCGACCAATAATACTGCTCCTACTTACCGATACAAAAGAGTTCCGTCCATATATATACAACATTACATTCCACGATCGCGATAAGTGTGTTGTTCCAAAAGGGGATACAACCACGATTATTCTTAACACTTGTGTTATAGACATTCGCCCAATTGAAATTGCTTTGGCACCATACTTTATCGAAGTAATTCAGAATACTTCAAACGATGAGAGTATGAGAGTGAAATTCGGCGTAGGTTTTGATGCCAATACAAAGATTGAAATTATAAACCTCGCCAATGGATATATTGTACCGTTAATGAACGAACATACAAAGCAAGGTGTATATGAAATGACAATCTCCACGCATCAGTTTCCTAGCGGAGTTTATGCGTTGCGGTATATTAGCGGAAGTTTTAGTCAAACACAAAAGTTCGTCATCGTAAAATAGCACTTTAGAATATCAAATTAAGTCCAGGGGCCCTACAATGGGGTCCCTGCGTTTATGAAATGTTACCTAATGGACAAAATAGACAAAATCAACTTTAAATTAACCGAATACTTATTACAAACCATAAGTTTTATTCCGTAACATATCAATTTTTTTAAAGTAAAATTTTTATCAAATGAGTTAAAGAATATCAAACTTCAATAGCAGATGGAAAGTGATAATTAAAAAAAAGGGATTCGAACTGTCGAATCCCAAGAGGGAAAAAATTAAATTTCAATGAAAATTATTTAGCGAAAGCAAAACTACGTCGTTCTCGAATGACAGTCACTTTAATCTGACCGGGGTATTCCATTTCCTGCTCAATTTTTTTAGCAATATCATGGGCAAGTTGGTCGGCCGTGATGTCGTCGACTTTATCTGGCTCGACAATAACCCGAACCTCGCGACCAGCCTGTATTGCGAATGTTTTCTGAACACCATTGAAGCTATTAGCCAGAACTTCGAGTTTTTCCAACCTTTTGACATAATTTTCGAGTGATTCTCTACGGGCGCCGGGGCGAGCACCACTGATACTATCGGCTGCTTGAACCAAAACTGCGTATGGCGTTTCCATATCGATGTCCTCGTGGTGTGCACCAATAGCATTAGCAACAGCTGGATGCTCTTTATATTTTTTTGCTAACTCATAACCAATAAGAGCGTGCGGTCCTTCTACGTTTTGGTCCACACATTTGCCAATGTCGTGTAGAAGTCCAGCGCGTTTAGCAATTTGTGGGTCCAGACCAAGTTCTGCAGCCATAATTCCGCATAGATGAGCAACTTCGATTGAGTGATTCAAAAGATTTTGACCATAACTAAAACGATATTTCATCTTTCCGACCAATCTTATTAAGTCTGGATGTAAGCTTTGCACCCCAAGCTCCAATATTGTTTGTTCACCAATCTTAAAAATTTCATCTTCAAGTTCGGCACGTACCTTCTCGACTACTTCCTCGATGCGAGCTGGATGTATCCTACCATCCTGCATCAATCTTTCGAGTGCGATTTTGGCAACTTCACGCCTGAATGGGTCGAAACCAGATATAACTACTGCCTCTGGGGTGTCGTCTATGATTAAGTCGACACCAGTGGCAGATTCGAAAGAACGGATGTTGCGACCTTCGCGGCCAATTATTCGCCCTTTCATCTCATCGGATTCCAAAGTCACAACAGACACAGTGCTTTCAATACTATGGTCGGAAGCAGTTCTTTGAATAGCTTCGAGGATAATATTTCTCGCTTCACGCTGGGCATTTTGCTTGGCTTCGTCGCGTATTTGTTTAATGTACTGCGCTGCTTCGGTTTTTGCTTCATTAATCAAATTGTCCATAAGAATTTTTTTAGCTTCCTCGCTCGATAATCCACTAATCTCCTCCAATTTCTTAATTTGCTCTTGCTTTAATTTTTCTACTTCTTCTAATTTTTGTTTGATACTAAGTTCCTTTTGCTTTAGGTCTTGTTCGGCAAGTTCAATTTGCTTTTCTTTCTTAGCGAGTAAATCTTGTTTCCCTTCTAACGCTTCTTCCCTAGTTTTAAGCAATTTTTCTTGCGCTTGTATCTTTGTTTTTCTCTGTTGATATTCGTTCTCGAACTCCTGTTTACGCTTGTGCCACTCCTCTTTGACCTCGAGCAACTTTTCCTTTTTTAAATTATTTGCTTCTTTTTCTGCTTCTTTAATGATATTTTGTGCTTTTAACTCGGCTTCTTTTATTCTCGAAGCAAAAGCTTTCTGTGTTACAAAGTATGCAATAGCAAAACCAAGCAAAAGCCCAAAGATTGTACCAATAACGATAATCAATTCGCCCATCTTTTCCACCTTCCGAAAAATAAATTAAAACCAAAATTTCTGAATCAAATTACAAATTAATATTAAAAAACAAAAATTAAAAGAACCGCATTATCGCCTTACCCAAACACATACCTGAGTCGGAAAGAACCCAATCCGACACAGTGGGTATCAGCCTGACTATATTTTGCTTCCACCGGACATCCAACGGATGTCACCGCTTGCTTGCGGTCGAGGCCTGCAATTTATAGCCAGAGCCTGATTCCCTTTTTTTCTCACTAACGGTTCTTTCGCTCATAAGGGGGCAAGGCTCTAATGCGGTTTTAAATTCAAAGAACGTTAATTATTCGTGTTTTCTATAAGATACAATGTGATTTTCTTGACCTCTTCTATCAGATAGTCACTATCTACTTTGCACTTCATCTCGCATAGCTTCAATTTTTCCGAAATGTTAATAGCCGCCAACGTGAAAATTGTTTGTAACGATTCATCCTTGTATTTTTCCATGAAACTTTTCACTTGTTCTTCAACTTCCGAAACTGCACTTCGAACGATATCCTCGTTCTCACCCTTTAAGATGTATTCCTTGCCCAGTAATTTAACTTTAATTTTTCCCATATCAAAAAAAGCAAGTTAAATAAATTTTAGTTAACTACAAAAATAGTTTAATTTGTAACATACCACAAAAGATTCCGGTTACGAATACTTTGCAAATTTATATTTAGGTTAAAATAAATTGGAGAAATTAATATTCTCTCAACATAAAAGAAGGCTGTTTAAAATTAAATAGAAATATTTAGCACTTTCTGCTTAAAAATTTTCGGTGAATAATAATTTAAAACAAAGAAGGCAAATGATAATTCCATCCATAAAATAAAGTAAATTAAGATATTGGCAGTAAAACTACAGCGGACAATTTCGAACATAACTAAATATGGAACAATACCTATCAACTTTATTTCATCTGAACTAACGAAAGTAGTATTCCTCAAGGCCTTGTACAGTTTTATAGAAGAGAACAGCAAAGAATATAGCAGTGCATTAAAAATTATAAAACTAAATATACCAGTCTCGGCAAGAACGGAAAAAATCGTGGTATCGCTAAAAAGAGCTGTAAACTCTTTCTGATATCCAAGTAATCCGAGACCAACACCAAAAATAGGATGTTTAGACCAAACGGCAATTGTTGATAGAGTGTTTTCCAATCTCGTCGTAAAGCTTTCTCCTCCCATTTCATCACTTCCAAGAGAGAAAATATTCTCAACTCTAATTAAGAAGAGCTTTAACAAATCTATTCCAAAAAGTTCAATCATTAGATAATTAGCCAATATGATTATTACAAACCCTACAATGAAAACTTTGAAGATTACTTTGTAGGATTTATAGTATTCAATAAAGACCACCAAAGATAAAACTGCAAACAAACTTGCCAAACCAGTCAGGGAGTAAGTAAGAAATAAATTTATTACACAAACACTTATCAGTATAAGCAAGATTTTGTTATTCTTTACAAAGCCAGAACGCTGTTGTATCCAAGGAATTACAAGAAAGATAAAAAGGATGATGTTGAAACTTGCATGTACACTGGGTTCTACAAATATTGAAGTAACCCTGTAAAAAGAACCAAATGAAACAGAGGTTTGTTGTATTGTCCCGATTATTTCTAAACGGGACATTATCCCAGTGTTCGAGTATTCAAGCCACCCAAAGGGTAGGCCAAGTGCGCGAGCAAATAATTGATAAATTCCATACAAATCGAAAAGAAAAATCAGCCAAATAAGTCCTTTAATAACATATATAAATGTCTTTGGTTTCAATAATTCAGAAAATGTCAGAATTATAAAAAAAACTATGTAATAGTAGTGCGAGGTCGATTTCAAATTTTGTGTTATTTCACCCAAATTCCCATTTATAATTGGGTTTATTGTTGTAAGAAAGACAAGAAAATTAAAAACAAAAAATAGTACATTTGGATAATTTATTGCGACATTTAAGCTTTTCTTCTGAAAAACCAAAGAAAGAATGAGAAGAAAATATGCAAAAAGGACATTAAAATCTAATACCGTTACCCCATAGTTAAGAAAAAAGAATATAGCCCAGCCAAAAAGGAATTGGGTAAAAAATGTCAACGCAAAACTTATGTTGTAAATTCGTTCCATAACACTATAAAAATGCAAATATAATGAACTATGGAGAAATCCTTTTAACTCGAAACAATCTTGTGAGTATTGAGAAGAAATGGATGATTTATATTAGATTTGCCGAGGAGCACACCCGGAGGGACTCGAACCCCCAACCCTCTGATCCGAAGTCA
>CALBDO010000004.1 GCA_937927515.1 Candidatus Kapaibacterium sp. | reverse complement strand
TGGCATCGCAAACCGTGACTCTACAAAGGCATTAAGAGCAATGCATTTACAACTATTGCAAATTTCAATTTTTTAACATTTTTGTCGATGGGTAGGGTGATGATTCCAATGGCAAATTTTTAGCTAAAGTTTGCTCATACTTATTGAACGCTGATGCGAAAGTGAACACATTCACTGCTTATTCTGTTTATACAACTCATTGTGAGATAACAACTTACACACGGGGGTACACAGCCACTACCCAATCGGATAGATGCGCTACAGCCAGTAAGTCTTTTACTTTCATTATGTCGTGCTCCGCCTAATTTTGACTAAAAGTTTCGTAAGAGCATTACAACCAATAATTTGCTTATTTATTTTGTTGTTCTTAATATTTATGTAATTTTCATATAGGAGGGAGGTTAACTATGAAAAAGATTATTTTTACTCTTATAAGTTTTATTCTAATAAGTAACAAGATTTACTCAATTATTCCTAATTGTAGAAACGAATGTTACGATTCCTTACCATATACTACTCAACAAATGTGGCTCTCTTGGTCCAAATTAGTACTTGGACAGGATGAACAACAAAATTTTCAACAAAATGAGATTCAACTCCACCCCAATCCCACAAATGATGTAATTGAGATTAATATACCTAGAGAAATTCGAAGCAACTCGATAAAGATTTACGACTTTATGGGTAAACAAGTTTTTGAGAGGGCAATTTTGGAGAAGGACTCTTTCATTACAGTACCAATGTCCAAACATCAAGATGGATTGTATTTTCTTGTAATTAAAACAATTGATGGAACTGTCTTACACAAATATTTCATCATTAGAAGATAAATTGTTATATTGTAGTTTAATTAATGAAGTTGCAGTATGAAAATATTCACCAAAAGAATTTTAGGATACTCAGTAATCTTTTTGTTTGTGTTATTGTCTTTCCCAAAATATGCGAACAGTAGTGAATTCACCTTACTTTATGCCAAGGCCTTCCCAAATCCTTTTTATACCACAAAAGGCAGCAAAAATATAGCTTTGGTTGGTTGGAAAAATATCTCTTTGGTGAACATCGAAAATGGGAACATAACATTCGTTCAAACAATTTTGTCGAAAATACACTTTGTACATATTAATGATAGTAAAAACGAACTTTACATTGTCCACAGCGATAAACAAGGTCTTAAAGTTGACGTCTATGATATTAACTCTTGGTTACTACTCAAAAGTAAAAAACCGCTTGTTGAAGGAATTTCTTTTGCCGAGTTATCCTCGGACAAAAAGTACCTACTGATTGTAAACAATTCTTACAATACGAAAATTTACGACCTAGAAAGCGACACGATTGTTTATGACTTTCAAAAAGAAATCGATAAAGACTTTATAACATATTTTGCTAAATTTAGTAATGATGGCAAAAAGATAGCTTTGCTTGGTGGTACAAAGATTTATATATTTGATTTAGAAAGAAAAATCATCGCTAAGGAAATTAACGCAATAAATTACCACGTGCATAGGGTTATATTTTCCAATAACGATAAAAATCTTCTTAGATTTAATTATGGCTCGACAGAAGTTTTCAATATTGAAAGTGGTGCAAAAATTCAGACTTTCGACCCAGGAGGGAAAACCGTCGCCGTTGCTTTAACCGAGAACGATAGCTTGCTATTTGTCCAATCGGCTAGTATAGTCTACATTTGGGATTTCAACAAAGGTATACTAGTTGATACCTTGCACAACGTGAGAGATATGGCTCTACTCAAATTAGATAACACCGAATACCTTGTTGTTGGAAATAGGGATGCCATCTCCATTAGAGATATTAATACAAGAGAACATTATCGAACCATTTCCCATAATTTTTTCTCTTCTCAATTTATTGGTAATGGTACATACTTTGTTTCAGGCGTATTGCAAAAAAATTTCAACATTTTTCAAACAAGCGATTGTTCGCTTATAAAAGATTTAAAAAATGTCCCCTCGAGAGTGTTCTTTCCTAATTCAACTTTATTTTGTTATTATAAAGATGACACTGTGTATGTTCAAGACGTTTTGAACGGAAGCATATATGAAAAAAACTACTTTCCAATTCCTAATTATAGAGCAAATCTTGGGTTTTCTAATGACTTTCAATACTTGTATTATGCCGATACAAATCAATCAATTAATGTTTATGATTGGGAAAGGAAAGAAAAGCTATATGTAATCGACTCTATTGTATATTTCCCCTTTACAGCACTTAAATACATTTGCTTATTACCCTCGATAAATTTTCACTACATTGCTGGATTAAAGTCAACTTCGGATTACAACACAAGACGGCTTTTTGTTGCAAATGCAAGAAACGGTAGCATACTTTTTGAATATCCAGTACCAAGAGATACAGGTTTCGGAATCGCTTTTAGTTTCGACGAGAAATTCTTTTTCTTTCGCGTTGGAAACAATCCAATTCACCAACTAGATTTGAGAAATTTAAAAATTGTAAGAACATTTAATGATTTAGAGATTCCTACACAATCTTTGTCGATGCATTTCCTTGCATTTCCCGATAGACCTTGGTTAGCATTTTCCTCCCGTGGCGACCCAAATATCATTATTCTTGACTATAATACCGGGAAGATAGTTGAAAAATTGTTCGGAAACATAAAGTATGAAACGACACCAGAAGAGACAAGTCTTCTAATTATAGATATCTCGCCAGATGGTAGATACCTAATGGCTGAATACTCTGAATGGTTAATTATATGGAAAGTGCCTCAGTTCAACGATATCTGTGAAGAGCAAAAAACTTATCACAATGAGAAAATTTTTATTGAGCAAACCATAGACCAATTAAAAATCAACTTACATCACGACAAACCAAATAAATTACAATTTTTTATTTATGACCATTTAGGCAGAGTAAAAATTTCATACTTTGATAACATGCAGCCAAACGGTTTTTGTACCACATCTTTTGATTTGTCCAATTTTAATACTGGGGTATATTTCTTAGTAGCACAAATTGGGAACGAATGGAAAACGTTAAAATTTAACATAATCAAATGAAATTTAAATAAATTAAAAATTTTTACTCTATTCCTAAATGTAAATTACATTTCAGAGCTATGAATTCAATTCTTTTTCCCTGTCCTTTTCGAATTATTCAAGGGAGTGAAATTCAAAGAAATTCCACTACTACGTGTCTTGAATGCTCAATCTCATAAAATAAAAATTTAACATTATTGAATTTTTTGAATAACTTTCTGATATTTTTGAAACTACTCATAACTTACCAATTTATAAATTCATAAATATGTCTTTTCAGGCTAAATTACAAGCAAAAAAACAACATCACCACCCCCAGTGGCACGGCACGCTGTGGACAAGAATCTGCATCTTCGTACGTAGTGGCATCGCAAACCGTGACTCTACAAAGGCATTAAGAGCAATGCTCCTACAACTATTGCAAATTTCAATTTTTTAACATTTT
>CALBDO010000003.1 GCA_937927515.1 Candidatus Kapaibacterium sp. | reverse complement strand
CAACGGAATGTACATCATCACGATGGCAAGCGAACACTTCCGACAAAGACAAGAATTTGTAATTACGAAGTAAAAAACACCACATCTTGATTCCACAAGCCCGCGGTCAGTGCCGCGGGCTTTTTGCTTGTAAGCAAAAGTTTTTTTAAATTTCTTAAGCACAATATACTTAGATATATGTAGTTAGGTATTGAAATATTTTGAAGTACTTTGTAATTTACATATTTACTATTTTAACTTAAGCATTTTAGAATAATGGGTAAGTTATGGATAATTTCTTTCAAGAAAAAGAAAATATAAGTAGTGATACTTTTCTGCCGCCTCTTGCTGAAAGGATGAGACCGAAACATCTCTCGGAGGTTTTAGGTCAGGAACATTTGCTTGGAGAGGGTTGTCCATTACATTCATTTTTTCGAAGTAAAAATTTTCCCTCGATTATTTTTTGGGGACCCCCAGGTGTCGGCAAAACAACACTTGCATATTTGATTGCCGAAGTAGGGGAATATGACTTTATTAGAATTTCGGCTGTGGAGGCAGGGGTCAAAGAAGTAAAAGAAATTATATCAAAAGCTAAATACAATTCACAAAGAAATAAAAAAACTCTATTGTTTATCGATGAAATACATAGATTCAATAAAGCTCAACAAGATTACTTGCTGCATGCAGTTGAAAAAGGGATTGTAACTTTGATAGGAGCAACGACCGAGAATCCTTCGTTTGAAATTATTCCTGCTCTACTTTCGAGGTGTCAAATTTATAAATTATATCCATTGCAAAAGGAACACATTGTGGAATTGGTAAATAGAGCTTTGAAACATGACAGAGTACTTTCGAAGTATCAAATTGAGGTCGAGGACTTAGACATTTTTTACGTTCTTTCTGGTGGTGATGCCCGAGTTACTTTAAATTTATTGGAAGTATCTTTCTTTCTTGCAGACAAAAGCAAAGAACGAATTGTAATCGACAAGCCGATTATAGTAAAGGCATCTCAACAAAAATATCAAAAGTTCGATAAAAAAGGAGACTATCATTACGATACAATATCAGCTTTTATAAAATCTTTACGTGGCTCGGACCCAGACGCTGCGCTATTATGGTTAGCAAAAATGATTGAATCTGGAGAAGACCCGTTGTTTATTGCTCGACGAATGATAATTTTCGCCAGTGAAGATATCGGAAACGCAGACCCGCTGGCTTTGCAAGTTGCCGTTTCAGTTTTCCACGCTATTCAAGCAGTTGGTATGCCGGAGGCACAAATTAATCTTGCTCAAGGTACAACTTATCTTGCTTCTGCACCAAAATCTAATGCTTCTTACCTTGGACTAATGAAAGCACTTGAAGTAGTTAAATCTGAACCAAACCTTGATGTACCACTTCACCTTAGAAATGCACCCACAAAATTAATGGAGCAATTCGGGTATTCATTAAATTATAAATATCCCCACGATTTCCCAGGGAACTTTGTGGAGCAAAACTATTTCCCATCAAATCTCCAAGAAATTGTATTTTACCAGCCAACAGAAAACGGTTACGAAGAAAAGCTAAAGGAAAGACTGAAAAGAATTTGGCATAAAAGATATACTGGCCGAGAAATTCCATAACCCTTTAAAATTCCTAATTATCTAAGCTAAAAGAACCTACATCTTTCAAATTGCATATCTGAAAATCCTATTCGCAAATATTCTCTTGTTATATCGAATCTATTTAATAATTTTTAAAATTAATTAAAACCAAACAAAAATTTTAGATTAAATTAACAATCACGTGCGATTTTAGTATTTTCTTAATTGGTATTGTGATGCTTCTATTATTAGTTCTTTTTTTATTTTTTAATACTTTTTCTTATTCAAAAGAGACTGATACCGCTAGTAGATTTGCGAAAGTTTTAGTGTATTCTTATTCTGAAAATGAGAAAGATGATGTAATTACGAGAAAATTATATCATCAGTTTAAAGTGTACAAATCGGATAGCTTAATTCTGCATTGTGGAGAATTCTTCGATAGGCCTGCAGAAATTGCCCTTCCATTTGGTAAATATCGTTTCTCTTTTTGGAATCAGATTGGATGGAATGATTTTGAAATTGAAGTCAATAGTGACAATAGTATTGTCCGATACGACCAACTGATTAACTCCTCGAAAAATAAAAGTAAGCAATAGTAATTCCTTTTTTATTAATTTTCTTTTTTCTTAATCCGGGTTTTCTTCATGGAAAACAAACTAAACCTCCAAGACGTTTTAACTGTCTCGGAGTTAACCCGTCAAATTTCTGAGTTGTTGCAGCAGGAGATAGGTTTTGTTGTCGTCCAAGGTGAAATATCAAACTTTAAATTACATAGTTCTGGCCACCGCTATTTTACTCTAAAAGATGAAGAGGCACAAATCAATTGTGTCTTCTGGCGCAGCAAGCAGATTGATTTTGAACTAACCGATGGAATGAAAGTTATTGTTTCTGGTTGGATTACTGTTTTTCCGCAGCGTGGCCAATACCAAATTGATTGTGTTAATATTATTTCAATTGGAATTGGTGATTTATATTTAAAATTCGAAGCTTTAAAAAGAAAGTTAAGCGAAGAAGGTTTGTTTGATTCTAAATTTAAACAACCTATCCCTACATTTCCAATAAACATAGGTATCGCTACATCACCGACTGGTGCAGCAATACAAGATATGATAAGTACGTTTAAGCGAAGAAATCCTTTGTGCAAAATATTTTTTCGGCAAACCCTTGTGCAAGGGGAAGAAGCAAAATATGATATCGTCGAAGCAATTAAAGAGTTGAACCAATTGCCACTTGATTTAATCATAATAGGTCGTGGTGGGGGTTCGCTCGAGGATTTATGGGCATTTAATGAGGAAATTGTTGCTCGTGCAATATTTGAATCGAAAATCCCTATCATTTCAGCTGTTGGACATGAGACAGACTTTACCATTGCGGACTTTGTCGCTGATATGCGTGCCCCGACACCGACTGCAGCTGCTGAATTAGCTACTCCATTGACCATTGAGATGCTCGAAGATGAGGTTCGTTCCTTGATAGAGCAATTAAATAAGAAAATAGGACTATTAATTGATAATTTAAAAGCAAATATTGAAACTATAATAAAATCTTATGCATTTAAAAAGACAGAAGATAGAGTTAGGTTTACAAACCAACTGTTAGACGACCTTGATGACAGATTGAATTCAAATTTCGTTCGCTATATCCAGAAGAACAAAGATAATGTAGACGGGATGATTAGACACTTAAAATCGCTTAATCCTGTAAGTCCTTTGGATAAGGGGTTCGCATTGTTGAAATCTCGTGGTAAGTTGATTGAAATAAGCGAATCGCTTGCGAAATACCGAAGACTTGAAATTATCAGAAAAGACGAAACTGCATTTGTTAGAGTAGAGGAAATTAAACCTCGTTTTATAATTTAAGCTTTTGGGTGCGATTTGCGGTACTCCTCCAAAATTTTTTGAATTGATAAGTGTGTGTAAATTTGTGTAGATGATAGAGAAGAATGTCCAAGCATTTCGCCAACTGAACGAATATCTGCCCCTCGGTCGAGTAGATGAGTTGCAAAAGTGTGTCGTAATGTATGTGGACTCTTCTGTGGTGCTGATGTATGTTTTTTAAGAATAGAATTTACAATTCTATAGGCATCTGCTGATGAGAGTGGTTTCCCAGATTTTGAAATAAACAGTTTGTTTGTTTTATTGCTATTAGGCAATTTGTTCCTTTCCTTTAAAAAATTTATTATTGCAATTTTGGCTTTTGTACCAATTGGAACGATTCTCTCTTTTTTCCCTTTCCCGAAAACCTTTATAGATACAGTTTTTTCAGTGATATCTGAAATTTTTAGTTGTAAGGCTTCGGAAATTCTTAATCCAGTTCCATAAAGCAGTTCAATTAATGCAATGTTTCGGGCTTGAAGTGGGTCGTTTGGTCTACTTGTTTCAAGTATTTTATTTATTTCATCATTTGTAAGAAACGAGGGTACTTGCTTTTCAACTTTGGGCAGAACAATTGTGCTGGCTGGGTTTGTTGGAATGAACTCATTTTTAAAAAGATATTTGAAAAACGACTTTAGTGCAGACAATTTTAACTTTATCGATTTCTTTGATAAATTTTGATAATGAAGGAATGAGATAAATCTTTTGATGTGAATAGATTGAATTTCGTTTATATTTAAATCTTTCTCAACTTCTGTTTTCAATAAATTATTAAATTGTTTTAGCGAGATAATATAAGTAGTAATGGTATTCTGCGAGAAAGTTTTCTCGTTTTTACAATACTTTATGAAATGTTCAATTGCTTCATTGATGTTCATTTAAGATAAATTTTGTAAAAACTAAATTAGTAATCAATTTTTTGCCGTTGAAATTTTGGGCGTAAATATTTGTTTTTGTCTTTGAGGTCCATGACAAATGTAACATTCTTTCTTTTGAGCAATTTTTTCAATTCCACCAGGGTGTATGAATTCTAAGCCGGAAGAGGACACGAATTCCTCTCCTGTAGGAATCTTTTGATAGTTAATAATATGACAAACGTTACAATCGTTGGTTATTACCTTACCATTGGTTGGATTGATATGTTTACCATCGTGGCAGCGGAAGCAACCTGGACTATAAAGGTGTCCAAGATTTATCGGGAAGTTTTTCCAATTTGCTTTCATTTCTGGAAAGTAATTCCCCATGTAAATACGATAAAATACGTGCACAGCTTTCTCAATTTCTTTCTCTTTATTTACCAATGTATCTGGATAATATTCTTTGTAGAAACCGTAAACATAATTTTTAATATCCTCGAAGGCGGTTTTTCTCGAACGCACATAGTTTTCTAACACTTGAACACCAATATTTTTTATATAAGGAATCGATTTATCTATTTTTCCGGCAGAAAGGTAAAAGTTTATAGTCTGGTTGGGTTGTTTAAAAGTATGCGAGGGTCTATTATGACAATCGATGCAGTCGAATTTTCTAAGCTCTTCCTTTGGAGGGGTTTTCGTTTTAGTGTCGAACTTAAATGAAGTATCAATGTAAACATTTTCTTCACCAGTTATGAGGGAACGGGACTTAACCCAGGGAATAATTTGCCTACTTTTATCGGAAGCCCAATAAGTTATTTCATTTGCTAAATACATATGCCAGTGGATTCCATCGTTGTTTCCAGTCTCTGGGCTACCCCCACCGACTTTTATGAGCATTGAAATCTGATATTCAGAATTAGTTTCGTCGGACAAAAAGAAATCGTATTTTTTTCTTTTTTCACTATAAAAATGTTTGGGCCAATGACATTGTTCACAAGTTTCTTGTGATGGTCTCAAATTTTCAACTGGTGTAGGTATTGGTTTGGAATAACTATTGAGAATTGTAGCAAAAACTTGTCGTGTGCCAGAGAGTTTAGATTTAACAAACCAGTCGGCACCTGGACCTATATGGCATTTTACACAACCAACGCGCGAGTGAGGAGATTCCTTATATGTGGTATATTCGGGCTCCATCACTTTATGGCAAACCTCACCGCAGAACTGGTCTGAGTCGGTGTATTCGTAAGCTTTAAAAGTGCCAAAGGATGTTGCTATTAAAAGAACCAACCCACTGATGGAAAAGACAATTGTTGCAATTTGGTGCTTTGGATTATTTAAGTCGATAATTGGAAGTGGCTTTTTTTCTACCTTCGTACTGAGTAATCTTCTATTTTCTTTAAGAGCTCCAAAAATTACAAGCACTAAACCAAAGATTACAAAGGTAGGTAAAACTATGAACGTTACAATACCTAGGTATGGATTTGTACTTTCGGCGAAGAACTCGATTATTGTCAAAAAAAGTATAATAACAAACGATAAAATAGAAATCAAAGCTCCAGTAAAGGTTGTCGGATTGTAGAAGACAGCAGGAAGAAGATGCTTTTTTTTGTATGGTTGCCCAGGTTTCAGATAAACTTCGTGAGGTTCTGTAAAAGAGAGTTTCCAACCAGTTATCATAGACTTAAAAAGCTCGCCCACAGATTTACCTGTTGTTCCAAGATAGATATGGACAACCATAAAGACGCTGAGAATAAATCCCACAATAGTATGTAATAGAGCCATTGGCCAAACACCACCGAGACCAAGGAACTCGTCTGGAGCTAATTCTGGGAACATCAACAACCAGCCAGATATTATAATCAGTGGAACGAAGATACCCATAATCAGGAAGTAAGTAACTTGCTGCAGTGGGTTAAACTTGTTCTGTGGCGAGGTCTCGAATGGATGGGGTTCCCCAATGAAAATACCAATCAAATAATAACGAAGCTGTATATAAATTCTATCCAAGAGACCTTTTAATTTAGGCAAGTAATGCTTATAGTTTTTTGTTAAAATGTTTTTTATGAAGTAGAATAGATAGTTCAATGTTAGAAGAATACCACATGTATTATGAATGATAATCGAAACTCTAAAAGATAAAAGTCCACTTTTAGGGTCGGAGTAATGTAGACTGAGTCCTGAAATGATTAAAAGTAAGAAAAGGAATGCATTTGTCCAGTGCCAAAATCTAAGCCAGAGAGGATATAGGTAAATCTTTTTCATACTCACTCGAATGATTGATAAACAACATATTGCTAAGAATCACTTGCATTTTTTTCATTTTCTTCGATAATTGGGTATTTTGCTGGGCGAAAATACCATCTCAGGGTAATGTGTATGAGAAGTAAAACAATCACAACTCCAAAGAAAACAATGCTAATGAAATCAAGATACACGTTTCTAGTCGTTCCAATTACATAGGCATCGCTCAAAATGGTGCCATTAATAAAGCCATATTTTTCCCTCGAAAGTGCCTTTTCGTGCTTGTAGAGCTTTGTCATTAAAATTGAATTTTTAGAATGACATTCTTCACATTTTTTAACAGTTGCATCACGAGGAAGTATATTGTGCGATAAATTAGGCGGTTCATAAGAGGAATGACAATCAACGCAACGGACAGTTTCCCAATGCCTTTGTAAATTAGGAAGCCAATCGTGAGCTTTGTTTAACGTACTTAATTTATACTTTGCCATAAGGGTATCATTTGTATGGCATCGGACACAAAAAACCATTTTGTTCGATACAAGGGTGTTGAAATTCATTCGATTTTGCTGGATTATTCTTTCCTCAACAATAGCCATCGGACCGACAGAATGCTCCCCGTGGCAATAAGTACAACCGGGTACATCAGGATTACCTTTCAATAATTCAACTCCATGAACACTTGAATGATACTCCTGCGTAATTGCTACGTGACATTTGCCACATACGCTTGATACTTTCGTCGGGTTGATGCTTGAATGTGGGGAGTTTGCTTTTTGTAGGTTGTGAACTCCATGACAATCGACGCATACAGCGGCAAATTTATTTCCTCTTCGTATGGCACTTCCGTGCACACTTTTATCGTAATCGATTAAAGAACGAGCAAATACATTATTTTCTTGATTTATATGACAATTCAAACATAATTCCTCTTGTTTCAATTTCAATTGAACTAAATCAGAAATGTGTTTATGGGTAATTGGTTTTTGGTGGCAATAAATGCAAGTGGGTGCGTTGGGATTATTCTTGTTTAGTTCTACAAAATGTTGTGATTTCAAGTGTTCTTCTTTTTCTTTTTTGTGGCAAGAGCCGCAAAATTCGGTAGATTGAGTAAAATGTGTCTTAGAAAGTGGGTTCCTTGGGGAAAGTACATTATGATATCCGTGACATTTTTTACAATTAATGTCATCATTGCCACCCGTTCCATTTGCAAATTGCATTGATGGATGGAATATATGGGATTTTGGTGCAGTATTATGGCACGATAGACAATTAATTGGGGTTATGACTTCTTTATGAGGAATTTCATCTGCATTGAATCCTTCATGGCATTTTTCACATCTCAAACTTGAATGCACAGACTTAGAGAAAATGTGCTTTTTAACCTCGAGAGAGATTTCTTTACCATTTTTTGTCATTGTGATTGTAGGGTCGTCGTGACATGAAAGACAATGTGAGTTGTCAGCAATCTTTACTTTTTGAGAAAGCAAGTTTAATGCATTCAAAATCATCAGTATGATTATAAGTTGCAACAATTGTTTTGCCATATTTCCCTTGTTTGTTATCTAACAAAAGGGGACCAGCAAAACAAGGTCCCCATCTATTCATATTTAATATTTATTTTCAGATATAAACTTTTGAATCTTACAAAATGTTTACGTAAAAAATTGAAATTTTTATAAAGGCTATTCTTTTTCAGTGTTGTTGTTGTGGTTTTCATCATGCTTTCCGTGCAACAAAAGCAATGATAAGATTAAATCCAGGTCTTCGTCCTTACCTTTGAAGGCTACGGGATGCTTTTTATTATTAATAGACTCTTCTTTTTTCAAGTACTTAACCAAGAAGTCTTTGTCGTGTTCAATTTTGTAATTGTAAAGGTCTGGGGCTTTGTTGCTAGCTGATTTATTTTTTGCTTCGATTCCTAAATGGGAAAAGGCATGACATGTGTTGCATTTCGCCTCGATAAACTTAGATTTGGCAAGCTCCTCGTCGAAGGTTTTTTCCTGAGCAACAAGTACAAAAGCAACGACAGCGATTAAAGAGACTAATACGATTGTTAATTTTGATAGTGCTTTCATTTGAATTCCTTTTTTGTTTAACATAAATCAAATAAATAATTTAAGACAATTTAATTATTAGCACATTTCTATCGGAGTCAAATTCTGATTGATATAATGGCAAGACGCCAACTTTAACACCTTGTGGGTTTGCAACAACTTCCCCTTTAGTTGACTCCAATGTCGAAAATTCAGCTTTATGGCGTGGGCATAGAAGATTGCCATCGGCACTTTTTGGCAACTCTAAATCGACGCCTTGATGCGGGCAAAGACCTGAGAAAACTAAGAATTTTTTTTCAGCATTTCTTTTAACAATGATTGAAAGATTTACGGGCGTTTGAAATGTAAATTTTTTGATACTAGGAAATGTGTTTAATTCTGGATGGTCTTTTAAAAATATTGTAATGTTTGAACCCGGAGGTGGGGCTGGTAAGCTCTCATCTTTTTCACAAGAAGTTAATATGGGGTAAGTTGCTGAAATCACTAGTCCAGAAGCGAAGAAAGAACCGACGTATCTAAGAAATTCTCTTCTTGTTGATTGTTTTTCTTGATTTTTCTTGTTCATTAACACCTCCGTTCTATTAATAATATAAATGGACTTGGATTGCCCATTGAGAAAAATATCCTTCGAGATGTTCACGGTCCAAAACTCGGTACTCTATAAGCAAGTCTAATGATGGAAGTAGAACAATGTGTGAACCAAATACGAGGTTTGTAGCATAAATAGGCTTATTTTCGTTTTTGTCTTTAAGTATAGAGCGTTCAGCACGAACAAAGGGAAGTACGCTTTCTGCAACTTGGTATGTAATTTCGGTAGTAAATGAAAGCGATAGCCTCGAGTCCTTTTTTTGGGTTCTGGCGTATTCAGCTATAAAAGATACCCTATCTGGTAATCCAAATCCAAGGAATACACTTGAAATATAATAGTCATTGTTTAAATAAAAACTTCCCCCAAAATAAGATGTTGTACCTTTAATTAATTCAGGTGGAGAAAGCATCCCCCTTGTAGCAAATCCAATTGAATTGTCTTTTACAAGAGGTACGATTGTATCTTTTCCATTAATTCTTGCTGGTACTTTAAATTCGTTAAGGTTTTTTGCAGTGAAGACTCCACCAGATAGACTAAGCCACGAAATGTTTTCATAGTCAATTTGAGCTCCCCATTCAGCATAGTCATGGGGTACCACGGGATGTCTACCCCTACTTGCTACAGCATAACGGACAAACATTGTATGGTCATCCCATTTTTGCCCAATTGGTGGCAAAAAATATCCCAGTCGAAGTGATGGTAAGTTTTCGGAGGGCTTTATATACATGCTGAAGGTATAAGGCTGTTGTGCCTGATATCTCTTGTCCTTTTCAATTTGATATGATAAGTTATATGTTCCTTCAAAAAGCATCCAATCAACAGGTTGTATGACTAAATATGGATTAAATTGCATTAACATGTTGTCTCGTTTGCTACCGGTTGGACCAGAAGGCCAGCGCGCTGATTGCCAACGTATATCAAATCCGAACAAAATTTTGTCATCAAGATAAGAGTTTCGAGCAATAAGGTTGTCGAAAAACTCTTTCAGACCAAGCCATTCTGGTTTCAATAGGGTAATATCTTTTCGAGATAACCAACCACCAATCGAACGAACACCACCACCTTGGACATTTACGTGGCAGGCACTACATTTAGTGCCGTATGTTTGTAGGATTGAGTATTGGGGGCGAGTGCTAAGCTCGTGCCCCCAAATTAGTATCAAAAGTATAATGAATAAATTTTTTGCTTTCATAACTAAACAGAATTTTAATTCAATGCTTCAATAGTATTTTTTAGTAAGGCCTTTGCATATTTATAATTATGGACACCGTAACTTCGGTCTTTGGCAACAAGTAAGTAGTTCAAAACTGCACCAGCTTCGAGCGCAGAAAACTTCTTAGGTCTGTTTCCCGGGAGAAGAATATACTCGTTGAGTACGTTTTTACCATCAGTATTGCGGGAGACATCGAGTAAGCCCTTATCGATAAGTTTTTGACGAAGTTCGGCGAGAAGATTTTTAATTTCAGTAACTTTTCCATCAATGTCGAAATTGGTTGTACCAGCATGACAATCCGACTGAGCACAGGAAGCAACATGTGGAACTTCCACACCGCCAGACTCATAAGTCATCTTAAATGAATGGCCGCCAGCGAAAGTTCCGTAGGGTTTAGCCATATGGCATGTTATACACCCATCCTGTATCAATTCTTTATGAGGATTTTTCTTTGGATAAGGTACGGGACCAGAAATTTCGAAACCACCAAGACCGGCAAGTATATTTCCATTCATACTGTAGTGTGGACCCCAACGGAAATTAGAAATTGTGACGCTATCTCCGCCGACTATTGGTAAGGGTACAACATCACGAGCTTGGTGACATTTTACACAGAGATTTCCATTTCCAAAATCGACAGTTTGACCGCCATAACGAAATTTTACAGGTGATTTGTAGGTTAAATTGTAATCGGAAGTGTCGTATTTAGTGTGAACATAATGACAGGTACGGCAATTCACCCCTGTGGGTTGCGCAATAGCGGCAATTGCAGTATCGAGATTAGTTGTCAGAGATTCTCGAAATCCTTCATGAGTGTGGCAAGTTGCACATTGTGTACGATTTGCAATAGCAAATGTTTCTCCGAGGTAGTGCAAAGAGTTGTGAAATTGCATTTTCTTTGAAAGCAAAAATGTTGATGACTCATGGCAAACTGCACAGACAGCAGTCCCAGGTGAACCATCTTTACCGTCTTTACCCGGTGGCCCAGCAGGACCCTCAGGGCCGGTGCAAGAAAAAGTGCTAATAATTAAAGTAATGATTGCTAAAAACAATGTCCATTTTTGTAAATGTCTCGACATAGATACCTCACTATATTTTCGAAAATACAAAATAAAAATTAAAATAGGAATAGAAACCATCAAATTTATAAATATTTTTACTGTTTACGAATGGGACTATTTTATTGTCGACTAAGTATTTTCTACAGTTGCTTTTTGTGTTTAATTCTTTAAAACTATCTAAACAAAAAAGTTTTTTAATAGTACTCATATTCTCCGATTTTCAACATTACCAAAGTGCAATATATAATAATTTCCTTAGAAAAATATTTTTAAAGCATCTTTTAAAAGTCAAAATGCAATTTCTGTAAAATTTTGTTGCTTGCTTAGCTAAATTTCGTAAATTTGTAGATTAACATATACATTTTGAAAATGAAATCAAAACTTATTGAACTTTGTTTAATCTTTAATTTTGTTTTCAACTACTCATTTGCCTTTGCACCGAGGATTTCGTACACTATTCCAGATATTGGATATCTTGGCATGGGTATTTATATAGAAGTTATTTCCCCCCACGATGCTTACGGGAATTTTGGTCCAGACACATTTCTAATCAATAACAATGGTCGAATTAGAATTGTTTTTGATAGACCCGAGGATTCTTCCAAAATCATTGTAGGTCCTATTTCTGTTTCCTGGCATGGTAGGTTATTGTCAACCTATTTTTTTATAAATCCTTTTTTTGAAGAACCCAATAGTTCTGATTGGACTTTACTCGATAGCAAATTTCGTGTCCCTTTTAGGGTAATGGTCGATGGAAATTATTCAAATGCAGATACTTTCTATATAGTCAAGCCTTATAATTTTGGCAATTTGCTACAAACAAATCAGGTTTTTGGAACTGGACCATTAGGTCGTCGTTCTCCAAGCGGTGCAATTCTTGTAGAAAATTTAAACTTGGGAAGTTTGGAATACAGAGCTTTTTTAGATAATACTCTAAGCTTTCCTGCTTCAAATCGAACTTATCTTCCTTTCATCGTACTAAGTACAGGTGATGTTACTGGATTTGGTACAAGTACCAAGATAAATGTCAGTGCTGGTACTGGGCGCCTACAAAATGCTGGACCTGGAGGTGGCGGTGGTGGTGGAAGATTCTGCGATAACATAACGGGAAATCCTGGCGAGGACGGTGGGAATGGTTTTACAAGCGGTGGTAAAGGTGGGGTGAATTATTTTCTAAGTGGCAGTGGTGCCTACAAAAGCTTGGGTTGTGGTACTGGCGACTCTGGTCGAAGTTTGAATGGTGTACCACCGGCAGTGAATCCTGGTGGCTGGGAGGCCTCGGGTGGTGGTACGGGACACCCATTTGGCAAATCCGGTGTTGGCTCTGGTGACCAAAGCAATTGGAATGTATCAGGCGGATATGGTGGTGGAACTGGCTCGATTAATAATCGAATGGGTGGTTCTGGTGGATATGCTACAGATGGTCGAAGTGAACCTTCGAACTATAATAATGGAGGGAAAATTCACGGGAATCCGATGATAATTCCCGTAGCCGGCGGTAGTGGCGGAGCTAGTGGTAATCCAAGTGGTTTAAATGTTTGCTCTGGAAGTGGGGGCGGCGGTGGTGGCGCAATAAGGATTTTTGGTAAAAGGGTGGAAAATTTATCTATTATTGCAAACGGTGCAAATGGTGGTCAAAGCAGTTATGGTGCAGGGGGTGGTGGTTCTGGTGGTTCAATCTCGGTTTGTGCCAAGGAAGTAGCCCAAGGGTTGTCTCTGAGTGCTCTTGGAGGTAATGGAGGAGGAGCTGGATACTTTCGATTAGATGCGCCTGATTTCAGTACAATTTCATTTTCTCATAGCAATCCACCTGTTTATGTTGGTTTGTCCACCGATACTACAACTTATGTCAAGAGAAAATTTACAATAACAGGTAGCAAGAATCCAAGCTCTGACGTAATTGGAATATACATAAAATCAGAATTTAGCGATTGGCAATTATTAAAAAATGTAACTGGTTTCCCTGGGCAAGATAAGTGGAGTACCGAGATAATTTTACCCGATAGCAGTAAAATTTTCTACCTATGTGCTGTTCAAGATTTGAATAATTATGATGTTGATACTTTTAAATATCAACCAAGGTTCTTGCTTTCTCAAGCAGCAATGAATACTTTGCGTAGAATTCCCCAGGGTATTTGTTTAGCAACACGAGAATTTTCTCTCGTTGCTTATAATTGCCCAGGAAATGTAGTATTTGACTCTGGAATCGTTAAGAACATCGGTGATGGAAATTTGACGGTCAAATTTTCCAGAGCAAGATTCAAAAATAGTTTTGGCTTTGAAATTGTGGCACCACAAAACGATATTGTTTTGTTACCCAATGATTCGGTTAAATTTTTCATTCGTTTCGTTGCCAACAAAACCATCTCGGAGAAATATCTCGTCGATACACTTTTGATTGAGCATTCCGACGATGAGTGGAGTTCCAATCCTTGGAGCATAATTGTCAGATTACAATTATTACCTTATTCGTTTGATTTTTATGCAATCGACAAAAGTAGAACTATTGATACAATAAACTTAGGCGATATATGCAACAATTTGAAGCTTGATACTACTTTCTTACTTATTAATCAGAGTCAGTTCCCAATAAATTTTTATTATAAATTTAATAGCTCTAATTTCAGTTTAGGTAGTTCGGAATCTTATCTTAATCCAAATTTCGAAGATACAATAAATTTAGCACTGAAGCCTAATTTTTACGGTCGTTTTATAGATTCTTTGATAGTCTATCCTGTTGACTGTCCCGAGTTAAAAAAGGTGTTGTATATTACTTACAATAACATTTACACCAGCACTGAATTTGTTTATAAAAACACAAAAGTTGATACGATTAATCTTGGAGAGATTTGTGTAGGAGATACTTTTGAACTAATATTCTATCTTCAGAATAAAAGCAACTCTCCCATAAAATTAATTGATTTTGAAGCTAATTGGTCTCGAAACATACAACCACTTATTCCATTGAATACAATAATTGAAGAGCAACATGGTGTTGAGAATAATGTGATTTTAACGCCCACTGCTGAGGGGAAATATGTTTTAACTTTAGTTTATTATTTTGACAAATGTGAACATAAAGATACTATTGTAATTATTTATAATGTTGTAAAAAGTAACTCAGTAGTTTTAACTGGAACATATTTTGGTTTTGTTTCTATTGGTGAGTCCGATACAACAACTGTTGTTATTGTTAATAATGGCAGTGGGACAACTTATTTCGATAAAGAGCCTCCGAGCGCACCAAATTTTAGATTTTTAGGCAGTGTTCCCGAAATTCCTACTTATCTTCGGCCGGGCGACACTTTGAGGCTTGTCTATGAGTTTACACCAGATAAGGAGGGCGAGTTTACACACTTTGTTGAATTTTTTTCCAACTCAGTCAATGATTGTCCAGACACAATTCGCTTCGAGCTGAGGGGTTTTGGTACTAATGCAAAGATATTTGCCAATGTAGATTCTGTTTTCTTTGGATTACTACCATATTGTAAATCAAAGGATACTATAATTTACGTTTCAAACAAAGGTAGCACAGATTTAAAAATTAAAAAGGTAGAAATTTTACAATCCTACAGTCCGGAACATTTCTTTCTATCAAATTCTTTTTCTCAAAGTTTTATTCCACCTGGCGCTATTGATAGTTGTGCTGTTAAGTTCGTGGGTGTTCGTGGTGCACCCTCTGGTTTGAAAACAGCTGTGTTATTGATTGAAAGTAATGATGTAAATAATCCACAAATTCAGATAAAGTTATCCGCAATCCAAGAAAATTTAAATGTAGATTTAGTACCAGATACAATAGACTTTGGAACTTGTCAGATAGGTGATTTTAAAACACAAAAGTTGAAGCTTATTAACAATGGTTTATATCCTGAGCCCCAAAGAATTAGGGATTTCGAAGGTAATAAATTAGTCTTTGAACCCAACCCCAACGTTGCAATTATTCGACCTAACGATTCTGTCGAGATTGTTTTTACTTTTCGACCGGACCAAGAAGGCGAAATCTTCGACTCTATGCGGATAGTTTATTACCAACCTTGCCCGGATACTCAGTGGGTATATCTAAAGGGTAATGCTGTATCTGGTAACTTTTTTGTTACAGATACTCTCGACTTTGGAGACGTTGTCATATGTGGATTAGATACATTAATTTTTAGCATAACCAATCTTGGCACGATTCCTTTTAGAGTAGATTCTGCCAAAATCTTTGGACAAGATGCTATCAATTTTAAGATTCTTGATAAATTCCCCAAAACAATTGATACTATTGGAAAATTTACCATAATTTTTGAAGATGCAGATTCCGAACGAGTGTACACCGCATTTTTAAAATTATTTATATTCATTAATAATACTACAGAGCAAGCCACTATATTGTTAAGAGCAAATCCAAGGAGATTTATAAAATTTGAAGTTCCCGAAATAGACTTTGGCTTTGTGCCCATTGGGTTAACAAAGGAAATTGTAACAAGAATTGTCAACTTTGGTATGCAGGCAACCATCTCTGAGCATTTCTTTGTTTCAAGCTCCAACATATTTTCTACGAGTTTGCCAAATAATCTACTTGTTTTAGCAAATTCTAAACAAGAATTTTCTGTATACTTTATACCAAATAGCGAAGGTCCAGTTTATGATACTTTGATTGCAGTAGTAAACTATCCAGAATGTTCTGATTCCATTAAGCTGGTTTTAAAGGGAATTGGAGTTCCACCACAGGATGTAATTATCCGTGCTGGCGATGTACAATTAAATCCAAAAGATGAAGTTGGCACTTTACCAATTTACATTAGTCTCTTGGACAAGGAGAAATCACTTACAGTTAATCAATTGCAACTTAAAGTGTCCTTTATTTGGAATGTTTTTCACCCAACTTCTTTATCTAAAGGAAAAATTCTCTCTCAAAAAATTAGTGGTGGCATTCGAGAACTCATTTTGGATTTTGATTCTTTAGTTGTTGATGGAAATGAAAAGATGTTAACAAGTATTATCGGAATACCTTTGATTTCGGATACGGATTTTTCTACAGTTAACATTTACGAACCTTTTTGGTTGCCGGTGGGATTAGTTAAAAATACAATTTTGGACTCTGGTTCCATTGCAATTATGGTTTGTACCGAGGGAGGCAAACGATTAGTTAGACCAACAACATCAAGTTTGATAAATGTTATTAATGACGAAAGAGGAATAATTATAAAATTTGAATTAACCGAGCCTAAAAGTTATGTAGTTCGCTTAACAAATCTATTGGGTAAAGTACTTTTCGAAGAGATGGTCTATTCTGATGGTTTAAATCGAAGAGAAGTTTTAATACAAAATGTTGAATACGGCTCTACGCTTTTACTTTTGCAAATTTTCAATCATACAGAAATCCATTTGTTTAAACTAATTCATGTAAAATGATGAGAAATATTTGTTTTTTATTGTTGTTAATGTTTTTACCAGAAGTTGCCATTTATTCTAATGAAATCAAAAAGCCTATATTTTATATCGGTGGTGAAGTTGATTTAGGGTTTAATATTCACTTTGCGGATTTTAACAAGTTGCAAAATATACCAAACTGTTGTCCCCGCTATACTAATACTCTTGGCTTGGGTTGGAACATTTCTTTGTTAGCTCAAAAGGAACTTTCCGAGAAGTTTGCTTTGCGATTAATTGGTGGATTAAACTCTGAGGGGGTAACTTTTAAAGAAAATGAGTTTATCGGCAATACACCAGTAAAATATGAGGAAGATGTTAGCCAAATAGTGCTTTTACCGGTTACTGTCCAGCATTTTTTAGCTCCCAAGTTAATTGGTTTATACGTTGAACCTGTTTTAATGTATAAAATCTTTGGTAGATTGTGGCTGACTTTCGGACTAAATTTTTCAAATTTATTTTTGACCAAGGTAGACCAAAAGGAAGTTATAATTTCACCGAATAGTGTTGTATTTGTTAATGGGGAGAAAGAACGAAACGTTAATCTGAACTTGGAAATACCTAATGTTAAAAAATTTTTAGTCCGCCCAAGTTTGGGTTTGTCTTATGATATACAACTTTTCGATGCTGCTTGGATTTCACCACAATTACGCTTCCTCATTCCATTTCAAAATCTTACTAATGAAAATTGGAAAATATCGCATTTAGATATTGGAATTTCTGCTAGATTTCCAATATATTCCCCCCCCGAAGTTCATTATTATTATGATACGATGCTCGTTCGTGATACATTACGAATAGCCGTTTTTGGGTTAAAATCCGAACGAACTTATCTTGAGGAAACTGTTCTCGAAAAAACGATTAAAGAAAAAGTATCTGACGGGTATATATACAAAACTTTCGTACGTGAAAAATATCGAACAGAGGTCCCAAAGATTTCACAATTGGAGACCAAACTCAAGGTCGTTGGAAAGTCAAAACAAGGAGAAGTTCAAAATAATCCAGTATTGGTAATCGAAGAGTTTGAAACTGAAGAGATGTTCCCTCTTTTACCATACATTTATTTTCCAACTGGAGAATGGAGCTTGGAAAGCTCATCGGTCAATTTAATTGATAAGTCTACAACAGATGGATTCGACGAAAGCTTCCTTCCGTGGAATACATTGAAAATATATGAGAACCTGCTTAATATTATTGCTAAGAGGCTTAAGCAAAATCCCAAAGAATCGATTGTCCTTACTGGTTGCAATAGCAACATTGGCGTTGAATTGAATAATCTTGAATTGTCTCAAAAACGTGCCTTAGCTGTGAAGGAATATCTTGTTGAGACCTGGGGTATAGAGCCCGAACGAATTGATGTTAAGTTTAGAAATCTTCCGGAAAAAATGACAAATCCATCTATTCCAGAAGGTATTGAAGAAAATCAAAGAGTAGAGATTTTTTCAAAGAGTGGCAAAATTACTGGTCCTGTAAGACTTTCAAAGATTGAGAAAGTCGCCAATCCACCCTTCGTCGAGATTTTACCAGAAATTCATTCTGATGCAAGTTTAAAAGGATGGAACTTGACAATCGAACAGAGCGGGACAAATTTGCGGACTTACTCTGGAATCGATTTACCTGAGAAAATACTTTGGAGCGTTGAAGAGGAACCTATTCCAAAGTTAGAAGAGCCAATCTTGATAAATTTTATCGCCGAGGATATTTTAGACCAGCGAAGTATATCAAAGGTTAGTGTAAAAATCGAACAAAGGACAATAAAGAGAAAAAGAGAGGAATTGCTTGGCGATAAAAAAATCGAACGCTTTTCTCTGATTGTATTTGACTTCGACAAAGCAGATTTACTGCCACAACACATCCCAATTCTAAACCAGATAAAAAGCAAAATAGCACCAAATTCGAAAGTTACCATTTCTGGTTTTACCGATAAAATTGGAGAAGTATCGTACAACAAAGATTTAGCTTTACGAAGGTGTCTTGCAGTGAAAAATTTCCTACAACTGCCCGACTCACAAGTTGTACTAAATCCAGTTGGGAATGAAATTTTGCTATATGACAACTCGCTGCCGCAAGGGAGGAGTTATTGCCGAACTGTGCATATTATTATAGAAACGCCAGTCAAATGAAAAAAAATTTATATTTGATTTTTTAAAAAATTTTTATTAATTTACTACTTGCTTTTTTATATTTAATGAAAAAAAGTTGTATGTTTTATAATTGTATAGGGGTTGCACTATGAAAAAATTATTTTTGTTTGCTTTCTTAATTTCTTTTCTTTCCTCAACAGTATTTTCGACGCCAACTCCAAGTGAATTTCTTGCTCGCAAAAGCATTATCTTTATCGAGAACAAAGGTCAAATTGTCGACCAGTTCGGAAATGTGAATAAAGATGTTCAGTTCGTCGCACAAGTTGATTTTGGTACCATCGTCGTCAAAAACAATACTATTAGCTTTACCTTTATCAAACAAAGACCCGAATCCATTGATGCCCGGAACGAGAAATTGGACAAGCCTTTTGGCATCGACAAGGGAACTGAACCACTCGGCGATATCTCTGCTACTTTCGATATATATCGTGTAGATATGCAATTACTCGGAGCGAATTTAAATCCAGTGTTTATTCCAAAGGAAATTCAACCAGACTACGATAATTATTATCTTCCACATTGTCCCGATGGTATAACTTTTGTCCGCAGATATGCGACAATACTTATGGAGGATGTCTATCCCGGTATAGATTTCGTTCTTTATGGAAATAGGGAAAATAAGTTTCAATACGATTTTGTCTTGAAGCCTGGTGCAGACCCAAGTAAAATTGCTTTTAAATTTGCTGGTGCTTCTGCTATCGAAATAACTGATAATGGTACCCTGCGCGTCTCCACACCCTTAGGAACCATCGAGCAAGCACCTCCTATTGCTTACCAAATCCCAAATCTTGACTCTTACATCAATTCCCGTGAACAACCAACTGCAGCAAATTATGTTACAAGCAAGTTCGTTAAAAATTCCAATGATGTTATAACATTTTATGTAGAAAATTATGATGCTTCTAAACCCTTGATTATCGACCCACCAACAAGATTGTGGGGTACTTATTATGGTGGTAGTAGCACTGAAATTGGCTACGGTATTCACGCCGATGCTAATGGTAACTCGTACATAACTGGTTATACCTACTCTACAAATAATATTGCAACCTCGGGCGCATTCCAAACCACTTTGAATACAACGCCAGATGCTTTTTTGGTTAAATTTAATGCTAATGGGGTTCGCCAGTGGGGAACATATTATGGTGGAAGTAGTTCAGACTATGGTTATGGTATTGGAGCAGATAGTTACGGAAATGTTTATTTCGGTGGTTACACATATTCCTCAAACGTGATAGCATCGAGTAATGGACATCAAACTATCATAAGTACCACTCCAGATTGCTTCCTTGTGAAGTTTGATGCATATGGAGTTCGCCAGTGGGGTACTTACTATGGTGGGAACAATACTGACATATGTTATTCCTGTGCTGCTGATGCTAATGGTAATTCCTATCTCGCTGGATATTATACATATTCGACCGATAATATTGCAACTTCCAATGGACACCAAACAACTATAAGTACTACACCAGATGCTTTCTTAGTCAAGTTCAACACGAATGGCGTACGCCAATGGGGTACATATTATGGAGGGAATAGTTCCGATTATTGTTTTTCTGTGGCTTGCGATGGTAGTGGGAATGTATACATCGGAGGTTTTACTTATTCTTCAACAAATATAGCTACATCTGGTGCTCATCAAACAATGTATGTGGTTACTCCTGATGCATTTCTTGTCAAGTTTAATACTAATGGAGTCCGCCAATGGGGCACTTATTATGGTGGTTCGAGCACAGATTATCTTTACAGTTTGTATGCCGACCAAAACGGCAATGTTTATTTTACCGGAATGACTTATTCTTCTGATTACATTGTTACCTCTGGAACGTACCAAACAGTTTTAAGCACCACACCAGATGCCTATGTGGTTAAGTTTAATACCAGTGGCGTCCGCCAGTGGGGTACTTACTATGGTGGTCCAAGTACAGATTATGGTTATGGAATTGCTGCAGACGGAAGCGGCAACGTTTATGTTGGGGGGATTACTTATTCCTCAAGTGGTATAGCCTCTCCAGATGGATTTAAAACTTACTTAAGTACAACCCCCGACGGTTGGCTCGCAATGTTATCCCCTGATGGAAGAACAAGAAAATGGGGGACATATTATGGTGGTAACAACTCCGACTATGTTTATTATAATTGTGTAAAAGTTGATGGCCAGGGAAATCCATTTATCGGTGGTTATACATATTCAACCGATATTGACCAAATAGCAACCACAAATGGTCATCAGTATTCATATAGTGGTACGCCAGAAGCTTTTTTGGTCAAATTCCAGGGCGATATTAAGCAAAATGATGCTGGAATTGTAAATATTACAAGTCCAGTAGATAAATTCAATTCATATGAACCGCAACAAGTAAAGGCTGTATTGAAGAACTTTGGTAAATTCTTTAGACTTACAAGTGTGACGATTCGTTGGTCCATTGATGGAGTGGAACAAACACCATACTATTGGACTGGTAACCTTGATACTAGTGCTACCGAGGAGGTTGTCATTCATCCAAACTTCCTATTTGTTCCACGAGCACCTTGGAATCCCTTCACAATTAAAGTTTGGACGACCGACCCCAAAGGACCTGACCCAATTGCCAATACTCTGCCCGATAAAGACCCAACCAACGACGCATTTACAAAACAAGTTGCACCAATTCTTAACGATGCTGGATTTTTAAATGCTGATGGAATGCTGCCAATTGAACCCGGTGTTAATGTAGTTAAGTTGAGAATTAAGAATTACGCTCCAAAACCTTTGACTTACGTTAGAATTAATTGGTGGGTAAATGGTGTTCAGCAAACTTCGTACGACTGGAATGGATACCTTGCTGCTCAGGACTCAATTGATGTAGCCGTTGGTACTTATGATTTTGGCACCGCCAATTTACCATTCTATATAAAAGCAGCAACACAATATCCCAATGGATATCCAGACGATAACCCTGATAATGATGAAAGGACAGTTGTTGTTTACAAAGCACTTGCTGGAGGTACGTACACAATTGGTGGTCGTAATCCAGATTTCAATTCACTTGACGAGTTTACCAATTATATAGCTTATTGGGGTATTGCTGGTCCAGTTACAATAAAACTTAGACCAGGGACTTACCAGGGTGGTGTTTTGTTGCAGCCAGTTGGTTATCGGCAGTTTCCAATTACATTCGAGTCTTTCACCGGAAGAAACGATGATGTAATTATCGAATATACCCCCTCTGGACCAAATGATAATTATGTGTTTAGAATCGACCGTTTGGGTGGAGTCGTATTTAGAAATTTAATCATTAGAAACAATAGTTGCACGTGGGGCAATGTGATTAAACTATCTGGTAATATTAATGGCTTGACGATAGAAAATTGTACCATTATTGGTTGCCAAAATCCACTAAAGAATCTAAATTTTGCCCTAATTCTTTCTGACAATAGTAGGTTAGACAACCTAAAAATTAATAATACAACTTTAAGGTATGGCTCTACAGGCATATACTTATTAACTCCAACTGGTGTTAACTCTGTAAATTTGAACATTACAAACAACATCTTCGTTGGACAAAATTTGTATGGAGCATTTCTCGAAGGAGTTTCCAATTATACTATTGATAACAATACAATCTCTGGCTTAAATTTGGTCTACGGTATTTATATCAATTCGGGAAACTTTGTAATTCTAGGCTTAGATAAAGAAGAGAATCTTCCATCACCGCTGGTAAGCGGAAATTCAATTTCTGGGAATAGAATTAGCGGAATTGGTCCAGCAAGCACCACTGCTATAAACAATCCCCAGGCTGGAATTTCAGTTTCAAATGGTATTAATGCTGTGACTATCACTGGTAATACCCTAATGGGAACTAACACCAATGGAATATTTGTGAACAACTTCGCATCTGCAAACATTAGCGAAAATCAGTTTACATTGAGTTCTACTGGTTCTTATCAAAAGGGTGCAATCGTAATATTGAACTCTGGTTCCCAAAATCTAATGATAGATAAGAACTATATTACAAATTCGAACACTATAGGTATTTACTCCGAAAACTCACAAAACGCTAAGATTTATAAAAATTACATTAAATTGAGTGGTGGCAATTACGGAATGCGTTTGGCTTCCACCTCGGCAATCGTTGCTAACAACATAGTAACAACCTTGAACTCTGGTGCTTCTTATTTGGATAGAATAACAATGTCCAAGTTTGTGTACAATTCCTTTGTTGGCAATACTAGCGGTCCAATTATCTATTTGAATAGCCTCGGAAATGGAAACTACTTCAAGAGAAACATGATTTACAACAAGGGTACAGGCAATGCTATTCAAGTTTGGGGTACGCCTCCGGTTGGTCTAATCAGTGATGAAAACAATATCTATACCGCAGGGTCTGTATTAGTATCTGGTATATTTGGTAATATACCAAACTTAGCGACCTGGAAAGCCATTACTAACTTAGATTTCAACTCTGTTTCCGTGAGTGCTGAATTCCTTTCGGATGACAATCCGAGAATTGCTAAAATTAAAAGAGAACTATATTACACTTATCCATTAGTTGAGTTAGGTCCGCTTTCGGACGAAATTGAAAAATTTGACATTGATGGAAATCAAAGAAACAAGGCTTATTACATTGGTGTCAATACCTTGAATCCTTCTATTCGAATTTTAAGTCAGCCGAAAGAGGTAATCAATTGCGTTGGCTCGACCGATAATTATTTCTCTGTTGTTGCAGAAATTGATTTTGGTGGTACATTGTCTTATCAATGGTACTTCAATAATGTTGAAATACCCGGAGCAACCGAGGCAATTTATCCACTTCCACCTTTAACATTCAATATGGGAGGTGTCTACACTTGCAAGATTTCTGGAAACGGCGAAGCCGAACCAGTTTGGACTCAACCAACATTGTTGTATGCTGTCGAACCAACAAAAATTACACGTCAGCCAAAGGTTATTTACACAACAACTGGCTCGGTTGCAACCTTTGAAATTGATGTGCATTTCACTGCTCAAGATAATCCATTATTGCAGCCAAAGATTAGGTGGTATCGTGGAACTACACCATTGGTTGATAATGATAGAATAGCAGGTACTAAGTCATCAATTATGACCATACGAGATATTCGACCAGCCGATTTTGGTTCGAATTATTATGTAATCGTCGAGGGGTTGTGTGGTGCCGATACCTCCGAACCAATCTCATTAGTTGAAAAGCCAAGAATAATTGCTCAGCAATTAGCCGACCAGCAAGCTTGCGAAGGTGAAGACGTTACCTTTACTGTAAATGCCTCGTCGACAGTCCCTGGCTTCGACCTTAAGTACCAGTGGAAGTTCAATGGTGTAGCTCTGCAAGAAGGTGGCAAATATTCAGGCGTTAACACTTCAAGTCTAACTATATCAAACATTGATGCGACGGATGCAGGTTTGTACTCAGTGACGATTACTATCGAAGGCTTCGACGAGCAAACTGTTGGACCAGCAACTCTTGCAGTATTCTCTAAGCCATTAATTGTGAACGATTTGCCAGCAACTTATCAGGTGAATACTGGACAACCCATTGTCCTCGCAATCGGTGCCACTGGCGACAACTTGAATTATCAGTGGTACAAAGATGACCAGGAGTTAAATGTAACCGAACCTACATTTGAAATAACCTCTGCCAAGTCTGAAGATGCTGGAACCTATAAAGTTAAAGTTTACAACCAGTGTGGTGAGGTTTGGAGTAAAGAATGTGTTGTTACAGTCACATTCAAAACTATACTCGAAGTTCCTGGGGAAATGGGTTCCTTAGAATTATATCAGAACAAGCCAAATCCATTTAGCGGTATTTCTAAAGTTGATTTCTTCATCCCCAATAATGGGAGAGTGCGAGTCACAATTAGCAATTTGCTTGGTGATATAAGCATTGAGTTACTAAACGCAGATGTCGTTGCTGGCTATCACTCTGTGCTCGTGGACGTCGAAAAGTTGAATTTGGCGAGTGGTGTGTATGCCTACACTCTTGAGTTTTGCGGAAAGAGACTTACAAGACAGATGATAATTAATAAATAGCTTAGCTTGCTTTCTCAATAATGGGCACTCATAAATGAGTGCCCTTTTTATTTTGAAAATTCCTTTAAAAATGGTCCAAATTATTTAACTTGTCTGGGATACTGTTTGATTAGTTTGTTTCCATAATGAATGGTCGATTTTAGATACTTTTTTGTAAAGAAAAATATGTTGAAGTGTTTAATAAAAAAAGAATGAAGTTTCAACCAAGATTTTGTATTCGATTGTTAATTAGGTAAGTAAAATTGAATGAGTCGATTACTGGATAACGATTGATAAATGCAGATTATTTGAGAACAATGTTTAAGATATCCGATGATAGCCTACCTCCGAAGCGAAATCTTTCGCTGTAATAGCCTTCGGAAATGTGAGTGATTATAACACCCTTACCTGTGGAGGAATGTGCAAAAACACCATTTCCAAGGTATATACCAACGTGACCGATTCTCATGGACTTTTTATTTCGTCCTGTGAAAAATATTAAGTCTCCAAAGGAAAGTTCCTTTAATTCGTTGATGGGGTTGAACAGCCGAGATTGGGTTTCGGCGTTTGCGGGGAAATTAATTCCAAAAGTCTGGCGAAAAATTTGAGCAACAAAATTGGAGCAGTCAATCCCTTTCTTTGTCGAACCACCCATCTTGTATGGAGTTCCAAGCCATTGTAGAATAGTGGTTAAAAGTTTGGTTTTATAAATTTCATTTGAAAATATTGATTTTGCATCCAAAAAATCAAAGCTTGTTGTATTATGAATAAGTTCGAAAGAAATGTTATTATAACCAAGGAGATAGAGTTTTAATTTTTTTAATGATTCAATTACATTTGACTTCCGGAATATTTTTGTACTAAGATGCTTTTTATTCTGCCTATCATTTGTACCGTAAGCTAATGTAGTATTAATTAAGATGCTAACGAGAAATAGCACCAAAAAAGCAATTATAAATTTCCTCATCTTTCTGCTTTAATGTTGAATATTATAAACAAAATGCAAGATATACTTGTGAAAATAAATTCACAATTAAAACAATCTTAAAATTTATTAATAGTTAAAGATTGGGATAATTGTGATGGAAGATTTATTCTAAGATTAGTTCATTAATTTTTTCTTGCCTTTTGGGGAGAAATTCAAATCACCTTTCAATCTTGCAATTTCATCACGTATTTCAGCTGCACGCTCGAAATCTAAATTTCTTGCAGCTTCTTTCATTTCCTTGAAGAGTTGCTCCAAAAGTTCTTCTTTTTGCTTTTCGTTTAAGTATTTAACAAGAGGTTCAGCAAAGTTCGATTGACTATGCACGTATTTCTGTACTTTTCGATTTTGTCGAAGTTGTTGTATATCTGCAATAGAAGTTGAATTAAGAATCTCTTCTAATGTTTTGTAAACTGTTTGCGGATTGATGTTATGTTTTCGGTTGAATTCAAGTTGGATTTTACGCCGTCTGTTTGTCTCTTCAACGAAATTTTTAATTGAATTTGTAATTTTATCTGCATAAAGAATAACAAGACCATCGATGTTTCTTGCGGTTCTACCTGCGATTTGTAGCAAAGACCTTTCGCTTCGGAGAAATCCTTCCTTGTCGGCATCAAGAATTGCAACGAGAGAAACCTCGGGCAAGTCCAATCCTTCGCGCAGTAGATTGACACCGACGAGTACATCGTAATTCCCCAGGCGAAGGTCCCTTATTATTTCTACTCTTTCCAGTGCATCAATGTCTGAATGAATATACGCCACTTTTATATTAAGCTGATTTAAATATTCGGCAAGGTCTTCTGCCATTCGTTTAGTTAATGTTGTGACAAGTGTTCGATGACCACTTCGAACTCTTTTTCTTATTTCATTTATTAAATCGTCGACTTGGTTTTTGATTGGTCGAATTGAAACTTCGGGGTCGACTAAACCGGTTGGTCGAATGATTTGCTCGACTACAACACCGCCAGTTTTTTCAAGCTCGTAGGGTCCTGGGGTAGCACTCACGTAAATAACTTGGTTAACGAGTTGCTCAAATTCTTCGAATTTCAGAGGTCTATTTTCTAAAGCTGATGGTAGTCGGAAACCAAAGTCTACAAGTGTTTGTTTTCTGGAGCGGTCCCCATTATACATGCCTCTTAACTGTGGAATTGTCACGTGGCTTTCGTCAATTATTGTTAAAAAATCCTTGGGAAAATAGTGGATTATGGTTTCTGGTGTGTCTCCGAAGTTTCTGCCCGAAAGATGCATTGAATAATTTTCTATTCCAGAGCAATAACCAATTTCTTTCATCATTTCTATGTCGAAAAGTGTCCTCTGCTCGAGTCTTTGTGCTTCCAAGAGTTTCCCTTGCGAGCGTAGTTCTCGTAGTCTTTCTACAAGCTCATTTTGAATAGCTACAATTGCTCTTTGCAGTCTGCTTTCAGTTGTAACAAAAAGCTTAGCAGGATAGATTGTATATTCCTCAAATGTTTTTAAAATTTTACCGCTTGTCGGATTAATTAATGAAATATTATCTATTTCATCTCCAAAAAGCTCTATACGAATGGCAACGTCATATTCATAAGGAGGTATTAAATCAATTGTGTCGCCACGAGCCCGAAAACAACCTCTTTTAAAATCCAAATCGTTTCTATTGTAATAAAGATATATTAATTTGTTCATAAGGGCTTTTCTGCTAATTTGCATTCCTTTATGTATTGGGAATAGGAACTGCTCGAATTGTTCTTTTGAGCCTATACTATAAATACAACTAACTGAAGCAACGATTATTACATCGCGTCTACCTTCGACCAGTCTGCTTGTTGCCCGAATTCTCAACCTATCAATTTCTTCGTTTATTGAAAAATCTTTTTCAATGTATGTATCTGTTTGTGGAATATAAGCTTCGGGTTGATAGTAGTCATAGTATGATATGAAATACTCAACAGCATTTTCGGGGAAAAATGACTTGAACTCGCTATAAAGTTGTGCTGCAAGTGTTTTGTTCGGTGAAATTACTAAAACTGGTCTTTGTACTTGTTCAATTACATTCGAAATAGTAAATGTTTTACCAGAACCAGTAACTCCGAGAAGAACTTGATGCTTTATTCCGGAATTTACCCCATCAACCAATTCCTTTATTGCTTTGGGTTGGTCCCCCGCAGGGCTGTAGTTAGAAAAAAGTTTAAAGAAAGGCATTTGTCACAATTTTTGAATTCTACCAAATATTTAAAACGAATTAGTAGTTAATTTTGTTATTTTGGAGATTTAAATGTCGAGATTTTTTTTATTATTCCTGTTTGTTTTTTTTATTTTTTCTTGCGAACCCAAAAAAATTGCTGATGAGAGACGAGGCTCAAACCCTTCTGATTCAATAGGATACGTTGAACAGCAAACCTCAAATAAATTCCTTCTTGAGTTAAACCCTGAACTTGGAAAAGAGTATCACTTTGAAAGTCGATTGGAACAAAAAATTACACAAAAAATTGACACCTTGAATGCTATTACCAACCATTTTCAGAAAATTGTATATGTACTTCAACCAAAAGAAAAGGATACTTTCGGAAATTTCCTTTTTTCTGTGAAATTTAAAACAATACAACAAAATATTAGTTCACAATTATTCACTGTCGATGTAAATACTCAGCTTAGGTCGAAAAACGAAACTCCTCTGGATATTTTTTACGGAAATTTGATTGATAAGGAGTTTAAATTGATAGTGGATAAAAAAGGAAAGAATATATCTCTTCTTGGAGTGGATTCTTTAATAAATTCAGTAATTAGTCAAATGTTGAAATTAAAGGAATTTAAGGGAATTGATAAATCTATGCTTTCTCAGATAGTCGGAAGTTTCTTCAATCAAAACGAATTAAAAAAGTCTTTCGAAAAAATTTTTAATGTTTATCCAGAGCAACCTGTTACTACTGGAAGTAGTTGGGAGATTCATTTATTTCCCACAGAGCCTATACCATCTCATATAATAAATACGTTTACATTAAATTCTTTAAGAAACGATACGCTTCTGGTGGACCTTACTTCAGCCATTCAGTTTAATAAAGAGAAGTTAAGAGAGTTTAATCAAGATTTGACGGAATTAACTGGTAAACAGAATGGCTCTTTGGTTTTGGATAAACGTACTGGATTGGTTAAGGATAGCAAAATTACGCAACAGATAAAAATAGTTTACAAAATACCACCATCAGCACAAACTAGTAACAAACCTTTGAAAATTGTAACAAATGTCTATTCAGTATTTTATTTGCATTTGAAGTAAAAGAAAAAAAAATCTTTTTCGTATAATTTATTTATAAAAGGAGTTTCCATATGAATAGAGCATTGTCATTCTTGTGTATATTATTCAGCGTTAATATCTTGTTTGCAGCACCAAGAATACGCTTTGAAAATGGTGACACATACGACTGGGGAAAAGTTCGCAATGTTGATGAACCATTAAAAGCCAAGATAAAAATTTTCAACGATGGTGATGATACCTTAAAAATTTTATATGTAAAACCCGGGTGTGGTTGTACTGCTGCTCCACTTGATAAATACAATATCGAGCCAAATGGCTATGCAACAATGGATGTGACTTTGATGGTACCTCGAAGCCCTGGAATTCATACTAAATCTATTTCTTTCGAAACAAATGACCCAACAAAACCAGAAACCTATTATTACCTGAGAGCCGAATTTGTTCCTCCTTTAAAATTCTTTCCAGATTCAAAGATTATGGCTTCTAATTTGTTTATTGGAGATACCGCCACGTATAAGTTAATTTTAAAAAATACATCTGGTGAAGATTTTAAAATTAAGGAACCACAGACTGACCCACCAGATGTAATTTTTTCAAATTTAAAACCTGATATACTCTTGAAGGCTGATGAGGATTTCACTCTCGAAGTCAAAGTCGCTCCAAATAATATTGGCAATTTCAGTGGTAAAATCAAATTTAAAACTACACATCCGGAATTACCTCGAGTGGAGATTCCTATTTTCGGAATAGTTGTTGGTTTTAAAAAGTAACAGAAATTTACGGGCTCTGCCATATGTTTACTTGGGGTAATATACACATTTTTTGGGCATTCTTATTAGTTGTGTTGTTTATATTTATTTACATTTGGGAAAGGCAAAAACAAAAATCACTTTTAACCCAATTTGTAGAAATTAATTTACTTGGGAACTTGGCACCGGGACTTTCATCCACCAAATCCAATTTTAAATTTTTACTTATTTCTCTTGGTTTTTCTTTTTTAATTATTACTCTTGCAAATCCTTTGCTTGGTACAAAATTGGTTCAAGGGAAAAGGCAGGGAGTCGATGTTGTAATTCTTTTAGATATTTCCAACAGTATGAAAGCAGAAGATATCAAGCCAAATCGTTTGGAACGAGCAAAGCAAATGATTATGAAGTTAATAGATAAGCTTGAAAACGACAGAATTGGGATTGTAGTATTTGCTGGCGAGCCTTTTGTTCAACTACCTTTGACCACCGATTATGGCGCTGCTAAATTGTTTACAAGCTACATCGAGACGAATTTAATTTCAACTCAAGGGACAGCAATAGGTACTGCAATCGAATTTGCTGTCGATAAATTCAATTTTGATGCTAAGAGAAAAAAAGCCATGATTATTATTACCGATGGGGAAAATCATGAAGATGATGCTTTATCGGCGGCCGAATTCGCTGCAAAAAACAATTTCGTAATTCACGTAATTGGTATGGGGACTCTCACGGGCGGTCCTATACCAGTTTATCAGGGTGGTTCTAAAACTTTTTTAAAGGATAAAGATGGTTCGGTCGTCACAACAAGGTTAAATCCTCAAATGCTTGAAAAAATTGCTGTTCTCGGTGGTGGCGAGTTCTTAATGAATTCTGGTTTAGACCCCGACCTATCTCATATAATTGAAAAAATTGCAAAAATGGAAAAAACTGAATTTGAAACAAAAATGTATTCCAATTTTGAGTCTCAATTTCAATACCCATTGTTTGTTGCTATTTTAATACTGTTACTCGAAATTTTTATAACAGAGCAAAAAAATAAATACATTCTTTTGTTGAATAATTTTATTCAGAAGAACCAAAAATGAAAGTTAAAATTTTAATGCTACTGTGCCTCTTTGTTTACGCGAGCAATTTACTTTCGCAAAATTCAATTGATTTATTAAGAATGGGCAATAGCAAGTATAAAGAAAAAAAATATGAAGATGCTGAATTAAATTACAGAAAGGCTTTGGAAAAAAATCCAGAGGAGAAACGAGCTGTATATAATCTTGGAAATTCACTATATAAACAAGGGAAGTACAACGAATCTCAACAAAAGTATTTAGAGATAATAAATACCACAAAAGAAAAGAGTGAAAAAGCAATGGCATATTACAATCTTGGTAATTCGTATTTAAAAGAAAAAAAATACAAAGAAAGTATAGAGCTTTATAAAAATGCTTTGAAGCTTAATCCAAATGATTTTGATTCTAAATATAATCTTGAATATGCGCGACGGATGTTGATAATGGAGCAGCAAAGACAAAAAGAAAATCAAAATCGAAGGGATTCATCCAAGGAGGAAAACAAAAATTCACAAGAGCAAAACAAGAGTCAGTCGAATCAGGATAAATCTCAGCAAAATCTTTCTCAACAAAACATCCAGAATATTTTAAATGCTTTGAGAAACGAAGAAAAGAAAACTCAAAAAGAAGTTAGGGCAAAATTATTGCCTCGAGTTGAAAAACACATTGAAAAAAATTGGTAAATAATGCAAAATTCAAAAAATATTTCTGTTTTGACGCTCGGATGCCCCAAAAACGTTGTCGATAGCGAGAAATTAATAGGTGCTCTTACAGCAAATGGTTTTAATGTAGTAGATAATATCGACAAATCGGAAACCTGCATTGTTAATACTTGTGGATTTATAAAACCTGCCGTTGAAGAGAATTTAAAGGTCCTCCTGGAAGTAATGAATTTAAAAATCCAAGGGAAGTTGCAAAAGGTCATTGTTGCCGGATGTTTGGTCGAACGTTTCAAGGAAATCCTTCGGGAGGAATTCAATGAAGTAGACCTCTTTGTCGGAGTGGAAAGCTTGGAGCAGGTTGTAAGATATCTTAAATCAGATGCTCAGTTAAAGAGTCAATTATTAGGAGAAAGGCAACTTCTCACGCCGAAACATTATGCTTATCTGAAAATAAGCGAAGGGTGCAATAGAGAATGCGCTTTCTGTGCAATTCCAAACATTCGAGGGAGATTGCGTTCGTTCCCTATTCCAAACTTAGTTGAAGAGGCTAAATCTCTAGCTTGCAAGGGAGTGAGGGAGTTGATTATAGTTTCGCAGGACACCTCATCATATGGGATTGACATTTATGGGGAGCCGAAGCTTCTGCAACTCTTGAGGGAATTAGTAGCTATTCCCGAAATTTCTTGGATAAGAATTATGTACTTGTACCCAGCTGGAATACCAGATGGGCTAATCGACTATGTTGCGGAAGAGCCAAAAATTTGCAACTATTTCGACATCCCAATACAACATATTTCCGACAGCGTGTTGAAATCGATGCTTAGAGGCAATTCTAAAAAGAATATAGTAAATTTAATTGAAAACATACGAGCAAAGGTTCCTAATGCTTATATTCGTTCAACTTTAATTGTTGGTTACCCTACCGAAACGGAAAAAGACTTTGAGGAGTTAATACAATTTCTTAATGATTATGAGTTGGAAAGAGTCGGAGTATTCACATATTCTTGTGAAGATGGAACTTATGCATTTAACTTTGGAGACCCGATACCCGAAGAAACAAAAAACTATCGACTTCAGGAGATATTAAAAGTTCAAAGTAAGATTTCCTTAAGAAAGAACAAAGAGTTGGTTGGGAAAGAGCTTAAAGTGCTTATTGATGATAAAAACAATGGCTTATATATATGTCGAACCGAATTTGATGCTCCCGAAGTCGACAACTTGGTTTACTTAAAGGCTGACCCAGATGTATCCATTGGTGAGTTTGTAAATGTAGAAATACTTAAAGCAAAGACCTACGACCTTTTAGCAAGATTAAAGTAACAATTCAAGTATTTTGTTGTATATCTTATCCGAAGCGGTCCCGTCCCCGTAAGGAAAGCAAACTTTTGCCATTTGTTCATAACTTTCTTGCTCAAGAAGTAATTTTTCTGTCCAGTTTATAATATTTTCTCTTTTCGTTCCAACAACTTTTGAAATACCCAGTTCGACACTTTCAACCCGTTCGGTCTTTTCCCTTAGAACCAGTACTGGCTTTCCTAATGTTGGTGCTTCTTCTTGCAGACCACCGCTGTCTGTAAGAATCAAGTATGATTTTTTCATCAAAAAAAGAAGTGCGGGATAATCGAGTGGTTCTAATAAATGTATTTTTGAAGATTTAAGCAGTGAAAAGGCTACTTTTCTTATGTTTGGATTTAAGTGAACTGGAAAAACAATCTCAATATCGTTAAATTTTTTGGCTAGGTGCATCAAAGTATTGCAGATTTCCTCGAAAGGCTTTCCAAAGTTTTCTCTTCTGTGACAAGTTACCAAAAGTATCTTTTTTTCGAAATTAATATTTTTGAACATTGAATTATAAAAATCTTCTTTTTCGGAAAGATATTTAAGTGTGGACAATTGAGCATCAATTGTTGTGTTGCCAACTAAAAATATTTGCTCCTTTGGTATGTGCTCGGATAAAAGATTTTCAACAGATTTTTTGGTGGGTGCAAAGTGAAAATTTGCAATTTGAGTTATCAAACGTCGATTTATTTCCTCAGGAAATGGATAATTCTTGTCGTTAGTTCGAAGTCCAGCTTCGATATGGGCAACTGGGACCTTGTGGTAGAAGGAAGAAATTGCACCGACAAGAGAAGATGTGGCATCTCCTTGAACAACTGTTAGGTCTGGATGGACATCATCAAAAATTCTTTCCAGTTTAGCAATTGTCATTTGTGTAATATAATCGAGAGTTTGATTTTCAATCATAACATCAAGATTATAATCTATAGGTATTTTAAAGTACTCAACTACCTGGTGTAGTAATCTTTTGTGTTGGGAAGTAATGCAAGTAATTGTTCGTAAATCATCTCTTTGCTTAAGTTTATTTATTAATGATGCTAACTTAATGCCTTCTGGTCTCGTGCCAAAAATTAAAAGAACAGTTTTCATAATTGGTAATAATAAAAATATCAAAATTCGTAAATTTCGCTAACATTTTAATAATGAATTTATACCAATTGTTTTTGGTAATTTTGTCTTTTTGTTAATTCAGATATGAAAGAGAAAATTGATTTGCAAAGTGAACACACAATCGAAAAGAAATCTTTTCATCGCTCTGATTGGGAACTTACTCCAAGCGATATAGTTCGAGAGTTGGATAAGTATGTTATCGGACAAGAGGAAGCGAAACGAATAGTGGCTATAGCATTAAGGAACAGATGGCGAAGAAGAAAAGTAATGAGTAATCTTCGCGAGGAAATTTTGCCAAACAATATTATAATGATAGGACCAACTGGAGTAGGGAAAACTGAAATTGCTCGAAGGCTTGCAAAATTAGTAAATGCACCTTTTGTCAAGGTTGAAGCAACAAAGTATACCGAGGTTGGCTATGTTGGTCGTGATGTTGAATCAATGGTCCGCGACCTTGTTGAGCGTGCAGTTGTAATGGTTAAACAAGAAAAAACTCAAGAAAAAATGGAGGAGGCAAAACGAGCAACAGAAGAGAGAATTTTGAACATATTATTTCCGAAGAAATCCAAGAGCATCTCTTTCGATGTCGAGGGAAGTGAAACCGAGCTTGAGGAAAATAGAGAAAAATTAAGGGAATTGTACAAAGCCGGTTTTTTCGACACAAGAGTAATAGAGATTGAGGTAGAGAGTGAGATGGCCCCACCTGTACAAATTTTTGGACCATTTGGAATGGATGAAATTGGTAATTCTATTCAAGATATGGTTAGTCAATTGTTTCCTAAAAAAAGAGTAAGAAGGAAGATGACAGTTGCCGAGGCAAGAAATCAAATTTTGAAGGAAGAGACCGAAAAGTTAATCGATATGGAGAGCGTTGTTAAAGAAGCATTGGAAAGAGCGGAGAATATGGGAATAATTTTCATCGATGAAATTGATAAAATTGCATCAAGCCAGGGTAAAGGCGTTGGCCCAGATGTCTCTCGCGAAGGTGTTCAAAGAGATTTGCTGCCTATTGTGGAAGGTACAACAGTAAATACAAAGTATGGCCCCGTAAAAACTGACCATATTTTATTTATTGCATCTGGGGCATTCCATGTGTCGAAACCCTCGGATTTAATTCCGGAGTTGCAAGGGCGTTTCCCAATTCGAGTAGAATTGAAGAGCCTTTCAGAAGACGACTTTGTGAAAATACTAACACTTCCAGAAAATGCCTTGATAAAACAATACAAAGCATTACTAGATACCGAAGGTATTAACCTTGAATTCGACCCCGAAGCTATTAGAGAAATTGCTGCAATTGCTGCACGAGTTAATGAAGAAATAACCAACATTGGTGCTCGCCGATTGCACACTATTATGACTACTCTTTTAGAGGATATTCTTTTCAACGCACCAGACAAAATAAAAGATACTAAAATTGTTGTCACTGTTCAAATGGTCCAAGAAAAGTTAAACAAGATTATAGAAAATGTTGATTTAAGCAAATATATACTTTAAAGGTATTTAAAATGGAACTATTACATCATAAGTTGAAAAATGCTCTAATTTCCGTTTACGACAAAACTGGGATAGTTGAATTTGCCAAAGGTCTATCAAATCTTGGTATTGAAATTTACTCTACTGGAGGAACGAAGAGGTTTCTTTCAGATAATGGTTTGAAAGTGCGTAGCGTAGAGGAAATAACTCAATTTCCGGAGATTTTAGATGGGAGGGTGAAAACTTTGCATCCAAAACTTTTTGCTGGAATTCTTGCACGAATGGACAAACCTGACCATTGTAAGCAACTTGATATTCACAATATTAATTCGATTGATTTGGTGGTTTGCAATTTGTACCCTTTTGAATCTACTATAAAAAATCTCTCCTCGAATGGCAAAATCAAAGAGGAAGAGTTACTTGAAATACTAGAAATGATAGATATTGGTGGTCCTTCATTATTAAGGGCTGCAAGTAAAAATTTTCACTGGACATTGCCTGTTGTTAATCCTAATAGGTATAATGAAATTTTAAAAGTTTTAGAAAATAATAATTTATCCATACCTTTAAATTTTAGATTGAGTTTAGCTGCCGAGACATTTGAATACATTGCTCACTACGACGTTGTAATTGCTGATTTCTTTCGCAAAATTTCTTCATCGGAGTATACCAAATTTTTTCAAATTTCTTTACCAATGGAATACAATCTTCGATATGGGGAAAATCCTCAACAACGGGCTAGTTTATATGGTAGTTTCAGTTCTCTTTTTGAAAAATTACATGGTAAAGAGTTATCCTATAATAACATTCTTGACATCGACTCGGCAACCCGTTTGATAATTGAGTTTGATTTACCAACAGTTGCCATTATCAAACACACTAATCCTTGTGGGGTTGGAACAGATACTAATCTGGTTGAAGCATTTAAAAAGGCTTTTACAACAGACACAGTCTCTCCATTTGGAGGCATAATTGTCACCAATCACACAGTTGGAAAAGAATTCGCTAATGAAGTGCATCCAATATTTACGGAGGTAATAATTGCACCAGATTTTACAGTCGAGGCTCTGGAAATTTTAAAAAGAAAAAAGGACAGAAGACTAATTAAAGTGAACATTGAAGGTTTTAAAAGCTCTGTTTCGGTAGATTATCGTAGTGTTGTCAATGCTCTGCTGGTTCAGGATGCCGACCGTTGGCTATTCAATCCTGATAATTTTAAAGTCGTTACCCAGCGAGAACCAACAGAAGAAGAAATACAGTCGATGATTTTTGGTCTCAAGGTTGTTAAACACGTTAAATCTAACGCAATTGTTTTTGCCAGGGCAGATAGAACAATTGGAATTGGAGCTGGACAGATGTCGCGGGTGGATTCCTCTCGAATTGCGATTGAAAAAGCAAGATTAATGGGTTTGGATTTAAATGGTACTGTTGTTGCATCGGATGCTTTCTTTCCATTCCCCGATGGTGTTGTCGAAGCCGCCAAAGCTGGAGCCACTGCAATTATTCAACCAGGGGGCTCAATTCGCGACAAGGAGGTAATTGAAGCCGCGAACCAAAATAATATTGCTATGGTTTTCACAAATATGCGCCATTTTAAACATTAGTTTTACTCGTTGTTGCTAAAATTTTTTTAATTTAAACATCATTTTTTAGGTTTGAAAATGAAAAAGCTTTTTATAACGTTCCTTTTGTTATCTCTTGTTTTCAATACCAAGTTTTTACATTCAGAGGATAGAGAAGTTAAGCTTGATTTCATTAAAGTAAATGGGAGAGAACTCACATCAGAGGAACTCGATTTCCTTGTCTTTTCGAGAAATGATTCCATTTCCTTTTTCTTCCATCTTGAAACAAAAGATACTTCTTTGCGAACTCCTTTTATTTTTCGTGTTGTTATTAAAAATAGCAAAGATTCTTCTGCTTATACAGTAAACTTGAAGAACATTAATTACAAAAATCTTCCAGAGGATTTCTATAAATTAACTATACAGGCTTTCGATCCAAGGAATAAATGGGTGGCAAAGCCTTTGGATATCGAATTTATTGTAAACAATAAATTAAGCTCAAAAATAAAGGAGATTAAAAAGTTAACACAGACAACTCCAAAGATTCCTACACATTTGAATTCCGAAAATATTGAGAGAAGGGTTTTTTATGGTTTCGAGCTCAAATCACTTTTATTTGGTTTTGGTGCAGCCTTTTTGGTTTTCATTATAATATTAATCATAATCAATAAGTCTAAATCCAAAGCTAAAAGGACTTTTGCTGAATCACCAAGCAAGATGACAATTGATAAGCAAAAGTACGAGCAAATTGTATTGGAAAATAGCAATTTACGAGCGGAGATTGCTGCGCTCCGTGGCCAGATAGATGCATTAAACTCGCGCGCAGAAGAGCTGCGACGACAAAATATTGAACTCAAAGAAAAAGTAGAAAAATTATCCAATAGCAAGGAAGAATTGGAGGAGCTCCAAAGACAGAAAGATGAATTGTTCGCAGTGATTATCCACGATATCAAAAATCCAGCTGCTTTAATTAAAAATCTCGTAGAACTTCTTCGTTCTTACGACTTAACTGCAACTGAACAGCAAGAAATTATCGACGATATACTTCAAACCTCAAACAGGATAGTTGCCCTTTCTCAGGAGGTTTCACGTATTCTTGCTCTTGAATCATCTCTTGTAAGTTTAAATCTCGAATTAGGTAACGTGAATGAGGTTATTAATGAAGTCGTCAAAGCTAATACACGAAATGCTCAACTCAAAAACATAAACATATATGTTGATATTGATAGCAAATTGGAAGAATTTTTGTTTGATAAATATAAAGTTTATGAAGTCCTAGACAATCTTGTCTCGAATGCTATAAAGTTTACCCAAAAAGGTGGAGAAGTTCGGGTTACTTCCGAAAGAAAAGACGACAAAGTAGTAATTCAAGTCATAGATAATGGACTGGGATTGTCTGATGAAGACATAAATCGAGCATTTCAAAGAGGTGCTCGCTTGAGCGCCAAACCAACCGGGGATGAACCATCCTCTGGTCTGGGTCTGTGGATTGTGAAGCGATTAGTCCAAGCTATGAGAGGAAAAGTTTGGGTCAAAAGTGTCTTAGGAAAGGGCTCAACATTTGCATTTTCATTACCTTTTATCCAAGATGAGAGCACAAAATTGGAAAAAGTAGAAGAATATCAACAGGAAAACGAATAGAAATAAAATTTTCAACAACAAAATCAAAAACATTTTAATACACACTTTCAAATCTGTAACATCTAATTAGTTTTTAACTCGTAGATTGCATTTGTAACCGTTGTGTTTTTATGAAAATAAAGGTGATTTTATGGTCAAAATTGCTATCGTTGATGATGACATAGACATCATCGATGCAGTTAGTTTAATTCTTAAGAACAAAGGTATTGAAGTTGTCTCTGCAACGAATACAAAAGATGGTTTTGAACTTATTGAAAGGGAAAGACCAGACTTGGTTTTGCTCGATGTTATGATGGAGGAGCCAGATGATGGTTTCTTTTTGGCAATGAAGTTAAGAAATATGGGTTTTGAAAAACCTATATTACTTCTTACATCTATTGCAAAAGTTTCCGGCTATGATTTTGGAGTAAGCGAGTACCTTCCTGTAGATGAATTTCTTGAAAAACCCATTAAATCCGATGTACTTCTGGATATAATTAATAAATACCTTGGAAAAAAATGAGGGAAGTATGATTGTTCCAGATAATAACGTAATAGTCAATGAAGTTGAGAAATTAATCGAAAAATATGGTAGTGGTCGAGAGAACTTACTACCAGTACTACAAGACATTCAAAGAAAGTTTGGTTTTATTTCCGACTTTGCCATGCAGGAAATTGCGCACAAAATGAATATCCATCCTGTCGAGGTTTATGGAGTAGTAACATTTTATAGCTTTTTAAGTACTGAACCGAAGGGAAAGTACATTATTCGATTATGCAAAACTATATCATGCGACCTTGCTGGGAAAGATGCTGTTGCAAATACATTGCAAAGGGAGTTGGGTTTAAAATTTGGAGAAACCTCTTCGGATAGGAAATTTACTTTGGAATATTGTCACTGCATAGGTATGTGCGACCAAGGACCAGCAATGTTAATAAACGAACAAGTGTACACAAAACTTACGCCATCGAAAGTTATTGAAATCATTGAAAATTTGAAGTAGGAGGAGCTATGCCAATTATAAATGATACAGTGTTTTTTGATGAAAGAGCTCATGGAGAAGCTTTGGAAAAAGCTTTGAAAATGACCCCGCAAGAAGTTGTATTGGAAGTAAGAGAGTCTGGATTGCGTGGTCGTGGAGGTGCTGGTTTTCCTACTGGGACTAAATGGATGCTGGCTCTTACAGCAAAATCCGATAAGAAGTTTGTTGTTTGCAATGCTGACGAAGGTGAACCAGGGACATTTAAGGACCGTGTGCTACTTTCTGAATATACTAAATTGGTTCTCGAAGGGATTGTTATTGGTGGATATGCAATTCAAGCACAGAAAGGTTTTATTTACCTACGGGGCGAATATGCTTATCTTTATGAATATTTAAACGATTACCTTGAGAGAATGAGAAAAGAAAAGCGTTTAGGTAAAAACATTCTTGGTACAAATTTTGACTTCGACATTGAAATTCGCCTTGGTTCTGGGGCTTATGTTTGTGGTGAGGAAACCGCACTAATTGAATCTTTGGAGGGTCACCGAGGGGAAGCACGAAATCGGCCACCATTTCCTGTTAATACTGGATATCTTGGCTATCCAACGATAGTAAATAATGTAGAGACATTTGCTTGTGCATACATAGTTATTTCAAAAGGCGCTCAATGGTTTTCAAAGTATGGTACCGAGAAATCAAAAGGTATGAAATTGATTTCTGTTTCTGGGGATTGTAAGAAACCAGGTGTATACGAGGTTCCCTTTGGAATAAAAGTTAAAGAGCTTTTGGAACTTGTCGGAGCCGAAGATACAAAGGCTGTTCAAATTGGCGGCGCTTCTGGTATTTGTGTTCCAATGAGCGAAATAGACAGAAATATTTCTTTCGAAGATATTCCAACAGGCGGTTCTGTGATTATCTTCAACCAAAATCGTAATATGCTAGAAGTATTGAAAAACTTTATGGAATTTTTTGTAGAAGAAAGTTGTGGACAATGTACTCCTTGCCGAATTGGAAACAAAAAACTTCTCGAAGGAGTAGAACTTCTCGAAGAGGGTAAATGCTCTCACAAATATTTAAATGAATTGATAGAACTGGGAAAGACTATGCAAATAGCTTCTAAATGTGGCCTTGGGCAGTCCTCTCCAAATCCATTCATTTCAATAGTTACTAATTTCAAAGATGAAATCATGTCGAACTCAATTCGAGGCAAAAATGGCTATTAATGCAATGCAAAATAGGGCACCAGTTGCACAGAAGCCTCACAAAGTTGAAATCAAAGCAGATGCTGATGTCGGAGCTTATATCGATGTTGAAATCAATGGTAAAGGTTATACGGTGCCATTTGGAATGACTATTTTGGAGGCTTGTCGTAATAACAATATTCACATTCCATCGCTATGTTATCACGAGGATTTGTGCCTTGCTGGTGCATGTCGTGTATGTGTTGTTGAAGTTGAAGGCATGCGAACATTGCAGGCCTCCTGTGCATATCCTATAACAAACAAAATTAAAATCTGGACAACATCCGAGCGTGTTCGCAAGGCACGACGCCACATCTTAGACTTGCTGCTAAGCGAACATTATGGTGAATGTTATTCTTGCGTGAGAAATAACAATTGTGAATTGCAAAGACTTGCAAAAGAATATGGTGTTGATTTCTACAGATTTGGTCACATAAAAGAACCACGTTATGAAGTAGACCGCTCAAGTTATGCCATAGTTCGGGATATGGATAAATGCGTTCTCTGTAAAAGATGTGTTCGTACTTGTATCGACCTCCAAGAAGTTGGGGTATTGGAGGCAACAAGGCGAGGCTATTCTACACTAATATCTACTTTTATGGACAAGCCAATATTAGATGTCATCTGTATTAATTGCGGTCAATGTATTAATCGTTGCCCAACTGGAGCTCTTAGGGCAAAGGACCCATCAGATGAAATATGGAAAGCTATCGACGACCCAACTAAGCATGTTGTAATTCAAACTGCACCCTCAATTCGAGCTGCTATAGGGGAGGAATTTGGATTGCCTCCCGGGCATTCAATGACTGGACAAATGGTTACTGCCCTAAGAATGATTGGTTTCGACCGTGTTTTCGACACTAATTTTGCAGCAGATTTAACCATAATGGAAGAGGGTACGGAGCTTTTACTTAGATTGAAAAGAAAATACCTTTTTGGTGACCCCGAAGTAAAATTGCCACAATTTACTTCTTGTTCACCCGGATGGATTAAGTTCATTGAACACTATTATCCAGAACACTTAGATTATTTATCCACTTGCAAATCCCCCCAACAAATGTTTGGTGCAATAATTAAGACATTCTATGCTCAGGAAATGCAAATCGACCCAGCAAATATTGTAACTGTAGCAGTAATGCCTTGTACAGCCAAAAAATTTGAATGCAATCGTCCAGAAATGAATGCTTCTGGATACAAAGATATCGATTATGGATTAACAACAAGAGAACTTGCTCAAATGATAAAAGAAGCTGGGATTTATTTACCAGAACTACCAAAAAGCTATTTTGATGAGCCATTTGGTAATGCCTCTGGTGCTGGTTTAATTTTTGGTGCTACCGGAGGCGTGATGGAAGCAGCATTAAGAACAGTTTACGAGATTGTTACTGGGCGGGAAGTACCTTTTGAGAATCTTGACATTACTCCCTGCCGTGGTATGGATGGGGTAAGGCAAGGTTCGGTTATTTTGACAGATGTTAAAGATGAATGGAGATTTCTCGAGGGCTTCGAAGTTAAGTTCATGATTGCCCACGGAACCTCGAATGCAAGAAAAGTAATGGAAGCATTAATTCATGGAGAGTTGGATGATTACCATTTTGTAGAAATTATGGCTTGTCCAGGTGGTTGTATTGGTGGAGGTGGACAACCCATCCCAACAAGTCCAGAAATTAGAAGAAAACGTGCCGAAGCCATTTACAATGAAGACAAAGAATTACCTATTAGAAAATCTCACGAAAATCCACATATCAAATACATTTACGAGAAGTTCTTAGTCGATGGTCCTTGTGGGCATATTTCGCACAAACTTTTACACACCCATTACGTTAAACGGGGTAAATTTATTGTTTAATATTATATTTTCTTAAAAGCAAACCGTCGAATGCATTTATTTGCATCGACGGTTATTAATTTTACAAAATATGGTCGTATTATCAACTCTCTGGTATTTCTATAGCAACAATTGTTGATGTTTCCTTATACTTAATTCTTAATAGGACAGCTTCGCCCGGTTTTTTCGACTCGATAATCTTCTTGAATTGACTTACAGAGGTAATATCTTGGTTATCAACTTTGGTTATAACACCGCCTGGGAGCAATCCACGTTCTTGACGCAAAGTCCTATTCTGAACATCTTTAAGGTAAACGCCATTTTTCACATCAAAATTTTCTTTAATCTTGTCGTCGATTGGTGTAACGGATATACCAAGGGATTTAATCTTTACAGGTTCTCCTGGCTTTGGTTCGTCTAAATCCTGGTCTGCTTTTTCAGCAAAGTCAGAATCGCGAGAACCTAATTTTGCTTTAATTTTAATTTCCTTTTTGTTTCTCCAGATAGTTAACTCAACTGTTTCTCCGGGTTTTCTTTTTGCAATTTCTATTTGTAATTCACTACTCGAGGAAATTTCTTTTCCGTCTACCGCAAGAATAACATCTTCGGTTTCAATTCCAGCCTTGCTTGCAGGGCTGTTCGGCTCTACGCTATTGACCAAAGCTCCTTTAATTTCCTTTAATCCAAGTGCTTTCGCAAATGTTTCATCTAAATTTCTTATCGATACTCCGAGATATGCTCGTTCAAACTTACCGGTGCGGATAATTTCCGAGACCACCTTTTTAACAAGGTCGGCAGGGATAGCAAATCCATATCCAATATATGTTCCAGTTCGCGTGGCGATAGCTGTATTAATACCTACAAGACTCCCGCTAAGATTGAAAAGACCACCACCGCTGTTACCGGGGTTGATTGGGGCATCTGTCTGTATAAAATTTTCGATAGCAAAATTTGCCTTATTCCCATCTTCGGGACGTATCAAATTTAATCCCCCGCGCCCCAAGGCGCTGATAATTCCAGAAGTTACAGTGGAGTTTAGTCCTAAAGGATTTCCAACTGCAATAACTATTTCTCCCACTTTGATTTCGTCCATATTTGCGAAATGCACAGGTTTGAAACCCTCACCTTCGATTTTAATTACTGCTAAGTCGGTCCATTTGTCTGTTCCCACTATTTTGGCTTTGTATTCTTTCTTGTTAAATGTAGTGACTTTTATCTCGTCGGCATTTTCCACGACATGATTGTTAGTTACTATGTATCCATCGGAGGTAACGAATACCCCGCTACCGGCAGAGGTCATTTCTGGGTCGATATCTTGGAAGTGTTTTTTTAGAAAATCCTCCCAATCTTTAAAGAATGGGTCTTCTTCATTAAATGGAAAAAATCTGAAAAAATTAGAGCTTGATTTTTGTTTGATTTTCACGCGAATATTTACAACGCTTTCGATAACAGCATTAGATGCATTCTTAAAAGCATCGTTTAGTGCTTTTACGCTTGGGTTCAACTCTACTGGTGGCTTTGGCAATCCTATTTCTTGCTGTGCAAAAATTATTCCTTTGAAAATTGTAAAATAAAACGCTAAGAGTAAAACTATGCCAGTCGCGGAAATTGCAGTAATTTTAATGCTTTTGTTTGTCATATCTCCTCCAATTTGTTTTTTTGTCGAGTTATTTGACGAAATTTCATAGCATATATTACACCAAAGTTTGTACTTATATGAACTTTCTAAATGCAGTTGGAATTCTTAAATTTGTACTTTTAAAATTTGCTCGCTGATGTTTCTTTCGAAAATTGAACTTGTGGGATTTAAATCATTTGCAAATAAAACTTCGCTTAATTTTGATGGAGGTATCACCGCAATAATCGGACCTAATGGTTGTGGAAAAACAAATATTGTTGATGCTGTTAGGTGGGTTCTTGGCGAACAGAGAACATCAATACTACGAAGCGAGTTGATGGAGAATGTAATTTTTAATGGGTCTTCGACTAGGAAACCCTTGGGGATGGCAGAGGTTTCTATCACATTTCAAAATGACAAAGGAATTTTACCCCTTCAGTACAATGAAATAACTGTTACTCGAAGACTTTATCGTGATGGAAAAAGCGAGTATTTAATAAACAATAATTTATGTAGATTAAAAGATATTTCTGAACTTTTTGCAGATACTGGTATTGGCAATAATTCTTATTCCATCATAGAATTAAAGATTGTAGAAACGCTTTTGAATGGGACTGTCGACGAGCGAAGAAAATTGTTAGAAGAAGCAGCAGGCATTTCAAAGTACAAGCAAAGGAAGAAAGAGACTATGCGTAAACTTGAATCTGTTCAGAACGACTTGCTCCGCATCTACGACCTTGTAAATGAGATTGAAGGTCAAGTACGCTCGCTCTCTCGGCAAGCTGCAAAAATGAAAAGGTATAACAAGCTCTACCAAGAATTAAAGGAATTGGAACTAAACTTTTGGCTTTTAAAATTTAGTCAATCAAATGAAATTATCACTAAATACGAACAAGAAAATGCAAAACTTTTAGAGGAGAACCAGCAGAAAAAAGATTTACTCAATCAAATCCTTGAAGAGGTGAATAATTTCCAGACAATGATTGATTCCTTGGAGGGCGAAATAGAAAATGTTCGATACGATGAAAGTCAAATCCATAAAGAACTTTCCGAGCTCGACAAAAAGATTGGTTTAGAAAACGAGAGAGTCGCAAATTTAAATTCTCTGGAAAAAAAACTGCAAAATGAGATTGCCGATACCAACAATTTGATTGAGCGATTTAACAAGACCCTCAACGAACTGTTGCGTTTAAAAGAACTTAAAACTAATGAAACCATGAAACTTCGCAAGGAATCTACATTGCTTTATTCATCTTATGAACAAAATCAAAAAAGACTGGCCGAAAAAAGGAGTATCTTAAATGAAATAAACCATAGAAAGATAGTTTTAGAAAGGGATTTAAAAATTAACAAACTCAATTTAGACAAATTGATATCATCTCTTAACTTATTAGACGAGAAAATGGATAAGATTTCAACTGTTATAAAAGAACTTGAATTGAAAATTTCCGAAAAATCTAAACACATTTCAGCATTAGAGGCGGACGTTGTATTATTTTCCAATCAAGTTGAAAGTATTAGACAACGAATTTCCGAATTTGAAGAAACTCTGCAAGCAAGTAGTGAATCTATAAAAATTGAAAAGGAGAAACATAATCAGATTTTGTTGTCACTCAAAGAGGTTCAAACATCTTTGGAACTATTGAAATCAATTTTTGAAGTTGATGAAACTACGAAATTTTTAATAAAAGACTCCAAATGGAATATTAATAGAACATTTAATTTGCTTGGTGAAATTATTTCAATTGATGAACAATATCGAGTTGCTTTTGATTCATTGCTTGGACAATATAAGAATATAATCATTGTAACAACCGAAAATGACATTGAAAAAGCTAAAGAAATACTTCTAAAAGAGCACAAAGGAAAATGTTTTTTTGTTACTTTGGATAGTATACCAGAGATACCCATTACAAAGCCATTTTATAAACATCCGAAGATAATTGCTTACGCAAGTGAATTGCCTAATGTAGACAGCAAGATTCGTAATCTGTTACGGATTGTGCTCGGTGATGCTGTCATTGTTAAAGATTTTGACGATGCATTATTTGTTGTTGTCAACACATCTTGTAAAACTGCTGTGACATTGTCGGGCGAGATGATAGTAAATGGTATCGTATACAAAAGAGGTTCGGTTTACCATGGTGAAGGCCTTGCGATTGGGAAAATAGAAAGAATTAGAAAGTTAGAAAAGAGATATGATGAACTGGTTCAGGAATTGAAAAATGCTGAGAGCATTTTAGAAAATCTTGAGAAGGAGAACAATAACAAATTAGATGAACTTAGAAAGCAAAGAAACTTGCTAAAACAAGAAGAGAGCAAATTAAATCAAAAAAAATCTAATTTAAATGAAGAAAAAATTATTTTAGAAAGATATAAGCAAGAATTAATATCTAAGAAAACTGTTGTTGGCGAAATGAGTGAAGAGAAAAACAAACTTACGAGTGAAATAAATCAGATACGGAAAGTGTTGACAGAGATGCAGGAAAAATTGGCTGAAATCGAGAAAGAATGGCAAGACAAGGATTTGGAATTTAAGACATTAGAATTGAATTTTGAAAAGGAAAATAAAAAATATCAGCAATTAGCCAAAGAACTTGTAAGATTGGAAGCTGAAATGGATGGATTGAATAAAGAAATTCAAAGAATTGAAAATTCGAAAAAGCACAGTGAAAATCGAATTTCAAGTTTACGCCTTGAGCTTCAGAAGTTGGTGAACGACCGAAATGAAAAAATTCAAGTAATAAAAAAACTTGTAGAAGATAAAACTCTAGTTGAAGAAAAACTAAAAGAGGTAAAGAATCAGAAGGATTTGTTAATACAAAAGAAGAAGGAACTTGAAGAGAATATGTTTCAACAGGAAGAACATAAGGATAGCCTTCAAAAAGCAATTGAAAGAATAACAGCAAAAATCCACCAAAATGAATTAGAAAGAATAAGACACAAGGAAATTGCTCATTCACTTTTTGCAAAAGCTATGGAAAATTACCAAATAAATTTGAATGATTGGATTTTGACGCCTAATTTTGATAGCGAGTCTCCTGAACAAATAGATTTGAAAATCTCAGAACTAAAAAAATCTCTTAATAATTTAGGAAATGTCAATTTTTTAGCCCTCGAAGAATATGAAGAAAAAAGCGAAAGGCTCGAGCATTATAAAAATCAAATCAAAGACCTCGTAAACTCAGAAAAATCTCTAAAAGAAGCTCTCAAAGAGATAGATGAAACCGCCGAAAAGAAATTTCTACAAACTTTTAGACAAGTAAATGAGAATTTCAACCAGGTCTTTCAAGAACTTTTTGGAAAGGATAGTTTTGCCGAATTGGTCATTAATGATAATGACCCTTTAGAATCCGACATAGAAATTCGAGTCAAACCAGCTGGGAAAAAAGTTCACTCAATCGAAACTTTGTCTCAAGGAGAGAAGACCCTTACAGTTCTTTCGTTGCTTTTTGCCTTATATCTTGTTAAGCCCTCGCCATTTTGTATTTTAGACGAAGTAGATGCACCGCTCGACGACGCTAATGTCGATAGATTTTTGAGGCTAATTAAAAAGTTTTCCCAAGAAGTACAATTTATTTTAATAACTCACAATAAGCGGACAATGGAATTTGCAAACATGCTCTATGGTGTAACTATGGCTGATGATGGCGTTTCTAAAATACTTTCAGTAAAATTTGTGGAGTAGGCTATGGAATTGGTTCAAAAGTATGTTTTTGTTATTAAATTAACACTTTTGGTAGTTTTACTTATACTTTTAAGTAGATGTAGTGAAAATCCTAATCCAGTTACAGACCCTAATACGCCCACAGAGCCATGGATGCAAACTACGGTTATTGATATTTCAGATGGGGATACTTTTTCCATTTATTATAATAACCAAAAGTGGAAAGTTAGAGTGTTGCATGTAGATTGTTTCGAGGTGACAAAAGGCACAAGATTAGCAGAGCAAGCATCGAGAGCTGGAATATCAATTGATTCTGCTCTGGCTTTGGGTTTGGAAGCCAAAAATTTTGCTAAAAAAACTTTGTTAAATAAAAAAGTGGAGCTCTTAAGAGATTACAAAGAGCCAAATCTCGATATATATGGTAGACTCCTTCGTATTACCATCGTGGATGGGATGCGGTATGATTCGCTTATCAAAGCAAAGGGGTTAGCTGCACCTGATAAATAACAATATGAAAAGGCTATTTAAGTATTTTGCCAAACTTATTCTGTTCTTTTTATCTTCGAGCATTTTGGTTGTAATTGTCTATAAATTTATTCCACCTCCTTTCACTCCAATAATGATTTTAAGGGTTTTCGAAGGTTGGTTCGAAGGTGAGAACATTGGAATCCGAAAACGGTGGGTGTCGTACGAAGAAATATCAGTGAACCTATTTCGAGCTGTAGTCTCTGCCGAAGATGCTAGGTTTATGAACCATAATGGCTTTGACTGGGATGCAATAGAGGCTGCCAAAAGATATAATGAATCCAGAAAAGGGAAAAGACTTCGTGGTGCTTCTACGATTTCGATGCAGACCGCAAAGAATGCATTCTTATGGCACGGTAGAAATTATGTTCGCAAAGCTTTGGAAGCTTACTTTACTGTCTTGATAGAATTAATTTGGGGCAAAAAAAGGATATTGGAAGTCTATGTTAATATAATTGAATTTGGTAAAGGCATCTATGGAGTACAGGCTGCATCGGAATATTTTTTCCACAAGGATGCAAAAGATTTAACTCGACGCGAAGCTGCATTACTTGCTGCCGTTTTGCCTAATCCTCGAAGATGGTCTCCGAATGCACCAACACCGTATATTGAGAAAAGAGTCGAATTCATACAAGGAAGAATGAATTCTGTCGTCATACCAAAATGAAGTTGTAACTTTTTTGTTGATGTTTTGTTTATTTGTCTTTTGTCAAATGTTTTGGAACTAAAAATGAAATTGAAATTAATCTCCTATTTTGTGGCTTTAATCATTGTCTCCTATTCATCGTTAGCAAGAGATTTAATTATTGATTCAAATTTTTTCATTAGAAATGGAAAATTTGAAATGTTACTTGGAAATGCTCAAGGTTTCGTTTTTGAAGTAAATCTCACTGTTCTAAGAGAGATATTTACTTCTGATTACGAACATATTGTTTTTAAGCAATTTCCTTTATTTAATTCTAAAACAGTGGATTTAAAACTTGAAAGAGCAATGATGCCTTTTGACCAAAATACAGAATTTTATGTCGGCAAGAAAGGTTCTCTTGTCAAAACCAAAGCCCCAACATTGATGGTTTTATCTGGAAAAATTGTTGGGCTTGAAAACTCTTTTGTTTTCTTAACTGTTACAGAATTTGGGATACTTGGAACTATTCAAGAATCCGACGGTGTAATATATTCAATTACGCCAAACATGCACTCAAAAATAAATGAACACATCTTGCTTGATGCAAATGCGATTGTGTTGAATGAGGAGAATATTTTTAAATGTCTAACTGAAGACTATGTTGGAAAATCAACTGAAGCCGAAGATTTGATAAAGTTTTATAAGGACCAAGATGTTCCATTAGCAAAGAAACCTTTACTCGAGGTAAGACTCGCTTGCGAAGGAACCAATGATTTCTTTAAAATATTTGGAGATTCGAAAAAAGCACTTGCATATATGACTGCCGTAATTGCCCAATCATCGAAAATTTATCAGGAGTTTTTTAATGTACGATTATACATTGGTTATGCGGTTGTTTGGGAAGACGAATGGGACGACCCTTATTATGGAACCAAAAATCTATCTGAAAAGTTGCAAAAAATGCCAAGTATCTGGCGCAATAAATCTATAGACCGAGCTTTGACCGTCCTGTTTGCTAATTTAGCAAGTCAACCAGCAAATGAGACAGTTGCTGGAATTTCATTTGGAGGAACTCCATATTATGGAAGCCTTTGTAGTAAAGACTGGGGATATTGTGTTCTCGGTATCAGAGGTAATGCTACCTATCCTACGCTGAATTACACGTGGGATGTGAATGTTGCAACACACGAAATTGGTCATAATTTCTCTTTACCTCATACACACAATTGCTACTGGCAGCCCAATATGATTGATACTTGTGTAACTGGCGAGACCTACGGTGTGGGAGATGCTTGTATCAAGACAGGTCAGCCTGTACCCAGACCTGGTACTATTATGAGCTATTGCCATTTGACAAATCCCACTCACTCTGTGCAATTAATTTTTCATCCCCGAGAACTTCCTCTTGCTCGAACCGCAGCCGAGCGTTCAAAATGCGTATCACAGGTAAGTGCCCCATACATATCCCTGCTAAATCCACTTGGCGACAAAACTTATGTTTCTGGCGAAATCCTTCCTATTCGTTGGACTTCTGCAAATGTAAATTACCTAACCATTTTCTTTTCATCAGATAAAGGAGCTACTTGGTCGATAATAGCTGATAATGTGCCTGCCCCAGATTCTGTATATTTGTGGAACTTACCATTTATCAATACAACCAAAGCATTAATCTATATTAGGGACAAAAGTAATCCAAATGTTGCAGATACTTCTTTAAAAACATTTTCAATTAAGTCCAGAACTTTGCAGATTACAACCCCCACAGAGAACGAAGAATTTGCAGTTGGCGAGACTATTAATATTTCTTGGAACGCAACTCTTGTTGATACTTTTAATTTGTATTTCTCCCAAGATGGTGGTAAAAATTACAGTGTTTTAGCATCAAATATGATACAAAATTATTATGAACTAATTGCACCATCCATTAATTCTGATGAATGCAAATTCAAAGTTACATCATTGGATGGCAAGATTGTTGCTGAAAGCCCTTTGTTTAAAATTGGAAACCCTACTGGAAGTATCATTTTTCCAAATGGTGGTGAAGTTTTTTGTATGGGTGCTGCTTATGCAATAAAATGGACAACAAAGTATGTGAATAAAATTGTTTTAGAATACTCTGTCGACAATGGTAAGTCTTGGAAAAGAATTACACTTGGAAATCTTGATGCAAAAATTGGTAAATATGTGTGGAAAGTACCAAACAAAACTTCTAACGAATGCTTAGTTAGAATTAAGCCCACTTTTACTGATGTATCTATCGATGTTAGCGATAATGTTTTTGTAATCGATTCTTGCCAAGCAATAGGTGGCATTGTCGATAAAAACTTTTCTGTAAATGAACTCGTGAAAAATGTAGAGTATAAGACTGATGAGAATCTACTCCGGATCGAGTTTGCAAATACCGAATTTTTACCTTCGACCCCAATGTATATTTCGGACGTATTGGGTAATATCATATATTCTGAGACATTAAATCCAAATTCCCTGGAAAATAATTGTAAAACGATTAAACTTTCGAACATTGTACAAGGGGTATTTTTTGTAATTTTAAATTTTGATGGACGAATAAAAACATTTTCGACTGTTATTATAAAATAAAAACTATATTACTTGTAAATTTGAAGTAAAGATGCAATAAATTGCATCTTTACTTTTTTGAAAATAGTAGGTAAATCATGGAGTGGTTAAATCAGCTTATTATTAGAACAATGCCATTAGTTCCAAAGAGTATAATTCGAAAAATATCGAGCCGTTATATTGCTGGCGAGACATTAGAGGATGCAGTACGTGTAACAAAGGATTTGATGGCTCTTGGAGGAATGTCGACAATCGATGTTTTGGGTGAATTTGTTACAACCAAAGAAATGGCTTTGCACGAAAGGCAAATGTGCTCAATTGTCCTTGATGCAATTAATGAAAATCAACTTGAATCTTATCTTTCTGTAAAACCTACTTCTCTCGGTTTGGGGATTGATTTCGATTTTGCTTATTCCAACATTAAAATGCTTGTAGAAAAAGCAAACAGCTTTGGACTTTTTGTTCGTTTAGATATGGAGAATTCACCCTATACCGACAAAACCTTCGAAATTTTTAAGAAATTGAGAAGCGAGGGATTTCAAAATGTTGGTATAGTTATCCAAGCGTATTTATATCGCAGTGAAAACGATATTAGGAAACTTGCTTCATACAAGCCATCGATTCGTTTATGCAAAGGAATTTATCGTGAATCGCCTTCTATTGCGATTCAAGATAAAGAGGGAATTCGTAATAACTATAAAAAGCTTCTGCAGCTAATATTTGAATTAGGGTTGTATCCCGCAATAGCAACCCATGATGAGGTTTTAATCAAATTTGCATTGGAAATCATCCAAAAGTATAATTTGAATCGAAAAGATTACGAATTTCAGATGCTTCTTGGTGTTAGAGAAGATAGAAGGAATGAATTGCTTCGCAACGGCCATCGATTGCGTGTATATGTACCTTTTGGTAAAGATTGGTACGGCTATTCTACGCGTAGATTGAAAGAGAATCCAGATATTGCTGGACATATTTTTAAAGCTTTGTTTTTTAAGAATTAAATTTTCTTCAAAATTGTTAAGTTAGTGTTTTTTTAATTGGAGGTTTTATGAAATATTTTCGTATTTCTCTTTTTGCGTTTTTCTTCATTGTTTTGATTTTTGTTGGTTGCGAGAAGAAAAAATCTTCGAAACTTCTTAATGAAAAGGTAACAGAACAGAATTTTTTCAGTCTTATTGAAAAAGTGAAGAAAGACTCTCTTTTTACCCTTGAAGAACTCGACCTTTTCAGTACTGCCATTGCTCGATATAGTAATTTTGTCGATTCTTTGTACAACAAATCTGTCAAGCAAATCATTGAGCAAGAGAGATTAAATCGCCGTAGACAAGGATTCATCAATCTTGTTACTAATGCAATAGTAGCGCATTCGAGATTTAGATATGATGGTTGGAAGCCTATTGATATCAATGGAACGCAGTTTAATGTTTTTACCTATACGATTTCAAATATTTCAAAAGTCAATATTAACAAAATAAGTGGGTTTCTTCAATTTTCTACATCTAATAATCAGCTCATTAGGGCGTATAGAATAAATATTGACCAGGCGATACCTGCGGGTCAATTCACTCAATTCCAATCAACATTTCGTTTTGAGCAAGGGAATAGAAATGAAGAACTTTTGATAAAAGCGCTGAAAGAATCGCCAAATCAAATTTTTGTTTCATGGAGACCCGTTTATATTGAACTGGAAAATGGACAAAAAATAAACTTAGAGGAAAATTAACTTTTTAAGCCTTAGATTTTTTAATATTTAAAGTTTTTGTTTGATTAAAGAAGAGGAACTTTCCTCTTCTTTTTTATTTGATGTAAATTTAAGTTTTAGCTGCGAATTTTAAATGCCATTATTTATGTTTTCAAATTAAATATATGTGGTTTTTTTTGATTAAATTTAACTTTTAAATAATTATCGAATGGTAAAAATTCTATGGATGAGTCAATTAAAGCAACAAAAGAAAGATTAAATGAAATCGAACAAGAGCTTGAAGAGTTAAAACAGAAGAGAGAGGCTCTTCGTAATAGATGGGAGCTTGAGAAAAATTTAATCCAACAAATTCGAGATTATAAAGCGCAAATAGAAAATTTAAGACTTCAAGCAGATGAGTATGAGAGGCAGGGCAATCTAACCAAAGTTGCTGAAATAAGGTATGGCCTTATACATGAACTCAACAAAAAATTGAACGAAGTCAATGAAAAATTGCAAGAGGTACAAAAGGATGGCAAACTTCTAAAAGAAGAAGTAGACGCAGAGGATATAGCCGAGGTTGTTTCTAAATGGACCGGTATACCAGTTCAGAAAATGCTTGAAAGCGAAAGGACAAAGCTTTTAAAAATGGAAGAAAGAATCCATCAACGACTTGTCGACCAAGAAGAAGCTGTTCAATCTGTTGCTAATGCCATTCGTAGGTCTCGTGTAGGTTTACAGGACGTCAATAGGCCTATTGGCTCCTTCATTTTTTTAGGCAGCACTGGGGTAGGGAAAACGGAACTGGCAAGAGCACTTGCAGAATTCCTTTTTGACGATGAAAATGCCATGGTGCGAATCGATATGAGCGAATATATGGAAAAGTTCTCTGTTTCTCGCCTTGTGGGAGCTCCTCCTGGTTATGTTGGGTACGAGGAAGGTGGCCAGTTGACCGAGGCAGTTCGTCGTCGACCATATTCTGTTGTTCTACTTGATGAGATAGAAAAGGCACATCCAGATGTGTTCAATATTCTTTTGCAGGTACTGGACGACGGGAGGCTAACAGACAGTAAGGGAAGAGTTGTTAATTTTAAAAACACCATTGTTATAATGACATCCAATCTTGGTACCGAGCTTATTCAAGAAAAACTTGAAATGCTCAATTCATCGAATAGAGACATTATCATTGAAAGACTGAAAGATGAGATTTTTGATTTATTAAAGAAAAGATTGCGTCCCGAGTTTTTGAATAGAATAGATGATATTATCCTTTTTAAACCACTTACAAAGGAAGATATTGTTAAAATTACCCAATTACAACTCGAACGAATCAAGAAAAAATTGAAGGAAAGCGGGATAGAGACCGAAATTAGCCCAGAAGCGCTAGATTTGATTTCAAACATCGGTTTCGACCCGCAATTCGGTGCAAGACCACTAAAAAGAGCAATTCAAAAACACATAGCCGATAAGCTTGCTCTGTTAATTTTGGAAGGAAAATTCTCTCCTGGTGACAAGGTTCTAATCGACTCTCATAATGGTGAATTAATCTTCACTAAATTATAGAATATGGGAAAGTATTTAGTTCTAACAATTGTTATTGTATTATTTTCTTGTTCCACAAAAAATATTTTAGTAGAGAGAATCTCCAATTTAATCGAGTTAGAGTCCGGCGATAGTGCAGTCGTTTTTTGGAACTTCAAAAATGCTGATTATGTAATGGTCGGAGGTTATACAGAAAAGTTTAAACCCATTGATTCAATTGTCATCAAGCCAGATAGGCCTCTTAGATTGGACATAGTTGCATTTAAAAATGATGGTAAACAGCTCTTGCAATCAGTTTATGTTTTAGTTAACTCCAGTGAAAATCATAATCAGAAAGTTAAAACTAAGGTCCAAACTGGACCACGTCTTATTGAAAACATTTTTGAACAAAAAAATTTTAAACCCTCGAACTTCCTCTCTGGCTTTACAACAGGTTCTTTGAAGGATGTATCTAAAGTTAAAGTGTTCCGTTTGAACCAACAAGAAAACAAAGACAGCTTGGAGTTGATTTTTTGTGTTCTAGACGATTTTGGCAACATGGTTTACGATTTTAGCAAGTACCATTCTGATTTTAAAATTAGAATTGAGCAGAAATGTCAAAAAAGAATTATTGGAAACTCTTTCGAGCATTTTCCAAAGAATATCAATATTAATGAAAAACTTAATGTATATCTTTTGATTGATTACTCGGTCATCCAAGATGATTTAGAGCTTAAACAACAGATTCTCGACGCAGTTAAGTTTCTTGATGTTGAAGATAATGTTGCTCTGTTTTGTTTTGGAGTCGGACTTCAAAACATTATTCCACTTGAACGAGCAAATAAATTTTATTTTGATTTTCAAGCAATAGATTTGCCCATAAGGAATGAATTAAGTTCAGTATATCGTTCCATCTGGTTAATTTTGGATGAAATCGAAGCGCAATCCAACTCTATAGTAGTCTTGATTACTAATCGTATGGACAATTCCTCTATAAACTTTACTTTGGAGGATGTTATCGAAAAGTCCCAAAAAATTCATACTCCTATTAACGTTATTGCTTTAGGGAATGAAGTTTCTCCATCGACCTATCGTTATTTAGCTTCCAAAACAAATGGTAATTTCTACCACTTTCCTTGGAAAAATCAAGAGGTGGGAAATGGTATTATTGAATGTATTCTGTCTAACAAGTATTATTTTTCAATTGTTTTCGAAAAAAGTAGACAGTTTTTAGAGTGCAATGATGTGGAGATTAAATTAACTTTGCAATCAAACCAGTTGGAGTTTTTCGACTTGTTTACCTATCCTGTAAAGGAGAGGACTTTTTATACGAACTATCAAGCTGTGTCTCTATTTAATTTTGCTGATACTTCAATAGGGGAAGAATTTTCTGTTTGCTTAAACAATTTAGCACAACTTCTAAAAGCACATAGAAATTTGCAAGTTGAACTCATTGGAACTGCTGGAATTAGGGAACAATATTATTCACCATTAAAATTGTCTTTGGACCGTGCAAATGCAGTTCGTACAAGGCTTATTTCCAGTGGTGTGCCTCCAAACCAAATTTTAGTGAAGGGTATAGGTATTAGTAAACCTATTTACACAGACGAAAATGATGATATATCGTCTTTGTTTAATCGAAGAGTAGAAATACGCTGGATTATGCCCGAGCTTTTACCTTTTACAATTGTTGTGGATACTGTTGCCAGTGAGGAACTTGCTGAGAAGAAAGTTGAATTTTGGGAGAGGCAAGGGTTTAGAGCATATTACGATAGACTTTATTTAAACAATAATTTGAAATATAAAGTTGTTCTGTGGGGCTACTCATATATCGACGAGGCAAAGAGAGATGCTACAAAAATTCTACGAAGATACAAGAAATCGTTTGTCATTGAATAAATTTATGAAATCATATCATTCATACTTTTTTCTATACTCTTTTGTTGTGTTACTTATTCTGGGTTTTCATTTAAATCTTTTCTCATATAATAAAGAAAAAGCAAAGAAATTATTCATTGAACATTGTTCAAAATGTCATCGTAAGGATGGCAGAGGTATCAAAGGTGTCTATCCGCCTTTGAAAAATTCTGATTATGTGCAAAAGGGTGATAAAATTGAATTGCTTCGGGGTATGCTTTTTGGCAGAAGTGGCAGAATAGTTGTAAATGGAGAAGTTTACTACGGTGTAATGACAACAGAAATAGACTCAACTTTGAATAATGAAGATATTTCAATGATTTTAGAATTTGTTTATCGTGAACTAAACAGTATGGATGTACAGGTCAGTAGCGATGATGTTATAAAAGCGCGGAAATTGGGTAAACTACAACCGCATAAATAAAAATTATGGTAAGGGTATTAATTCCTCTGTTACTTTTTTTTCTTTACAGCTTCGTTGTTTATGGTACACTAGAGCTGGCTATTTACTCGGGCAACAAATGTTCAAAGTGTCATATTAATCCACAAGGCGGTGGAATTCGAACTGAGTTCGGATGGAAATTTATTCGGGACGCTTCACATTTTCCGATAGGCAATGAAGAAATCGATAGAATATATAGCCTATTTGATAAAGAACAATATTGGGATACAATTCATTTTTTTGATGTTACCCCAAAAAAACAATTTTCACGTCCATTTGCATTTGGTTTGGATTTTCGTTTCCAGTCTACTCGCTCGCATCGTACCGAGCTTGCCAAAAGAAGATATTTTCCGATGGAATTCGCATTGTATTTTTTGATTAAGATGAATGAAAACCTCTCTTTAAATGGTCAATACAACATTGCTCCGATTGTATTTCAAGGTCAGGATAACTGGTCTGCTTCGATTAATTTTAAAATTTCGGATTTGCTACCAGAAGTGCAAATTGGAAAGTTTCAGCCTTCCTTTGGCATTCGTGATTGTGACATGACACGATTTAACCGTAGAATTGCTTCAGTGGACTATACATCCAGCCTCTTTCCTCCAGATTACTCAGAGTTTGGTATTGAGCTTTCATATAGAAGATACGAAAGTTTTGACTTATTCTTTGGTGCCTTCGATTCCCGTTTTATTTCTCAAATTACTATTTTTGGGAATATCCCCATTGTGGTAAAGCATAATCCTACTTTCAACACAAAAGTTGTATTTTATCCTTCTATATTTGATGATTTTCTATTGTTCAAATATATTGGTAGCTCAATATTATTGAATGGAGAATTTCTGTGTTCAAGCAGTTATTTTGGCCTAAATATTTCTGAATTTTTAGGAATAACAGGAGAGTATGTTTTTACTTCTCTTAATGAATTGAGGAAAACCAATAATATCATCTTTCAGATTTTTTATTATCCTTTTAGGGGTTTTATACCTTTCTTTGTTTTCGAAACTGGGTTTACTAATCTATCAATTACCAAAGAAAATGTGTGGAAAATATATAATTACTCTTCAACCTTGGGGGTCAAGTATTTTCCAATTCCTTATTTGGAGCTGATAGGAGAATATAGATTTTTTAAATCAACCGAGAGTAGTTCGACAAGGTGGCATTTTCAAATTCATCTGTATTACTGAATTAGAGCCAACAGGCGGATTCGAACCGCCGGCCTGCTCATTACGAGTGAGCTGCTCTACCAGCTGAGCTATGTTGGCTTTTAAATTCACAGGCAAAATTACAAAATAGTTTTGATTTTTAAATGAACACAATTTATTTTGGTTTTATTTTTTTTTGTGCCATTTCCAATCCTTTCACAACGATGTGTTCAGGTATAACAATGTCGAAACCGGTAAGTGGAATTCCTTTTTTGACGGTAATTCTATTCAAAACTTCTTTGAATTCTTGTTCTGCTTCTTCAAATCTTTGCAGATACAACAATGCATAAGCTTTTAAATGGAGTGCATAAATTTGGTCTGGAACTTTCTGCAAAGATTGCTCTGCCCAGTAGAGTGCTTCTTGATACTTTCCGCGATTGCCAACCATTTTTGCAAGAGTAGATGCTGCACAAGCATAAATAGAATTCGAAAGTGTTTTTGTTCTGATAGCCATTCGAATTGCGTTCTCTGCTTCGTTGGCTAAACCCATTTGAGCAAGTGTCTGCCCTAATTGGTACCAAGCATATCCATTCAAAGGTTCTTCTTTTACATGATGTATGAGCATACTATAGTTTCTTCGAATTTTGCTCTCCATCACTTCTCGGCTTTGATTGTAACCAAGGTGGAGGATTTTTACATCAGAAAATTGTATGCTTAAACCATTCTGGAATATCGACGGTGCAATTTGCTCGTGTACTCTACCAACAAATTTGATTTTGGGATAGCCGAGATTTCTAAATATTCGAGGATAACCACCACGGTGTACTTCTGTACTACCGTCCATTTGATAATGCTCGCTTTCAATTAGACAATAAAATGCACCGACAGATGGGTCTGCATTTTCTATTAAAGTTCTTAATTCAGAAGGGCTAGGATATACCACTCTTTCATCGGCATCTAAATACAATATCCATTTACCATTACAATGGCTTAGTGATTCATTGCGGGCAAGTGAAAAATCTTCCCTCCATTGCGTTTCATATATTCTTGCTCCAAAACTTTTGGCGATGTTTTTTGTTTCGTCTGTCGAACCAGTGTCAAGAATTACTATTTCATCCACAATATCCCGAACACTTTCTAAACAGCCTGGTAAGTACTTTTGTTCGTTTTTCACAATCATACTCAAGGATAATAGTGGTTGCGTTTGAGCAGCAGAAGAAAAGTGTTTTTCGGAATGAGTTTCTATTTCGGTCTTATATGTATCTTGTTTTTTCAATTTGATTGAATTTAGTTGATAAGATTGGACTTGAGCAATGAAGCTTGCAACTTCATGTTCTAACTGTGGATTCCTCGATTTAAAATCCTCAAGGATTTTAAGTGCCTCTGTAAATCTATTTTGAAAGACAAGAGCATTTGCTAAACCTCTTACTGAGTCGAAATCATTGGGATTAATATCTAAGGCTTTTTTAAAATATTTTTCTGCATCGTTGAATTGCCTAATTCCTATGTAGCATCTTCCAAAGCGGAAATACAAGGCTTCGAAGGGTAAGTAATAATCTCCCATAACTAAAGCAAGTTGCGAAGGATTTTTTAGCGCATTTTCCATATCTTGATAGTGACGCAGTGCAGTCCTATAGTCTGTCAAAGCTGAGTATGTTTCCCCTAAAATGAAATTTGCGAATGCCTGAACTGGAATAATTTTTAATGATTCATTGGCTCTTTGGATGGACTTTTCGAAATCTCCGAGTTTGAAAGAGATTATACCACCATAATTTAAGGCCTGTGGTCGTATGATGCTATCTTGGTTAGAAAATTTCAATGAATTTTCAATATAATGGTCAGCATCAACAAGTTTATCTAAAGCGAGATATGTTTTGGCAATTTGAAAATGATAATATGCATTGTTTGGGTCTTTTGCTATTGCGTTCAAAAGTAGGTCTAGATTTCTGATTTGCTTTTTTTGCATCTCAGAGGGCGCAAGAGAGTAGCCATAATGTAAAAGTATAATTTCGGTGTCGGAAATTTTAAAATTATTTCCCAATATTGAGTGAATTATCTGTTCGTGAACTATACCTTGGAATCGAATATTTGGATGATTTCGGAATAGGCGAACTAATTTTGTTGCAAAAGTATCGAAACCGGTCCCTATCTTCCTTGATGCCATGGATATATTTGTAACTAACCAACCACCAGTTTCACCGCTTGAATTGTTAATAGCATTGATAACAGCCTCGGGATTCTTTAGTTCTTCGTCACCGTCTATTGAGAAAATAAAAGGACACTCTGCCAAAGAGATGGCGAAATTCCTCGCGGTGGAAAAGTTGTCGTCCCATTGGTAGTAATATACTTTGTTTGTATACTTCTTTGCAATTCTGATTGTGTTATCAGTAGAGCCGGTATCAACTATTACAATCTCTTTTGCTATAGGGACGATAGAAATTAGACAATTTTCCAGAAATCTTTCTTCGTTCTTAACAATCAGACAGAATGATATGTCTGGAATGTTTTTCATTTATTAAAAATTATTTTTGAACGAATATTCTTTTGGCAACCTCGAATCCAATAGTATGTGTTTTGGGTGAGTTTTTTATTTTCAGTGAGATTGGTCCATAGAATGGAAGTTTTTCAATAATTTTGATAACAGTTCCTGGTAAAAGTCCAAGGCTTTCTAAATATGCAAGAAGTTCTGGATTATCATCTTCCAGGTGACCAATTGTATAGGATACACCTATTTCTGCATCGGTCAAAGGAATTTCATCTTGATTCAAGAGAAATCCCTCTTTTGTAGGGATTGGATGTCCGTGGGGGTCGAACTTTGGGTCGCCTAATATTTCATTAATTCTTTCAATGAATTCCTCCGAAATGAAGTGTTCGAGTTTGCAAGCTTCCTCGTGGACTTTGTCCAAAGGATAATGTAACTGCTCTTTTAAATAAAGCTCCAGCAAACGATGGAAGCGTATAGTTTCCAAAGCGACCTTTTCGCCAGAGGGAGTTAGTTTTGCTCCATGATATGAGTTATACTCAACAAGTCCCATACTTGCAAGACGTTTTAACATTCCCGTAACAGAGGCGCCAGACACGTTTAATTCTTTTGCTAACTCAGTTGTCGAAACTGGACTGTCCTTCTGAAGTTTGAAAATTGCTTTTAAGTAATCTTGAACAGCTTGACTAACCATTGCAAAACCTATTAATTTTCAAATATTTAAAATAACAAAAATAATATAAAAAAAATTATAACATAAAAATTTGAAATCATAAAAAAGTTGTTAATGCAAACCTAAAAAACAAAGCAGAAATTATCGACATAGTCAACCCAATCGTAATTGTCAGGAGAAGATGTTTCCATCCAAATTCCTTCCAAAATACTGCTGTTGTGGAAATACAAGGTAGATAGAATACTACAAAAACTATAAAAGTTAGAACTTGTGTAATCGTCATTGGTAATAAATGTAAATCAGTAGTTCCAAATGAGCGGGCAATCATAAATACAGCGAGTTCTTTACGAAGAAAACCAAAGACCAATGCTGTACCCAATTCCTTTGGCAATCCTAAAATATTTTGTATTAAAGGGGATAGTAAAGAATTTACAAAATAATGAAAGTTTAAATATTCAAGGATTGCTAAAATGACACTTCCAAGCAGAAGAAATGGAAAAGCGATTTTGAAGAATTCCAAAAGTTTGAAATAAGTTTTTTTAAAAACTATTTGAATTGAAGGAATTCGAAGTGGAGGAATTTCCATAATTAAACCAGTTGGTTTTGGTAAAAACCAAGAAAGAATTTTTGCTGTAGATGCAATTGCAAGAAGAATAAAGAAAAAAATTACAATTGTCCAAATTGGTCCAGTTAGCGCAGTTGTGAGAGCAAAGATGACTGTCAATCTTGCCGAACAAGGTATGAAATTTATAAGAATGGATGCTAAGAGTCTATCTCTTCGATTTTCTATAATCCTTGTAGCAAATACAGCTGGAACTGTGCACCCAAATCCCATTATGAACGAAGCAACAGACTTTCCGTGAAGCCCAATCTGATGGAAGACAACATCCATAAGATAAGCTATTCTCGCCATGTAACCACTTTCCTCGAGTATAGCGGTTAAAAACAACAGCGGCAAAAAGTATGGTAAAACAATACCAATTGCTCCCAAAAGTCCTTGGATTAACCCATCGGCAACAAACCACCCGAGCTGTGTGGTTGTTTTCAAAGGTTCGATAAGTATAGAAAGGTTTCCCAGTGGCTTTTCGAGAATTTCGCTCAACAAACCACCGAAAATAAAAATGAGTGTGAAGTATAGCACAAAAAATATAATCGCAAAAAAGTAACCAGTCGAAGGTCTTAGGAAAAGCAAATCAATCTTTTCAATAAATGGCACCAAAGGCTGGGGATTGTGTTTGGTTACTTGTTGAGAAATTTTAGTGCTCAATATATTTCGCTCGTTTGTAAAAATCTCGAAAACAGACAATCCAAATTGTTTAGACAAGTTTCTTTTGATTTCTAAATATAAGTCTTGGTTATTAGTTCTAACAAAGTTTTTTATAATATCTTCATTTTCCAGTGCTTTGATTAAAAAAAATCTATTATGAATGGATTTAGAGAAAGATATTTCTACAATACCAGAAAATTTAGCTAAAGCATCCTCTATTGGTTTTGAAAATAAAATTTGAACGGGTTTAGTCGGTTCTGTAAAAAGCTGAGTGTAAATTGAATTTAGCAATTCAGTCATTCCTTTTCTAAATAGAGCCGATATTTTTACAACCGGTATGCCCCCAAAGAAACGAGATAAAAGTTCATTATCAATCTCTATACCTTTATTTTGTGCTTCGTCGTTCATGTTGAGAGCGATAACAATTGGAATCCCGAGTTGGCTAAGTTCAATTGTTAATTCTAAGCTTTTTGTTATGAGAGTAGAGTCAATCACGTTGATTATTAGGTCGATATTATTATTCAGGAGGTAATTGAATGTTGCGTATTCAGCTGGTTCAGATGGTGTCAATGAATAAATACCTGGCAAATCAATTATGTAAACACTTTGCCCATAGATATTAATTAAACTGTCTTTATATTCAACAGTTGTACCTGCAAAATTAGCTGTAGATACTTTTATATCCGAAAGAGCGTTAAACAATGTGCTCTTGCCACAGTTGGGCTGTCCAACCAACACTATGGTTTTAATTGATGCTTTCGACTTGGATTTTTTCAGCGATAACTCGCCCAATCGCAATTCTTGCATTGTCTTTAGATATGTTTTTGATTAATAATGGACCAAATGAAGGATTTGAAAGAATTTGTATGATGTCGTTTGGATGTAAACCAAGTGAGAGCAACTTGTATTTTGCACCTTTGGAGGCATTTATTGAGATGATTTTTACAATTTTTTCGTTTCGTGCTTCGCTTAATAACATTTCTATCATAATAATTAAAAACTTAGAATACACTAAAAACTAAAATAATAAAAACTAACATAAAAGCAAGCAAAACTTTATGAAATTGTTATCTAAATGTTGTTAAAAAATATGTTCTTGTTAAATATTTCTATCTGGCGTTGCGCTTCCTGGATTGATTGGGGTATTCCTTTCTTCTGAAAAATAACTTCGACAAGAGCTTTTTCGATGATTGGTTCGATTTCAATCCAACGTGGGTGCACAGGGGTCATTTTAGAATATTTGAGCTGTTCTAGAAATGTAGCTTTGTGCTGGTTGTTAATATTGTATAGTTTCTTTAAGGCATTTGTGTCCGGAGGGAATCCAGCGCTTGGTATTTTATTGCAAAGGTCGATTAAATTTTTCTCCTCAATAAGAAAATTAATTAATTTTTTTGACAAATCTTTGTGTTTTGATTCTGCATTAATTGCTAAATATTCACCACCAGCAAATGAAATTCCTGGCTTACCGTTTATTCCAGGCATAAGGCACGTTTCGAATCTAAGATTAGAATTGGATTGGTTTATCATTGTTAGCAACCATTCTCCCGAGAAGCAAAAGGCAACCTTTCCCTGAATAAAATACAAGTCGATTTGTTTCTGAGTTTCAATGATGCCCGCCCGTGAAAGTTGAAAGTAAGTCTGAAAAGCTTTCATTGATGCTGGTATATTAATATTAATATTGCCGTTTGTATCAATTATCTCGCCTCCATAGGTCCATATCAAAGGAAGAATCTTTTTGTATAGCCGATGTGGGTCGCTTCCATTTGCTCCGAAACCATAACCTATTCCACTGTCATTGATTTTTCTGGAATATTCGAGCAGTTCATCGAGGGACTTTGGGGGATTAAGAATACCACATTTTTCCATAAGTTCTAAGTTACAAAAGAGAACTCTTGTACCGATGGTCCAGGGAATTGCATAAAGAATACCGTTGAATTTACCTGGATGAGTTGTGTAATCGAGAAATCTACTTATTTTAAATTCGCTTGTGTCCAAAGGTTCCAAAATTTCGGCCGAGGAAAATTGAGCCACCCAATCCGAACCGAGTTCTAGTACGTCAGGGGCAGTTCGAGAGTTGAATGCTAAGATAAGTTTTGTTTTACCGTCGTTCCATGAGAGTTCCGAAATTTGTACCTTACAATGATTTTCTCGCTCGAATTTAGCTACAATTTCCTTTACTACCTGGGCCTGTTGGGGTTCGCTCCAAAAGTGCCAAAATTTAATTACTGTCTCTTGTCTGGTACAATTAATAAATTGTAGGCTTAACAAAGTCCAAATAATAACAATGTTTCTATTCATATTCAAAATTATTTTGATAAATTTACAAATTTAATGTTCAAGGCAAACTTTATGAAACAAAAACTGTTTTATCTTGTAATAATTGTATCAATCTTAAATTTTCACTATGCGCTTTTTGCGAAAGGCTTTTTTTATTTGATAGAGACCGATAGTTCAAAGGTGTATTTATTTGGCTCAATTCACATTGCAAAATCATCTGCCTATCCACTCGACCCAATTGTTAATAGTACATTTCATACATGTAGAAATATTGTTTTTGAAATCAATTTAAAAAATCTTGACCCATTTAAAATTTTTGAATATGGGACTTTTAAGGATGGGAATACTTTGGAGAAAGTTATGCCAAAGAAATACTTTAGAATAGTTGATAGTCTCTTCAAAATGCACTCTATTCCAAAGTTTTTTTATAATCAAATGCAGCCTTGGTTTGCCATACTTTTTTTAATTAATCTAGATTTAATATACTCAGGACACTATTTTGTTGAAGGCATTGAATTTCATTTCCTTAAAAGGATTGATTCCACCAAACGGATTCTTGAATTGGAATCCTTCAATGAGCAACTCAACATATTTAAAAGTTTATATGAATTGTCTCCAGAGTTTTTCTTTGAATATTTTCTTATAAAAGCCAAGCAAGATACCAGCAGTTTTGATAAAACTTATAATGCCTGGCTCAAAGGAGATGAAACACTTCTCATAAGCGAATTATATACTGATTTAGAGGATAAAGTTCAGAAAGAGTTCAATTTTATTTTAAATGAACAGAGAAATCTTAAAATGGTATCTAAAATAACTGACTATCTTTCCTCTTGTGAAACATACTTTGTTATCGTAGGAGCAATCCATTTACTTGGAGAAAATGGTATTGTAAGCTTATTAAAGAGAAAGGGATACAAAGTAAGAAGGATATTATAATTTTTTGACCCTTTAGTTTTGCAAAGTTTAAATTCCTATCTTTAAATTACTAACTTTAACATAATAATTCTCTAAGTAAACAATAAACTCACTCTAATACCGACTCTAAGAATTTTTTGTCGAACTTTACAAACATTGTTCTTTTTAGGAGGTACAAGTGATAACTGGTAAGCCTTTCGAATTAAAACAAACTGATGTCTCCGTTTCTAAAAAACTTTCTTTTTTCGAAAGATATCTAACTTTATGGATATTCATTACTATGTTCATTGGTGTTGCGTTTGGCTCGTTATTTCCAGGTATTGCAAATTTTTGGGATTCTTTAAGTATTGGCACCACGAATATTCCAATTGCAATAGGTTTAATATTAATGATGTACCCACCTCTTGCGAAGGTAAAATATAAAAATTTACCAGTGGTCTTTAAAAACATAAAATTACTTAGTATTTCTTTAATACAAAACTGGATTATTGGACCTATTTTAATGTTTTTCCTTGCATTAATCTTTTTGCCTGATAAGCCAGACATAGCCATTGGGGTGATTCTCGTTGGATTGGCAAGGTGCATTGCTATGGTATTGGTTTGGAATGATTTAGCCAAAGGCGACAGAGAACTTGCTGCTGGGCTCGTCGCTTTTAATGCCTTGTTTCAAGTACTATTTTATTCAATTTATGCATACCTTTTTATTACTGTACTACCGCCATTATTTGGTATGAAGGGAGCTTTGGTCGAGGTTTCAATCTTGGAAATAGCCGTTAGTGTTCTAATTTACTTGGGCATACCTTTTACTCTAGGTGTAATATCTCAACTCATATTTGTAAAAATAAAAAGTGAAGAGTGGTACTTTGATAAATTTATACCAAAGATATCTTTACTTACTCCTATGGCTTTGTTGTTCACAATCTTTGTTATGTTCTCGTTGAAAGGTGAAAAAATTATTGAATTGCCGGTTGATGTTGTTAGAGTTTCCTTGCCATATACGTTCTATTTTGCTATTTTGTTCTTTTTTACCTTCTTTTTGCTAAAAAGACAAGGTATATCATACGAAAAAGCTGCTACAGTATCATTTACTGCAAGTAGTAATGATTTTGAATTAGCTATTGCTGTTGCAGTTGCAGTGTTTGGTTTAAACTCGCCTGCTGCTTTTGCTACTGTTATAGGACCGCTGGTCGAGGTTCCTGTGTTGATAACTCTTGTAAACTTTGCACTTAAATTTAAAGAAAAGTATTACGAAGTTAAATAATTTTTTACAACATTACAATAATTGCTTGTAATATTCTATTATTTGGCAATAGTTACAGGAATTAAATTTAATTCCCTAAAATTCAACATATAAAGAATACCTTTTAATCAAAATCTGACCCAAATTTTAAATTCATTTTTAAAGTTTTACTGTAATTTTATCTATGCTTTTAATAGGTATGATGAAAAGTTAAATTTAAGTAATTGTAAAAATTATCTCGTTTCTTCTTGAAGTACAGAACAGAATTTCCAGAAACTGGAAAGTAAAGGTTTTAATATGAAACAAGTCGTGTAATTATTCAAATTTTAATTGTATGTATATCCTTTGGGAATAACTTACAGAACGAAATAATAACCTTTTTGGACAAAGATGGTGTAGGATTAATTATACCTTTGTCATTCCCGACAACTCCAAAGAATTGGTAAGAAGCACGATTTATTTTTTGTCAAGTGAGAAAGCGAGATTTTTTAAAATGCACTCAGAAATATACAAAGCAATTATCTTTCATCATCCAGATAAGAATAATTAATCGTTCCATTACACATGGATGCATTAAACTTTTTTAAACTTTATCAAAATGACTATTTTACTTATTGATGGAATTTCCTTTTTAGCTTGTTTGAAACGGTGCTAAATAGTTGTATTATAAGAACTGCTTATTCATATAATAATTGAACAAATTTAGGTCCAAAAAAATTAGCAAAATTTTAAGAAAATGTTCATTATTTTTAACCGTTTAAATATTTTATCAAGTATCAGAGGGGTAATTAATGTTTAGGAAACCTACAAAAAAAGAGCTATATTACCTTTTAGCAATTTTTATTCTCTATGCCAGTGCATTATTTTACGTCTATTATAATGATTTATCGTTCACTTCGCTCTACGAATACGGCCTTCTTCAGGAAAAAGGGATAACTGGAGAGGAGGTTAGACTAAAAGAAATAGCTACACCCCCTTCGTTGAATATATTCGAAACTTTATGGTTCATCTACATCAAAGGTTCAGCAGTACTTGTTGAATTATTTCAGTACTGGATTGTAGGGATGTTATTAGCATCGGCATTGGTAGTATTTGTTCCTTGGGAAAAGGTTAAGAAGAAAATGGGCTACGGCGGTATTGGTGCTAATTTTGTCGCTGCTATTTCGGGGGCAATAATCCCAATTTGTTCCTGTGGTATTGTTCCAGTACTTGCTGGCATGGTTCAAGCGGGTATTCCATTAGGAGCAACAATGGCATTTCTTATTGCTGCACCAATGTTGAATATCCCAGCTGTATTTATGACTGCTTCTGTTCTTGGTTGGAAATTAGCAATTGGTAGGATTCTCGGCACTTTTCTAATTGCTCTTTTGGTTGGTCAGGTTACATCCTATTGGCAAAAAAAGGAGAGGTTCTTGCGAAGATTAATTAAAGTTAATGTAAAACCTTCTCTTCCAAAAGAACTCCAACTATTTGCTTTCGAAGTGGGGAAAAAACTTGTTGCGAATCCTCAAGGACTCACTACTAACGAGCTTGCTCCTAATGAAGAAGATAAATTATACCTTCTAGGCGAAGCAGGAGTACTTGATAGGAATAAGGAAGGTAAATGGTATATTCCACAAACAACTAATGTTACAATGGATGTAACTGGAGCCTGTTTTGTTTTACCAACAGGCGATACGGAGGTACCTTTTAGACAGAAGATAAGAAATTTAATCACTACTGCATGGGATTTTTTCTTGCAGTTAAATTATTATCTTGTTTTAGCAGTTTTAATTGCAGGTGCAATAAAAGTTTTAATTCCAACAAACTTGATTATAAATTTTGTTGGTGGTAAGAGTTTGGATTCGGTTTTGATTGCTTCTTTTATTGCTGTATTAGCGTATGTGTGTACATATGTGGAGGTTCCAACTGCACTTGCATTAATACATAAAGGGATGGGAGGTGGTGCAACTTTGAGTTACTTACTTGGTGGTCCTGGTTTATCGTTACCTTCAATAATAATGCTGTCTGGTGTTTTCAAGCCAAAAGTTTTATGGTTATATGTTGGAGTGAGTTTTATTGGTTGTGTAATTGCTGGATATATTTTTAATTTATTTTAATTAGGAGGGAAGTTATGAAAATGGAAGAGGTTGGAAAAAACAATCCTGTAGTAAAAATTTTTATGATACCTCAGCAGTTTCCATGTGGACCTCAATCATCTTGTTGTGGTCCCATTGGATTAAGCGATGATGAAGTAAACTGGCTTACTAACACAATAAAAAAGCGTTATAATGTTGACATCGAGGTGTTGAATTTGCTAGACAAGGAAGTACAAAAAAATAATCGTGACGTTGTTTCACTTGTTAGAGCACTTGGCTGGGGGTGCTTGCCAATTATATCTGTAGATGAAAAAATTGTTGCTGTTGGCATGCCCACATCGGAAGACAACTTGTTGGAATCCTTAAATGCTTTACCAATTAATGACTTGAATAATTAAGTAATACAAATGAAAATTTCTTTAATTTTGAGTGAAAATGAAAATGAATTAAAATATAATTTAATTTTATCTTTTTGTTTATAGATACAAAAAGTAATTTAATTTGATGTAAATGAAAGAACTTGATTGTGGTCGTCATAATTAGGAGGGTTTTATATGCCTACATATGAATATATTTGTAAAAAATGTGTCCAAAAATTTGAAATTACAATGTCACTATCTGAAAAGGAAAAGGGTAAAAACCCCGACTGCCCATACTGTGGCTCTGAAGAGGTAATTCAGGTTTTAGGGAATTTTGCTATTTTGAGTGGCCAGACTAATAAGCGCTCTACTTCACCTGTAGTTTGTGGTCCCAGCTGTGGTCCTAATGGATGTGGTTAAGCCATTTTCAATAATCTTCTTGTGAATACATGTTCGAACGGGTGTTTTAAAAAATATATTTAGGCTGTGGACTTCCATAAAATTTTACCCATTAGTAATTTTCAATTTAATACCAAAAAGTTCTTTTGCAAAAAAGTCGCAATTAGATATTTAAAATACTTAAAAATAACAGGTGAAATACAGTTCGAAGGATTTTGGTTTCACATTCATTGGAGCAATAAAATTGCTTTCCAAACTTTTAATTCCGTGTTTTTTTGTTTTAATTTATTTGCTTAGAGATATGTTTTTGAACTAAGGAAGAGCCCGAGTTTGATTTTACATGAATTAAGGATAGAGCGTACAATAATTACCCAAATAGTGGTTCAGCCTTTAATTTTCGGAATGCAAAAAATTGTTTCAAGTTTGGATTAAATAATATAAACACCATGAAAATATACAAAAGGTTAAGGCTATGTTCGATTAGTCGGAAAGTTGATTTCTTTGTATGTCGGTTAGAAATTTCTGAAATTGCTTAAAATGTAGATGAAATTGAACCTTTACCAAATTTTTTAATACTATCAATTACAGATGAAGGTATCAACTAAAAACTATGCAATGTAAAAAAGCAAAAGAAATTTCTCAGCAAAGTTTAAATTAATATATTTGGTTATAGTTGGCAAGTGATTATGAAAAAGCCAGTACTCTATAAAAGAAAATTTTATCTGCCTCTATTCTGGAAGTTTGCAATTGCATTAACTATAAGCGTCATTGTATTTGGGACAATAAACTACACATTAATCAACGAGAATTTTAAAAAAACTTTGGAAAGTGAATTATTAAATCGCTTAAATTTTATCACCAACACAATTTCTGAACAATTGACTAACAGCTTAATTGAAAAGGATTCCTCAATAATTCAAACAATCTTGAGTTCAGCAAGGTCCAGTGATAGCTCCATAAAATTTATAATATTGGAGAATATGAATAATGTCGTTATTGCAAGTACGTACGATCTAACAATGCAGGATTTAATAAATCAAAATTACAAGTGTTCTGATAGTTGCAAGTCCATGTCGGAATATCCAACGTTTTGCCACAACGAAAGGTTAGAGGTTATCCAAGCAAATAAGCCAATTCTAAAGGGTAGTCTTGGCTATCTTTTTGTGGGACTTAACATAAAAAACATAGAAAAAGGTGTTCAAAAGAATATGAGGATTTTTTTAATTATGATTTTGGCTTTCTTTGTAGTTGGAATTTTTGGAGCATTTGTGTTTTCTAACTATATTTCAAAACCAATTAAACGACTTGACGAGTACTCACAAAATTTTGATTTAAGTAATCTACCTGACGAAACATCCGTAGATTTTAAGAAGATTGCAAGGACAAATCATTTTTTTGAAAAATTTATCGTGTTGGACGAAATTGATAATTTGATAAGCAATTTCCAACGGATGGTTGATGGTTTAATAAGTAAGCATATTAAATTGCAACAAATGCAAACTCAACTTATGCAATTAGAAAAAATGTCTACTATTGGTGTGCTTGCTGCTGGTTTGGCTCACGACATTAATAATCCAGTAGCTGGTATTTTGAATTCGATTTATAGATTAAAAAGAAATCCGTATAATCAAGAGCAACTGTTCAAATACCTTGATTTGATGGAAGAGTCTGCAATGAAAATACAGTTTGTGATTACTAATTTAATGAATTTCACTAGGAAACAGGATATAAGTTTTACAAAAGTTAAATTAGTTGAAATAATTGAAAAATCTCTTCTTCTTGTATCACATAGGCTCAGTGAAAGTAACATTAAGATAAAAAAAAATTACAAAGCCTCTAATGATGATATATTTGGAAGCTTTCAACATTTGGAACAGGTTTTTGTTAATCTTTTAATCAACAGTATCGAAGCAATAGACCAAAAATTTTCAGAAGTCAAAGATAGAAGTGAAAAAGAAATTCGAATCACGGTGTCGGATTTCTCAAACTCGGTGGAAGTTATAATTGAAGACAATGGTATTGGTATACATCAAGAAGATATTAACAAAGTGTTCGAAACATTTTACACTACCAAAGGTAGTAAAGGAACAGGTTTAGGATTATCAGTGGTTCAAAACATTTTAAACCTACACAATGCTGAGATAGAGCTTCATTCTGACTTTGGCAATGGAACTTGGGTAAAAATTAAATTTAGTAGAGTTTCTCAAAATGAAAGAATTTAATATCTGCTTGGTCGAAGACGAGGAAATCATTCGTATAACTCTATCAGATGAACTTAAAGATAATGGGTACGAAGTCGTTACTTTTTCGAATGCAAAGGATTGTCTTGTTTATGCAGACAGCAATCCGATTGACATAATTATAACTGACCTACGTTTACCGGACATGAATGGATTGGAGCTTCTTCAAACTCTTAAGAAAATTCAACCTCACATGGGAATATTAGTTATTACAGCATATGGTTCTATTGACACTGCAATTCAAGCAATGAAATTAGGTGCATTTAATTATCTTGTCAAACCATTTACAACAGAAGAATTACTTATTAATATAGAAAAGTTAATAGAATTTAATAATCTAAAATCACGAGTTGTTTCTTACAATATACATCAACAGAGCAAATATTCATTTGAAAGTTATATTGGCGTTTCTGAATTTGTTCGTGAACTTAGAAAACTTTTGCATTACGCTGCCAATTCGAACTCTCCGGTGTTGATATGTGGAGAAACTGGTACGGGCAAAGAATTAGTTGCAAACATTATACACTATAATAGTCCACGTAAAGACCAACCTTTTGTCAAGGTTAGTTGTGCCATACTGCCCCGGGAAATGTTCGAAAGTGAATTATTTGGACATATCAAAGGCTCGTTTACCGGGGCAATCAGAGATAGAATTGGGAAGTTAGAGCAAGCAAACGGTGGTACAGTTTTTCTCGATGATGTAGATGATATACCATTGGATTTGCAAGTGAAATTACTAAGATTTTTGCAAGAGGGAGAGATTCAAAGAATAGGTAGTAATAAGCTCATAAAGTTGGATACAAAAATAATTGCTGCAACTAAAAAAAATTTGCTCGAATTGTGCGAGAAAGGATTATTTCGTGAAGATTTGTACTATCGGCTAAATGTCTTTCCTATCAATTTAAAACCTATCAGAGAGCGAATTGAGGACGTGCCAGTTCTCTTTCAGCATTTTGTCAATATGTTTGCCGGAGGTATGAAGAATGTAAATCCAGAAGTCTTTGAGGTATTGAAAAAGTATTCTTGGAAAGGAAACATTAGAGAAATAAAAAACATAGCTGAAAGGACTGTGCTTCTTTCAAATAACAATGAAATCGACTTAAAATCCCTGCCTAATGAAATATACAATAGCTTTGAAAAGAAGTATGAGGAAATCCCAGATATACCTCTGAACGAATATCTTGATAAATTAGAAATACAATTAATTCAAAAAGCTCTAAAGATAGCAAACAATAATAAAACTCAAGCAGCAAGGCTTTTAAAAATTCCCCTAAATACACTTCGAAGTAAAATGGAAAAGTTCGGTTTAACCGATTAATTACGAAATTTCGTACCAAATCACTAAAATTCGTACCTTTCCCCTCTGTTTAAAATGGATTTAAATTTATTTATAGTTAGTGTAATTTATTTAAAATGAATAAGTTATGTAAATTTTCTGATTATGGCATTTAAATTGAATATTAATAAATTTTTAATATCATCCACAAAACCTATGGAGAGAATATGAGAATACAAAGACGAGACTTCTTGAAAGCTCTTGGACTTGGAGGTGTTGGTACAGCTCTTTTAGCAAATTCAGTTGTTCGTGTGTTCTCTCAAAACAAAACAAAAGATGTGATTTTGCAAGATGTTGGTAAATGGATACCTTCAACATGTCAAGGCTGTACAACCTGGTGTCCTATCGAGGTCTTTGTAATCAATGGAAGAGCGGTTAAAGTTCGAGGAAATCACAATTCCAAAGTTAACCCGGGTTATGTTTGTCCAAGGGGACACTTTATTCCAATTATGACTTACGACCCCGATAGGATTAAAGTTCCACTGAAGCGAACAAATCCGCTAAAAGGTCGAGGTGTCGACCCGCAGTTTGTCCCAATTACGTGGGACGAAGCGTTGGAAATTATTGCAGACAAAATAATGGAGTTGCGTAGTAATGGCGAAATACACAAGCTCATGTTCTTGCGTGGTAGATATACACCTGTTCTAAATAGTATTGTATATAGTTCAATGCCGAAAATACTTGGAACACCAAATTCTTTCTCGCATAGCTCTATTTGTGCCGAAGCAGAAAAGTCCGGATCATTTTTTACAGAGGGTTACTGGGGTTATCGAGATTACGATGTGATGAATTCCAAATACATAGTGCTATGGGGGGTAGACCCTGTGCGGTCCAATCGTTTAGTTCCTGGAATGATGAATAAGTGGGGTAAAATGGTCGAGAAAGCAAAGGTTGTAACCATTGACCCAATATTAACCACGGCAGCTTCTAAATCCCATGAATGGTTACCGATAATACCAGGTCAAGACGGGGCTTTGGCAGTAGCCTTTGCTCATGTGATACTTACGGAGGGATTGTGGAACAAAGAATTTGTTGGTGATTTTAAAGATGGGGTAAATCGATTTGTACCTAATCAAATCGTTTCCGAAGATGATTTTCAGGAAAATTATACTTATGGTCTTGTTAAATGGTGGAACATCGAGTTGAAGGACAAAACTCCTGAATGGGCTGAGCCAATTACTGGAATTAGCAAAGAGAAAATAGTACAAATTGCTAAAGAAATGGGTAAAGCTGCTCCAAGGGTAATTCATTGGTTAGGACCAGGACCGGCTATGTCTCCACGTGGTAGTTATACAGCTATGGCTATACATGCACTTAATGGACTCTTGGGCTCTGCAGACAACGAGGGTGGAACATTACGCGGTCCGTCTTATAAAGTTGCAAGCACCCCCGCAGTTGATAATTATCTTGACGATATTGCTAAGACTGGAAATTCACAAAAGAAGATTGATGGGCGGGGAGATATCGATATGCCCGCTATGGCAAGTGGTAAATTAGGCTCTGGTGTTGTTACTGCAAATATTGCAAACAACATACTCAAAGAGAAACCTTATGAAATAAAAATGGCGATTGGTTATTGGTGCAATTTTAATTTCTCCGTTGCAGGTGCGCAAAGGTGGGACGAGGCAATGAAAAAGATTCCATTCTTTGTACACTGCGTGACCCACGCCTCCGAAATGACAATGTTTGCGGACATTGTCTTACCATCTACATTCCATGCCACAGAACAATTGGCAATTGTGGCAAGCAAGGGGAATTTACATTCAAATGTTTCTATACAACAGCCGTTAGCAAGGAAACTATTTGATGTAAAAAATTACGAGACCGAAGTAGCTTGGTTATTGGCAGAGAAATTAAAAGCAAAAGGGTTCTCAAATCTTTACGATTATTTACAAAACGAGTTTGCTAATCCTGAAACTGGGGAGAAACCAAGAAACGCTGAAGAATTTGCACTGTTTGCCACAATGAAGTATGCTAAACCCGCATACGATTTAATAGGAGGTTGGGAAAAGTTTCTTGAAGATGGTGTAGTAAATTTTGGGCCTTACAACTTTCGTTCTAAATGGCAGGATTTCGGTACCCCAACCAAGAAATTTGAATTTTATAGCGAATCGATGAAAAAAGCTTGGACCGACCATGCTACAAAATACAATAAAACTATTGACGAGGTTTTGGAAATTTGTAATTATACTGCACGTGGCGAAACAGCGTTTGTCCCTCATTATGAGCCGCCAATTAGGAAAGGTGATTCGAGTGAATATCCATTTATTTTCATAGATGCAAAGTCTCGATTGAATAGAGAAGGACGAAGTCAAAACATTAGCTGGTATTATGAGTTTAAAATTGTTGACCCGGGTGATGAAAGAATGAAAGATGTGACAAAAATCAACCCCATTGATGCGGAAAGACTTGGTTTGAAAGATGGGGACAAAATCCGTCTGGTAACAGTACAGGGTTCAATAGAAAGCGTGGTAAAAATTTGGGAAGGAGTACGCCCCGGTTTCATTACCAAAACTTTCGGTCAAGGACATTGGGCATATGGTCGTTTTGCAAGTATAGATTACAAGCGGGGCGTGGCCCGTGGGGGCAACAATAATGAAATTATTCCAGACGAATACGATAGAATTTCTGGTTCAACCGCACGAAATGGCGGTTATGTTGGAGTTAAAATTGAAAAATTATAATTAAGGAGACAATACTATGGCAAGATATGGAATGGTTATAGACTTGCAAAAATGCACCGGCTGTGGTGCATGCGGTATTGCTTGTAAAACAGAGAATAATACTCAAAATTATTCGAATGGAAGGTACTACAACTGGGCAGACTATCTAAGTTTAACTATAGGTACATTTCCAAACACTAAGGTAGTTACACTTCCAACTCTTTGTAATCATTGCAGTGACGCTCCTTGCGTTGAGGCATGTCCTGTTAATCCAAAAGCAATGTTTAAATCCGACGAAGGTGTTACATTGCACAATGCAGAGCGTTGTATAGGTTGTCAACGATGCATAATTGCATGTCCATATAGCGACAAAAACATTGAAACAGCCGGGGTTCAATATTCCGTAATTAGCTACAACCCCGATGATGAGTATACGCATTCATTTTGGCGTAACAAGACCGAATGGATTCCGAATTGTACATCCTCTGGATTTGAAGTATCTCAAAAGGCTGGTGCAATCCCTCCAAACATGAACGAGTTTAATCATCCCGATTATGAAGCAGTTCGCAGCAGTGGTATTGTCGAAAAGTGTATGTTGTGCCATCATCGAATTACAAAAGGTGAATTACCATATTGTGTGGAGGTTTGTCCATCCCAAGCAAGAATTTTTGGAGATTTTGATGACCAAAATTCAGAGGTTTCAAGATTAATTAAAATGTACCCCGCAAAACGGCTTAAAAATAATAAAGGAGAATTTTTATCAGAGGATGAGCCCGGAACTAAGCCAAATGTATATTATATAAGAGATTACAATAATCCTATTCTCTCTGTGGTAGATAAAACAAATTTAACAACTAAAGCAAAAATGGAACAACATATCAAAATTTACCCAAATCCAGTTGATTTCTTTACCAATATTCAGTGTATAATCCCTAAAGATAATAATTATTCATTGAAGATATTCAATTCATCTGGTCAAGTTGTACAAGTTCTTTTGGATGATGAATTTTTAATGAAAGGAACTGTGGATTTCAAATTTATTGCTGGAAATTTAGCCTCTGGTACTTATATTTGTGTTTTAAGTTGCAGTGATTTTGTTGAATCTCAAAATATCGTAGTAAGTCATTAGTAAGAAGGTAGGTAGTGGAGAACATTACAGCGAAAGCGGACCTTTTGAAATTTTTGACCGCTTTCTATTGTGAACCAGATGTCGATATATTTCGCAATAATGAATTTTTGGAACTTTTCGTTAAAACTTCCAAAGATATAAACGAAGAATTGCATTTGTACGCAGTAGAAATTTTAAATTACTTGAAAAATGCTTCTGAATTAGAGCTCATGCAAGAATATGCTAAAACTTTTCTTGGACCTTTTGGAGTAGTCGCACATCCTTATGCCTCTGTATATCTTGATAATTATACTCTGAATGGGAAAAGCACTCAAAAAATTTTAAATTTTTATAACGAATGTGGACTTCTTTTCGACGAAAATGTTCGAGATTTGCCCGATAATATCGTTGTTATTTTGCAATTTCTCCACTACCTACTTCATTGCGAAAATTTTGGTAACGAAGAGTATCCAAATATTGATTGGGGTGCCAAACGAAAGGAGTTTCTGGATTTATATGTAAAATCCTGGATTCCTCAGTTCACCGAAAAAGTAAAGTCTGTAACAAATAACACACTTTATAGAAATTTAGCATTGATGACCGAGAAGTTCTTTGAAATTTTCTAATTGTTTCTCCGAGCTTTGGAACCTAAGTTGAAATATCAATATGGTTCCTTAGCCGATAGGGTGTTGTTGGAAACGGCAACGCCTGCCGTGTTTGCAAAGGAGAACAAATGTGTTGTATGATTTTCAAACCGTCATTTGTTCTCAATGACGGTTTTTTTATGTTAAACGTAATATGGAGATGTTTATGAATGAACTACCAGAAAAGTATCTGAAATTTCAGCAGGGTTTTCCCGAGATATTTTCTGCTTATGAAAGACTCGGAGAGTTGTTAAACACAAGTTCAAAATTGGACAGTAAAACTCGCTTACTTGTGAAATTGGCTATTGCAATTGGTGCTGGCTTGGAAGGTGCAGTCCATTCACACACTCGCAAAGCATTAGATGGTGGCTGTACCAAGGAGGAAATTCAGGGTGTTGTTTTGCTTGCCTTGACAACGCTCGGTTTTCCTTCAATGATGAGAGCAATGACTTGGGTCGATGATATTCTCAACTCTAAGCAATAGGTCAAATTTGTTTAAGTTGCCCAAAGATTTGTCATATGTTGAAATTTATCGCACAAGTGTGCTGGGTGGACTGTGGGCTTTTATGGAAATAACTTTTGGCACGTGGCTTCATTCAGCTAAAATCCCATTTCGTGGTTTGATACTTTCATTAGTTGCAGCCGGTTTGTTAGTTTTTGCAAAAAACATCTTGCATTATCGTGGTTCACTAATATTGCTTGGCATGATTACAATAACAATTAAAACATCTTTAACAGGTATTTTTATCCTTAACCCTATCATTGCTATTTTTTTAGAAAGCTTCTTTGCAGAGCTTACGTTTCTAGTATTCAAGCCCAACTTATTCAGCTCAATGTTATGTGGTGCAGCTGTTCTTTTTTACACTTTCATGCATTCTTTAATTGCCCAGATTTTCTTCTTCGGTTTAGATATAATAAAAGTATACGTGGCTATATTTGGCAAATTCATACAATTACCAGTGGCAAAAAATACATATGCTTTATTTTTAGTTCTTGGCTATTTGTTAATTCATATCATTTTGGGCACTCTTGCAGGCTTGTTTGGTTTCAAATTAAGTGAAAAAACAAAATTAATATTACTACGAAAATATGAAAATAGTTAAAATCATTTTGCCAATTCTTCTTCTTGTGGTTGGCTTGTTGATACCATTGTATTATTTTTGCATAATCGTTGTCTTATATTTAGTATTCCTTTTTTTCACTGAACGAACCGTTTTTTTTCGTTTAAAAAGTAAACACTTTCTTGGTTTTATTGGAATTTTAATTTTCATTTACCCAATGTTTGGTGAAAAAAAAGATTTTGTGCTTCCATTTAACATCGGATACGATTTTAATTACATGGAAATGTCTCTTCGAATGAGCCTTAGGGCGATTCTTTTGTTTGGTTTCTCTAATCTATTACTTCTAAACTTCTCTTCCAAAAAACTCTTAATACGAATGGAAGTTCAAGATTCCCAGCAATTTATGGATATTGCAATGAGTAGTTACAGGCTTATTTCAAATATAGCCATTGAGCATTTTAAAAATTTTAAATTTTCAAGACCTAGAATTTCTATGTTGTTTGATTTTATTGCCAACTTTTTGGCAGAAATATTAACAGTAAATGATAAAATTTTTCACCAAGATAGTTCGGAGGTCAAATGAAGAAACTAATCATTTTTATGCTATTTTTACTCTATTGCAGTCTCTTTTCCAGTGAGGAACCCAAAGTTTTTCATCTTAACGAGATTATAGTTGTTTCCGAAGACAAACAAATTGAAAAAAGTACATCTATAATAGATTTTACAATTACCAAAATCGCACGAAATCAATATTTTACTCTCGACAACTTACTTAATGAAATTTCGGGTATTCGGTCTCTACGGAACTCAAAAAACGAGGGCTATTTCAGACTTCGAGGCTTTGACCAAAGGCAAGTTGGAGTATTTTTTGATGGTGTTCCAATTGTTAACCAATACGATGGTATGATAGACCTAAGCTTATTCTCTGTTGTTCCGATATCTAAAGTAACTGTATCGAAGGGAATAAGTTCAACTTTGTATGGAGCTAACAATCTTGGTGGTTCAATAAATTTTGTTACAGATAATATTTTCAAAGTAAACCTTATCGAGGCAAATCTTAACTATGGTAATTTTACCAGACATTTAAGTTTAAAGGCATCTCAAAAATTCAAAGATTTTTATTTCTTGGTTGCTGGTGATTATTTAAATGGTAAGAATTTTACCAGTTCGACTGAATACTTAGGGAATCGATTTGAAATTCCCAATTCTCATTTGAGTTTATTATCTGGGTTTGCTAAAGTTGTTCATCAAGTGTCAAACAATTTTCTACATAGCATTGTTTTTTTGCATGGAAGTGGTGAAAAGGGAATACCCCCAAACCTTGAAGCCAATAAGCCAAGATTTTGGAAAATGCCGGAATGGAACAATGAGATTATAAATTACTCTCTCAATGCACAGATTTGGGACAATATTTCAGTCAAATCAATGCTTTTCATTACCGCGATTGGAAATGTCATTGATTCTTTTGATGATAGCACTTATACTACTCAAAAAACCCGAGCTGCATTTCATTCCACACAAAAATACACCAAAATTGGGGGCTCTGCCATCTTTGATATTCGATGGAACAAATTTGAGCAAACAAAGATTGCTTTCTCCCTTCATCGAGACATTCAAGAACAGCAAGCTAATACTACAGAGCCTTGGAAAATGTTTCGCTCTCAACTTTTTTCATTATCAGCAGAACAGAATTTCTCTTTTGGATTGTTCGGTGGGCTGATTGGGTTAAGTTACGATGTACTGAGACCCTTGTACGCAAATGGTTCAAACTTGCGCGCCTCCGAAGACTTCTTGAATTACCAATTTGCACTAAATTATTCCCCAGAATATTTAAACTTTTTTATTAATTACTCTCATAAAAGTCGCTTTCCAACGCTAAAAGAATTTTATGCCGAGGTTATAGGCGCAAACAAACCCAATCCTAATTTAAGGTCAGAATTTTCGGATAATTTTGAGCTCGGTATCAGAGCGCTTGTTGTCGAAAATATATCTTTTCGTACTTGCTTCTACTACAATTTTGTTAGGGATTTGATAGATATTGTTACATTAGAAGACAAATCCCGTCAGTTTGTCAATATTGGAAATGCTCTCTTTGCTGGTATTGAATTCGAAGCAAACTGCAATATAAATGACTACTTGGTAAGTTTGAATTTAAATTATTTGAAAAGCGAGAACAAATCACCTAATACTAATTCCAAAATACTGCCCCTAAGACCAAAGTTTTCATCGAATTTGTCCATAACAAAGTTGTTTGCTTTTGGTTTAAATGTACAAGTTCAAGTGCAATCGAACTATGAACAGTTTGCTTTCAACTCCGACAAAAAGGAATTTTTTAAGCTACCAGATTATAATTTATTGAATTTAACTCTTTCATATCAACTACTAAAAGGTTTCGAGGTAAATGCGACTTTTCTAAATATACTGGATGAACTTTATTACTCTGATTGGGGATATCCACAAGCTGGCTTTAGCTTTAACATTGGTTTTAGTTTATCCTTTTAAGTTTAACATAGAAATGAAAGTCGTTGCAATCACAGGAGGGAAAAAATCTGGAAAATCCACCTTAATACGCCAAATAAAAGAAGATTTATTAATTCGGCCTATTGAAGTTGATGGTTTGCTGACTTATGAGGTTTTCCAAGGTGAAAGTTTGGTAGGTCTTGACTTGCTTCATATTAAGACAAATGAACTGTTACCTCTTGCTCGAATCGGTTTTGAATCAAGCATAAAAACTCAAAGATTTGGTTTTTATCCCGAAGCATTTGACATACAATTGAGCATTCTTAGTCTAATTAATAAACCAGAAACAATTATACTTTTGGATGAGATTGGAGTCCTTGAATTACGAGATTTGGGATGGCATCCTTTAATGGTGGATATTTCTCAGAAGCGTTATAAAGCAGTTATTCTGGTTTTACGAAAAAACATATTCTGTGAACTTACAAAGAAGTATAATCTACGGTATGATTTACTTGTAGATTTGGATTCAACGGATTTTAATTTGGAAACATTGAAACAAAGGATTGTTTATTTCATATGTTGAAAAAGGAAATAAGTTTTGCAATATTATCTGGTGGAAAGAGTTCAAGAATGGGCATTGATAAGGCCTTTCTTGAAATCGAAGGTGTCCCCCTTATTCAACGAATACTTCAGCTTGCAAATTCTTTCCCAGAAATAATGATAATCACAAACACACCAGAGCTTTATACAAAATTCGATTGCCAGATTTATACTGATATTTTTCCGAATCGGGGTCCTATCTCTGGAATACATTCTGCTCTGTTTCACGCAACGTTCAAAAACATTTTTGTCATATCTTGCGATATGCCCTTTGTAACAATGAATACAATAAGTTATTTAATCAATCATCACACGGATGCAGATATTACAGTTCCAAGTTTTAATGGAAAAACATTCTTTGTCTGTGCTGTTTATTCAAGATTAATATTCGATAAATTAGATGATTACCTGAAAAAAGGTTTGAATTTACCTTTTGGTAAACAACCCTATTTTGCCTTGTACAATCTTGAAAGAATGTTTCAAACCCAAATAATTCCTTTTGCAGTTTCACAAGATTTCGAGAAAGAATTTAAAAATATAAATAGCATAGAAGATTGGCTTGAATTAAGCCAAAAAAGGTAATAAGACATTATAAGATTTTAGAAACTTTTTAGCTGAGAATTCAAATTTATAATTTATTGTTTTATAAGACACTAAGTGAAATTACATTGTAAACAATAATTAGGCTAAAATTTCTAATTCTAAAAAAATAATCATAGTTCCTCGAAATACCAATTTAGCCACAAGACAAAAGAAGAATAGTATTTCATTGAATGTTAATTACTTAAATCTGTTTGTCTTAAAAACAAGAATTTAAAAGTAATTTTGGTATAATTAATTTAAAATTTTTTAATTCTTCTAAATATAAATTTAATTATAAAAAATTTTTTATTTTTGTTTTAAAAAATAGGTATATTGATGAAGCTTTTAAAATATTTTTTGTTTTCTTTAGCTTTTATTGTTTGGGGTTGTGGCGGTCAAGAGCAAGTTCCTCATAAAGTATACGTTGAGGAATTTAAATGGACAATAACCATTCCCAAAACCTTCACTAAAATGACCAAAGATGAGTTAGAAAAGAACAAGAGGAAAGGTGCCGAAGCAATTGAGAAAACAACTGGTGAGGAAATTGAAGACAAAACTGTACCTCTATTTGCAGTTAAAAGTGACAAAATGAATTTGTTGGAATCAAATTATCAAGTCGTCGATATTAAAGAATATGGTAGTTATGTCGATTATCGCAACTTAATAAATAGTGTTTTGTATGATGTTTACAAAAATATGTTCCCTAATGAAAACATCGACACCTCCTCGACAACCGAGTTGATAGATGGGCTTGAATTTTATGTATTTAATTTAAATCTTAAAAGTTCCATTGGTACAACTCTTAAAGTTTTCTCTTATAGCCGTTTGTTTGATGACAAGGACTTGACAGTAAATATCATTTATTCAGATGAAAACAAAGGCAAATTACTCCTAGATGCTTTTAGAAATTCAAAATTTGAAAAGTAACTGTAAATATTATGTTCAAAAGGTTTAATGTAAAAATTGAGAGATTTGGTACTAAAAATGATTTTTTGTGGTGTTGATTTAATTTTTACCAAGTTTTTAGCCTTTATTGTTATGGAGGTAATATGGATAGAAAAACGTTCATAAAATGTACTTGTTTAGCAATAGGACCTATACTCATTATGGGACATATTGCTGGTTGTGAAGATTCATCAACCGATACACCCGTTAAAGTTGATTTTTATATTAATTTAGATGACCCAAAATACTCATCATTAAAGAATAATGGTAGCTTTGTAATTGTAAATGATATCTTGATTGCAAGGACCTTGGAAGGAACTTATGTCGCCGTTAGTTCTAAATGCACTCATGAGGGAAAACAAATTACATTTCGACCTGCTAATAATGATTTTCACTGTCCCTCTCACGACTCTGTATTCTCGCTACAAGGTAAAAGAATGTCTGGACCCGCAAAAAAAGATTTAGTTCAGTATAGGGTAGAAGTCAATGGCAATATTATTAGGATTTTTTCTTAATCACTTTTTACAAAAATTTCTCTATATTTTTTTCTTCCTAGAAATTTTGTTTAGAGCAACTTTTTCATCACATCCAGTTACTTATTTAAATGACCTTTATGAAGACATCAACATCCCTCTTTATTCCAAGTCGCTCTATTCCGTAGAGCATCCCAGAGTGGGTGAAAGTAATAACCATGCACAGTTTCCTCTGAGCCAAGATACAAATGTTAACGAACAGATTAACATGCTTACTTTTGATGATTTTAAGGCTGAGGATACAACTTTAACCTTGCTTCCAATGAATATAAGTTATTTTGAAAAATTCCTTTGGGGGAAAAATGGACTTTTTCGTAAAGTAGGGTTAACCGCAGATTTGAGCTTAGAACAAAGAGAAAAGGAACTCCTTTGGAGGCGTAATTTTCTTAATCTTCATCAGACACTTGGATTAATCACTTGGGGTTTGATGGCAGGCACTATTACCACTGGTCAGTTATGGTTAGACGGGAAAATAGACTCTCCATTATGGCACAAAAGATTTTTGTACGCTACAATTGTTGGCTATGGCTTTACTGGAATTATGGCAGTTATTACTCCGCCCCCAATACTTAGACGAAACGAATTTTCCACTGTGACTTTTCATAAGCTAGCTGCTTGGTTGCACTTTGCAGGGATGTTGGCAACCCCAATAGTTGGAAAATTAATTTTAAGCTCGGGGGATAATTATTATAAAGTTGCGAAAATACACCAAAAATTAGGGTACTTTACTTTTTCTGTTTACACTGTATCAATGCTTACAATTATGTTGTTTGAGTAACTAAACTTTTTTATGATTTATTTGATGTTGTTTCCAATTATATTTTTAATTTTAACCGTAAATTCGCTCGCACAAAAGGTTGTTTTAAACAATGAATTAAGCAAGTCAAAAATTATTTATGAACTACGCCATCCTGCACATAATGTGCGTGCAGAAAGCGAGGACCTACAGGTAAAAATTGAATATGATGCCGCCAAAAATTCCATAATAAATGTCATTGCTCAAGTTCGTGTAACTACTTTCAATAGCGGAAACTCAAATAGAGACTCTCATGCCATGGAGCTGATAGAATCTCATAAGTTCCCTCGGGCCTTTTTCAAAAGTACCAAAATTGTTGAATTTGCTGATTCATTGGTTTGTTACGGTGATTTAACATTTCACGGAGTTACCAAAAACATCACAATTAAAGCTCAAAAGCAACTGTCTGGAAATGTTCTGTATATCAAAGGATATTTTGCAATTAGCTTAGATGAGTTCAAAGTCGAAAGGCCAAAATTGTTATTCGTCCCATCGGAAGAATATCTAAGATTTGAATTCTTTGTGAGTTTTGTGATAAATTAGGAGGTGTCTTATGAATTTTCTTTTAATTTTGACTCTCTTGCTTTTATATTTTTTTTCCCTACCATTATTAGATTCAGATTCCCTCCTCGCAAAAAAGAAGGGAATTGTTGGACGGACTAATACCACTTCTATTAGTTGTGGTGAATGTCACAAATCTAATCCTAATCCAAATTTGGAGATATCTGTAACTCCTGAAAGCGGTTCATTTATTGTCGAGCCATTAACCAAAATTAAATTTTTTTTAACAGTAAGTAGCTCAAGTGGTTCTATTGTAGGATGCAATATTGCTGTTAAAAACCAACTTAATGGTAGTATTGATGTTGGTTTACTCGAGCCTGAACCGAACTCTGGATTATATTCATCAAAAGGGGAGCTTACTCATTCTCAGCCGAAGCCATTAGTTAACAATACTGCCACTTTTGAATTTTACTGGACAGCCCCCGAACAACCAGGGGAATACTATATCCATGCAGTTGCGCTAGTTGGTAATAACAACGGAAAAGAGGATGCTGGGGACGTATGGAATTTTCTAACACCGCGCACAATTGTGGTAAATTCCTCTTACTCCTCTTCAGAGGAGGAATCTAAAAAACCTTGTATCATATTCCCCAATCCATATAGTTCTAATTCACAAGTATTAATTTCAGATTGGTCTGCCGTCAAACAAATAAAAGAATTCAAAATCTTTTCTCTCACTGATTTTAAATTTTCCATTTCCACGACCTCTGATTTTTTGACTAAACACTTGCAAAATTTACCCGCTGGGCTTTACTTTGTATTCTACAGCTTCGGAGGTAAAGACTATTTGCAAAAGTTGATTAAAGTTGATTAATACGAGTTTGTTTTGTAAAAATCTGTCATCTCATACTGTTAGAAAGAGGTTTTAAAAGGCGTATCGTGCAAAGTGACTATTTATTTACAAACCAAAGGTTAGTTTCAATGGGAATTGTCATTCTCATAATAATTATTTCTCTATAATTTTAACTACTATATTTCAAATGATACAAAAAATTCCTTTTTAAGTTGTAGAAATTTGTTATATTTGATTTTCAAAATTGGTTCTCTATGAGAAAATTTTTGATAATGATTGTTTCATTTTGGATATTTTTTGCTTGTAGTAAGTCATCTCTTGATGTGAGCAATACAAACAACCACAATCCTGTAATCGATAGTGTTACTGTTGTATTCGATATCTTAGCTATAGTACCAACAGCTAACATTACTTGTTGGGCACACGACCCCGATGGTGACTCACTTTCTTATAAGTGGAAGGCAACAGCAGGTGAATTTGTTGGCTCGGGCAGAAATGTTACGTATATTATCGCTCCTTGTTGTGATAGTATAACCAATAAAATTACAGTTGAAGTAAGTGACCCTTTTGGAGCCAAAGCCACTCATACATTTCCTATTAAAGCACCTAAATATTAGGTATATGATAATGTATAAGTTAATCCCTTTTTTTCTTTGTTTTTTCGGACTTGGTGTTTCAAGTTATCTTCATTCGCAGGGATGTTGCAGTGTTTCAATTCCTACACTTGGTAGTACTGAATGCCCTTCTACGGATTTTGGTTCACTACGGATTGGCTTTAATTACCTTTATACAAATACCTCCACAACATATAAATATGATACTAAAATTCAAGACCCATTAAATAGAAAAGCATTCGGACACAATGTAGCTTTTGATTTTGAACTGGGTGTATGGGACAATCTTGGGGTTTTTATTTTGTTTCCCTATAATTTTTACTATCGTAGTACAACTGTTTCTCAAAGTCAAGAAAAAATCTATAAAAACAGCGGCGTTGGAGATATTACATTGCTTTTAAAATATAATCTTTTCGCTTCAACTTTTACAGTACGCTCTAGCCTTTCACTCGGAGCAGGTTTGAAATTGCCAACGGGTGAGTTTCAAACCGAAAGTCAAGGTGTTCAACTACCTTTGGACATTCAATCTGGTACTGGAACAGTTGATTTTCTCCTCTGGGGCTTTTTCTCTGCAAATTTCACCCCAAATCTCACTTTAACTCAAAGTGCCTTATTCAAATTGGCTGGAAAGAACAGCGAGGGATACGATATCGGGAACGAACTTCTAACTGTAACTGGAGTAAATTATAATTTTATAAATTTTATACAAGGCAATGTACTCATTCGTATTCAAAATCGATGGAAAGATAGGCTTTATGTCGACAATTTAGACCAGCTCATACCCAATTCTGGAAGAGTATTAATCGAAGCAATACCTGGTTTAGTGCTTAATTACTCGAATGTCTTGACAACAAGAATTTTCTTAGTATATCCAATTTATATAAAGGTAAATGGAACACAACTAACTCCATCTTGGCGTTTTGGTTCTGAATTCCATTACATTTTCAATTTGTTTTAGCACTTAATCAGTGTTTTCTTAAAAAATAGATGATAATCCTCCTTGATTTTCTCTACCCAGTTTTCAATCTTAGTTTAAGCAAAAGTATAAAATTGAGGATTGTAGGATTTGTTAAATTCTTCCGAAAAAAATAAAAATTCTAAAAATCTTTGTGAATAAATTTTCGGTATGCGAAAAATAAAGGAACAAAAATCCATCCAAGAAATACTGCGAAAGAGATTATATTACCAAACGTTTCATCTAAAAAAGATTTAAAGATAGCACCTGTTATGCCAAGCATTGCAGCTGTGTCTAATTTGGATAAAATGGAAATTCTAGCAAGGTCTATTGGATTTAATATCGTTAAGATAACTAACACCTTTTCAATTGGATAATCTTGGAGAGCAAAAGAAATAAAAAGAATTGCACCATCATATATCCAGCAAAGTGTTAGCCAGACAAGGAAAGCAATGCCTAAACCAACCGATTTATCAGAAATGAATATTGTTAGAAGGCTAGCCAGCGATACGAATATTATTTGAACCAAAATTCCCATCATGAGTAAACTAAATGCTAAGGGAAGTTCAATTGCTCCACTGAATAAAAGAGGAAATCCTATTCCAACAAGGGTGACAGTGACGAATGGTAGAACAAGACCCAAAAATATGCCAAGGAAAATAGAGTGTCGTTCGATAGGTTGAGTTAATACAAGCTCGATAAATTCACGTGCATTGTAAATATAAATGCTACCAAAAAGAATACTTACTAATGGATTCAGCACGAGAGTGATTGTCAAAAGACTTACTGCTACTTTTGAACTGTCGTTTGTAAAGTAAATAATCATCATTGTAGAAAGTGCTAAACCGATTGCATAAATAATGAGCCAAAGCGAACGTAAAACATTTCGTATTTGAAATCTTGCGACTTTATGTGTTATATCCATTGTTAAGTAATATTTGGGACTGTTCTTTTAAAAAATGTATAATTGAATCTTCAAGGTTTGTCTTTCCTGTGGATTTAACAAACGAGTGAATTTCGTCGTCGATTACAATGCGACCGTTCAATAAGAAAACAAGGTGGTCTGCAAATGTTTCTACCTCTGATAGTTGATGAGTAATAACAACAAAAGTAGCACCGCGATTTTTATGCATGCGAATCAAATTTTTAAGTTCGACAACCGCAACAGGGTCTAAACCGGCGGTAGGTTCGTCGAGTATGTAAATGTCGGAGTCGAACATAAAAGCTATAACAGCGCTAATTTTTTGTATAGTGCCACCTGATAAGTTTCGAATAAATTTATCCAGATATGGTTCCAAAGCAAAGATGTGTATTAAATTGTCTATGTTCTGCTGAACCGTATTTCTTCTGAGGCTTTTTATCAGTTCAATGATTTCACTTACACGGAGATTTTCGGGATAATATCCCACCTGTGGCATATATCCAATTCTATTGCGATAACTAATGTTTTTATTAATGTTAGAACCATCGAATAGAATTTCACCATCATCGATTTCAACCAATCCAAGGATACATTTAATTAATGTAGTTTTGCCTGAGCCGTTTGGCCCAACAATGGCAGTTATTTTGTTGCGGTTAATGGTGAGTGTTATATCTCGGAGTACTTTTTGTCTACCAAATTTTTTTGAGACGTTTCTAAATTCAATCATTGAATTATACGAATTGAAGGGTATTTGTCCACAATTAATTTTGGCACTATTGAAGGGAAAATCTTTTCTGCTGTTTCTAATATATCAACAAAAAAACTGCGTAGTAGCACCAAACTCGAAACATTACTCTCGGCAATGATAGAGAAAAGTGTAACAGGAACATGAGGAACGTCGCCAATACCATCCTTATTTAGGTCGTAACCAGAATAACCACTCCAATAGTTCATATAGAAATAATTGAAGTTTTGCACACTATTTGTAATTACTTCGAATGTATTACTAATGAAATTGTTTTTGCGGAATGTATTTTGTTCACAATTAGCAGTGATGCGTACAGCCCAACCGTTTTGTATGAAATTATTATGTTCGAATAGAATTCTATTGGAACCTTCCAAGTATACACCAGTTGTGTTTCGATTGAAATTATTGTAGCCGACGTAGCTATCGCGTATGTCTTTCAACAACAACCCGTAAGAACTTGGACCCCAGTTATGTTCAAAATGATTTTTGTGCATAAAAACATATTTTGTATACATAACTGCTACGCCAGCCCCATTCATAGAAAATACATTGTCTACATATGAACAGCTGTCGGAAAACATAAAATGCAAGCCATAGCGTAGATTGTTCTTACACACATTTTTCTGAATCAGTGCATTTGTAACAAATTCAAAATATATTCCATCCCTATGATTTATAACTTGATTACCAGATATTAAGACATTTGAACAATACCACAGATGAATGCCATTTCCGGAATTCGATTCTATCCTTCGAGTGGCAATTAACCGACAATTTGTGATTGATAAGTTTTTGGATTTTGCTAGGTAAATACCGAAGAATCCATTTTCAACAACAATATCCGAGACTTTACAATTATAGGATTTTTGAAATTTTATTGCGGCATTGTCGGATACATAGCTAATTCCTATATTTCTGATGATTAAGTTCTTGATAATAACATCATTGGATGTAACGAGGATTCCATTTGCATTAGCATTATTGCAATCAATTACTGCTTCATTTTCTCCAATCAAGGTTATTGGTTTAAATATCTGAATATTATTTTCGATGAAAATTCCTTTTCTTAATATTATGGTATCGTTTGGCTTGGCAATTTCTACGGCTCTTTGAATTGAAACAATACTTTCACCAGCACCAACATAGATTGCAGTGATAGCAACGTTCCGTAAAATCAACAAAGTGAATCCGAAAAAAAGAAATAAACGAAACAACTTACTGAAGTATTTCATCCTTTACTTTTTCAACAACCTCCCACCAATCTAAAGTTTCGTATTCGTTTTTTAAACCTAGTTTAACTGTATCTTCAAAAGACTTCAAAGAGATAACATTTAAACCCATCGGAGATGGAAATTGAAGAGTTCGTATGTATTTGGCTTGCTTAGCATAAATAAAGTTTCCTGGGCTTGTGAAATCGATTGTATACATTGAATGAACTTTGTTAGTGTCTATAGAAGTGTAATAATAAGAAATCATGCATTCGACCACATCGAATTTGAGCACTTTGCCTTTATCGGTGATGATTTCGGCTCCCCATTTAGGGTCCACAATGGTCATCTTACAGAAATTACAAATGTCTATACCATATCGAATAGATTCAGGTCGCTTTATCTCGCAACCATATAGAACAACCACTAAAAATATTAAAATTATCTTTCTAAACACTGACATATGGTTTTTCTTTTTGTCCATAATAATAAGAAAGTGCAACCAGAACCATTGAAAGAACGATGATTCCAACACCCCAATATGGGAATGAAAAAACATAAATATTAAGCAATTGCTTACCGCCAATCAATGGTGGTTGGTATGCCATTCCGGGTACTTTAATAATTGCATTGGGGTTAAGATTGTGTCCATAGTCATAGCCCCATCGATAATAATCGTAGATACCAACAACAGCACCTAAAAACACCAATCCTATCCAAAGTAACTTCAACTGGTTTTTCCTTATGAATGAAAAGATTAATCCAAGAACAATTAATGCTCCAATGATTATTGGTATGATTTTAAATTCAGGAATTTCCTCGGGAACAATTTTTTTCATCCCTATGTAATGATTAAGAACATTAAGGCTTTCTAAGTCATTTGGTTTAAATCCTTTTATACTGTTTACGTAAATGTAAAGCCCAAGACCTTCGGGAAATTGAGGGGCATCGAGCGAAATGTACCAAATTGGGACAAAATAAACAAAGACAAGAATTAAACTTCCAATTCTCATTAAATTATTCGAGATTTTCATGAATCAATACCTTCAATAACCTTAATAAAAAAGAGGCTGTCGCTTTGGGATGAGTCCCATTTCGACAGCCTTACTTTTAACGATTTTATTTATTCCAAGTCAAATTAACTTTAGAGTTTGCTGGTGAAACGCGAACATAGCCTTGCATTTCCTGATGCAATGCAGAGCAGAAATCCGTGCAGTAGAATGGAAATACACCAGGGTATTTAGGAGTCCATTTCAATGTCAACGTCTCTCCGGGCATTATTAATAGTTCCGCATTATTTGAACCAAAGATAGCAAAGCCGTGAGGAATATCCCAGTCTTGTTCTAAATTCGTAACATGGAAATAAACCTCATCACCGACTTTTATACCCTCGATGTTATCCGGAGTGAAGTGTGAACGAATAGCGACCATATAGACATGGACTTCCTTGCCGTTCCTAATTACTTTTACTTGGTCTGGGCTAAGTGTTCTATGTGGATGTTGATTTTCTTCGAGTTTATATATTTTTACGGATTTGTCTTTTATCACCTCGGCTGGTATCATTTGTGCATAGTGAGGCTCGCCGACCGTAGGAAAGTCGGAAAGCAATTTCATCTTTTCCCCGGTTATATCAATTAGTTGTGCAGATTGAGCAAGCTCTGGTCCAGTTGGCAAATATCGGTCTTTTGTTATTTTATTCATTGCAAGAACGTACTTAGGTGTAGGTTTCTTCGTGTCTCCACCAGGAAGGCATAAATGCCCGACAGAGTAGTAAACAGGGATTCTATCGACGACTTTGAAATCCTTTAAGCTCCATTTAATTACCTCGGAAGAGATAAATACAGAGGTATATGCATATCCTTTTCCATCGAATTCAGTGTGAAGTGGTCCTAATCCGGGATTTTGAACTTCTCCGGCAAGAACAGCTTCGTAGTTCAAGACAGGGATACCGTCGATGGTCTTATCAAATTTTTTCTCTTCTATTGCTTTCAGCATTTTAGTAAATGAAAAGACCGGAATGACAGTAGCCAGTTTACCGCCACCCACAATATATTCTCCTTCGGGGTCTACATCACAACCATGTGGCGACTTGGGTGTGGGGATAAAGTAAACTAGCCCGGGGCATTCTTCGGGTATCAATATTTTTACCTTGTCAATTATTTCAGAATACGCAGTTTGTTTTTTCTCATCGAAAACATTATGATAATGAATTCCAGAGATTTCGTGGGCTTTGCCTTGTGCAACGTATTCTTCTGCCTTCTTCCAGTTCACAGCAGCAATAAAGTCTTTATCGTTTTGACTCGCATTGACTTCGAGCAAGGTGTGTGCTTGTTCCGTATTGTATGAACTGAAAAAGAACCAGCCATGCGACTTGCCCTTTCCTGCATGGCTGAGGTCATAATTGTAACCGGGCATAAGTATTTGGAATGCGATATTCATTCGTCCAGTTTGCTGGTCTACCTTGATAAAAGATATAGTTCCTTTGAATTTATCTTTGTAACTTGCGATTTCAACGTCTTCTTGTGGAATTGGTACGCTAAATCTTGTTGCTGCAACGACATATTCAGTGTTTTCTGTAACGAAAGGTGAGGCATGGTTTCCACCGCTATTTGGAATTTCGATTATTTCGACTGTTCGGAATGTTGATAAATCGATTCGAGCAATTCGTGGGGTATTATTTGAGTTAATAAAAAGCCACCGCCCGTCTGCAACACCATTGGTTTGGGATAGCTTGGGATGGTGGGAGTCATCCCAAGGAATAAATCCGTGTGTGGTGTACAGCAAAGCTTTTGTCTCCTCTGAATACCCGTACCCGTTTTCGGGATTTTGGGAGAAGACGGGAATTACCCTTAGCAACCTTCCACTTGGAATACCATAGACAGAAACCTGTCCGCTAAATCCACCAGATAAGAAAGCATAGAATTCATCATGCTTTCCAGGTGGAACGTAAACTTTCACAGCAGCGTCTCCCTCGACTAAGCCTTTCTTACTCGAAGGGCAACCAAAAAATAAAATTGCAACGAAGAGGATTGTGGATGCAACAAATCCAATCATCAATTTGCTTTTCATAATACCTCCCCCAATAAAATAATTTGGAAAAACAAATCTATTTAAGTCCAGCAATTTCACGTAAATGTTCGTAAATAGCACGTGCATCGTCTAATGTCACATTTTGATTCGTCATCTTTGTCATATATTGTTGAACTAAGGCTTTGACTGTGTCGTTTTTTTCCTGCATTTCTTCAGGTGAAATAATCATACTGATTATGTAATTTGCACTACGTCGCTTTGCTACATCTCGCAAAGGAGGTCCTACTAACCTCTTGTCATATTGGTGACAGGCTATGCATTTCATTTTAAAGATTTGTTCACCTTTAGCAGCAAGGCTGGCATCGAAGGCTCCAACTTTTACATCCTGCACAACCGTGAATTCTCCACTGCTGGAATTATTACCACCACATCCATTAACTAAAAAAGCAAATAGTGAAATCAATAAACATTGAATTGTAAATCTAAATATCATATTATCAACCCTCCGTAAAGTAAAACCATCACTTAAATCAAAAATTAAATTGTAAAAAAAATTTTTAACAAATAGCAAAATAAGAAAAAAAAATCTGTTTTAAAAGCATAAATTTAATTTTTTTTAAAATGTTTTGGATTTTTTTAGATTCCATAAGTATTGTTAATTTTTCCATCTTTATTTTACTATGGTAACTTATCAATAATAACCATTTTGGGGTTAATAACTGTGGGGCACGGGAACTAGTTTTTCTCCCAGGAACTCATTTGCCTCGCTATGGGTTATCTCAACCTGATGAAACGGATGATGATATATAAATAGATTATTCATCTTGTAAGAGCGGATAGCAATTCGACCAAAGCAACATACGTGGGCGCACGGAACACCGTGCCCTCGAAAAACAACATCTACACACGTAGGGGTATAGCATTCCTCTACAATAGCATTTCATACCGTTCCCCTCCATATTACAAATTTCAATTTTTTACCATTCTTGTCAATGATTGATTTAATGATATAAATGGCAAATTTTTGGCAAAAATTTGCTCATGTTTCATGAACACTGATGTGCAAATTAATACTATGGCTTAAAATTATCTTTATCTAACTCGATGTGAAATAATAACTTATATACAAAGGGTAGGGGACACAGCCACTTCCCAATCGTTTGATGCTCTACAACCAGCAAAATTGTTTCGTTCCAAATGCCCTGAACCACCAGATGTGTAAGAATATCATCTCTACTTTATCTTTGTATTTGCATTTTATTTTCGCTTCTCGAAAAAGAATTTTTTTACCTAATCATCTCTTCACCACTGACTCGGCATTCTTTACTTTAAGCGAGGTTGCAATTATAAAGGGTAGAATGTTATATGTTTTCTCTTGATATCGAACCAAAGTTATTGATTCAGCTCTAAATTGTTATTTCTATCTTTTCGATAAATCATTCAATCTACTTGATTCAATCATACAAGACAAAAATTTACCCCTTTAGAGAAGCGATCTTCTGATTAAAGATAGTATTATTTGCTTCATAAAATCACATTCATTATTTTTTCGGGGATTTTGGAAGGAGTTGGTAAGAATTTTATTCTGAATTACAACCAGGTTAGAATCAATTTATATGACATTTAAAAAAATTACCTATTAATTTTTAATTCGAACCAATTGCAGTGAACAAGTAATAGAATAAATTATTCCCCCCTTGAATTCATTATCCTTTCCACCCAATTTTAATTACTTTATATTTAGTTATACTTTGCTTACATTTAAATATGATATTAAGTCCTTATATTTTCTCACTTTTGGGAGCTCATAGTTTAAACGTTTACGATTCAGTTGAAGTGAAAGAAAATGGCCCGGGTTTGTTTAAAAGATTGTATGAACTTAACTCAGCAAAAGTTATTTATTTTGCACCGAAGTATTTACCAGTGGAGCCACAACTCGGGAAGGGGTTTGTATATTAATACAAATTTCCATTGTACCAAATTGCCGCTCGAGATTATTTTACGAGCATATTGTATTAGGACTTACTACGTACAGCGAATGATATTATTATTATAATTTTAACGTTTATGGGAAAGAACAAAAATGGGTAGAATAGGGAATTTTATCTATAAATGCCTATAGTTGAATGCTACGGGTCGATTGTAGTCACTTTTCCGAGGGCGTAAATACCGCTGTCTTGAGACTGGCAAATTAAACACTTTCATAGCCTTTTGTTGTAATTAAATGAATGGGTAAAAATTTTTTCAAGCTTGAATAAACCATTCCAAAGCGAACATAAGGTTGAATTAAATAAAATAATTGAATTTAAATGCTCGGGTAAATTTACTACATAATGCTTACACGATTTGTAAAAGCAAACGCTTTACTTAGTGAAAACGATAGAATTTCATTTGGTATCAAGCAGGTCTCTGCAATATTAGAACAAAGAATATACGATAACTATAGTGAAATAGTTACTAATGGAATTCCAAAAAAATATTACATTGCTTTTGAAAAAGCAAAATTCGTATTAGACTGAGATAAATTTTAATTAGTAAAACTAATCTTCAAGAAGTTTCGAGTTAATCTAAAAAATGAACAAAAAGACCATCTTTAAGTTTTGGCTCGAACCAAGTAGATTTTGGTGGCATAATTTTTCCAGCATCTGCTATTGAAAGTAGTTCGTTTATCGAAGTAGGAAACATTGCGAAAGCTAAGCTCCATTCGCCAGAATTGACTTTTCGTTCAAGTTCTTCTAAACCACGAATGCCTCCAACGAAGTCGATGCGTTTCGAGGTGCTTGGGTCGTCGATGCCGAGGATAGGCGATAGAACATGTTTTTGTAAGATTGAAACATCAAGTTTTTCTACAGGGTCGTCTGTTGCACAAATTTCTGGCCTAAATAATAATTTATACCAGTTACCTTTGTAGTACATTCCGACCTCGCCCTTGTGCTTGGGTTTGAACCTTTCGGATGCAATTTCAATAAAAGCAACCTGCGATAATTTCTCGAAAAATTCCTTTTCGTGCAAATTGTTTAAATCTTTAACTAGCCGATTATAATCCATTATCATAAGGTGGCTCGCTGGGAAAAGTACAGCAAGGAAGAAGTTATATTCCTCGTCTCCGCGATGGTTGGGGTTTGATAGTTGTCGTTCTCTTCCAACAATAGCTGCTGCAGCGGAACGATGGTGTCCATCGGCGACATAAAAGTAATCAATTTCGTTCATTATGTCTTGGATTTTTTTTATTGTCTCTTTGTTGGAAATAACCCATACTCTTTGCCGAACATTATCTTCCGAGATAAAATCGTAAACTGGAACGTTTGTTATGATGTTGTTCACAATTTCATCGATTTTTGAATTGTCTCGATATGTTAAAAAAATAGGTCCGGTATGTGCATTAGTTACTCGAACATGATTACATCTGTCTTCCTCTTTATCTTTCCTTGTCTTTTCGTGTTTTTTGATTATATCGTTCCAGTAGTCATCCACCGACGCACAGCCAACCAAACCAATTTGGGTTCTGTCGTTCATCGTTTGTGCCCAGACGTAGAAATATGGTTCAGCGTCTTGGAACAAAATACCTTCGGAGATAAAGCGCATTAAATTTTCACGTCCTTTCTCATATACTTTTGGGTCATATAAGTCGATGGTTGGGTCGAGGTCAATTTCGGGTTTCCCCACGTGCAAAAAAGATAGAGGATTGTCTTTTGCTTCCAAACGCGCCTCTTCGGAGGATAGTACGTCGTATGGCTTTGCAGCCACTTTTGCGGCAAATTCTGGTTTAGGTCTGTATGCTCGAAATGGTTTGAAGGTTGGCATAAATCCTCCAAAGATTAATAATATTTTGCCAATGCTTCTACTACTTTCTGTGCTATTTCAAGTCCTACACGTTCTTGGGCTTCGACAGTGGAGGCACCGATGTGAGGAGTTACAGACACTCTTGGGTGGTTTATTAAATTCTTTTGGGCTTCTGTTGGTGGCTCATTCTCGAATACGTCTATACCAGCAGCAAGAACCTTGCCATTATTAAGGGCTTCGAGAAGGTCTCTCTCGGAAACGACGCCACCACGAGCGCAGTTAATAAGTATAACACCATTTTTCATTTTTTCAAATTCAGGTTTTGCAATTGCTGGTGGTTCACCCTTGATTTTTGGCAAATGTAGAGATATGATGTCGGCTCGGGCGAGGAGTTCGTCTTTCGAGACTAACTCGACATCTAAATCTGTGGAGGAAACATATGGGTCGTATGCTAATACTTTCATTTGCAAGCCTATGGCTCGTTTGGCAACTTCTTTGCCGATGTTTCCTAATCCGATAATACCAAGTGTTTTGCCAGTTAGCTCAATGCCTTTTGAATACTCTTTTTTGGGCCATTTACCCTCTCGCATTTCAATATTACTTAAATTCAAAAATCTTGCAACAGCGAACATATGTGCTATCGCAAGTTCGGCTACTGAAATTGCAGATGCGCCAGGTGTGTTTAGAATCTCGATACCTTTGCTTTTTGCGTATTCGACATCAATATTGTCCAAGCCAACACCACCGCGCGCTATAACCTTTAAGTTTTTTCCAGCGTCGATTACTTCTTTTGTTACTTTTGTAGCAGAGCGCACAATAATTGCATCATATTCTGCAATTTGAGCGATAAGCTCCTCTGGTGTAAGCTTTCGAATTGTTAAAGTATGACCAGCATTTCTTAAAATTGTTTCCCCTTTTTGGTCAATTCCATCAGTGATGATGATTCTCATTTTTTCTCCATAAAATTAGAAAATGCAAATTTAATAAGCTTTAACTAAAATAATTTTAGTAAAAAAATGATGCGACAAATCTAATGTTGCGACCTGGCTCTGGGTAAATTGATTTTATCCTTGATAAATGATTATAATATGTTGAGTTGAATATATTATCAACATTTATTTTCAATGTTGCTAATATTGGCTTTAGGAATAATTGATAACCAAAACTTGCTGATACTATCGAATAACCAGGAGTTGGGGTTTCAAATTCACCTAGCTTGTTTTGAGAAAATGCAAATGTATTTTTAAAAGTTAAATCTAAATTACCAAATTTCTGGTTAATCTCTAAGCTTCCTTTTGTTGGTGGCATCATTGGCAAATATTTTGCATTTGTTCTGTCAATACCATGATTAAATGTTAGGTCTATTGAAAGAGTTGTACTTGTTGTTATATCAATAATGCTCCGGAATGAAAAACCAAACAACCTTGCTTTAATGCTTGTGACTTGGTATATTGGTAAAAGTTGCGCTACATTAATTCTTCCAGTGTTTTGAGGGAGGAGGTAGTTGGGAAATTCGTACCAAAATATCGAGCTTGTTATCCCAACATTTCTTAGATTTACACTTTGAGATAACTCTGTGAAATAAGCCACTTCGGTTTCTAATTTTGAATTTCCAATTTCAAATGAATATGCAGCTAAATGTGGACCATTAGAATATAGTTCTTCATTAGTGGGGAATCTTTCATTACGGCCAAGGTTTAGCCCTAAATACAAATTTTGTCCTAAGTTATGCATCACTAAAACAGAGAATGAGAAATTGTTAAAAATACGTTTAAATGGTAGATTTTGTTTAGGATTTTTAATATTTTCTGGATTATACTCCTTATGGTCATACCGCAGTGAGTAATCAATAAAATGGTTACCAAAACGAATGTTTTGGTAAATAAAAGCTGACAAAAGATATGAATTAACACTTGGTGTGAAAACGTAACCACCATAATCATTTAAGGAGTTTTCGAATGCAATTCCAAAGATACTTTCGTTTAAAATATTTGTTTTGTTAAAATTTAAGTATGTTTTGAAGTAATAATTTTTAAGCAAGAATTCTGCTCCTACTGTGCCATTTTTCTCGATTTCCACATGATGATAATAAGAGCGAGAAAGGTAAAAGGAAACATTGTCAACCAATTTATGCAAATGTATAAGTGTTTTGAAATTAATGTTATTTCGTTCTAGAATAATATCAACCCCTTTAGGATGAGCACCAACAAAACCACCCGGCACACCATAGGAAAAATCAAAAAAACTTCCTTCAGCGCAGGCACTTAGTATGGCATTCCTAAAGCCAACGTTTAAATTTCCCGAATTACTTTTGAAGTAAGTGTTATGTATAATTCCTTTTCCGCTTAGCATATCATGAGAGTTCTTTATGCCAATGGAACCAGAAGTGAATAAATGATTTACTGGAATTTCCCATTTTAAGTTGTATATCTTGGCATCAAAAGCAGACTCATAAATCGTTGAAAAATTTACAGAGGTTTCTGGAATTTCTTCAATTAGATAATCTTTGGATATTAAGTTTACTAAACCTCCTAATGCATTGTTCGTGTAGATTAATAGTTTTGGCCCACGTAACAATTCGATTTTATCATATCCAACTGGATTGACTGCAATTGAATGGTCGGGTGCCGTCGTCGAAAGGTCTTTTACTGGTAAATTGTTTTCAAATATTCCTAAATATTCTAAACTTAGCCCACGGAAAACAGGTTTTGATGTAGCTGGTCCCATAGACCTTACGAAAATGTCCGTGGTGTTCTTGAGAGTTAAACCTAAAGTAGATGATATGTTTTTCTGTAATTCCTTACCTTCTAAAATATTGTCGTAGTTGTGCAATTGTTGTATTGGAGTTTTTTTAGTATCAACTATTAGTATGCCCTGCAAATAATATTCTTTTGGTTCAAGCTTAAATGTGCAATTTGAATCAGAGGAAAAATTTACCTTTTGTTTCAAGGGTTTATAACTATCCTTACTCACAGCTATGAAAACCTCATTTAAATTTTCTGGAAAGGTAAATTCGAATTTTCCACTACTATCTGTTGTGGTTTGATAAATTTTTGTTTGGAAATTAAAAATCTCTATCTTGGCGTTGTGAATTGGTGTCGAGGTTTTTTGGTCAACAACAAGTCCAATGAAATGAGTATCTTTCGAAAGTAGATTAGTTGCAACAATGAAAAATAGAGGTATATAAATCTTCATGATTGTCTCCACAAAATTAAATTACGGAGGCTCTCTTAAGTATGGAACTAAGTTTTTATAAAACTGTTGCGTTGATTAGTTTGCAAGTGCAAAAATAGAACTATAAATCAAAATTAAAGCTACCTCAAGAGAGCCTCCTTCGCAATGATGATTATTTTACGACCAAAGGCACCTTTGGTGTCTTGAAATCTGGGTGGTCAAAATGATTTAACCTAAATTCGATTAATGTCTTTCCAGATTTTAATCCACGCATTTTGAATTTAAACTTCTCGTTGGGTAACAGTCGAGCATCTACAAAAGTATTATCGTCTAGAACCCAAGAAAAATTTTTGGAACTTTCTGAAGGTACTTCCTCGTGTCCCTCGGTATCAATGAACTTGACTTCGAAGTACCTGTCCTCGTTGAGAGGTACTAGAAATTCCTTTGCAATGCTTGTATCGATTTGGGCATTTATGACCTTGAAGTAAGGCTTTCCGTTGTGATAGATAATTAGCCCAATTGCTTCGGTATGGTCATGTTCGTCTTCCAAAGTATTCTTTTCTTTACACGAATTAAAAAATATGATTAGTAAAAACGAGTATATGAATAACATTTTCAAAGTTTTCATACTAAACCTCCATAATTTTATTGACTTAATGTAGATGTAGAATTTTTGAAAAAACTTTAAATGTTGACTCTAAAATTACTAATGACAAGGACTTGATTTATTGTTTCAGCTCGCTTGTAAAATCGGGGGAGCCCGAGGGACGTAATCTACAACAAATGTTCGAGGATAAAAGGTAATTGTGTAGGTAGGAGCAATAGAAAGATTTTTCAGAAAAAGCTGAAAATCTGTTTTAGCTAAAATAATATTACTTAATATTAATAGGAAGAAATCTAATAGACACTTATCAGTTGAAAATTCAATTCCGGCGGTGTGTGACTTGATTACTTTATGATTATCAGATTTAATGAGGAAGGTATGAAAATGGAAGAAGTCAAAGTTTGCTAAAATTGAAATTAGAGTAAACCAAAATACGAAAAATTTTTTCGAAATACTTGTTCTCATATGCGAAAAAATTTTAACGAAAATTTGTATTTGTTATTTTAGTTTTTTTTCGAGAGCCTATGTTATATATTATTTTAGGGATAATTTTAAGTTACTTTTTAGGTTCCTTTCCAACTGCAGTAATAATTAGTAGGGTCTTTTTCGGTTTTGACATTCGTACACGTGGAAGCGGAAATATGGGGAGTACAAATGCCTTTCGTCAGCTGGGTATTTTTTGGGGTATTATTGTTCAGGTAGTGGACATACTAAAGGGTTTTGTAGCATCATATTTTGTTTCAATGTGGGTAGTAAACAATCTCCACGTAGACTTTGTCAATACTCTTGGAGGTCCGTTGATTTTTAAACTTTTTTGTGGGTTTTTAGCTATTGCTGGACATATTTGGTCAATATTTGTGGGTTTTAAAGGTGGCAAAGGTATCAATACTGCATTAGGAATGTTTTTAGCTGTTTCACCTTTTGAAGTTTTACTTTGTTTAGTTGTTTTTGCATTGGTTCTCTTTTCAACTGGTTATGTCTCTCTTGGCTCAATATTGGCTTCTTTTTCATATCCAATTTTTATTTTACTAAGAAAATTTGTATTTCATCATAATTATTTAAATTTCCCTGTTTTGTTATCCTTTTCGACATTGCTTTTCTTTCTAATACTTTTTACTCATAGGTCCAACATCACTCGATTGCTGAATGGAGTTGAAAATAGATTTGAAAATTTGAGAATTTTTCGTTTAAAAAAGAAATTAAAAAATGGATAATAAAGTTGGAATAATTGGGATAGGTGCTTGGGCAACAGCATTAGCAATTATGCTGGCAAACAATCGGACACCAGTTGTAATGTGGTCTCACGAGATTGATACAGTTGAAAAAATTAGAGAAACATTTGAAAACAAGAAGTATTTACCAAATGTCATTATACCAAATTCCATTGAGATTACCAGCGAGAAAGAAAAGCTAACTGACTGCCCTGTCATAGTGCAGGCAGTGCCGACACAGTACATTCGTCGAGTCTTTGAAAAATTACGCATAAATTTAAGTGGCAAAAAGATTGTAAATGTAGCGAAAGGTATTGAAAAAACAACCTTGAAGAGAGTATCAGAAATTTTATTAGATTTCGGTATTTTCGAAGATAACTACGCAATTCTTACTGGGCCAAGTCATGCCGAGGAAGTTGCACGAACGGTTCCAACAGCAGTCGTTGTCGCTTCCACAAATTTAAATTTTGCTGTTGAAGTGCAAAAGCTTTTTACCAATGCGTACTTTCGGGTTTATACATCAACAGATGTAGTTGGATGTGAGCTTGGTGGTGCTTTGAAAAATGTTATTGCAATAGCTGCTGGAATTATTGATGGTTTGCAACTTGGGGATAACTCCAAAGCTGCTTTGATTACAAGAGGCCTCGCTGAAATCACCCGTCTTGGTGTTGCAATGGGTGCAAAACCATTGACTTTCTCTGGGCTCTCTGGATTAGGAGATCTAATTGTTACTTGCAACAGCAAGTATAGTAGAAATCGCTATGTAGGTCAGCAAATTGCATTAGGACATAGTTTGTCGGATATATTGAACAATATGAATGCTATTGCAGAAGGGGTTGATACGACTGTTTCTGCATATCTATTAAGTTTTAAATTTAATGTTGAGTTGCCAATTACACAAAAAGTTTATCAAATTCTTTTCGAGAATTTGAATCCTAAAGACGCAGTAATTAGTTTGATGCTTAGAGAGACTAAGCCAGAATATTGGTGGTAATTGATTTGGTGAATTTGTTGTAAGCCAGCATAGAAAGGAAACATAAGCTCGCCCACAAGAATCCCAACACCATTGGCTCGAAAGACGACAAGATATAAAAAATGATTCTCTCGGAAGCGATATTCATTTCTTTTAAAATCAAGAAAATGATTGTCAAGATAGTAGATGAAATAATTAGAATGTTGACCTGTTTGATTTTGAGAATTGGTTTTGTAATGTAACTCAAAATAACTGGGAAAAATAGAGATGGAACAACAATTGACGAAGTTTTATAAATTATATCAATTGCCGATGGGATAAAATTTGATAATCCAATTGAGAAAATCCCAGTAATTAAAATTCCAATTCTAACCTTTTTTTCCAAGGACATAGTTGAAAAAATCCCAAAATTCTGAAAGATGTTTTTACCAATAAAAATAGCAGAAAGGAAGGTGTAGCTTTCTAATGTCGAAATAATAGTGGCGAGCATAGAGATAAAAACAATTCCTTTAAATACTGGTGGTACGATTTTCTCCAAAAGTAATGGGTACGCAAAAAGAGGATTGATTTGTGTTAGTGAGTGTTTTGCAACTAATCCTATAAAGACAGTCATAGTATCGAAAGCAATCCAAAAAAGGATGGAAATCAAGATTCCATTTCTTGCTGTTTTACTATTTTTCGCAGATGTGCATCTTTGATAAAAACTTGGGTCTATGAATGTTTGTAGTGAAATAAAGAACCAGGATATTATGTATTGCCAATTCAAATCACCAAAAAATTTTAGATGTGTGTGTGGTAGTTTTTGCAACTGAAATAATTCGTAACCAATTTCTTTCAAAGAAAAGAAAGTAAATATGCCAAAACCAATGTACATAAGTACAAACTGAATTGAATTTGTAATAACATTGGTTTTAAATCCTCCATAGCCTATGTAGATAAAACAAATTATTGTGCCTATAATTAAGGAATTCAGATGATTTAAACCAGTGATGGCGTTTATAAATGTACCGACCATTAAAATATACACCGATGGAAATGTAATCAATAAAAGAACAACTGTTGCAAAGAAGCCAGAAGTTTTACCGAATTTGGATTCGATTAATTCTGGAATTGTCTGGTAAGGAAATTCACGAATTTTACTACTTATAAGAAAAGCAAACACCAATGCCGATATGTAATAAACAATTCCAAAGCAGAACCAAGCAACAATTCCATTGCGGTACACAAATTCCCCTATTCCAAGAATGTTGCCATACCAAGTGGCAACTAATGAAGCAACAAAAAGAGGGAGTGTAAGTTTGCGTCCAGCAACAAGAAATTCGGATAATCTCTGATTATTATTTTTTCTACTTCTTCTTGTTGCTAAAAAACCTACTGAACTTATCAAAATATAGTATGAAACAACAATGATAAAGTCCCCAAAAGTTAGATTTAATTTCATCTTGGTAATAAATTTACAAATTTATAAATAATTCCATTACAACAATGTACTTATGGCATAGATTTAGCAATATTTTATTTAAATTGCAGTCTTTCAAATAGTAAAAACAAAAATGAAATGAACAAGTTTCTTTTTTTTCTAATTTTTATTCTTTTTTTCGGTTGCAAACATTACGAAGATTTTACTACGTACTTTAATACTTATTACAATGCTCAGAGATTGATGAAGGAATCTGAAGATGAATTTCAATACCAAGAGAATAAACTAAAAGTAAGCCCCAAGGTCGTCGTTCCTAATGAATATCTACAAGTTGTTTCAGATGTTTCAAGTGGCCCGCCACCATTTATGCAGGAATTTATAATCTCCCCATTGAAGTTACAGCCAGTCAAGACCAAGTTGGATTCTATTATTGTAAAAGGCTCTAAAATTTTATCAAAAAAGTCTAAGAGCAACTTTGTTGAAGGTTCTATTTATCTAATGGCCAAATCTTATTATTACAAAAATGAATGGTTGCCTTCACAAATTAAATGTAGTGAGTTGATAGATAAATTTCCAGATGGAGATTTGTCTCCCGATGCACATTTACTTTTTGCCAAGAACCTACTAATTCAGCGAAAATTCCATAGTGGAAAGTTGCTTTTGTCTAGAACTGTGGATATTGCTTGGAAGAAGGAAAGATATGATATTCTATCGGAAGCGTTTAGACTTCAAGCTGAATTAGCTTTGTTTGAAAATGACATCAACGGAGCAGTTAAACCATACAAGCAAGCTATTGCTCAATCTGATAATAATTTTTACCGTTCTCGTTGGCAGTTAGAACTTGCTACCATATACTATAGATTGGGTGATTGGAAAAACGCACTGTTAAATTTTCAAAAAGTTCGCAAATTTAATCCTGATTATTTAACGCTCTATTCTTCTTTTTACTACGAAGCACTTTGTTTAATTCGGATGGGAAATTTTACTGATGGTGAGAGGATTCTTCAAAAATTAAATGATGACCAGAAGTTTCAAGAATGGAAGGAATACACTCACTCCGGATTCATGCTTAGTGCTCTAATTAAGAACGACAGTACTGCGTTTAAGAAACTGGAAATAAAAGCTGATTCAGCATTTAAAATTTCCCCAGCTCTTGTTGTGATTTATTACGAAAAAGCACTTAAAGATTACAACGAAGGGAAATATTTTGAAGCTCGTAAATATTTTGCAAGAGCAAGAAATCTGAAAACACCCGTTTTTACTTCTGCCGACAAAATGTACAACTTATTAAATAATTGGGAACAAAAGTATAAATTTGCACAACCCATGCTTTTAAAACTTGAAAATGGCGAAGAAATTGCCGATACTTCGAAAATGTTTCTTTCATCAATGTTATACGAGCTTGGAGCTAATTTCGAACGCCTTGGGTTTAAGGATTCGACAATTAAATATTATAAACTTGCATGCGACATTGTGCCTTCTTTCGATACAAATGCTGCAAGATACTTTTACTCTTACGCGAGGGTCATTAGTGAGCAAAATTTGCTTTTGTCCGATAGCCTAAAAGAACTTATTGTAGAGAAATATCCCCAAACATTCTTTGGTGTAGAGGTGATGAAAGAACTTGGATACACAAGCAATTATTTCGTTGATACAGCTCGCGAACTTTTTACATCGGGAATTCAATTAATAAATAACAAAGAGTTTACTTTTGGTTTAAGACAACTGAAACTTTTTTGCGATTTGTACAGCGAGCATATTCTCACCGCTAGAGCATTGTATCTGATTGGTTTTACTTATGAAAAAAAACTCAACGATTACGACAGTGCTTATAAATATTATAAACTCTTGGTTGATAAGTTCCCCGAGAGTGTTTATGCAAAAGATGTTAATCTTGCTGTTACTTATTATCTTATTGTTAAAAGTGGGGAGCCTATTCCGGATTCATTGAAAGAAAGGATAATACCACCTCGTACTCCTATGGGACCTATCAAAGGATTGGAAATTCAACCTCACCGGAACCAACCATCCAGGAATTTAGACCAAGAAAACAATATGGAATTTAATCCTCTTGAGTATTTTGAAGACCCAGGAAAAATTATTCGTGATGCAAAGAGAGTGATTTCTCCAGATAAACTTGTACCCGATTTGACGCTTCCACAAAATCCACTTGAAGAGTTCAAGCAAAAGAAGGATTCTACAAATGTAGATGAACCTTTGCCAGTTCCCGAAATTGAAAAGCCCAAGAAATAGAAATGGAACTAAGCGATTTTGAACTATACAGATTGTACTTTGAAGAAGCAAATGATGCCATTTTGCTTGTTGATGGTGAGAGCTGGAATTTACTTGCTGCGAATCGTTTCGCTCAGAAACTTTTGGGATTAAGCAAAGAGGATATTGGAGAAATTTCTTTTCCTCAATTTAAGAGAATAATCAAGCTTGCAAAGAAGGAAAACAGCGAAAGTGTTTTTTCTGAGCTTACCTTAGATACCAAAGACTTTGGTGAAGTTCACGTAGACATTTTTGCAAAAATTGTTGAATGGCAAAGCAAAAAAATAATTATTGCTACTTGTCGAAATGTTACCGAGCAATATGTAATGAGTGAAAAATTGGTACAGACAGATAAACTGGTTCTTTTAGGTCAAATTAGTGCATCTCTTGTACACGAGCTTAGGAATCCACTTGCCGCAATAAATCTAAACTTGCAGCTTCTCAATCGAGCAGTTGGCGAAAATAAAGAATTGTTTACGTACATTCATTCTGCACTTCAAGGTGTTGAAAGAATTTCTAAACTCATTGATGTGACTCTTGGCTTTTCTCGCCAATCTCAACCTCAAATTGAAGAAGTTAACCTTAACAGTATCATCTTGTCAACAGTTGATTTACTTAATCATTTGTTGAAGAAAAAAGAAATAGCATTATCTTTTAATCTTTCAAACGACTTGTTGCCTATAAGCGCAGACCCAAAACATATTCAACAAATTTTAATCAATTTAATTTCGAATGCTATTGATGCAATTATAGATAAGGGAAAAATTATCTTGTCTACATTTGTTGAAGAATACGAAGAACAAAATTCAAAATTTACTTGTTTCAGCGTCGAAGACAATGGGGTGGGTATTCCAGAGGAGGACCTCGACAAGATTTTCAATCCATTTTTTACAAATAAACCTAATGGCACTGGTTTGGGGTTGGCAATTACTCAAAAACTTCTGTATAAATACAATGGCTCTATTATTGTAAGAAGCAAAGTTGGGGTTGGAACAAGAATTATTGTAAAATTCCCATGTTGTAAACATTAAATTTGAAAAAAAGTTTTTATTTTTGAGATATTTAAAAATTTGATTTAAGATGGGTTTACAGAATTATACCGTTTTAATTGTAGAAGACGACCCTTTAGTGAACAAAGCCATAAAGGATGCATTAACCAGCAAATATACCCGTGTTTTCTCTTATTTAAATGCTTTAGAAGCGATTAATGATATTAACTTGATTGCTCCAGACTTAATTTTGCTTGATATTTTTCTTGGTCCACATAATGGGTTGGAAATCCTTGAACAGTTAAGAAATCAAGGGTATACTGTCCCGGTAATTATAATGACAGCTACTTCTGATATTAAAATGGCTGTTCGAGCAATGAAACTGGGTGCAGAAGATTTTATTGTTAAGCCAATAGACCTCGAACAGCTCGAAGTAGCAGTAGATAAAGCTTTGCAAAACTACGATTTGCGAAGGCAAGTTGAAATCTTAACTGATAAATTAAAAGAAGAACAGCCAAGCGAAATAATTGGGAATTGCGAGCAACTGAAAAAGGTTCTTAGTCTTGCGAAAATTGTTGCGGCTACAGATTCAACTGTATTAATTGTTGGTGAGACGGGGACTGGTAAGGAGTTGCTTGCAAAGTATATACACAAGAATTCTCCCCGTGCCAAAGGTCCTTTTATAGCCATTAACTGTGGTGCAATACCAAAAGACCTTGCCGAATCAGAGTTTTTTGGATACGAAAAAGGTGCATATACTGGTGCTACTGAAAAATTTAAGCAAGGAAGATTTGAACTTGCAAACCACGGTACAATTTTTCTCGACGAGATTTCAGAATTGAGTCTTGAATTGCAGGTAAAATTATTGCGAGTTTTGCAAGAGAGAAGATTTTTTAGATTGGGGGGAACAAAAGAAATCTCTGTTGATGTTAGAATAATAGCGTCTACTAATAAGGTATTAGAAGATTTAGTATCCCAAGGCAAATTTCGTGAGGATTTGTTTTATAGATTAGATGTTGCAAGATTGGAACTGCCACCATTACGGGAGCGAGGCGAGGATATTATGTTGCTTGCCTCAGCATTTGTAAAAGAGTTCAATAAAAAATTTGGGAAGAATGTATCTGGTTTTACCCCCGAAGCCGTTCAAATTCTAAAAACTTATCAATGGAAAGGAAATATTCGCGAACTTAGAAATGTTATCGAAAGAGTAGTATTGCTTGAAGCCGAGGATATTATCACTAAAGAGTCACTAAGCTTTCTCAAAGTAGGTGACCAACAATTACAAGCAATATCTTCAGAGTTTATCCAACCAGAGTTGAAACCTGGTGAACATAAATTGATTATTTCTAAGACAGGTGCAACAATGAACAACGTAGTGCGGGATTTAATTATTCAAACATTAAGGTTAGTCAATGGGAATCAAATAAAAGCTGCAAAAGTGCTTGGAATCTCGAGAGCAAAACTCCGCTATCGCATAGAACAGTTGGGTATTAACATTTCAGGAAAAGTTGTTAATTAATTATAAAATTTATGGAACCAAAAGAAATCAAAGAATATTTAGAAAGCAATGATATAGGGCAAGTAAAGGATGCTCTATACTTTTTATTTGACTATAAAACTTACGATTCTAGCATAGTTAAACTTGTTGTAGACTTGGTTACATCGAGTAATCGGGGTGTTCAAAGCCTTGCGATTGATTGTCTTAAGAGTTTACCAGATGAGTTTAGAGAATTAGCATCGGCTTATTTGGTGAAATTGATAGAAAGTGATAACATAGAATATCGAAACATTGCTTCAGACATTTTGTCGAAATATGGAGATGTCTGCTATGATTATTTAAAGCCATATTTGCACCATCCGATAGCAGATGTAAGGCAATTTGCGTTGGATATTTGGGGTAATATTGCTAGTAAGAAGGATTGGAATATTGTACGAAATTTGTTGAATGACAGCAATAAAAATGTGGTTATTTCTGCAATTATCGCTTTGGGAAATATCAAAGTCAACGAAGTTGTTAATGAATTAATATCGAAATATATGGAAGACGATGAATATAAGCCATTTGTTTTGAATTCGTTAGGTAAAATAGGGGGTGAAAACGCCAGAGAATTTATTCTCGATGTGATTAATAATAGTGATGAACTCCTTTTGCAATTAGCTGCAATCGACTCTGTGAGTTATTTGGAATCTAGTGAAGAATTGTTTGATACTTTGTTGGCTAAACTCCCAAATGTTCCAAAGCAAGTTCAGCCATATTTCTTGAAAGCCATCTGTAATATTTGTAGAAAAACTCATTTAAGTAGAAAATTACCTGATGAAATGAGACAAATTGCCCGCGACGCTTTGAAAGAAAATGATATTGAAATAAGAAAAGCCGCTTTGTTAGCTTTGGGAGATTCATATGATATTCTGGATGTGGATAGCTTAATTTATGAATTAATTCGCTTTGATTCAGAGAATATGGAAATGATTTTTAGTAATATAATACATAATTCTAGTGTCGATGTCTTTTCAGATTTTATAGAAAAGTTGACCTATCAAAAGGACAACGGGGAAATTTTTAGTGCACTAATAGAATTCTTTTTCCGTGAATGGGATGTAATGAGCGAAGATAAGAAAGTTCTTTTGATTAGTTTGATATTGAATTTATCCGAGGAGCTGCCAGAAACAGTTTTGTTTGATTTTTGTGATTGGTTTGCATATAGAGAACCTGTCAATTTTAAAACCATAGCAAAAGGGATTTACGACTCATCGAGCTATTTTAGAAAAGCCAAGATAGAAGACATTGCTTCAAAATATGAACTTTTTTGATTTTTTGAAATATTATAATTATCTTTGTTTTTTATGGAACAGTCTGTTGATACAAAGTACACTTTAACTGACGAAGGGTTTAAAGAATTACGCGATGTAATTTACAAAACAAGTGGGATATACTACAGTGAAAGCAAAAAATATTTGCTTGAAAGTAGAATCTTAAAAAGGATTCAATCACTTAAACTTAACTCCCTTTATGATTATGTAAACTACATAAAAAATCCAGGTAACAAAGGAGAATTAAGAAATTTATTTGATGCAATTACAATCAACGAAACATATTTTTTCCGTGCTGAGCAACAATTTGAAGCATTGGAAAAAATTATCATTCCCGAGTTAATAAAAGACAAAAGCAAAGATTCCCCCTCTGTTGTGATACGAATTTGGAGTGCAGCTTGTTCGACTGGTGAAGAACCCTATACCATTGCGATGATAATTCTTGAAAAAATTAAACCTATTTTTCCCAATTGTCAATTCCAAATTCTTGGAAGTGATATTAGTACCCAGGTATTAGAAGTTGCAAAAAGTGGGGTTTACAAGGAATATTCAGTAAGAAACATGCCAGAGTATTATTTAAAGAAATACTTTATTGTCAAGGATGGGGCTTATTTTTTAAAAGATGAAGTAAAGAGACTTGTTCGATTCTCAAATATTAACCTATTTGATGCAAACCAAGTTCGAATGGTGAGCAATTGTGATGTGATTTTCTGCGCTAATGTTCTGATTTATTTCGACATACCTGCTAAACAAAAAGTGGTTTCTTACCTTTATGATGCTTTGAATCCCGGTGGATATTTGTTCATTGGATATTCAGAGTCTCTACATGGTATTTCAAAAGCTTTTAAATTGGTGCATCTACCAAAGGCAATTGCTTATAAAAAGGAATAACAAAAGGATATAGATGTATGCCAAAAACAATATTGGTTGTAGAGGATTCCGAAACAATTAGAAGATTTATAGCGATGTCTTTAAAACTTGCTGGTTTCGAGGTAATAACCGCAGTCGATGGAATGGATGCACTCGAAAAGCTTCCATTACAGAAAATTGATTTGTTGGTTACTGATTTAAATATGCCAAATGTTGATGGTTTTGAACTGATTAAATCGATTCGTGAGAATCCCGAGTATAAAGAACTGCCAATTATCATTCTTTCGTCTTTAGGTAAAGAAGAAGATATTAAAAAAGGTTTCGAGGCTGGTGCCGATTCCTATTTAATTAAGCCTTTTAATGCCAAAAGAATTCAATATGAGATTTCTAAATACTTAGGTACAGCTAAAGATTAATTCTTTTATATCTGGAGGGAACCTATGAAATTTTTGGTTGTGGACGACTCGCCAACGATGCGAAGAATAGTTATTAATGCTTTAAAGTCATTTGGAATTGAAGATATTGTCGAAGCCGAAGATGGGCAAGATGCTTTGACCAAATTGCAACAGCATAAGATTGATTTTGTAATCACTGATTGGAATATGCCCAATATGAGTGGATTGGACCTAACCAAGGCACTGAGAGCATCAGAACAATGGAAAAACTTGCCTATCTTGATGGTAACAACCCGTGGTATGAAAGAAGATATTTTGCAAGCTTTGCAAGCAAAGGTCAACAATTATGTGGTTAAGCCTTTTACACCTCAGGTTTTAAAAGAGAAAATTTTAGCAATACTTAAAACAAACGAAAAATAGTGGGGGAAAAATGAAAGAACTGGACATTCAGAGCCTATTACGTAAAGCTGAAGAATTGAAAGCTTTGTTTATTCTAGGTCAAAGAGTTGTTCCATTTCTCGAGGAATTATTTTCATTTGTTGGTGAAATACAACCGTTATTGAATGAAATAAACCAATCGATTCAAGAGAATTTATCTAAAATGCCTAATCTGTCTAAACAACTTTCTAAAGTAACCGAAGCTACCGAACTTGCAACCAATGAGATTCTTGATATTATTGATGGTGTGTTTTATAAATTGGATATTTTGTCAACCAAAAATGAAAAGTTACAGCAGCTTTTCAGCACCACCAATAATTTCCTTAATGAATTTACAATGTTAATCGAAAAAAAAGATAGTGGCAAAATTTCGTTAGATGAATTTGCTAACGAAGCGTTGCGCCAGTTCAATGGTTTTAAAAAAGTATTTTCAATTGACTTCGAATTCATAGAAATTAAAGAATTGTTGGAAAACATTCGAGTAGATTCAACTTCGATTATGCTCGCCCTTCAAGTGCAAGATATTACCTCCCAGCAAATTGCTGCAATAAATTATCTTTTAGAGACTGTTCAGAATCGACTAAATGCTCTTTTAAAGAAGTTCAGTTCTTCTGGAGTTGAGCAAATTACAAAAGATAGCTCTGATATTATCAATGTTACAAAATTACACCGTGAAATAGCTTTCGACCCCGACGCTGTGGAAACACTTGTTGGTAATTCTACAAAACAAGAAGATATAGATAGGATATTTCAAGAACATTCAGATGATTTTTCAAATAATTTAGAAGTCGATAAAAGTGAAGATTTTCCTGTAGATAATAATTTAGAACAATCTAGTACCATTTCTCAACAAGATATTGATGCATTATTCAATCAATCTTAGAAGTTTAATTTGTTGGAGAAGAAATGTTTAATGACCCTGAAATGCAAGAAATTTTCGAAGCCTTTATTGTAGAATCGACTGAACTACTTGAGAATTTGTCGCAAGATTTGATGTTAATTGAAGAAACCCCCGAGGATGAAGAACTATTAAATAGAATTTTTCGTGCTTTTCACACAATCAAAGGAACTTCCTCCTTTATGGGATTCGAAAAAATTGCTACTCTTACTCATCATGCCGAAGATATTCTAAACAAATTGCGAAGATTTGAATTAAAAGCAAACCAGCAAATCATCGATGTTTTACTCGAAGTGTATGATTATCTTATGTTGATGATACAGAGGGTAAAGAACGGGGAAGATATCTCGGATGTAGAATATTCTGCAACTGTTGAAAAGATAAATATTTTGAAATCTGGTGGAACATTAGAAACGTTCAGTGCACAAGTCTTGGCTAGCGCTTCGGAAGAATCATCGGGCACTGAAAAAGGGGGTTCAAAAGTCGAACAGGTTCTAAATCTTGCACCAGATATTTTGTCGAAACCTGGAGATTTCACGCCAGAAGAATTGGAATTGATAAATGCTGCATTTGAAGAAGTTAACAAAAGCGTCATGTCTGAAGCAAAGTCCTTTAAAATGGGTTCATTAGAAAAATTAGAAGATTCAAATGCTAATGTCGCTGTGACTACCGGGAAGGAGGAAACTGTTTTTGAAACCAAACAACCAGTGGAAGTTGTAGAACAAGTATCGAAAGCAAAAGAGAAGGAGCAGGTAAAATCTGTGTCCTCTTCCATCTCTTCTGCTGAAACAATAAGGATTGATGTATCCAGAGTGGAAAATTTGATGAATCTATCTGGGGAATTAGTTCTTGGCAGAAATCGTTTGGAGCAAATTACAAGAAATTTGCTATCTGGAGAATTAACAAAAGAAAATTTGAAAGAGTTGGAAGAGACTACGTCCCAGATAGATTTTATTACATCTGAAATTCAAGCCTCTGTGATGAGAATGAGAATGATACCAATTGGGAAGCTTTTTCAAAAAGCACCAAGAATTATACGGGATTTAGCGAAACAGTTTGGGAAAAAAATTCAGTTGATAATGGAAGGAGAGGACACAGAAATTGATAAAGGAATAATAGATGAACTTAGCGACCCGTTGGTACATATGCTTAGGAATGCTTGTGACCATGGTATAGAAACTCCTGAGGAAAGAGTAAAATTAGGCAAACCAGAAGTTGGTACGGTATACTTAGCAGCCGAACAAGAAGGGAATAACATTGTTATTAGAATATCAGATGACGGTAAAGGGATGGACCCGGAGAAATTGAAAACTAAAGCCATTGAGAAGGGCTTAATTACAACTGAAGAAGCTGAGCGAATGACCGATAAAGAAGCATTTCAATTAATATTTGCCCCGGGCTTTAGCACAGCACAAGTAATTTCTAATGTTTCTGGTCGTGGTGTTGGAATGGATGTAGTTCGTACTAATATTTTAAAATTAAAAGGTATGATTGATATCGAGTCGGAAAAAGGCATAGGCACAACCTTTATAATTAAATTACCTTTAACACTTGCAATAATTCAAGGTTTGCTAGTAAGAGTACATTCAGAAATTTATGCAATTCCTCTCGCTAGTGTGCTAGAGGTTGTTGATTGTGATATTACGCGCGTAAATACAATAAATAAAAAGGAAGTAATTAGAATAAGGCAGGATATTTTACCGTTGATTCGGTTGAGTCGCGTGCTCGACGTCAACGGTGTGGGTGAATCTTTAGAAGATAAATATGTAGTTGTTGTTGGAATAGGAGAGTTTCGCGTAGGTCTTGTTGTCGACGAGTTGCTTGGCCAGCAAGAGATTGTAATAAAATCTTTGGGAGACTTTCTTGGTCACATAAAAGGTATTGCCGGAGTGACCATCTTAGGTGATGGTTCTGTTGTTATCATTATCGATGTTGGTGAATTGGTTTATAGCAGAAATTAATTAAAGAGCAATGAAAGAGAAAAAGATAAAACTTTTGATAGTCGATGATTCAGTATTTATGCGACAAGCATTGGCAAAGATTTTCGCTCAACCAGATATAGAAATAGTTGGACTAGCACGAAATGGGAAAGAAGCTGTTCAGCTCGCTGCAGAATACAGCCCCGATGTTATAACTATGGATATCGAAATGCCGATTATGAATGGACTCGAAGCTTTACAAGAAATAATGAAAACAAATCCAACACCAGTTTTAATGGTGAGCACTTTAACCTCGGAAGGTGCTGATGCCACTTTGGAAGCTCTTTCTTTGGGAGCAGTGGATTTTGTAACAAAAAAGAGCAATTTCACAGAGATGGGTTCTCTAAAAGATGAATTGTTGTCAAAGGTTAGAAACATTGCTAATAATTCAGATGTTAAAAATCGATTAATTCGTAAGCGCTTACTTCAAAAGTTGCAAGAAAGCCAAAAAGTTTCTACTCATAAAGATGTATCTTCTTTAATTGAAGAGCAACAACACCAAGCTAGTATACTCCAACGGCAAAGACCCAAAAAAGATGAAATAGATATCTTAGGAATTGGCATTTCAACTGGTGGACCGGCATCTCTCCAAGAAGTTTTTAACAAACTTCGTAAAGATATACCGTTTCCAATTCTAATTGTTCAACATATGCCTCCTTTGTTTACTAAATCCCTCGCAAGCCGTTTGGATTCTCTCTCCGCCGTGAATGTCAAAGAAGCAGAAAATTTCGAAATTTTACAAAATGGTTGGGCATATATTGCTCCCGGAGGTATGCAGATGACTATAAATAAACAGGGTAGAATCGTTATTTCCTCCGAACCAAATACTTTATTCAAACCATCTGCCGATGTGATGTTTAAGTCCATTGCTGATACTTTTGGTTCTCATACTGTTGGGATAATAATGACTGGAATGGGAAATGACGGAACCGAGGGGCTTCGGCTCGTAAGTGAAAAGGGGGGATATGTAATTGCACAAGCACCCGAGAGCTGTGTGATTTCTGGAATGCCGAGTTCAGTCATAAACGCAAAGATTGCAAATGAAATTGTTCCTTTAAAGGACATTGCAAACGTAATTAATGAACTTTCTGAATAGAAATCATGAAATCGAATGTTATTTCAAAAGAACAAGCCAAAAAGTACAAGATAGAGGAGTTTTACACCCATTTACAGGATGATACATCTTCGGATTTTGTTGAAAGAATACTTTCTATTCCTGAACAACTCTCCCAAGAAGAACAACAAAAAATTGAAAAGATTTTGGAATTGTTTTTTCTAAAAAGAAACGAAAAATTTGAACTTTCGAAAAAATTTAAAGATTTTTTTGATGAAGAACTAAAAAAAGAGGGTAAAATTACCCCCTCTCAAAAATTCGTTGATTTTCTTATCTCGAAGAAAATTGCGGGTTCTAAAAAACGGCAAAAAGGGTTGGTAATGGACTTGTCTAATGAAATTAATATTAAATCGCTTTCTATATCTCCTTCTAAAGAGGTCTCCGAGTATCCAAAAGTGTTTCGCAATGAAAAGGGAGAAATTTCAGCAATACAAGTTCGCTGCAACTGTGGTGAAGTCATACACATAGAATTGGAATTCGAGTAAATTTAGGTCTCGATTTGTGTATGTAATGCTATTTCTTCGAGGATGGCACTGACTCGTAAGCATTCGGAAATGTCGCCTTCATAAACTGAGGCTTTTCCTTTTGTATGGACCTCCCATGCAATTTCCATTCCTCTTTCATAAGAACAATGTATTGCTTTTACCAATTGCAAAGCAACTTCTTCGAAGGTATGAATATCATCGTTAAATAAGATTACCCGCGCTGGAAAAATAACTCCAGTGGAATCAATAGTTAAAGTCTCTTCTTTCTCTTCGGTAGATAAATAAAATTTATTTCTGCTCATTTTGTATTTTAATTTAATGTAAATGCTAATATAATAAACTTTATGATTCATTTAATTATATTTCTGCTTGACAATTGTTCCTTAACTATTGTCCGAATGGTAAATTATCTAAGTAATTAAAAAATTCCAAATATGATTTATCCAGGCGTTACAATCTTATACTTTCGAATTTAACATGAAGGATGAAGTTTAAGTTATTTTATAAAAATTTTTTGGATGAATTTTAGTGTATTTTTAGAATTAAATTACCTATTAGTTTTAAACAAGTTATTAGGAGAAAATTATTTAGGTTTACGAAATACCGTCTAAAGTCATTTATTAACAAGTCAATTGAAAATAGAAAGCCCGCAAGTAGTATGCGGGCTATAACAAAAGGAATAATATTTAAATGAGAATTATTTATTTTCCTTGGTAAATTCTTCCATAAATTTCAGAAGTTTTTCAACCCAATCCAAGGGGCAGGCATTGTAGATTGAAACTCTTATACCACCGACACTTCTATGACCTTTCAAATTAGTCATATTATGTTTTTTCTTTGCTTCTTCAACGAATTTTGCCTCTAATTCGGGATTGGGTAGATTCACTACTACATTCATTAATGAGCGGTCTTCTTTGTTCTTGACCGGTGTTATCCAGAAATCGGAATTTGCATCAAAATAATCATACAGTAATTGTGCTTTTCTTAGATTATTTTGATATATGGCTTCGACGCCTCCTTGCTTTTGAATCCATTTAAGTGTTTGATTTACAACAAAAATATTTATACATGGTGGGGTATTGAAAAGTGACTCATTTTTTATGTGTGTCATATAGTTTAGCATTGTTGGAGCATTTGGATTTCCTTTTTCTTCTGCCCATTTTTTGTTAACGACAACAATTGTTACTCCAGCAGGGCCAACATTTTTTTGGGCACCAGCGTAGATGAGATGAAATTTTGAAAAGTCTCTTGGAATTCCAAGAAAATCGCTTGACATATCTGCAACCAATGGAATACCATTTGTTTCTGGAATTTTTTTCCATTGAGTTCCATAGATGGTATTGTTTGTTGTTATGTGAAGATAGTCAGCATCGGGTGTAATCGTAAAATCCTTGGGTATATAGGTAAATTTTGCTTCTTCACTACTAGCGATGACGTTAGCTTTGCCGACCCACTGAGCTTCTTTTAATGCTTTCTTCGACCAAGAGCCAGTGATTACGTAATCTGCCTGAGTGCGAAGGAAGTTCATTGGCAGCATCAAAAATTGTAAACTAGCTCCACCACCAAGAAACAACACTGAATATTCATCTGGCGATAAACCCATGATTTGGAGTGTTAACTGCTGTGTTTCTTTAATTAAAACGTCGAAGTCTTTCGAGCGATGACTAATTTCCATAATTGATATGCCCGTATTGTTAAAATCCATCACCGCTTTACTTGTAGCTTCTAGTACTTCAATAGGAAGAACCGCTGGACCAGGAGAAAAATTAATTGCTCTATTCATATTTTCCTCGAATAATTTAAAAAAACAAATTAAAATTTTTTTAGAATATGAAAAAACAAAAAGTTTCGAGAGGTTAAAAAGTGTGTGAAAAGTAAAATAGTACAAAACGTAAATCTTGAATGTGATTGCAAACCAGTAACTTAGGTTATTTTACTTCTCTATGGATTGTGTGTCTACGTAGAAATGGGTTATATTTCTTCAATTCCAACCGGTCGGGTGTATTGTTCTTATTTTTGGTAGTAGTATAACGAGAGGCAGGTTTGCCTTCTTTTTTTGCCTCAGTACATTCAAGTGTAACTATTATTCTTGCTTCTTTTTTGGCCATTGTAAATATCCTTTATCAATCGAAATACAAAATTAAGAAAAATTATTTATAGTTCAATGAAACTCTCATTTGTAAAGTTCGTTATCATTGATATATTTTTTAACCTCTTTTGGTACAAGGTAGTCAATGGGAATGTCACGGGTTATAAATTCACGTATTTGTGTAGAACTTATTCCAATAATCGGATTGTCTAAAAAGTAAATCTTTTCTTCATATTCCAATGGCACAAAATTTTTATTTATAGGTTTGAAGACACGTTTAGCTACAACAAGAAATGAGTTTTCTAAAATTATTTTCCAATTTTTCCATTGAGTAAATTTATCTATTTGGTCCGAGCCTATTAAAAAGAAAATAGAAGAGTTTGGGAATTTAGCTTTAAAATGAAGAATAGTTTCGAAAGAATACGATATTCCAGCTTTTTCGATTTCATATGTGTCGATTTTAAATTTTGGATTTCCTTTAATAGCTAACGAAATCATTTTCAATCTGTGTTGCTCGGAGACTAGGTCCTGCTGATGTAGTTTGAATGGAGAGATAAAAGCAGGTTCAAAGAAACAATAATCTAATCCAAATTCACATACGAAGAAATTGGCAACAATCAAATGACCAATGTGAATGGGATTGAATGAGCCCCCAAATAGCCCTATTTTTTTTAAATTTTTCATAACTTACGTTCAATTTCATTAATTTTTTCCAGGACTTCACTCCAAGAGGAGGCAACAAAGTCTGCAATGGTGTGTAATTCGGAATCTTCGTTAAGAAAGTCTAAATGATTGCCAATAAATCGAATGGCATACATATTGAGGTTTTTAGCTCCTTGTATGTCTGTTTCCTCGATATCTCCAATGTGAACGGCTTTTTCCGGGGGACAGTCCAGCTCGGTCAAAACTTTCAAGAATGCATTAGGGTGTGGTTTAGCAATTCCAGTTTCATTTGAAAAACTAAATGAGGAGAAAAGCTCTAATAGTCCATTTATATTAAGCAATTCTCTAAGAACACTTCCTGGGGAAAAACCAGTGTCGGAGACTATCGCAAGCTTATATTTTTTTGAGAGTGTTTCAAGTGCATCCTTTACTCCATCAACTAATTTAGGTGGATGGATTAGAATACTTTGTTCGAAGGTTCTAATAGCGTCATTAAGAAGCTCTTCGTTTTTGGGTGCATTGAAATAATTCCAAAAAAAACTTAGAGCATCGTGCGAGGAGATAGTTCTCATTTCGCTTCGCCAGATTTTATTAAAGTATTCCCATGCGTCTTGCATTGCTTTTTCATAATCTTGGTCAGGGATTTGCAATCCTAAAAGTTCAAAAGTAGATTTTAACTTTTGCTGCCTTAAGCTATTTCTTTCAATCCCGTTAGAGGAATCGAAAATTGTATTCCAAAAGTCGACAGTAATTACTTTAATTTTTGTTTTCATTCAACACTTGATTAAAACATTACAAAATTATCGAAAAAGAATTAAACAAATTTTAAGTTTTCGAAGCAAATAATTTCCAAGGATTTGAGAGAATTATTTATACTAAACAATTAAGTTTCTAAATTTTCGTAACTTTAAATTTAATTTTCAATCTCTATGGATGGAGTGACTATACTGGACAAACTTAATTATTTACCGACGTCACCCGGTGTTTATATTTACAAAAATAAGAATGGAAAGGTTATCTATGTTGGAAAAGCCTTGAATTTAAAGAATCGAGTTAAGTCCTATTTTCAGACAAATAGACATCATGATGCAAAAACTACAGCTTTGGTAAGAAATATTTACGATTTGGAGTATATCGTTACAGATACTGAGGCAGAGGCACTAATATTGGAGGATACATTAATTAAAAAATATAAGCCCAAATACAACGTTATGCTTCGAGATGATAAAACCTATCCCTTTATTAAAATTACCAATGAGGAATATCCAAGAATTTTTTCGACGAGAAGAGTTGTGCGGGATGGTTCGAAATATTTTGGACCATATGCTGATGTAAAGTCCATGAAAAGACTAATAAAGCTTGTTCGCTCAATTTTTAAGTTAAGAAGTTGTAAGTTAAAACTCACAGAAGAGTCAATTAAACTTGGTAAATTTAGAGTCTGTCTTGACTATCAAATAAAAAAGTGTGATGGACCTTGCGAGGGACTTATCGCCAAAGAGAAGTATATTGAGAATGTTAAAAATGCTATTAGTTTAATTAATGGTAAAACTTCTATAATTGAAAAGGATTTACTTGCCAAAATGGAATCATGTGTCGAGGAATTAAATTTTGAACAAGCTGCATATTACCGAAACCAATATTTTCTTTTGAAAGACTATACAGAACATCAAAAAATAGTAACAACAGAGTTGATTGACAGAGATGTTTTTGGCTTTGCAAAGGAAGGGGAATACAGTTGTGTGCTTGTTTTAAATGTGCGGGAAGGTAAACTTGTTGGTAGAAGGCATTTTATTTTGAAGAACAAGCTTAATGCAAACGATGCCGACATTCTACAAGCTGGATTAGAGAAATTTTACTTAGACTCTGAATTCATCCCTGAAGAAATTTTACTACCAATGCAGTTGCAAGAGGAAAAATTTCTTTCTGACTACATTAAGTCTAAAAAAAGTGCTCCGATTGATATCATTGTTCCCAAAATTGGTGAAAAGAAGAAAATAGTTAATCTTGCAAATGAAAATGCAAAGTTTCAATTGCAAGAATACATACTTGCTGTGATGAAAAAGGATGCTGAACTACCAAAGAGAATATTTGAATTTCAAAAAGAGCTGCAGTTGAAAACTCCACCAAGAATTATTGAATGTTTTGACAACTCACACATACAAGGAAGCGATTATGTATCATCTTTGGTAGTTTTCAAAGATGGTAAACCATGGAAAAGAGGTTACAGAAAATTCAAAATAAAGACCGTAAATCAGAATGATGATTATGCTGCAATGAGAGAAGCAATTTATAGAAGATATCGGAGACTGTTGGATGAAAACGGTGAATTACCCAATTTAATTATAATAGATGGTGGTAAAGGACAGCTTCACGAAGCTGAATCTGTTTTGAAGGAGCTTGAAATTTTGGATAAAGTAGATGTTATCGGAATTGCAAAAAGACTGGAAGAGATTTTTAAGTTGGACCTAAAGGAATCTATTGCTCTTCCCAGAAGTTCGACAACTTTGCAGTTAATTCAACAAATTCGTGACGAAGCACACAGGTTTGCAGTTAGCTATCATAGGAAACTAAGGGAAAAACGCACCATAACAACTGAACTTTTAAAAATAAAAGGTGTAGGGGCGAAGGTAGCAAAAAAGCTTTTAAATGCTTTTGGTTCTGTGGCTGCAATAAGTGGCAAATCACCAGAGGAATTAAAAGCCGTAGTTGGAGATAAGTTGGCTCAGAACATTTACGAGTACTTTCATTCAAATCAAGCTTAACTATACAACACTAAATTAATGTAATTGGCTTTTATTTTTCAAAGGATTTCAGTAGCTGTTCAATAATTCTTTCCAGTTCCTCGAGGGAATAATAATCAATAATGATTTTACCTTTATTGTTTTTGTTTTGGATTCTCACTTTAGTTCCTATTGCCTTAGAGATTTCTTTTTCGAAGTAGGTTATGTTGATATCTTGTTTATGTATATGAGATTGTTTGTCCAATGTTTCACTTTTTTGAATTAACTTGGAAATAATTTTTTCAGTTTCTCGTACCGAAAGATTTTCTTTTATAATTTTCTTCCACATAAGTTTTATTGCATCATCGTTTGCAAGGGAAAGAAGAACCTTTGCGTGACCAATTGATATTTCGCCTTTGCGGAGACTATCTTGCACTGGGATAGGAAGCTTTAGAAGGCGAATTAAATTGGTAATTGTAGAACGGTCTTTTCCAACTCTTTTGGCAATTTCTTCTTGGGTCAGATTGAATTCTTCGCTTAATTTTTTTAAACCGTTAGCTAAGTCGATTGGGTTTAAATCCTCGCGCTGAATGTTTTCTATTAATGCAATTTCTAACATTTTATAGTCTTCGTCAACTTTGATTATGAAAGCTGGAATTTTAGTCAATCCAGCTTTAACTGCAGCACGAATTCTTCGTTCACCAGATATTAGCTGATATCCACTGTCGATTTTTCTTAATGTTATCGGTTGAATTACTCCATTGATTTTAATCGACTCTGCTAATTCTTCTATGTTTTGCTCATCGAAATCCTTTCTTGGTTGGTACGGGTTGAATCTAATTTGAGAAATATCAACTTCCCTGAAAATCTCGCTTATGTATTCTGAAATTTGTGTCCTTTCGTCGCCGGAAAGAATACCGCCCGGTATTAACGAACTTAATCCCTTACCAAGTCCAAATTGTTTCTTCTTTTCAGCCATGTTGTTCCTGTTTGTTGTTCCTATCGAGTATTTCTCGGGCAAGTTCAAGATAGTTTCTACAACCAATACTTGTCGGGTCGTATAAAATTACGGGCTTGCCGTGACTTGGTGCTTCGGACAATCTAACATTGCGATTTATTACAGTTTTAAAAGCTTTATTTCCAAATAAATTCCAAATTTCTTGAGCAACTTGGTTGGATAGTCTTAATCTTGAATCGAACATTGTTAACAGAACACCTTCGATAGTAAGGTCTGGATTTAAGCTAATTCGGACCATATGAATTGTGTTGAGCAATTTACTTAGACCTTCAAGAGCGTAATATTCACATTGTACGGGTATAATGACACTATCGGCAGAAGTTAATGCATTAACTGTTAGTAGACCAAGCGATGGAGGACAATCAATAAATATGAAGTCAAAATTTTCTCTTGCGCTTTGTATTTTGCTTTTAAGAATTTTCTCTCTATTATTGAAGCTAACCAATTCAATTTCTGCACCAACAAGATTAATATTTGATGGTATTATTTTTAAGTTTTGAATTTCTGTATCCAATATAGCTTCTTCAAATGTCGTTGTTCCTATTAATATTTCGTAAATTGTACCTTTGATTTGAGTGTGAGAAAAGCCGAATCCATTTGTTGCATTGCCTTGTGGGTCTATATCAATTAGTAGTACACTTAACCCATTTGTAGCTAGGGATGCAGAGAGATTTATAGCCGTTGTTGTTTTTCCAACTCCTCCTTTTTGATTTGCTATGGCAATGATTTTCCCCATGTTATGTTTGCTTTGAGTGCAAAAAATAAAACAGTAATGCATTTAAAACTATAGAATGGTCTATTTTGCCGGTTCGTATTAGATTTTCTAAATACTCTACTTTCGTAAGAAGGACTTCTATAACCTCGTTTGTATCGAAATTTGGTTCGAATTTCTTTTCTACATTTGTCCACAAATAAGTATAACAAGTATTAGTTAGAAAGGCTGGATTAGGACGGACTTTACCTAAAAGAATTGGTTCTTCATACGACCAAAAACCAGTTTCCTCCCTGCATTCTCTTTTTGCTGCCTCTATAGGTACTTCATTTTTATCGATTAAACCACCAGGAATTTCAAGAGTGATTTCGTTTATTCCGTGTCTATACTGTCGTACTAAAACAACCTCATTATTTTTGGTTATCGGAATGATGTTGACCCAATTTTGTGAATCGAGAACAACAAAATTTGATTTTTTCCCACTCTTTGGATTGCGTCTAACGACCCACTTTGCTGTAAAAATCTTTAAATCGAATGATTCACCGTAACCAATTGTTTCCCAAATTTCCAATTTTAGTGTTTTTTAAAAATTCAAAATTAAGACATTTAGTAGATTTTTTGACTGATAAGTTATTTTCCTTTTCTAACCTTTAAGTGTCTGCATTAAACTATTTAAAAGTGTTTATATACTTCCATGCGTTAGTAATAAAAATTAATAGGGTAATTTAAATAAATTTAGTCTTTCAGAGCAGAGAAAATTTTCTAGAATCGAATTATACTATTTCCATTTAATACAATAACTTATAAAAATTACTAGGAACAATAGATTGGGATTTAGCGAATTTAAATATTTATGTTTCTCAATAATAAGGATTTTCTTAATGAAGGCTGACAGGTGATTATGATATTCAGTATGATTACTACTCAATTTCTATTTCTTGTACATCCTCGGGTCTCTTGATTTTAGGGCGTTTGTAATCGTTGATTTTGTAAGTTAAGCCTAGAAAGGCAATGCGACTTTCTCTTGTTCTGTAAATGCTGGAAACAAAGTTTGAACCGTTTGTTGTTAGTTTATAGTTTATTGTTTTGAAGACATCTACTAATCGGAAAGTGATACTACCGCGATCATCAAGAAAATCAAATTTAGCGGAAAGATTTGCCGTAAATATTCCATCCAATTTGCCAACGCTTCCCATTTGGAAGTATCTCCAGAACATCCCCCCACCACCAGTGGTGACCGTTGGAGAGTCATAAGTCAAGTTGAGTTGAAGGTTGAAGTTTCGAGTGATATTAATGACCGAATTAAGTTTGATGTTCCAACTTTTGCTATTTCTCGAGGGTATACCATACATAGGTATCCCATTTATGTCGAGATAAAAGTAAGAAAAGTTGAGGTTAACCTTCCAAAAATCAAATAGGGAACTATTTAATATTGTTTCGAAGCCCATACTCTTGCTTTGATTTAAATTTTCATAAGTAGTTAATGTAAATTGTTTACTTGTGTCGAGTCTTGTTATTCTCGAAATAATATCAGTTGTGTAGCGATAAAATATGGTAATATTGAGGGAATTTTTGCCTATATATGTTAAGTTAGATATTTCAAAAGAGTTAGCAAATTCTGGCTTTAAATATGGATTTCCTTGAGAAATGTTTTGTGGGTCTGAATAGTCTTTAAATGGATTAAGATACATAGACTGGGGGCGGTTAATTCGGCGAGTATAACTAAACATCAGATTACTTAACGGATGTAATTGATAGCTTAAATGAATTGTAGGGAATAAGTTTAAATAATTATTTTTAAATTGTTCGTTGGTCGTCTTTTGGTCAGATTCTGAAAAAGTTTGTTCAACTCTTAGCCCAAATTGATAGCCAAAATTTGAAAATTTGCCAGAGTAAGTCAGATAGGAAGCAAGTATGTTTTCGTTATAACCAAATTTGTTGCTCAATGTGTCGTTTATTAACCAAATCTCCTTCATGATGTCCCAGGATAATAATGAGTAATCGATATCAATTTTTCGAATATTTAATTTTGCTCCAAGGTCCAGTTTACCGATATCCAAGGGATTTACGAAATTCATTTCAATAGTAAAATTGTCGTTAATGTAATTAATTTTATTATTTTGTTTTAGAAGAAAGAATTCTTTTCCAAGCGTTTCGGGATGGAATTCATTATAGAAATTGTTCTCCTCGCCTCGGAAAGACATAAACATAATGTTAGATGTAAATTCTTTATCCTTCTTATCGAAGTTGTATTTGTAAAATAGATTGAAATCGTATGATAAGTTATCCCCATTTGAGTTGTTTTTTCTATAGTAATCCTCAGCAATTGAAGTTTGAGGCAAAACAAACATATACCCAGTTGAATCGTCCATTTTCCTACCAAAAAAACCAAGATTTGTATTTAATATGAGGGAGTTTCTGGGATTCGGAGCCCATTCGCTTGAGAATTGGATGCGTTGGAAATTTCCTCTACGGAGGAAGTTTTGATTTTGCGTTAGGAAGGTAGAATCAGGATTGAAAGAGGTTCGTGTTGCCTCGGTGTTACCTCTCATACTAAAGGCTCGAAAACTATAACCAATTGTGGAGTTGAAATTGTCCGTCCTTAAATTTAAATTAGCAGAACCATTGTACTTGTCTGCTGTACCAATATTTGCGTTTAAAATAGCTCCATAGCCAAGCATAGTGCTTTTTTTCAAAATTATATTTATAATACCAGCCACTCCATCAGGGTCGAACTTTGCAGAGGGGTTGGTAATAACCTCTATTCGTTCAATATTGTCTGCGGGAATTTGTTCAAGAGCTGTACCGCGGTCGAACCCAAGAAGCGAAGATGGCTTGCCATCGATTAAAATTTGTACATTACCGCTACCACGCAGAGAAATATTCCCTTCGATATCCACAGAGACAGAGGGAACGTTGCTTAGAACATCGAGAGCACTTCCTCCAACAGAAGACAAATCTTTCGAAACATCGTATATTCTTCTATCAATTGCATAAGTCACAATATCTTTTTGTGCTGTTACCTCTACCTCTTTGGTTTTGATGGGTTCGGGTTGAAAATGGATAATTCCTAAATTTATTTCAGGATTTCGTGGAGTAACAAAAATTGAATCAATTATTTTTGTTTTAAAACCAATAAATTTGATTACAGCAAAGTATCTACCATAGGGAATGTTTTTTATTTCGAAATAACCGTTTTTATCTGATAAGCTACCCGAAATAATAGATGAATCACGAAATCGGACTATACGAACGCTTACATACTCCATTGGAGTTTTTGTTTGGTCATCAATGACTTTGCCCCGAATTACGCCAATTGGGTCCGATTGAACATTTAGTAGCGGTTTTTGTTCTTGACATAGTAGGTTAAAATTTAAAAAAATATAAAACAACCAAAATCCCACTGATAAGTAAATTTTTTTCATTTTCGCATTTTTTTAATACAAAATAAACGAAAAGGATTACCAATAATTACTTAGACAAAATTTTTAGAGTTAGGTTTAATTGATTTAGTTATTACTGAAGTGTTTAATAAGTATGAGTTTACAATTGCTTTGGAGTTGAATAAAATATAAACCTCTTGGAAGATTTTCTAGTGAATTTTGTAACTCAGTAAACGAGTAAATCTGAGTATAATATTTCTCTTCTCCCAAAATGTCGAAAATTTTAATTTTTAAAGGGAAATCTTTTATTCCTTCTAAATTTTCTAAAATTAGCATCTCATCTGCTTTTGAAAGTAGATTTTGAGGTACCAATTTTGCTGCGACAATCTTCCCTTGTTTTGTTATTCCACGTCCAATGAGCACATTCTGCTGGTTTGAATATGCAAATATTCTATTGTTAAGAGGATTATGTTGGCTCGAGCCAGATAGGAAATATTTTGTTTGCTCATTATTTACAACAACAGTAAAGATATCGTCGTTAAAAGAGTTAAGTGGGAATATTTCTTTTACGTTAATGAAAATCTGATTTGTAGGCATTTCGGATATAAAACCAACAATGGGTTCTTCGCACTCGATGCTGTAGGGAACTCGTACAAGTTCTTTTAAGTGAATTTCGTTAAATTGAGTTAAAGAGTTTTCTGCGGAGTAGTGTGTACGATTTACGTGAGTCTTTCCAAAATTCAATGGTATAATAAGCATATCGTTTATAGTAACCTCGCCATCCCCGTCGCAATCAGCATAGGTAATTGCCAGACTATCCCATCCTAAGCAGGATTGGGCAAACCAGTCTGTCGATGCATTTTTCCTTTGGAATGAACGAAAATTGCTTTTGTTTGCTCCATATCCCAAATATAAAGCAACAACAGAAACATCATTGATATTGACGATACCATCGTTATTCGCATCTCCAGGCCAAACATTTACAAAACCGTGTATATTGTACAGTACAGTGTTTGATTTTAATTTGATAATTTTGCCAGAAGATGAATCGGAAACAACAGCCTCGGCATCCTCAAAAAAGAATTCCACAAATGTGTTCTCTGGTGCATTTGCACCAACAGAAAACTCAAATTCAATAGCTTCTGGATTGGTTTCTCCAACACCACCTACAGTATCGCCATTTAATATACCTGTAAAAATTCTTTCGTAACCATCTATTGGATTGTAAAAAGGGTAAACAAAAACAGACCCAAAGCGACTGAATGGCAATGTACGATAATTGGAGAATTTTACATATTCGGTTTGGTTGTAGCGCAGTACAAAAGAGATACCAGTGCAATTTCGTACATTCTTTAATTTTACTTTAAATGAAAAATTGTATGTTGCAGTTACAAAACCACTTCGACTTGAATCGACATCAGTACGTTCAATAAATATATCTTGTGCATAAGTAGTTGCACAAAGAAAATATACAAACAATATATACAATAGGTTTTTCATAATTTCAAAATATGACCATTAAAAAGCAAACAAATCTTATGCCAAAAGTGGTTTGTTAAAGCCTTGTCTGAGCCAATTGTTTTAATTCACTCATTTTGAACAAGGACCTTAGTTCGACACCGATTTTAGATAATGTTTCTGGTCCACCTTGTTCACGGTCGATAACACATAGCGCTAAATTGCAAAACCCACCAATTTTTCTAATATCCTCAATGCTTTTTAAAATTTGACCACCGCTGGTTACAACATCTTCAATAACAATAAGATTCATTTGTTTAATATTTGGACCTTCAGCCAATTTCATTGTTCCATAATCTTTGGCTTTTTTTCTTACAAGAACCATTGGCTTTCCAGTTTTTAGAGCAAGTGCAGTTGCAAGCGGAATTCCCCCAGTTTCCAAACCAGCGAGTAAGTCGAACTCAGAAGGTAACATACCTCTTAAATAATTTGTTATTTCACTTAAAAGGTTGGGTCGGCATTCAAACTGATACTTATCGAAATATTCATTGCTAAAAATACCGGAGCGCAATTTGAATTCCCCTGTAATATGCGAAACTTTAAAAATTTCCAATCCTAATTCTTCTCGGGTCATTATTCACCATTAGTTCTCAAAAGTATAAAATTAAACAAATGGAGCTAAAAAATTACTCATATAATCATTTAGAGGGTTTAGTTTTGGCAATAATTTTTCTAATTTTGTTTGTTTTAATAAAAGTTTAATGAAAAGTAGGGTATTAAGTTTAGCGGGCGACACATTTACATATGGAATTTTTATCTTAATAGGAAGATTCCTAACTTTTTTACTTACACCCTTTTATACTAATTATTTAACGGTCGAGGAAGTTGGGGATGTTGGAAATTTTTTTGCTCTAATTGCCTTTGTAAATGTTATTTATTCTTTTGGGATGGATGCTGCTTTTTTTAGGTTTTATTCCAAAGACAATTTGGAACAAAGTCGAATAGCTTTTACCTATTCATATTTAACAATTTTTGCTATATCTGTGGTTTTTTCACTTGTACTAATTTTTTCAACAAGCAGTATCGCTGGTTATTTGACGAATCTTCCAGATGCACAATCAGTTGTGAAGCTTGCAACATTGGTCCCTCTTACAGATTGTCTTATGGTTGTCCCATATGCCTTTCTAAGAATTACTCGACAAGTATGGAAATTCTCCATCATTAGATTTACTTTGATAATTATTGCTGTAGCTTTCAATATTTATTTTGTTGTAATACTTAGGATTGGTATCAAGGGTGTGTTTTATGCCCAATTGATTGCGAACGTTGTAGGTTTTGCTTTGTTTATACCAATTTTGTTCAAGTTATTTTTATTTCGTTGGAATTTTAAGCTTTTCAAAGAGATGTTTAAATATGGTTTCCCAACAGTACCTGCAACTTTCTCTGGAATTATTTTACAAGTAGTTGATAGACCCATATTAAGGTACCTTACGGACTCCCACCAAGTAGGTATATATATGGTTAATTATCGTTTAGCAATTCCGATGATGCTCTTTGTAGCAATGTATGATTATGCTTGGAGGCCATTCTATTTAACTCATTACGAAAGCGAGGATGCAAAGGATTTGTTTGCACGAATCTTTAAATATTTTGTTTATTTTGCTGGTGTTATTTTTCTTGCTAATGGATTTTTTATCGAATACGTTATTCGGTTGCCTTTCTTTGGAGGTAAATTTATCGAACCAACGTATTGGGAAGGGTTAAATATTATACCAATTGTTATGTTAGGCTATCTGTTTAATGGCTTTTATATAAATTTCACTGCTGGGATTAATATCCAAAAACAAACTCAATACCTTCCGATTTCTGTTGGTATTGCAGCTCTAACCAATGTTTTGTTCAATTTAATATTAATTCCATTTTTCGGTTATCGTGGTGCTGCCTGGTCTACTCTTCTTGCGTACTTAACTTCTGTAATTATAATTTATTATTTTTCTCAGAGAGTTTATCCGATTCATTATCAATGGGGGAAGATTATTCCTCTTTTAATCTTAATGATAATTCATTTTATGATTTTTTTCTTTTTAACTCAAAATTTCGATTTAATTTCTAAATTTTTACTACGATGTATTGGTTTGCTATTATTTGTTTTTACTCCTTTTGTTTTTGGTATTTTCAGCAATGCTGAGAGAAATTTGATAACAAGTCATTTAAATGCTTTGTTTAAAAATAAATCATAGACCATTTTAAATTTACCTAAGATTAATTGATTAGTTATAGGCTCTCCAAACATCTTCTGAAAATTGAACTTCAGAAATAATATTTAAAAAACCAGATGGAGCTGCCATCTGGTTTCATTAATGTGAAATTAGCAAAAAGACTATTCTATTGGCTCAAAACGAGCCTGGAAGAATCTTAGATATTTCGGTTCAAAGACCATTTTCAAACCTGTTGCTTTATCTCGTTGATTATACAATTCCATTACAGACCAAGCAACCACATCGAGATGTGCTTGTGTATATACGCGACGAGGTATAGTAAGGCGGACAAGTTCAAGTTTTGGATAATTATGGTCACCGGTGACTTTATTACGGCCAGCAGAAACAATACCACGTTCCATTGAACGTACACCGGATTCAACATATAGCTCTGCTGCTAACCTCTGGGCTGGAAATTGATTCTGAGGTATATGGGGATAAAATCTTTTAGCGTCGAGAAAAATAGCGTGTCCACCAATTGGTACAACAATAGGAATGTTTTCCTCCAACAATAAATTTCCTAAATATTCCACTTGTTTAACTCGGAAAGAAATGTTTTCATCTTTGACAGCTTCCTCGATACCTCGTGCCATTGCTTCAAGGTCGCGTCCAGCTAAACCACCATAGGTATGGAGACCCTCGTAGACTACAACAAGATTTCGCAGTTCTTCAAAAAGCTCGGGGTCGTTGCAGGCCACAAATCCACCAATGTTTACATACAAGTCCTTTTTACCGCTCATCGTACATGCATCAGTGTAGGAGCAAAATTCAAAGAGTATCTCTGCAATTGTTTTGTTTTGGTAGCCAGATTCCCTTTGTTGAATGAAATATGAATTTTCAACGGCACGAGTAGCATCGAGAACAACTTTTATACCGAATTTATGAGCAAGTTCACTGACTTTCTTAATGTTTTCCATTGAAACAGGTTGACCGCCAGCCATGTTCACAGGTGCGCCAACAGTTATATAAGGTATTTTTTCTGGACCTACTTTTTTAATCAAATCCTCAAATTTTTGCAAATCCACATTTCCCTTGAATGGATGCCAAACAGTAGGGTCGTGGGCTTCGTCTATGATAACATCAACAAAAGTTCCCCCAGCAAGTTCCTGGTGAAGCCGAGTAGTTGTGAAGTACATATTCCCTGGTACAAAGTCGCCAGGCTTAATTAAGGTTTTAGAAAGTAGGTGCTCTGCTCCACGACCTTGGTGCGTAGGAACTACGTATTTGTAGCCATAATACTTTTGGACATTTTCCTCTAAGTAGTAGAAATTCTTGGAACCAGCATAAGCTTCGTCGCCCAACATCATTCCTGCCCATTGATAGTCGCTCATTGCGTTTGTACCACTATCTGTTAGTAGGTCAATATATACATCTTCAGAACGTAACAAAAAGGTATTATAACCAGCTTCTTTGATTTTTTCTAGACGATATTCTCTGGTTGTCATCTTGACAGGTTCTACCATTTTGATTTTGTAAGGTTCTGCAAATGGTCGCTTTGTTAAGCCCATAACATACCTCAATGTTTTTAAAAATAAAAATATTAAACTTGCAATTTGCCAAATATTTTCTGAATAAGCAAACTCAAGATTAATCTTTGGTTAACAAATTCTGTTTATATTTTCATTAAGACTTCATTCACTAGGAACTTCGTAAAAACAGATAGTTAACTTTTTCAGGGATTAGTTATATTTTTCTTTGAATTAAAAGTTAAAATTTTTTTTAAAAAATTGCCTTCAACGACATTATTTTTCGTTAAATATGTTGAAAATTTCGAATTTTATTTTAATTTTGACTTTTAAGGGTTTATTTTTTACTTTAAATTATAGAAATAGTATAGGAAATAAATTTTTTGAGTATCAAGATTTAATATACGTTAGGAATAAAAAAAATTGGATGAAAACCAAAGTCATATAAATTAACGAGGGCAATATGCTCGATGCAGTTAGAGAACTTGGCCTTTTTGCAAACAAACACAAAATACCAATTTCAAAAATTGCAAAAAAGACCTCTGTGAGTAGAGGCGAAAGGTACTATGCTGTGTTTGTAAATATTTTAGCTCACGAAGAAAAATTTCATTTTGACATAACCGTTGAAGATTTTGATGCATCAAAAATTGTCTTATACTTATTCGATGAAGATTATACAAAAGGTAACATTCAAGCGCCATTTTTACCATACACAGATATAGAAAAAACTTTCTGGAAAAAGGTTTATGGCTGGTTCAAAAATTTTTCAAAAAACGTGCCCTTTGGCAAGTTGAGCCTTGTAGATTTTGAGAAAATTGAGAAATTTTTAGATGAAAACAGAGACGAAATTACGCAAGAATTATCCCAAAGACTCTCTGATTTTGGTAAAAATGATAAAGTTTTTATTGGTTTGAAAATAAATGGGAAGTATCTTGGCGAATTTGAGGATGTTAAGGATTTTTGGCTGCAATCGTTAGAAGATTGTGAATGGCACGATGGATATTGCTCTGTTTGCGGTGAAAAGAAATTCGTTACGGTTCGTACTTCTGCATTTCAATTTGATACAATTGATAAACCAGGGTTTATCGTTGGGGGCTTAAATGAGAAAATTGCTTGGAGAAACATTCCAGTGTGTCAGAATTGTCGTACCTTACTAAAGGCTGGGAAGAATTTCATTGAAATTTATTTAACTTTTAAGTTTTATGGACTGTCTTACTGGCTAATCCCAAAATTTTTTGTAGGTGAAACTGAGCTTAAGGAAGAAATTTTGACCGAGTTATGGAAATATACAATCAAAGATGTATCTTTGGGAGATGCCGTGGCCGTCAAGCAAATCGAAGAACAAATAACAAATGATGAATCTGAAATTCTCTCATTACTGAAAGAGGGAGACAAAGTGAAAGACTTTCTTACCGTTAATCTAATGTTTGTAAGAGCAGACAATTCCGCTGAACGAATTCTACTACATATTGAAGATGTTTTTCCCTCTCAAATTAAAAAGATATTTGATGCCAAGAAACATGTCGAGAAGAAATTTCAAGAACTAATGGAAGACTTTAAAGAAATATGGGAAAAAAGCCAAAAGAGAAAGGAGCGTACTGACAAACAGACCGATTGGTTCGAAAGACTAAAACAATACAATTTTGGAAAGGTTAGAACATTTTTTCAGAAGACCGACCAATTGAAAAGGAATTCCGACCTCGATAAATATTTTCTTGAAATTGTGAATTGTGTGTTTAAGAGTAGGCCCCTTGATTGGAGGTTTCTCACTCGATTTTATATGAATATCATACGTAAAGCAATAACAAGTGAGAAATTTTACGATATTCCCATTACAGAAGCAATGATGAATACAGAATTTTTTAAAGAGTTAAAATTGTTGGATTTCAAAAAGGAGGTATCTATGCCTAACTCAAAATTCGACGCAATTTTTGAGAAATATGGAGAAACATTAAACAATCCAGCAAAGCGAGCTATATTTTTACTTGGTGCGTTGACGGAGATGCTTCTTTACGTACAATACAGTTTGAGAAGCTCCAGACCTTTTCTCAAAAAGCTTAAAAGTCTATCTATGACCGCTGCGGATATTCGTGGCTTATTGCCAGAGATTATGAACAAATTCCAAGAGTACGAACGCTGGGACTTGGGGAAACGAGAACTTGCAGAGGAGATAAGTGATCTGTTCTTGCAAGCAAGCGAAAACGACTGGAAAATGCCAGTCGATGAGATGAACTTTTACTTCGCCTGTGGGATGAATCTTGAAAAAAGAATTGTTAAAATTTTATATGGTGATAACAATAATAAAGAGGAGGGACAATGAACGCAATTCATAATCGCTCTGAAATTCTTTTCCTATACGACGTAAAAGACGCAAACCCCAATGGAGACCCCGTTGATGAAAACAAGCCTCGCATCGATGAAGAAACTGGAATCAACATAGTGACAGACGTGCGGCTCAAGAGAACTATTCGAGATTACCTTCGCGAAAAAGGACACGAAATCTTCGTGCGCAAGGAATATACCCCTGACGGAAAACGTAAAACTAAAGAAGATTTATTTGATAATTATCAAAGCCAAAATGAGGTTGTTAAAAGATGCATTGATATTCGGCTTTTTGGTGGAACTTTTGCACTAAAGAAAGATAAAAAAGTGAAAGGCAAAACGGATGTTGATTCAAGCCAGGATACCGAGACAAAAACAGAAGGTGAAGGTGCCTTTTCTATCACGGGGCCGGTTCAATTTAAATTTGGACGTTCACTTCATAAAGTTGATCTGACTTATTACAAGGGGACAACAATTATGCCCTCGAAGGCAGGTGTTGAGCAAGGTACCTTTTGGGAAAAATATATACTCCCTTACTCTTTGATATGTTTCTATGGAGTGGTTAATGAGAATGCTACCAAGCAAGCTAATATTGATATTGAGTTGACTGAGGAAGATGTGGACTTAATGCTCGAAGCAATTTGGAATGGAACTAGAAATTTAATCTCTGGTTCAAAATTCGGTCAGGTTCCGAGATTTCTTTTGCAAGTAGTTTATAAATCTAACGAAGACTTCCACGTTGGTGAATTGGATAAATTTGTACATCTTGTGACTAATAAAGAGGAAGAGGCTATTCGGGACGTCGATGATTTTAAATTAGAGATAAGACCATTAATCGACATTTTAAAGAAGAATGCAAACAAAATCGAAAAAATTAGATTTAAATTTGATTCAAGAGTAAAGTTTACATCCGATGGCTACGACATTGATGTTAATAATGCTTTTTCTTTCCTTAATTGTGAGTATTTCAACTTTTAATGGAGCGGTATGAGGCTCATAGTATTTGATATATGGGGAGATTATGCACATTTCAAGAAATATTATACTACGAGTTCCCCACTAACCTTTTCACTTCCACCACCACCTACAATTGCTGGAATGCTTGGGGCTATATATGGTGCCGATAAAACAAGAAATGACTATTTGAGGCTTTTTATGAACGACCACTGTAAGCTGGCTGTTCAAATTCTTCAACCAATAAGAAAGGTTAGAATGGGGATTAACCTTTCTGAAACTAAAGGCTTAAATATTTACCGCCCCGCTTCAACCCCTCTTGTGAGAACGCAGATACGCACAGAGTTCTTGGTCTCACCGAAATTCAGAATTTACTTTACTCACCAAGCAAATAACATCTACCAGAAAATTTTAGATAATTTAGTTGAGCATCGTACACATTTCACAATCTCACTTGGTTTAAGCGAATTACTGGCTAACTTTGAATTTGTTGGAGAATTTGATTTCTCAGACTCTGTAAGTAATGAATTTGTTGAAATTGTAACACCTGTACTTTCAAAAAATTTACTAAGTCTTGAAAGCGTTCAACTCGAAAAAGGAAAAACCTACTTTAAAGAACGAATTCCAGTTTTTATGACACCCGAGCGTCTTGTCCTAAACTACGACGAGGTAATATTTGAACCTCTCTGTGGAACTGTAACTGCAAAGGTTAAACTTTTTCAAACTCTTTCTAATGGAACAAAAATCGCTTTCTTCTGAAATCTATTCCCATCCCGACAAGCTTTTGGAGGACCACCTTGTCGGGGTGGCTCGTTTTGCAGAAATTTTCATTTCAGAGAAACCAAAGCCTATCCAAGACAGAATTCGTTCAATTGTTTACTTCTCGGCAATTTGTCATGATTTAGGAAAAGCAACTAAATTTTTCCAAGAATATATAACTTCCTCTGAAGGTGTGAAACTTAAAACCGAGTATTCTCAGCACAGTCTCCTCTCGGCATTTATGGGGTTGCACGAAGCATCAAAATATTTGGACAAATTCGATGCTAGTTTAGTTTTCTTGGCTATTAAGCATCATCATGGAAATTTAAATTATACTGTTTTCGATTTTAATGCCAATGATGATATTATTGAATTACTTAATGCTCAAATTTCTGCTATCGACTCTAATAAATTTCGAAAATTAATTGAAAATGTCAACCGAAGTAAGTTCAAATTGAGCCTAAACTTAGAAGAGTTTGGAAACTGGGTTCGAACTGATTTGAAAACATACATAAAAAATTTGAAACGGCTCCACAAAAGCTCTGAACCTAGCACTTTGAATTATCTTCTGTTAAACTTAATTTACTCTATTTTACTGGATGCCGACAAAAGTGATGTTGTTGTAAGAGACGAACAAGTTTATACATTACGAACCGCCATTCCATCGTGTTTGGTGGATAAATTCAAAAGCAATTATAATTTTTCGTTCTCATCAATCAATACCCTTCGAGAAAAGGCATACAAAGAAGTGCTCTCTTTTGAAATCGATACAAGACAGAGAATTTATTCATTAAACTTACCAACTGGATTGGGAAAGACGCTTACTTCGCTTTCGTTTGCTCTGAAACTGCGTGAAAAACTAAACAACAACCATCGCATCATATACTGTTTGCCATTTCTGAGTATAATCGACCAAAATTTTAGCGTGTTTGAAGAGGTACTTCAAGCAAATGGTATTGAACCAAAGTCGGACATTATTTTAAAGCATCATCATCTTAGTGATATTCGATACGAACATAGTAAGTTGGTTTCTAAGGTAAATAGTGAGAGCGACCAAACTTCCACAACGGACTGGGCAAGAATATTAATTGAAGGATGGAATGCCGAAATAATTGTTACAACATTTGTTCAATTCTTCCATACTCTTGTTTCTTATCACAATCGTTGTTTAAGGAAATTCCATAGACTTGCAAATTCAATTATTATCCTCGACGAAGTTCAATCAATTCCTATTAACTTTTGGTTGCTCATTCGCAAACTACTTCTTGAACTGACTAATGAGTTTAATTCGTATGTTATTCTTGTGACTGCTACACAACCGTTGATTTTTGAACCTGGTGAGATAAAGAACCTCTGTGACCATAAACCGTACTTTGATGCTTTAAATCGCATTAACATAATTCCCAGAGTTCATGAACCCATCACCCTGGATGAGTTAGCACAACAGTTTAATTTTGCGGAAAAGTCACATCTTTTCATCTTTAATACGATTAGTTCGGCAAAATCTTTTTACAACAAACTTATCAAAGGGGATTTAGTTCCTATATCCGATATTACATTTTTATCTGCTCATATCATACCCAAAGAGCGTAGAGAAAGGATTGAGAAAATCAAAACAAAAGTCTACAAAATAGTTATTTCCACTCAGCTTGTCGAAGCTGGTGTAGACATTGATTTCGATGTCGTTGTTCGGGATATTGCTCCACTAGACTCAATCATTCAATCTGCTGGGCGCTGCAACAGAAATGCAAATAATAAAGGGGAGGTATATGTCTATAATCTAATTGAAAATGGTAAAAGATTTGCTAATTACATTTACGACAAAGTATTATTGGACATTACAGAGTCCATCCTGAAGTCCAAAAATATAATCGAAGAGCCAGAGGTTTTGGACTTAGCTCAACAATACTTTTTGGAAACAACTCAGAGAAAATCAAATGAAAGTGCCAAGAAACTGTTGGAATCAATTTCTAATTTAATCTACGACCATCCCGACGACGATGTTGTGAAAGTTAAGGATTTTAATTTAATTAAAGACGATTATCCTCAAATTGATGTTTTTATTGAAATTGATGAAATAGCTCAACAAATTTGGCAAAGATTCATTTCCTTGCGGGAAATAAAGAATAGATTTCAGCGCAAAAATGAATTTGATAAGTTCAAAAGCGATTTCTATGACTATGTGATTTCAATTCCAAGATTTGCAATTAACCAACCAATTATTGAATTTGAGCTAGGATACGTCAGCAACGACTTATTAGATGCTTTTTATGACAAAGAAACTGGATATAAAATCAAGGAACAAACATCGACTTTTATGTTGTGACTAACTAAAAATGCGATGAAAACTTTAACACTTAGGTTGTTTTTTGCAATTGATGGTTTTCTGCAAAAGCGCGATGCAGAGAAAATACGAGGTTTCCTCGGTCACGTGTTTTGGGATAATCCAATTGTTCATCACCATAATCCCGATGGCAGTTTGGTTTATACCTACCCGAGAGTGCAATACAAAATTATTGATGGGAACTGCCTTTTAGTAGCTTTTAATGAGGGTATAGATATTGTTAAAAAGGTCTTCGACGAAATCCAATCTTTAGACATCGATAAAAATTGGGTAGAAATTCATTCCAAAGCAATAGAATTGAAAGAAGAAAATTTTGGTGAGTTGGAGGAACCAGTAGAATACTTCTTTACAACTCCCTGGCTAGCTTTAAATGAAGAAAATTTCGAAAAATATAAACAACAAGACAGTTTGCAGAAAAGGAAATGGCTGCTCGAAAATATCCTCACAGCCAATTTGATATCAATTGCCAAAGCACTTGGTTACACTGTTCAAAGAAATATTCATTCACACATTGCGACGTTAAAACCAATAAACGTGAATGTTAAAGATACACAATTTGCTGGTTTCTACGGGAGTTTCTCCGTCAACTTTGATTTACCTTCACTTTGGGGAATAGGTAAATCTGTGGCAAGAGGTTTTGGTACAGTCATTAAAAAGGATGAATTAGAAAATTATCGCAAATCTGTTTTGAATTATTTTCCACATCCTTCTAAAACAAAAAATAAATCTGGATACAAACGGAAAATGCAATGAAAAGATTGCTCCTAAATACTAATTCCATTTATAAATTTGTTTTTTTTCTCAAAAATATGGAATTAGTAATAAATTCTTACGGAGCCTTTCTTCAAAAAAGTGGGGATTGTTTCAAAGTAAAGATTGAAGACAAAACCTCTGAAATCTCTTGTCAAAAAGTTTCTGCAATTTTAATCTCCACTTCTGCAGTTATCACAACCGATGCAATCAAATTAGCAATGAATAACAATATCGATATAGTTTTCATTGATGAACACGGCAACCCATTTGCAAGAATTTGGTATCCAAAGCTTGGGAGTACCTCGTTAATTCGTAGAAAACAATTAGAAATTAGTGAGTCCGATGCTGGCTGTCGATTAGCTCTCGAATGGGTGATGAATAAATTTAACAATCAAATTGAACTCTTAAAACAACTTCGACAAACTCGTCCACATCGCTCTGCTGAAATTACTTCTGCTATTGAACAGTTGCAATCCATTGCCTCAGAGTTGGTGAAACTCTCTGGAAACATAAACGAGGTTCGAAATGAAATCCTCGGTATCGAGGGTACTGGTGCTCGCGTTTACTTCGATATAATATCACGTTTGTTGCCAGAGCGTTTCCAATTTCAAGGTCGCAGTCGAAATCCAGCCAAAGACCCGTTTAATGCACTTTTGAACTATGCTTATGGTATACTATATTCACGAGTTGAAAAAGCCTGTATTATTGCTGGGTTGGACCCGTATCTAGGATTTTTACATTCCGATAATTATAATAAAAAATCTTTGGTTTTCGATTTAATTGAAAACTACCGTATCTGGGCAGACCAAGTTGTTATCAATCTTTTTGCTGCAAGAAAAGTTAAGCTTGAAATGTTCGACAAAATTCCCAATGGTTTAACTCTAAACAAAGAGGGCAAAGCCTTGTTGATAACCGAATTCAATAATTTTCTCGACGAAAGTATTCGCTATCGGGGCCGTAATATTCAAAGAAAAAATATCATTCAATTCGATTGTCACCGTCTTGCTAATAAACTCATAGGTAAAGATGATGAAACGAAATGAGACGTTAGTTTGGATTATTTACGATATTACCGAGGACAAAAAAAGAAACAAAATAGCAAAGGTATGCAAAGAAAAGGGGCTTTATCGAGTACAAAAATCCGCCTTTCTTGGTACTATTAACCGAAATCAACTCGACGAGCTGTCTATTATTTGCGACGATATAATCGACCACGAGTCAGACTCTGTTTATATTTTCCCCATGTGCAACGACGATTTCAAAAAGGTAATTTTGCTAGGCCAAGCTTTCGATAAAAATCTTGTTACTGATGAAGTTAAAGCATTATTCTTTTAATAACAATGGAAAAAATTGTTGAAGAATTTATTGACTTACAAGCCGAAACTGAAATACTTGTCAATCCTATTCCAGAATTCGATACTGAATCTACTCCTATGATTACACCCTCTGAGATAATTGAATTTATCTACTGTCCCAGATACATATACTTCCTAAATTGCCTTGGCATTCCTCAGCACGAAGAACTTCGATTTAAAGTACTTAAAGGAAGAGAATTACACAGAAAACGTGAAAAGACAAATTTACACTATATTCGAAAACGTCCAGAATGTATCGACAAAGATGTCTCCGTTTACCTCGCTTCCAAAACTATTGGTGTGCGTGGCATTGTAGATGAAGTTCTTCACTTAGCAGACGGTACTCTTGCACCATTGGATTACAAATATACAAACTTTACTGAATACACCTATAGAACTCACAAAGTTCAATCATCAATCTATGCAATGTTGATTAAAGAGGTTTACAAAAAAACAGTAATAAAGGGATATATCTGTTATGTTAGAAATGGTAATCAGCTTAAAGAAATTATTTATACCCCTAAAGATTTCGAAGAGGCAATCTTTGTTATTAAAACAATATTTGATATCATCCTCCGTGGCTACTACCCCGACAGGACAAAATATCCAAACAGATGTATCGACTGTACTTATAGAAACATTTGTGACAAAGTCTAGATGTTGAGTTCTTTGAAAATTGATGGATTTAGACTAATCTCAAAAAATTATTTTTCAATTTATTTATTAAATTTGTAATTCCTTTATTTTTAAAAAATAATGTAGATTTAATCGATGTAAAACCATCAAAAATAATCGAAATTTTCGTTCTTTGAATGACACAAAAACTAAAAAAAACAGTAGAGTAAAATGAAGCAAAATTGTTTTAAAATAAAGAATTAGAAGAAAATAACTGTTTAAGACCAACATCCACCAAAACAAGGATTGAAACAATAACGTCCATAATCTATATGAACCACCAAAATGCGTTTAAGACCAACATCCACCAAAACAAGGATTGAAACGCAAGATGAGAAACGACAAGACTATCTTTTCCCCCCGTTTAAGACCAACATCCACCAAAACAAGGATTGAAACTTCATTTTGTAGACAGGAGCGAACCTGACTGGGTCCGTTTAAGACCAACATCCACCAAAACAAGGATTGAAACCTCATCACGACGAGTGCGAA
>CALBDO010000002.1:15000-340034 GCA_937927515.1 Candidatus Kapaibacterium sp. | reverse complement strand
TAGATGGAGTGTATGATTCTATGGGGAACAAAGTCGAAGGGAAGGAGCGTATAAGTCTGAGGGAGCTTGGCAAAACGAGTGCGGAGATGGTGTGGGAGTGTAGTGGTCAACCCAGCGGTGTGTACTTCATTGTCGTGCGTCATCATAGCCGAGCCGAAGTAGTACCGGTAGTCATACAGTAGCGGCACGGCACGCTGTGCCTTAACAAGGAATTGCTTTTAATGCTCCTACTTTTGTATTAGAGGATAGAAATAGACGTCGTCGATTATAACTTTTGAATTTATTGGTTCTACGTAGATGAATTCGGTAAGTGGAAGTTTTGTTTTGCCTTGGTATACTGTGTCGATGCCAACGATTACGTGAACGACTTCGCCCTCGTTTTGAATGAAGATTCGACTTTGTCGCGAGTTGGTTAATTTTATTGAATCTACACTGGCGAGAAGTCTTTTGCCTTCGTAGATTTTGCTACCCAAGGTTGTATATTCAAAAATCAAGCTTTGGTAGCGATGGAAGTCCTTGCCAGGAGAACGAAAGTAAAAGCGAGCACCATCGCCATAAGGCACTCGTATGTAAAAATCTGCATCCATTGTGTTCAAGCCCTCGGAATATAACTTGACCATATTACCAGAGGGAATTGTCACGGTGTTTCCCTCAACAGTTATGGAGTCGTAATTGCCAATTCGTTCTCCTAAAATTTGAAGTTCATACGAGCAATTCAGTAGGAAATATTCTGGCGCCGGTCCGATGTATCCACGGAAATTGGGCGTAAGTAGCGGAAGGCTTTCGTTCCCTTTCGGAGAGCAACAAGAGTATAGAAATAATAGAAGCGAGGCGAAAAGTAAACATTTTCTCATCTTTTCCACCCCTCCTTGTTATATCGTAGTTCTTCGGGTTGGAAAATTCTGTCGTTAATACCAATAGAAATACCGATGTAGTATCGAGAAAAAGAGTAGTAAGGAGTAAAATCTATTAAGTCTTGCCTCAGATTATTTTCGTAAAATCTTTTGTTGTTTCCGTCGATGTAACCAAAAGTTATGGAGAAATTAAACGTTTGACTAATTTTTAGATTCACACGATTGCCAAGGTGAATAAATGTGGAAGGATAGTAGTTGTATTCAACAAAAGGTTCAATTGAGAGCTCATCTGGTAGAATCAGTTGCCAATAACCTAAACGAAGCGGAAGAACACCTAATCCAATATCCTCGAAGCCAAATACAAAAAAGTTTAACAATGAGGAACCCAAATAAAAGCCATTATTTAGTATTGGAATGGATATCGCTGTTGGGAATAAACGAAGATGTATGCCTTTTACGAGAGATTTTTCATTTTTACCCAAACTTACTTTGGCGTTTGTATGTAATAAAGCAAATTGCAAAAGCCCAATATTCCAAGAGGAGTGTTCGTGGTCTTTCCATTCAGTATAAAGTTCGGGGACTATGTTAACAAAATCGAGGAACGATATTCCAAAGCCTATGTACGGGGTCGAGATAGTCTTGGTCTCTGCATTTGCATTGTCATTGAGAGGGGAACCTTTTAAGTTTTGACCAATTGCGAAACCAGCATAAGCACGGAGGTTTAACCCGCCGAGAGAACCAAGTTCGAGAGCTGTATTGAGGTTTATGTATTGAGAAGGGTACAACCCAAAGCCAAACGATGGGGAGATAGCAAAGTATGGAATTTTGTCCCAAAGAAAAAACCTTTTCTTGATATACAGGGGTAGGACGCTTGAAAGAGTATGGTATCTTATGTTGTCTTTAACTATCCACTCGGATAGACAAGTGCCTATTGTCCAATTTTTAGCGTCGCGGAACCAGCGTAGTCGCCATTCTCCAATACCGAAGCGGTAGTACGCTCCCGAAAATGTCTCACCCTGGTAACCATCTTGGCCAGCTGGATAATCATATGTGTTCAAGAAAATTCCAAACGGTCCGGCGCCGAGTTGGTCGATTTCGCTTGTTCCTATTAGCCCGACGCTTTCGAAGAGGCCAAGACGAATAAAGTTTGGATAGAACCTTTCGACAATGCTATCGTAGGTAACAACTTGGCGCGTCGATTCGAGGAGCTTCGACGAGGGGTAAACAATACCGTTATCGCGGCGCCCGGGTGCGTTTTTGACCTCGATTTGGTTTAAAGTATCGCGAACTACAATTGTATACGTCTCGGTTTCTGTTCGAGTATGAAATGAACCGCAGGCAGAAGCAATAATGCTAAGAACGATAAGTGCAGAAATTAAAATTATTCTTTTCATAAAGTGTTTATCTCCACAAATTATTTTCGACATAACAAGTTAGAGAAACATAGCCAGTGAGTTCAGCATAGATTTGATTGCCGGGTACAATTTTTCCAACTCCATCTGGGGTTCCCGTAAAAATGCAGTCACCTTCGTTTAAAGTAAAAATTTTTGAAATGACTGATACAAGCTCTGCCACAGAGCGTTCCATACTGCTGGTATTAGCTTTCTGGCGGAGTTCGCCATCGACCGTGAGCAGTAAGTCGAAATTGGGAATTTCATTGCCAAAAGTATCAGCCGGGACAACATCTGAAATAGGGGCAGAGGTGTAGAAGCCTTTTGCAATCCCCCACGGTTTTCCATCTGTTTTAGCTTTTCTCTGAATGTCTCGAAGTGTCACATCAATTCCAACAGCATAGCCGGCAATATATTTGTAGGCTTCTTCCATTGTTATGTTACAGCCATCCTTGCCAATGACGACGACAAGTTCAACCTCGTGATGCACTTCATTGGAAATTTTAGGCAAAAGTATAGTACCGCCATTGGGTATGTATGCAGAACTTGGTTTTAGAAATATCACAGGCTCGTCGGGTATTGTTGTGCCCATTTCTTTTGCGTGTTTAGAATAATTGCTTGCAATTGCATAAATGTTAGCAAGTTCAATTTTATTCCCATTTGTGAAAGAAAGAAATTTTTTCATAGGGTCACTGTTGAATAATAACAAAACTAGTATCTATAAATCCAAATTTTCGTTGTTTATAGGGCAATTGTGGGTCGTTGTATATTTTTGCCATTAGACGGCCAAAAATTGGAGCTGCGGCTTTTGCAGCGTAGCCATAGCCGCCGGTAAAACTAATCCTTTGGTCGTCGAAACCAACCCAAATTCCAGCACAAAGCTGAGGTGTAAAACCAACAAACCAAGCATCGGCGAAATTATTTGTTGTTCCAGTTTTGCCAGCTGCTTCACAATTTACAAGATATCTCCGCACTTCGTAACCAGTACCGTAGTTTATAACTCCTGTCATCATTTTTACCATTGTTTGAGCTAATTTAGGACTGATTGCATCACTGATGTCTTGAACTTTTTGGTAATCCACAATCAGATTTCCACGGTTGTCCTCGATGAATTTAATTGCCTTTGGTTTGATACGCAAGCCTTCGCGAGCAAATGTGGAGAAAGCTACGGTCATTTCCAAAGGCGATACCTCGCCGCCGGCACCCAAAGCCAAAGCTGGAACGTTCTGCAATGGGGATTCAATTCCCATTTTTCGTGCAATTTCGATTACCTTTAATGGACTTGTGTACGTTGTAATTAGCCTTGCAGCAACAGAATTAATAGATTTAGCTAGTGCTTCGAATAGTGTGACTTTTTGGCCCGGTTCGCAATCGCCAAAGCCTTGCGGGGTCCAAACTTCACCATTAGGTAAAGTGTAGGAAAAGGGACCACATTCCACAAGTGAGAAAGGGGTTAGTGTATCCTCCAAAGCAGCGGTGTAAACGAAAGGTTTAAAAGCCGAACCTGGCTGACGACGAATTTGTGTGGCATGATTAAGCGAATATTTTGCATAGGGATTTTCGTTTATGAATTTTGGAGAAGCACCGACCATCGCGACTATTTCCCCCGTTTGTACATCGAGGACAACCAAGCCAGCTTGAATCGTTGTAACAGCGTTCTTTATCGAATCTATGAAATGTGAATTCTGACGCAACTTGCGAGCGATTTGCTCTTTGCCCTCGCTGGGTGCATTAATGAATTCTGGATGTTTCTTGATAGCTTCTTCAATTAATTTATTCAGGAGCTGCTGTTTGTTCTTCCAGTTCCAAGATTTAATAAATAAACTTTGATATTCGCGGAGATGTTCTTCGAGAGCTTCTTTGGCGTATTGCTGAATCTTCGAGTTCAAAGTCGTCTGAATAATTAATCCATCACGATAAATGTCGTAACTTGCGAGGCGGCTATCGGAATGGACCAATCTTCGTACATATTCGACGAAATGGGGAGCAATGAAGAATTGGTTTTTATCTTTTAAGCGGACTTTTGCCAATCTTATGGGTTCATCGAGCGCTTTTATGTATTCTGCGCTGTTCAAGTAGCCTTGCTCATACATAAGGCGAAGGACAAGATTTCGTCGCTCGATTCCTTTGTCGTAATCCACGATTGCGTTGTAATGCTCGGGAGCTTTCAAAAGCCCTACAAGAAACGCACACTCCGAAGTAGTTAATTCAGAGGGTGTTTTGTCGAAATATACTTTGCTAGCTACAGATAGACCGTAAGCACCACGACCGAAGGAGACCGTGTTTATATACATTTCAAGGATTTCTTCCTTGGTAAATTGTTTCTCAATTTGAATCGAAGTTAGAGCCTCGCGAATTTTTCGTTTCAACGAAAAGTCCTGGTTAAAATATAAATTTCTCGCCAATTGCATCGTTATGGTAGAGCCACCTTCTTTTATGCGAAGGGAGAACAGGTTCTTTATCATAGCACGAAAAATCCGACCGAGATGAATCCCCCAATGGTCGTAAAACTTTCTATCTTCGGTAGCAATCAATGCGTTGACAAAGTCCTTTGGTATGCTATCCAATGGAAATGGAACTCGGCGCTCTACGAAGATGTAATCTATCAATACACCATCGCTACTGTAAATTTGTGTTGCATAATTTTGTGGTGGATTTTCCAATAGCTCCAATGTTGGAAGATTGTAGGAAGCAACGTCGTAGACGTAAATTGCAATGGAGAAGAAGATTACCAAAGTGCCAACAACCAAAATGAGTAAAAATCTAAATGGAGTAATCTTTGCACCCATATTTCATTTAGTATATTTTCAGAATTTCGACACGACGGAGCCTTTTTCGATATGTTGCTAAATCCTCGTTTGGACGGCGCGGTAATGGTTGACTTTTTCCAGCGGATTGACCTTCGAGCAACTCAGAGGATACGCCGCGTTTTATTAATTCCTTGATGATGAAATCCACACGATTTTTACCCAAGCGGTAATTATATTCCTCGGTGCCGACGTCGTCGGTATGTCCAATTAGGACAACTTTTTTTATGTATTGGCTATAGTTTATCAGATGCATTGCCAACATTTCAATTGATTCCTCCCAAGTGACAACTGTCTCCAAGCCGTTGCTGTCCAAGACAAATTTATAAGGTTTATCATATATATCGAATGGGAAATTGATTCGAAGCGTCAGTTTCAGCGGTAAGTAAAAATCCAGTCGTTCCTCTTTCTGTGGGTCGGTTTGTTCGAGTCGAATTCTCTTTGTTTCGTAAAAAAAGTTTGGTGCTTCGGCATAAAGTTGATAATCTATGTTTTTTAGGAGTGAGAACTCGTAGTAGCCTTGATTTTTGGTTTTGGTCGAGAGCAGAGGTTTTGAAATGGTTACATCTGGGAAAGCCTGCAAAAGTGTATCAAATTGATAAACATAAACATTGGCACCTTCGATTGGAGCCAAAGTCTCTTGGGAATAGACATATCCATAAAGTTTAAAACCCGGGTCGATAATAATCTTGGGCTCTTCAATTGGTATGCTTTCCTTTACATCAAGTTCAATCCTTTCTTGCTTCTTTCTTTCCACTATTGGTTTTGGTTTAGTAAACTTATATCGGACGTAAATGTCGAAACCACCGCGACGAAACAGTCCCTTGTCTGTATCAAATTGGTTTGAACTATAATACAGCAATTCGCTTGGGTCGCTTGGCGTCGAGGGGAAGATTTCGTCGGCGGGAGTATTTGTCGGCGGGCGCATATTCCTTGCTTTGCCGAAATATTTTCCAAATTCTGGCTTAGTTGTTTCATCGTAGTTTTCAACTTCTTTCCAAAAATTCTCAGAGATGGTAGAGATAAACAAATCATATCCTCCAACGTTGTCGTGCCCAGTAGAACTAAACAGTAAGTATTTCCCATCGTTAGTGACAAATGGGGTGATTTCATCGCAATCGGTGTTGACAGAATCGCCGCAGTTAATTGGTTCGCTCCAATTACCATTGGGTAGTTTAATTGAAAAGAATATATCTGGCCCACGATGCCCAATTCTGTCGGAAGCAAAAAAAAGTACTTTTCCATTGGGAGAGATAGAAGGATGCGACTCCCAAGAAGCATAGTATGTATTTATCGATGGTGGAAGGGGTTCGACTTTGGATACAATGTTTTTGCTGAAACGACCATAGAAAATATCGGAATTTCCAGTGATTTCGTCCTGTTCCGAAGCCGAGGGACTGCGAGCAAAATACACCTCGTTGCCTCGTACAGAAAGGCAACCAACATTGCCCTCGATTGGTATGCTCAGCCCAGAAATGATTTTTGCTCTTGCTTCATTAAAAAAACTTACTACTATTGCGGACTGCCTCTCGTTGTCGTTGAAGGTAAGGATTGCTGTCTTCTCATCGATAAAGCTTAGCCCCCACTCGTCCGATGGAGAATTGATGTCCTTTACAGGTTCGAATATGTAATAGCTTTCGGCAACGCGTTTGTAATCGGTACTTGTATCGATTGGGATACCAGTCCAACCATTGGGACTACATTTCTGCTGCAAGGTGTACTTTATTACTGGTTTCTGTTCTTTAACCATCTGCATACAAGAAATTGCAAAAAGGAGTAGCCAAACTTCTAATACAAGTAATAGTTTTTTCATATAGCATAAAAAAATATCAACTCAAAAATAGTAAAACAGCGAATAAAAAACAAGTGCATCGAATTGATACACTTGTTGTAATTTCAATCCATCGCTTTCAAATTTTAAGTTTGCTTGTTGCAAACGAACAAAGACATTGAGTACAACTTTAGAGACAATATTATTGAAGTTGAGACGATGATTCAGTCTCTAATCGAAACTTTGGAAAGCTTTGTGTTTCGAAGTTTAGTTCAACAATATAGCGTATCAATTGGTTGAAAGCATTTTGTACGAGCCTTGAATCTGCCAAGATAATTTCCTTGCGGATTTGAAAGTGTGTCTGCGAAGCTGCGTAGGAGCCACCCTCGAGTTCTGTAGTCAAGGTTTGAGACAAAATAGCTTTCGAAATTTCGTTGTTTGCAAATCTTATGAGTTCCAGATATAAATCGACCGAGGAGCTCCTATTGGCTTCGTGTAATTCCAATTTAACATCCATCGGAGCAACGAGGATAGCATCTTCGTAGAGGCTATCTAAATCTTGGGCGAGTTGTTGGATTTCCTCGTTTGTAGCTCCTCGTTGATATTGTCCGATAAGAATTGGCATTCCATATTTCTCGGTGAAATTAACCCAAAAGCGAAGACCTCCATTTTTGAAAGTAACAGGCCAATAACATTTTGCAAGCAGAGCGTGTCCATATGGATTTATCGCAGAGGCTTCGTGCTGGACATTGATAACTTTGTACTGAGGCACTTTTGTATACTCATCTCCGAATCGCTCCTTGAATAATAAGTTGCCAGAGTTATCAAAAGCAAACCATTCCTGTGGCCTTGCTTTTAGTTCTTTGGGCACGATATAATTATGTTCTATGCTCCAGATAATTTCAATTGGCTGGAAGCCAAACAATGGGGCTTCGAGAATGTCCGATTCGATTTGATATACATCTAATTTCTCGAATATATTATTTACTAGACGGAAGACCCCTTCGTCGCATCCATTCTGTTCAATACGCCATGGGAGCGACAAAGTGCCGGTTTTGCGCGATTGAATGCAACTCCACACGTGTGCGTCGTTCTTCAACTCTCGATAAATTTCTATCCCACGCCCAATCTTTCTTAGGATTGTATCTGGATTCGGCAGCAGATTCGTTAATCGATAGTGCAGACTGTAGGTTTCCTGTAGTAATTTTTCCTTGATTTCCTTCCTCCTCACTTCTACACCTATTTTGTTTTACCCAATACAAAGCCTATTGCTGTTCCAATGATGAAAGGCGCTGCATAATCCAACCAGGTTTTTTCCTTCTTTTGCAGTGAATAGTGAAAACTTGGTATTCGCAGTGTATCGTTGCCTCGGGCAATTTCAATGTTGAACAGGTGCTCGGGGAATTCATAACTTACTGTGATTGTGTCTTTTTGCACTACAGTGTCCAACCGAGCAATAAATCCATTGCACCGATAGATTGTGTCGTTCTTGTAGATAATTCTCGGCTTGGCTTTTCGGATTTGTACCTTTTCTACAACTTTAACGATTTCCACTGTATCCACTCGCACCAATTCATATTTTGGGCATTGGTGTTTGTTCCAATATTGCATTAGCACAAACATAAACAGAATTAACACCAAAGCTATGAGAAATTTATTTGCATTCATATCGACATAAGTTTGGTTGGTTGCAAATAAAATCGTAAAAGGCGTTTAGGCGCTGATTTAGTTCCGAAAGTCTATCGTTTAGCATTTGGTTTTGATAGAGAGTTTGTTGCTCGACGAGAGCAATTCGATTTTCAAGTGCAATTATTCTGCGTTCCTCCGCTAAACGAATTTCAATTACTTCTTTTTGGTGGCGATGTATTTCTTTTCGTAGTTTGATAAGCAGGGTCAATATTGAAGCAAATATCCCAGCTGTTGCAGCGAGTATTTGAATGATTCCATCTTGCATTTCTACCTCTCCACTTATATAAATATGATAGTATTAAAATATCCTCCTCGGTAAGTTCAGTGAAAACTTCATCAAAGAGTAGGTAAAGGAGACCACTGGCAAAAAAATTATCTGTAAACTGCTCCAATGCTAAGACGTCCGCTTGCGACACCATTTGGCTCGTAAATTATTTTGAAATACATAAATGATGGGAAGTAAATAGCCATGTATGTGGTATTTTCGATATTGCTCGCAGTTGTAATTTCAAACTCTTTGAGCACTTTGCTTGTTTTTTGGTTGTTCGAAACGAGGAATTTTATTTTTGCCTCTGGAGTACCGGTTACTTCTGTCCAAGCAAATTCAACGCAACTCGCTTCTAAATATCTTTGCGACGAATAATTGGAGTCTTCGATTCTGAATTCGAGCCAGCGACTTTCCCATCGGCGGTTCATTTGCCAGTTTTTAATCAGTTCAATGTACATTCTTCACCTTTCGAAAGCCAACAACTCCAATAAGATGTAATCTTCCAAGCGGGTGAAGTAAGTTCCTATTCCAAATAAATACTCCTTCTACCCAGCGCTTTTCTCCACTGTCGTATTTCCTTGTGTTGAAACCAATTGTTTTTATCCATCCTTTTCGAAGTACTTCAATAATTCGCTCTGTATGACCGAAAATTGTTTTGCCTCTTTGCCAGATTACAAGGTCGTCGATGGATGTTTGGAAATTTCTTTTAGCGCCATAATGCTTTGCATAAAGAAAAAGTTTAATCGACGAGCCAGTTCTTGGTAGCGGATTTGCAACGAATGGATATCCCAGCAACTTAACTGCTTTGTAGAAGCAATAATACTGACCAGCCACACAATATGCACTCCCTTTTGGCAAACTCAACGGCTCGAGGTATTTTTCGATTTCTCTTCCATCGTTTCGATTGTTTTGTTCTCTTGTCCCAATTTCCCCGATTAAAACGGAGCGTGAGGTTTCCAATAGATGTGCATCGCATGGCAGTTCATATTTTTGCCAAGAGAATAAATTTACAGTTTGCAAAACTAAAAGCAAAGAAAGAGCGAGGAGTGTTTTCATTTTAATTCATAAATTGTGCTAAATACAATGCAAGCAGAGAAAGACCAAAGGATATATGTACACCAAGGAAGATAAGACCAAGATTTGGGGTTTCGGGCTTTTCGCTAAACTTTACTTTTGTAAACACAAAGGCAGCGAAACTGGAAAATGCAATGGCACTGCATTCCAAAAGGCAAGCGAGCACGAATGTCCTTTGTTCTGGCTTTTCTAAATTTGCCAGCGATAGAGAAAGTAGTAGAACAACTATTAATAAACTATATCTTTTCACAAAATCGATAACCGTACGTTCCATACTACACCTCGACAAATTTGTCCAACAAGTTGTCGTCAAAAAGTCGTTTCTCATTTTCTTTGTTTATTACGAAAGTAGGTCTATTCGAGACCAAATCTAATTGTAGCCGACCATTTTGAATTTGATGTAGGAGGTATAGTGCATAATTTCTGCGTTTATTGATTGTCGGAGGTACAAAACCATCGTGATTAGCATATTCATAAATATTGCATATTGCAACCTCCCGAGCAATGAACTTAATCAAGGACGGAGCCACGGCAAACGGAACCTCGTATCTATTTCTGAGGAAGCTATCAATCAAACGAGATGCATTTTCGATTGCATACTCTACTCGAGCTTGATTAATGTTTGCCCCCGAGGGGTCGCCCGTTAGTTGAGCTAATTCCTCGAGGGTAAACTCCAGTAGCAGTTCTGAAAGGTTTGTGTACATTGTTGCGAGCCCATTTATGGAACAAGAAGCACTCTTACGAATTCCCCGGGATTGGCAGAGTTCAAAGCTCGACCATTGATTTCGGCCCCGGTTGTAGCTGGAACTGCTTTGCCTTCGGCATTACTTGCAACTTTGTCGCCAACTGTGATGCTGCTGCCAGCTTCGACAATCGCTGTGCCAAGTACAATTATGCCGGCATATTTATTTTGAGACCAACGTCCCACCGACACTCCAAGAGCTTTTTGATTTTGCTGGCAAATCCTTCCACGAAAATCTACGAAACGATACGATGGAAGCTCGTCTACAGCTTTGATTGTAATTGTCATTATCGGATGGAATGTCTTGTTTGGTATTGTCATCTTCTCTCTCCAAATAATTGCACATAAGAAATTCTTCAAAAGTTTAGGAAATGTGGTTCGTGTTGTAAATCAAAAAGCCAGCATCGGGTGTTGTCGTAACAAATGTGTATGTATCAGTTGCACGAATAACTTTGATTTTACCACCATTTTCAAAATACGTGTCTACCTCTGGATAGCCTTTCTTTTGCAAGAGATAACCGAAGCTTGCTCCTAAACGTGTTGTTTTGCCAGTGTCTAATTCTTCCACGTAAGCAAGGACTATATTGTCCCCCCAAATGTCTTTGAAATCGACCCCGTTGTTGGTATATACTCCAAGCCCAACATAAATCTTTGGTATTTCCAACATTTCTACCAAAGTGTTCAAGTTTACATTCTTCAATCCAGTGTATTTTATTTTTTCGAGTAGCAACGGATGCGAAACTAATGCACGGTATGTCGCCTCGCCTAGAACCATGACATTTGGATATCGAGCTATTTTTTGTCGTATTTTTAAAGCGCCCTCTCGTATTTTGGCAATTGGGTCGACCATAAGCGAGTAATCATCAAACGCCTCTGTGGGAGGAATAAGCATTTTCATATCTTGTGGGTAATTACTTGGATTTTGCACATAGTCTGCAATTTCTTTCTCACGCCCAAGTAGCAAAACATCGACTAATTCATTCGTCGCTTGGCGTTCGACCTCGAGGTAATCGGAGAGTTCCTCCTCTTCGATATAATCGAGCGATACCTCTACATCTCGTTCAAGCATTTCAAATTCCAAGTAATCAATTTCATTCGGGGGTATTCTATTCGAATTGCTTCTTACAGCTCGAATTGTGTCCCGATAGACAAGTGCCTGTCTGCCAAAGATGGGGATTTTACCCTTTCTCCGGTTAAGACTTACTACTGGGAACAAATAATTTGCAACAAACTTGGAGTTCCTGTATTCTTGAGCCAAGGAAGTAAGTATTGGGTCTATCAATCGAATTTCGTTTGCCATATTCCACCTATAAATTTTTTGCCAAAATCAAAGCTTCCTCGTAGGACAGATTAGGTTTATCTTTCTGAACTTGTTTTGCTCGCAAATGAAGAGTTAGCCGCTCTTGGTCGACATTTTTCCCATCGAATAAATTTTCGTAGGAATAATCCTCGCTTCGGGCACGGGAGAACTCTTGCCTAATTGGCAAGGGCTTTACATCGAGAAGCACTTGTTTTAGGCGCTCGAGAAAGGAGAAGTTCTCGGGGAATAGTTCTATTTTGTTTGTTTTAAAATATTCGTCTGCTATTGAACAGAACTGCATCAGTTCAAGCAAAACATCCTCTTTGTTTGGTGGCACGATTATGTAATCGTTCGCAGAGTTTAGTTGCTGGATGAAATTGCGGAAACTGTGGGCAAGAGATTCGTTGCGGAGTTCGAGGAGTTGATTGCGTAGGGTTTCGTTTTGGCGGGCTAATTGGGAGTTCATAAGTTCGAGGCGTTGAATCTCCTGCCTTAGTTCCGCAAAATTTAATGCATCGCTCTGATACTCAATGAAAGAAGCTTCGTCGGATTCGATAAATGCAACAGGTCGAAGACCATCGACTGCTGGGGTGCTACCACCGAGTAGACCCACGTGGCGGAGCAGAAGATTCGGGTACAATGAGATTGAAACGCGACGAAAGCGACCTTCTTTGATATCTTCGATAATCTCTTGCGAGAGTGATTTCAACTTTGCGTAGAGGAACTTCCCACGTCGGGCAAGTCGTTCGACCCAACCGTAAGCTGGCGAGTTGTCCTTTGGATGTCCTTTAACTAAAGGTGCTTCGTAGGAGCGGTTCTTCTCGACTTGGCTATTGTACATCTGCGCGATATGCTCCAAGTCCTCGTCGCTAAATGTGTGGATTCGTCCGTTGCTGTCGGTAAATGTTCCAGTTTTAAGAATTTCAATCCACATCGCAAGCCCTATTTGTTCTACAAACAGCGAAATTTCTTTCGCTCGGATGCAAAACTATTCGACTAAATCTCTATGCAAAAGAAAACCGTTTCGAAATTGTTTCGAAATGGTTCTAAGATGGTAGATTTTAAAATCCGCAAGACATTTAAAAAGAAAATGCGAGAAACAATGTTTTTTATGAGAGGATTAAGTTACAAACTTGCCGATGGAATAAGTTTTACCACACTCAATCATATCCGAGAATCAATAACTTTACCTTTTAGGTGCATACATCGGTTCAACCAGGATTGCACCATCTTTTTTGAAGTTCAATAAGTAATTTCATCGGATAAGAGATAAGTAGCTGGCGCACAATTGAAAATAAATGTTGGGTAATTGCGTGCGAAGCTATTGTAGGGGTACGGTTAAACGACACTTACCTAACGGTTCTAAGAAAAAGGAAGTTCCTTACCGTCATCGGTGGGAGAATTTTAGTGCTTTTCCCGAAAAGATGAAATTGCTATCCTGCGTCGGACAAACTGACTGGTTGTTATAGTATTTGTCCGTAATCTACTTCAATCCCATCGTCAATTTTTCTATAGTAGAGGATTCTGACGTCTATATGTTCTGGCAGGGCGGATTTTACTTCATATGTATAGGGTTTTATAGATACCATAACATCTCCAATGTAACCATCAATTCCTTTTGATTCTTCTTCGGGTCCTGATAGCCTGTAAGTTGTCCCTTTAATTTCCGCACCTTTCTTAAGTATCGCTTCCTGAAATCTAAGCCCAGCAAAGGTCTTTACAATTACCAAATCCCTTACCCATTTTTCAACAATCTCTTTGTCAATTTTGTTAATGGCATTTTTTAACTCTTTTAATTTCAGAAGTATTCTCTCTGTGGCGGTTTTGATTGCATCTGGCTTTTTCTTCAAATACCACTCTTCCCATTCTGATAATGTCTTCCCTTCAAACTCCTGAATAAGTTCACTCATTTGACCAACAACTCTTGGCCTTGTTCCCTGTGCATATTGATTTGCCAAATTGATAAGTGGTGCAACATATTTGGGAAATTCTGGGGTCTCTATGTCAAGATACTTTCTGATTTCTTCAATAGTGATTTTTACTTTCATTTTGAATTCCCTTGTGCCCACCGTTTCGTAAGTTTAAAAATTTTGTCTTGTATTTATAATCAACTGTGGTATCCACATCTACAAGAGCATTCTTTATGAGATGTGCATTTAAGAATGTCTTATTCCGCAGATAAAGATAACATAGGAGATTGTTGTGTTTATCATATTTTATATTGTCAAATTTCATAAATACCTTCTGTCCTTTTGTTTTCTCTCTTAAAAATTGGATAGCCGCTCCATTTCTTTCTTTATTTTCCTTTACACCTAATAGCCTGATTTTTAATCCATTGTTCAAAATTAAGATTTCTGGTGAAATTATATTTTTTACTGTATAATATGGTTCACGCTCATAATGAGAATTATCTATTTTAGAACCAAACCTTAATTTCTTAGGGTCAACCTTCTTATCAAATTTTATAGGGTCTTTGAAGATGTATGGCAAATTTTTAATCTCTTCTTTGAAATCCCTTTTTGTCTCTCGCTGTTTAATTATTTCAAAAGTCGTATCTTGAAAAATATCAATTTTGTTCAATCCAAGTTTCTCTTTTATGATAGGTAAAAAGTCCTCGTTGATTTCATATCCAATAGAATTTCTATACAGGTTTCTTGCTGCTAAAGATGTAGTTCCACTTCCAAGAAATGGGTCAAGAACAGTATCTCCAACAAAGCTGAACATTTTAATAAGTCGCCTTGGCAACTCTTCAGGAAACATTGCCAGGTGTTTATTCTGTCTTTCACCAGGGAAATTCCAGTGTCCTGTAAAATATTGATTCCATTCCTCATCAGTTAATCTTGATTTTTCTTTTATTGCTTTACTTACTTTTGGAGGATTACCATATTTCTTAAAAATCAGGATGAATTCATAATCTAATTTAAGAATTCCATTCCTTGGATAAGGATAAGAACCCATCACCGTTGCTCCACCAGTGGTGTGGCAGGTTGTTACCTTTTGCCAGATGATTGCACCCATATAGTCAAACCCTGCACTTTCACAGAACTTGATGATTTCAGTCCTTATGGGGATGACTTTATACCTTCCGTAATAAACGGAACGAGCAAACTGGTCACCAATATTGATGCATAAACGGCAGCCCTTATGTAAAACCCTGTGGCATTCCTTCCACACTAAATTAAGATTGTTTATATATTCTTCATAAGTGTCATTGAACCCAATTTGTTTACCATTTCCGTAATCCTTTAACTGCCAATAAGGGGGAGAAGTAATAATAAGGTGGATGGATTCATCCTCAACTTCTTTCATCCATCTTGAATCTCCGATGATTATCTTGTGCCATGTTTTCATCTTTCGTTGCTGCGATATTTTATACAACTATTATAAGAAACTCATTTAACTTTTTGCAACTTAATAAATATAAAATATTAATTTCTTACTCATACGCACTCGATAGTTTTTCCAGAATTTTCTTTGCAGCTTGTGGTATAACTGTCCCCGGACCAAAAATTTCGCTTACACCAGCATTATAAAGAAATTCGTAATCTTGTGGTGGTATTATTCCACCAACGACTACCATAATATCCTCGCGTCCATAGTTTTTTAACTCTTCGATGAGTTTTGGAACAAGGGTTTTGTGTCCGGCTGCAAGCGAGCTAACACCAACGACGTGTACATCATTTTCGACTGCTTGCTTTGCAGCTTCTTCCGGTGTTTGGAAAAGCGGTCCGATATCTACGTCGAAGCCCATATCGGCAAATGCTGTGGATATGACTTTGGCACCGCGGTCGTGTCCGTCTTGCCCCAACTTCACAACAAGTATTCGTGGTCGGCGCCCTGCGATAGCTTCGAATTCATCGGCAAGTTTACGTATCTCCTCTATTTCTTCTTTATTCGTATATGCCGAACTATAAACGCCTGTGAAAGAGCGAATGTGTGCTTTATGTCTACCCCATACTTTCTCCAAAGCATAGGAGATTTCTCCTAATGTAGCTCGTGCTTTTGCTGCTTCGACGGCTAATTCGAGTAGATTCCCTTCGCCAGTTTCTGCGCAATGGGTTAATGCATTAAGTTTCTGCTCGACAAGGTGATTATCTCGATTTGCTTTTAATTCCTTTAATCGAGCGATTTGTTTTTCGCGAACCGCAGTATTGTCGACCTCTAAAATTGGAATAGAGGGCTTTTCGGCGACTTGGTACTTGTTTACACCGATAATTATCTCTTCGCCAGAGTCGATTTTAGCCTGTCGAAGAGCAGCTATCTGCTCGATTTTCATTTTAGGCAAGCCGGTTTCGATTGCTTTTGCCATACCGCCGAGCGATTCGATTTCTTGAATATGCTGCCAAGAGCGATGTGCAAGCATATGGGTTAAGTATTCCAGATAATACGAGCCTCCCAGAGGGTCGATTGTATGGCAAACACCAGCTTCATACATAAGGAATAACTGTGTATTCCTTGCAATTCTTGCGGAAAAATCTGTCGGTAGAGCAAGTGCTTCGTCCAAAGAGTTTGTATGCAAGGATTGGGTGTGGCCCAAAACGGCAGCCAAAGCCTCGATACATGTTCGGATTACATTATTGAATGGGTCTTGCTCTGTAAGGCTCCAACCAGAGGTTTGGCAGTGAGTGCGCAGAGCCATCGATTTTGGATTTTTAGGGTTGAACTGTCGAACGATTTTAGCCCAGAGCAGGCGAGCTGCGCGCAATTTAGCTACTTCCATAAAGAAGTTTTTTCCGATGCCAAAGAAGAAAGAAAATCTTGGTGCAAAGTCGTCGATGTTCAAGCCAGCATTGATTCCAGCGCGAAGATATTCAAGACCATCGGCAAGGGTGTATCCCAGCTCCAAATCAGCAGAAGCACCAGCCTCTTGTATGTGATAACCCGAGACAGAGATAGAATTAAACTTTGGCATATGTTTAGCAGTATAAGCAAAAATGTCTGTGATAATTCTCATCGATGGAGCTGGCGGATAAATGTATGTATTGCGCACCATGAATTCTTTAAGAATGTCGTTTTGGATTGTTCCAGAAAGTTTCTCTTGAGCAACACCTGATTCTTCGGCAGCAACTATATAGAAAGCCATAATTGGAAGCACTGCACCGTTCATCGTCATCGATACGGAGATTTTATCCAAAGGTATACCATCGAAAAGAATTTTCATATCCTCGACAGAATCAATAGCTACTCCAGCTTTGCCTACATCGCCGACGACTCGTGGATTGTCCGAATCATAACCGCGATGTGTAGGGAGGTCGAACGCTACAGACAGCCCTTTCTGTCCAGCTGCTAAATTCCTTCGGTAGAATGCGTTACTTTCCTCCGCAGTAGAGAAACCTGCATACTGTCTTATGGTCCAGGGTTGTTGTATGTACATTGTTGGATAGGGGCCACGCAGATATGGTGGGATTCCAGCAGTAAAATCCAAATGCTCAAAGTTTTTGTAATCTTCGTATGTATAAAGAGGATGGATATCAATTCCCTCGAGTGTTCGAAAGACAAAATCTTCGAATTTCTCACCTGTTTGTTTGTGGAATTCCTCCTTCCACTTGTCGAAATTTATTTTGTTTTCTTTCAACTTAAATTCGATTTTTGAAAAATCGGGTATCTCCATTTTCAATCACAATGAATGCATTACAAAAATAACGAATATAATCAGAATTTTGTAAAAGGAAGAGCAGGGTAATCACTATTTTTGATGTAGGTTCGACTTTATTATTTTTAAAAGAATGATATGTTTAAAATACTTTTGTTTTTAATTATACTGTTATTTCAGTTACAAACGGTTTTTGGTAGTGATACGCTTTTTCTAAAATATAAGAGGTTTGTTTCGGCTCCAAAAGCAATCGAGAATATCAAGACACTTCAATTGGTAGGGGTAATAGTAAACGAGAGGAACGACTCTTTGGAGTTTGTTTTGCATCGAATTTTCCCAGATACGATTCGCTTGCAGATTCGTTTTGAACAAGGTTATGCTGTAACTGTAATTACAGGTAATAGCGGATGGATTGTCGACCCATTGCAAAAAATTTTTGAACCCCGAGAACTGCACCCCGATGAGATTCAACGGATACGCTCAAATATATTGAATCTATTTTCATTTCTCGACCCAAACTTGTTTGAACCAGTTAATTCTTGGGATTTTGATAGTGGCGACACAAACTATATATCTTTTGGTCTTAGCAATTCCACCCAAGACACAGTTAAATATTTTTTCAACAAATTAAATTTTTCCGATAGTTACAGAATCATCAAATTTTACCATTCGCCATACATTTTCAAGGTCGTTCCTAAAAATACATTTGCATACATGGGCTGGAAGCTGCCACGCCAAATCGAAGTTTTTGCAAATGGTGTCAAGCGTACATTAATGTACATTGTCAATATTAACATCAATGGTGAAATAGATAGAGATTTGTTTATATTAAAAAAAATGAAATGATTAACTTTGCAATTGAAGGTCTTGGATAACAATTAATCAAGGTGAAATATGATAGTAGATGTAGTAATGCCCAAGATGGGTGAATCCTTGCAAGAAGGAACAATATTACGGTGGCTAAAGAATGTCGGCGACCGTGTTGAACGAGATGAGATGATATTGGAGATATCCACAGACAAAGTGGATACCGAAGTGCCATCACCAGCAGCTGGTGTAATTGTCGAAATTTTAGCCAAGGAAAATGAGACAGTTGCTGTAGGCACTGTAATTGCTAAAATATCTACGGAGGTGGATAATACCGCGACTTCCACAAGCACAGAGCCTGCGCCAGTCGAGCAAGTAGAGCCATCCTCTGTTGCAAAGGAAGCACCATCAGAAGAACCAACAATCGAAGTGGAAAAACAGAAGCAGAAAACCCGCGAAGGGAAAGCTTTTTTCACTCCAGTTGTTAGGGAAATTGCAAAAGCGGAAGGTATAACCGAAGAAGAATTGCTATCTATCGAGGGTACTGGAACCGATGGACGTGTAACCAAGAACGACTTGCTAAAATACATCGAGAGTAAAAAATCTGCTGCTGCCCAAGCTGCAAAAAAGGCAGAGCCTGCGCCACCAGTTTCAACCTCCGTTGCAACAGCACCGCAAGTAATGGAGGGCAGGCCTGCACCATCGCCAGCCGTGGGCGTGCCTTCTATTGCTTCCTTCGGTCCCGATGTCGAGGTTATTCCTATGGACCGTGTACGGCAGTTGATTGCTCAGCATATGGTCTATTCGAAGCAAACCTCTGCCCACGTTACAAGTGTTCACGAGGCAGATGTCACTGGCATAGTTCGTTTCCGCAATAAGCATAAGGACGAGTTCGAGCGACGCGAAGGTTTTAAACTTACTCTTACCCCATTTTTTGCAAAGGCAGCAATAGAAGCTATTCGAGCCTATCCCCGTGTAAATGTAAGTGTTAGTGAAAATAATATCATTCAACACAAGAGAATTCATTTGAGCTTTGCTACAGCGCTCGAAGATGGTAATTTAATTGTACCTGTCATCAAAAATGCAGATGCTCTTAGCTTATCTGGTCTGGCAAGAGCTATCTACGACCTTTCAACAAGGGCACGAACTAAGAAATTAAATCCAGACGATATCCAAGGTGGGACTTTCACATTAACAAATGTAGGAACTTTTGGGACCTTGTTTGGTACCCCAGTTATCAACCAACCGCAGACCGCTATCCTTGGCGTCGGTCTTGTACAAAAACGACCTGTTGTCCGAACTATCGAAGGCGACGATGTAATCGTCGTTCGGCATATGGTTTATGTTTCATTAACATACGACCATCGGGTTATTGATGGTATGCTCGCTGGCTTGTATCTAACTGAATTAGTTCGCATTCTCGAAGCAATGAATGAGCAAACATTGACCTTCTAACGCCGTTATTTTATACATTGCAATAGTTACCACCCGAAGGGTTTCATCCAAACGGGTGGTTTTTTATTCTTTGTTGAAGTCACCAAATCATTTTTTTTCAATAAATCTTCGATGTACAATTCCTAAAAATCATATGTAGAAATTTCCCAAAATTGTTTGACATGCTTTCTAATTTATTTTGTTTATATCTCCTTTGCGTAAGTTTTGAATCGAGGAAAATATTTAGAAGATATTACAAAAAAGGTATTTTTTTGCCAAGCTTATGAAAAATATTAAATTGCAAATGTGCTGATTTTACATTGAGTTGTGAAATGAGAGCAAAACATGCTTTCACTTTAATTTTAATCTTATTGCTATTCGGCGGAGGCATTTTACTTTTGTTTAATGACCAAAAAAAAGGTGGCAGTATGACGATGGAGCTTATTAAATTGCCCGAGCCAAAGAAAAAGGGCGAAGTATCATTAGAAGAGGCAATTGCTCGGCGGCGCTCTATTCGTGATTTTAAAGATACTGCAATCACAATCGAGGCTCTTTCCCAATTGCTTTGGGCTGGACAGGGAGTGACTGATAAAATCAATATGTTTCGTAGTGCGCCATCAGCTGGGGCGTTGTATCCACTGGAAATTTATGTTGTCGTGGCTAATGTATTTGGCTTGGAGCAAGGCATTTATAAGTACAAACCCACCACACACGAACTGCTAATACATCGTATCGGAAATTTCAGAACAAAATTGATGCACGAAGCGCTTTGGCAGGAATGGATGAGTCGGTGCCCCGTAATATTTGTTTACTCAGCTGTATTTGAGCGAACCACTTGGAAATATGGTAAGCGAGGTGTGAATTACGTTTTTATAGAAGTTGGGCACTCTGCTCAGAATGTTTGTTTACAATCAGTTGCATTGGGTTTGGGAGCCACAACAGTTGGGGCTTTCAGCGACGAAGGTGTGAAAAAACTCGTGGGAATGGGTAGTGATGAAGAGCCATTGTATATAATACCAATCGGAGTACCTTTGAGCAAGTATTAATCAAATTCAAAGTTGTTCAACACAGAAGTAAATCCATGGCAACATAAAATAGTCCCAGAGTTGAATTTCTTCGAAGAAGTAATTTTTAGGAAATCGTAGAATGCTCATCTCATAATTGTTTAAACTATTGTAAGATAGTAGCAGTTGTATTTGAAAAAAAATTTTTTTTTCTAAGATAAAAATGTTATAATGCATTTTGCATAACGAGGAATTTCATTTTTCTTTTAAAAAATGGCACTATCAAGAGCATATAAGATTTTTAAACAGCTCGGGGTCGAGGGTTTAATCCTTGGTGCGTGTATTTTGGTAGGAATGTTATTGTTGTTTTTCGATGCAAGTTTTCCAATGAAACTACTCGGCATTGGAGTAGTGATTTTGTCTACCTTGGGCTTGATAATTTCTATATATCAACGGGGTTATGTAACTGGAAAAGTAGACATTGTTGAGGAGCGAAGGCCATCGACCCCATTGCCCAAGAATTTGAAAGTAGACGAAATAAAAACTGACAAAGGAAAAATCAAATCCTTTGAAAATGTCGAAACTGAAATATCAATGGAAATAGATTCGGATAAGCCCAAGAACAAGGCCGCAAAGAAAAAGAATAGTCTGGTGCAAACATTTATAAATTTTGTTTCGAAAGATGCTGAAAAATTGCTCATTACACCAGATAAAAAGAATAAAAATGAAAAAACTTTAACAATAGAATCCCCGGAGCATTTAGACTATTCCGAGGGTAGTTTCAAAATCCTGAGAAAATCGAAAAAAGCATCCACAGAGACGTCCCCCAAATCAGAGGAGACACATAAACAAGAGATTCAAACAGAAGATACACCTCCGCAGAGGGCTATCGAGGAAATTACTCAAGAGAAAGCATTTGTCGAGGACAAGGCTTACGAGTTTAAATCAGAAAAGCCTGAACTCGAAGTCAAAATAATTTATCAAGAAGTGCCAAAGGAATGCCGAGAAGCAGAAATTCCGAAATACAGTAATAGACAAGTAGACATACCACTTAGCGATTTATTAATAGAAGAAAATGTTATCAAAGGCGAGCCAATCAAGGAAATGAAGCTATTGTTCGAGAAGTTGCTAAATGTCATTGGTACAGTTACAAAAACAATAACATCTGCATTTTACTTGGTAAATCGGACAAAGAATGAACTTGTTTTGCAGGCAATTGTCTCGCATAAACCAGAGGCACTAAAAAAGCAAAGGAAACTACCTTTGGATGGCGACTTGGTGAGTCAAATTGTGCATCGTGGCAAGCCAGAGATAATAGATTTCACAACCTCTACTGCAGAGTTGGATTTGCTACCCTACTATGAACAACCAGCTGGGGCGAGGACTTTCATCGGCGTGCCACTGATGCTGAGAGGAAGTATTATCGGTGTACTCTGTGCAGACTCGAGTACACCAGATGCATTCGATAAATACACAATGAACTTCTTTCTGCATTATGCGAGGGTATTTTCATTCTTTATGGAAAGCTACACAGAAAAGTATGAGCTACTACTTGAGTCGCAAATTCTATCATTAGTCGATGAGATGAGAAAGGGCTATTTTGCTGGAGCAACAAAGTTCTTGGACTCTATGAAGCATATCTTTCAAACAATCTTAAACATTTTCGATTTCGAAACTTTTGGCTTATGCCTTTTTGATTTCGATTCGAAATTCTACCGTATATTTCTTGTTAAGTCCAAAAATAACATCGACGTTACTTTAAAAAATAAGCGTGTAGATTTAAACAATACCCTTCTGGGTAGAGCCCTTATAGAGAAACGAATGTTGAATGTTGAGTTCGATGAGAAGAAAGTAAAGGTGCATTATCATGAATCGAAATTAAAACAAGGAAATTTTGTCGCAGTACCAATTAAAACAATTGTTGGGGTCTATGGAGCTCTTTTTGGCTGGACAGACGAGCCAAATCCTGCCATAAGCCAAACAATCAAAAGTTTAGATGTTATTGCTTTTACTTTGGGTTTGTTTTACGAAAACGAGAATCTAAATTTTCTTTCCCGCACATCCACAAACCGTGGCGAAGGCAAGGCAGAAGACAGATTTTACCAAAAAATCGAAGAGGAGTGGAAGCGAGCAAGTGAGTTCGGGGTTCCATTCTCTGTATGCAAAATCGCAATAGACAACTACTTAATCGATAGCAGCTTGCTTGGTGAGTTTGAAAGAGCAAGTAAAAATTTAGTTGTAAGCAATTTAAAGAAATTTCTTAAAGATTTCGATACTATTTACGAATTGGAAAACAATTCTTTGGGTGTTATTCTTGTTGGTAAAACGGGTAAGGAAGCCAAGCTCCTGCTCGAAGGGGTTAGGAAAACAATTGCTCAGACAATGATTAAAATTAACGACGAAAATGTCTTCTTCACAATCTCTGTTGGTATTTGTCAATTTTATCGAGATGCAGACGTCGATAAATTAATTGAAAATGTTAATAAAGCTTTGGAAATTTCTTGTACCAGAAAGAACACTATAACACTTTATTGATAACATCCTATGCAAATTTACAAATTAGAACAAAGGATTATCTCGATACTTCGAGATAGTGGCAAACCTATGCGTTTGCAAGAAATATCGAGACGCCTTCGGATTTTGCCTAAAACAAAGGAGTATTCATATCTTTTAAAAGCCATCGAAAATCTCATCACCTCGAATATCATAGTAAAGTCTACAAGGCGACGCTACCACTTGCAAGAATATCTTCACGATGCTCTCATCACTGGAATACTTAAAATTGAACATGGAAAGGGGCTTGTTTATTCTGATGAATTTGAAAAACCTATCACTATTAAACGAAAGAATTTGTTCACAGCATTCAATGGGGATAAGGTTCTTGTGAAATTGCTCGGGACCAAGGATAAGGGTAATCAGTATGGAGAGGTGATTGAAATTGTCAATCGAGCAGAGCATAAGTTCATTGGAACAATTGAAGAAGATGCGGGCTTGTATTTTGTCGTTCCATCGGACGAAAAGTATTATGTCGATTTTGTCGTGCCACCGCGTAAGTTGAAAAAGGCTAAGAATGGCTCTCGCGTCGTGGCGCAACTCATAGAGTGGGAGAATCCAAGCAAAAGCCCTATTGCAGAGGTAGTGCAAATATTAGGTCGAGCCGGGGATATTGCAACCGAAGCCGAAAGAATTATATACGAATTTAACCTACCAATAGAGTTCCCAGATAAAGTGCAAAAGGAAGCTGCATCGATACCGGAGAATATTCCAAAAAGCGAAATCAAAAGAAGAAGGGACCTTCGAGATAAGTTGATTTTTACAATTGACCCAATTGATGCAAAGGATTTTGATGATGCAGTGTCGCTGGAACGTCTGCCAAATGGAAATTACCTCCTTGGTGTACATATTGCCGATGTCAGTTATTATGTCCAGCCAAGAACAGAACTAGACAAGGAAGCATTTCGCCGAGGCACCAGCGTCTACTTAGTAGACCAAGTAATTCCAATGCTGCCCGAGAAGTTGTCGAACGAATTGTGTTCGCTCAAACCAAATCGGGTGCGTTTGGCATACAGCGTGTTTATGGAATTCGATACTCATTTGAATCGCATAGGTTATGAAATTGTCGAGTCTGTTATAAAGAGTAAGAAGCGTTTGAACTACGACTGGGTGTACGAGTTTTTGAAATCTGGGAGAAAGCCCCAAAATGAAATTGAGGAGAAGTTGCTCGAGATGAATGAATTTGCTCAGCAGTTGAGAAAAAAAAGATTCACCCAAGGGGGTATAGAGTTCGAAACTGTAGAGGTACGATTTGTTTTGGATGAACAAAAGAACCCAATCAGTGCATATCTAAAAGAAAGTACCGTAGCAACGCAGTTAATAGAGGAATTTATGCTTGCTGCAAATCGAACTGTTGCCGAGCATATTGAGTATCTAAAAAGGAAACATAAGCTGAAAGTCGAGTTACCCTTTATATATCGAATACACGAGGAGCCAAATTTGGAGAAAATCAAAGGCGTAGTGAACTTTTTCAAAATGCTGTCTATAAATGCAAAGAACTTAACGAGTGCCAAGGCGATAAACAAATTTTTAAAGCAATTCGAGGGCCGACCCGAGAAACCAATTGTACACCAATTATTAATCCGAGCGATGCAGAAAGCAATATACTCCTCCGAGAATATAGGTCACTATGGTCTTGGTTTCCGCTTCTACACACACTTTACCTCCCCCATTCGCCGATATCCAGATTTGGTCGTGCATAGACTATTGAAGCTCTATGCAAATGGAATACCAAACGAGGACGAGCTTACTCGGCTTAGCAAAATTGTCGATATAGCAAGCGACCAAAGTTCCGAGCGAGAGATAGTTGCAATGGAGGCTGAAAGGGAAAGTGTGAAGCTTATGCTAACGATACTTGCCAATGAGAACATTGGCAAAGACTTTACTGGGACTATTTCGGGCGTCACAAATTTTGGTCTGTTTGTTGTTTTAGACTCCATTTACACCGAGGGATTGATACCCATTCGTGATTTGCTTGATGACTACTATATCTACGACGAAAAGAACATAAGACTTGTCGGGAAACGGAAAGGAAAAGTGTATAAGTTTGGCGATAGAGTTGCTACACGAATTGTTGAAGTAGATGTAGAGAAACGGAAGGTTTGGCTTAAATTGGTGGAGTACTTATCGTAACCGGACGATGGTCACACCAGCACCACCTTCTTCGAGTGTTCCTTCGCGGAAATTTTCCACTTGTGGATGATTTTTAAAGTACTCGTGTAGGCTTTGTCTTAGTGCACCAGTTCCTTTTCCGTGTACAATCGTAATTTGTTGCACATTGCCAAGTATAGCCTCGGAAATGAACTTGTCTACCTCTCGGATAGCTTCGTCGACTCGGAAACCACGAAGGTCCAGCCTTGTTGATGTGGAGAACTTTATATAGTCGCTCGACGATTCTTTTCGAATAGATAAAGTATTTTGTGCTTTTCGTAATTTGTTAATCTTGGTTTTAAGTTTGAGCCCATTGAAATCAATTAGTGCCTCGCCCGATTCCTCGTAGATACGTATAACTTGCCCGGTGTTTGTTGGGTCGTCGAGGTAAACATAGTCGCCCTCGGATAGATGTTCTGTATCCTTACTTCCGTTTTGCTCAAGTGTGTTGAAGACATTTTTTGCTTCTTCTTCAATTTCTTTTTTCTTTGCGAGGAAGTCTTTTTTGATTTCAGAAATGCTTTTTTGTTGCTCGCGAACTTCTTTGATTGTGTTTTCTACCAAAGCATTAGCCTTGCGGATGATTTCGTATGCCTCGATTTTAGCATTATCGAGCAATTGCTTTCTTTTGGATTTTAAATCACGTAGAAGCGTTTCGTATTCTTCTTTCAATTTATGATATTTTGTTCTTTCTGCTTCGAGTTCAGTTTTCAATCTTTCGGCTTGAAGCTTAAGCTGATAGACAACTTTCAATTGTTGTTCGATTTCATTTTCGGAAGTAGAAATGTAGGAGCGGGCTCTTTCAATAATATGTTTTGGCAATCCGAGATTTGTTGCCAGTTCGAAAGCGTAGCTATTGCCTGGGACGCCTTGAAGGAATCTATAGGTTGGCTTTAGGCTTTTTTCGTCGAACTCGAGGGAGTCGTTTTCAATTTCGGTTCGTGTTAGAGAGAAAACTTTTAGATAGGATTGGTGAGTTGTAATTGCAAAGAACAAGTTCATCGTAATGAAGCTATCGATAATAGAGGCAGCGAGAAGGGAGCCTTCGTGTGGGTCTGTGCCAGCAACTATTTCGTCGATAAGGACAAGAGTGTCGGAGTCGGCGTTTTCGAGAATGTTTTTGATTCGAAGAATCTGAGCGCTAAAAGTGCTTAAATCCTGCTCGACAGATTGTAAATCGCCAATTGATGTGTAAATCGTAAAGTAGGACGTTTTGCAGTAGCCGTGAGTGAAAAAACCAGAGCAAGCAAGTGCAATGTTCAAACCTATACTTTTAAGAGCAACAGTCTTGCCACCAGCGTTTGGACCAGAAATGATATGACCACGTTTGTTTCGATAAAAACCAATTGTTAGAGGAACAACATTTTTGTATCCGCGTGAATGAACGAGTAATGGGTGGCGAATATCTTGAAGGAAAATCTCTTTCGAGTCCCAGAAAATTGGTTTCAGACAAAGGAATTGCATCGAGTATCTTGCTTTTGCAAGAAGGGCATCGAAATGTATCAATATCTCGAGGGAAGTAAGTAAATGTTTCGATATATCGCTGATTTCGACAGTTAAATTTCTTAGAATTCGGTGAATTTCTCTTCGCTCCTCGCTTTCCAGAAGCGAGAGTTCGTTGTTCATTTCAATGACTTCGGCTGGCTCGATAAAGCATGTCTGACCACTTTGCGACACTCCGTGAATAATTCCAGATATTCTGTTCTTGTATTCAATTTTTATTGGTAGGACAAATCTACCTTCGCGAATTGTTACAAATTCGTCCTGAGTTAAATCTTCTTCGGAAATATTTTTCAGAATTTTATCCAACCGACGGCGGAGTTTTGCAGATTTTTCGATGATTTCGTTTCGTATGCGTAGAAGTTCTTTAGTTGCATTGTCTCTAATGTTTCCGGTTTCGTCGATTGCTTCGCGTATGTGCTTTTCGAGCAAGCGATTTTCGTGCAATGGAGTTACCAATTCCGTTAGTTTAGGGAAATCTTCGCTTTTCGAGAGGATAAACGAGCGCAATCGTCGCGAAATTTCCAAAAGGTTCAATATTTCCAAAATTTCACCACTTGAGAGAACAGCATTTTCTATTCGCGACTTGTAAATTTTGTTTCGGACATCGCCGAAGTTTTCCATCGGTGTATTTTCGTATCGATTCAAGAGTGCGATTGTTTCCTCTACCAAGTCGAGTTCTAATTTGATTTCATCCAGGTTGGGATTGGGCAGTGAGTTTAGAATGCGGTTCTTCCCGTATTCAGTTATAGCAAAATTCGAGACTTTTTCCAATACGCTAAAAAATTCAAGTTGTTTAAGTGAATCGAGAAAAAGCTGGTCGAACTCTTCCATAATTACACTCGGGGTTGTGTTAAAAGTTCTTCGGCTATGGATTGGACAAGGCTACCGTCTGCCTTACCTTTTAATTCTTGCCCCATCACCTTGCCTAAATCTCGTAGCGATGGAGCGTTTACCTCGTTCATAATCTTTTCGAGGAACGAACGGATTTCCACCTCGCTGGTTTGCAATTGCAATAGATGCTGAATTCGTAGGAGTTCTTGGCGCATCTTTCCTGCGAGGTCGTTTATTCCACCTTTTTCATATAGTTTGATTGCCTTTTCTTTCTTCTTCGCCAATGAATTTAGTATTTTTATTTCTTCTTCTTCGTTCAGTTCTCTTCCAGTATCAGATTTTTGAAAATCCAATATGACTTCCATAATGGAGTGGTGTGTGTCCATACGTGTTTGGTCTTTTACTTTTATGGCTTGTTCAAGCCTATTTGGAATTATCTGTCCTATGTTCATTGTTTTTATATTTGTTCAAGTTGCAAAATTACAGATTAATAGTTTTTTCTAATACTACTCATTTGGATAAATTTGTAATTTTAAAAGGATTTTAAAATTGCTGACGAGAAAAATTGTAACTTCCTTTTTGATATTGGCTTTTCTTCTTATTTGGGGAAATCATCATACTTCGTTTGTTATCTCTAAAATACACAAAAAGCCCACTTTACAGAAGAAAACCAAGAGCACTACTACGTCTCCAAAAAAGCAGAACAAAAAGAAAGATGTCAAAAGTAAAAAGAAGAAAATTAGAATATTTTCCCAAAAAGTAGCACTCAATGCAGTTAATACAATCGAGAGCTTTGAAATACATAAAGGAATACTTTACAAGAAGATGCAATTTGGAGTAGAGCCACGACGAATTTTGGTTCACGTTGTTGAAGTCGATATCGACTCTACACCTTACGAAGTGAAAATACTGAAAGCAAAGAACATTATCGATGGCTTGGATTATTTGAAGAACATTTACGACGATTTTCAATTTGAACTGACAAGGGTATACGGGGGCGATTTGCTTGCAGTTGCAAATGCCAATTTTTGGTCTGCTTTTAGGAACTATCCTATTGGTATACTTGTCTGCGATGGAGAGGTAATCTCGATGAAAAAATATAAAGAATGGAGCACTGTTTTCTTCGATTTAGACAATCGGCCATACATTGATAATTTCCAACTTACGGGAGAAATAGTACTTGGAAATGGTAAAAAAATTGTAATAGATAACGTCAATAAAAGAAGTGAAAGTGATATTTCTGTCCTCTATAATAAGTATTTTGGCGATACAATACCTAAAGTACATTTCGAAGACATAGAAAAAGAGGTGCAAGAGACAATATCGGCTCTGTATTCAAACATAGACTTATCCGACAGTACTGAAATAGCAGTGGATACGAATGAAATTCGAAACCAAATTATCCAATCGCATCGTCAAGAAAGCAAAGAATTTACCACAATTAAATTAATTTTTAAATATCTTGAACCTACATTAATCAACAGAAAAGTAAAAGTTGAGTTCGTGGGAATCGACAGCGGGGTTGTAGAAATCCCAGCTGATGGATTTGTTGTAACCCTTGCTGGCGTAGATGTATCGCAAATAAATTTAAAGAAAGGGGAAGTATGCCACTTGTTGTTTTCAACAGACCGACACAGTTACATTGCATTTAAAAGTGCAGTCTCTGGAACTCCTCGATTGGTGCGCAAAGGTATAGCGAAGCACGAAGCATATCAAGAGGGCTCTCGCGGCTTTAGGTTCATTGCTTCGCAATTGCCGAGGACAGCAATTGGAACGAATATGTCGAAGACGAAGTTTTATCTATTCATTGCCGAAGCGAGCAAGCCAAATCAAAGTCTTGGAGCGAATCTTTCTCAATTATCATACATTGCCAAAAGGATTGGTTGTTTCGATGCAATGAACCTCGACGGTGGTGGTTCTTCAATTATGCTTGTTGGTGGAAAAAGAGTTGGTGGGAACGAGGAGAGCAATGGTCGAAGAATTTCTGGTGCAATAGGCATAACTTTCAGGAAATAATCTGTAGTTTTTTGTAACCAATACCGATTTAAAATTGTCTTCGTAATGGATTTAATGGAAGATTAGTGAAAAACTTAGGTGATAGGCATTTGGATGATGAACAGTTGCGAGAGGCTACGCAAGAATTTCGACGCGGAAGTGCCGAAGCCTTTCACCTACTTTATTCACATTACAGTACGAGAGTGTACAGATTTTGTCTTCGGATGCTTGGTAGCCGGGAAAAAGCCGAGGATGCATTTCAGGATACATTTATGAAAGTATTCGAGAACGCAAAAAGCTTTCGCGGAGATAATTTTGGTGCATGGTTGTTTACAATTGCACGACATATTTGCTTGAATATGATAAAGATGGAGAAACCATATCAAGAGTTGAACGACAATTCGATAAAGCTGTCTTACCTATACAAAGGTGACGCAGGCTTGAAAGAATTTGTCCAGAGGGCAATACTGCGCCTGCCGATAAGTTTGCGAGAGGCTTTACTTTTGCGAGAATACGAGGAGTATTCATACGAGGAGATTTCACAAATTTTAGGTATCACCGTTTCGCTGGCAAAGGTGCGCGTCCATCGAGCACGCTTGCTTTTGAAAAAGTTTTTAGAACCAATCACAAAGGAGTATTATGGGAATTGATAAGTTCATCAACGACTATATTGATGGTGATTTAACTCCAGAGGACGACAAAGAATTTAGAAAATTGCTCGAGGAAGATGCCTCTGCACAAGAAGAATTAGATTTGATGACTTCTTTGATTTCTGCTCTAAGAGAAGATGCCCAAAGTATAGTAGTTCCTAAAAGTTTGGAGGAAAGAGTTGAACAAAATGCGCTTGCTACTTATCTAAAAGTTGTTCCACCCGAGACTTTTACCAAAAAAAGGAAAGCCACTGTTGTCCTTGCTTTATTCCTTATGCTCTTTCTCTTTTCAATTTATGGTATTAATGATAGCAGAATTACCTATGGAAATTCCTTTTTCATTGCCCAAGTAATCCAGCAACAAGATTTGCTTCAAAAACAAGTTCCAACCAATACCGAGGTGGATATTGAACCAGTGGGCAAAGAAAGCACAAACAAAAAACGGGAAGACAAATCAAATGTACTTGGATATGCAAAGAATGTTCAGCAAATCTCTTTCGCAAAAGTTGATGTAGTTAAAATTGAAAATGAATTTGAAAAACAAATTGAGTCCCAAGGCATCGAGTCATTCGTAGAAAAATTTGATATTTCAACTAAGCTAATTACCTCGACTAATGATTATAAGATAAGAAGTGAGCAAAATGTTATGCCTTTAAATCGAAAATTAAAGGACTCGCCAACTTATTTGAGTTTTGAGAAGCAAAAGCATAGCAATGTTATCATTAGCCCGAATGAAATTCAAACGGATGGAGTATTCATTAGTGGATACTCGACAATCCCACTGAATAAATTTGGTGGTGTGGAATCTTTTAATACATATTCACAGGGTTTTGGTTACAAGGTGGGAAAGAATCTTCGAATTGGCTTAGAATTTGGCTATTTTGATTTTGATTTTAAGGACAAGGTGATACTTCTTGTCCCTGGGATGCTAAGCCCAGCCGAGGAACGCAAAATTTTTACACATTTTAATGAAGGTAAAAGCGGAGAAAAAATTTTGACAAATAACGAGGACAATTCTTACACAAATTATGTTCAAGTAGAAATACCCGCCACCAAAAAATATCAGCAATACTGGGGTAGCCTATTCTTCGACTACGAGTATCAAATGAGATATACATCCATCATCGGGCGAATCAAAGTTGGTGCAACAAGTGATGGCTTTTTGGGGGGATTGGGTGTTTTTGCAGAAATTCGACCTGTAGATAATCTTTCTTTTAACTTCGGAATTGAAAACAAGACATTCTGGTCCTCTATGCCAAACGAGGCTAATCGATGGAAAAACATATTAAGTTTAGTCTATGGACTAAGCGTAAATTTCAAGTTCAACAACAACTGAATTTATTAGTTGTGTTTTTATAAAAAATAAGTTAATTTTGTTATGATTGTGTTTAAATTGTTTAACAAAAATTGGAGTTATTATGAGAATTTACTTACACACTTTGGTGGTTGTTTTATTGGTAATATCAAATTTTGTACTTTTTGGTACCGAGCAGATTAGCAGAGGAAAATATACTGCCCAAGATTTTCGATGCAAGGAAATTGCTCCAGCATTACCCAATAGTGTGTTTAAATCACATAATGATAAAGTGCTATCGGTCGACTTTCAAATCCTGGATTCATTAGCAAATGCATACTCATATTTCACAGAATCGCAACAACCATTTGTCTACATTCCCGAAATTGGTCAATTGATTACTATTAAACGAGGTTTTTGGGATATCGATAGATATCCGTATTATAATGGCGATAATACCAAAAATAATCTTTTTATAAGGTACTCGACAGATTGGGGCCAAAGTTGGTCCGACCCCGTATTGGTTTACAAAGTTCAACCCGGGCAATATTACAACTGGTGGGCACGATATCCAAGCGTTTATGCTTTCGATTACGATGGCGACATTGCCTACGTCTACACTGCCCCATGCACGAACGGCTCTGGATGGGTCGGCTTTGTTAATGGTTTGTACTACCAAGATAATTACTTTCAATCCTATTCAAAGTCTTTTACCTGGCAAGATGGGAATCGCTACAATTGGGGCGGAACCGACTCGAGGATTGTCGGTGGCATGGACAATGGCGAGCCGTATGCTATGGCTGTCGGAACCTTGATGATAGAAGGTGGTTTACCGTTGACTCTAACAAGTCATCTTGGCTATCGCCGAACAAGTGATTTTGATAAATGGAATGAAGTAATTCCACCACAATGGCAAGCCGACAGATTCAAAACACCAGTCTCGACAGATGATAGTGTTCGAACTTCATTGATTGCTGGGTTTAAGTTCGCCAATGATGGTAATTTATACATGGCTGCTTATGCAAATTTTGCAAACCATCCGCTAAACCGATTTTATTTCGGCGTTTCAAAATCCACAGACCTTGGAAAGACCTGGAGCGATTTCGACATTGCTCCACCTGAACTGTTTGATTCATATTTGCAAGAATATGGCTTATCGGTTGGTGTAATCACTTGGTCTTTGCCACAATTTGTCCCCTTAGGGAATGATAACTACTCTTTCTTGGTGAACATTAACGAAGATACAACTCAAACATTCAGATTGTACGAAGAGGCATTGCATCAATTAGTCGAGGTCTACAAGGAAAATGGTATTTGGGGTGTGCGTAAAGTTGCCGATTTGACTGGCTTTGTCCTTGCTTATGTTCCCGCCGGTACGAGAAATCAGCTTGGCGAGGAATCACAACTTGTTGCCTCGGTTGATGGAAATTATTTATTAGCCAAATGGGTGGATTTTGTTGATGTAATAGTAAATGATACCGTTTATCGCCGAGCGACTAATGATGTTTTTGTTGCAGTAAGAAAACTGAATTCTCCGGTATGGTCTCGTGCGAAGAACATAACTGAAAGTTTAGATTACGATAGAATCACCTGGGTCCCCGATAAAATTCCAAATGACTTAAAGAATATTCCTTTGATTAAATTAGAATCTATTCCAATCGAAGGGCAGGACCCAGCCGAAGCTCGTCTACGACAGCGTACGCTTGATACAGTCCCACAATATGTAGTGTTTGGCTTTTTCAATGCCGACGATATTTTGGGAGTCGAGGTAAATGAACTTGCAACCGAGGTCGATATAAAAGTCTATCCAAATCCCACAGAAGGTATTGGCGTGGTTGAGTTTGTTACTGATGCTCCTTCGCTAATATCGATTAATATTTTTGATGTACTTGGCCGTAAAGTAATGAACATATTCGAAGGCAGGACCTTCTCTGGTTATCAAGCAATTCAATTTAGGACCGATGGTTTGGTGTCGGGGACTTATAACTTGGTATTCAATATAAATGGCAAGAGCATCATAAAACAAATTTCAATATTGAAGTAAAATAACATAAGAGGTAAATTATGATGAGGTTATTTTCATCTCTGTTCCTAATAATTTCGCTGCTGTTTCCATATATATTGGAAGCGAGTAACTACGGTACACTGAAGGGCAAAGTTGTCGACCAGGATGGAAATCCAGTCGTCGGTGCCTCTGTTCGAATTTTGGGTACACGCTTGGGCGGAGTTGTCAAAGCCGATGGACGTTTCATAGTTGTGAGTATTCCCGCTGGAACATACAAGGTTCGAATTACCGCTGTCGGGTATGCCCCGTATGAAGCAGAAGTTCGAATCTCTGCCGACGACGAGACCGATATTAGTGTTCGATTGAAAGAAGAAGGAAAAGTAACAGAAGAGGTCGTTGTCGTTGGAGAAAAACTCGTCTCGCATAAGGACATAGGAGTGAAAAGGCAATTCGAGAATCAGCAACTGACAACTATTGCCCGCGAGGGTTTGCAAGCAATTATTGGGCTGAGTGCTGGCGTTTTCAATGCTGGTGGAGGTTGGATTATTCGTGGTAGCCGGACGAATGAAAGTCAAATCCGCATCGACGGCATCGATGTAAGCGACAAGTTCACTGGTGGTTTTGGAATTGTAGGTGCAACATACTACCCAATGGTAAGTGCATTTGCAACAGAAGAGGTGCAAGTCTTGACTGGTGGGTTTTCCGCTGAGTATGGTAATGTATTGGGTGGCTTTGTTAATACAACATTGAAAACTGGGCGAACAGACCGATACGAGGGCTATATTCGTTGGCGAACCGATGTACCAGCCCTTTTTGGCCGCCAACCACACGATTTAAAATTAATTCGCGAAGGCGATAGATACAAAGCAATCGATTGGGGCGAGGGCCGTAAATTGCAGGGTTCCAAAGAGCATACATTTGAATTTGGCGTTGGTGGTCCAATTCCACTATGGAATAAAGCAACTTTCTTCGTTGCAGGAAATTACTTTTATGAAAAATATCGTTCTGCAAGCTACGATATTTACGACCCTGTCCATATTAACAATCTGGGCAAGGTCGACCAAAACAATCTTGGTTTGATTCCAAATAATCAATCTTGGAAGAAGAGCTTCCAAGCAAAGCTTAAATTTCCAGTTACCCAGGACATAGACCTCATATTCTTTGGCAATTGGGGAATGACAAACCTCGAGACGCTTAGTTGGTCCTGGCTATATGCCATTGAACCAGGTGCTATACCTGGGCTACCGTCCTACGGAGTTGAAGAGAGAAGGGCTAAATCCCCAGTTTTCAATCAAGTGGCAAAAAGTGGTTATGTTCAAATACAGCATAGACTGGGTTCGAATAGTTTTTATGAAATTAAAATTTCCAACACCTCGAACAATAGCGATGCATCCCGGAGAAAAACTTTCGACGACCCAAATTTTCTTACTGGTTTTGACATATGGTTGCCCCAAGATAATTACGCTGTTGCTATCGGCACTTTGGAGCCAGGGAAAGATAAAATCTTGGACCAATATTCACCCATAACACAAATCAAAAATTCCAAAGATGGGTTCATTAAAATGGATATGCCGATAGTAAACCCCATAACCGGGTACATCGAGGGAAATTCCAGTACCCAGCATGCTCAAAATGCATATGGATTAACTGGAATTTTCGATTTGCACGGCAACGAACGAACTTTTGAATTTCGTCGAAGCAATTATTGGCAAGTCGATGGAAATTACACTTTGGCTGTCGACGGAGAATTTAGTCATATGTTTAAAACTGGCTTCGAAGTGCAATTTTATCAGCTTCGTCGGCATATGAATAGCTTGCCTTGGGATGCAAATCCATTTTTTGATGTGTACACTGATGAATGGGGTGGAAACTTGTATGCCGACAATGAAAACGTTTACAACAAAACAAGCAAGCCATACAAGCCCATCACTGGTGGATTGTACATCCAAGACCAAATAACTTACAAAGGTTTGATAATAACCCCAGGTTTACGGTTTGACTTTTACATACCAAATTCAGATTACCGCACAGTTGTAGAGTATTTTGTACCCATAACATCAGATACTGGATTTGCTAATGCAAGTGTAAAAACTCAATTTAGTCCACGCATAAATGTAACCTATCCTATTACAGACCGTTCCAACATTTCTATTTCCTACGGAGTATTGTTCCAGATGCCACCGATGCAATACCTCTACGATGCTTTCGCAGTCGACCAGTTGCGCGGCAATTCCATCTTGGGCAATCCTAATATGAAACCACAGAAGTCTAATATGTACCAAGTAAATTACAATAATCAATTGACAGATGATTTTGCTCTCGATATTTCTGCCTATTATAAAGATAATTACAATCAAGTGGGTTTAGTCTATGTTGCAGCTGTACCGACACCTTATTACATGTATACAGTTTCTGAATACGGTAGTGCTCGCGGTATTGAATTTACACTTCGCAAACGACCAACAAATCACATACAATTGAATTTGAACTATAATCTCTCTTATGCAACTACAACAGGTTCATCGCCCGGCTCGAATTATCTCGTGGCTGTCGACCCATTTACTGGCAAGCAAGCATTCCCACTGGCAGAGTTTCCGTTCTCTGCGGATAGAACACACCGTATTAATGCGATTATTGATTTTCTCTGGGGATACAAGCAAGGACCATCGATTGCAGGTATTTATCCTTTAGAAAATACAGTCATAAACATAACAGGCTTCTTCCAAACTGGTACACCATATACCAGATTGGATAGAGCTGGAAATGCCATTGGGGAGTTCAACGCTGAGCGACAGCCTTCGATTTGGAACGCAAATGCCCGAATTCAGAAAGGATTTTTCTTGCGCGATTGGTTCGGCGAGCAAGCTGGCAATGCCCGCTTGGAATTCTTTATCGACATTAATAATATTTTTAATTTGACCTCTGTTGCAGGAGTATTTGCTCGTACTGGCGACCCGATTGACGATGGTGTCAACTTTTATCGACCCGAGACAGACTTCAGCGCTGTGGTCTATTATCGCGAAGCCGATTATGCAAGAGCAGAGTCCTTTTCTACAGACCAATATACCATCTATGGCGATAGGTTCTACAATATAAATTCCGATTTCGACAGGAATGGAATTGTCACTCGGACCGAAAAATTTATGGCATTTACAAAATATCTCGAAGATGTTCGCCGATTCCGTGGCAATTTCCTTGCCCCGCGTACTGTCTTTGCTGGAATAATGTTTAGATTTTAACTTGGAATGTTTATTTTAAGAGGTGAATATATGAAAAGACTGATTTTGACTTTACTCTTGGCTTTCGCTGGCTTTCCTCTGGTTGTCTTGCCTCTGCCACGCGATTATGGAAAGGACCAAAAAGGAGGGGACGAGATTCTACGAACCTACAACCAACTTTTTGATTTACAGCAAAATACTGTGAGTAATATCCAATTTTATACTACCAACTACGGTATTTTTGGTTTAAATGTTGCTCAGAACCGAGGCGGTGGTTATTGGCCACGTGGTTCGAACAATCAATACATTTTCGGTGGTGGTCTTTGGGTTGGAGCAATTAAGCCTCGTCCAGACGGTGTGCCGAAAAAATACGTCGAAGTCACTTACAATCCAAATAACGGTCGCTCTTGGATGGTCCCTGGTAGAATCACCGACGGTGATGGCAAAGACGTCTCTGATATTAAGAAATATCGGACATACTTTTCGACCGACTTCAAAAAAGGTGATGGTACCCCGTTGAATCCAAATGACGGACCTGCGTGGCCTATTTGGGATACAAGCCCGGGCGATACATTAAAGTACAATCGATACTATGGTTACTACGTCGACGACATCAACCAAAGGAATTTAACCAATTTTCCCAAAGGTCCTGCATTTATTTCAGGGGAGGACATCTTCTGCACATACAAAGACACAGACTTGAATGAATTCGATGGAGGAGCTGGTTTGAGAAAAAGCCAGGGCTATCCCCTGCGTCTTCAGTTCGAGCAAATGATTTATTCTTGGGGTTTTGGCGATTATAAGGATTTTATCTTTATTAAATACGAAGTAATTAACTTCAGTAAGGATACTCTGAGAGATATGTGGCTTGCCTCTGTAATGGATGTAGATGTAGCTCGTGCTCCAAATCTGGTCAATGGCGCTCGCAATGATAGAGCAAGGTTCTACGAAGAAGATACTACTTTGAACCTTGCTGTTCAGTGGACAAACACAGACCAGGGTGAAAAAGGTTTTGGATTTGGATATCTTGGCTTTGATTTTCTCGAAAGCCCTGCTGTTGTTCGTTCCGATAGAAGCGAGGTAACCTTCGAAGTGCAGGGCAACGACACACTTTTCAGAATTTCCGAATATATGTGCTACGATAGAAAAGTTTATAAAGTTGAAATTTTAGATTCACTTGGGAATATAATTGGATACAAAGACTCTACCGCTTGTCTTAAAGAAGAATTGGTAAAGAAATGGACATCGCTTCACAAGAGGACAGACACTGGAATTGTCGAGATAAACTCTATAGAGCTTGACAAGACTGGATATATTCGCAAAGATAAGCGAGTTTTTGAAACTGCCGAACAACTTGGCTTGAAGACCTTTAGGAACTGGCATATCGATGACGATAAAAACGACGACGACGAGCGCTACAACTTCATGTCCTCTGGCATTCGCGATGGTGATTTCGGTCCAGGCGATAGACGATTGATGATGGCAACGGGTCCTTTTAATATGCTTCCCGGAGATACAGCGCGTTTGGTTGTGGCTTTGATTTGTGCACCACCAGCAGTTCGCGAAGATGCCGATGGCACTACCGAGGACCTTGCGGAACTCATTCGTAAAGATAAGTTTGCCCAACAAGTATACGACGACAATTTCCGCGCACCCTCGCCCCCAGAGCGTGCCAATTTTGTTAGCTGGACTCCATTAAATCACGGTTTTATAATAAAATGGGACAGCACTGCCGAAATTTCGAAAGATTTTTACGAAAAGGGGATGGATTTCCTCGGTTATCGTCTCTATCGCGCCCGTAGAACTGATTTGGATACATTTGATGTGGACAACATATCTCCAAGCCTACAATATCCCTCGGGGAAGGGACCTTTTGGTTGGAAACAAATTGCTCAGTGGGAAATACCTACCCCATTTTATAAATCCTACAGAAGAGCCGGAGAGGGTTCTGCCTCGAATTTGCCTTTCATCGATTCGTTAAGGATTGTTGGTCCTTATCTGGAGAACAAGGGTGGCCAAGTCGTTATCGATTCGTTTGCAATTCGAGTGCTTCGCGTGGGCCGTGGAATAAAATTGAACCCGTCTAACCGTTGGGTTATTCAAAATATTACCCCGACAACACAAAACATCATACCCGTAATTTGCGGTGTCGATACTGCTTACTTCTCCAAGCCTTGGGGTCCTTTCTGGGCTTCGAAGATTAATTTCCAAGCAAAAGAACTTCCAATTTATTTCGACCCCTACAATGTGATTACACCGCGCCGACATTATCTGCTCGACAGCGTTATGCTTGGTGTTGTAAAATTGAATCGTCTTTTCTTGCAATACAATCCATTGCTTTGGAGAAAAGAAACAGTCAATATTAATCCCACCGACACCGTCGGCTTGCCAGACCGAACTGGTCCAAACTTGGACACAATATACTTGAAGAAAACTTACCGCAGAGCAACTGTCAATGGACAAAACGTTCTACTGGTTGATAGGATGGTACCTATGAACATTAATACTGTTCTGCGCGACTCTTTGCACATCGCACAAGCTCTGGATTCAATTTATAAGTACATTCAGATGGGTCTTGCAAAGGTCGAATTCCCTGAGTTCGAGCAATCAAATGAGGTGCTATATAAGGTGGTAGTTCCATATATGGATAGCATCACAAATCATCGTACTTTTCTCGACTTTGGTGATGACGATAGAGATATGACTGTATCATTCAATGATAATCCAACAAAGACAGAAAAGATTATTAACAACGTAGATTATTATTATAAACTACTTGCCTACGACGAAGGAGATTATCAGCAACAAACCCCACAGAAGCTGAATGACGCCTCGCCAGGTTTGCCAAACATGCTAAATGTTTTTGCCCGCTCCGCACCAGTTGGTAAACCCGTTGAATTTACCGTTACTTATGTAGATTCTGCTCGTATTGGTGGGCTATACAATTTTAAACTTTTTGCAGTTGATTACGATAGGGCAATTCAATTGTTCGCTGGTCATGAACTAGAGTTGGAATTTCAACCATACTGGGGACTCGAGCAAATCACATTTCCCGGCAGGTCCACACCTTTGAGGTTTGGTATGTATTGGCGAAGAATTACATTAAAGGATTTGACCACAAATTCGCTTCTATTCAATAGTATTACGCTTTTGGAGGAGAATCCGGGAAGTCTACGATATTCCGGCTCGCCAACCGAAAATTCTGCATCCTACATTTTAAGCGATACAGTTGTTATCGACCCCGTTACTGGAAAGCGTAATGAGTTTGGTCTACCATTTAATAATAATATCATTACTCGCTCTGGAAAGTTTACAACAAGCGATTTTACTATTAGAGGATACTACTATAGTTATGGTTTCTTGACCAATAATTTCTTGCCTGGTCCAGCATTTGGCGCTCTTGGCTTCAGTTTTGATTATACAATTCAACAATACGGCGGAATTCTAAGGCCAGACTCATCCTCTATCCGCATGGAGCCCGACAAGACACCAATAAATATAATTACCGACCCGACAAAGATTTATACAACCCAACAAGTAGATTTTATGACCTTGCGCCAAGAGTTCCTTGGCTACACAGCCGAGCGTGTTCCGGTATATCAAAATTATGGTCAGCCCATATACGGTAGTTTTAACAATGGTCCTGGTGATTTCGAGGTTACTTTTATGCCCGGCGGTGAGGAAACTATGGAGCTTGTCTGGGGTCCGCAGAACAATAGACAACGCAAGACATTCAAAGTCAAATACTTGAATTTGAAAGTACGCAATTTGCTCTCCTACAAGCGTCCATCTGAATCGGGGAAAGACTCTGTAACAGTTTCCTACCCAATTGAACTCGAGCATATGGTGATAGATACAATACCAGGACTAAATCAATATCCGGTGCCTACGAACCTCGGCTCTCGATGCAATGAATTCATAAACAAGTTTAACATTAGTGCTTATGGCTGGGTGAATGGTAGGCGAAATAACTCGGCAATAAAAATGCGTGAGCAACAAGCAAATCCATCGTGGAATACTGGTAGTACTTCGGTAAATACTTATATTGGAACTCAAGGTCGTTATTACCTTTCGGCTGTAAGCGAGGATGGAAAGGACACTGTGGACTTCACCCATGTGTTGATTATTGGTGGTTGTCAGTTTGCTTTGGATTACGCAAACAAAGGCCGACGTTTCGGAAATGCCGAATGGGAGTATATTCCTACGAATCAATACCAATACGGACAAGATTTCCGCGAAGGCGATAAAATCGTTTTGAAAGTGCGCGGTGGTGCCTATGGTCTACCACTTCCCGGGGCAAAGGTTAGATTCAAGATTTCCGATTTCAAACCCGAAAACGAAAATTATTCGGACGAAATGCTCGAGAAGTTCAAAGTTGTCCCAAATCCTTACTATATTTCGCATCAAGGGCAGAAGACACCATATGATGCAAAGATTTACTTTACCAAACTACCTCCACGATGCACTATTGAAATTTATACTTTGGCTGGAGATTTGGTACGGACTATTGAGCACGACGAAACAAGTAGCGATGGCCCAGACAAGAATTCAGTTGAAATTTGGGACTTGCTTTCCAAGAATGGGTTGCGAGTTTCCAGCCAAACTTTCGTTGCTGTTTTGAAAACTCCAAATGGTGCCCAGGCAGTTCAGAAATTCTCTGTAGTTGTTGGTGGATTTAGATTAATTCAAACTCAACAATAAATATGGACCCCCACATCACGGGGGTCCCAACTATTTTTGAAAATATTGGAGTGAAATATGAAAAGATTAATCTTAACAGTAGTTTTAATGGGCATTATAACATATTTTGAAGCATTTTCAATAGGAGGAGCAATTTCGGGTTCGACTACAGGCGAGACATTTGTGAAGGTCGGTGCTGCGGGTTCTCAGTTTTTGAAAATTCCAATTGGTGCAAGAGCAAATGGACTTGCTGGAGCCTACTCATCAGTATCTAACGATTTAACATCTATTTTTTGGAATCCTGCTGGGCTTGCCGATGTAAAATATATTTCGGCAGATTTTTCCTACACCCAATGGTTCGCTGGGTTTAAGCATAGTTTCGGTGCTTTTGCATTACCAGTGGGTAGAAACTTTACAGCGGCAATTGCTCTTGTGGCTCTTAATAGCGGAAACATTGAAATTACTACTTTGGAAAAACCTAATGGCACTGGGCTATCCTACCAAGTCAACGATGTTGCTTTATCTTTGACTTTTTCTGGTTATCTTACAGACCAATTTTCTTTCGGACTGACCGCCAAATATGTAAACAATTCGATTTCCAATCTTTCCAGCACGGGAATTGCTTTCGATGTTGGAACTATGTACGAGACCGGAATTCAGGGCATACGGCTTGGTTTCTCGATACACAATCTTGGTGTTAAACAAGCTTATAGTGGCCAAGATTTGAAAACATCCAAAAAGCTTTATGAAGCACTAAATGCTGCTCCATTGGATATTGCGTATATTTCCAATAGTTACTCACTACCATTGATTTTCCGCGCTGGAATATCCTCCGAAGTATGGAAGGTCGAGGACCACAAAGTTATTGTTGCTGGCGATTTCATAACTTTATCCGATACACCAGAGCATTTTGCTCTCGGGGCTGAGTATACTTTTAAAGATTTTCTTGCCTTGCGTGCTGGATACCAATTTGGCACGGATGTATTCGGACTTTCCGGCGGTGTCGGTTTGAAATACTTTGCTGGCGGTTTCGAGGGTGAATTTGATTATTCCATCACCCCAACGAAAAATATTGGACTAGTCAATCGTTTGAGCATTAAAGTTGCTGTAAAGTAAATATCTTTGTTTCGTTTTCGTTTTGGAATAATTTTTGCATATCTACAAGGGGCTTCTGCCCCTTGTTTATTTACAGTTTGTTAGTTTTGTGTGTATGAAAAATGCTGAATTCGTAATCGGAGCTATTGCAATTTTATCTTGCATGTTTTTTACAATACCATTGCCTGCTGGAATTATCCCCGTATACATTGACTATTGTGTCTTTCAAAAAAACGAAAAGGAAAATATCATAGAGGTGTATTATGGACTTCTTGATAATCAGTTAAAGTATTATCCCAAGGACAAAAAATGGTTTGTCGAACTCAATGTTGAGTTGAAATTCTTCATAAACGACACACTTTGGGAAACTTATGATTGGACAGTATACCACCAACGGGAAACACTCGATACGAACAAAGAAACACAGAACTTACTGGTAGGACAAAAGAATTTTCCCATAAGTAAGGATAGTAAAGTAAAGTTTCAGTTTGTATGTGTAGACAGCCAAGACGAGACGAATCGATTTCAAAAAGTTGTAGAAGTGGAGAATTTAGATTTCTCCAATCGAGACGCCTCGATAAGTGATATCCAGTTTGCCCAATTCATTGAACTTTCCGATACTTCGAATATTCTCTGGCAGAAAGAATTTTTAAAGGGTAAATACTACATAGTGCCAAATCCTACACTCGAAGTCGTAGGCATTTCACCTAGACTTTATATTTATTTCGAGTATTATTTGAACCCTGGCTTGATGAATAAGCAGGTTAAACTTGAATATCGAATTTTCAACACACTTCAAGACGAGGTTTTGTACAATTACAAAACATCGAAAGTTGTAGCTTCGTCGCAGTTTAGCATCAATGGTTTTGCACTCGATGCATTGAGCTCTGGAACATATTTCATAGAAATCTCCTTGCTTGATGACCATGGAAAACTATTGGCTCGCTCAAAGAAGAAAAAATTTTATCTCTTTAATGCTGAACTACCACCAGAGCCAATACGAAGATACACGGAGAGCGAACTTTTTGAAAAAAGTGTGTTTTCTTCTCTGGATGAACAAAGCTTGGATTTAGAGTTTGAGAAAGCCAAATATATTGCCTCGGACTATGAGAAGAATTTGTACAAAGAATTAAAAACGGTTGAAGCGAAAAGGCGTTTCCTATTTCAATTCTGGCAAAAACGAAATCCAGACACTTCTCTTATCTACAACAAAGCGTACGACGATTTTCTACAAAGGATAAATTATGCTAATCGCTTCTTCTCTGTCGGGAACCAAATTCCCGGGTGGAAGACCGACCGCGGTCGTGTCCTAATACAATATGGGGAGCCAACCTCGAGAGAGTATCATCCTCCCGAGGCGAATAAACGAAGCTACGAGATTTGGTTCTACAGCGAACTTCAAGGTGGGGCTTATTTCTACTTTGTCGATTTGTACAAAATTGGAAACTTCGTGCTGGTCCATTCTACTGCAATGAATGAGCCGTACAACGAAAATTGGTATACCGACTTTGTGACTGGCACGAACACCGAACGCATTCAGAAAATGATGCTGAACAGATGAAAATAATAAGATATCTCTTAGAAACTCTCGTAGTCCTCCTTCTAAGTTGTATTTCAGGTTTGTTTAGCAGTCGCATTAGAAAGAAATTTGGTATGTTCCTTGCAAGGTTGCTATATTTTGCTCTGCCACAGAGGGTTAGAATTGCAGAGGAAAATCTTCGAAATGCATTCCCCGACAAAGACGATGCTTGGATAAAAGCCACTGCCAAAAAGGTGTTTGAAAATATGGGTACTGTCTTTGCTGAATTTTTAGCTATACCAAAATTGAGTGATGAGGAGATAAAGGACTATGTAAGATTTGAAAATGTAGAGCTTATAAAGGAAAAATACAACCAAGGCAGAGGAGTACTACTGCTATCTGGGCATTATGGTAATTGGGAGTTGCTTGCCTACTCTGTTTCGGTCTATCTCAATTTGCCCGTTTTAGTTATTGTCAAGCCACTTGCAAATTATTTTTTAGATAAAATAATCAATAAATATCGAACGCGCAGAGGCAATAGTGTTGTCTCGATGTATGAATCTGCATTTAAAGTAGTAAAAACGTTGAAGGGTGGTGGCATTGTGGCTTTGCTTGCAGACCAAAGCGCTACGAAAGACAAGGACATTTTCGTGGAGTTCTTCGGCAGGAAAGCAGCAACATTCGACTCGCCAGCACATTTCGCTTTAAAGTATAATGTGCCAATTATTCTCGGCTTTGCTCGACGAGAGGATTATTACTACAAAGTACGACTTGTCGAGATTGAACATAGCGATTTAACTTTCAATCCCGAAGGCAAATTCGTTCTCACCCAAAGATATGTGCAACTGCTCGAAAATGCCATACGTGAACAGCCCGAACTTTGGCTTTGGACACATCGGCGCTGGAAACACAAACCAGTAGATTAGCAATTCACCAGCCGATTAAGCTCTTTGCAACTATGATGCAGTAAATACAGTTTTCTCTAACGAATTTATACCATCTGATGTTTTGAAATAAGAAAAAAAATTGTTTAAATTGTACTTTTACATAACAAATTTAAAGTACTAACATTGAAAAGAGTAGTGGTTTTAACATTTTTTCTCCTTTTTGCCCGATTGGAGATTTCTGCTCAATGTGGTTGCTCCTCTGGACAACAATTTCTACCTCCTATGCATTGGCTAGGTACTGTCGAAGTTGTAACAACTGCCAAGAAACGCTTGAGTTTTGATTTAATCTATAAGTATGGAAATGGTAATAAAACTTATAGTGGTACAAAGCAAGTTTCAAATCTCGTTAATTATGATTTTCACCTATTTGATTTATTCCTCAATTATGGAATATCCAATTACTTGTCGCTCGACCTGATTTTGAATTATAATTTTAAAAAATTGGACGAATATGGATTTACACGCAAAGGGTATGGGTTTTCAAATCTGTCGGCGGGAATGCGCTACAATTTGTATGAAACGGAAAGCTCCGATTTAGTTATCAACTCTGGGCTTGGGCTTCGCGCTCCTTTGATGAAATTACAGCCTATTGAACAATATCCGCTTGCTACTCAGCCCACGAATGGTTCTTTTGGCGCTTATGCTTTTGGTTTGATTCAATATTCTCTTTATAAAAAATTATTGAACTTACTTCTATTTACTCGATTCGATTACAATTTTCGAAGCTCCATCGACTACCACTTTGGAGTTGCTACTACAACTTCTGTGTTTGCCTCTTACAGATTTACCGAAGCTCTTGTTGCCCTTGTTGAATTTCGTTATTCTTATTTAAATCAAGACAAATACAAAGATACGCTATTTCCAAATTCTGGGGCAAATTTGTTGTACATAGTCCCAAGATTTACTTATAGGATTGAGAACATCAGCGTCTCGCCTTTTTTGGAGTTGCCAATTTATCAATACTTCAAAGGCGAGCAAATCGGTACGCGATTTTCCTTTGGCATAAATTTTAATTATATTTTAAACTTATCCAAAAGGAAGTTTTAATCTTATTAAAGAGGTTCTTATGAATAAGTTCATTTTTACTATGTTTACAACTGTTTGCCTGGTTTTGTGGTTTAATGTATCAATGGCTCAGGACGAGTTAAGCCAAACTGCAAAATCCTCGAAAGGCAATAAAGCAAAGGCTACCGATACTTTGTCTGTAAATTACGTCGTAAAGAAACTCAAAGAGGAGGGCAACAGGAGGATTCAAGAAGCCAAGCAGAAGGCAAAAGAAAAGATTGCAAAAGCCAAAGCAGAAACAAATCAAAGAATTGCACTTGCAAAGGAAAGAGCCAAACTCGAAATTGAGAAGGCAAAATTAAAAATCACTAAAGAACTCCAGCATGAAATCGCGAACGAAAAGAAAGCACTCGAAAACACAATTCGAGAGGCAAATAAAGAAGTAGAAAAGGTCAAAGAAGAAGTCTTGAAAGAACTTCAAGATAAAATTGGAACTCGACAGCCCAAAGCTAAAACTAAAAAAAGAGCAAAGAAGAACTGACTCTACCCCATCGATGAAGTACATTCTACGAAGATGCCTAAATTTCCTCAGGACTGAACTTCTTGTAACTAAGCAGGAGATAATATTTATCTTTTTGCTTTTCGCTGGATTATTTCTTGGCTCCATTCACAAGTTTTTCAATGTTGATACAAACCGAGAGAAGACAACCCAATACATTGCCAAGCTTTTGGATAGCCTTGCAGAGGAGGAGCAAAAAACTTATGTTGGTACAGATATCTACGGAAATCCTGTCGACACAGCTAATGCTCCCCGCCCTCATACTACAAAATTTAAACTCACAAACGCAGATACAGCTATTAAAATAAATATCAACACTGCATCGAGAGTAGAGTTGATGAGATTGCCTGGTATTGGCGAGAAAACAGCGCAAATGATTGTAGACTTTCGCAAGAAGCAGAAAATTCGCAAAAAGGAAGATTTACTTAGAATCAAAGGTATTGGTAAAAAGAAATTGGAGCGTATCGAAAAGTTCATAACTTTTTAATTTGCATTTTTATTCAGGAGAAACTGATGAAATACACTATTTTCAATTCCATCCACAAAGCCCTTGGGGCAAAAATGGTCGAGTTCGCTGGTTTTGAAATGCCAATACAGTACCCCAAAGGGATAATTCACGAGCATCTTGCGGTGCGAAAAAGTGTTGGAGTATTCGATGTGACACATATGGGTGAGTTTGAAATCTCCGGTCCAGATGCACTTAGTTTTGTACAGAAAGTTACTACAAACGATGCAAGCAAGCTCTATCCTGGGAAGGTTCAATATTCAGCAATGTGTTATCTTCACGGTGGAATCGTGGATGATTTGCTGGTTTATCGCTTGGAGGATAATCGTTTTATGTTCGTTGTCAACGCTGCCAACATCGAAAAGGATTACAATTGGTGTCTGGAAAATATCAAGAATTTCAATGTCGAACTAAAAAATATCAGCGATGAAATCAACCTGCTTGCAGTGCAAGGACCAAATTCCATGAAGACATTACAAAAGCTTACACAAACAAACTTGGAGGAGATGAAATACTACAGCTTTACATTTGGCAAGCTTGCCGATGTAGAGATGATAATTTCACGCACGGGCTATACTGGCGAACTTGGTTTCGAACTCTATTTTCGTGGTGATTTCGAAACGGCGAAAAAGATTTGGGATGCAATCTTTGATGCTGGGAAGGAATTCGAAATTGAGCCAGTTGGCTTGGGGTGCCGAGACACTCTGCGACTCGAAAAGGGGTACTGCCTTTATGGCAACGATATTGATGAAACAACGAATCCCATCGAAGCGGGTTTGGGATGGATAACTAAATTGGAAAAAGGAAGTTTCAATGGTAGCGATGTTATTGCAAGAATAAAGCAAGAAGGAGTAAGGAGGAAATTAGTTGGGTTTGTGTGCGAAGCAGATAAATTCATACCACGCCATAATTACAAAATATTCTCCGAGGGCAAGGAAATTGGCTTTGTGACAAGTGGAAATATCTCTCCTATTCTTGGTAAACCAATTGGAATGGGGTACGTCGCAGTAGATTATGCTAATCCAGAAACGCTTATTCAAATAGAGTCGCGTGGGAGACTATTCTCGGCAAAAGTGGTCAAATTGCCATTTGTGTAAAAATTTCAAACTCATTATACATTAATTACTTTATCGAGAGCGAAAAGTTTTGGCTTTGGTGAACGTGCCGCTATTTGGCGGAAAATTTAATTTCTTCCATAAAATAAATTGAAGTTGTTTAGATGTAATCATTAAGTCAGAGCATTTTAAAGTAATCTTTGACTTTTTTGGCTATTAACTTTCGTCGCTCTCGGAGGAAAGTCTCGTAGTCATAAAGAAGTTCATGATTAGTTAAAATTTCAACAGGTATACAATTTGCCTCGAGATTACTTCTCAGCATTTCGAGCTCGGTAATTCCACCAATCTTTGGAATTTTTGTTTGGCATTGCTCTTTTAAGATATTGAAATAAACAACAGGGGACTTGTTGCCTATAGCAATGTTTATTTCACTTTGTGAATAAACCAGGTTGGCAACTTGATTGTATCGAGAAGGGGAGGGAAAGCCGTTCTTTTTTAAGTAATCAACTGGGAAGATGTGGTGGAGGTCTCCTTTGATTGTAATCAAATCCTCGACGGTAATGTCCCGCGAAAGAAAACCTTTATCTTTCATTTTTACCTGTGCTGCTAAGAATACTTTGAACTCTGGAATTGCTGAGGTTGATTTATCTAATTCTTGTACAAGAGTAACGTCCCAAAAGGAATCTGGCAATTCTTCCCTTAGAGTGTTATTTATATATTCCAATGGATTGTTTTTCATCCTAATTATATCATAGTTAAAGGCAGACTCTGTCGAGGAGGTATATCTCCCTTTCAAAATGGACATTACAAACCATTTTCGTACTGTCGACTCAATTATAAATGGTGGAAAGTTATGATGTCTAAGCTTAAGAAACAAAATGTATGCAAAGTTGACTGAATTCTGCGAGGTTATCAGAGAACTATCAATGAAGCCAGCAGAGCGGAGAATCATCGTAAGTCTTTTGAAATTTGTTTCGTTCATAAATTCCAGGACACCCTCTTTAAGAATTTTAAAAGTGGACTCGGCAATCTCTTCTCTGTTTTCCTTTGTTTCGAAATCCCTGCCAGAGAGGAGTGCAACTAGATCTTGCAATCTACCTCTTTCGAATTTTGACGTGAATGCTACTCGTAAAACATCTGTGTAACTTGGGTCGTACAGGTCGTCTTTATCGTCTTTGAGCCAGGTCATTTTTTGGAAGTATTCACTCTGGGCAAATTCTTTGTCCCTTTCCTTAAACGTTTGGTAATCCTCTGGTTTTACTGCAAGATGGCAGAAGTAATCTATGGCTTTTCTAAGTAAGTTGCCGCCATATTTTTCGTCTACTGCAATTTTAGACATTGCAAAGTCAGCTTCATTCAAGGTCACACCCGATGAGTTGATACGAATAAATATTTCAGTTACTTGGTCGATGCTGATATCGGAGCTTAATTCAATCATTCCAACAGGAATATTTATTATACTTTTCAAAGCATCAATTGCTTTAAGAATTTGCTCCTTTGGTATTTCGGGATTGTAAAAGCTATACTCCTCTAACTTGGCTAATACGCTAAAGTTTGGTGAAAATATTTCAGAAATATCGGGAATCCATTGCTTATCTTTGAATATGATTGAGTTTGCAACTTCGAATACACTTTCTTTCGGGTTAAAAGCAATTATTATTCTTTTCTTTTCGTAATTTTTGTCGACAACTTCTTTGCCAAGCAAGGCTGTCATAAGAGATGCGATTCTTTGTTGTCCATCAATTAGAATTTTCTTGCCCTTCGACTTTGTACCATCTTTCAGTCTTACTGCTGGATTTTGCCACAGGATAATGTAACCCGTTGGATAGCCATTAAATAGAGAATCAATAAAATTTCGGACTTTTGTCGAGCTCCACACAAACGGTCTTTGAATTTCGGGTATGGCAATTTCACCGCCTTGTATCCACGATAGAATATGATTAATTGGATGCTGATTAACAGAAAACTTTTGGATTATCATGTTTTAACCTCTTTGTATTTTTTACTAAATCTATGTAATGATTTATTAACGACTTTTTCGATACTGATTACATTAAGTTATACCAATAATCTCAGTAATGTTGTTCATGCAATACTTTTCAAACAAGAATGTTACTACATAGAACACTTTGCAATCCAATTTGATTAGCTTCTGATAGAAATTGCAATATCGATTGGCTTATGTTGCATATTACCTTGTCTTTCACTCTCATAAACAAAGATTATCAAAAGCAAAAATAAAAATAAATTACTAAAATTTCTCTTCTTTTGTAAAAATCAAATAATTTCACTTAGATTAATGAATAGCAAAAAGGTGTTGCAAGAAATACGTGAAAAAAGTCGATTACATAGAATTACTTACAATTTTGTAATTTTAAAATTGAAATTTCGAGGTAACAATGGAGTGGACAATTAATCTCGACCAAGGAATTGTTTCGAATAAACAAATTGACCTGCATTCGCTAATGTACGAAAAGAGAAATGACATTGGAGATATTGTGTATTTATTCCCAGCCGAAAGCATAAATCTAAGGCACAAGCAAATCAAGCATGCAACAGTAATTCGACCACACTTTGCTTTGTGTGGTTACATAAATAATTTCGTTACCGACTCCATTGTGATATTTGGCAGAACGGAGATTGAATTTCTCAATCAATTAGACATCGACACTCGATATCAAAGGATAGAGGCGCTAAGTAATTTCGAAATACCTTGCGTTTTTTTCACCAACTACGGGGAATACGAGATAGACCAAAAATTAATCGACGTCTTCTTGAACAAAGATATCCCAGTGTTTGGTTTCAAGAATAAGACGCCGGTGCTTTTGTTCCGCTTAATGGACATACTCGACGATGTTTTCTGCCCTAAAACTATGGTTCACGGTAGCTTGGTCGAGGTTTTCAGCGTTGGGATACTGATTATCGGTGATAGTGGCATAGGAAAGAGCGAATTAACAATGGAATTGGTCGGGAGAGGGCACCTATTTGTTGCCGACGACATTGTTTTAATAATGAGAAAATTAGGGCACAAACTCTTGGGCTACGGAAATCAATCGGTCAAGGGCTGGATAGAAATTCGTGGGGCTGGTTTTATCGATATTACCAAATACTTTGGAGTGAATAGATTCAAGCCAATTACCGAGGTTGAGCACGTGATATTTCTCTATAGTGAAAAGAATATGAAGGAAAAAGTAATTTCTGCGATGAAGGGGCTTAGAGTGGAGGAGATGAAGGCAAAAGGGATAGAGGTAAACGCAGATGAATTAAATTTCGAAGAAGAGCAACTCCTCGAGGAATTCAAGGATGTGCCAGACGAAAAGTTGGTCGATGCAGAGATGATGATTTATAAAAGAATACTTAAATTCTCCCGCGAAAATAGGACTTATGAAGGAACCTACGAGGGAATTATCCTCGGGCGAAAAGTCTCAATTAATCCAATTAATATAGATAAAGCTCGAGATATATCGATAATAGTCGAAGCGATAGCAAGTAGATATAATTCTTTGAAGTGCCAATTTGAAGAGCCGAAAGAAAAGTTGAACATTAAAATTCTTCCCGAAAATTACCTATTCCCTCCAAGTTTCTACAAAGAAGATTGATTGAATTCGGCACCGAAAGCTTTTCTTTTAAATTTATTTTAAGATGCGAAAAATACCCAAGGTAAGCTAATTTGAAAAAGCAATGCCTTTGGTACTTTGTAAATAAAGTCAAACTGGTATAATTTTTCTCGATGTATAAATCCTATCGAAATCTGCAAATTGGCAACGGCTGTGCCGATGGAAATTCAGTTAGCTCGTTCTTTTACTTTTTTGGAGAGTATATTCAAGTTCGAGTATTTTCAATTCTTCCTCCAGCAGTAGTTTGTTTCTTCGAGCCATCATAGCTTGGATAGAGTTAATAGTTCTTTCATAGCTACCCAAAGTGCTTTGGGATTTGTTGCCACCCCAAGTGAAAGACGGTATGAATTTCGACAGTAAGCCAGAGTTGTAAATGTTGCAACAAATACCAGTAATAGTACCTGTGTTGAAGGAAGTATTAATAGCAGTACGGCTATGGTCGCCAAGAATTAGCCCAAGGAAGGTTCGCCCGGTGTTGAAAGTTTCGTTTTCGATGCGTACGGAAACAGGCTCGTATGTGTTTTTTAAATCGGAGGTTGTCGTTCCAGCGCCCAAATTACACCATTCGCCAATATAGGAGTGACCGACGAAGCCGTGGTGTTGCTTGTTTGTATATGCGTGGAGAATAGAATTTTCGATTTCACCGCCGACCTTGCAGACCTCGCCGATTGAAGTTCCTTGATAAATGTAGGAGCCAGTTTTGACGATACTGTCTCTGCCAATAGCGACTGGGCCCTCGATGTGGGAGAATGGCTGGATAGTCACGTTGTCTGCAATGATTATAGCCCCTTTGCTTGCATTTAAAACGACGTTGGGCATAATGTTGCAGTTTTTGCCTATCTTTATTTTATCTTCGTTTAAAAGAGACACTTTTTGCCTTTTTAATTGTTCAAAATCAGCATGGTTTTCGAAGAATCGAAAGTCGTCTTCGATTGCATTAGAGTTAAGTTCAATAGCATCCCAAAGAAAATTTATCACATTTGGTACAGGCAAAGATACTTTTGGCAATTTTTCGAAGTATTTATTTAAAAGAATTTCGTAGAATGTTATGTCGAAATTAGTTGGATTCAGCATTTCATCGGCAGAGATGTAGATTGCAACTGGAATTTCATTGACAACGAAGCAGCAAGATTTAGTTGTCGTATGTTGGCGCAGAAATTCAGAATAAGCGCTTTGAAAATTGCTCCATAGTTTGCTCTCTGGCAAGATTCCAGAGTTCAGCACTAGCAAATTCCCGCGTGAGATTGAATTGTTAGCAATCGAAAATTTCTTTAAAAAAAGGTTGTAATAAGTTTCTCGCTTGGTGTGGAATAGTAGTTTGGCATTTGGAAATGCTTGTTGTACTTTTTCGAATAATCTTAAAGCACCACAGCGAACTTCCCATTGCAAGTGAAGTAAATAAAAAGGATAGAGACTCCTGTAGTAATCGTTTTCGAAAAGAAGAATGAAATCGGGATACATCATTCTACTTTCATCAATTCGACTTCAATAATAAGCTTTGAATTTGGGGGAATACCCCGATAGGAATGCATTCCGAAGCCAAGTTCCGGTGGTACGATTAGTTTCCTTCTTCCACCAACGCGCATTGTAGCAACTCCTTCTTCCAAACCCTCGATTGCGTCCTTATTACCAAGAATAAAAGTCATAGGTATTCCGGTTTTGTAAGTGTCCTCGATGACAGTACCATCTTCGAGCTTCATTATGAAATTGATTGTGACCTTCTGTCGTGGCTTTGGTGTTTCACCTTTTCCCACGTAAATCTCGCTGTATTGCAAACCGCTGGGTGTTGTTATCCAGGTCTCTTCTTGGTCCTTAATTCGTCCAGTCCGACAAGATAATAATAGAATTATTAGCAGAAGAGTAATTAAGCTTGTTGTTTTCATACCTCCTCCAATTTATGTTCTTTCATTTTTCTGTGTTTCAGTGCAGCTTTTATAAAACCAATGAACAATGGGGCACCTGTAACAGCGCGAGATTTCAACTCTGGATGGAACTGCACGCCTATAAACCATGGATGGTCCTTTAATTCAATCATTTCGACCAGGGTGTTGTCGGGCGAGAGACCACTCATTACCATTCCGTGGCTTTCGAGTAAAGAGCGATACTTGTTATTGACCTCGTATCGATGCCTATGCCTTTCGTAAATAATATCTTGGTTGTAAATTGAATGTGCGAGGGTGCCTGGAATAATCTTGCAAGGATATTGACCAAGGCGCATCGTTCCACCTTTGTTGAATATCTTTTTTTGCTCTTCCATAAGGTCGATTACGTTGTGGGTTGTCTTTTTATCGAATTCTGTAGAATTTGCATCTTTCAAGCCACAGACATTTCTGGCAAATTCAATTATGGCACATTGCATCCCAAGGCATATTCCAAAGAATGGAATACCATTCTCTCGAACATATTGGATTGCGCAAATCTTTCCGTCGATGCCTCTTCTGCCAAATCCAGGTCCGACGAGAACCCCGTCGAGGTCTTTTAATTTTTCGTGACAATTGCTTGGGCTTAGTTCCTCGGAGTCAATTAGTTCAACTTCGACTGCCGTATTGTTTATAGAACCAGCATGCACAAAAGCTTCCAGTATACTTTTGTACGAGTCTCTATATCGTACATATTTCCCAACAAGAGCAACTTTAACTTTATGTTGAGGATTTTTTATCTTACGAACAAATGTTCTCCATTCTTCCAAATCGAGTGTATTTTCTGGCATACCGAGTTTGCGAAGGACAATTTCATCCAAATTATTTTTGGATAAAACCAAAGGGACTTCGTAAATAGTTTCGACATCGTAGACATCTATTACGGATTCTTCATCTACATTGCAAAAAAGCGATATTTTACTCCTTACCTCCTTGGACAATTTAGTCTCGCTTCGGCAGAGAATTATATCGGGCACTATCCCGTGCTCCATAAGAGCCTTTACAGAATGTTGAGTTGGTTTAGTTTTCAATTCGCCGGCACTTTTGATGTAGGGTACGTAAGTCAAAATTATGTTTAAAGCATTGGAAAAGCCTCGTTCAATTGCAAATTGTCGCACAGCCTCTAAAAATGGCAAGGACTCTATGTCGCCGACTGTACCACCAATTTCAACAATTACGAAATCGAACTTTCCATCGAAAACCGCTATTCTTCGCTTGATTTCATCTGTAATGTGTGGAATCACTTGAACTGTTTTGCCCAGATACTGCCCTTCTCTTTCTTTTAAAATTACAGTATAGTAAACTTGTCCAGCAGTGGTGTTGTTTGCCTTGCTAAGTGAATAACCGAGAAATCTTTCGTAGTGGCCCAAGTCCAAATCTGTTTCTGCTCCATCATCGGTAACGTAAACTTCACCGTGTTGGAATGGGTTCATGGTTCCAGGGTCTACATTTATGTATGGGTCGAGCTTTATTATTGTAACCTTGTAACCACGCTGTTTAAGAAGCAGCCCCAATGATGCAGAAGCAATCCCTTTACCAAGCGAGGATACAACTCCACCAAAAATGAAAATGTACTTTGTTTCGCTAGATTTTTCTATATTTTCTTCCATTTTAGTAATGAATTAAACACAAAGATATGAAAAAACTAAAGAACTAACTACAAAATCTATTTTCTATTCTTTGCAATCTTCATACAAGATTGATATCAATATAGAGAGACTTAGGAATTTGATTCTACATCGACGACGATAAGATTTTTTCAATTTGGACAAAATCCTCTTCCGTGATGTTATTATTATGTAATGCTACTTTAGAGAAGGAAAGTGCGAGTTTGGAATAAATTTCGCCATACTTTGGGAGAATTGCAAAACTTTCGAGATGCCGTTTTAATGTGTTTATGTCGGAGCGAGTAAGTGGGCCAGTGAGAGGAGTGAAATTTGCATCGTCAAAGTTGTCTTTATTATTATTCAATGTTTGCTCAATCAGCGGAAGTAGTACAATGGGTTCGAGGTTTGTTTCTGCAATAAGTTTTTTTGCAAAAAGGAGAAGCAAATTCAAAAAGTTTGATGCTACAACAGCAGAAGCATGGTATATCGAGCGAGTTTTGTCGTCGAAATCGACTTGGACAACCTTGCCACCAAGTGCTTGAAGAATTGGTTTTATGTCGTCATAATATTTGGTCTGAACAATCCAGTAGATATCTTTGAAAAGATTAGGATTATATTCAAAAAATGTTTGCAATGGGTGGGCAGAAGCTGTTTTTGCTCCAAATTTAGCCAAGCTTTCCAAAAGAGCATCCGAAAAAATACCAGAGCAATGTAGAACCATTTTTTCGCAAAGTTGTTCGCCAAACTTTGTTTTGAGCTTTTCAACAATGAAAGCGATATGAGAGTCCTTAACTGTCAGGAATGTTACATTAGTTAGATGTTTTAAATTTGCTACATCTTGAATAATTTCTACATTTTTGGTTTGAAATAGTTTTGCCTCCTCTGTCGAAGCAAGGTGTGAAGAGACAATTTGCTTTAATCTTCCATCGTGAAGTAATTGAAGAGACAAAGCTCGACCAAGTTTGCCATAGCCTACGATAGTGCATTCCATTTTAATTCCTAAACATTGTAATTATCTAAAATAAAAATTTTATTTTAAAGTTCTAAATTATAGATGTTGATTGGAAAATTTATTCAAAGACAAGTTAAAGATTGCTTTTTTGAGCCAAAAAGAGCAAGCAATGAATATATTCTCTGTTGATGTAGAGGATTGGTTTCATTCCTTCCATTTCATTGCGCCACCGAAGATTGAACAATGGGACAATTTGCCATCTGTTGTAGAAAATGGGTTCTATCGTATTGTAGAACTGTTGATGAAATACAAGACCAAAGCCACATTCTTTTTTCTTGGTTGGGTAGCCAAGAAATATCCTCATCTTGTAAAAGAAAGCCAAAAGAATGGTTTCGAAATTGCTTCGCACGGCTTCTTTCACCAAGAGGTATACAAAATGTCTTCCAAGGAATTTTACGATGATTTAGTTTCGAGCAAGAAACTCTTGGAAGATATTTCTGGAGAGGAAGTTCTTGGCTACCGAGCCCCATCATTTACGTTGACAAATGATACAGACTGGTTCTACCCAAACTTGATAAGAGCTGGATATAGATACGATTCGTCTTTATTCCCAGCAAAGAGGGGGATTGGTGGATTATTAACGAACTACTTTGCTCCTTTTGAAATATCCTACAATGGTGGTAAACTGCTGGAATTTCCAATCACAATTGCAAAAGTCTTGAAGTGGCAATTTTGTTTCTTTGGTGGAGGATATCTTCGGCTCTTTCCCTATTTTGTTTTTTCAACTATGGCGAAACAAGTGGCAAAAGAGCATAGACCCATTATAGTTTATATTCATCCAAGAGAGTTGCATTTTCTTAAAGTTAAACAAAGAATGTCTATCATAGGTAGATTCAAGAATAGTGTAAATCTTAAATCGACACCTCAAAAGATAGAAAAAATTTTGAAGCGCTTTGTTTTTACGTCGTTCAAAGATTATATTTTAACGAATTATGGTAAAATTTGGGAAGAGTGAATTGGAAAATGAAAAAAGCAATTTAGAAGTAAAAAGATTTTTTGATGATTATGCAAACGGCTTCACATCGATTTATCTGAAAAAGAAGCTTTGGTTTCGCAAAATCATCGATGGTATCTTTCGCAAATCTGTTTATCTTCGATTTATCAAGACAATTGAAAATTGTAAACCAGTTGTAGGAAAGACGGTGCTCGATGTTGGCTGTGGTCCCGGATTGTACTCTGTTGAACTGGCACGCCTTGGAGCAAGCAAAGTCGTTGGTATCGATTTTGCTCCCAAAATGATAGAACTGGCTAAAAAATTCGCACAAGATTACAACGTTTACGACAATTGCGAATTTATTGTAGCCGATTTCCTTGAATATAATTTTCCAGAACAATTCGATTATACAATTGCAATGGGATACATTGAATATTGCTCCGAACCGGAGATAGTATTGAAGAAGATAGTGGATTTGACAAAGGACAAGGCATTTATCAGTATCCCCGATAGCCGGGGTTTTCTGGCTTGGCAGCGAAAAATACGATACAAATTTAAATGCCCTCTGTTCCTTTATTCGAAGGAAGAAATAGTTAAAATTATCAAATCCGTTACGGATTTTCCTTTTACAATTGAAAAACTTCCTCGAGATTATTACGTAACAATATATGTTCAAAAAAGTGGTTGAGAATTATGAGGAAAGTTAAAGTTTATCTAGCACTTTTCCTTGCAATTTTTGCATTCTACTCCTGCGACGACGGTGTGAACATCTTCTCTCCAAAAGATGATGTTCAACTTGGTTTGCAATTACATCAAGAAATTAGTTCGAACCCACGGGAGTATCCAATTTTAAATAATTCTCAGGTTACAGAATATGTTCAGAATATCGTAGACCAAATCAAACTCTCGCCAAAGGTCAAGTATGCAAATACGTTTAAATATCAAGTCACAGTCATCAATAGAAGCGATATTGTCAATGCATTTGCCACACCAGGAGGTTTCATCTACGTCTATACTGGTTTGTTGAAGTTTGTTGATAACGAAGCAACGTTAGCCGGAGTTTTGGCACACGAAATTGCCCATTGCGAGCGTCGGCATGCAACCCAAAGACTTACCAAAGCCTATGGTGTATCGCTTTTGCTTGATGTGGTATTAGGCAAAAGTCCGTCGAAAACTGAAGAAATTGCTGCAAATCTGCTCGTCGGACTTGCATTCTTGAAAAATAGCAGAGACGATGAATACGAAGCCGATGAATTTGCTTATGAATATCTAAAATCTACAAGCTGGTATCCCGGTGCTTTAATCTTTTTCTTCGATAAAGTTAAGCAAAACGAAGGTAGTTCTTTCTTGGATGTACTCCTTTCAACTCACCCACTTAGTCAGGACCGTATAACGCGGTTAAATAACCTAATACAACGAGATAAATTACCTGCACCGACTGAAGATAATTTATTTGAAAATAGATACCAAAATTTTAAAAGGATTTTACCGTAAACTTGGTTTTAATTATCCGAGTTTGCCTCGGTTGGTAGTTTAACAATAAATCTTGTAAACTGATTTACTTTGCTTTCGACTTCGATTGTACCATTGTGCGCTTCTACAATCCATTTGACGATAGACAAGCCTAGTCCGTAGCCTTTGGCACCCGATTTTATGCCTTTCCTTGCACGGTACATCCTGTCGAAGATGTTTTCGAGCTCATCCTTTGGTATACCTATGCCGTTGTCTTCAACTACTATTGTGGCATAGTCTGTATTTTTGCTAAGTGAGAGGGAAACTCTTCCCCCTTCTGGTGTATACTTTGTTGCATTGTCCAAAAGATTTAGCAAGGCTTGGTGTATTCTTGGTGGGTCTATTGGGATAACAACATTCGGCTCGATGTTTTTCTCAATTGTGATTTTCTTTTGCTCTGCAATAATTGCAATATCGTCGGCGACTTCTTCTGCCAGCTTGGAGATATTTTCCATTTTTAACTGTACTGATAACTGCCCGGTTTCGGCTTTCGAAAGTTCGAGTATGGACTCGACAACGTTGGAGAGTCGACCGACTTCTTCGAGAGCACTGATTAAAATCTCTTCGTATTCCTCGGGAGATTTTTTAGAATGTAAAGCTATTTCCAGTTCACCTTGTAATATAGTAAGTGGAGTGCGAAGCTCGTGCGATGCATCTGCGGCAAATTTTTTGACTTGGTTAAAGGATTCCTCTAGTCGCTCTATCATGTTGTTTAGTGTTCTTGTCAGATGACCAACTTCGTCGCTGGTGGGGATTTCTGGCAAGCGCTGACTTAAATTTTTTGCTGTTATTTCATCGGCTGTCTTTGCTATGATGTCTATCGGTTTAAGAGAGACTGTAGAAAGGAGCCAACCGCCAACTATCGAGACAAGCAATATAAAAGGAAAGGCAAGTATTTGCAGTCTAAACAAATTCTGTAAAGTAGCTCGGAGGTCGTTTAAAATATAACCAACTGAAATTACTGCTTGGTTTGTTCTTTTTACCATCAATCGTATGTCGGTGTTCATTACTTTTGTTGTTGTAAGAATAGAGTCTATTTTGATTGTTTTGGGGACTTCCATCGAGAGTTGTATCACCGAATCTTTTAAGCGAGACGGAACGTAAACCGTATCTGTTAGCGATGAAGTTAAGAAAGCTAATAGTGTTGGTAATGTGTCATTTTGTAAATTCTGCGAGCGCCAAATTATGTTGTTGTTTGTATCTGCGATTTGTACAAAAAAATTCTTCGGATTGAGTAGTATATGTTCAAACACATCAGACCAAATGTTGCCGATGTCCTCTTCCACAAGCTTCTCCCTTTGCACTGTTGGGCGAATTGGACCAACGAAGCGCATTTCCTCTAGTTCCCGAAGCAGAGCAAATTTATCTCTTGTTGTTTTTGTGTTTTGAAAGAATTTTATATTACTTATGTTTCTTTGATTACGAGAGATTACAATATCCAATGAGTTTGCTACTTTTGCAATCGAGGCATCGAGACTTTTATGTAATTCATTGTAAACGGAAACGTAGGTATAAAATCCATAAGCTAATAGTGTGACAGCCACTATTGTTCCGTACCAAAATGATAATTTTGCCCGTAAAGGTAATTTCCTTGCCAACTTTTACATTGCTTGTTCTAAAAATTAAACGGAAAAATTGTAATTTAATTATTTTGTAATGTCAAATTGTTTGGTTTTATTATGACAACTAAATCATTTCTTTTTTTGGTTTGTTGTGTTCTATGGATTATCAAAAGCGAAATTATACTATCCAAACCAATCCCAGCTAAAGCTTCCAAGACAGAAGATACCGTCCATGTCGATTTTGATAACATTAAATTAAGATTACTTGGCCCTGCGGTATTTGGCGGTAGGGTTTCCGACTTAGCGGTTAATCCCTACAATAAAAGTGAATTTTATGTTGGGGTAGCCTCTGGTGGTATCTGGAAGACCACAAATTCGGGTGTAACTTTTACTCCTGTTTTCGATAGCTACGGCTCTTTTTCTATAGGCTGTTTAGCCATAGACCCATCCAACCCCTATACAATCTGGGCAGGCACTGGCGAGAATAATAGCCAAAGAAGTGTTTCTTGGGGGGATGGAGTTTACAAATCTACCGATGGCGGTAAAACCTGGAAAAATATGGGTTTAAAAAACTCGGAGCATATTGGCAAAATAATTGTCCATCCGAGTAATTCAAACATAGTTTTTGTTGCCGCGCAGGGTCCTCTTTGGGGTCCGGGGGGCGATAGAGGACTATACAAAACCACCGACGGTGGCAAGACGTGGGATAGGGTTTTATTTATCAGCGAGAATACTGGTGTAACAGATGTTGTAATGGACCCAAGGAATCCAGATGTACTTTACTGTGCTTCTTATCAAAGGCGCCGTCACGTGTGGACCTTAATCAATGGTGGACCCGAAGCAGCAATATACAAAACCACAGATGGTGGCAAAAACTGGGAAAAACTTCAAAATGGCTTGCCGAGTGGCGATTTGGGAAGAATCGGGCTTGGTTTGTCTCCAGCGAATCCCGATTACATCTATGCCATCATCGAAGGCAACGAGGGGAAGGGTGGAATATATCGTTCTACCGACCGCGGAGCCTCTTGGGAAAAGAGAAATTCTTGGTTCTCTCCTTCTGCTCAGTACTACCACGAAGTTTTCTGCGACCCCAAGAACCCCGAGCGTGTCTTTTTTATCGATACTTATCTACGATTATCGGAGGACGGTGGAAAGACTTTGAAAATCGTATCGAATAAAAATCGTCACGTCGACGACCATGTAGTTTGGATAGACCCCGACGATACGAAACATTACTTTGTTGGTGGCGATGGTGGTCTATACGAAACTTATGACAATGGGAATACTTGGCGTTTTTTTGCAAATATCCCGACTGCTCAGTTCTACAGAATATCCTGCGATAATTCAGAGCCATTCTACTATGTCTATGGTGGCACACAAGATAATTGCACTTGGGGTGGCCCTTCGAGAACCACCTCGAGCGGTGGAATTACAAACGAAGATTGGTTCCTTGTTGTTGGAGGAGATGGCTACAAAGCGCAGGTGGACCCAATAAATCCAAATATTGTTTATGCAATGTGGCAATATGGCAATCTTGTGCGCTACGATAGAAAAAGTGGGGAGGTATTTTATATTCAGCCTCAGCCAGAGAAGAATGAAGCCTTGCGATGGAACTGGGACACGCCAATGCTAATTAGCCAGCACTCGGCAACTCGATTATATATCTGTGCCAACAAGGTGTTCCGTAGCGACGACCGTGGTCAGAGTTGGAAAGTAATAAGCCCCGATTTAACCAGGCAAATCGATAGGAACAAACTGCCAGTAATGGGAAAAATTTGGAGTCCAGAGGCAGTTGCCAAAAATGCCTCTACATCTTTCTATGGCAATATTACTGCATTTGCTGAATCCCCTCTCGACGAAAACGTTTTAGCAGTCGGTACCGATGATGGTTTGATACATCTTACAACAGATTGTGGTGCAAACTGGATTAAGATTGAAAAATTTCCTGGTGTACCCGAAACGACCTATGTCAGTGATATTTTTCTTTCTCATCATAATAAGAATCATCTGTACGCTACATTCGACAACCATAAAAATGCCGATTTTAAACCTTACGTATTAATGTCGACAGATTTTGGAAAAAGTTGGATTTCCATTAGTTCGAATTTACCGCAAAACGGCTCTGTGTATACTATTGTCGAAGACTTTGTCGACCCAAATCTTCTGTTCTTGGGAACAGAATTTGGTTTGTTTGTATCAACAAATCAAGGGAAAAAATGGATTAAATTAAAAGGCAACTTCCCAACCATTGCAGTTAGAGATTTAGAAATACAAAAACGAGAGAATGATTTAGTGGTAGGAACTTTTGGGCGAGGGTTGTATGTGCTTGATGATTACTCGTTTATGAGGTTTTTAAACGATACAATTTTGAGCAAAGAAGCTATTGTCTTCCCCGTTAAACCCGCCTTGATTTATAACCAAGACAACTCGAGGAGCAAAGATGACCTCGGTAGTTCATTTTGGAGGGCCGAGAATCCACCTTTTGGCGCTGTGTTCACATACTATTTGCGAGAGGAATTCAAAACAAAGAAGCAAATCCGAAAGGAATACGAGAAGAAAATCGAAGAAGAAGGAAAATCTATCTCATATCCAAGTTTTGATTCACTTACAGCGGAAGATTTGGAGCAAAAGCCACTTTTAATTTTCAAAATATACGATAGCTTTGGAAATGTTGTTCGTACATTGACAAGCTCGCCAAAGAAGGGTTTCAACCGCATCGCTTGGGATTTAAGATATCCCGATACCTCGCCAGTTTCAGACTCTACGGATGTAAATAAAGCCCGAGGTATGCCCATCGTACCTGGTAAGTACAAAGTTCAAATGTTCAAAAGTCTCGATGGGAAAATTACAAGTCTTACTGAACCAATTGAATTCGAGTGCAAGCTCTTGAATCACGTTACTCTGCCCGCAAATGATTTTGCAAAGTTGCATCAATTCAGAAGTAGAGTTGCTAAATTACAAAATGCTGTCATGGGTGCAAACAGTCTTCTTAACGAGATAAGAACCAAGGTTAATTCAATAAAGAATGCGTTCTTACTTTCATTGAATTATTCCGATTCGAGCTTAAATTTGATTAGAGATGTACAAGCATCATTAGATACAATAAATATGAAGCTTAATGGGAATCCTACACTTTCTCGATTGAATGAGAATCAGCCACCCTCGGTTGTCAATAGGTTGTATTACATACTTTGGGGGCTTTGGGCTACAACCCAAGAACCGACAGAAACCCAAAGGCAATCTTTTGAAATTGCAAGAGAGGAACTTGCCGTTGTCATCGCAAAATTGAAACATATTGCACAAAATGTAATACCCAAATTGGAAAAGCTTCTGGATAGCATAAATGCTCCTTGGACACCCGGTAGAATCCCAAACATCGACGACTTATAACAGTCATTAATTAATCGTTGAAAGACCAAAAAACAGTAATTCTTAGGTTCCTATCGTATTCTGGGTATATTGGTATTAAATAATAATTTACAGAGAGAATATTTCTAAGAGAGATATTCACATAGGCATTTCCAAGCTTTGCATGGGCAAATGCATTTATTCCATTGTTTTGCCATTGCCTCGTATTAGAGAATTCAGCTGGCACGGGATGAATAGGATGAATGTATGCACCATTGAATGGCGAGAAAAGCTCAAATTCTAATCCAAGGTCCAAATAACTTCTGCCTCTTTTGAAACGGTAGGAAAACTCATTAGTCCATATCAAAAATGGGAGTATATTATTTGCTATCTTCTCTTTTGAAGTGTAAAAAAGATTAATTTTTGTCCTAAATGTAAAATTTTCAAAAACATTAAAAAGCGATTTGAAATTCAGCCCAATCACTCTGGTATCATTAGAACTTAAAAGATTCACATCAATCGGATTGCCAGAAGTATCTTTGAATATGCCAAAGGTTTTAAAGTTTGAGAAATTCCTTAGGTATATTTCTGCCGATAGTTGTTGATTCTGGCTAATATGGTTGATACCAAGTATTGCAAGCTGGCTGTGGTCGAAAATATTATCAATATTTTTATTTGTGTGGGAAATGTCGAGAAATAGTTCATTTGTGCTATCGGCGATATAGTATATACATCGCGAACCAAGTTTATATAGTATGTTGCTCGATAGAACATCGATTCGGCTGCCGGCTTGGTAGACGAAATTTTTAAAAAGTCTTTTATTGAAAATTGCAAAAACCGATGGTTCGAACGAATGGCTCTCGGCAAAAGTTAAAAATTTGCTTTGATTTCTTTTTTCAAACTCTGCTCCAAGAAGAAAGTTATATTGAGGTTTGTTTGCAACAAGTTTGAAATTGGCTTGCAAATTGCTACAGGAATTTTGTATTATCTTTGTCGTTTGAAAATACTCCGAGAGGAATTGCTCCAAGTTGTAATTTTGTTTTGAAAAGGACAGCAATACAGTAGCATCAATACACACCGAGCTATCTTGTTGAAGTTGGTAAAAAAAGCTCAGTGATAAATCGTTTTGGTATGTTTTATTTTTTAAGTTTTCGAAATTCACAGTGGAGAAATTTTTATCGAAAAGAATCAAGGATTTCTCTGGATTCAGTCCCCCAAATAAGCCATAGTTTATGTTGGTGTACTTATGTTCCAGGTAAAGATTCATTCTCGAAGATGGGAACCATCGAATTCCAGCGACGATGTTCCATCGGTCTGCATTCGAGTTTGAGTATCTACCTGCAGACCAATACCTATGATATAAGAAGAAGAAGTTCAAATTTCGTCCGATGTTCTGCGAAAACAAGCCACTAGAGCCGAGGAATTCGTAGCCAGCTTGGCCGATCCAAATCTGAGTAAATGGCGCGCTCGTGTTAAATATCCTCGTCTTGAAATTAAATGCAATCCCTGCTGAGTGTTTTCCAAGTAGAATTGCATTGCTCCCATAAAGTACTTCTAATTTATCTAAAAGAAGGGTAGGGAAAAACTCGAATGATGAACTGTATCTTGGCAGCAGATAATGGGAAGCAGTGTTCTGAAAAGCATTTAAGAACGACAATATCCCATACTGATTGAAAACGGCGTTGTAGCCCAATGCTCCGAATGCCAGTAGCTTGTGATGAGCGTATTTTTCAATGACATCGGAGGAGAAGATAAAGTCGCCAACAACAAATTTTGTTTTGGGAATAGCATTACTTTTTAGAAAGCTCGGGAACTCACCAAGAGATTTTAACGGTAAGTTGAATGAACTTGTATCATTTTGCTTTGTGTGGATATGGGATGCAGTATCTAATTGTGAAAGACAAATTGAAAAACTAAAAATAAAAAGAAAGTGAAGGAAAAGTATTTTTTGTGAAAAGCTTTTCAATGTTGGCTAAATAAAACGATAGTGTTTGCGAACTGGTTCAACAACTTGCCAGACACAACTTAATCCAGCTGGGAAAGTGACAAAGTCGCCCTTACCGATTTCATAATCTCCACTGGAGGTTTTAACAATGACTTTTCCTTCGAGGAAGTAACATTGCTCCGTTTCGTCGTAGTACCAATCGAATGTAGAAATTTCTTTCTCCCAGATAGGCCAGTTATTTATGCCCTTTTCAGAGATTTCTTCTTCTGTCAATTTTTGAATTATTATGTTGGACATAGATTTACCTCATTTTTTTCAACAAGCCAAACGTATTGAAAATGCAAGTATCTTGGATGAAATCGATGCCATTTTCTTCTGCAAGTTTCTTTGCATCATTATTAACTATATCTTTTTGCAACCAGATAACTTTTATATCGCCACGTGTTTTTCGCCTTTCTATAGCTTCTTTGACAACGTCTAAGCAGTATTCGGATGGTCTAAAGACGTTTAAAATTTCAATCGATTCTTGAACTTCTTCGAGCTTGTTGTAAACTGGTATTCCTTCGACTTCAAACTTTTGTGGATTGATACCAATGACGTTGTAACCTTGACTTTTCATAAACATTGGGATGGAAAAAGCTAACTTCTCTGGATTTTTGGAGAAGCCATAAACAACTATTGTTTTGCAAGTTTTTAAATAATCGATTGCTTTATTGTCCATCTTTACGTTCCGATTTTTTAGTAGACAAAACATTGATAAATACCTCGACAGCTTTGGATATACCGCCAATTAGTCGCGAGGTGGATTGCAATGGTGGGGCTATTCTTTGATAAACAAATTGGGACAGCTCGGTAAATGGTTTGAATATGCCTTCAAAAGTGTTGACCTTGGCGTCGAAATTTTGAAATGATTTTCTAATTTGTTCACTTGTTTCGTCTAAATTTGACAAAGAGCTTTCGAATTTGCTTTTTATGTCCTTTACATCGTTTGAAACATCGCGCAAAGTTGTTTCAATGGTTTTTGATAAGTTCTGCAATTCATTGAGTGTGGATTTAATCGCTCTACTCAGAGAAATTATGAAAAAAATGATTAATATGACCAAAATTCCAAATGGAATTAAAACAAAAAGCACCACAGCTCTCATCAAGTCATCGATTTCCATAAGCAATCCTTAATTGAATTTATTGTTTTATTTCGCTTTTGAAGGCTTCGACACCTGCTTTTGTAGCTTCTTTGATTTGTTCTATTGTTCCTTCGACATTTTGAGAAATGGACTTGGCTTTTTCTTTGGCTTCCTCAATGATTTTCTCTGCATTTTCAAGTATCTTCTTGGCTTGCTGTTTTGCAGACTCAATGATATTTTGTGCTTTCTGCCTACCTTCGTTTACGGTTTCCCATACCTCTTGGTCGACTTTCTGTTGTACGTCCGTGAAATAATTCGAAGTCTTTTGGTAAAGTTCCCCTGTAATCTCGGCAATATCTTTGCGCAGTTCTTTACCACTCTTTGGTGCAAACAGTAAGGCAATTACTGCCCCCACTGCCCCACCAATTATTGAACCAACCATTAAACCCTTGAAATATTCTTTCCCTTCGCTCGACATTTCACCTCCTTATTTATTTAATTTGAAACACAATTTCTTTCCCTTGTGAAATTAATAACAACTCTATAAATTCCCTTACTGCTCCATTACCACCTTTATTACTACAAATATAGTCGACTTTCTCTCTAACATATTTTATTGCATCCGATGGACAAGCAGAAAATCCAACCTTTTCAATTGCGCTGATATCATTTATATCGTCTCCGATGTAAGCAACTTCCTCGAGGGTTATGTTCAATTCGTTACATAATTCCTCCAGGTCTTTCAATTTATTCTTGGAGCCCAAAATTACGTGGTCTATTCGCAATTTTGAAGCGCGCGCAGTTACGATTTGGGATGTTTCGGTGGTGATGATGCAAGTCCCTATTCCATAATTGTGCAGAAGCTCTATGCCCATACCATCGCGAATGCAGAAAGCTTTTAATTCTTCTCCGTCCTTGGAATAATATACCTTTCCATCGGTTAATGTGCCGTCGACATCCATAACCAGAAGCTTTACACTTTTAAGTTTATCAAAAATCTGATTTTCCATAATTTTGTTTTTGTTATTTTGCAATTTAATAAAAGAGTTAAGAGGCTGGTATGAAATTTTTATTTTATTTTTTCCTCGTTCTTCTGTTGTTTTACAACACTCTACTATCGCAAGAACTTGTTCCAACTGAAACCAGTGTTACAATTTATCAGAATAATTATGCTAGCATTCGTCAAAAAGTGGAGTTCAATTTAACCACTTCCCCTGGTTTCCTAAATTTTGTAATTCCATCTTCAAATGTTATCCCTTACTCTCTTTCTTTAACTACCAGAGGTGAGATATTGGAGCAAAGTTTTTCCCAGCCTTTAGACCAAAATACCCTTTGGAAGGATAAAGCAATCGGGGTAAATGTGACAGTTTTCGCTCCGAATGGGCAAAGTTTCAAAGGCAAACTCGTGCATTTCTCCGACTTTGGCTTTATTCTTAATACAAATGAGCAGAAAACAGTATATATCAAGGACCTCGAGGGGTACACACTTGTTTTCGAGAATCATCCTTACCCTGAACCGGAAAAGTCCAAGCTCGTTTGGTTTGTCAAGCCTGAGAAAATTGGACAAAATTCTGGAGAACTCGTCTATCATACAATTGGAATTAATTGGTCTGGAAAATATTTCATATATCTCGACGATGAAAAAGAAAGACTATCCTTGAACGCCTTTGCCTCCATCACAAATAATTCTGGAATCAACTTTGAAAATGTAAACCTTAAGTTGGTCGAAGGCAAACTCAATGTCTTGTCCTCTCCCGTACAGTATGTGAATGCAGGTTTAGAGATGATGACCGCAAGAACAGTAAATTTTAAATTTGAGCAAGAAGAGCAATTATTTGATTTTTTTGAGTATACTTTTCCGTCGAAGGTAAATTTGAAAAATAGTGAAACAAAATTACTCAATATTTTCAAAGCACTGGATGTGCCATACAAAAAAACCTACAAGTATGTTTTGGGGATTTATCCAGTATTAAACAAAAAGGATAAGCCTTTGATAGAGATTTCCTTCACAAATAAGAAAGAAAATAATCTTGGTAGATTACTTCCTAAAGGAATTGTAGACTTGTACACCCAAAGCAAAACTGGGCTTGAATTCGTAGGTAGCAGCGAAATTCAATCTATCCCTATTGGCGACGTAGCAGTGTTGAATGCAGGGAATGTCTCGGACTTGGCTGTCGAGGTAAAAAAAGCCGAGCATATTCAATATTCAACTACCCTCGGCGAAAGGCGATATACTGTTGTTTGTTACAATTTTAAAAACAAGGAAGCTTCGGTCGTAATTGAATACTTCGACACCAAACCTCTCTCTTTAGTTAGCACTAATTTTAAGCCACAAGCCGAAGAATCAAGCAGATTAGTTTTCAACATTCCAATTAAACCCAATTCCTCTGTCGAGTTGAGATTTGCAGTCCAAGCTGGGGAATAATCCATGTACTCCAAGAAAGTAATTTACTCTCATAGCGAAGCCGATACCTTGTCCGCAGCTTTAGAATTCAGCAAAGAACTTCAAATCGGAGACATTGTTGCTTTCCTCGGAGAGCTTGGTTCGGGGAAAACTCTTTTCATCAAGGGGATTTGCAATTTTTTTAAAGTTGAGGAAATTATTACCAGTCCTACTTTTACGATTATGAACCAGTATACTGGTTACCTAAACCATTCGGAATTAACTATAATTCATCTTGATTTGTATCGGATAAAGAACTTAAATGAACTTATCGAAATTGGTTTCATCGAAGCTACGTCTACCCCGAATGCAATAATTCTAATTGAGTGGGCAGACAAAGCGAAGGAATTGATACCAAAACCTCATTATCTCGTTTTGCTCGAAACTTTGGCGGATAATGAAAACCATAGAAGAATTACAATAGATAAGATTGAATGATGCACACTGTTTTATTTGAATTCATCTTCTAAAATACCAAGACAAGAGTCTCCTAAAACGCTTTGCAGTCTTACGGGAACTCTTTTTTTGCTTAATTCCTTCGGCGCTATGAATTCACATCGAATATAGTTCTCTGTCCATCCTTTCCATCTACCATCTTCTGTTAGATATTCCTCTGGGACGACACTAAAAGTATTGCCAAGTTGAGATTCGTAAAACAGCCTTTTTTTGTAATCTGAAAGCTTTCGTAGGATTCTTGTTCGGTCCTTTTTAATTTCGTGGGGGACTTTCTCTTCCATTCGACTTGCTTTTGTACCATTACGGTCTGAATATGTAAATACGTGTAGATATGAAATTGGCAATCGTTCCAAAAAATTATAAGTCTCGTCGAACAGTTCATCTGTTTCACCGGGAAAACCAGTTATTACGTCGACACCAATACAGGCATTTGGCATTTTGTCCTTTATGTTGTAAACAACCTCGGCGTATCTTCTGGTGTTATATCGTCTCTGCATTAATTTGAGTACAGTGTCGGAGCCACTTTGCAATGGAATATGAAAATGTGGACAGAATGTTTTGGATTTACTGATTATTTCAATGATTTCTTCTTTGAGTTTATTCGGTTCAATAGAGGAAATTCTATATCTTTGCTTGGGTTCAATCTCTTCGATTAATCTAACGACGTCGAGGAACGTCTTTCCAGAGGGGTCTCTATATTCCCCAACGTTAACGCCAGAGATTACTACTTCCTCGTAGTCGGTCTCATTTAATTCTATAATTTTTTGCTTCAAAGCTTCAAATGGCATACTTCGGCTTTTGCCTCTTGCAGTTGGAATGATGCAATATGTGCAACTATAATCGCAACCGTCCTGGATTTTCAATACGACACGAGTTCGGCTTTCATTGTCGGTACTAACAGCGTAATGATAAGGAAGACTGCCGTCTAAATCTGAAACAAATATTTTGGGCTTTTCGCTTTTTTCAAATTTTTCAATTAAAATTGGTATGTCGAACTTGAATTTAGTCCCAAAAATAGCATCTACACCAGCGATTTTGGCAATCTCCTCGGGCTTTATCTGGGCATAGCAGCCAGTAACCGCAATGAAAGCATTTGGATTGATTTTCAGAGCACGCCGAATAATTTTTCTACAATCTGCTTCTGCCATACTGGTAACCGTGCAAGTGTTTATTATGAAAGTATCGCAAGGCTCGCCGAACTGCACCACCTCGGCACCGAGTTGCTCGAATTGTTTTTGTATTTGTGAAAGCTCGGCAAAATTTACTTTACATCCGATATTGTATAGTGATACTCTCATCATCGTCGAATTTAGTTTAGACTAAATCGACGAAAGAATACACACAAAATTATTAAAGTAACTCAAAAGCACATAATTAGAAACAACAAATATTCTTTTTGTAATTTTGTAAACTTAAATCGAGGTTTAAATGAAGAAAATTTCATGTTTTTTTTTCAGTTTTCTTCTTTCGGTCTTCCCAGTAGTTTCTCAAATAACTGGGTTACCAAATTACCAGAAGGAATTAAGTATTGGAGACGAGATTAAAAATACGTTTCAACAGCAACTTCAAACAGAAAAAGAAACTTTTCCAGTAACGACTGTTGTAAACGATACTTTTTATGTTGTTGGTCCTAATGATTTTTTTTCTATATTGATAAGCCCGACAAATATAAATCCCGAAATCACAAAAGTATCATCGGATGGACAATTGATTCTACCAAGATATGGCTTTTTAAAGGTAAGTGGCAAAACATTACTCGATGTCAAAAAGGAAGTAGAGCTGATAGTCAAGAGTTTCAATCCAAATGCTTCGGTTTCTACATCACTTTTTAAGCCGAGAATTTGTTTGGTTAGGGTCTATGGAAACGTAAAGAAACCCGGTGTCTATTACATACCAGCGAGCTACCGAGTGTCGGATGCCGTTGCAATTGCCAATCAAGAATACACTACACAGGATGCGCCTATAAAAAGACTGGAAACTTCGCTTCTTTTTTCCGATTTAGAACGAAAGCGGCAATCCGAACTTGTTGATAAAGGCTTGCCAAGCGATTTTTTCTACTCGAGCAGAAATATTTTAATTTACAACCAGGTGTATGGATTTCGAAATTCCGACCTTGAATTGTGTAAGTCGAGAAGTTCATTTGAATTCGACCCCTATGTGCGAGAAGGGGATGAGATTTATGTTCCGTACTTGCCCGTTGAATATGAGTACGCGACAATTTCTGGGGCTGTCGTTCAGCCAGGCAAATATTACTTTAAAAAGGGCGATAAATTGTCGGACCTACTGAAATTTGCAAAGGGTTTTAAGCAATCTGCTGATTTTTCTAATGTTTTGTTAATAAATGGACAAGAGGCGAGAAAAGTTCATCTGGATTCATCTTATCAAGTCGTAGAAGATTTTGAACTGGAACCTTATGCAACCGTAATCGTAGGAGAAAAGACCCCGATATTCAACAATAAATTTGGTGTAGCGGGAATTTTCGGTTGCGTTGTAAAACCTGGATTATATCCCATTGAATTAGGAAAAACTCGACTATTGGATTTATTGTCGTTAGCCGGAGGGCTAAATTGCAAAATCTCATATTCAAGTTCTTTTATTCTAAGGAGTTACCAAGGACGAAAATTTTGGGATGAGCCAACACTGGATATGTTTTCTATCTTTAAGCAGAGCAATTTAACAATGGAAGACACGATGCGATTCAAAATGGATTTACTCACAAAGGGGCATTTTGTTTCGTGCAATTTATACGAGTTGATTGAAAAAAAGAATCTCGAGCAAAATATTCTTCTCGCCGATGGGGATTTGGTGGTGTTCCAGAAGGGTAGTGGGAGCATTTATGTTTGGGGCCAAGTGAAAAACCCTGGCTTTGTTTCATACGAGGAAGGTAGAGATGTCGAATGGTTTATCCAGAGAGCTGGCGGTTATCTGCCGACAGCCAATAAATCGAGAGTTCGTATTATTCGTGGTCCGCAGAAAGTTTGGTTAGAGCCCAAAAAGATTGCTTTGTTCGATGGCGATGAGATTTACGTGCCGGGCTCGCCCGATTATCCCCCAGGGACAGAGTATCAGTATTATAGCCTGATTGCAACAGGTATTGCCACTTTAATAAGTTTAACATATTTGATAATCAACTTAACTTCTCGGAGAAATTAATGTTCAGAAAATTTTGCGTTCGAATAATGTTTTTCTTCCTCTTTTTGCCTCGTACGATACTTTCTCAAGTAGAAAATGTTCCCGTTACAAACCCAGTTTATCATTTTTTAAAGCATTTACAAGTACGTGGCTTAGTCGATGCCCGAAGCTTCTTCAAAATTCCCTTTTCTTTGAGCGAGATTCGGACTATTCTTCGAGAAGTACAGTCGAAGCAAAGCTATTTAAATCATTACGAAAGGAAATTGCTGGATAAATATCTCGTGGAGTTTGAAGTAATGAACAGAAATAATGCTGTTCTCATTCCAAGCGCTACTGATACTGTGCAAGTGCTGTCTCTTCGATTATTCTCTGATGATGAAAAGTTTTTATATCATTACGGTAGGGAAAAAAATTATGTAAGCGTAAAACCACTTGGCTCGATTCGTTCTGTTGCAAAGTTTGGAGAGGGAACAAACCAACTCAATGCCAATTATGGGAATTTAGGTTTTCGTGTTTATGGTACTCTGGACTCTTGTTTAGGATACTACATTCAGGCAACCAACGGCAAGTTTTTTTCTGGAGATAAGTCCTTTGGAATTCAAGAAGATAAAACCTTGGCGAACAGTGTTAAATTTACACTTCTAAACAGTGATTTCGATTTGGTGGAGTCTCACATTAGATATCAAAGTAATTGGTTTTACGGTGGTATAGCCCGAGAAACTCGTTTTCTTGGTTCCGGAGTCACTCAAAGTTTAGTTGTTTCCGACAATGCCCCGCCGATGGATGAGCTATTCTTGGGTGTAATGTTTAAAAATTTTAAGTACAATTTTTCGCATTTCAGCTTGATTGCCGAACCTATAACACCTACCCAGGCTGGCTCATCGGCTATCATTCCCTCGAAGTATATGGTCCTCCATAGCGCAACTTTTCAATTTCGCAAGCTGAATTTTACATATTTCGAAACAATTGTTTATTCGGAAAGAAATTTTGAACTTGCGTATTTAAATCCATTTACATTTTTAAAATCAGTCGAACATTCACTTCACGACCGAGACAAGGCTACTATGGGTTTTGCTTTCGAATGGAATCCGTTTCGAAATTTCCAGATTCTCGGTACATGGATGATGGAGGACATGATTTTTTCTGAAATAGGAAAAAACTTTTGGGGCAATAAAACCGCCTGGAACATTGGTGCAATCTATTCGCTGCCCTTTTCGACAGATTTCGCCTTTGAATACACCCGTGTAGAGCCCTACATGTTCACCCATTTCAATAATATAAACAAAAGGACAAATGATGGTCGGCTAATTGGAACATATCTCTATCCAAATTCAGATGAAATTGCCATTTCTATAAAGAATTTTTCGCTCGGTCGCTATCCAATTATTCTCAAACTTTCCTATGTTCGACACGGTGCAAACGAAATCGATAGCTCTGGTAAAGTTGTTCGTAATGTCGGTGGCGACTACAATGTGAACCATTCTCCAACAGACAGCGACCGTGTCTTATTTCTCGATGGTATCCGTATGGATAGCTTCGTGGCTTCTATCTACTGGGGCTTGGAAATTATTCGTAATTTTAATCTCCAATTAACTATTGATTATCGAAAAGAACAGAACCAAAAGGGCTATTTAATTGCCAAAATTATATTTCGCTTCGAGGACTTTTAGCAATGGATGCAGTTGAAATTTTATTGATTTGTGTATTGTGTGTAGCTGGATATCCTTTTATAATCTATCCAGTTTTCATATCGCTATTGAGCAAATTCTTTAAAAGACCTGTTCAAGTAGACCCAAATTTTGAACCCGAGATTACTATTATTACTCCAGTGCACAATGAGGAAAACAATTTGGTTCCCCTTGTGACTTCTGTTGTAAACTCTGGCTATCCGCTTTCGAAGATTCAAATGATATTTGGTTCAGACGGCTCTACCGATGGTACCAATCTTAAACTCGAGGAGTTATCTCGATTGCACGACTTTGTTGAGTTTTACGTATTTCCACGAAGTGGCAAGAATTTTGTTTTGAATCAATTGATTGCAAAGGCAAAGAACCAGATTGTTCTTTTTTTAGATGCCGACATTAGGCTGGAGAAAGGGACTCTGCACAAGATGGTGTCCTACTTTTCGGATGAAACGATTGGTGGAGTATTAGCAAACGTAGAATTAGCTCATAAAAAAGTATCCCAGTACACAATCCAGGACAGTCAATTTCACGGCTTCTTTAGCAAAATCAGGAAATGGGAGAGTGATATTTTCGCCACCGTTAATAGTATGGGCCCGTGCTATGCAGTTCGAAAGGAATTAATTCCCAAGATACCAAACGACAAAGTGTGTGATGATTTTTTTATCCTTTTGGAAGTTGTTTCGAAAGGCAAAAGAATGGTCTATGCCAGTGATGTTCTTGCAACAGATATTCGCCAGCGAGACGAAGTCTGGAAGGAATATCACCGAAAAATGCGGTTCTCTGCTGGTGGCATTTCTGCAATCCTCGCTGCTCGTCGAATCTTTCTTAATCCTTGGTTTGCTTTCATGGTGATTTCGCACAAATTGCTTCGATGGTTCAGTCCTTTGTTCTTTTTGCTTGCAATTTTTTTACTTCTTTTTACAGAATTCTCTTGGATTAAGTTGTTGGGTTTTTCAATAATTGCAGTTTTTTTACTTCTTACACTATTAAGTCTCCTGGATTTGAAATGGGGACGAAGGAAATTCACTATGCCTTTGTATGTATTGTTTTCTTTTGCTGGAACTATTGCTGGCATCTTCCGTGCGTTCACTGGTAAACAAAATTCAAGTTGGACACTCGAACGCTTAGAAAATTGATATGGTAAAATTAAAAGAAAAGTTAAAACAAAACTCACCAACTTTTTTTGAACTGGCTTTCGATATCCTCGCTATTTTGGTAAGCTACATAATTCACTATTACATACGATTCGAGTCTGGTCTGTTCGAATCGGACCTACATCCATCATTCACCGATGCATTTTTTACGGGCTTGATAATTCTTGCCTACTGGTTGATAGCTTTCTTCTTTGCAGGTTTGTATCGCAACTGGTTCGTCCGCTCCCCTTTCGATGAATTCTTGGCTGTGATAAAAACCTCGTTTTTCTTCAACTTTCTATTGTTTTTCTTTGTCTTTTTGGACAGTTCTTCTCGGCCAAGGCTACTTTTTCTAATCTATTTCATAGACATAACTTTCTTTGTTCTTCTTGGGAGATTTATTGCAAGAAGATTGCAAAAATATCTTCGGCAGAAGAAATTAATTCAAATTCCGGTTGTAATTTTTGGCACCCAAGCCGAGGCTTTCGAACTTTTCAAAAAGGTACAAACACAACGAGAGTGGGGATATGATGTTAAAGCTATTGTACTTTTGAATGACAAAGTCGAATCGCAAACACCAAACGTTCCCATCTACCCTTTGGATAAATTGGAGGCAGTGCTCGACAAAATACGCCCGTCAGAATTATTTATCGCAATAGACAAACCAGACCACGAGATGATTTTGGATATTGCTAATAAATGTGCCGATAGACAAATCATTGTCAAAATTGTACCAGATTTGTATGATGTGTTGACTGGTCTGGTCAAAACATTCCCACTTTATTCAATACCATTGATTGAAATTAGCACACAATTGTTGAGACCATGGGAAGCTTTTTTGAAGCGAGCGATTGATATCTTGGTGAGTTCTTTTGTGTTAATTCTTGGATTACCACTTTGGATTTTGGTTGCAATTTTGATTAAAATCGACTCCAAAGGTCCAATATTGTACAAGCAAGAGCGCGTGGGGAAAAATGGCAAGATTTTTATTTGCTACAAATTTCGTTCGATGTATACGGATGCAGAAAAAACTGGACCCCGAACAACAGTTTTAAACGACCCTCGTGTCACTCGTGTTGGATATTTTTTAAGGAAAACGCACATCGACGAAGTTCCGCAATTTTGGAATGTCCTCAAAGGCGAGATGAGTTTGGTTGGACCTCGGCCAGAGCGCCCCGTTTTTCTGGAAAATTACAGCAGGATGGTACCCTTATTCAAGCGTCGGCTGGTGGTTCGGCCTGGTATGACTGGTTGGAATCAAGTGAAGTCACCTTTGTTTGAAACAAATGTTGAACATTTGAGAAATCGTCTCAAAGACGACTTCTATTACATCGAGAATATGTCTTTGAAACTCGACATAGAAATCCTTTTGAGAACAATTTATTTGGTTTTGCGTGGAAGAGGTCAAGCATAATTCAGAATATTCACACAATCGAGTTAGTGCATACAAACCGATTAAAGAGTGGCGGGCAGACGAAAGACCTCGCGAACGATTGATGAAACGCGGTGCCGATTCGCTTTCCGACTCGGAACTTCTGGCGATATTAATCTCGACTGGAACAAAGAATCTCTCTGCAGTCGACCTTGCTAAAATGTTGCTCGACCGTTTCCAAAGCTTGCGCGAATTAGCTTCGCGCGACATAAGTGAAATCCGCAGTGTTAAGGGCATTGGGCTTGCAAAGGCGATAACCCTCTCGGCTGCTTTCGAAATTTCTCGAAGAATTCAGGCATCGGGGTTCGAGGATAATCCAATACTTCGAGCTCCAGAAGATGTAGCCAAATTTTTCATTCCAATGCTCCGTGGAGTACGTCAAGAGAGATTTTATGTCGTTCTGTTAAATTCCTCGAATAGAATAACAAGAATTAAATTAATAACCGAGGGGACATTGAACGCTAGCCTCGTACACCCGCGCGAAGTTTTTCGTTTTGCTATTACGGAAACTGCCGCTTCTATTATTCTCGTTCACAACCATCCATCGGGGAATTGTACTCCATCGCACGAAGATTTGGAAATGACACGAAAGCTTGTCGATGCTGGAAAATTGATAGATATTCCAATACTCGACCATTTAATAATTGCCGAGGATAGATTTACAAGTCTTGCTCGGTTGGGCTACATAGGTGCATAATCAAAATATTTGTTTTATTTTGTATTTTTTGAAAACAAATGTGGAGGTAGTATGCAGCGATTTAAAAATTTCATACGTGGTGAGTGGGTCGAACCCAAGAGCGGTAAGTATTTTTTAAACATTAATCCAGCAAATACAGAGGATATTATTGGTGAGTTTCCAGAATCAGGCAAGGAAGATGTCGACGATGCAGTACAGGCTGCCAAAGAGGCTTTCAAGAAATGGAGGCTTGTTCCTGCCCCAAAGCGTGGCGAGATAATCAAGCGTGCAGGGGATATTTTTGCTCGCAGAAAGGAAGAAATTGCAAGAATTATGACCCGAGAGATGGGAAAACCTGTTTTCGAAACTCGTGGCGACATTCAGGAAGCCATCGATACTGCTTACTATGCTGCTTCGGAGACTCGTAGGTTGTTTGGGTACAATACTCCAAGCGAGCTACCAAACAAAGCCAATCTCTCGTTCAGAGTACCCATCGGTGTTGTTGGTGTTATTACTGCCTTTAATTTTCCTATTGCAGTACCTTCTTGGAAAATTTTACCTGCAATTGCCGCCGGAAATACTGTTGTTTTTAAACCATCGAAGGATGTGCCACATAGCGGCGTTGTTTTTGCAGAAGTGCTCGAAGAAGCTGGCTTGCCTCCGGGAGTATTCAATGTCGTACTTGGAAAAGGCTATATGGGAAATATGTTGGTGGAGCATCCCGATGTAAAGGTAATTGGCTTTACTGGTTCCACAGAGGTTGGGAAAAAACTTGGGGAGATTTGCGGTCGTTTGAATAAGCGTATTTCTTTGGAAATGGGAGGGAAGAATCCTCTTATTGTTATGCCCGATGCAAATATGGAGCTTGCCCTCGATGGCGTAATTTGGGGTGCTTTCGGAACTACTGGACAGCGGTGCACAGCCACTTCGAGATTAATTCTTCACAAGGATATTTACGAAAAGTTTATAGAATTACTTGTTGATAGGACAAAGAAGTTAAGGCTCGGAGATGGTTTAAATCCCAACGTAGATGTTGGACCAGTGATACACGAACAGCAATTGCTTACCTGCGAAGAATATGTTAAAATTGGATTGGAGGAAGGTGCTAAACTTGTCTGCGGTGGCAAAAGAGCAACCGATGGTGATTTAGCCAAAGGTTATTTCTTCGAGCCTACTATTTTCATCGATGTAACATCAGAGATGAGACTTTTCAAAGAAGAAATCTTTGGCCCAATTCTATCTGTTATTAAAGCCGAGTCCCTCGAGCATGCAATCGAGCTTGCCAATGCTGTGGATTACGGGCTATCTTCTTCAATTTACACTACGAATATCAATGATGCTTTCATTGCAATTCGGGATATAGAAGCGGGAATAACATATATCAATGCTCCGACAATCGGAGCAGAGGCTCATATGCCATTCGGCGGTGTAAAAGGTACGGGCAATGGACATCGAGAAGGTGGTTGGACTGTATTCGATATATTCACAGAATGGAAAACTGTTTACATAGATTACTCGAATCGATTGCAAAGAGCCCAGATTGATAACTATTGAGATGTATCAAGCTCATACTATATTTTTTATACACCCATCGACAAGGGAGTGTCCATCATAGGACACTCCTTATGTTGCATTTACGGACACTTCGTTGTTTTCTCCAAATTTTTTCGTAGCTTTAATGATTTAACTTACTCTTAGCTTAATTTATTACTAATCTACTGACAAGGTATAAAATTACAATAAGAGCAATACCACTTATTATGCTCCAAGTTATAAGTTTCTTCTCAATCGGAAGTAGTGGTTCGTATTCGATTTTCTTGATTTCTTCTGAAAGTTTTGTATTCTCTTCCATTTTTCACCCTTTGATTAACCAGATATAGTTGGTGGTAGAACATTGTGGAAAAATAGCCAAGAGATAAACAATGCTATCCAAATGATGAAACCAAAAAGCGCAATAATATATATAGCGGCGAGTTTACCAATCCCTTCTTCCCAAAGTTTGCGGAAGTTTGATACCACACCAATTGTGAAGAAAGTTAAAACAAAGAATAGAGTTCTGAATACATTTGCCTGGTTTGTGGATTGAACACCAACGCCGGGGACTTTTTTAGTTTCTTGAATAGCTACCTGTTGCACATTGCCACTGGAATCGATTTGTTCAACTTTTTTTGTTTCTACAATTGTTTTCTTAACAAATTCTGGGCTGGATAAGCCGATGACGAGAAAGATTAAAAATGTTAGAATGTAACCAATAACGAATTTCGGGAAACGCTCCCAGATTTGTCGGGCTGGTACTTTACCGTTGCGTTTGTCGTCTGTTTCGAAATGCTTCGTCCAGATATAAGCAAGGACAAAAGCCCAGATTCCAATAAACACGTCGATAAAAACTTTAACATTGGTTGCAGTGTTCAAGACCCAATCTTTTTGATAAAGGACCCCATTTTCTGCTGCTTTTGCCAGGATTAGGGCATCGGCTACTGCACCGCTTGCCGTAGCAGCGCCGTCGGTTTTTACAGCCAGACCCATCCAAGCCCCAGCTACAAGTGGGTCGTTCCATAAAAATTGTTGAGCAAGGAATGGTAAAATTAATAACTCTACAACGGCAAAAATCACTACCAAGGACGATACCATGATAGGAACTACTGGTCGGGAACGAATTGCTGCACCAGTGGCAATTGCAGCACTAACACCACAGATTGAAATTCCAGAAGCAAGCGGGGCTGCCCATTCTCGACTGAACTTAAAATACTTTCTGGCAATGTAATAAACAACAGACCAAAATATTAGGTATGCTGCTAAAATGGAACACAACCCGAGAAATACAATCGAAAATGCAAGGGATGCATTCTCAATAGCTTTGATACCTACGCCGGCGCCCATGATAACAATTGCTGTTTTAACGTAAAGCTCTGGGGTTACAGCTGGTTTTAAACTTTCTGCAAATTTTGGGAATAAGTTGCTTACGAGCAAGCCGACAACAAGAGCAATGATAAATCCTGCCTCGCCAGTCAATTTCAGCGACCAGGTTATACCAAATTTTTGAAATTCCGAAGGCGTCGTTGCGGCAATATTTGCTTGGTTGCCCAAGACCCAACAAGCGAAGCTGATGATGAAAATTATTGTAAAAGCATAGAAAAACTTTACTGGATTTCCACCAAGTAGCCAATTCCCAAAACCGACCACGATTAAAAGGAACAAATATGTAAGTACAATTGAAACGATTGGCGATAGACCAACGTAATTTTTTGAAACAGTCGAGAAAGCATCGGAAAGATTTACCCAGGTGGAGGTTTTAATACCCCAGCCAAGTAAGTCAAGATTGAAAATAACTCCGAGCGAGAGTAGAAAAATAAAAAGTCCCAACCATAGAGAAAGCCAATCCTCGCTTAAAATGGGCTTACGTGGATTCATTTTCACCTCCTTTTTATTCTATAAACCAGTGCTTCCAAAACCACCGGCACCCCGAGTAGTTTCTGGAAGCTTATCAGTTTCATCCCATTGAATTCTTTCGTATTTAGCTACAACTAACTGAGCAATACGGTCGCCTCGACGTATGGTAAAAGGCTTTTGGCTAAAGTTTGCAAGGATGATTTTTATTTCTCCACGATAGTCGCTATCAATTGTCCCTGGTGAGTTTAATGCGAAAATACCGTGGTTTATAGCTAAACCACTTCTTGTACGCACTTGGCATTCATACCCTTGGGGTAGCGCAATTGCTAAATTAGTAGGAACAAGCACAATCCCGCCGGGAGGCAGTGTAATTTCGTCCTCGATTGCTGCGCAAATGTCCATCCCTGCTGAACCAATCGATTTGTATTCTGGTAGTGGCAAGTCGTTGAATTTATGAGTGATTCTCGTAATTTGAACTTTCATTCTCGCTTGAACTTACTAAAAAACAAATTTATAAATAAAATTGCCACGGTTTTCTATTGAAAAAGATTTTATGTTTCGTAATCAATGTGCGCCATCAGAATTCCAACTAGTTTAATACTAATAGATTAAGATGGAAATTCAAGTAATTTGTTTTGGTATCTATCATTTTTTTGTTAATTTTGTAATACAGTTGGTGCCATGGCCGAGTGGTTAGGCAGAGGTCTGCAAAACCTCCTACGTCGGTTCGAATCCGGCTGGCACCTCTTTTTATGTATGTACTAGATATTCGTAGGTGTAATAATGGGAATGGGTACAACATCGGATTTAAGACCCGGGGCAGTAATCAATTTCAACGGTGAATTGCACATTGTTCTTGAATCTGAGCATAGGACGCCCGGAAACTTACGTGCTTTTTATCAAGTAAAGATGAGGAATATGAAAACGGGACGATTGAGTGAGTATCGTTTTCGTTCGGGCGAATCGATTGAATTTGTCCACGTCGAACGCAAAGATTTTCAATATCTATATCGTGATGGGAATAACTTTTTCTTTATGGATACTGAAACATTTGAGCAAATCCCCCTTGATATGGAACTGGTTGGCAAAGCTGTAGATTATCTTACTGAAAATATGGAAGTGCAGTTGGCTTTCGTCGATGGCCAACCTATTGGTGTCGAGCTCCCACCACACGTAAATCTTCGAGTTGTGCAGACCGAACCCGGGGTACGCGGAGATACTGCCACAAATGTTCTAAAGCCTGCTGTGTTAGAAAGCGGTGTTACAATCCAAGTTCCAATATTCATTAACGAGGGTGATTTGGTGCGGGTCGATACTCGTACTGGAGAATACGTCGAACGCATAAAAGAATCATAAATTTGGAATAGATATGGATTTAAATTACCTTAGAAAAATACTCAAAATCTTCGACCAAAGTTCTTTAACAGAATTAACTATAGAAGAAGACGGGTTGAAAATTTCGCTGGCTCGCAAGATAAGTTTCCCACAGGAAAACATTCCATTAGTATCGAGTTTTCAAGTCGAGGGAACGAAACCTACTACTTTAATACAAGAACCAGCTTTAGATAAAAAGGAGCTGAACAGAAAAGAAGAAATTGCAACAGAAACTCCATCGGTGACATTACATAAAATAAACTCACCTATAGTCGGCACTTTCTACCGTGCCCCGTCGCCCGAAGCAGAACCATTTGTAGAAGTGGGAACACACGTGAACCCCGGACAAACGCTTTGCATCGTCGAGGCAATGAAAGTTATGAATGAGATTGAAAGTGATGTCGCTGGCACCATTGTTGAAATACTCGTCGAAAACGGCAAACCGGTTGAATACAACCAAACATTGATGTTAATCAAGCCGGATTAAGGCAATTTTATGTTTAAAAAAATATTAATTGCCAATCGTGGTGAAATTGCTCTTCGGATTATTCGTGCTTGCAAAGAATTAGGTGTTAAGACCGTAGTTGTTTATTCCGAAGCAGACAGGTATTCTCTACCTGTAAAATTTGCCGACGAGGCTGTCTGTATCGGTCCACCATCTCCTTCAAGAAGTTATTTATATATCCCTGCAATAATTTCTGCTGCACAGGTAACTAATGTAGATGCTATACATCCTGGCTACGGTTTTCTGGCAGAAAATGCCACTTTCGCTGAAATTTGCGAAGCCTCGGGTTTTGTTTTCATTGGGCCCAAACCGGAATCTATCTCCCGTATGGGTAATAAATCTGTTGCAAAGGAAACAATGCAGAAAGCCGGTGTTCCGGTCATTCCCGGAAGTAATGGTGTGGTGCAATCACTCGAGGATGCACTTGCGATAGCCGAAGATATCGGCTATCCAATCATTATCAAAGCGTCTGCTGGTGGTGGTGGACGCGGCATGCGTGTCGTTCGCGACAAAGATGAACTTGTCAAATCTTTTAGCGTTGCCAAAGCCGAGGCTGGTAGTTTTTTCGGTAGCACCGATGTATACATCGAAAAACTTGTTGGCAAATCCCGGCACATAGAGGTCCAAGTACTTGGCGACAAATACGGAAATATTATACATTTGAACGAGCGCGAGTGTTCTCTTCAACGCCGACACCAGAAATTAATCGAAGAGGCACCGTCGCCGATTGTTACACCAGAATTGCGAAACAAGATGGGCGAGGCAGCTATCAAAGGTGCAAAAGCTGTCGATTACATTGGACCAGGAACTATTGAGTTTCTCGTAGATGATGAGTTAAATTTTTACTTTATGGAAATGAACACAAGAATTCAGGTCGAGCATCCAGTTACAGAGGAATCCTTGTGCATCGATTTGATAAAAGAACAGATACGAATAGCTGCAGGCGAGAAATTAAGTTTATCCATGGAAAACCCTAAATTTCACGCAATAGAGTGCCGAATAATAGCCGAAGACCCAAATAATGACTTCCGCCCGACCCCCGGTAAAATCACAAGCTTGCATTTTCCCGGTGGACATGGAGTGCGCGTCGACTCTCATATTTATCAGGAATATGTTGTACCTTCCTACTACGATTCCCTGCTTGCTAAGTTAATCACTTGGGGAAAGACACGAGAGGAAGCAATCTCCAAGATGAAAAGAGCACTCGAAGAATTTGTAATTGAAGGTGTTTCATCGACGATTCCCTTTCATCTTAAAATGATGAGCAACCCGGACTTCTTGGCTGGAAATATCGACACTAAATATCTCGAGCGTGTCGATTGGAGGACAATCTAAGCCCACCTCTAATGTTTTTTTTATAGTTTAAATTTCCCAACCCAATTTCACTATCGCCTAGCCTCTCAAGCAGTTACTTCGTCGACTTGGTATTCTATTGATTTTAATTAGATTATCAACAAAAAAAATACAAAACCATCTTTGCTAAAAGTTTCAATTTGACTATGATGTTAAATTAGATATACCTAATTGAAAATATTATATGAATTTTATTGAGTACATAAAATCTTGCGAGAGCAATTTGGCAGAGGATTGGTTTAAATGGATTGTTGAGAGCTACCCAGAGCCATCGAGGAATTATTTTATGAAGAAAGAAGATGCATTTACAAATCCCGTTGGATACAATCTAAATCAGAACCTTCATAAATTGCTTGAAAATATAAGCAATGGCAGTATTGAATCAAAGGAGTTCGATGATGCTTTAGCAATGATTTTAAAAATTCGCACTTCGCAGTGTACCGACCCATGGCAAACGGTTAATTTTTTCGAGTATCTTTGGACTAGATACATCGAAGAGAGTAAATTCTTTGGGAACAATGAACAGATTTTAAATTCAATTCCTTATTATCACAAATTACTTGCAAAAAGTTTAAGTAAGTTCATAGAAATACAACAGCTTATTGCCGAGATACAAAAAAACGAGCTTAGGAATCAATATGGGAAAATACTTGAAAGACTAAACCAAAGGTACTCTTCTTTGAAAGACGATAACAATGAGAATAAATAGAAGGTGTTGGTTATGGGATTAGGGATTTCTTTAATTTCATTTTTGCTTGTGCTTGCTGTAGGTTGGATAGCTGGGATTGTCCCCTTTCTGAAAGTATTTTTTATGGCATACGTGCCATATGTTGCTTTGGCAGTATTTGTCATAGGTCTAATCATTAGGATTTTAAGATGGGGACGGTCCCCAGTTCCTTTCCGAATAACAACAACTTGTGGGCAGGAGAAGTCTTTACCTTGGATACGCCAAAACAAGCTTGATAACCCAAGCTCTGCTTTGGGAACACTTGGTAGAATGTTGCTCGAAATTTTATTCTTTCGCTCGCTTTTCCGCAATACACGAGCAGAGTTCAAAGACGACCGCCTTGTCTACTCGGTAGACAAATGGCTTTGGTTCTTTAGCCTTGCTTTTCATTGGTCTTTTTTGATTATTTTTCTCAGGCATTTTCGATTTTTCACCGAGCCGATTCCAAGTTTCGTCGGCTTCCTTCAGAATATAGATGGCTTCTTTCAAGTAGGATTGCCAATAATCTATATTACAGATGTACTTATCCTATCTGGATTAACTTTTCTTTTCTTGCGAAGAATTTTCAATAGCAAAGTTCGCATTATCTCGCTTCCATCGGATTACTTTCCCTTGCTTCTTATCTTGGGTATTGCTACGACGGGCGTTTTGCTTCGTTACTTTTTCAAGACAGACCTCGTTGCAGTAAAGGAATTCACTGTGTCTGTTCTCTCGTTTCAAGCTGTCAGCCAAGAATTAATAAATAAGCTCAGTCCGTTGTTTGCTATTCATTTCTTTTTTGTTTGCACTTTGCTTATTTATTTCCCGTTGAGCAAATTAGTGCATCTTGGGGGAGTGTTTCTTTCGCCGACGAGAAATTTGGCAAACAACAATAGAATGAAGAGGCACATCAATCCATGGAATTATGATGTGCCTGTTCATACATACGAGGAGTACGAAGAAGAGTTCCGCGACAAAATGATTGCAGCAGGTATTCCAGTAGAAAAGGAGGATTGATATGTCGAGCAAAATTAAACCTGAAGAATTGATTAAAACATTCAACCTTAAGCCTAAGTATCGAAATTGGATGGATGTTCCCGTAGACTTTCGTAAAGGTACATTCAATTATGCTGGGAGTGAAGAGGCTTTGATATATCTCGACCAGCCGAACCCGCGAAAATGGCAAGTGACGGACCCCGATTGGAAATTACCAGAGAATTGGCAGGAAATTATTCTCGAAGGGCTTCGAGAGCGATTGGAAAAATACCGTTCGTTGAAAATTTTCATGGATATCTGTGTGCGATGTGGAGCTTGTGCAGATAAATGTCATTTCTTTCTTGGCTCTGGCGACCCAAAGAATATGCCAGTTCTTCGTGCAGAGCTTCTACGCTCTGTGTATAGAAGGGAATTTACTACCGCTGGTAAACTAATGGGACGAATGGTAGGTGCTCGCGAACTTACTTTCGATGTCCTCAAGGAATGGTTCTACTATTTTTATCAGTGTACACAATGCCGTAGGTGTTCGGTTTTCTGCCCTTATGGCATCGACACTGCCGAAATTACTTTTCTAACTCGCGAGCTAATGAATTTAATTGGTGTGAATATCGATTGGATTATGACGCCGGTGAAAAACTCTTACCGCACTGGCAATCACCTTGGAGTTCAACCCCACGGTATGAAAGATAGCTTGGAAATGGCTGCTGCAGATATCGAAGAAATTACAGGAATTCATATAGATGTTCCCATAAATAAAAAAGGTGCTGAAATTCTTTTTGTTACTCCATCAGCAGATTATTTTGCAACGCCTCATTACTACACACTTATGGGGTATATGATGCTCTTTCATGAAATTGGTCTGGACTATACTTTCAGCACTTATGCTTCCGAGGGTGGCAACTTTGGCTCCTTTGTTTCTCACGAGTTGATGAAAAGATTGAACAACAAGATATATGCAGAAGCAAAGAGGCTTGGCGTAAAGTGGATTCTCGGCGGGGAATGTGGGCATATGTGGCGTGTAATTCATCAGTACATGGATACAATGAACGGTCCGGCAGATTTCCTCGAAGTTCCCCGCTCGCCAATTACTGGCACCGTATTTGAAAACGCAAAGTCGACCAAGATGGTTCACATCTGTGAATTTACAGCAGATTTGATTTACCACAACAAAATCAAACTCGACCCAAGCCGAAATGACCATTGGCATGCTACTTTCCACGACTCATGCAACCCTTCGCGCGGGATGGGACTACTCGAGGAACCCCGTTACATAATCAAAAATGTTATGCGTAAATTCACCGAAATGCCCGACAACACAATTCGAGAGCAGACATTCTGTTGTGGAAGTGGCTCTGGAATTGGTACAGACGAGAACTTTGAAATGCGTATGCGTGGTGGATTTCCACGTGCAAACGCCGCTAAATTTGTTCGCGATAAATATGGTGTTAACATTTGTTTATGCATTTGCGCAATAGACAAGGCAAACCTTCCGCCTTTGTTTGAATTTTGGGTCCCAGGTCTCGAAGTTGGTGGAGTACACGAAATGGTTGGCAATGCCCTCGTTATGACTGGGGAGAAGCCACGCGAAGTGGACCTTCGTTTGAATCCTTTGAATAATGTGGAGGAGAAATTATGAAACTTTACGATGGTTGGAAGATTACAATTGGTTTAATTATCTTTACTGGTTTTTTCACCTTGCCTATTTGGTTGAATTTGACTTCCGCTGAAAGCAAAGTAAAACCCAAGCTTGTCTATCCCGAAGATGCAAAAGAATGTGTAGAAGCAAAAGATTATATGAACCATTTTCATATGGATTTATTGAATCGCTGGCGCGACAGTGTTGTAAGAATGAATGTGAGATATGTTGTTCGTAATGGTAATATCTTAACTCATAATGGCAATAAATTGGAAATGAGCTTGACGCTTACTTGTTTGAAATGTCACAGCAATAAGAAAAATTTCTGCGACCAATGTCATAATTATTTGGATGTAAAACCATATTGCTGGGATTGTCACATTGAACCAAAAGGAGGTAGCAGATGATAGATAGAAGGAATTTCATAAAAATTGTAAGCTTTGGCGGTGGTATTGCTCTTGCAACGAAATTTACGTCGGATTTGATTTCACAATCTGAGCGAAATGATGAACCTTCCAGTGGATTGAAAGCCAAACGCTGGGCAATGGCTATAGATTTAGAAAAGTGCGAGCAATCACCGAATTGCAATAAATGTATTGTTGCTTGCCATTCTTATCACAATGTTCCTCAGTTTGACAATCCTAAAGATGAAATTAAATGGATTTGGAAGGATTACTTTCACAATGCATTTGTAACACAGGAGAATCCTTATCTACCAAAAGGGATGAAGCACCAGCTGGTTTTATTATTGTGTAACCATTGCGATAATCCACCTTGTACAAATGTCTGCCCCACGAAAGCCACCTGGAAGCGAGAAGATGGGATAGTTATGATGGATTGGCATCGCTGTATTGGTTGTCGATATTGTGTTGCAGCTTGCCCCTATGGTTCGCGTAGTTTCAACTGGCGCGACCCACGTCCTTTCTTAAAAGAGTTTAATCCACAATTTCCAACAAGGACCCGAGGTGTTGTGGAGAAATGCACTTTCTGCGCAGAGAGACTTTCGCGTAGCCAGATGCCTGCTTGCGTCGAGGCTTGTCCATCAAATGCACTAATTTTTGGAGATTTAGACGACCCAAGCTCCGAGGTGCGAAAAGTGCTAGCCAATAGATTTTCTATCCGTCGTAAGCCAGAGCTTGGTACAAGCCCAGAAGTCTATTATTTGGTTTAGGTAAAAACAACAAAGTAGAGTTATTTAGTTTGCTCTTCGCTTGCGAAGTATTTCTGTGCTTCTTGTTTGGTGATTTTTTTCGAGCCTTTACACTTGGGATAGGCAGAGCAAGATAAAAAGTAACCATTTGAACCAAGCCGAAGAACCATTTCTTTTCCACATTTTGGACATTTCTCGTCTTTAACTGGAATTGGTTTGAATTGAGTTTTAGCTCTATCTTTTTTAATGGGTTTGGTTCCTTTGCAATTTGGGTAATCGATGCAACCGTAAAATTCGCCCCTCTTACTTTTCCTTATTACCATTGGTTTGCCACACAAATCGCAGAAAACCCCCTCTGCAATTTTGGGCTCTTCTTTTTCAACCACTTCGTACAGCGGTTTGGTGTTTTTGCATTTAGGGTAGTTTGTACAGCCAAGAAATCTGCCGTATTTACTCACACGCACGACCATCGGAGCACCACAAACCTCGCAGGTTACACCGTTGTGATTTTCCTCTAATTTAGCTTTTGCCAAAAGTTCTTCAAGCGGTTCGTAATATTTGCTAACAACTTCTGAATACTTTTTGCTTCCCTCTGCAATGGTATCAAGTTCCTCTTCCATTTGGGCAGTAAACTGTACATTAAAAAAGTCGGAGAAATGTTTAATCAATATTTGGTATACTTCACGACCTAATTCCGTAGGCTGGAAGGATTTATTCTTCAAAACGACGTACTTTCTCTCTAAAAGAGTAGAGACAATTGTTGCGTAAGTGCTTGGCCGACCGATACCTTTCTCTTCGAGTTCTTTGATTAAGCTCGCCTGATTGTACCGAGCCGGTGCTGTGGTTTGCGATTCCTTTGCTTCAATCTTTTTCAATTTTAAGCTTTGATTCTCCTCGAGAGCAGGTAATTTAGTCCTCTCCTCGTTATTGTTTTCCTCGGATTTTTCACTTTCCTCCTCTTGATAAATCGATAAATATCCGTCGAAAACCAAAACACTTCCCGAAGTGCGAAAGAGAAACTCTCCTCCTTTTATTTCGACAAGAGTTTGGTCGTATTCAGCTGGTTTCATCTGCGATGCAACAAACCTATTGTAAATTAATTCGTATAATTTGTACAAATTTTTGTCTAAAAGATTCTTTAATGACTCGGGTGTGCGGTTGATATCAGTAGGTCGAATTGCTTCGTGGGCATCTTGGACATTTAAGCTTTTGCTTTTAAATATGTTTGCTTTCTCGGGTAGGTACGTCTCCCCAAATTTTTTCAAAATATAATCTCTTGCGGAGTTAATTGCATCATCGCTGATTCGAACCGAGTCTGTACGCATATAGGTTATCAAGCCAACGCTCCCCTCGGTGCCCAAAGGAACACCTTCATATAGGCGTTGAGCGAGTTGCATCGTAAGTTTGTTCGAAAATCCCAATTTGCGCGCAGCTTCTTGTTGGAGCGTTGAGGTAATAAATGGTGGTTTTGGAGACTTTTTTATTCTTTTCTTGCTGACCTTGGCAACTTTGAACTCATCTACCTGTTTGATTCTTGCAATTAGTTCATTTGCTTGGGCTTCGTTCTCAATGAAAAGAAATTTGCTTAATCTTTTTTGATATTCATTCTCAGATTCGTGCAGTAAGGGCTTTTTCGAACCTTCGGGATTTTTTATGACTTTTCCATCGAATTCGACCAATCTTGCAGGTATCAAATTTTTGCCGGCGGCAAAATTGGCTAATATGTTCCAATAGGTAAATGGTTCGAAATTTTCGATTTCCAATTCTCTTTCGCAAATCAAACGCAGTGCGACAGATTGAACCCTACCAGCAGACAATGCTTTTTCGGATTTCTTTACCAAAGCATTCGAAACAAATGGAGAGACCTTGTAGCCAATCAATCTATCGAGCACTCTACGTGCTTGCTGAGAATAATAAAGATTTTCGTCGAGTTCGCGTGGATTGGTCAACCCCTCTTTAATTCCTTTTGGAGTTATTTCATTGAAAAGTACTCGCTTGATATTTGAGTTTTCTTTACGAATTTCCTCGGCAATATGCCAGGCAATAGCCTCACCTTCGCGGTCCGGGTCCGTTGCAATATAGATTTCCTTGCACTGCTTTGCAGCAGATTTTAATTTGTTGATTATCTCCTTTTTGCCAGAGAGTACTTGGTATATGGGTTGAAATCCATTCTTTATGTCGACACTGAGTGTGTGTGTTTTTAAATCTTTTATATGCCCCACGGATGCTTGCACGACGAAGTCCTCGCCAAGGTACTTATCAATTGTTTTAGCTTTTGCCGGCGATTCGACAACTAATAATCTTTTCTTTTCCATCTTTACTCGTAAGCTGAATGAAAATTCCTAACGATGGAGTGTTGTAATTATTTCATCGATTTGTTTAAAGTTTGTAAACTTTCTGAAAAATAAAATTATGAATTTTAAAAATTACCAGTGTACTGAAAAAATAGGTTTCTCTCGGGGGAAGTAGTGTTTTTTAAATTTCCAAGTAAGTCTTTTAAACTAATCCCAAATTTGATATTATATCTCAAAAAGAAATCAATTGAAAAATTCAACAAACCTTTGTTTTTCAACATAATGTTTGTCCCTTCGTCCAAATTTGCATTATATTCCAAATTTAATCGAATAAAATTCAATGCTGTTTGGCAAAGTCCAACGTAGAAGCTAATTGTCCTATCTCGAGGCTTTGGTTCGAAGGAATAGTTGAATCCGAGATGTAGGTCGAACGTACCAAGATAGTTTTTAAAAGCTTTGCTTCCAACGAGAAACACACCAGGGGAGAATGTTTCGAATCGATTTTCATTACCATAGAACGGACCGAAGCCTTGAGTTGATACTCCTAAAGCGATAGCGGGAAAGCTCATTTCTTCGTCGATGAGGCGATACTTTAGGAGGATGCCGGGGTATTTTTGAAATTGTATTTTGGATACTCCGATTAAGTAGGTACCGCCAAAAGAAGCTCCGAAGATAAAATTTTTAAAAGGGGCGAGATTGAATGCGAGGCGTAGTCCACCAAATTTGAAAAAGTTCGATTCGACTGAAAATTCCCCCTTGCGAAGCACGCCTGCAGTGGGTAGTTCAAAAATATAAATTGGTTCTGGTATGAATTGAGCGAAAGCAATGTAATGATTGCAAGAAATTCCTAATGCTGCAAAAAGAGCAACAATTTTAACGACCTTTTTCATTTGCCTCGTAACCTTTTGTGTTTGGAACATTGGGTTTTTGCTCCGAGATTGTAATTTCTACGCGACGATTTTTGGCTTTGCCCTCTGGGGTTGCATTATCAGCAATAGGTCTTTGGTCGGCAAAACCGCGTACAACAATGGAATGTTCTGGTACTCCTTTGCTAATTAAAAGAAAAGCAACATTTACAGCTCTGGCAACTGAGAGGTGCCAATTCGAGGGGTAACGGAAACTTCGGATTGGGTCGCTGTCGGTATGTCCATCTATTGCGACCTCTTGGTCTCGTGCAAGTCCAAAAAGAGCTATTGCAAGCCGAGAGATAACTTCTTCTCCCTCTGGTTCAATCTCGGCTTTGCCAGATTTAAATAAAAGCTTCTCCGGCAATGTAATCACGAGGCTAGCCCCCTTTGCCTCGATTGCAATTTCTCCCCTTTGCAGGTAGTTTTCTAAATTTTTAACAATGTCTGATTGAATTTCTTTCAAATTGCGCCGGTCTGCGTATGGCAAAACTGGTTCGGGTATGCCTTTTTTTACACCTAAAAAAGGACTTAATCCTTCTCCGGATATCTCTTTGCCATCTTTGGATTTGAAAAACTCGGAAAATGCTTTTGCAAATTCCTTGTATCTTTCCTCGTCGACACGCGCTGTTACATACAGAATAACGAATAAACCTAACAGCAAAGTTATTAAATCTGCATAGGTGATTAAGTATCTATCCGCACTTGTTCGCCCAGTCTCTTCTTCTTTCTTTTGCAATTTTTTTAAGAACATCTTCTACTTCACCACGAAAAATTTTTCAACTAAACTCTTGCCATCGGAAAATCTAAAAACTGCAAAATATATACCAGAGCACAAATCATTAGTGTTTATTCTTATAGTTGAGGAATAACTTCCACTTTTGTTTACTTCACGTTGTAAAATCAATGAACCAATTTGGTCGTAAATTTCGATAGTTAATAGATTTGTAAACAAGTTGGACGGGATTTTCATAAATAGGTAGTCTTTAGTTGGGACTGGATAAATTTCTACATTTTTGGAATTAGGCTCAAAATGTCTCTCATATATACTTTCTGCCGAAAGAATTAAATCGAAACCAGCTATTTTGTAAATATTACCGGAGTAATCCGTTACCCAAAAGTTTTTGTCTTGCGGGTCGAATTCAATCCCCCGAGCATTAATAATACCTGTTGGAGATTGAAGATTAATTCTTTCGACTTCTTTGCTCAGGTCGTGTTTAGAAATTCTACTTATTACCGCTTCTGTAAGTGCCCCAGCGTTTGGAAAGTGTGTCCCTATCTGATAAACGAAATTTTGCCGGTCGTATGCCAAGCCTCTCGGACCATAAGTTTTTGAATAAGGATTTTGATAGGTTGCTTCCACGGCTCCAGTATTTGGGTCGACAATCATAAGTACTTGTTTGCCATATTGGTCTTTCTTGTCCCTGTCGCCGAGCAACAATTTTCCATCGAAAACTTCTATGCCAATGGGATAAACATTTGCGGGGCTGACAAATTGACGAATCAAGTTGCCATTTGTATCCACCACCAAAACATACCCTCCATTACCACTTGTGCTATTCATTCTATGAATATATATGATGTCTCTTTCACGGTCGTATGCAATGTCTGTGAAGAGACTGTCGCCCGGAAGCTTGATGTTTTTAATCCTTGTGAGAGTTCGTGCATCAAGTTTAAGTAACTGGTTTGAACTGAAACTTGTAACCCAGAGTCCGTTTCTCCCATCAAAAGCAATTCCATAAGGAATTACATTTACGCTTGTTTGTGTTAAAATAGAACCTTTATCTACCAATGATATTGTGAATGTATTTGAAATTTTCGTTTGATTTGGATTACTTTGCGAAGTGATTCTCACTCTTGCGAAGCCAGTAGAAATGTTAGGGATTTTCCACAGCATTGGAGAGCTCGCTACATTCTCTGCAATAGTATACCAGTCGATACCATCGTTTGGGGAGTATTCAATTTTAACTGGAGGAACGAAACCATACCAGGAAATGACTTGATTAGTGGTGCTTACAAAAATTTCTCCACCAGCAGGGGAAGTGATTTCGTAGTTATTTATAACCTCTAATGGAATAGTTGCCTCCCATATACCGCGACCGTGTGTTGCAGCCCGCAAAGGGATAGTTGCAGAAGTCAATTGGTATTTCGAGAACTTTAAATCTGTGACAGGGCTTCGAGGCAACCCATTACCAAATGGAAACCAATTAGCCCCACCATCGTATGTTGCGAATACTCCAATGTCTGTCCCAACGAAGATAATATCATCGTTGAAAGGATGTATTGCTATGGCATTAATAGGAATATCGGGGAGAGATTTGCTAATGTCGACCCAAGATTCGCCATAATCAGTAGTCTTGAAAATATGCGGTGTGTAAAAACCCGAGAAGCTAACGAAAGCAGTCGCAGGGTTTTGATTGGAAAATTCGATATCAGTTACCCAGCGATTTACTAAACCATTGTTGGAAACAATTTTCCAGGTCTCGCCAGCATCTTTTGTGACGATTACGTCCCCGCCACTTGTTCCAGCCATTATTACTTCCGAATTTACAGGGGAGATACCGATTGCGGTGTATCGGCCATTGACCTTTGGTGTAGGAAGTGTCTCCCAACTTGAGCCACCGGAGTAAGTAGCATAAAGTTTATCTCGACCATAATAGAGAATATAATTATAATATGGGTCCATAATCAACGGTGGGTCCCAAACTCCAACGTTGAAGTCGATGCCTTTGTCTATATATGAAAATTGGCCAGTTTGCAAATTTATTTTGAATGGTTTGATGATGCCACCAGGTGTCGATTGCCCGTAGATTATGTAAGGATTTGTATGGTCGACAACAGTTCGAAAGCCATCGCCACCAGCAACGAAGTACCAATCTTCATCCGAGTTGGTGCCAAGGGTGCCATTATCTTGGGTGCCTCCAAAATTCATATTGGGTTTCGTATGGTCTATGTCGAAACCATAAAATTGAGTGACTTGCAGGTTATTATTTTTGGCTTGCCAATTTATGCCAGCGTCGGTGGAAAGATACACCCCACCATCATTTCCAATCATAACGATATTTGGGTTTATGGGAGAGAATGCTGCACAATGTTGGTCGACATGTACTCTTCCGCCCGAGTACCCATTTGTGACGTTGGTGAAATTCTTCCCGTCGCTCGACCGGTAGATATCGATACCGCCGGCAAGTACGATTTTGGGGTCTGTAGGATGTACTTCGATAAACTGATTGTAAAACCCTTGATTGCGGAAGAAATCTGTTGAACCGCGGTAAACAAGCGTCCAGGTCGAGCCCTTATCTTCGGACCGATAGATTAATCCCTGTGAACTTACATCCAAAAGGGCATACACAATATTCGGGTTGGAGGGAGCAAATTGAACAGAAATTCTGCCCGCTCCCGCTTCGAAACCATTGCTACGTTTTAGCCAGGTTTTTCCTAAATCGGAAGTAAAGTATACGCCATCACCATTAACGGCAACGAAATACTCTGCTTCGTTGTGTGGGTTGATTGATAAATCGGTTATATTTTTGTCTAAAAGTCTATTCCAAGATAGACCACCGTCGGTGGAGAGGTAAAATCCTGGCTTTCGTATCGTTGCCCCGGCAACAACAATGTTTGAATTTCTGGGATGAACATAGATTTTCGAGAAAGCACCAACTTCCGAGAGCCCAATCAATTTCCAATTTCTTCCTTCATCAGTAGATTTGTAAAGCCCATTGCCAAGGTAAATTGTTCCACCACCGATAACAGATTCTCCAGTACCTGCATAAAGCACATTTGGATTGTTGGCATCAATTGCCAGAGCACCAAAGGCTATTCCATTCTCAAAGTCGAATATAGGTTCCCATATGTTTCCGTAATCAGTGGAGAACCAAATCCCACCTGCTGCGGCTGCGGCATAGACCCAACCGTTTTTTCTCGGATGAAACACAATCGATTTAATTCTCCCGCCAATATCGAACGGGCCAATTGGTTTCCATTTGGGCTGTTCTGCAAGAGAAACGAAAGGAAGAAATTTGTTGGAAAGCTCCTCCATTTGCTTGAAAGCATTCTGGCGCGCATAGTCGGGCACATTATCGAAAGGATAGGCACGCGGTCTTGTGAACTCCAGTGCTCTTCTTAAAGGGTTGTCGTATTCCTCGTATGCTTTGGTTTCTAATAGTGCCAAGACAAGCAGAAACAAATAAAACAAGTATTTCATTTTTCTACCAATTAATTCCAATTAATTTAATAAAATTTTCTAAATTCTATGCTTTGTGTCGGTTTATGTATTTTAGTTTAACAAAATCAAAAAATTAGAAATTTTAATAAGAATGTTTCGTCAATACTATAGTGTCGGTAAATTTTTAGATTTTATGGTCGATTTATAATGAAAAAAGTTATTCTTATTAGCTCAGCTATAAATGAGAATAGAATAGCCATAACCGAAGATGGCAAATTGGCTGAGTATTTTGTCGAAACGCCAGACAAGGAAAAGAATGTTGGTAATATTTATCTTGGTAAGATAACACGAATTCTACCGAGCTTGAACGCAGCATTTGTCGACATCGGATTGAAACAGAATGCATTTTTGCATTTCTCCGACGTTGATGAAAGGTTCAGACAGATTATTTGGGAGGAAGAAAATGAAAAAAACGAGAATTTGAACCAAATCACTGATGTTCAAAGTAAAATAATAGATGAAATTGACTCTTTAATAGAAAATTTAGATGGTAAGAAAAATGGAAAATCAAAAGGTAAACGCACGCCTGATAAACAAAGTAACTACAATTTTGTAGAAAATCAACAAAGCTTGAAACTCGACATAAAAGAAAATCAATTAATAGCCGTGCAAGTGGTACGCGAAGCTTTTGCAAATAAAGGGGTAAAAGTTACAACAAGAATTACTATACCGGGCCGATATCTCGTGCTTGTTCCCGATTTCAAAATTATTGGTGTCTCGAGAAAAATTCATTCTCCTCAAGAAAGGAAACGCCTAAGGAGCATCGCTGCTGATGTAACCAAGAAAGAATTTGGATGTATTATTAGAACCGCAGCCATTGGCAAGGAAATCGAAGAGCTCGAAACCGATTGGTCGAAGCTAAAAGAGACTTGGGAAAAAATTCAGAAAAAAATGACTAATGCACGTGAGCCAATGCTACTATACAAAGATATGGAACTGACCACAAGTATCATCCGAGACCTTTTCCGAGACGACATCGATAAAGTCGTTGTCGATACAAAGAAAATGTACAAGGAAATTGTGGAATACCTCGAGGATTATTCTCCAGAGTTCATCAATCGTGTCGAGCTATACAAGGGCAAAACACCACTTTTCGATTATTACCAGATTGAAAAGGATATCGAGTTGACCAAACAAAGGAAGGTTCCTCTTCCGAGCGGTGGTTCGATAATTATCGACCAGACCGAGGCAATGTTCATTATTGATGTAAACTCTGGAAAACTTGTAAGCGAGGCAACCCAGGAAATAAATGCTTTTAAAACAAATATGGAAGCTGTAAACGAAATTGCTCGTCAAATCCGCTTGCGCGACTTGGCTGGAATTATTATCATCGACTTTATCGATATGCACGACCCAATTCATAGGAAAAAAATCTACTTTGCTATGCGACGAGCAATGAAAAAGGATAGAGCAAAAGCTGTGGTGTTTCCGCTGACCGAACTCTCTCTTATGCAAATTACAAGACAAAGAATAAATTTGAACATCTCTGAAAAGGTGACAGAAGTTTGCCCAGTTTGCAAAGGGCTTGGAAGAGTTCCTACAAAAGCAGAAGTCTTGACTAAAATTGAAAGATGGTTGAAGAATTTCAAATCAAAGACAAAAGAATTTCGGCTCCGACTTTATGTGCATCCACATATCGCCGAATATTTGACTGATGGAAGCATCTCGAAACTAACAAAGCTTATGCTTAAATATTTCGTACGAATTAAGCTTGTTGTCGACGAAAGTTTGTCGCTCGACCAATTTAAGTTTGAATCAATAAAACAAGACAAGGATATTACAAAGGAATTTTTGGCTGTAAGTTATGACGAGCTTTCCCAAAATTAAAAATTTAACTATTCTGGGCTCGACTGGTTCTATTGGAGTTCAAACTTTGCAAGTCGTAGAGAAAAGTGATGGGCTTTTCAATGTTTTGTATTTAACGACAAATAAAAACATAGACTTGCTTGCCGAGCAAATTGCAAAGTTCAATCCTAAAGGTGTTGTAATTACCGATTATGGTAGTTACTTAGATTTTAAAAGTAAATACAATTTTCAAATTGAAACATATTACGGGGAGGAAGGCCTTGCCTATGTTGCATCCGCAGAAGAGGTGGATTTGGTCGTGTCTGCGTTAGTCGGATTTTCGGGAGTTGTTCCTACTATTTCTGCTCTCGAGTCCGGAAAGAATGTAGCTTTGGCAAACAAAGAGACTTTGGTGGCGGCTGGGAAATATATATCTGAATTGGCAAAGAAGAAAAGTGCAAAGATTATTGCAATCGATAGCGAACACAATGCTATTATTCAGTGCCTTCTTGGCGAGGAAATAACCAGGGTAGAAAAAATTATTCTTACAGCTTCTGGAGGACCATTTCTCAATTCCAGTCCGGGTAGCTTAGAATCTGTAAAGGTAAGCGAAGCATTGGCTCATCCTCGTTGGTCTATGGGTAAAAAAATATCAATCGACTCTGCAACATTGATGAACAAGGGATTCGAAGTTATCGAAGCTCATTGGCTATTCGATTTAAATCCAGAACAAATTCAAGTGGTTATTCATCCAGAAAGTGTTGTCCATTCTTTGGTGCAATTTGTCGATGGCTCTATAAAGGCACAGCTGGGACCGCAGGATATGCGTATCCCAATTTCTTTTGCTTTGAATTACCCAAATCGCCTGCGGTACGACTTTCCTCGATTGGACTTATTGAGTATAACTACTTTAAACTTCTACGAGCCGAATACGGAAAAATTCCCTTGCCTGCGTATGGCATACGATGCATTGAAATTAGGTGGAAATGCTACTGCAATACTGAATGCTGCAAACGAGACCGCTGTATCGAATTTCCTTGAAGGAAAAATTTCTTTCGCCAAAATACCAAAGTGTATTAGTTATGCCTTGGAAAAGGTCGAGCACAATGTAAATCCTTCGTTTGATGAAATCATTGAAATAGATAAAATTACAAGAAAAATAACCCAAAATTTTATTGATAAATTGAACTGATTTATGGAATTTTTAACAAACATTTTGTATTTCATCATTGTAATTGGAGTTCTTGTCCTATTTCACGAACTTGGGCATTTCATAGCAGCACGGCTTGCTGGAATTCGCGTCGACGTATTTTCCATTGGAATGGGTCCACGACTTTTGGGTTTCAATAAAGTCCTTGGCTTTTCCTTTGGAAAACTCCCAGATGATTTTGAATCAAATGGATACTGCGATTATAGAATTTGTATCCTACCAATTGGTGGGTACGTCAAAATTGCTGGAATGATAGATGAAAGCCTTGATAAATCCTTTATCAATGCTCCCCCGAAAGAATATGAATTTCGCAGCAAAGGGACACTTGCCAAGCTTTTTGTTATCTCTGCAGGGGTGATAATGAACATCATCCTTGCAATTTTGTTGTTCTCAATTATTTCACTTTCCGAAGGGAAAGTGCTTTGGAAAACTACCAAAGTTGGCTACGTTCAAAAGAATTCGCTTGCGGAATCCATTGGCTTGCGCATCGGAGATGTTATTCTTGCAATAAACAATAAACCAGTTGATAGTTGGAACGATATTATCCAGAGGCTATCCTTAGAGAAATTTGGAGGGGCTAAAATTTTAACTATTCTGCGCGGGGAGGACACTTTGCAATTATTGCTGGACGGAGACAAAATTGTCAAGAACATAGCGAAAGGAGATGTAAACTTAGGTCTTTCACCCGAAAAATTTTTTGTGTACGTGCGGGATGTCGAGACTCTTGCCCCAGCTGGTAAAATTGGTTTAAAATCTGGCGACACTTTGCTTGCAATTAATGAAGAAGAAATCAATGCTTTCGACGAGCTGACCTACCTGCTTTCATTAAACAAATCGAAGCCTATACTTTTGCGTTGGAAGCGAGGAAACCAGATTCTCTCCGACACTGTGATACCAACTGCTGATGGCAAGTTGGGTTTCTACCCGGGTTTTCATTTTGCTGGCATTAAAGATACAGTACAATACAATGTTTTCGAAGCTGTCGGCAATGGTTTAAAAGAGACTATTCGTGCATCATCTTTGTTCTTTTCCTCTGTTGCGCAGATTTTTAAAGGAAATATCTCTGCACGTGAATCAATTGGTGGTCCTATAATGATTGCAAAGAGTGCTTCGCAACAGGCAAGTTTGGGAATAGTTTATTTTCTGAATTTTATTGCACTTCTATCGATAACTCTTGCTATTATAAATATTCTACCACTACCCGCACTCGATGGTGGGCACTTGTTAATTATCTTAATCGAAGGAATTACCCGAAAAGAATTACCTATAAAAGCAAAGTTGATTATTCAAAATATCGGAATAGGTTTGCTTGTGATTTTGATGATTTTTGTCATTTTCAATGATGTCTCGCGATTAATTAAGTAGAAAATCATCGTACATCGAAATCGTAAAATTTCGTCATAATTTATTGCGTAAAGAGGATTTATAAATTTAATCTTTACTTTTGAATTTGTACTGAACAAAACTTAGAATATCCTTTATACTTTGAAACAAATAAATAAGCTTGTAATTGTGTTCTTTCCTTAATTGAAAATAAACTAAAGTCCCGATAATAAAATAGTAGGCAACTAAGCCCAAAGGCATTAGAGTGGCAAGTTTAATTACACCAATTCCAACAAAGACCAAAACAGAGAACAATGTAGCCAAGAAGAAATAAATTACCACCAATCTTAACTTCTTCTCTGCAATCATAATCGAAGCATAAAGTTGTAGGGGCATAAACAAAGTAGATACCAACATTACATTAAAGAAATCGACCGAAAGTAGATATTTATTTGGAAGAAAAAATCTAATGAAAAATGAGGAACCACCAAATTCGAGGAGTATAAAGAGAGAAATCAAACCCAGAAATGTAAAAGAAGTCGATTTAATTATTAAGCTTTCGAGTTCGTCTTTGCGATTTTTTGCAATTAATCGCACTGCAGTAGGATATACCAAGCTATAACCAGCATTCAAAGCTTCTTCGAACAGGCGGAAAAGTGTCTTGGCGGAATAATAAATTCCTACAGTCTTGCTTTGGAAAAAATATTGAAGAAAGAGTACATCGAGTTGCCTTGGTATGCTTTGAAATAAAGAAAGGAACATCATCGGCAAGCCGAATTTAAAATAGTCTTTGATTCTTAAATCTCCAAGGAAGCCTAATCTAATTTGTTTCCTCAAAATGATAATTGCAACAAAAGAACTTAACACTGTGCCTGTGAGATAGATTTTTATCAAGGTGTAAAAAGTAAAGGTAGGCTGGGTAAAAAATAAAAAAATAGTTAGGAAGGACATAGTAATGAAAAAAGCTGCGTCGACAATAAAGACTTTGAACATATTGGAATGCTTGTATGCAAATTTCAAACAATAGATGCGTGGGATTGTGAGTATTGAAAGCCAAGGAAGAAATATAGCAACCTTCACCAAACCAGATTCGTTGAAGAATTCTATCCAAAAATTTGCCAAAAACGAAAAAGCAAATGTGAATGAAACAACAAAAAGAGTAAGAAATATCAAAGAAAAAGAGTTTGCGCGTCTTTCGGTTTTGGCATCGAAACCAAATTGAATGATTGATTGTAGGAATAGTGAATCGGCAACGACGAAAATCCAAGTATGTAAAGCAATTAGAATACCATAAAGGCCAAGTTCAGCTGGCTCGATTTTTCGTATTTGCAAAATAACAACAAATCCGTAGAGGACGTACAATCCTTTGTCTAATAATGACCAAGCAACTTTGTCGAGGTTTTCGCTAAGTTTCAATTAGCTTGCGTAAAAAATGCAAATTTAATACACGCAGTCGATTAATTCGTCGGTAGGTAGATTATAAACTTGGTTCCTTTGCCGACATCGCTTTCGACTTGTATATTTCCGTCGTGAAGTAAAATAATATGCTTGACGATGGACAAACCCAAGCCAGTTCCTCCATATTTGCGTGAGTGGGATTTATTGACAGTGTAGAAACGCTCGAAGATTCTGTCTTGGTGTTCTTTCGGAATACCAATACCCTCGTCGCTGACAACAATTTTTACCGACTCCTCATCATTTCGTTGTAGTTGGATTTTGATTGTGCCTTTTTCGGAGTATTTAATTGCATTGTCAATTAGATTAATGAAAACTTGCTCCAAGCGGAAGCCATCGGCTTTGATAATGGGAAAATCATCTTCGCAGATAACCTCTATGCCAAGCTGTTTCTGCTCGAGTTTTTGTTTAAAAGTTGGAATAATTTGATTAACAAGTTTACAAAGGTCGACATCTGTAACATCTAATTTGACGGATGTATCCTCGAGCGAGACCAAACTGAGTAAATCGTCGACAATGCGAATTATTCGCTCTGTATTTTTCTTAATTGTCTCGAGATAGCGAAATTGCTCGCAGGGTACTTCCTCTTCGAGTGTTTCTATGTAGCCTTTCAAAGCAGTAAGTGGAGTTCGCAACTCGTGAGAGACGTTTGCAACAAGGTCCCGTTTGATATGCTCCACTTTTTTCAACGGCGAAATATCGTAGAGTAGGTGGATGATTTGTTCTATGTCTTCAAGTGGTTTGACAGTAGCAAGATAGGTCTTTTCGTTGGTCTCTAATTCAATTGTAGTATATTTCCTCTTGAGTATAGCATCATTAATTTGTTTAAGAATTGCATCCTGATTAGCAAGGTCGAGAATTCTGGAGATGTTTTCATTTTGCAAGACAATGCTTTTGTAATTTTTGTTAGCAAATATGATGTTGAAATCGAAATCAATGATAGCTACGGCTTGGTCCAGTGAATTTATTAGATTATTCATAAAGTTTCTTTGTTGGACCACTTGGTCCAGATTTTTTTTCATTTCGATTACCATTTCGTTGAAGTTTCGTTTAAGGAAAGATATCTCCGATTCGCCCCGCTCGTCGAGATGAACATCGAAATTGCCCTCTGCCACTTTTTTCGATGCTTCAATCAATTCTATGATAGGTTTGGTCAGTGTACGCGAAAGAATATAGGAAAGAAAGACTATCGATGCAAATAAAGACACAAATATCAGAAGTATTTGATTTTGAAGTTTAATGAAAAAGACATTCAAATTTTCTTTTGGTACGCTAACCCTCAGAAAAAAAGTTGTTCCATCGGAGAGATGGATTTTCTTTGCATAATAAACATATTCGGCTTTTAATGTTGTACTAAATCGATGTGAAAATCCTTCGCCTTTGGCTAGTGCCTCTTGAATTTCTTGCCTGTTTAGATGATTATCTAGTTTATCCTCGCTTTTTCTGGTATCAACAAGTACTTTGCCTGTTGAATCTATTATTGTAATTCGTAAATTTATCAATGAGTCTAAATGTTGCGATACCCTTGAAATAGCAAATTTGTTGAAACCAGTGGTCTCGATAAGTGATATTAATTCATTTTCAACAACATTATTAAATCTTGAGAGTTCCTTTATTTGGAAGTCAATGAAGAAATCTTTGAATGTAACTAATGTTTGATAAATAAAAACAATGGCAAAGACAAAAACGATAACAATGATAGACGCAAAGACTACCGAGGAAAATCTTTTCATTATTAGTCTTCAGAGATTTTATATCCCACCCCTCGGACGTTTTTGATAAATGCTCCCGCTGGTCCGAGCTTCTCGCGAAGATTCTTAATATGAACGTCGACTGTTCGGTCCAATACGCCTTTGTCGCTCGAGCCAAGTTCGTCCAAAATATTTTCCCGCGAGAAGACCCATCCTTTTCTTTTAAGCAAAAGTGTTAGAATTTTAAATTCACTGGGTGTAAGGTCGACTTTGACATCGTTGACGTATACCTCGAACTTTGGTAAATCGATTTTCAGAATCTTGCCAAAAATAATTACATTAGGGATTTCCTCTTTCTTTTCTCTTCTTAGGACTGCTTTTACTCTTGCAACGAGTTCGCGTGGGGAGAATGGCTTGGTTACGTAATCGTCTGCGCCAAGCTCTAAACCAAGGATTTTTTCTGTTTCGTCGGCACGAGCAGTTAGAATGATGATTGGAATGTGTTGATAATTTTCATTGTTTTTTAAGTATTTGCATACTTCAAGTCCATCTGCATCTGGTAGCATAAGGTCTAATATCACCAAATCGGGTAGCTCAGAATTTAAATAACGATAGAATGATGATATATCGAGGAATTCTCGTACTTTAAAATTATGCTTTTTTAGATGCAACGATACGAGTTCGAGAATATCACTTTCGTCCTCGACTATAGCAATTATTTGTTCGCCACTACTTTGAATATTTTTTGTGTTTTCCATAAATAATTAAAAAATACAATATTAGAAATAATTTGTTAAGAAATGGTAAATTTTAATTATATGAAATTAAACAAGTTAAAAAATAGCCGAACAGAATTTTTTCTAAACTTTGATTTCGCTTGAATGAACTTTAGTTAGGGTACCGTCGGGTAAAACCATAGGATAGTCGGGTACAATAAGTCCTTTTTTGATTTTTTTCAACTTGTTCTGTATCAAAGTCCTACGAATAGGCGAGATTCTCTCGAAGAAAAGAATACCATTGAGATGGTCTATCTCGTGCTGAAGTACTCTTGCCAAAAGGCCATTGGCTGTTTCATTATGTTCTTTTCCATTTATGTCGTAGTATCGAAGTTGAATTTCGGTGGGTCGCACGACAACTTCACGAAGTTCGGGGACAGATAAACATCCCTCGTTGAACTCGTCGACTTCCTCGCCGAAGGAGAGAATTTCCGGGTTAATGTATGCTTTTTTTGGGTGTAGCAACTTTTCGTTCTCGTCGAAAATGTCGCCAACAATCAAAAGCGACAAAGAGGCTCCTACTTGGTTGGCAGCTAAGCCAATCCCCTCGGCAAAGTGCATAGTTTCGAACATGTTGTCGACAAGCGAAAGTATTTCCTCATCGATATTTTGCACTTGTTTTGTTTTTGTTTTCAAAATTGGATGAAATGCATTGTAAATCGGAAGTATCATTTTAAAAAGCTCAAAAAAAATACTAACGAAACTTAAAATTTATTATTTGAAAATTTATTCTTCATCTTTTTCAAAGGGCTTTGGCTCCCAATCGACCCCGCCACATGGGATGTAATTCTCGGAAATGTGTTCGTCATAAAGTTTACATAATTGGCTGGTCTCGTCGAAGTGCACGCATTTACCGCATAGCGTTGATTCTGTAACTTCCGCTAAATGCTTTTTGTAAAACTGAAATTGTTTCCAGCCTGGATAAGCAGCTAGCAACCACAGAAATAGCAACGTAACCCACCAGTACCTTCGATTTTCGACTATGCTCATTAATAAAAAACTTAACATAATGATTACCGCAGTCCTAAGCAAGATTCCCCAAACGATTGAACCAGTGGTAATTATTGGCACAACCCTACCGTCGTCCTGCTCCTCGACCCCTATCCTAAAAAGGAACAAATCCAAAATTTTGTTGAATAAATTCATCAAATATTTGTAAGTATTGAATTACAAATCTAATAAGATTGCCTAAATTTTTTTAATTTTGTTTTTTTGTTTATGGTGATATTTATGAAATCGGCTTTTGGTTATATTGCTTGGATAGCAACAATTTTTAGTCTTTCGTTTTTCCTTTCATATAGCCAGCAGAAACCTAAAAAAGTTGGTACGAAGCCCAATACGGATGTCAAAGAAACCGTAATTGCACAAGTCGGAAACGAGAAAATAACTTACAACGAGGTAGAGAAAGCTTATTTGAAGAATCTTTCAAAGAAGAATGCTTACCTACACCAATTGCCGAAAGATAGCCTAATGGATTTTGTTAATTTGTATGTTCGATATCGTTTGAAAGTAAACGATGCTATATTTCGAGGTTTGGACAGAGACTCCTCTATAGTGGAGGAAATAAAAACCAATCGTAGATTGCTTGCCGAAACATATTTTTTTGAAAAAGAACTAACTACCCCTAATATTGAAAAAATGTTGAAATATCGTCAATGGGATGCCAAAATTTCCTACATTTTCCTTCAATTCCCCGCTGATAATCCCGATACTTCGATAACATACAAAAGAGCTCTAAATTTAATCGAGATGCTTAAAAACGGTGCAGATTTTGCAAAATTGGCGAAAGACTCCTCCCAAGACCGAGAAACTGCCGAGCGAGGTGGCTTGGTGCTAAATTATTTGACAGGAGGTAAGGTACAAAGGCAAATCGAAGATGCAGTTTTCTCGCTGAAACCTGGCGAGTTCTATCCCTATCCAATATCAACAAAGTTTGGATATTTTATCATAAAGTTGAACCAACTTGAGCCGAGAGTTAAAGTCAAAGGACGACATATTCTTGTGGCAATAACACCCGACCGAGACTCTGCCTCTGCATTCATTAAAGCCGACAGTTTGTACTTTTTGTTGAAAAACGGCGCAAAATTTGAAATTTTAGCCGAGGAGAACTCCGACGACCCAACATCTTCGATGCGTGGTGGGGATTTCGGAGGCTGGTATTCTCGCTCCTCGGGTCTCGAACCCTCGGGGAAATTCTTTAATTCTACTTTCGAAGAAGTTTTATTTTCTCTTAAAGATGGCGAAATTTCTAAGCCAGTCAAAACAGAGTTTGGTTATCACATCATACGCAGAGATTCAACGGGTTACTTTAGCAAGGAAGAAGACAAAGAAGATTTGAAAAGGACTTACAAGCGCTTGTATTTTGATTCCGATAAAAAGGAACTTATTGAAAAACTGCAAATTAAGTATGGATTCTTTATCAATGACGGGGTACTGAGAAAACTACTCTCATTTGTTGATACCACCAAAACAACACTCGATACTGCTTGGTTTAAAAACATTCCTTCGGAGCTCAACAAGGATGTGATGTTCGGTGTTCTTAATAAGTTGTACACCGTTGGTGAGTTTGTAAACACGTTGAAAACCAAAATAGAATTTCGCACCACACCATTGAATCACACTGGTTTGACTAATGCGATAAAGAAAATTATTTATCCAGTTATCATCGACAAGGCAACAGAAAATCTTGAAAATGAGATTCAAGAATTTGCTGCAATTGTCAAAGAATTTCGAGATGGGATTTTATTGTTCAAAGTAGAGGCGATGGAGGTTTGGGAAAAGTTGAAGTTCGACACAGTGCTTGCTCGGCAATATTGGGAAAAAAACAGAAGCAAGTACAAGACATATCCTGCCTACGACATTAATGAAATTTATGTTCTAAGCGATTCTCTTGCCAATCAGATATATTTGCAATTGGCGAAGGATGGCTCGAATTTCGAAGAGCTTGCTTCTCAGTACACACAAAGAGCGAATTTAAGAGAAAAGAAAGGCTACTGGGGAAAGATTACCACTAAAAATGATAACATGGCAAAGAAATTACAAGAATTGGGTGCCACTGCCGGCAGTATACTAGGGCCATTTAGTTACGACAACGGCTATTCCATAGTACGTGTTAATTCTTATGAACCAGAGCGTGAGAAAACTTTCGAGGAGGCAATTCCCGATTTCGCTACCGAAGTCCAGGAAATTATGCAGAAAAAGTTACTTGAAAATTGGCTGGAGAGTGCGAAGAAACGAATTCCCGTTAAGATTTTTGAACAAAAGCTTATGTCGGTTGTCAACAATTTGAAAAAACAGAAATCGTAGCTAAATGATATTATTATTTGCAATTTTTGCTTTTTATTTAATTTTAACCCCATCAGCAACATCTCAGTTCGAAGGTCAACCTCTCGACAAAATCGTCGCCATTGTTGGCGATGAAATGATACTTTTCTCAGATGTGCTTGCACAAGCCCAAGTGCTAGCTCAGCAAGAGCCAAGTTTAAATCCAAACGACCCAGTTTTGCAAGATAAAATATTGGAACAATTAATTAATGAAAAGTTGGTGTTGGTAAAAGCGAAGGAAGACTCGATAACAGTATCGGATGAAGAGATAGACCAGCAGTGGGAGTTTCGATTGAAGGCGCTTGTTCAATATTATGGCTCGGAGAAAAGAATAGAAGACATTTATGGAATGTCTATTGCACGGCTGAAAGCTGAATTTCGAGATGAAATAAAGAAATTTCTACTTGTAGAAAAAATTAAAGAAAAAAAATTTGGTGGAGTAAAGGTAAGCGAAAGAGAGATATTGGATTTCTTTGAAAAATATCAAGATTCTCTGCCAACTATTCCAGAACAGGTTGAATTGTATCATATAGTGCGAAGTTTTGTGCCCTCGGAGGATATCCGAAGAAGAAAACTTGAACTTGCACGAAACGTTCGCGATTCTATTATTTTAACTGGCAATTTTGCCAAGTATGTCAAACTTTACAGTGAGGATTATTCCACCAAAGACGCCGATGGTGAACTTGGATGGGTGCCTCGGGGTAAATTCTTCCCAGAGTTTGAACAAGTCGTGTTTAATTTACAATTGCGCGAAATTTCACCCCCGATTGAAACACCTCTGGGTTTTCATATTGCGCAAGTTCTTGCCAAATCAAAGGACTCTATTCTTGTTCGGCATATTCTCTTCAAAATTACACCTTCGGAATTTGAAATACAAAGAACGAAGGATTTTTTAGACTCTTTGCGTAATCTGTTTTATCAAGGTGTATCTTTCGAAGAACTTGCCAAGAAATACTCTGATGAGGTTGAAACTCGGAGCGCCGGTGGCTTTCTTGGTCGTTTCCCTACTACAGACCTACCAGAGAACATTCGTTCTATAATCGATTCTTTGGATGATGGTCAAGTTAGCTTGCCCGTGCTTTATAAAACCCATCCAGTCGAGTCTTACCACATAATACTGAAAAAAAGAACCATACCTCCGCACCGACCATCCCCGCAAACTGATTATCGTGAACTCGAGCAGATTTGCACTGCCTATAAACAAAACAAACTTTACCTCGAATGGGTAAATGAACTTCGAAGAACAATATATTGGGAGAAAATCAAATAGTTTTTTCAAACAATTGCTAAATCCCTTTTTATGAGTGAGTTAAAAAAAAGAATTCTTGTTGCTATAATTGGTATACCTTTGACTATTGCAGTCGTGTTTCTTGGTGGAGTTGTTTTTTTCCTGGTTGTACTACTTTTAGCAAATCTCACACTTTGGGAATTTTACCAGCTTGCAGAAAAGAAAGGCATAAGTCCAAGCATTTTCACTGGGTTGTTTTTTTCTACTTTGATTCAAACTTTATTCTACCTTCTCATTCAAAATGAATTATCCTTAAATAAATTCGATATTTTTTTGGTTTTAATACTTGTTGTGTGCTTACTTCCATCAATGTACCTATTTGTTCAAGTATGGAATAGGAACTCTGCCACTACTCTTAGAGTGTCTTTTACAGTTTTTGGTGCACTTTGGATATCTTTTGTGTTTTCTACTTTACTAGCTATTAGATTTCTGCCACTATTCGAATCTACGCTAATCAATTTTGTAGAATCTCGCTCTTTGCCCAAGGTATTTTTATTGCAAAATCCACTTGATGACAATTGGGCAGCCAAATTTTTTATAGTAATATTGGGTACGATTTGGTTATGCGACAGCTTTGCATATTTCTTTGGGGTTGCCTTTGGAAGGCATAAGCTTGCACCCAGGACCAGTCCTAATAAAACATGGGAAGGGGCTATTGCCGGTTATATCGGTTCTGTCTTGAGCTTTTCTCTATTGAACTGGATTTTTCGATTAAATCTACCGGGGGCATATCAATTTCTGTTTGCAACGATTATCGGTGTCGTTGGCCAAATTGGGGATTTGGCAGAGTCGAAAATCAAGCGAGAGTTCAACGTTAAAGACAGTTCAGCAATTTTACCTGGCCACGGAGGTTTTCTCGACCGGTTGGACAGCATAATGTTTGTTTTTCCAGCAATTTTGTTAGTGGTAATTTTGCTTTTAAAATTTTAGCTTTTAGAGCTTGTAAGAAATGTCAATAGTCCTCGCCAATTTGATTCAGCGAGCGTCTTATATCCTCGATTATTTGTAGTTTCAATTTTAAAGCAGTAGCAATATTTATATTTCTGGCATTGACATAGTTCATAAGAGCAATAAATACGTCGGCTGCCTCTTCTTCGAGCTTTTCTATTGGGACAGATTTGCCCTTCCAGATTTTCTTTTCGGCATTAGCCAATTCTCCAGCTTCGCCATTTAGTTCGAGGCAGAAAAATTCGGCTTTCCGGGGTGGGAAAAAATAACTTTGGTACTTGTTGAACAAGTTCTGAATTTCAGGGAGATTGCTCTGAACTTTTTCCAAAAGCTCATTAAACACATCATTGTCGTTCATTGTCCGAGCTGTTTACTTCAACTTCTTTAATTCTATAACCGACACCTCGTATACTTTGAATTAATTGTGGAGAGTTTGGGTCGGTTTCGATTTTTTCTCGAAGCCTTTTTATATAGACATCGATTATGTTGGATTCTGGGTCGAAGGAATGTTTCCACACGTGTTGTAGGATGCTACTTCTACTAACAATTCTATTTTTGTTGCGCATTAAGTATTCTAAAAGAGCATATTCCTTTGTGGTTAATTCAATTTCTTTACCTGCGCGATAAGCGAAATGGGTAACAGTGTCGAGAATTAAATCTCCACATTGCAGTTTTGTTGATTTTTCTGGGCTTGTCCTCCGAAGAATCGAGCGCAATCTTGCTGCAAGTTCTTCGAAACTAAACGGCTTTGGCAAGTAGTCGTCGGCACCTAAGTCCAAGCCCATAACTCGGTCTTCCGTTGCACCACGTGCGGTTAACATCATTATAGGAACAGAGATTCCAGCATTTCGCAACTCCCGAAGAATAGTAAAACCATCTTTACCGGGCAACATAACATCGAGTAGTATTGCATCGTAATGATTATTCATAGCCAATTCGAGGCCCTTGTTGCCATCGTTTGCTACTTCTACTATGTATCTTTCTTCCTCGAGCCCGTGCTTAATGAAATTTGCCAGTTTCTTCTCGTCTTCGACAACAAGAATTCGCATAGCTCTACTCAATTTGTTTTTTACTTTACAAATATAGGAAAAATTTCTTTTATCCCGTCGGCTGTTTCAATTAATATGTAGTAAAGTCCTGGAGCAGCTATTTTGCTATCTTCTGTCCTTCCGTCCCAATATACGCAATAGTATGTATCCCTGCTGCGAAGACTTGATTCTAACAGTTTTTTTACTAATCTGTTTGCTTCGTCGATTATTTTTATTGTTACTGTGGCATCTCCTTGTAGAATGAAACTAATCTCCGCTTGTTCTAAAAAGGGATTAAAAGGATTAGGTATGACTGTGTTTATGATACTTGGCTTACGCGTATAAAGAATAGTGTCTGAAAGGTAACATTCCTTTTGGCAAGCAAAGCGATAGTGAATAAAATCTGGAAAGTTTCTTCGTGGTTCAAAAATATATTGCATATCCTTGGCTGGTACTTCTGCAATTTTAACGAATTTCTCCCCAATATCGAATGAAATTAAAACCAAAACAGTGTCACAATTAATATTCCATTTGAAATACTTTGTACAACATACTGATTGGGTAGAATCGACCACGATGGAAAATGGTTCCGGGCTGATAGATTTAAAGAAAATTTCTGTTTGCTGTTTGTAATCAAGTTTTGAATAAATAACACGTATTGGATAATCCCATTTGACAACCTTTTCAAGATAATTCAAATTTTTAGGACAAGGAAATACAATGGTACGGTTTTCGCTCGTCCGAGGATTAATTATTTGTAGAACATCCTTCCACTTGTTTGTTTCATCCAAGTACTGGAGAGTTACTGTATCAATGCAGGTGGAATAGAATTGTATTGTTGCGCTTTTATACGAGTCGATTTGATTCAACGACGCTGTATCGAATGCAAAAATTGGAGGATTGAACTGAAAAACTCCCGATGAGTCGAAGACTTGTGTTGTATCGGCTGTGTTCTCAAAGTATAATATGCCAGATTTTCCGATAATTTCTCTTGTTACTGGAATCTTTACTATAGAAATTTCTTTATCAATTCGCAAATTGCTCGAAAGAACAATCGAATTTTTATAATCATATGAACCATCATTGCCGGGCAAAAATCTTATGTTAACGGAATATTCACTTTTGGTTTTTGATTTTAGGGTGATTTTCAATGTATCACCGTAACAATATTCCTTTACAATACTTTCGTCGTATGTTGGTTCAACAACTTCAATCAATTTTGGTAGCGGGCTTCCTAAAAGGTAAGTCGCATTATTTGTTAAGACTATAATATCATTTTTCCCATCACCTTCTAAATCCGCAACTATTGCATCCATTATCGTTTCGTTTGGAAATTCTTTCACCAATAAAGTATCGAATGGTCTTCCCATTTTGAATTCAAAAGAATCATAATTTCGCATTTGCAATACAAGAAGCCGAGAGCCGTCGACAAGCACGATTTCTTCCTTTTTATCCGATGTTCCATCTAAATCGTTGACTGCAGATACCCAACCACTTATACTTGCAGTGCAAATTGTATCGAATGGATATAGGAATGTACCCGGTGGATTTGGCTTTGGGACAGGGTTACCCGAGTTATATCGAAAAACGAGTAATTTATTTCCTGCAACATTTCCATTCTTGGAACTATATGTTGCAATAATTTCTTTACCAGGATTGTTTGGATAATATGGATTAAAAGAGTTTGTAGAAATTCCATCGAGGTTACCGACAGAGATAGACCAAATATGATTAGCTTTACCAATAAAAGAAGGGGTATAAATATCGTATGGCAAAGTTATTGCATTCCCATCTCCATCGAACAAATGCAATCGAGACTGTCCGAATGAAGAGTCGGTACCAAAATACTCTTCTGCCACAATGATGTACAAAGAATCCCTTGTAGTGGAATTATTTAAAGTGACAAAAACTGGTCGGATGCGAGGTCTCTTGCCTTTGTCGTCCAATATTGAATTTAATTCCATTGGTTGAAACTTTTGTCGTATTTGATTACTTGTAAAAGTATAGGCAAGGAGATACGATTTTTGTGGATTTGTTTTATCCAAAGAGATGATACATGGGATATTTACATCGAGATTAGGTGATGATTGATTTGGTAGAAGTGCGTAAAAATTGCCACCTTCTTGAAATAAAGAGGGCTGGGAGGAGCTAATTTCTGGTCCTAAAGTCACGCGAAAATAAAAATTATCGGTTATGTCTGGCATTGGGAAGGTATACAAAACATAATTGGAAGGGAAAAGAGAGATACCACGATAGAATGGGGGTTTAGTAGGATTGGTCTCGGGAACTCGAGGCTTGAAAATGTTCGTTGCCACATAAACGAGGAAGTCGTTACCAAATCGTCGAGCGAAGAAGGGTTTCATCGAGCCAAATACGTTCGGCTTATAATCACGCATATCGAGCACCAATCTTTTTAGCAATGCAATTGTGTCGGATTTCTTATCGTAGCCAGCAATGTAGGTGTAAATCAACGTATCTTTTGTGTTTTCGAATTCTATCGTTTCCAAGCCAACGACAACTGTCGATGTTGGACTCGGGTAGAAAGTTGTAGATAATGTGTCGAAAAGGAAAGAAACATTTTTGACATATTGTATACCACGTGTGTTTGTTTTGTGTGTAAATCCTTTGCCGTCGATTACGACTAATTTCCCGCCAATTGCAGCAATAATCTCATTCGGTGCGTATGGAAAGGTCTCGTCGATTTTGCTTGTGTCTGGAATAATATTACCCACAAGTATTTGGATATTGCCAGCAATAGAGTTGTTGCGCCATTTGACAATGAACTTCTTTATCTCTTGTTCAGAAGATGGTATGGGTTGGTGGCGGGTTGCTTGGGGATTGCCATCTGGGAAAAGCCAAACCGAAGGACTTGTTGGATATTGCTGGGCAATACCTGCGTAAACAATTGTGGCTAATGTTAACCAAAAAAATATTCGTTTCGTTATGTAATAGACCATATTAAAATTTGTGTTTATTTTTAACCAAAACAAATAAGTTCAACATAAAAAAATAGATGCATTCATAAATTGTACCAAAAATTAGTAAGGTAGAATAGGTCAGATACTTTTTTTCTGTTTGCTTTTCTTTTCATTTTTGCGGGTACTTTTTTGGTAAATTGATTTACCTTTTCCATATGGTTTAGTTTTGTCTTTTCTTTGGGGTGGTTTATCCGTATGTGTCGCAGATAGGAGCTCGTTGTGTATACTCCTTGTGGGCGAGCCATCGAAACAAACGACAAATTCACCTTTGAATTTTGTATTTTTAAAAGTGTTGTAAAGTTCTTTGAAAGTGCCATAGTGATGTGTTTCGAACGGCATTGTGAGATTGCACCCTATGTATGCTCTCCGCTCGGGCATAATTTGCGATGCTGCTTCTAAAAGAGGGACAAGTCTGTATGGTGTTTCCAAAAGTACAACTGTGCGTTTTTCTTGACTCAGTCGACGAAGTTGTAGTATTCTCTCTTCTTTCTTACGACTTAGAAATCCAGCAAATAAAAATTGGTCTATGGGAAAGCCGCTTCGAACGATGGCAGTCATTAGGCTTGAGACACCGGGGATTACTTTAATTGGAATTTCTTTCTTTAGGCATGTCTGTACAAGGAGAAGCCCTGGGTCGGCAAAAACAGGGGTACCACCATCGCATACTAATGCAAGATTCTTCCCCTTTTCAAGTAATTCAACGAGCTGTGGAGTTTTAATTAATTCGTTTTGTTCATTCAGTAATTCCATTTTCTGCGAAAGATTATACTTATGAAGTGTCCTTGCTCCAACTTTAGGTTCCTCGCAAACCACGATGTCCACAGATTTCAATACTTTCAAGGCTCGGACTGTTATATCATCGTCGTTTCCAATTGGTGTGGAGACAATATATAAAGTACCAAATCTTTTTTCCTTTTTTTCGGGGCTGTTAGAGTTAGTCTGTTTGGACTCCATTTTCAATATATATTTTGGGTATACGATTTGAAAACGATGTCATTACTTCGTAAACTATTGTTTTTGAATAACTTGCTAAGTCTTTGCCGGTTATTTTTTCCTCTCCTTGACTTCCGAGTATAACAACTTCGTCGCCTAATTTAATATCATCATCTCCAACATCGACCATTATCTCGTCCATACAAATTCCACCTACTACTTTTTTCCTCTTTCCCCCTACAAGGCAGTATAGCGCTTCCTCCGAAGTTTTAAGTAAGCCATCTCCATAGCCAATAGGTACAGTTGCAATTGTTGTTTCTTTGGGTGCGATAAATCTCCTGCCATAGCCAACACTTTCTCCAGGCTTTAATCTACGTAATGATATGACCTTTGAACAAATTTCCATAACTGGCTTGAACTCTAAAAGCGTTGAGGTTTGATTATGAACGTAACCATACAAGGCAAGCCCAGGTCGGACAGTATCCAGATATGATTCAGGAGCAGAAAATAGTGCACCAGTATTTGCAATATGGTGCATTTCAAACTCAAAAGCATTTGCTTTTAGCTCGTGAACCAAATTCAGAAACCTTTGTAATTGTTTGATAGTGTACTCTCTGTCTGATTCAGACGATGCGAAATGCGACATTATACCAATTGGGTTTATATTTGGAAGATTGAAGCATTTCTGAGCAAGCTCGATGCTCTTCTCTGCTAATATACCATCTCTGCCCATACCAGTGTCGATGTAAATATGAATTTTTGCAATTTTTCCTTTTTGCTTCGCATAAGAGGAAATTGCTTTCACAACTTCAAAACTCTCGACTGCATAATCCAAGTCGAAGTCGACAGAGGCTTCCACAGAGACATCATTTTCTGGCACAAGGACAAGTATTGGGATTTTTATTCCAGCTTCTCGCAAGGCTATCCCTTCGGTGACAAATGCAACTGCAAGATAATCTACGCCAAATTCTTGTAAATAACGGCCTATCTCGATTAATCCATGACCATAAGCATTTGCTTTTACTACACCAATGATTTTCCTACTGCCTACAATTTTCTTTATGTTTTGAAAATTGTTATAAAGATTATCTATATATATTTTTGCAACAGTGGTTCGCATATCAACTTTCAATTTCAATTAAATTGTCGATTTGAGCAATTAAATCTGTTATTTGTTCAATAAGAATAGACTTTGTTTTCTCTTTTTCTTGGAGACTTATTTTAATTTTCGTCAATTCCTCGTTTAAGTTTTTATAGTCTAAGATTTTATCATTATATAAAATTTCGATTTTTTCTTTATCTCGTATCGCTCTCATTAGATTATCTTGTATTTCATTCTTCTCTCGATTGAGTGCGAATATTTTCTTTTGAAGTTCTATTTTCTCGTTGTTTAATTCTTTGTTCAGTTCTTTGAGTTCTTTGTTTATTTGTTTTAGTGAATTAGTTTCGCCTTGCAATTTGTAAAATTCGTTCTTGTATTGGGTAAGTTCACGCAACAATTCTTCTTTTCTTTCGATTTCCTTGTGTAAATCTGAATATTTTTCATCAAATTCATTCTTGGCTCGTTTTAAATTAATTAACTCAGAATTCAAATTCTCTATTTGGATATTTAGCTCCTCGATTGTTTTACGTTCTATTTCAATCTGACCAACCAATTCCTCAACTCGGTTGCGCCACACTTTGCTTTCGTGTCTCATTTCTAAAAGCTCTCTTTCTGTTAATTCTTTTTCCGACTTGAGCTGATTATAGTCCTCATTTAATGTTTCGCTTAGACTTTGCAATTGTTCAAAGTCTTTTCTTAGGTTAAACAATTCTTTTTCTTTTGCGGTTAATTCCATTTCCAATCCAGCAATACGGTTCTTGTGGAATACAATTTCTTCCTCAAGTTGTTGGATTTTACTTTCTTTGCTACTTTTAAAATTGTTCAATTCATAGATTATCGTTTCGTTTTCTGAACTTAGCTTATCGATAATTTCAAACAATTCGGATAGTTTGTTTGGTATTTGTTGTGAAAATCGTGCAAAATCGGATAATGTTGTTCCAGAAAACTCTAAATTACAACGGCTTACAACCTCGCCCGAGAATATACTCCTTAGGGATTGCAGTATAGAGTTTTCTTTTTGCAATTGCAGGGATAAATCTTTCTCCAAATTTTTTAACTTTGTGGAGACTCTTTCCAATTCCCTTTCCTTTTCTAATTTTTCAAGCACGACTTGTTCGAGATTCTTTTCGAGTTCTGCTTGCTCCTGCAATGCAATCTGAAGCTTGGAATTAATTTCTTTTAGTTCCAAAAGCTGATTTTGCAATCTCTGCAAATCTTCTTGGTATTGTTCCAGCAAGTCTTGTATTTCTTTATTCTGGTTGTGCAGCTCATTTATCTTTGCTTCGGCATCATAAAGCTTTTCTTCTTTCTCTTTTAAAGCAAGGATTTGATTTGTCAGTTCTTCTATTTGTTCCTTCTGATTTAATATTTGCTTGTTTAATTGATTAATAGAGTTATTCTTTTGAACAATGTCTTCTTGGGCAAGCCGAAGCTGTGTTTCCAGGTCTTTAATTTTGTCTTCGTAGTCGGTTGTTCCAAAAAGACTACCCTCGAGAAATTCCTTCTGCTTTTTGTATTCCTCGTAATATAATTGGAGTTCGCGATTTTCATCTTCGAGCTGGGCTATCCTTTCCTCGTATTCTTCTAATGTTTCTTTGGAAAATTGTTCTTGTTGCTCTTTTAAACGCTCTTCAAGTGTATTCACTCGTTCTTTCAAAGAGGATATTTCCTCTAAAAGCAGACTCTTTTCTTCTTTTAATGTGTTGTTCAATTGTACTTGTTTTTGATACTTGTCGACAAATCCTTTGATTGCAGTCCAAAGGTTGTCGATTACAACTTGCAGGCTCTGGCTTGGTTGCATCTTTTGTTCTTCAAAATCGATTTTGTCCATTTTGATATTATTTATAAGTTATACCTTTCAGAAAGCTCTCAGTTCTCCTCCAGCTTTTGCTTTTACACTTGCCACGATGTTATCGAGCCATAATTGTACTTCCTCATCTGTCAAGGTCCTTTCGTGCGAGTTGAAATACAATGCAAAAGCAAGATTCTTTTTCCCCTCGCCGATGTTTTTACCTTTGAAAACATCAAACAGGACAATATCTCGCAAATACTCCCCAGCACTTGATTTAATAATGTTGTAAAGGGTTTCTGCTTCTACTGTATCATCAACAATGAATGCCAAATCTCGCCGAACAACGGGAAATTGCGATATTTTTTGATATTTAGACAGTTTTTGCTCTTGCGAGTATATTTTTTCCAGATTAATGATTATTAAGTATATATCTTCCTCAATATCAAAAAATTTCTTCACCTTTTCAGAAACTGCACCATAGGCTCCTACGAATTCTTCGGAAATAAAGATTCGAGCATACTCGTTCCCGAATATCTCTACCTCTTCTAATTTAGTCAAATCTTCCTCGTAATTTATACCAAAAGAGTGAAAGAAGTGGTCGACGATACCTTTTGCATCGTAGAAATCAAATTTTCTGTTGTTCATACCCCATTGAAATGGATAACTAAGCCCGGATAGTGCTATTCCAAGTATCTCTTGTTCGTTGATTCCCTCTATAAATCTCCAGCCGTTTTTGTCTTTTATGAATTGCTTGCCTATTTCAAATAATTTTAAGTCTTTTTTGCCAATGTTTATGTTGAATTTGACTACCTCCAGCAAGGAAGGTATTATGCTTGGTCGTACTATCGAGAATTCCTCGCCGAGAGGATTGGTTATTTCGATAAAATCACCATTATAGAACAACTTGGTTTTTTGTGGGCTGTACAGATTTGGTGTTAGAATTTCTGTAAAGCCACGAGATACGAAATAGTCTTTGATTTTTGCTCTTAGTTTTGGTAGCTCTAATTGGTTTTTCTTATTTTCGCCACTGTATGAAATATTATAACTTGTATCCTCGGATATATTGTCGTAACCGTAGAACCTGGTTACCTCCTCGATTAAATCAATTTCTTGCTCAACGTCGAAGCGAAAAGATGGCACTTCGAAAATAACTTGTTCCAAGTTTTGTTTTAATGGCTTGAAATGTAAGCTGTGAAGAATTTTTCGCATAGTTTCATTGCTAATGTCGGCTCCAATAACTTTTCTGGCTCGGTCGAAGCGGAAACCTATTTGCTTTTTTGGAAAAGGTTTTGGATATACATCTATCCAGCCCGAAGCAAGCTTGCCATTGCAAAGCGAGGTTATCAATTGTGCTGCTCGGTGCAAAGCAAATAAGGTATTTCCATAGTCAACACCACGCTCGAAGCGATACGAAGACTCACTTGACAAGCCTAATTTCTTTGTAGTTCTTCGTATAGATATTGGATTGAAAAAAGCAGACTCTAAAAGCACATTTTTAGTCCCAGGGCCAATCTCGCTATTTGCGCCACCCATTACCCCACCAATAGCAACAGGCTTATCTCCATCGCAAATCATTAAAATACTGCTGTCTAGTTCTCTTTCCTTGTCATCGAGCGTAACAAATTTCTCACCATCAGAGGCAGTTTTAACAATTATCATGCTTTTCGACAGCTTGTCGAAATCGAAAGCATGTAGTGGTTGACCAAGTTCCAACATTACATAATTTGTAACGTCGACAATTGCGTTTATCGAACGCAGTCCAAGCTTTATCAACCTCGATTTAAGCCAAGTTGGAGACTTGGTTAAATTTACATCGAAAATTAATCTTGCTGTGTATCTTGGACATTTCTCTATGTCGTGGACTTCAACAGAAACAAAATCATCGATATTAAGTGATTTGTCCTCTTCAAAATCTATAGCTGGAAGATTTAGCGGTTGGTCTAAATAGGCAGAGAGTTCTCGAGCTATTCCAAGATGGCTAAGGCAATCTCCTCGATTAGGGGTAATACCAATTTCATAGACTACATCATTTAGCTCATAGTAGTCTGCAAAAGGTTTTCCAATTGGTGCATCATTATCCAGAACAAGTATTTCCGTGCCACAATCCCCAATTTCAAGCTCTTCTTCGCTACATATCATACCGTTTGAAGTGTACCCGCGAATTGTCGTAGGCTGTATAAGCATATTGTTTTTTGGTATAATGGCTCCGGGTAGAGCAAGCACTACCTTGTGTCCGACATTTACATTTGGAGCTCCACATACAATCTCGTAGATGCTTTTACCATCGGATACTTTACAAAACGATAATTTCTCGCTAATTTTTTCACATGAAGTAACTACACCAACAACAAAATGTTTGTATTTCTCATTAAAATCAATGTATTCTTCTACTTCGAAACCTATCGATGTTAGTATATATGCTATTTCCTTTGGACTTTGAGCGAGGTGGACAAACTCCTTTAGCAAATTAAAAGATATTTTCATTTTGTAACGACTTGTATAATCTAAAAATATGCAAATTAATCAAATTTTAATTCTTGTTTATTCCTCAAATAAACTCTATTTGCTTTTGAACTTTAAGCCTTATATCTTCAAAGGATTATTCTATAAAAGATAGCTGATGGATTTTCTTGTTAAAATTTTATTAAAATTAATTAAGATAGGGGTACAATCTCGAGAAGAAGTTATTGATTTAAATGTTCATAACAAATATAAATGTAAATCAATCAGGTGGGTGAAATTTTTAACATTTATTGCTCTTTTAGAGAGAATTTGTTTGTTTAGCTTTTATAAGAACACCTGTAAGGATTTATTCTCGGCAAATTTTAAAACTAATGAGGAAGTGACGCTCTTCAATATGAATGCTCTTTTACTGCAACTGAATTTTGCTCGATGGGAGTATTTACCAAATTTAGCGTTGCTTTCTTTTGTGAATTTAACAAATAGTTGTTATAAATATTAAGTATGTTTTCCCAAGAGTAGCTCAGAGCAAATTCGTAAGCGTTTTGAGCAATTTTTCTTCGGAGTGTATCATCATCAAGCAGAAGTTCGATGGCTCGAGCCAGGTCCTCTGCAGAGTTGGGAGTAGCTAAAATACCATTTTCAAAATTGCTTATAAGTTCAGATGCTCCAAAAGAATTGGCAACGATAGGTGGTAGCCCGCTTGCCATCGCTTCTAAAATGACGTTTCCGAATGTTTCTGTTACCGAAGGGAAGACGAAAATGTCGCTCGAAGCGTAAACTTGTGCAAGCTCTTTTGTATTTAAATGACCCAGAAATATGGCATTCCTCGTCTTTGCTTGGTAATACTTTAAATATGGTCCACCACCAGCAACGACCAAAACAAAATCCTCTCGCTTTGCTAGTAGCTCCACTGCTTGAACAAGTACATCTATGTTTTTCTCTTTAACTATCCTTCCAACGAAAAGTACTATTTTCTTGCCTTCTACGCCAAGCTTACTTTTAAACTCAGCGTTGAAAAAATTTGGATTAAAAACATCATTATCAACACCATGAGGGATAAACACAGTATTTAATATGCCATTTTCATTTAAGTTCTTTTCAACAGATTTAGATGGGACAAAAACAAGCTCACACTTGGAGTATAAATATCTCATGTATTGCCATACAAATCGCTCCAAGAATGAGATTTTATAATAAGATAGATAAGTAGGAAAGTGCGTATGGTACTCTGCAACAACTGGGATATTTAATTCCTCTGCGGCTTTAGTCGCAGTTAAACCCAGTGTGCAGGGGCTATGAATGAAAACCAAATCTGGCGATAATTTCTCCATTGCTCGTGTTATCTTCCTCCTTAACGGCAAAGATAGCTTATAATCTGAATATAAAGGAAAGGGGATAGAGCCTATTTTTGTAACATTTTCGAGCTTATTCCCTTCGTTGTAAGACGGTGTAAAAAAGTGCATTCGATATCCCATTCTTTTATAATATCGGATGTGACGATGGAGGACTCTTGTTACCCCATCTTGATGCTCATTCAATGCTCCAGCAAATATTGCAATATTCATAATCACCCAAATAATAAATACAAAATTTGCGATAGGTTGTTAAGAAATTTTTTGCTTGAAGTTTTTTTTTAATTAATATTCAGAATTTTGTTCTGAAAGATGATTAAATTTTTAAGAAATATTGTCCTTCGCTAAAACACAAATGATTTCATTAAAGAATTATTTACAAAGAATAGGTTAAAAATTGATTTAGCGTTTAATAAAAAATTTATATAGCCCAAATGAAATCCTAATTTCCACATTCCAATTTTGTAATTACTTGTTCAACAACTCATTAAAAGTTTATGTTACCCTATTTTTCCAAACAAATCAAAATCTATTTGCTTTTAGTGATAATTTCAATTCTAAGCTTTCGAGTTGCCAAATCATTCGAATCGACTGGGAATGAGTTGCTTTTATCTATTTCTATTTTCTCCGACCCACACCTATACGACACGACTCTTGGAACTTCTGGAGAAGATTTTGCCAAGTATTTACTTTCCGACCGAAAGATGCTTGTTGAAAGCGAAGCGATACTTCGGGCAGTTGTCAATATGATATCAAAGGATTATTCGCAAATTGTTTTGGTCCCAGGGGATTTAACCAAAGATGGTGAATTGCAAAATCATTTGCTGATGGCAAAATATCTTCGGCTTTTGGAAAGTCATGGCAAAAAGGTTTACGTTATTCCAGGCAACCACGATATAAACAACCCACAATCTTTGTCCTACAGCGAAAGCAAAACCCTTCGGGTTCCAACCGTAACAGCCGAGGAATTCAAAAATATTTATGCCGAATTTGGATATAGCGAAGCAATATCGAGCGACCCAAACGGCTCCTTAAGTTACATTGTCGAGCCAGTACCTGGGGTCTGGCTCTTTTGCCTCGATGCTTGTAGGTGGAGGGAAAACGATGGTAGCCCAGAAGCCATCACTGGTGGTAGGTTTAGCATCGAAACACTACAGTGGTTGAAGGAAAAATTAGCCGAAGGTCGTGGCAAAGGTAAGTTCATGCTTGCAATGATGCATCATAATCTTGTCGAACATTTTATCGGGCAGAGTCTGTTGTTTCCAGATTACCTCGTGCATAATTGGGAAGAACTTTGTGCTACTTTTGCAGAGTTTGGATTGAATATGGTATTTACTGGACACAACCATGCCCACGACGCACGCCTGCTGGCGACAGAAAAGGGAATGATTATCGATGTAATGACAAGTTCTATAGTTACTTGGCCCTGTGTAATTCGTAGAGTAAACATTAGAAGAAATGGAATTGCCGAGGTTCGTTCCGAAAAAATCACTGAAGTAAACTTTAACTTCAACGGACTCGACTTTCAAACTTATGCAAAAAAGCACCTAACGAACAATTTATCAAGCATGATTGAAAATTTATTGAAACAAGTAGGCTTACCCAAAGCCAATGTGTCCAAAGTAGCAAACTTTATTGTAGAGACTTATTTGGGGTACTTGCACGGCAATGAAAATCAGTTTTTTAATGACGGCACGCAAATTAACTTGGAAAATATTAAAGAAATCATTGACAATACTCCAAGTATTACTCATTTATTTCCAATTCTCGAGGGTATGCTCAAAGATTTACCCCCAGATGATTATGAATTTACAATCGATCTAAAAACTGGCTCCATCACAAAGGCAGAATTTAAATAATTTAAGTGTTATGATTTTAATATGAGATAAATAATTTCCCTTTGAGCGCATCTAAAAACACGGCATTGAAAGTCCACTCAAAGCAATAAATGTATTATAATTCATTTAAACCTTAACTCCACTTAAAGTTGAAGCAAAACTAAGGTTGTTTCCTACTTAATAACTTTTTTTGTATCTATATAAAACGATACTTGTTTTTCTCTAATTTAGTCATAAGAGGTAGAAACAATTTTATACGTGAAAAAAGTTTGTAGTTTTGTGTGAAATATCGGAAAAGTAATATGACAAAAGTATTTACATCGATATTCCTTTTACTTTGCATATCGACACTTAAATTGTCATCAGCAGATGATTTGCTTGCACATTGGAGTTTCGACGACGGCACTGCTCGCGATGTAACTGGGAACGGCTACGATGGCGTAAAGATGAACAATCCCACTATTGTGCCGGGAGTTGTTGGCAATGCCCTCCATTTTCAAGGCAAAGGCTACTATATGCGAGCAGACGATAACCCTGCCAACATAGGCGACCATATATTGTTGCCTCCTATTGACTTGCATGAATTGAAAGAGTTTACTATTTCAATGTGGGTGTACGAAGAAGACTTTTCTTATAGCTATGGTGATGCATATTTATTCTTCGGTCATCTCGAAAGATATTGGCTAGGGATACAGAATCATTATGACCAATTTAATGGAGTTTTTCAGTTATTACTTCAATTTGCAGTAAATGGTTATAGGCACAGGACTAATGTTTTAATTGCACCATTTGAGCTTGCATTTAGAAAGCATTGGGTGTGTTATGTTATGGTGTTTCAAGATAGTGTTTTAAAAGGATATATAAATGGTGTGCTAATTGGTTCAATAATAAAAAAAGTCCAATACTCGATGGAGCATTTTGCTTTATGTAGAAGCTGGTGGAATTACGAAGGGGAGGAGCGCACTTCTGCTCGTTTCACTGGTGCAATTGATGAAGTTAAAATCTTCAAAAGAGCATTGACCGATGACGAGGTCAGAAACGAATGTCTCTCGTGTGGTCCTATGTCCTTTTCTTATACAAGCTTTCAACCAATACCATCATTTCGTTTGCTAAATAATGCAGGTATTTACAACAATGCTATTCGACTCACGTTCGCTACAAAAAATCAAGTTGGTGCAGTTTGGACAGGGCATCTAGTCCCGGTTGCTTTTGGTTTCGAAACTACTTTTCGTTTTCGTATCTCCGAAGGATGTAATCCAAACCACAAAGAGGAACATTTCCCGGGTGCCGATGGTATTGCTTTTGTTATTCAAAATTCATCCAATTTTGCACTTGGCAATCTCGGTGGTGGAATCGGTTACGATGGGATACCTAATTCTGTTGCTATCGAATTTGATACCTATGCTAATGATTCTACCCAAATCGAAAATTACTATGACCCTAATGATAATCATATTGCTGTACTTTCCAATGGGATTAATCCAAATTCATCAAAGCATATTTTACCCTACATTCGTGGGCAAACTACGAAGATACCCCCTTTAAAAACCGATAGTACAGTCTACTATGCAATGATACGATATGACCATTTCAACAAAAGTTTGAGTGTGTGGTTGGATACAGTAGAAAATTTTACCGACCCCAAATTGGTAGTAAATGGATTCGACCTTGCCTCGGAATTAAGTCTTGAAGATGGCGAAGGGGCTTTCATTGGATTTACCTCGGCAACTGGAAGTTCATATGAAAATCACGACATTCTTGCGTGGTCTTTTTGTCCTTTCTCAAGAAAAATATATTCAAGTTCGGAAAAGGAAATTTCTCCAAGTGACTTTGTAAGCCATATTATAATTGAAAATAAAAAGTTGATACTTCCAAAGTTTTTTAGGAATAATGAGACAATGTTCTTTAAAATTTATAGTTTCAGTGGTAATGAATTAGATACAAATTTACTAATTGTTAAAAACTTATATCAATATCTCTATATAGAAAATCAGGGGCTAGGAAATGGGGTTTATATCTTAGTTTTCTATTTACCATTCTCCTCTGAAATTCATCCTTTCCTTATAATTGTTAATAATTAATCTAATTTTTTTTGATTTTTTTTATGAAAGAATAAATTTTCCTAATAAAAGATGGGATTGTATTGTAGAGTTTATCTCGCTCCTCTACCACCTTCTGGAGTAATTTAGGATGGACCACATTGATATAGTTCTCGCTTACCAGATTCTTAACGAATAGAGGGTTAGAATCTACCAAATTATTATGAACATAAAGAAACGTATTTTGAGCATACCAGAAAGCCACATCTTCGTTATTCCAGAACTCTTTTCGGAAAATATCAATTGGTACGTAATTATATTTTTTAAAAAGTCGAAACCAATATTCGGGCCATTGTTCATTGATATGGTTCACACCACCTTGGAATGGAATAGCTGCGGAAAATAACACATAGTCCGAAAGAGATACTAAAAATTTCACAAATTTTTCAGAAGCATCAGCTGATAGATGCTCGGCGACTTCTAATGATATAGCTAAGTCAAAAGTTTTAGACAATTCTTGCGGTTCCTCAAGATTCATTGGCAAAAATTTATCTTTGGGTATTCTCAACCTTTGATTAAGAACCCAACTTCCGTCGATTCCGAGATAATCTCGTATACCCATCTCTTCGAAAACGGATAAAAATTCCCCTGTTCCACAGCCAACATCGACTACACTTTTAGGTTTCACCAGATTAACAATAAATGGAACAATTTGGGATGCAGATTTTAATGAATCAATTCTTGCTTTGTAAAAATCAGCATCATAGGGAGATGTCTTCACCATTTTTTCCTCTAAAAGTGGGGTTAGGATAACACTTAATTTTGTTAATGTGTTTAAAATTCTTTATCCTTGTTGTTCTAACTAAATCGGAAATTTACTACCTAAATATTGAGAAACAAACTTTATTAAGAAAGAAGCTTAAATCATTTTAAAAGTGCTCCTTGGGGGACTCGAACCCCCGACCCGCTGATTAAGAGTCAGCTGCTCTGGCCAACTGAGCTAAAGGAGCACTCAAAATTACAAAAAATATTTCGAATGTGCAAATTTTTATGGTTGTTAGACACCGATAGCAAAATAGGATGGTGCTTTTCTACAAAGTATTCTCTTGGTCACCCAATGGAGTAATCAAAAAGTTTCTTTATTAGGTCTTTGTCTTTCTTTATCTCTCGTACATCTATAGTCTGCAAAAGTTTTTTCCACGCTTCTTTTCTTTCCAATACGAATTTTTTGGCTTGTTCGTACTCGTTCGGAATTAAACCATCGAGGATAGCTTCTTCGATGGCAATTTTAATAACTCCAACTTCCGGAGATGGTTGTAAGCCAAAAATTTCCATGATTTCTTCGCCTCGGACTGGTGATTGAAATTGACGGAGCTTGTCTTTTTCTTGTACTTTCAGAACTTTTTTCCAAACTTTTGTGTAATTGTTCAAATACTTTTTGTTTAAATTTGGGTTGTTTGTGGTTATATCGCATCGACAAAGCAAAAATAAATCCTCGAGTGCATCGCCAGCGTAGGCTGCAAGCCTACGGATAGCAGAGTCTGTTACTCCATCGTCGACCAGAGCCATTGGCCGTTGGTGCAAGCGGACAAGTTTTTCGACATATTCGATTTTATCCATCGGTAGCTTCAAACGGCGAAAGATGTTCGGTATCATTCGTGCTCCAATTTCTTCGTGTCCGTGATAAGACCAGCCTACCCCAGGAATAAATCGCTTGGTTTTTGCTTTTCCAATGTCGTGTATCAAGGCAGTGAATCGTAGCCAAGTGTTGTCTGTATTCTCTGCAACTTTATCTAAAACTTTTAAACTATGGAAGAATACATCTTTATGCGAGTACTGAACACCATTTTCATCAATTGTTTCCACACCAAAGAGGGCGTACAATTCTGGGAAAATTTTTTCCAACAAGCCAGTTGTGAATAGTAGGGCAAATCCTTTTGAGGGAATGGGAGAGTCGATAATCTTCATTAGTTCATCGGTTATACGCTCTTGCGAAACAATTTCGATACGATTTTTCATTTCTTTAATGGCTTCTAATGTAGACTCCTCGATTTGAAAATCCAGTTGTGAAGAGAATCTAACTGCTCGTAGCATTCTTAGTGGGTCGTCGTCGAATGTAGCCCGAGGGTCGAGCGGTGTGCGTATCAATCTGTTTTGCAAGTCTTGATATCCATCGAACAAGTCGATTAATTTACCAAAAGTTTCTTGGTTTAAAGATACAGCCAAAGCATTGATAGTAAAATCTCTTCGCTTTAAGTCGTCCTCCAATGTACCAACAGAGACAATCGGCTTTCTGCTTTTGGAGAGATATACTTCCTTTCGTGTACCTACGAATTCGAATTCAGATGTACCAATGGGTACCATTGCTGTGAAAAAACGGGGATATGCAACAACTTTTGAATGAAAGTGTTCTGCAACAATTTTGGCAAACTCGATGGCATCGCCGACGATAGTAAAGTCGGCATCTTTCTTCTTGCGTTTAAGGAAATAATCACGAACATATCCGCCAACTAAATAGATTTCAAAATTGTGTTGCGCTGCAAGTTCTGCTATCTTAAGAATATTTTTCTCTGAAATTTCAATTTTTAATTCTGGAGAGGCTCGATAAATAGTTTCAAATTTTTTAATTCTTTTTCTCTTTTTTGGTTCAGACGATTCTTGAAGTTTATTTTCCATAAAATCAAGCTGCATCTTCTTGTGTACAAAAATATTCAATAGTTTTCTCGGCACAAGTTCGGCAATAACCAAGCTTGTTTATCATTGTGTCTATCATACGATTATACAATCGTTGGTTTTCTTCATTGGTTCTATTGGAAAGAGCACCGACAAGGCTACCAGCCCCAGAGATGTCGGACTTCAAGCGGACATCAGTAACTGCTTTCACCAATTCTGCATTGTCCATAAAGTTGTAATTCGGGTCCTTTACAATTCTCTGACCATAGATTTTAATAATAGTCGTTCTGAAGCTTTGCTTTTGTTCGCGAGTTTTCAATCCCATCCTTTCTTCGACAGCATTAATGAAGGAATCGTCTATTTTCAAGGACTCGAGTTTCCCGGTTCGTGGGTCTCGGTAAGTCCATATTTTATCAGTGCCAAGATTTTTTGCGTCGATGCCAATAATCATATTAACATAGTTCATCACGTCGCGCTCGATTGCATCTGGTTCGTCCATATATGCATTGAAAATCGAAGTCAAAACATTTTGCCGATATAGTTGCTTTGCAAGCTTCAAGTCGTTGAAATACTTGATTCTATCGTTTGGGTCTTGGACGTAATCAAGGATAACAGTTTCGAGGGCTGGGAAGATATCCCCTGCATACATACATTTCCCTTCCTGAGTTTCCGTTCGTTCCAAAAGTATTTGAATTGCTCTACCGAGATTGCGGTGCCCAAGCCCCTTTTGACCAAAGCGCTTTGTTATGTCTGGGTCGGCATTTAGTTCGTTTATAACCTCGCTCAAGGTCTTCAACGATTTTTCTCCTGCCACTTCGCCAGCAGCAAGCTTCATCATTTCGACTGGTGTTAATTTCTCTGAACGCGGCATCCTTGTCAGAATCACAGCAACAGAAGCTGTATAAACCAAATTTGGGTCGATGTGTAATTTTTCCCCGGCAAATGTTGTTTTTTCCCAACTTCCAATTGCATATCTTGTTAATTCCATTTGCAATTTGTAGTTGGTATTGTGCGACATATAGCACACTCTGCATCTATCGACAATTGGTGCCTGTTCTTTTTCTTCCAAAAATCTTGCAAATTCATTATTGTTGCTTGTTGCAATGATTAGGGTGTCGAGAGGCCATTTAAAGCCTTCGATTTCAATTGTTCTATTTTGTATTACTCCGAGGTAGACTTGGATGAGGTCCTTTTTATTTTTGAAGATTTCATCTGCGAAATGGATGCCCCCACCAGCAACACGTGCCAGTGCACCGCGACGCAAGTCGAAACGATAGGGATTGTCTGTATCAGCAATATTCAAGAGCCTTGTGATTGATTCCTCACCGATTAAATCTACAGCCGAAGAGGTAATTTTGTCCTTTGCAGCATATTTCCCAGTCAAGGTACCACGTGATTCAGAGACTGGTACTGGAATAATTTCAACGAAGTCTAGCATTTTGTTGATATCTCCATCACAATATTCCCGTATTTGATTCCAGATATAATAAGTACAAGCACCAAGTGGTCTGTATAGTTTGTAAAACTTTGTTATTTGCTCATCCGAGGCACCAAGTTTCTGTAAGTATTCTATGTTTCTCTCCTTTTCCTCGTAAAGGTTCATTGCCAGAATCATAGGGTCTTCGAAAGTCTGCGACTCAATCTCTTTGATTTTTCCATATCTTCCTAATTGTTCTATATTCTTAAACTTGAAGGTATATCTTCTATTTTCAGGTTTCGAAACAAAGTTCCGATAAAGTTGCATTAAATAATCAACAAAAAATGTCTTTCCATTTCCGGGCTCACCAATAAGCACAAAAGCCATCTCTGCCGATGAACCACCCTCGGCAGCATCTTTAATGAATGATACAAGACTGTTGATTTCATCAAACATACCTACAAGATGCTTCTTCCCTTCGCGAAAAACCAAGAAATCGTAGGTTGGCCTTCCGTTTACAATAACTTTAGCAATTTTTGAAGGGTCGCCTAAAATCATTCTTGTTAGGGATTGAAACACATTTTCAAATTGCCGTTCACCACTTATTACGAGCTTAATGTGAAAATCAAGTTTTGAGTTTTCCATTTTTATTCCTTTAATGTAAATAAGAATCGTAGCAATTTATGAATTTTTTTTAAATAAAATTTATAGTAACCACTTTGCCACCAAAATAAAAAGGGGTGGAAATTCCACCCCTCTAAAGGTCAAAAACAAGGCTTATTTAATTATATTTAACTGCTTCGTCACCGAAGTACCATTTGCAGTGATTAATCGGTAGTAATATGTACCGCTTGTTAATTCACTTGAATTTAAAACAACAGCGTGTATTCCCGAATTGGCAAAACCATGGTATAAGGTTTTTACCTTGTTTCCGAGAGCATCGAACAACTCTAAGCTAATATCCATTGGTTTGTCCAGAACAAACCCGATTTCAATATAATTATCGAATGCTGGGTTGGGTTGAGCATCTTTGAGATAGAAGTTTGTTTGGATTTGTTCCTCGACATTACCAGGAGAGCCAGTTAAACTGACAGAGGTAAACAATACATCTTGAGGAGCATCGATTATCAGTTGTTGGATGAAATTGGGATACGACAGACGCGGATTGTTTGGGTTTTGCGATGTTATGGGTCTAGTTCGTTCCATTATTAAAGGTATTTTGTCCAACGAAGGGACGATGCTTGGTATCCAAGTTACTTTGTTATAAACTGTATCGTCGGTTACATTAATTGGTGGTATCCAGTAGCCTTGTGTACGGTCGCGATATGAGAAAAATACATCATTGGTTGGTAGAGTATCGAGCACTTGTGCACCATCGGAGATAGTGACTGGTGGATTTATTACAATTGGTTTATCGATATAGTCTAGCCACTTTAAAACAATGTACTTTCCATCCTCGGTTTTAGCGGCTTGCAGTTCCATGCCCATAAAACTGCGATAGAGAGAGTCTTTTACCAAGTTGGGGTCGTTGTTTACATCGGAGATTATTAAAGTAGCAAGAGCACTCCAGTCGGCAACTTTGCTAATGGTCCATAGACCACCACTGTAGTTCCCTTCGATGATATGCGCTGCAACTAAATTATTGCCGTTAAAGATGGCAACGCGAGTAAATAGACTGTATTCATCTTCGCCTGTAACAACAAAGGCATTTGGTTCGTATGGGAGCACGATGAATCCATTATCGCCACCCCAAGTGGCATAGTAATCTGTCAATACAGAAACAGGCATTGGTTGAAACTCACCCCAGGTCACGCCGTAGTCGGTTGATTTGGATACGCCGGGGACTCGGTCGCGGTCGCCAACATTTGGTTGGAAAAAATTGAACACGCCGGCATAGACATTGCCTTTGTTGTCTACATCCAGCAACATGTTTGAATTGTATGTAGAAGTTAACTGGTCGGAGTTTCTGAATTTAGATAATGCCCAAGAAGTTGGGCATCCTTGGAAGAGAAAATCATAATCGCTTAAGCTAAAAGCAGAGAAACCGTATTGTCCATATTGAGAAGTTTCAGAACTGGACAGCATACCTACATTATATGAAAAAGCACCATCACTTGTAACATGCGAAGTCATTCTGCTTACCCACCATCGATAGCCTGCAAGATTGCCAGGATATAAAAAATCTATGTTTTCGTTGCCGCTCGGTGTCGAGATTGTATACAAACCACCAGAGGCACGATATTCTCCGCTTATGTCTTTGCGATAAAAAGGAGTGAAAACAACATAGGATAGAGAATTTAGATTTTGGGACTTTTCTGAATTCAGTATAGCTACAGAAGCTAGTACAGGTACTTCGCCAACCTTCGAATAAACACCTTTTGTTGACCAAGTTTGTCCAAAATTTGTGCTAATGTAAAGTGTAATTGTTCCAGCAAGGTCGTTGCCAGAGGCTCCATAATTCGCAATTGAAATTACAATTGCTTTGCTTATTGGGTCGTAAGCAATAGGGGTTATCATATTGAACAATGTCCACTGAGCAGCTATAACTTGGGTTAAAACTCTAAAAGACAAGTTGAGTTCATCGCCATATGTTTTGTTGTCGAAATTGCCAGCATCGTGCACATTTGTTGGGTTTAGTGTTGTTGGAACTTGTTGAACAGGTTCGTAACTAAGTTTTTTTAAATCGATGGATTGGGCAAATATTGGTATTAGAAAAAAAACTGAAAAAATAAAAGTAATCCTTCGCATTTTACCTCCTAATTAAACAAATTTTTCTTAACGAAAATTTAATAAAATAAAAAAACAAATTAATAAAAATATAGCAAACAATTGATATTTAAAATAAAAAAAGAGGGAATTTGATAATTCCCTCTTTCGAATTAAATACGGATTTGACTAAAATAAAAACTTAAAGAAGTAAGATTTGTCTTTCGTGCTAATTAGAATCATGTACAAACCATGAGACAATTTATGACAAGGTAGAGAAATTGCATTAAGTCTATTATCGAACGAGCCGACGAAAATTTCTCTTCCATAGGTATCGAATACTTGGATTTTAGCGAAGTTTAGTTCATTATTTGCAGAGATTTGAATAGAATTTTCTATCGGATTATATGAAACCAAGAAGAGTGTGTTTCCATCTTCAACAACAGAGACCATTGTTTTGAACCACCAAGTGTCCGACCAAGGAGTAGACCCAGCGGAATTATAGGCTCTAACACGCCAGAAGTATTTAGTATCGTATTGAAGAGATGTGAGATACTTTTGAGGCTGAATTAAATTGCTATCGTCGAGCACAATGCCAGCTTGGGTGAAATCTTCTTCGGTAGCTACTTGCAAGTGGTAAAATTCAGCATATTGGACTGGACTCCAAATTAGACTTAGAGAGACATTTGTGCCCATGGACTCATTTGGTGGTATAGAGAGATAGACGGGCCCACTGGGCAAGGGTGGCTGGGTACGGAATCGCCAGATGTTTGACCATGGACTTGATGCAGAGTCGTTGTATGCTAAAACTCGCCAGAAGTATTCTGTCATCACTTCCAGGTTGGAAATTAAGTAACTGGTGTCTGGTATATTAACTATATCTTCGATAATGTTGTTAAATTGCAAATCTTTTGCAATTTGCAATTGATAGTATTTCGAGTTTGGTACATTACTCCACGTAAAGCTAAAGGTAAGCGGTAGGTTGTCGGAGTTATTTAATGGATAGAGTAAATTTGGAACCTCCAAAGATTTTGGTCCAGTAGTAAATGAGAAAACATTAGACCAGCGACTTGTATCCTCCTTGTTTATTGCTCGGACTTTCCAATAATATTGAGTAGATGGTTCAAATTCTGAAATAGTAACCGAGTTTGTGACTATTCCGTATCTACCTGTTTTAATCTTTCGAAAGTCTACATCTTTGGAGATAATAATTTCAAAAGTTTCCCAGCCTTCGGGCTTATCCCATTCAAAAGTTATTTTCAAAGGTTGCTTTTTAGCATTGTTCGGCGGCGAAATGAGACTTGGTTTCTGGAGTTTTGTTAGAAAATACGTTGGAGCAGACCAATCAGATTTGCAATAAGCATCTGAGGCTCTTAATCTCCACCAGTACTTTCTGTTGAAATGTGGTAATTTAATGGTAAAAGTGTCGGTGGTCAAACCACTTAAGTCGTATATTCTATGTTGGAGAAGATTGAAATTGTTCGTATCGGAAACTTGCAATTCGAAAGTGCTAAAGGGAATATCTCTTTTCCAGGCAAGCTTTACAGTAACGGAGGTTTCTTGCCCGTTGGATGGATTTATATGCTTGGGTGGTGCAAATGTGGTTTGGAAGCGAGATGTATCGGACCATAATCCAGTGTTTCCAGGGTCTTCTGCACGTACACGCCAAGTATAATATTGCAAGCTCTTGTCGAAATAATGTGTAAATTGCCTTGATGTAACTAAGGTATCGATGACAATTCTATTTAAATCAAATGTATCTGATTGGGATACTTGTAGCCTATAAGTAGTTGCCCCGTTCACACGACCCCAACTAAAAGTTATGAGATTGGAAACGCAAAAAGTGTCGTTCGGAGGATAGAGATTTGTTGGTGGCTCATATGCAGTGAGGAAGGTTCGGATTTTAGAAAATTCAGTTTCGCAGTCGTTATAAACAGCTTTCACTCTCCAGTAAAACCTTGTGTTATAGTAGTTAATAAATTTAACCAAAGATGGGTTGGAGGTAATTTCATCATAAAGAATTATAGAGAAGTCTGATTGTGTTGAAATTTGGAGATTATATACATTTGCAATGGCGGGGACATTCCAAGCGAAATTTATTGGACCCCATATCGAGGTAATTGAGTCTGCTGGTTCCAAAAGGGTCGGTGGTGTTCTATTTGTTTTAAAAGAATCTACAATTGAGTAGTAAGTAGTACACCCATAATTCGTGGTTGCCGATACTCTCCAATAATATTTTGTATCCCAATTTGGAAGTTTAATATCTGCTTGGGTGGTAGTAACCACGGTGTCTTTGAGTATATTCAAAAACCATTCAGTTTTTGAAATTTGTACTCGATAACTCCGGGCATCATTAACTGGTGACCAACGGAAGCGAACAGTTAATGGATGGCAATTTGAGTTGCTTTGTGGCTCTATAGTAGATGGTGGGTATGGCATTGTAGTAAATGTCCATATTTCAGAACTATCTATCACTAATGGATTTGGGTTGATTATTGCTTTGACTTGCCAATAGTATTGTACATTTGCACCAGGAAGATTCACAATTACTGAAGTAGTTGTTAAATTAGATGTGTCGAGAATTGGATTAGATAGGTCTTGATATCTTGATACACGAAGTGCGTATGAGCGTACTCCACCCGGATATGGCTCCCAGATAAATTCGACAGAATAATCCTGACATCTGAAATTATTCATAGGGGATACTAAGTTTACAATAGAATATGCAAATTCTGTTATAATAAAAAAAGCAACTAAGATGATAATAATTCTTCGCATGAATTCACCCTATTTATAAACTTACTAAATTAAGAAATTAAATTATAATAACACAAAAATTTAACTAAAAGTTACATCGAGGGTATTTAAGGTGGATTTTAAAGTTGGTTTAGTTTCATAAGTTTGTATTATTATGAATAGGATATTATTATTTGCAAACGAAGTATCTAAAACTTACAATGGTATAGATTACGTTTTTCGTAACCTAACTTTTGAGATTTCCGATAATGACGTATTTGGTATATTAGGACCAAATGGAAGTGGAAAAACCACGCTTTTGAAATTGCTTGCGAATGTGATTACCCCTACGGAAGGTAAAGTTTATTTAAAAGTAAACGAAACGATTTTGCCTGCGAGCAAAAGAAGGTATATCCAAGCATTAGTAGCGCCTTATCTTATTCTTTTCGAGGAATTTAGGCCACTTGAACTTTTGGAAATTACCTTTAAAATCAAAGGTGCCAGATTCGACAAATCCCTTGCAATGGAGTTGATTGAGTATTTCGACCTTACAATGGCTTTGAATAAAACAATAAGAGAGTTCTCCTCGGGTATGAAGCAAAGAATGAAATATGTTCTTGCATTTCTCCAAAATCCTTTGCTGCTTTTCTTAGACGAGCCTTTTACCAATCTTGATGAAAGTGGCATCACGAAAGTTGTAGACTATTTGAAAAGATTTCAAGCAGAAGATAGAGTAGTTGTAATAGCAACGAATGATGTTAGGGAAATTGAATTGTGTAATAAAAAAGTAATTTTGAAGAAATCATCTTCGGACGAACCAAATTTCGACTCTTCTGTTTAGTGCTCTTCCTTCCTCTGTTTCATTAGTAGCAATTGGTATAGACGAGCCAAAGCCAAAAATAGCAATTCTATCCGTTGCAATACCTTTTGCCACAAGATAGTTTCGCACCGCCTCTGCTCGCCTTCGAGAAAGTTGCAAGTTGTACTCATCTGTGCCAATGCTATCGGTGTGTCCCTCGATGTGGATGCGAAAATCGGGATTTTCAATTAAAATTTTTACCACGCGATTTAATTCTGGAAAAGATTCTGGTTTCAGTTCATACTTATCAAAATCGAAAAAAATATTGTTTAAACGCACTTTTTTTTGCTTTTCCACGAGAAAATCAATCGGATACATTATTAAATCCAAGAAAATGTTTGTATCGCGCTCGAAGTTTGTCAAATCGAGGTTATTCGAAATAGGAAAATAGCCGCTCTTTTCGGTATAATAGCCGTAATTTTTACCAAGGGGTAAAACAATTAGAAAAGAACCATCTTCGGGCGAGCTTGAGAGAGAGCCAACAATTTTACCAGCGGTTAGGTCCTCTATGTTAATTTTTGAGGAAAGAAATTTACCCGTATGGTCTATTATCTTGCCTCGAACGGTAGCAAATTTTTGGGGTTTTGCAAACTTAGGTAAAGCAACGGTGTATAAATCCCATCCTCCAAATCCGTCTGTTCTCCAATGACTTGCAAAGAATGCACTATCGCCATGTAGCGAAATCTTGTAACCCCAATCATCGAGAATTGTATTTATCTCTTTCCCGAGGTTAACTGGTTCGCTCCATTCAGTCCAAGAGTCTTCGCGTAGGCGAACCGATTTAAAAACATCAAGCCGGCCAAGACCCGGATGACCATCACTACTAAAATAAAGTGTTCTTCCATCGGGATGTAGATATGGTGAGCGCTCTGCATAGGGTGTGTTTATTGTCGAGCCTAAATTTATTGGTGTACTCCAACCAGAATCAGTTTTAAAACACACGTATAAGTCCATATTTCCCATGATACTTCCGTGGTATAAATACCCATAGGGATGATACTCTCCGATTCCGCCTGGTCTATCGGATGTAAAAATTAATACTTTTCCATCGGCGGAAAGGCAAGCCCCTTCGTCTACATATTGTGTATTAATAGGGTATGGCAAATGTTCCAATTGCTCCCAGCCCGACTCATTTTTTTTGATGTAATATATGTCGAATTGTCCAAAAGTGCCTTCGAAGGTTCCCGAAAGCCACATTCCATTTCCATCGGGGTCGATGTTATCGATAGTTTCATCTCTATTAGCATTTATTTTTGGACCAGCATTCTGGGCTTTCTGCCAAACTCCATTCTCGTTCTTTGAAAAATAAACGTCAGAGTTTCCGTAACTATCGGGTCTACCACGAGTTGAGAAAAATATATACCTCCCGTCGGGGGTTGGACATGGGTCCCACTCATCGGCAGAGGAATTAATGTTCGGACCGAGATTACGAATCACTAATCCCTCGCTTGGGGCAAGAAGAATTTCAATGATTTTTTCAATGTGTCTTTTTTTGTTTGGAAATAAGTGTTGAAATTTTTTGAACACGGCGCAGGCAGAATCCCATTTGCGGTAGTTTATTAGGTTTTCGGCTCTACGCTGTAATGCTACAAAAGCATATTCCTCTGGAGCGAAATCAACGATGAATTGTTCAAGTATTTCATAATCCTCTTCTTTGGGATTGCCATAGATGATAAACTCTTTTAAGTTTTGCAAATATCTTGTTAGAATTTGTTTTTCCTTATCTTTCTGCTCTGGAAATTTATCCAGAAGTTCCTTCCAAATCTTATAGGCTTTAGGAGCTTTATTAGCATTGATATGGTAAGTTAGAAACCGCTTGAATGCTTGCCAGGCGCTGTCGCTTGGGGCATATGTTTGAATGTATTCCATCCAATCATTGAATGTGGAATCACTGATTGGCTTACGAAAGATTGTTTGTGAAAAAAGAAAACATGGAATTACAAAAAGAGTAAAAAAGATTTTTTTCATTTCTGAATAATTATAGGATTGCAACCGCACTTATTTTGAACGGTGACTTTCTCTGCCTCTGCCTTTTCACGGCTTGGATAATCTCCAATAACAACGGCATACATTGTTACGTTGTCAACAACTTTAGTATAAATGTCGGCGCGGAGCCTCATTGATTTGAATCTTTCAGCTTCGGCTTTTGCTGCCTCAATTGTGGAGTATAAGCCTACTTGAAGTGCGTAGGAGTCTTTCTTGCCCTGCTCAATTTTTGGCAAAGGCTTTTGAGCCTCTTTGGTAGATTCTTTTAGGGCATCTTTTGTTTGCTCCTCTTTTTTAGGTGATGTTAGTCGCGATGGATTGTATTTAGAGATATTTATTGCCATACGAACTAAATCGGATGCTGGAGAAATGTACGAAGAATTTGGAAATTCTTTCTTGTAAGTTTCCAGCTCGCGAACTGCTCGTTCAATTTCACCTTTTAGTGCATAATATTGTATAATACGCCAGTAGCATTCGTCGGCGTATTCACTCTTTGGATAGGTGCGAATAATTTTTTCGTAAATTTCTATCGCTTTATTTGCGTCCTCTAAAACTGATGCGTGAAGAAATTGCACACCTGGGTCGTTCGGATATTCAGCAAGAAGGTCGGGTAGTGCCAGCTTTACCTCTGTTACTTTACCTTCGTCAATCATTCGTAAATACTCCTTAATTTTTTCCGATTGCGGGTAGATGTAGAATGTCAGACAGAAAAATATTAATAAAATCGAGAAGGTCGATTTCATTGCAATACCTTTGAATAAAAAGCAAATTTACTAAAAGATTAACTAAAAATAAATCTTTTCCTACCATTATTTTACTTTATGTTGGTTAAATTATTCTTAATTTTGTCTTTTTAATTTTTTGATAACTTGAGGTTCTTATGAAAATTCAACGTGAGGAAGCTCTTGAGTACCATTCATCTGGTAGAAAAGGTAAAATTGAAGTTATAATTACAAAGCCTTGTGTTACGCAGCGCGATTTATCTCTTGCCTACACGCCCGGTGTAGCCGAACCTTGTCGAGAAATTCACAAAGACATTGAAAAAGTCTACGAGTACACTGCCAAAGGAAATCTTGTGGCTGTAGTTACGAATGGAACAGCCGTACTTGGCTTGGGCAATATTGGACCCGAAGCTGGTAAGCCCGTGATGGAAGGCAAAGGGGTGCTTTTCAAAGCCTTTGCTGATATCGATGTATTCGATTTGGAGCTCCGCTCCGAGGACCCCGAAGAAGTTGTCCGGGTTTGTCAGATTCTCGAACCAACTTTCGGGGGAATTAATTTAGAAGACATCAAAGCACCAGAATGTTTCTACATTGAAGAAAAATTAAAGGAAACATTACAAATCCCAGTATTCCACGACGACCAACACGGAACAGCCATTATCTCTGGTGCTGCTCTATTGAATGCTGTCGAGCTTGCTGGCAAAAAAATCGATGAAATTAAAGTCGTTTATAATGGTGCTGGTGCTTCCGGTATCGCTTGTGCTAAATTCCATATTTCTCTCGGTGTAAAAAAAGAAAATATCATCATGTGCGATACCATTGGGGTAATCTATAAAGGACGAACCAAAGGAATGAACCCCTACAAAGAATACTTCGCTGTTGAAACAGACAAACGCACATTGGAGGAAGCTTTGGTCGGGGCCGATGTCTTTGTTGGACTTTCCGTAGGTGGTATTCTAACAAAGGAGATGGTTCGCTCTATGGCACCGAACCCAATCATATTTGCTATGGCAAATCCAGACCCAGAGATTACTTATGAGGAAGCCCTCGAGGCACGCTCCGATGTTATTATGGCTACTGGTAGGTCGGACTATCCAAATCAAGTGAACAACGTTCTCGGTTTTCCTTTTATCTTTCGCGGAGCATTGGATGTGCGAGCTACAACAATAAACGAAGAGATGAAAATCGCTGCTGCCTACGCTCTTGCACGTCTTGCAAAAGAGGAAGTTCCAGAAATTGTAAAACGTGCCTATGCGGTCAAGGATTTGAAATTTGGTCGTGAATACATAATTCCAAAACCATTCGACCCGAGAGTTCTCACTTGGGTTGCACCCGCAGTTGCAAAAGCGGCAATGGATAGTGGAGTTGCCCGAAAACCGATTGAGGATTTCGAGAAGTACAAGCGTCAATTGGATATTCGAATGGGAAGAGCACAACTGATTATGACACCAATTTTCCATAAAGCCGCCTCCAACCCGAAAAAAATTGTATTTCCCGAAGGCACCGAGCCCAAAATCATCCGCGCAGCTATTCTCTCCATCCAAGAGAAAATTGCAAAGCCAATACTTTTAGGCAAGAGGGATATAATTGAAAAAGTCGCTCAAGATAATGATTATGATTTGACTGGTATCGAAATTATCGACCCAGAAACATTCCCGAAATTACAACTTTACATTGAGGAATACTTTAAACTTCGACAACGCAAGGGCGTTACCTATGAAACCGCTGTTAAAGATATGACTTATCGTACCAATTACTTTGGCTCGATGATGGTGCATATGGGAGATGCCGATGGTATGATTTCTGGCTTGACGAAGCACTATCCAAACACAATTCGCCCAGCTTTGCAAATTATTGGAAGGGACCAGCGCTATTCAAAAGTGTCTGGGCTTTATATTCTCTCCTTCAAAAAAGGTGTTTATTTCCTCTCCGATACTACTGTGAACTTAAATCCTACTGCGGAGGACATTTGCGATATTACACTTCAAGCCGCTGAATTTGTTAAGAACTTCGATATTACCCCAAAAATCGCTCTTTTGTCGTATAGTAATTTCGGCTCGGCAGAAGGTGAAATTCCCGAAAAAATGCGAAAGGCATTGCAATTGATAAAGAATAAACGACCCGACCTCGTTGTCGACGGAGAGATGCAAGCAGACACCGCTGTCGTACCAGAAATTATCGACGAGACTTACCCATTCAGCGAATTGAAAGGGGGTGCAAATGTTTTGATTTTCCCAGACCTTGATAGTGGAAATATAGCCTATAAATTGCTTTCCAGACTTGGTGGTGCCCATCCCATTGGTCCAATTTTGTTGGGTATGAACAAGAGCGTCCACGTATTGCAACGCGGTGCTACTGTCAACGAAATTCTCGAGATGATTGCTATTGCTGTTGTCGATGCTCAAAACAAAGAAAAGTCGAATCATTAATTATGTTTTTCTTAATAGTATGGGTACGCTTCGGCGTACCCAATTTTTGTTCTTCCAAGTTTAGTCAAATTAGAAGAGTAAAAAACACAGTTATTGAATTATATCAACAAGTGCTTTCGAGCCAAAGGTATTGATTATGTTTTCAAAGTTCGAGACTAATTTACTCTTGTGCATCGAGAGTTCTTTTACCCAGAAGGATTGCACCATCGAGTGGTGTTCCCAAAGGTTCTACGATGTTAAATCTTTTATCCTTTTTTACTTCATCAACCAACATTCTTCCGAGTAAGCTTTTAGATTCGACAATTCCGCCGAGGAGAGCAACATCGACTTTCTTTGTATTAAAATGTGGATAAAGAGCCACCAAGAGTTCTAATAAATGCTGAGACGAGCGGTGAATAATATCCAAACAAACCTCGTCGCCGAGTTCCGCACACCGCATCACTGTTGGTGTTAGCATTTGATATTCAAAAGTTCTCTCTGCGTAAGCTTTCACTATAGTTCTTGGATTATCGATGTCTATCAAAGGATTAAAATCCGAGAGCATATCCGCAAGCATAGTGTATTTTCCCCGTCCGTCTAGGGCGCGTACGACGGCTGTTAAGCCCTCGCGACCAATCCAAGCGCCACTACCTTCGTCGTCGAGTTCAATACCCCAACCACCACAACGGACAAACTTGTCTTTTCCCAATTTACCAATAGCGATTGAGCCAGTACCTGCAATTAGTACAATACCATTTGCTCCGCCAAAGGCGCCCTCGACTGCTATTTCTGCATCGCTGACGATAAGTACATCATTGAGTGGTATGTTTTGTGTTCGTGCCAAGGTTCTTAGCAAATGCGTCGAGCGTTGTTTTTCTTCTCCTAGCCAGACACCTGCTAAACCAACAACGATTATGTCGACTTCACTTGTGTCTATTTCTGCGTTATCGCATAGCTCTGATATTATTGTTAAAAGACGCTCGCAGGATTCGCCAACTCCGACAGAACCGACCCGTGTTGTACCAGCTGTGGTGTGTGAAAGGATTTTCTTCCCCCTCTTCAATATCGCTCTGGTCCTTGTGCCCCCCCCATCGACGCCAATTATCGTATACTCATACTTGTTTTGCATATAATTTCTTTTTCGTTCAAATCGTAATGAAACCTCAAAATCTGTGCCAACGGAAAACAAAATTAAGAAATAAGCACGATTTTGAATTTCTTTCTTTAATTTTGTCTTTATTTACTTTTTGCTATGATTGTATTTAAGTATCTTCTAAGGCTTTATCTTCAAATTCTATTTTTCTCGCTTATTGCTTTGACTACTGTTTTTATTATTGTCAACATGATTGAAAGTTTGGATGAATTTTTAGACAACAACGCAACCATTGAAATAATCGTTAAGTATTACATTTTTTTTGCACCAGATGTCATTCGCCTGGTAACCCCTATCTCTGTCTTACTTGGAGTACTTTTTTCTTTAGGTAGACTTTCCACTTTTAATGAAATAACTGCCTTGAAATCTGGTGGATTTAGTTTATATCAATTGATAATTCCATACATTTTACTTAATTCTGCCTTAAGCTTTGCTCTTCTATATTTTAACGGATGGATTGTGCCTAAATCCAATGAAAAGCGTTTTGCTATTGAAAAAAAATATTTAAAAAAAGAAATAGAGACACGTTCTGTTTACAACTTTTTCTTTCGTGATGAGCCCACTCGAAATGTCTCCTTTCAATATTACGACCCTGATGAATATCGTGGACAGTATATTTTTGTCGAGGATTTCTCCTCGTCATTCCAGCCCAGAATAATTAAACGAACAGAAGCAAAGACATTTCGATGGGACATTCGAAGTAGTTCCTGGGTTCTGTACAATGTTGTTGTTCGGGATTTTCAAGCAGGGAAGCTTTATGTACTAGACTCTGTTGATTTGAAGTTGAAGATAGGTCATAATCAATTAATTAAATTGCAAAAAAAGACCGAAGAGATGACATTCGACGAACTCCGAAACTACTTGGATTTACTATCGAAAGGCGGAAAGGATGTTCGCCGACAAATGATAAAATACTACGCTGGTTATGCATTCCCGTTCTCTTGTTTGATACTTGTGTTTTTTGCAGTGCCTTTTGGGTCGATTAAACGAAGAGGTGGAATAGCCTTGCAAATCGCTTCTGCAATGACTTTCTCTTTTCTATATCTTTTTTTTACAGAGATTGGTCAAATACTTGTCTATGCTACAAGTCTCCATCCATTCGTTGGAGGCTGGATTGCAAATTTCCTCTTTCTAATTTTTGGAATTATTGTTCTGTTTAAAACAAGAACTTAGATGGAAAGACGTGAATTTATTTCATTAATACCATATGTTATTTTACTTCCGAAATGGCTAATTTCGCAAGAGACGAAGCTTAACCACATTTTCAATCATATCGTAAACAAAGCAAGAGATGAGAATTGGAGTACACTCCCCGTATCCGAAGTTTTTGTAAATGTTGCCCAAGAGTTTTTGGATTTTCCATATCTTGGTGGTTCACTTGATGTAGACCTCGAGGAAAAATGCATCGTGACCTTCGAAGGTTTCGATTGTTTCACTTTTTTTGAAGTCTCTCTATGTTTTGCTAGAATTATCAAGAAGAGGAAATTCACATTTTATGATTTAGTCGACGAGGTTACATTCACTCGATACAGAGGTGGTGAAATCCAAGACTACTCCTCGCGCTTGCATTATTCTTCCGATTGGATATACGACAATATCCGTAAAGGTGTCGTCCGAGACCGCACAGCAAAGCTTGGAGGAACGAAGATATCTTTTAAGGTAAATTATATGTCCGAAAATCCTCATCTATACAAGCAATTAAATAACAATAATGAACTCTTAAACAAAATTAAAGCAATTGAACAAGAAATAAGAAAACGTTACTATTATGTGATTTTTAAAAGTAAAGTTCCAACTGTAGAAAATCGGCTTGAAAATGGAAATATTATTTTCATAGCAACAAGCAAAAAAGGATTAGATTACAGCCACATTGGAATTAGTGTGGTTAAAGATGGTGTTGCAAGATTGCTCCACGCTTCATCCAAATTTAATCGAGTCCTACTGGATAAGCCTATTGCTCAATATCTAAATGAAAATAAAACTGCTACGGGAATTACAGTTGTTGAATTGCTTGAACCTTGACTTTCAATTTATTATTTGAAAAGTTATTAAAATTTTTAGGGGGATGTTCGGTGAAATTTAAAATTCATTATTGGATATTAATTGGATTTGTTTTAGGAATACTTGCTGGGGTTATTTTCAAAGCTGATGAAAAATCGATATTGATTGAATTTAAAAGTGGCAATCAAGTAAAAATCGCAGAAATTCATTCAGTTAAAATTGTTGTTAAAAGACAAGAAACTTACGATACTATAAATGCAAATAATAAAGTCGATTTGATAAATATTTTTAAACGTGATTTTGAAAATGTTCATTCAATCCTAATCAATGACATTTGGTATAATGATGTTGCAAAGATTAAGTCTGATGAGTCTGTTTTAAAATTTATTTCACCACTTGGGAATTTATTCCTTCGTTTACTAAGCTTTCTTGCAATTCCCTTAGTAATTGCTTCGATGATTGTTGGGGTAGCAAGCCTTGGTAACGCAAAAGCACTGGGCAGGGTAGGGCTTCGAACAATTTTCTTCTACTTAGTTACTACTTGTTTTGCTGTTCTCATAGGTTTAACCATTGCAAAGGTGATAGAGCCTGGAAAAAAAATATCCGAGCAAGTAAAAAGCCAAATTGAAATTGTAGACCAATCCATTGTCGAAGAAAAGATAAAAGCTAAAGGCAAGTTCGATATTATAGATTTCCTTGTTAATGTAGTGCCTTCAAATCCATTTAAAGCGTTAAGCCAGGGCGAGATGCTTCAAATTATTTTTCTATCCATTTTTTTCGGAATGGGTTTAACTTTCCTCGAAGAGGCAAAAAGGAAACTGATAATCGACTTTTTTGATGGAGTATCGCAAGTATTTATTCGAATGGTCCGGATTGTCTTATGGTTTGCTCCAATAGGAGTATTCGCTCTGATTTCTGTTGCGATTTCCGATTTTGGAGTTTCGATTTTATCAACACTCGGATACTACATGTTTGCTGTTGTACTTGGCTTATTTCTGCAATTTACGCTTGTGTATTCAATGTTAGTTTGGTTAGTTGGCAAAACAAATCCTTTGCGTTTCTACAGTGGAATGCGAGAAGCATTCTTAGTTGCCTTTACAACAAGTTCGAGCGCTGCAACACTGCCTGTAACTTTTCAGTGTGTAGAGGAAAATTTGAAAGTTCCGAAAGAAATAGCCAGTTTTGTACTACCACTTGGTGCAACGATTAATATGGACGGTACATCTTTGTATCAATGTGTTGCTGCAGTTTTTATTGCTCAATTTTATGGACTGGACCTAAGTTTTGCTCAGTTGGCTACGATTTTTATCACATCGGTACTCGCATCAATTGGCACTGCACCTGTGCCAGGAGTCGGTATAATCATGCTTGTGATGATTCTTCAGTCAGTTGGCATCCCACCACAAGGAATTGGATTGATTCTAGGGGTGGATAGAATACTCGACATGCTGAGAACTATACCAAATGTTACAGGTGATGCAGCTGTAAGTTTTGTGGTTTCGAAGCTGGAAAAGAAATAGTTTCGAAATAAATGAATCTTTTTTTCGTAAAGTTCATTTTTTTAAAAAGTTTGAAATGAAAGAAATCAAGGAAATTATTGAATTGCTACAACCAAAACAAATTGTTGGAAACGCAATTGGTTCTTTCTCGTCTGTATGTTACAATTCTTTAAAGTGCGAGCCGTACTCGCTTTTCGTAGCTATTGCCGGGACTAAAGCCGATGGTCACGATTTTATCGAGCAGGCAATCATGCGTGGTGCTAAATTTATTATCTGCGAACGCTTGCCTGATAATTTGAGTGAAAATTGCACTTACATTGTCGTAGATAATACCCGAATAGCACTTGCTAAAGTGTCTAACTTCTGGTTTGGCTTTCCGACAAAAAATCTTCGGATTGTCGGTGTTACTGGTACAAATGGGAAAACAACTATCACATACCTGCTCGAGAGAATAATGAGAACTGCTGGCAAAAATCCAGCTGTTGTAGGAACACTTGGAGTGTCTGCCGAGGGCTACTCAGAAACCTTGCGCAATACAACCCCAGAAAGTTTCGAACTATTTCGGATTTTTAAAAGGTTATCGGATTTGGATGTAGATTTCGTTGCAATGGAAGTCTCCTCTCATAGCTTGCATCAGAACCGAGTATATGGAATCAACTTCACTGGTGCAATTTTTACAAATTTAACACAAGACCATTTAGATTACCACGGGGATATGGATGAATATGCAAATGCAAAGTCCATGTTATTTAGAAGTTTGCCTCCAGAAGCGATTGCCGTTGTTTTCAAAGACGACCCCTACGTTTATAAAGTGTTAAGTGAAACCCAAGTAAAAAAAATATTCTATGTAGGTCGCAAGCCAAATTCCGATGTTGTCATTACGAACGAAAAGTTTAGCTTCGACCTCACTGAATTTGATTTGCAATTCAACAATGATTACTTCATTGCAAGCGAAATTCACTTTAAATCGAAATTGCTTGGGAGATTTAATGTAGAGAATCTTGCTTTATCTGCTACAATGGCTCTTTCGTTAGGTATAGGTGTGGAACCAGTTGTCGAGGCAATAGAGGATTTCCCGGGCGTTGCTGGAAGAATGCAAAAAGTTTTTCTCGATAATGGAGCCCTTGGAATTGTGGACTATGCTCATACTCCCGATGCATTGAAGAAGGCATTGGAAACCTGTAGAGATTTGTTAATATCTGCTAATTTGCCAGGACGATTAATTTGCGTGTTCGGGTGTGGGGGAGAACGCGATGCAGAGAAACGCCCAGTAATGGGAAGAATTGCCTCCGAGCTTGCAGACTTTGTAGTATTGACAAACGACAATCCACGGAGGGAGAATCCAATTAAAATTATCAACCAAATTTACGCTGGAATAACAAACGAAGGAAAGAAAAAAGTAATCCAAATTGGTAATCGCGATGAAGCAATAGAATATGCCTACAGATTAAGCCGTGAGAACGATATTATTCTTGTTGCTGGCAAAGGTCACGAGGATTACCAAATAATAGGCGAAGTAAAATACCATTTTAGTGATGTAGAACAATTAGAAAAGTATGGGGCTGTTCAAAAATGAAAAAGAAAAAATTTACGGAAGAAGAATTACATCCAAAGCATCCAATCAAAGCATACGACAACAAGGTATTCATCCATAGCAACGAAGGACGCATTATAAGAATTATCGCAGAATATTTGTATCCCGAACAGCATTTGAAAAAGCACGGGGTAAAGAAAACGATTATCTTCTTTGGTTCGGCAAGAGTAAAATCTACCGAGCAATACCAAAATGAGATTGCTGAATTGAAATCGAAGCTAACTGTTGTGTCTGATATTGATAAAACAAGAATTAGAAACAAGATTAAGGAGTTGGAGCATAAGCTAAATACAGTTGCTAAGTATTACGAAGATGCATATCGCCTTGCAAAATTAATTGCTGAATGGAGTGGAAATTTCTCCCCTCGTAATAGATTCTATATATGCACGGGTGGAGGTCCAGGAATTATGGAAGCTGCAAACAAAGGTGCTCACGATGCCGGGATGAAAACCATAGGATTGAACATAAGCCTTCCGTTCGAGCAAGAACCAAATGAGTATATTACAAAAGAACTAAATTTCGAGTTCCATTACTTTTTCATGCGAAAGTTCTGGTTGGTTTATCCCGCCCAAGCATTAATTGTATTTCCAGGTGGATACGGCACCATCGACGAAATGATGGAGATTCTTACTTTGCGTCAGACTGGGAAGATGAAAAAGCCTCGTTTAATTATTCTTTACTCAAGCCAATATTGGAAGAAGGTAATTAATTTCGAATTCTTGATTGAAATGGGTATGATTGGCAAAAACGACACCAAAATTTTCTATTTTGCAGATACTCCAGAGGAAGCATTCGAGATTATACAGAAACAGCTCGGTTTTTGAGAAACTTTATAATACTTGTAAATTATTAGCTTCGACTTTTCTGACTGCATACATTATGGGAACAAATGATAGCAACCGAGTAATTGATGAGCGCTCTTTAAATAGATTGAAATTGGTTCTTTTTGCATTTCTTCTGCTATTTTGTGTTGTTGTTGCAAGATTGGCTTATATTCAGATTTTCAACTCGGCTAAATATAAAAAGCTAGCAGAACTCCAACATATAAGAAAAGTTGAACTAAAAGCAAAGCGAGGTGAGATTTACGATAGGAACGGAGTACTTCTTGCTTCGACATTGAACTCCCGCTCCTTTGCAATCGACCCTTTAATTGTCCGCAAAAACAATGAATCTCTCGAAAGATTTCTCTCTTTTACAAAAATTTTGGGTTTAGAAAAGCAAATTTTTTCCGAAGTTTTAAGTTCTAATAAGAGATTTCTTTGGGTTAAAAGAGGTTTAATTGATTATCCAAGAGAGTTAGACACATTTTCTTTCCCCGGTTTAATTTCCTTGACACAGCCAAAGAGGTTTTATCTCTATGGTAATTCGGTTTCCAACTTGATTGGCTTGACGAATCTGGACAATGTTGGTGTTGCTGGAATTGAGTATTCTTTGGATTCGATTTTAAAAGGTATAGACGGATTTTCCTACTTTCTTAAAGATGCTCTCGGACGCTTAGTTCCAGATATTGAACTCCCCTCTGTACCTCCGATTGATGGTCGCTCAATCAGATTGACAATTGATATCAATTTACAGAGATTGGTTTCCTACTTTTTAACGAAGGGCGTCCAAGAAACCGCTGCCAAGGGTGGGTGTATAATTGCTTTGAATCCAAAAACTGGCGAGATACTTGCCTTGGCAAATTTTCCAAATTTCGACCCAGCTAATACTTCACAATTAAGCAACGAAACTTTAAATAACTATGCTGTGAATTTTGCTTTCGAACCAGGCTCGACGCTTAAACCATTGATTGCTGCTATTGGGCTCGAGCGGAATATTATATCCGAAGCACAGTTATTCGATGGGTATAATGGAAAATTCACCTTCGGAGATGTTGTAATTGTCGACGAGCATCCTTTTTCGAAATTGACCTTGAAAGATGCATTAGTTTTTTCAAGCAACATTGCATTTGCTCAAATTGCTGGATTGATTCCAACCGAAATTTTAGAGCAAAGTTTGAAAAAACTTGGCTTCGGGAGTAAAACTGGTATCCATTTACCCGGGGAGTTGAAAGGTTATATCACACGAGAGGATTCTCTTACTCTTGTTCAGCGAATGTTTATTGGATATGGGTATGGAATCTATACGACGCCACTGCAAGTAGCGATGGCATATTGTGCTATTGCAAATTCGGGCTTATTGCCAAAAGCAAAAATCCTTCTCGATGAGGTGGAAACTTCTCTTATAGATACAATATTCAAAAAGGAAACTACTGATATATTGAAAAACTACTTGATAGATGTAGTGAACATCGGTACAGCAACAGGCACCAAAGTCGAAGGTATTTCAATTGCTGGAAAAACAGGTACATCACAAAAATTCGAGCAAGGGAAATATTCTAAGACTTTATACACAAATACTTTCGTCGGATTCCTGCCCGCTGAAAATCCTAAATTTTTAATGCTTATACTACTTGATGAGCCAAAATCTTCTATTTATGCAAGCAGTACCGTTGTCCCACTTTTTCGAAGTATTGTCCTTGCTATGACGAATTCTAAATTATCCTCTTATATTTACGACTAAAAACACTATTTTGCAACAATTTAAAGTTAATGTGCTAAAAAATTATTTTATAAATGCGATAGTTATTTTAATTTGCATTTTCAATTTTTTCTAAAGGTCAAAAATGGCAAAAGTTGTTGGTGAAATCATTATCGATATTGAGAGGTGCAAAGCATGCGAACTTTGCATACAAGCCTGTCCAGAGCAAACCCTTGCCTTGGGTAAATCTTTGAATCACAAAGGCTATCAATATGTCGTGAAAGTAAATGATAATTGTACTGGATGTGTCAATTGTGCAATTATCTGCCCAGATGCTGTTATAACAGTGTATCGAAAAGTGCTAAAAACTAAACAAGTAGAAACAACTTAAAGGAGCAAAAATGGGGGAAGTCAAATTAATGAAAGGCAATGAAGCATTGGCAGAGGCTGCAATTCGTGCTGGTGTCGATGCATATTTTGGTTATCCTATTACTCCACAATCAGAGGTAATAGAGTATCTTTCTCGTGAAGCTACAAAACGTACTGGTATGGTTGTCCTCCAAGCGGAAAGCGAAGTTGCTGCAATTAATATGATATATGGTGCTGCAGGCTGTGGAAAAAAAGCAATGACAACCTCCTCCAGTCCTGGAATTAGCTTGATGCAAGAAGGTTTGTCCTACATTGCCAGTGCTGAATTACCTTGTCTATTGGCTAATATTAATCGTGGTGGTCCGGGGCTTGGCACTATTCAACCAGCCCAAGGCGATTACTTCCAAGCCGTCAAGGGAGGTGGTCACGGCGACTATCGCTTGCTTGTACTTGCACCGTACAATGTTCAGGAGATGGCTGATTTTGTCAAACTTGGCTTTGAACTTGCTTTTAAATATAGAAATCCCGTAATGATACTTGCCGATGGTGCTTTGGGTCAAATGATGGAAAAGGTTGAACTCCCGCCCCAGGAACAAAGAGTCCACATTGAATACCCCTGGGCTACTACGGGTAAACCAAAGAACGGTGAAAGACGGGTAATTACCTCTTTGCACATACAACCAGAGAAAATGGAGGAGATTAATCTAAGATTGCAAAGAAAATACAAACAAATGCAAGAGGAGGAAGTTCGTTATCAGACCAAGAATTTGGATGATGCCGAATACATTTTTACAGCATTCGGTTTGGTCTCTCGCATAGCAATGAAGGCAATGGATTTGGGAAGGCAGAGAGGATACAAAATAGGTTGGATTCGCCCCATAACACTGTTCCCATTCCCAACTAAGATTTTCGCCGAAGTTGCACAAAGAGTCAAAGGAATACTCGATATAGAAATGAATTCTGGACAGATGGTCGAAGATGTAAAACTTGCCGTCTCTGGTGCCACCCGTGTTGAATTTTATGGTAGAATGGGAGGAGTTGTTCCAACTCCAGAGGAAATCTTGGAAAACTTTGAAAAAATGTTTATTAAAGGAGAATAGCAATGGCAGTGGATAATGTTGATGTTTTGGTAGAAGATGTTGTAAAACCAGAAAATCTAGTGTATAGAAGACCTTCGACCTTGCTTGATGTCGAATTACATTATTGTCCCGGCTGTGGACATAGCACTGTACACAAGATATTCATGGAAGTGGTCGAAGAGATGGGAATTCAAAATGATATAATTGGGGTTGCTCCCGTAGGTTGCGCCGTCTTTGCTTACAATTATATGGATGTAGATATGCAACAAGCCGCTCATGGTAGGGCTTGTGCTGTTGCAACAGGAATCAAAAGGATGCTGCCGGATAAATTTGTTTTTACTTACCAAGGTGATGGCGACTTGGCAGCCATAGGTGGAAACGAAACCCTCCACGCTGCAAACCGTGGTGAAAACTTCCTCGTTATATTTATAAATAACGCTGTCTATGGAATGACCAGTGGACAGATGGCTCCGACTACTATTGAAGGGATGGTCACAACAACCTCGCCTTACGGTAGAGACCCAAAGACTATGGGTTGGCCATTGAAATTCGGTGAACTAATTGCCCCACTGCCAGGAGTAGCCTACGTCACTCGCCAAGCTGTCAATACTGTTCAAAACGTTCGTCGAACAAAAAAAGCACTACAGCGTGCGTTAGAGTATCAGAAAATGGGATTAGGATTTTGTTTGGTCGAAATTGTTTCGAACTGTCCCTCCAATTGGAAAATGACTCCAATCGAATCGAATAATTACGTCCAAAATGTTTTAATTCCATACTATCCTTTAGGTGATATTAAAGTTCCGGAGGTTAAAAAATGACACATGAAACAGTTTTCTCTGGTTTTGGCGGCCAAGGCGTTTTGACTATGGGTATGATACTTGGCTATGCCGCTATTTTCGAGGGTAAAGAAGTTACTTGGATGCCATCTTATGGACCAGAAATGCGTGGTGGCACTGCCAATTGCATCACTATTGTTTCCGACGAAATGATTAGCTCCCCTATAATTTCTAAATTCGACACTGTAGTCGCTCTTAATCAGCCGTCCATCGATAAATTTGAAAAAGCAGTAAAACCCGGTGGCAACATTCTTTTCGATACAACAACAACTCTGAAGCCACCAACAAGGTCCGATATACATATCTATTATCTCCCTGCTGGCGATATTACTGTCGAGTTGAAAAATACAAAAGTTCTAAATATGGTTATGCTTGGCGCTTTCATTAAAATTACAAATGTTGTGAAAATCGAATCCATCTGGAAAGGCTTGGAATCTGTTCTACCCGAGCGCTATCACAAGTTAATCCCACTTAACCAAGAAGCATTTATGCGTGGTTACAATGCAATTAATGTGGACACTGCTGTATTGATTTAAATTTAATGTAGAGGCACAATTACATTGTGCCTCTACGAAAGTATTTAATTCATTTCTACTTCAAATTACTCAAAATAATTTTTTCGTTCATGCCATTTTATCTTGCAGTAAAGTTTGAGGATGGTAAATCCATCTAAGTTTTAATAATTCCTTACAAATTATTCGACTTTTCTTGATTCATTACAGTTTGCTTTTGCTTCTCAATATTATGCGTTATTTTCCATTTAAAAAGTCGTCTTTCAGTGGCACCATTTCGAAGATAGAGAAAAGTCATTATATTTGGAATTCTATCAATATTTGGTCTTTTGAGACAACGTCTCCAACCTTGACAAGTATCGACTGGACCTTTGCATCTATGGGCGAGAGTACATCATTTTTCATTTTCATTGCTTCAAGTACAAGCAAAGGTTGCCCCTTGTGAACATTTTGCCCCGGTTCGACATATATTTTTTGAATGACCCCCGGGATGAATGCACGAAGCTTTGTGTAGTCGCTTGGCTGATATTTTTTCCTTTTTTGAAATTTTTTAGTAAGCAGTGTAAAATACTTAGTATCGTCTAAAATGAATCCTTGGAGTTTATCTTTGTGTTCCATAATAAAACTCTAAAATGGAGGAATTCCATGTTTTTTAGGCAAAACCTGTTCCATTTTATTTTTTGATATAAATAGCGAATGCAGCACGTACTTACGTGTTTCATCAGGTTCAATCACCGCATCGATGTAGCCATTGGAAGCTGCTACGAATGGATTTGCGAATTTTTCGATGTACTCTTGCACTTTTTGTTTACGGGTTTCTTCTGGGTTTGGCGAATTTGCAATCTCGTTTTTATAGATGATATTTGCAGCACCTTCTGGTCCCATAACGGCGATTTCTGCCATAGGCCAGGCAAAGACAAAATCTGCCCCGAGATGCCTCGAGCACATCGCTATGTAGCCACCACCGTATGCTTTTCGCATAATAACAGTAATCTTCGGCACGGTCGCCTCGCTGTAGGCATACAGGATTTTTGCCCCGTGACGAATTACTCCGGAGTGTTCTTGGTCGACACCAGGCAAATAGCCGGGAATATCAACAAGGGTCAGTAAAGGGATATTAAAAGCATCACAAAATCGTATGAAACGAGCTGCTTTGTCCGAAGAGTCTACATCGAGAACACCGGCAAGCACTAATGGTTGATTCGCTACTATTCCTATGGTTTCGCCATTCATTCGGGCAAAGCCTATGACGACGTTGGGTGCGAAGTGCGGCATGATTTCCAAGAAGTCGGAGTCGTCGACAATTGCTTTAATCACGTCGCGTGCATCGTATGGTTGCCTTGGGTCCTCGGGTATAATTTGAGAAATTTTGTAATCGACTTTTGGAGGCTTGGGAGGAAATGGGTCTGCTTTTTTCTTGTTATTCCAAGGAATAAATGTGACTAATTTTTTTACTTGCTCGAAACATTCTTCTTCGGATTCGGCAAAAAAATGTGCATTGCCGGCAATTTCTGCTTGGACTCGCGCGCCTCCAAGTTCTTCCATCGATATTTCCTCGCCAAGTACAGTTTTAATTACCTCGGGCCCTGTGATAAACATTTTCGAGATTTTATCAACAACAAACACAAAATCGGTAAGTGCTGGTGAGTAAACTGCACCCCCAGCACAGGGACCAAGGATGATTGAGATTTGTGGTACGACCCCAGAGGCTTTGGTATTTCGATAAAATATTTCTCCATAGCCAGCAAGTGAATTAACACCTTCTTGGATTCTTGCACCACCACTGTCGTTTATTCCTATGATTGGAATGCCCAGTTTAATAGCATGGTCCATAATTTTTGTGATTTTGCGTGCATGTGCTAGTCCAAGCGAACCACCAGCGACAGAAAAATCCTGAGCATAGATGCAAATGGGATGCCCCATGATACTAGCTGTTCCGGTAATAACACCGTCGCGTGGGAGAAATTTTTTATCCAGGCCCAACTCCGTTGAAGCTTGCTGGACAAACATATCCCATTCATGAAAAGAGCCCGGGTCGACAATTCTTTCGATTCGTTCGCGAGCGGTTAGCTTACCTTGCTTTTTTTGCTTTTCCTTCGCAATTTGTTCACTTTCGTCGATTTGCCTTTTCTTCTTAAAAAAGAAGTCAACTAATTGTCTTAACATAATTATTTCTGTTTAATGAAATTCTCTATATGATTGACAAGTTTGTCGAGCGGGTAATTTTCTTTATCCTCGGGGAGGAGAATTCGTATTGTCTTTTTACCAAATGCACCTTTGATAGTGTATTCCCCTTTCACAATAACTTTAAAATATGGTATGTCGAATTCCTCGAAAAGTATCAACTTTCCAAGTTTGCCTAAATGCTCGGCAAAACTCTTTGTAATTGGGGCACTGAGCAAAAAATCAACTGTATTGCTACTTTCGTAACAGTCATCTACTTTTTTTTGTTTGACCACTTTCATTTTCTTTTAGGAATAGTTGTTATTTTCTTCACTGCCTCGGTGAACTTATAAATTTCTTCTTCCGTCGTAAAATACGAATGGCTTGCTCGGACAGTTCCCCACGGCTCCACTCCAAGAAATGGCAAAATCAAAGGAGCGCAGTGCAGACCGGTCCGTACCCAAATGTCGAAGGAGACTTCGAGTACATAGCCAACTTCTTCGGGTACCATTCCTTTTACGTTGAAACAAAAATTTGAGTATGATGTGTGTTTGAGTGGGCTATATATTTCGATGTCTGGGTTATCTCCAAGTTCGTTAAAAAGAATTTCATACAATTTCCTTTTGTGCTCTATAATCTTGTCCAGCCCAGTTTGTAAAATAAATTGTACTCCAGCGTAAAGGGAGACAATTCCTGGTGTGTTTAGTGTTCCAGCTTCGTAATGAATTGGGAATCCTTCTGGTTGGAGTAATATCTCGCTTAATACACCGGTGCCACCCACTTTTAAGGGTTTAAGGTCGATTCCTTTGCGCACGTAAAGTCCCCCAATTCCTTGCATTCCGAATAAAGATTTATGACCTGTAAATGCAAGCATATCAATTTCCCAATCAGAGCAATTTATTGGAACAGCCCCAGCAGATTGGGAGGCATCAACAATAATGTAGGCACCAGCAGCGTGGGCAATTTTTGCAATTTCCTTGATATCTAATACCACTCCAGTTACATTCGAACAATGATTAACGATGACTGCACGAGTGTCGTCCCGAATTGCTTCTGCGAATTGTTGGGGTTCAATATAGCCGTTTTTGTCGCATTTAACAATGGAAACGCTAATTTTCCCTTCCTTTTCCAAAGTTTTAACTGGCCTAATTACAGAGTTGTGTTCAATTGCAGATATGACAACATTGCTTCCCTCGAGCGGTAGACCTTTAATTGCTAAATTCAAAGCCTCGGTACTTCCAGAGGTGAAAACAATTTGCAATGGGTCGTCAATGTTAAATAAATCAGCAAGCCGAGACCTACAAAGATAAATAATATCATCGTCTTCTCGCTCCAAGCCAGTCCGAGAGGCGTGGACGAGTGGACCATTGAAAGTTGCCAAAACGGCATCTTGAACTTCCTTTGGCTTTGGATAACTTGTTGCTGCGTTGTTAAGGTAAATCATTTGCAATAGCAAATTTATTAAAACTGAGCAAGTACTCTCAAATCATTCTGGTAAAACATACGAATATCATCGATTCCAGTCAAGAGCATAGCCACTCTTTCGATGCCTAAGCCAAATGCATAGCCAGTATATTCCTCGGGGTCGATACCTCCAGCTCTGAGAACGTTTGGGTGCACCATTCCACAGCCGGCAATTTCCAACCAACCAGTGTATTTACACACACGGCAACCTTCGCCTCCGCAGAGAAAGCAGCTTATATCTAATTCAGCGCTTGGTTCTGTAAATGGGAAAAATGATGGACGAAACCGAAAACGTAAATTTTCTCCAAACATCCTACGAGAGAATTCTATCATGGTTCCTTTCAATTCAGCGAATGTAACATTATGATTTATGTAAAGACCCTCGATTTGGTGGAACTCTGCAAGGGAGCGAGCAGAAATTGCTTCGTTTCTGTAGACCCTTCCGGGCATAATGTATCGAATTGGTGGCTTTGTTGCATGCATTACACGTATTTGTACCGGTGATGTATGTGTGCGTAGTAGTAATTTTTTATCGGATTTTATGAAAAAGGTATCTTGCATATCGCGAGCTGGGTGGTCTGGGGGAAAATTTAAGGCGTCGAAATTGTGGTATTCGTCTTCGATATCAGGTCCCTCTGCAACTTTGAAACCGAGAGAGACGAATATTTCAACCATTCTATCCATTGTTTGATAAATAGGATGCCTGTGTCCAATGTAATCAATGCGTCCGGGCAATGTTAAGTCCAATTTAGGTTTTGTCGATTCAGTGTGTGAAATCTTATCCAGATGTTCATTAAATAAATTTTCGGCCAAATTTCTCAAATCATTTAGGAGTCGGCCAATTTTGGGTTTCTCTTCCTTTGGTAGTTCCCGCATTCGGTCGAACAATTGTTGTATTTTACCCTTTTTTACTAAAAAAGTATTTCGAAATTTCTCTAAATCCTCGCGAGTACGGAGCTCGTGTAGATAATTTCTTATTTCTTCCTCAACTTTTTTGATTTCTTCTATCATTTTGATTAAAAAAACAAAATTAAGACTAAATTGACAACTAAATTATTTCATTCCCAGACATTGTTGGACATTTGCAACCGTTAAAAAACAAGGGGAGAATCCCCTTGCTTAAATAAAATTTCCAAAGTAAACTAAAGCTAATTTAAAACTTGTCGAACTAATTTCGTAAAGAACTCTGGTTTATTCATTGCAAAGTCGGCTAGTATCTTTCGATTGATATCGATATTCTTCTTTTTCATAGCGCCAATGAGTTTGGAGTATGTGGTCCCATTCAACCTACAAGCTGCATTAATACGAACTATCCATAACCGTCGGAAGTGCCTCTTTTTAAGTCGTCGGTCTCGATATTGATATTGAAGTGCTTTTTCAATGTGGTGCTTTGCAATGGTCCAGACATTTTTTCGGCGTCCCCAAAAGCCTTTGGCGAGTTTTAGAAATTTTTTTCTACGTTCCCTCGATGCTACTTTGTTGACTGACCTTGGCATATCAACCTCCTTTCTTTTAGCTACGGGGGAGCATCGACCCCTTTTGCTAACTAATATTAAAAATGACTTAATTCACTTTAAAATTATGCTAATCCGAGCAATTTCTTAATTCTTGGGGCATCACTGGGATGCACCAAATCCTTTTTACGAAGATTTCTTTTGCGTTTTCTTTCTTTTTTGGTTAAAATATGGCTGCGATAAGCTTTCTCTCGCTTCAATTTCCCGCTTGCAGTCAATTTAAATCTTTTCTTTGCTGATGATTTTGTCTTTAATTTTGGCATTTTATATCCTTCATAAAATAAAGAGTTACAAAATTAAGAAAATTTGTGTTATTAAACCAAAATAAATTTCAAAATTTAGATTACTGAAGAAGTAGCAAACTGAAAGCCATTACTCCCATACCACAAATTAATCCATAGATAGCAAGGTGGTGCTCACCAAATTTTTCTGCAGTCGGTAAAAGCTCGTCCAAAGAAATAAAGACCATAATGCCGGAAACAGCTGCTAGCGATATTCCAAATATAAATGGATTGAGAAAGTTCTTTAAAAGAATGTATCCTACAATTGCGCCCAGTGGCTCGGCAAAGCCCGAAAGAAAAGAATATACGAAAGCTTTCTTTTTACTCTGTGTCGCATAATATATCGGAATAGAAACAACTATACCTTCGGGTATATTGTGTATTGCGATTGCTATTGCAATGCTTATTCCGAGAAATGGATTACTTAGCGCAGCAAAAAAAGTGGACAAGCCCTCGGGGAAATTATGAATCGTAATAGCCAAAGCAGATAGCACTCCAGCCCTAAGCAGTCGTTTGTTTTTAAAGTATGCTTCATCGGAATTTATTACACCAATTTCGTGAGGATTTTCAAATGATGGTACGAATTTATCTATAATTGCTATCAAAGCTATTCCGGCAAAGAATGCGATGATAGTAAATAAATATCCAGCAAAAGGTCCAGTATGCCCAATTAGGGAATTTTTTGCTTGGCTAAACAACTCTACCATCGATACATAAATCATCACACCGGCGGAGAATCCCATCGAAGCGGCAAGAAATTTTGGGCTAAAGTCCTTCGATAAAAATGCCAGCAAACTTCCAATGCCAGTGGATAAGCCCGCAAGAAATGTTAAACCAAAGGCAAGTATCACATTATTATCCATAGCAACCTATACGATTAAATACTTAAGACGAAAACAAAGCAAAATTAGATAATTACGCTCTAAAATTAATTTCGATGAAAAACGTAATCAATATTTTAATTCTATGACAATGATTGAGTATATTACCTGTTTCTGTGCATCCAGCAATAAGGTCGACCAATATTACCTCGATTCTGCATACGAGCTTGGAGTAATCCTTGCTCGAAATAATAAAACTGTTATCTATGGTGGAGGCAGAGTTGGTTTGATGGGACGGCTTGCTCAAGGTGTGCTCGATAACCACGGTAAAATAATTGGGGTTATTCCAAAGTTTATGCAGAGGTATGAACTTGGACACAATGGTGTCACTAAGTTAATTGAGGTACAAACTATGCACGAACGAGAGGAAATAATGATTTCAAAAGCTGAATGTATTGTTGCTCTTCCCGGTGGCTGCGGTACTTTTGAAGAACTTCTTCAAGCAATTACTTGGAAAAGATTGAAGTTAATTTCAACTCCTATCATTATTGCCAATCTCAATAACTATTATCTACCACTGATACATCAGTTGGAAAAGGCAATCGATGAAAATTTTATGCGCAAAGAACATAGTCGCCTTTGGGATGTTGCTAATTCCGTACCCGAGATTTATAATATCATTCGCTTTTACGACTCCCACAACGAGCAAATTCGTCTCTTCGATGTCCAACCAAATGTAACCTAAACATATTATTTTCGTTATTTTTGTTTTGGATATTTCTGGTTTGGGTTGAAAAGAATTCCAAACAATCTATTTAGGTTAATACTTGTTTCGAGTGCTCTTTTGCTTATTGGTATTGGTGTTTATCTTCAGATAAACTCTATTTCACTACCAACGGATGAGAATTTTTTCTCCAATCCACCCTCGAGAATCTTAAACCTAGAGGAAATCTCTGGTTTTCATTCAGTGAACAATAATTTAATTAATGATACAATTCCTGCAGGTAGTCTTGTAGTTTCAGTTAACAATATTGAATTGAGCGACACATTTCAGTTGAAAAGTTTAGAGAACTTTTTATCGGAGCCATTAAATGTAAAGTTCTACGACAGAGTCAAGAATTTGTTGCGTTCAATTTATGTCGAAAAACAAGTTTTTTTCAAAAGCAAGTTCGAGTATCTAAAATCCGCTGTTATAATTTACTGGATAAAATCTGGTGGAACCAGCGAAAAATCGGGTCTCAGACCTGGCGATATAATTATTTCAATTAATGGTAGAACTTTCAGCAATTCTATAGAAGCGGATAACATTTTAATTAATGCTTCTCCGGATAAGCCAATTCTTTATGAAATCCTTCGGGGAAGTAACAAACTGAAATTAAAAGTGAACCTCACAACTTATAATATAAATTTTGATGCAGTTTTTCGCTACTTTGTATCAGCTATTTACTTGTTCTTTTCTCTTCTTTTAGGGTTGAAGCACTCGGATTCCTTCCCAATACGACTTCTTTCTTTCTCGTTCCTTATGATTTCTGTTGTTCTTCTGCTTGTTTACAGTAGATTTGGAGATAAAACTTGGCTCTATGTCGATGCTTTTGCTTTATGTTTTTCTTTTGCTTTTCTTTCTCATTTTCTTCTGTATTTTCCCGTCGAGCAAGTAAATTTACTTAGAAGAAAAGGAATTGTTCTATCTATATACTCAATTGCTTTTGTTGTCTTTTTAGCTATTGTCCTTTCCCTAGCTTTCGAGTCTAATGTTCTAACAGAATTCTTGACCAATTTTTCCTTTTTGCCAATACTTGCCCACCGCCTTGCTTTATCCTTGTTTTTCAAAAAAGAAATTAAGCTGGATAAAAAAAGAATAGGCAAGAAACTGCAATTGTTTTTCTGGGTAGTTTTACTTTTCATTTTAGCTTATCTTTTTTCTTTGAAAAACACGACAAATTATTCGTACCTATTTGCATTCATTTTTTACGCCTTAATTGGCTTATTCCCAATTTTTCTATTTTATATTTTAAGCAAATATCGGTTCTACGACATTTACTATAGGATTAAAAGAAATTGGCTTTATGTAACTGCAAGAATCCTTTTGAATTTGCTTTTTATTGCATCATTGGTAATAACACTCTCGTTACTTGGTTCGCTCACCATTAAATTTCCCAATGTCCATCGCAGTGGTGCACGACTGGAGGTTTTGACGAGACCGCTTCCACCAGCGAGAAACTTGATGTATGAAAAAATTGCCTTGGCTGCGCTTTTTGTTATTTTTGTATACCTATTGTCAAAATTGAAACAACGAGCAAACTCCATCTTGGAAAAGAAGTTTTACAGAGCACAATTCGATTATAAGAAAACTGCAATGGAATTCTCCGAGCTAATTATAAGGAACTTGAATTTAAAAGACATTACTCAAAGCGTGCTAAACGAGGTGGCAAATTCAATGTTGGTGAAGAAGGTCGGCCTAATTGTTTTCAAGGACGAGTCCATGGCCGTTTTAGAATTTTACACAAAGGAATCCGAAGAAATTATTTCTCGAATAAAATCAAATTACAAAGAGATATTTACAGCAACTGAAAGAAGCAACGGATTGACACCTATAGAAATCATTGGTGGTGACATTGCGCGAGAACTCTGTGAATCAGGTTACATACATTTCAGTCCTATCAAACACCAAGACAAAACTGTTGGAGCTTTGCTTTTGGGAGAAAAACTCTCGGACACCAAGTATACCTACGAAGACATTGATTTTCTAAACATTGTTTCAAAAAATGTTGCTATTGCAATCGTGAATTCATTTCTTATTGAAGAACTTGCGAAACAAGAAAGATATAAGAAAGAATTGGAAATTGCACAGCGCATTCAACTATCTTCGCTACCAAAACATATGCCGAGAATTGATGGGCTTTCGATTGCAGCTTTGACAATACCAGCTCTCGAAGTCGGCGGCGACTTCTTCGACTTTTTAACTAGCTCTGATAAATTTACACTCGTTGTGGGTGATGTTAGTGGCAAGGGTACTTCTGCTGCGCTTTATATGTCGAAAATTCAAGGAATACTTCGCACCTTGCATAATTTCAACTTGCCCCCACTAGAGATGCTCCTCGAGGCAAATGCGCTACTTTACGACAACATCGAAAGAAATTATTTCATCTCCTCTATTGTTTGTCAATTCAATGCAAAAGTGAAAAAAGCAGAAATTGTACGCGCTGGGCATCTTGGACTTTACTATTACGACAGCAAAATCAAAGATATAAGAAGAATACTACCAGATGGGATAGCTTTAGGGATTGTATCTCAGGAGACATTCACACAAATTTTGAAAAGCGTAGAGGTTAATTTTTCTGATGGAGATGTATTCCTTTTTATAACCGATGGCGTGGTCGAGCATTATCAAAACGGTAAGATTATTTCACTCGAAGATAGATTAATTCAGGTATTAAAAGAAAATCACTATTTGCAACCAAATAGTTTAGCCGAAAAAATTCTATCCGAGGTTTGTTTCTTCGAGAACGAAAATGTTTTGTACGACGACTTAACAATTGTTGTTGTAAAGCCCGATGGAAATGCAAGAGCGTGATTTTTACCAAAAGGTCTATGAAATAGTTCGAATGATACCAAAAGGGAAGGTTTGCACATATGGTCATATTGCACAGGTCTTAGGAATGAAAATTTCTGCACGGATGGTTGGCTGGGCTTTAAATTCAATTGCTTTTCAACAAACGGATATACCAGCCCATAGAGTTGTCAATCGCAAGGGTGAACTAACTGGAAAAAAGTATTTCCCATCTCCAACTTATATGAGGGATTTGCTTGTTTCCGAAGGTGTTACTTTCGTTGATGATAGGGTTGATTTAAGCAAGCACCTATGGTTGCCAGAAAGGGATATAATATTTGAAGACTAAGGAAATTGTTATTTTTGAATTTATTATTTAATTGATTTATGGACCGAAACGAGTTGTTTAATGAAATATCGCTCTTAGCCACCGAGCAAAACAATCCTAACACGAAAAATATAGATACAGCATCCACAGAAGAGATATTGAAAATTATAAATGAGGAGGACAAAAAGGTCCCCTTTGCAGTTGAAAAGGAGATACCAAACATTGCAAAGGCTGTCGAGCTGATAGTCGATGCTTTCAAAAAAGGTGGCCGATTGTTTTATGTAGGTGCAGGTACCAGTGGTAGATTGGGGATTCTCGACGCAGCAGAGTGCCCTCCAACATTTGGGACAGACCCAGAATTGGTTCAAGGTATCATCGCTGGCGGAAAAGAGGCTGTATTTCGTGCCCAAGAGGGCGCCGAGGATAATATCGAAGAAGGAAGAAAAACAATCGAAAATTTTGGGATAAAGCCACCGGACGTAATAGTAGGTCTCGCTGCATCTGGGAGAACACCTTTTGTTAAAGCAGCAATATCCGAGGCTAAAAACCGAGGTATCAAAACGATTTTTATTGCATCTTCTCCTATTGAGAAGGTATTGGAACTCGGTATTGAGGCAGATGTTTATATATGTCCCGTTGTCGGACCAGAGGTAATTGCAGGTTCGACAAGGATGAAAAGTGGTACCGCAGAAAAACTTGTGCTGAATATGCTTTCCACTGCCTCTATGATTAAATTAGGGAAGACATTTGGCAATGTTATGGTGGATTTGCAACTGACAAACAACAAACTGCGTGAGCGCGCAAAAAAAATCATCATGGATATATGCAATGTAGATTACCAAACTGCACAAGCATTTTTGACAAAATCCCATGGTTCTGTAAAAGTAGCTCTGGTTATGTTGCTTGCTGGTGTGGATAGAGAAACAGCCATGCATTTGCTTGAGAAATCCAATGGTTTTGTTAAAATTGCAATTAAAATTGCTAAAGGGAATAATGTATCCGATAGTTCAAGTTAAAAATTTATCAGTTGTATACGACAATCAACTAATTTTGAAAGATATAAATATAGAGATATATCCTGGCGAGATATTTGTTATTGTGGGCGGCAGTGGCTGTGGCAAAAGCACTTTATTACGTCAGATAATTGGCTTGGAAACTCCTACTACTGGGGAGATAATCATCAATGGAAGAAATCTTACGAAGGCAAAAGACAAAGAGCGAAATCAAATTTTGAAAAGCTTTGGTGTTCTTTTTCAATCGAGTGGCTTGATTGCATCGATGACTTTATACGAGAATATTGAATTGCCTTTGAAAGCCTATACAAAGCTTTCGGAGGAGAGAATTAAACAAATAGTGCGTTTCAAGTTAAATCTCGTTCAACTTTCCGGCTACGAAGAATATTTACCTTCGCAACTAAGCGGAGGAATGCGTAAAAGAGCTGGGATTGCACGAGCACTTGCTCTCGACCCACAAATACTATGCTTCGATGAACCTTCCTCTGGGTTGGACCCAGTGACCTCGGCTTCACTTGATGAATTGATAATTAATTTGAATAGAATGCTTGGAATTACCATGATAGTCGTAACACACGACCTAGCAAGTATTATGCGGATAAGCCATCGGGTTATTATGCTCGACAAATCTGCAAAAACTATTATTGCTACTGGTACACCTACTGAGTTGGCAAATAGAAAAGATAATGTTCTCGTTTACAACTTTTTCAATAGATTACCAGGATAGTATGAAAAAAGGTTTAATTTTCATTTTTTTCTTTTCTTTGATTCTTCTTTCTTGTCAGAGGGAAAGATACAGTTCCGCAGAGAAGAAATTTATGAAAACATATAAAGAAATTTTGATTGCGCGCTATACCATCGAAGATTCTGTAGAAGCTAATAAAAAGGTGATGGAAATTTTAAAGCACAATGGGTTTACCTTTCGAAAGTTTCTCGATTTTTCTTGGGAACTCCGAACCAAAGACGTAAGGAAATTCAATGAAATGATGGATTCCATTCGAAACCAAGCAGCTCGTGAAGTAATTGAGCTAAGAAAGAAGGAAATTCAGGGTCGGTAGCCACGCAGGAAATCGTCAATTTTCATTACTTTCTTGCCCTCGATTTGTATTTCAAGAGGAATAATGTAACCATCAAGACAAGGAAATTGCATTTTGCCAGAATCAATAATGGCTTTGCCAAACGGAGTAGTGTGTTGTTTGATTTCGTAACTACAGCGGTAGATTTTAAATCGCTTACCATCCAAAATTGTCCAAGCGCCAGGATTTGGAGACACTCCGTGTATAAAATTGCGAAGAGCAACGCAATTTTGCTCCCAATTTATCTGACATTGATGTGGAAATATTTTGGGGGCTTTGGTTGCAGATTGTTCGTCTTGTTTGCGAAGAGTATAATTACCTTTGAGTAGAATTTTACAAGTTTCTACTGCAATGTCCCCAGCCAATGGAGCGAGGAAGTCGTGAAGGTCGCCCGCGGTGAAACCCTCGGGTATTGGATATTCCCATTGAAGTAAAATATTACCAGCATCAACTTGCTCTTGGAGCACAAAGGTTGTCAAACCTGTGGTTTTTTCTCCGTTGATAATTTGCCAATTGATAGGCGCTGGACCTCGGTATTTCGGTAGCAAGCTAGGATGAACATTGAAACTGGCAATCCTTGCAGAAGTGAAAACCTCTGGGGGAAGAATCTTAAAAGCAATCACAACGATAATATCTGGGGATATTTCTTTGATTCGTTCGCAAAAAGTGGAGTCTTTGAGTTTATCCGGTTGTAGCACAGGAATATTCAATTCTGTTGCTTTGATTTTAACAGGCGTCGGTGTTGGTTTCAGTCCTCTGCCAGCAGGTTTGTCGGGGTTTGTAACAACTAAGCAAATCCCGAAAGCTTGGTGTATTTTCTCCAGTGCAGGGATGGCAAACTCTGGATTGCCCATAAAGACAATTTTCGCTTCTTCGATTTTCATTCTTTTATTCTTTGTTCAAAAAATTATATTTTGCAAAAATATTTAAAATCAATGTAAAAAAAGGAGAATTGTTTATGGCAAAACAGGTCGTAAGAAAACAACAAGTAAAAAAGCCTTTGATACCAGAGAAGTATCAGGACTGGTTGGCGTTAATTATTTTGGCTGTATTAGTTTTTGGTTTCTTCTGGGGGGCAATCACCGGTGGTGGATTTATTGATTTCGACAATCTATCCTCTTTTGCATTCCGTCCTTTTGTGGAGCAAGCAAACAAATCAGGTAACTTTCCTTTGTGGATACCATTAATATTTAGTGGAATGCCTGCATATGCATCTTTGCTTGTTACTGGGAATCGGGTATGGGACATTATTGGCATAATTATCATAAATATTAGTACTGGTTTTGGTGGTATTTTTGGTAGCGATGTTGCACGTGTAATATTTTTCTATTTGTTATATGGCTTTGGAATTTATTGGCTATTGCGTTATAAAAAATTTAATAAAACCACTGCTTTGTTTTCTTCTTTTGCTGCAGTTTTCTCCACTTATGTTATTACTTGGATTATGATTGGTCACAATACAAAGCCTATTGTCTTGGGAATGTTTCCATATTTGTTTCTTTTCGTAGAGAAACTGAAAGAAAAATTTTCATTAATAAATTTTGGTTTACTCATTGTGGCTTTTGCTGTTATGTTTGTCGGGAACCATCTGCAAATGATATTCTATGGTGGGCTTGCGTTGGCAATCTATATTATCTACGATTTTATTGCTGGTGCCATTAAGAGAGAAAATGTTTTGTCTCGTCTTCGCACTGCTTTCATTGTCGCAGTCTCTCTTGCAATTGCATTCCTTATGTCTGCCGATAGGTATCTATCCACGTTCGAGTATGCTCCATATTCCGTTCGTGGTTCAGCTCCAATAGTAAAGGTTCATACAGATAAATCCCAAAAAGTCGACAAAAGTGATTACGATTATGCTACAATGTGGTCGTATCATCCTAAAGAACTATTAACTTTTATCGTTCCAAGCTATTACGGCTATGGCATTAGGGATTATCAACGTGGTAAAGCCTCAACTTATTGGGGAACAAAAGAATCTGAAGATTCTCCGCCATATATGGGTATTATTGTTTTAGCTCTTGGGATTGTTGGTCTTATTTATTTTCGCAAGGATGTTTTTGTTCAAGCTTTGTTTTTAATTTCTTTATTTGGAGTGTTTTTATCCTTCGGAAAAAATCTATCCTTTCTTTACAATTTGTTTTACAATTACTTTCCTTCATTTAGTAAATTTCGTGCTCCCTCTATGGCATTGGTTTTGGTGCATTATTCTGTTCCAATATTGGCTGCTTTCGGCATCAAAGCAATAGTTGAAATGAGACAAAATCCAAGTCGATACAAAAAGTTCATTGTATGGTTAGTTGCCCTACCTTTAATTTTCCTTCTTGTGGCATTCTTTTTCTCGGCATTTATGAAGTCCTCTTATATCAGTGCGGTCGGCGCTTCGGAGAATTTTCAAGCATATGCAAAAGCTTATGGCTTCGAAATTGTGCGTGAACTTCAAGAATTCGTTTGGGCTAAAACTATTCAAGACTTCTACGTAAATGCTATCTTCCTTGTGGCTTTTGGTTTTATTTCTGCGTTATTTATTCAAAACAAAATCCAGTATGCGACCTTGATTTTTGTGTTTGGTTTGATAACGGTTTTAGATTTATTTAGAATTGATAGCGAAAGAATGGAGTATTCAAAGGAAGAAGGCACATCTGCATTTTTCGAGTCCAGAAAAGACATATACGATTTTATTAAAAGAGACACTGCAATCTACCGAATTGCCGATTTCTCCACCAATCCAGCAAATCTCACTGCTTACTACCTTGTGGAAAACATTAACGGCTATCACGCAGCTAAGCTTCGAGTTTATCAGGACTTAATGGATGTGGCAAATGTGGAGGGGATGCAGGGTTCTACCTCGCAACTTTACAATCCCTTTTTATGGAATTTATTAAACGTCAAATACATTGTTTTGACTAGAAAGCTCGATGGCATCGAACCAATTTACCGAGGTCTAAATTTCGAAGCTTTTGTCTATCCAAATGATGGTTACTATCCAAGAGCATTTTTTGTCCGAAATGCAGTAGTTCAAAAACCAATTGAAATCCTTTACCATTTGAAACGTGGCGATTTCAATCCAGTCGATACAATGTTTATTGAAAATCCTATCGATATCTCTGATATTGGTTTCGACACAACTGCTGTAGTGAATTTCTTGGAGCGCAAAAACGAATTGATAAAGTTGGAAACCGAAACGAAAGTGAAGTCTTTGTTGTTTATTTCGGAAATATATTATCCATATTGGAAAGCTTATATCGATGGTAAAGAAATTAATATAATCAAAGCAAACTATGCATTTCGTGCAATTGTAGTTCCTGCTGGTAGACATACAATCGAAATGAAATTTGTTTCCCCTGGCTTTGAGCGCGGCAAAACATATTCGCTTGTTGCAAATGTTTTAACAATAATTGTCATTGGCTTTGGAGTCTATTTATCTATTTCAAAGAAAAAACAAAATTCAAAGTCAAATTGAAATTAAGATTTCACTGGATATTTATTGATAAAAGTTTTTTTACGCTCAAAATGTCTAAAAATTGAATTCGATAATCCTTATGTAGTTTCAATCATTGCGCCAAGCGTAGAGGAAATATCCTGTTGAGTATTTGAAGCTTAGAAGATGGCCTTGCTTGTGCAGAAGGCGGGAGTCGAACCCGCACGGGTTTTTAAGCCCACTGGATTTTGAGTCCAGCGCGTCTGCCAGTTCCGCCACTTCTGCAAATTCTTGTGGGCGAAGAGAGACTCGAACTCCCGACCTCCTGCTTGTAAGGCAGGCGCTCTATACCAGCTGAGCTATCCGCCCACACCGAAATGCAATTTAATAAAATTAACTTAAATGACAAAATACTCACTATGCAATAATTAGATGTATTTTCGTTTAAACTTTTTTACTATTTTTGATTTTTTAAAAATTTTGTTTCAGTATGATAGAAAGTTACATTCCGCTTATTTTGATGGTCACTTTGGGTTTTTTGTTTGCCTTTGTATTCCTAATTCTTTCCGAATGGATGGGAGCACGCCGTGTAACACGCGAAAAAATAACAACTTACGAAAGCGGTATGGTACCATTTCGCACGGCCCGCGAAAGATTTTCTGTTAAATTTTATCTCATTGCTATGAGCTTCATTGTCTTCGATATCGAAGTTGTCTTTCTCTATCCGTGGGCAGTTTCTTTTTCTTCGCTCGATTCTGTTGGATTCTGGGCGATGATAGTCTTTGTAATTATTCTCTTTGCTGGTTATTATTATGAATTAAAAAAAGGAGGATTACAATGGGATTAGATAAATTATTGGGACAGGATGGTTTTCTAACCACAACAGTCGAATCGCTTTTGAAATGGGCACAGAAAAGCTCCGTCTGGCCAATGCCCTTGGGAATTTCTTGCTGTGCCATTGAAATGATGGCATTTGCTTCGCCACGTTTCGATGTTGCTCGCTTCGGTTCTGAAGTTTTTAGAATGACGCCACGTCAATCGGATTTATTAATCGTTGCTGGAACGGTTACCTACAAAATGGCTTGGGTTGTGCGAAAAATATACGACCAGATGCCAGACCCTAAATGGGTTATTTCTATGGGTGTGTGTGCATCTACCGGTGGTATGTTTCGCAGCTATCCTGTTGTTCAAGGCATCGACCAATTTCTCCCCGTTGATGCTTATGTATCTGGTTGTCCACCACGTCCCGAGGCATTAATCAAAGCATTGATGATTATCCAAGAAAAAATCGAGAAGAAACATAAGCCGATTTTATTCAATTTTGGAAAAAATGTCTCGCCTACTCCTAAACAGGAAGAATACCATACGCCAATGGCAGATATTATAATTTAATTTCTATGAATATCGCAATTGGTTCCGACCATGCTGGTTTTGAATATAAAGAAAAATTGAAGGAATTTCTTGCCGAGGTCGGCTACAATGTAGTCGACTTCGGCTGTAGCTCCTACGAATCTTGTGATTATCCGGACTTTGCTTATCCATTGGCAAAAAGTGTATCCACCGGTGAATATAGTTTTGGAATTTTGATTTGTGGCTCTGGTATAGGAATGAGCATCGTTGCTAATAAAATAAATGGTATTCGTGCTGCCAACTGTTGTTCAGTCGAAATGGCAAAGTTAGCTCGATTGCATAATGATGCTAATATCCTCACTCTTGGTGCTCGTTTGATTTCGTTCGAGCTTGCCAAAGAAATTGCTCTCGCTTTTTTAAGCGAAAAGTTCGAAGGTAACCGGCATGAACGCCGTAAAGTTAAAATCCATCAGTTAACTGGGCTTTAAACCTTTTTTCGTTCATTAGTTAATATACAAGAAATTTTAGCTTAATTTTATTTTTTTTGAAAGTTCCAATTTTGAAATATACTTTTAGACATATCGTTTTTTAAGTTTACTCAATTGAAAAAACTATGGGAAGGAATTTTTTATACATTTTTGTCTTTTTTCTTTTTTCAGCAACAATTGCATATTCACAAAAGTTGCTAATTCCGATGGATTTTACTCAAACAGACCATTTGAAGTCCTATGGGCTAGCATATTGGACTTTGAAACAGGGTCAGGCTGTGGATTGGCTTTTAAATTACCGTGGTGGCTCTTTTATTACTGATTACAATCCACTTGTCGAAACCGAGGCAAGAATTCGGGGCGTCACTTTTGAAATTCTCGATGGAGCCAGTGCTTCTCAAATTTACTCTCTCGTTCAAAGTCCAGATGAAAATATGGAACTAATACGTTTAGAAAAAGCTCCAAAGATTGCCGTTTATGCTTCTCCGGGTACACAACCTTGGGATGATGCAGTTTTGCTTGTTCTAAGTTACGCTGGAATTGAACACGATATACTCTGGGACGAAGAAGTATTGCAGGGCAGATTATCCGAATACGATTGGCTACATTTGCATCACGAGGACTTTACCGGTCAGTACGGAAAATTCTGGGCTTCCTATTCAAATGCTCCTTGGTACATAGAGCAGGTAACTCTCAACGAAACAATGGCAAAGAAATTAGGTTTCGCTAAAGTCTCGGAGATGAAGCTTGCCGTTGCATTCAAGATTCGTGAATATGTTGCCAATGGTGGGTTTCTCTTTGCTATGTGTAGTGCTACGGACACTTACGACATTGCTCTTGCAGCTCATAATGTGGACATCTGCGAATCTGTTTTCGATGGGGACCCAGCCGACCCAAACGCTAATTCAAAACTCGATTTTTCTCAAACACTTGCATTCGAAAATTTCAATCTTATCATGGACCCTTTTTACTACGAATTTTCCGACATTGATTGCCCACCCGACATTAGAAAAATCGACCAAAACAATGACTATTTTACTTTATTCGAATTCTCAGCAAAATTTGACCCAGTTCCAACTATGTTAACTCAAAATCACGTAAATGTTATCAAAGGATTTCTGGGGCAAACCACTGCTTTTCATTTGAGTAAAATCAAAAAGGGTATTACAATTTTGGGTATTAGGGAAGGTACCGACGAGGTTAGATATTTACATGGAAACTTCGGCAGGGGAATGTTCTCTTTCTACGGCGGTCACGACCCGGAAGATTATCAACATCTCGTTGGTGACCCACCTACAGACCTAAGTCTTCATAAAAACTCTCCAGGTTATCGCCTCATTTTGAATAATGTCTTGTTCCCCGCAGCAAAGAAAAAGACTTTGAAAACATAATTTTCAATTACGCTTCCCTGTAACTTATCTTGCTTGCTTATTCCCTGCTGTTGCTTATGTAGGAAAAAAGGGTATTTTACATGGTCATATGTAAAATACCCTCGAAAATATGTTTAAAGCACAACTAAACAATAACTTTTGCTTTGTATCCGTAATTTACTATTCCGCTTGGCCCTTCCTCCATTATTTTGCGGAACACCAATTCCACTCGAGCACCAATTTTGATATCCTCGAAGCTTGTGTCGGTTATCATTGCTGTTATTCGTGCTCCTTCGTCAGTTTCGATTATAGCTACTGCATAGGGTGTGATAAACTTAAATTGGTCGCTCGTGACGTGTATAATGGTATAAGTAAGTATAGTGCCAGTACCTTTGAGCTTGATGTTTTCGTATTCCTTGCTCCCAGAAATAGGGTCTACGTATCTTCTTGGCAAGGAAACAAAGCCACTTGGAAACTTTTGAGCTTCCAAGCGATAGCGCCGAGGTATTTCCCTAGTATATCTTTGACTGTTTGCCATTTTACATTCCCTCCAAAATATGTACAACACAGCTTCCACCAGAGCCACCCATATTTTGGGTCATTCCCAGGCGAGCGTTTTCTACTTGCCGCTTGCCGGCTTGATAAGTTAATTGATAGTAAGCCTCGATTATCTGTGCTACTCCTGTTGCACCGACTGGATGTCCTTTTGCTTTTAAGCCACCACTTGGATTTATAACGACTTTTCCACCATATGTAGCTTGTCCTTCGGCAATTGCTTTTCCACCTTTTCCGTATTCAAAAAATCCAAGTTCCTCTGCTACGACAATTTCTGCAATGGAGAAACAATCGTGGACTTCGACAAAGTCGATATCCTCTGCTCCAACGCCAGCCATTTGATAAGCTCTTTGAGCAGCAAGATGAACAACTTCCAATCGAGTTAAATCTTTGTGGTCGTGTAGTGCAATTGGTCCAGTTGCTGCGCCGACACCACGTATTTTAACATACTTGTCTGTAAATTCCTTTGCCCGCTCCAATGGGCAGAGAATGATACAAGCAGCACCATCGGTAATAGGCGAGCAGTCCATCAATCGGAGTGGGTCTGCCACCATTGTGGAATTTAAAACAGTTTTTAAATCAATTTCGAAAGGATATTGGGCATTGGGATTGTTCACTGCGTGTTTATGGTTTTTGATTGGAACTTGCGCGAGCTCCTCCCGTGTGAGACCATATTTTTCCATATAAGCCTTTGCAATCATTGCGTATAGACCTGGAAAGGTTACACCATTGTAGACTTCGTATTCTTGGTCGGCAGCGGTCGCAAGTACAAATGTTCCATCTTCTACATCCCACATCTTCTCCACACCTCCGACGAGTACAATATCGTGCATTCCAGTAGCCACATCCATATAGCCGATTCTTACAGCCTGACCACCAGAGGAACAAGCAGACTCTATTCGCGCCGCTGGAACACCAATTTGCCCTATGTAATCTGCCATAAGTGAAGCAAGATGCTCCTGATATGCATACAAACCGCTAGACATAGACCCAACATATAAAGCATCGATTTTTTCTACCTTTGCATTCTCCATAGCTTTCAATGCTGCTTCGGCGAACATATCTCTAATGTTTTGGTCCCAAAGTTCGCCGAACTTCGTCAATCCTACTCCTATTATTGCTACTTCACGCATTTATCACCTCATTGTTTTTTTAATATTCATTAAATAAAATTTTTCTTCGATAAACTACATATTTGCCGTAGTCTAAATAGACTTTCTTTGGATTGTTTAACATATCCCTTGTTTTAGGGGCTAAGTCTTGTACCTCGGAAATTTTTTCTGTAACTTGGAATATAAATCCGTCGCTTCCTGCACCAGAACCAAAAGAGACCATAAAGATTTTGTCCCCAGGCTTGGCAACATCTAATATAGCTGTCAATCCAGTTATAGAAGAACCAGAGTAGGTATTTCCCATAATAGGCACAATTAAACCTTCGTTCATTTGTTCTTGTTTGAATCCCAGTTCTTTTCCGGCTTTGAGAGGGAATCGTCCGTTTGGCATATGGAACACAGCATATTGGAAATCCTCTGGCTTCATTCCAGATTTTTCGAGCAGAGCCCTACCACAACCGAGAATATGTTTGAAGTAAGCTGGCTCACCAGTAAATCGCCCGCCGTGTCTTGGATAGGATTGATGGTCTCTACGCCAGAAGTCTGCTGTATCGGTAGTATAAGAGTGAGTGAAAAGAACTTCTGCCACGACATTTTCCCTGCCGAAGATAAAAGCAGAGCCCCCAGCCGAGGCACTGAATTCTAAAGCATCAGAGGGAGCACCTTGCGAGGTGTCTGCTCCAATTCCCATAGCATAGTCCATTTCTCCACTTTTGACATGGCTATATGCTACATACATAGCCTCGCTTCCGGCTTTACAGGCAAATTCGAAATCGGCAACATGCACATGGGGTCCAATTCCCAGAGCATCAATTAAGACAGTCCCAGAGGGTTTTACTGCATAAGGATGAGACTCGGACCCAATGTAAACAGCTCCGATTTTCTGTGGGTCGATGCGAGCTCGCTTCAATGCATTTTTTGCAGCTGCCACCGAGATGGTGATTGTGTCCTCGTCCATACCCGGAACAGTTTTTTCAACCAACAATAGCCCTTTTTCGATTGATACAGGGTCGTTCCCCCATTGGTTGGCTATTGTCGAGCTTTTGATTCTGTAATTTGGAACATATGCCCCATATCCAACAATTCCAATCATATCAGTTCTCCATTTGTTTAAAATACTATTTTGGTGAAATTTCTTTGAATATAATTGTAAGCACTGGATTTGTCGAAGGTAGACCCTCGGCTTTTGCTTGTATTTTCCATATGTAATTCAACACACTATTAATCATGTCGAGTATTTTCATCACTTTCTCTTCATATAGACCATAAAGAATTCCAGTGTATCCGACTAAAGCCCAGAACCTATCGAAATTATGCATATTTGGTTTTAGGTCTTTTTTAAGTATCCCGAGATGATTAATCAATCTTGTCTTTATGCTTCTTTTGATGTCGAAATCATCATTAATTGCATCGATTAATAAATCTAATTTACGGTAGAGTGAATTTAAATCCTTGTCCGAGAGATGATAAGTTACATCTTCTCTCAACATTGTCTCGAATGTGGATTTCTTCTCGAGGAGAGTTTTCATCGACATTATATCTTCCAGTTGTTCATTGATATCTTTTTGTCTTGTTTCGAAAAAGTTTATTATTATGCCAGTGTTGATTTTCCTATCATTAGTCAGTGGTGGAAAAAGTATATCTAAGGAATGCTTTGCTGCATATACTTGATATAGGCTGAATAAATCCAAGAAGTCTTCGTAAAATGTTTCTCTATTCCCTTTTTTGTTTGCTTCGTCGGCCAGTTTTCGATATTCTTCAATAATTTTAGTTTCGCCCATCAATGGGTTTGTAGGTAAGTTTTGTATAAAGGATTTATCTATTGCCATAAAAATTCCTAGACATCATAGCAACCAATAGAGCGAGCGATGACCAACCTTTGAATTTCGCTAGTGCCCTCGCCAATTTCAAGGATTTTTTGGTCTCGGTAAAAGCGTTCTGCATCATATTCTTTCATTAAACCGTAACCGCCGAGAATTTGAACACAATGATTTGCGCACAAATGAGCAACTTCGGAACAATAGAGCTTAGCTATGGCAGATTCCATGGTTATTTTATGATTTCTGTCCAGCATTCGGCAGACATTGTATAGATATGTTCGAGCTAAATCGATATGCATTTGCATATCTGCAAGTTTAAATGCAATGGCTTGATGTGTAGAAATTGGTTGTCCGAAGGTTTTTCGTGTCTTTGCGTAATTTAATGCATATTCAAATGCACCTTGAGCAAGTCCCAATCCCATTGCAGCGATAGAAAGTCGCCCATTGTCGAGCGTTTTCATCATCTGCTTGAAACCATCGCCTCGCTTGCCAAGAATGTTTTCATCTGGCACTTCGACGTCCTCGAGGAATAGTTCGCTTGTGTTCGAAGCGCGCCACATCATTTTGTCTTTCATAGGTCGTGCTGTAAATCCGGGGGTACCGTTTTCGACAAGGAAGCAAGTGTATTCTTTCCTTCCATTTGGCAGTGTTCCAGTTACTGCCAATATAGTAGAGCCAAGCGTAATGTCGGTCGAAGCATTAGTGATGAAAATTTTTGTTCCATTAATTATCCACTTGTTGCCCGATTTAACAGCTACAGTTTTGGTGTTGCCAGCGTCGCTACCGGCTTCAGGCTCTGTGAGACCGAAGCCCCAGAGATACCCAGAGGCGAGCTTTGGTAAGTACTTTTTCTTTTGCTCTTCGTTGCCAAAGTAGTATATTGGTCCAACACCAAGTGAATTATGTGCTGCAATTGTTGCTCCTTGAGAACTGTCTACCCTGGAAAGCTCCTCTACAATTATGATGTAGGAAAGGTAATCTAGGTTGGACCCGCCATAATTTTCGGGAAGGAAACAACCAAAAAACCCCAAATCTGCCATTTTCTTTGCCAACTCGTAGGAGAATTGTTCTTTTTCATCAAGTTCCTTTGCAATCGGTTTGATTTCCTCTTCTGCAAATTTACGGACTGTTTCTCGTAGTAGTTGCTGCTCTTCTGTTAAATTATGTTTGTTGTTCATTAATTAATGGGTTATAATATACATAATGAAAATTCTGCTTTTTTGATTAATTTATTTTTTTATATATTGAAAAAGTAATATTAATAAAATTTTTTTAATTATTCAAATTAAATTTGTGTTTCATTGTTTGGAGATATTATGGATTATTTACTGACAGAAGAACAGAGGATGCTTCGCGACATGGTATCGAAATTTGCAAAGGAAAAAATTGCTCCTGTTGCAAGCGAAAACGAGCGTAATCACCGTTTCCCATGGGAGATTATTCGCGAAGCTGGTGAACTTGGATTGATGGGAATTGCATATCCCCAAGAGTATGGTGGCGCTGGGATGGATTTTGTTTCATACTTTCTTGCTATTGAGGAGATTTCGCGCTGGTGCGCCTCTACTGGTGTAATAATCTCTGCCCACTCCTCACTAGTCTGCGACCCAATCTATAGATTTGGTACTGAGGAACAAAAGAGAAAATACCTGCCCGAGCTACTCTCTGGCAAGAAAATAGGTAGCTTTTCTCTTACGGAAGCCCAGGCAGGTTCTGATGCCGGCAACACTAAAACAACGGCGACAAAGGTTGGAAATAAGTGGATTTTGAATGGCTCTAAATTGTTTGCAACAAATGGTGCCGAAGCTGATGTCTTTGTATTAATTGCCTCTACCGACCCGGGGAAAAAGACTAAAGGCGTCAGTGCCTTTATTGTCGAGAAAGATATGCCGGGTTATCGTATTGGAAAATTGGAAAGGAAACTTGGTATTCGTGCCTCGTCCACTGCAGAGATTATTCTCGAAAATGTAGAAGTACCCGAAGAAAATATGCTTGGTGAATTGAACCAGGGCTTTAAAGTTGCTATGGTAACCCTCGATGGTGGTAGATTGGGCATAGCAGCTCAAGCTCTTGGTATTGCACGCGCTTGCATAGAGGACTCTGTAAAATACGCAAAAGAGCGTGTACAATTCGACCAGCCAATTGCAAACTTCCAAGCAATACAGTGGATGCTTGCAGATATGTGGATGGAATACAACGCAGCTTGGCTACTTACTTGGCGTGCTTCAGTTATGAAAGACAAAGGTTTGCCGTACTCAGCCGAAGCCTCCTTAGCAAAGCTGAAAGCATCCGAGGTTGCAATGGATGCTGCTCGTAAAGCAATTCAAATACATGGTGGTTACGGCTACACCGAGGATTTCAATGTCGAACGCTACTACCGTGATGCTAAAATTACAGAAATTTACGAGGGCACCAGCGAAATTCAAAGATTGGTTATCGCTCGGCATCTATTGAAGTGATTTGTTGAACATTTGTTAAGTTTAAAATGAATATAAAATTGCTTACAGCAACTGCTTTATTCGACGGACACGACGTTTCTGTAAATCTTTTTCGAAGACTTCTTCAAAGGCGTGGTGCAGAAGTAATTCATCTTGGGCATAACCGCTCGGTTCGCGAAGTTGTAACCGTTGCAATTCAGGAAGATGTTGATGCTTTGCTTATTAGCTCTTACCAGGGTGGTCATAATGAATATTTTCGCTTTCTCGTGGACCAACTTCGTAAGTATGGTGCAGAAGAAAAGCAAATTTTCGGTGGCGGTGGTGGTGTTATACTGCCCTCCGAGATTAAAGCATTGGAAGAATATGGGGTGACAAGGCTTTATCACGCTGTCGATGGCCAAAAAATGGGCATCAATGGTATTGCCGACGACATCATAAAAAGAATTAATGAGAACAAACCTAAAATACAATCAAAATGGTTGAAAGACATCTCCGATGAATTATTGATAAACAACAGTCCCGAAAACCATTATCTAATCTCCAAGCAAATAACTTTTATCGAGGAGCAATTATCAACTCGAGCTGACGCTGATGAATTACGAAAGAGGATACACAATTATGACAAGAGTAAATCCCTTGTTGTTGGTTTTACTGGACCGGGTGGCTGCGGCAAAAGTTCTTTAATAGATGAAATTATTGGTAGATTCCTTGCTTATGCCCCAAAGATAAGTATTGCTGTTCTGGCAAGCGACCCAACAAAGAGCACAACTGGTGGAGCTTTGCTTGGCGATAGGATAAGATACAATCATATTTACGACGACAGAGTGTTTTTTAGGAGTTTTGCTACTCGAAACAGTGGTAGCGATGTTGGACAATTTGTACGGGATTCAATTGATTTGCTTAAAACATGTGGTTTCGACTTGATATTTGTAGAGACTCCTGGAATCGGCCAAGGCGATAGTCAAATCAAATCTCTTACCGATTATTCTGTGTATGTTATGACTGCAGAGTTTGGGGCTCCGAGTCAGCTCGAAAAAATTGACATGCTCGACTTGGCAGATTATATTGTAATAAATAAGTTTGAAAAAATCGGCTCCGAGGATGCTCTCCGAGAAGTTATTATCCATTACATTCGAACACATCAAATGAATGTGCCTCGTGGTGTACCACTCGAAACTCTTGATTTACCCATTTTTGCTTGCAGTAGCAATCAATTCAACAATCACGGGGTAAATAAGTTTTTCAAAGCTCTGTTGAAACTTTTACTTGAAAAGAAAGGTGGAGATTATGGTGTAAAAGAGGAAGTAATCGATTTGCTACCAACCACATTAGAACGCGATTATGGATTGATTAACAGCAAGAGGATAAATTATCTTGCCGAAATTGCCGAAACTGTTCGAAAGTACAAAAAGATGGTTAGGGAGCAAAGTAAAATTGCCGAGGAAGCTTATTCATTAAAAAAGTCTACGGATGTACTCAAGCAAGAAAATAAAAATGGTGTGTTACTTACACAATTGAACGAACTTTTCCAAAAGAAATGGTCGGAATTGTCCAAAGATTCTCAAGAATTACTTTTAACATGGGAAGAACGTAAGCGCCTTTATCAGCAAGATAAGTTGAAATACAAGATTATGGACAAGGAGCTCGAAATAGACCTTTACAACAAATCTATTTGCGGGACAAATATACCAAAGGTGGCATTACCAAAGTTTGAGGATTGGGGTAATTTATTGAAATTCTTATATTTAGAAAATCTTCCCGGATACTTTCCCTATACTGCTGGCGTTTTCCCATTCAAACGAGTAACAGAGGACCCCAAACGACAATTTGCCGGCGAGGGCGGTCCTGCTCGTACGAACAAAAGATTTCACTATTTAACAAAGAACGACCCAGCCAAGCGACTTTCTGTTGCTTTCGACGGTGTGACTCTCTATGGAGAAGACCCAGCCAGAGACCCAGATATTTACGGTAAGATTGGCGAAAGTGGGGTCAGTGTTTGTACAGTTGAAGATATGGATGTTCTTTTGCAAGGATTCGACCAAACAGACCCCCTAACCTCGGTTTCGATGACTATCAATGCCCCTGCACCCATTATGGTTGCGTTCTACTTTATTGTTGCCTATAAGCGTGAGTTGGAAAAATTGAAAGCAAAAGGGATAGAACTTACCGATGAAGAAAAAGAAGAGTTAAAAATTGCAACCTTCCGAAAATTACGGGGCACTGTTCAAGCAGATATGCTCAAGGAGGACCAGGGGCAGAATACTTGTATTTTTTCAATCGACTTTGCGATGCGCTTGATTGGTGATGTGCAAGAATACCTTTCAAAGCATAAGATTAGAAACTATTATTCTCTAAGTATCAGTGGTTATCACATTGCGGAGGCAGGTGCAAATCCAATTACCCAATTGGCATTTACACTTGCAAATGGTTTTACCTACGTAGAATACTTTTTGAATCGTGGCATTCCGGTCGATGACTTTGCTCCTAATCTTTCTTTCTTCTTTTCCAATGGTATGGACCCAGAGTATTCCGTTATTGGTCGGGTTGCTCGTCGGATTTGGGCTATTGCTATGAAATATGTTTATGGTGCAAACGAAAGAAGTCAAAAATTAAAATATCACATCCAAACCTCTGGAAGAAGTCTACACGCCCAAGAGATTGATTTTAACGACATTAGAACCACGCTACAAGGGCTACTTGCTATGTACGACAATTGTAATTCCCTTCATACAAATTCCTACGACGAAGCAATAACTACTCCTACAGAAGAGTCGGTTCGTAGAGCCATGGCTATTCAACTTATTCTTGCAAAAGAGTTTGGCGTTTTGAAAAACGAAAATCCCAATCAGGGCTCGTTTATTATCGAGGAATTGACAGATTTGGTCGAAGAAGCTGTGTTGGATGAATTCCTTGCTTTGTCTCGTAGGGGTGGTGTTCTTGGTGCTATGGAAACTCAATACCAGCGCTCCAAAATCCAAGAGCAGTCTTTGTATTACGAGTCATTAAAAGAAACTGGTGAATATCCAATTATAGGGGTAAATACGTTTTTAAACGAGAATCCCATAAATTATTACGACAATATGAAAGTTACTCGTGCCTCCATCGAAGAGAAAGAGGAGCGTCTGCAACAAGTAGCCGACTTCAAGGAAAGACACAAAGATAGAAAACAAGAAGCTCTCGATAGATTGCGAAATGTCGCAATATCTAAAGGTAATATTTTCGAGGAAATGCTCAATGCAGTTGAGCATTGTACCATGGGTGAAATTACCCACCTACTATACGATATCGGAGGCAAATACCGAAGAGGAATGTAATGGAACAAAGTATTATTGAAACATTGAGTAGGGAGCAACTACTCGAGCTACTAAAAATTTATGCAAAAAATTGGTTGGCACACGATGGTTGTTGGTTCCTTGCAATTGAAAAGAAACTTGGCATCGACAAAGCAATTGAATTGGACCGTGACTCTTGGGGGCAGTTTACTCAAATTGAAGCAAGACGCTTGAAGGAATTCTTGAATTTGGGAGAATGTTCGGGAATAGAAGGCTTGAAAAAGGCTCTTGCTTTACGTTTGTATTCAACTATTAATGAACAATTTTCTAAAGTTGAAGGGAAGAATACTTTGGTGCATTATGTTAAAACTTGTAGGGTGCAAGAAGCAAGGCGAAGAAAAAATCTCCCAGATTTTCCTTGTAAATCTGTGGGTTTGATTGAATATTCGCTTTTTGCAAAAACCATCGATAATCGTTTTGACACAGAAGTAATTTCGTGTCCACCAGACATTACCGATTCTGATTATTATTGTATATGGAAATTTATTTTAAAAGATTAAAATATGAACAGGTTTAAAAGCAAAGTAAATACCAAATCGCCTGATTACAAAGAGAACTACGAAAATTCATTAAGGTTAGTTCAAGAACTAAGAGAGCGATTGGAAATTGTAAAACAAGGGGGACCGGAGAAAGCCCGACAGAAGCATGTAAGTCGTGGTAAACTGCTTCCAAGAGAACGAATTCGGAAGCTATGCGACCCGGATACTCCTTTTCTCGAGTTGTCACCGCTTGCTGCTTGGGATATGTACGACAACGAAGCACCTTGCGCTGGAATAATTACTGGAATTGGGGTTGTAAAGGGTCGAGAATGTATGATTGTTGCAAACGATGCAACGGTTAAAGGTGGAACCTATTTCCCGATGACAATTAAAAAACACGTCCGAGCTCAGGAAATTGCTATTCAGAATCGGCTACCTTGTATTTATCTTGTTGACTCGGGAGGGATATTCTTGCCATATCAATCGGAGACTTTTCCCGATAAAGAGCATTTTGGAAGAATTTTTTACAATCAAGCACGAATGTCCGCATTGAATATTCCACAGATTGCCGTCGTTATGGGCTCTTGCACTGCTGGCGGGGCATATGTCCCTGCAATGAGCGACGAGACCATAATGGTTCGCAATCAGGCTACAATTTTCATCGGTGGACCACCCCTTGTAAAAGCTGCAACAGGCGAGGTTGTCTCCGACGAAGAACTGGGTGGAGCAGATGTGCATTGTAAAATCTCTGGTGTCTCGGACCATTATGCTCTCAATGATGAACATGCTTTGCAAATCGCACGAAACATTGTAGAGAATCTTGGAACTTCAGAAAAATTTGATATTGGTAGAGAGGAGCCAGAAGAACCCTACTACGACCCGCAGGAAATTTATGGAATTATCCCTCGAAATATTCGAATGCCTTTCGACATTAGGGAAATAATTGCTCGTATCGTCGATGGTAGCCGATTTCAAGAGTTCAAGGAATTATACGGCACAACCCTTGTCACTTGCTTTGCCCGTATTATGGGCTATCCGGTTGGAATACTTGCGAACAATGGAGTTTTATTCTCTGAATCAAGTTTAAAAGGTGCTCATTTTATCGAGCTTTGTACAATTCGAAAAATTCCGTTGATTTTTCTGCAAAATATAACTGGGTTTATAGTTGGCAAGAAGTATGAACATGGTGGGATAGCCAAAGACGGTGCAAAGTTGGTACATGCTGTTGCAAATGCGGATGTGCCAAAGTTCACTGTCATCGTTGGTGGTTCGTATGGTGCTGGAAATTATGCAATGTGTGGGCGCGGGTACAATCCACGTTTGCTATGGATGTGGCCTCACGGTAGAATTTCGGTTATGGGTGGCGAACAAGCTGCAGATGTGCTTGCAACAGTCAAGATTCGTCAACTCGAAGCACAAGGCAAAACCTTGACCGAGGAGGAAATTAGGGCTATTCGTGAACCAATTATAAAAAAATACGAGGACGAGGCTAGCCCTTATTATAGCACCGCAAGACTTTGGGATGATGGTATACTCGACCCACTGGATACAAGGAATGCTCTTGCTCTTGGAATTTCTATGGCTCTGAATGCTCCGATACCAGACCAGAAGTATGGTGTGTTTAGAATGTAGTAATTAAGGATACAACCTTTGTTTTGTCCAAGTTCCATCTTCTTGGAGTATGTAAGCAATTCGGTCGTGTAGTCGGCTTGGGCGCCCTTGCCAAAATTCAAAATAATTCGGTACAACACGATAACCACCCCAGAAGGGCGGCAAAGGAACCTCGCTTGGAAATTTAATTGTCAACCTGGCAACTTCTCGCATCAAAGTAAAACGAGACTTTAATGGGGAGCTTTGTTTAGATGCCCACGCTCCAATTCTCGATAAATAGGGTCGTGTACGAAAGTACTCCTCGGACTCTTCCTTACTGATTTTTTCCGCTCTACCAATGATACGTACCTGTCGTTCGAGCTTGTCCCAGTAAAATAATAATGAAACATTCGGATTATCTTCTATATCATTGCCTTTTTTGCTTTCATAATTTGTGAAAAACACAAATCCCCGCTTGTCGAACTTTTTAAGCAAAACCACGCGGGCAGAGGGTATACCATCCTTATTTACAGTGGAAAGCACCATAGCAGTAGGTTCGATAAAATCTGATTTCAACACCAGCTCGAACCATTCACTGAATTGTTCGAAAGGGTCCTCTTTAGCAGTTTTCTCATCAAATCTGCCCTGTGTGTAATCTCTACGGAGGGATTGAATTGCTTGAAAGAGACTTTCCTTTTCTTGTTCCAACTTTTCCTATTTCAAAATTAAAAGCTTAAACTTAAGTATAGTTTTGTTTGTTTTTAATTCCAGTAGCCAGATTCCAGTTGAAAGTTCGTCATAAGGTATGAAGATAGCGTTTGGCAAAAATCTTGAATTATCCAAGTAAATTCTGTCACCATAAATATTACTCAGGATAGCCGTTTCAACAGGTCCAAGTACATAAATGACAGATTTTAATATATTATCGATTAACACGGAGTAACTAACGGCGAATGAATACTCTGGGACCGAAGATGGGTCGAGTGTCCAGAATGTCTTTGTTTGCGTCCAATTGCTGAAGCTTTTACCTTTTATCGAGCGAACACGCCAGTAATATAACGTTTTTGGGAAGAATTTTGTCGGGGAGATATAAAATGTATCGGCGATTTCATTGTTGTTTATTAGAAGGGCAAAATCATCGAATGTATCATCTAAGCAAGCTTGCAGGTGGTACTTTTCTGCTCCATCGACATGCGACCAGATAAATGTTGGATTGAGCGCAACGCTCGTTTCTCCATCAGTAGGAGAGTGAACTAAAGGTGCGAGTAGCTGAAAAGCTTTTGTTTTGAAGGAAAATGGAATAGACCAGTTGCTTGTCTTACCATCTTTGATGGCGGAGACCCGCCAGTAATATGTTGTGTTATCATTTAAGTTAGTTAGTGTAAAGGAATTTTTGGTGATATTTTTTACATCCACGAGTAGGTTGTCGAAAGTTGAGTTAGTTGAAACTTGTAAAGCATAGAATTGAGCTCCCGAGACATTCGACCACGAAAGTGTCACAGGAATTTGGATGTCGGTAGCATTGTCGGGTGGGGAAAGTAAATTCGGAGGCTGTAAACCTGCAGTTGGAGGATTATCAGTTACTCTAAACCAATAGGTATAGTCCCTCGGAGTGCCATTGACCTTTACATTGGAAATAGTAACAGTATATTTTACATCTTTTTGCAATCCCGAAACTTTCCAATAGATACAATTTGGTACTCCGTAACCAAGGTAGTCGTATTTTAGACTTGAAATGGTTAGTTGGTTATTATTTGGGTCGACAACTTTTACCGTAGCTTGTGAATAGTCAATTTTTTTATTGTCGTTGTTCCAAATGTTTTGTTTATCTACGACAAGGGTAAAAGAAAGATACCAACTTGCATCGAAATAGGAACTTGGATAGTCATTGTGTGGGTAAGCGACAAATTCAGAGGACCAGTCTAATAAATTTTGGTATTCTGAAAGCTGATGAACTTTTATCGCCATTCCAGTGAGAAAGTAATTTGGGTTTGCTATAGAATATCCATCAACTCGCCCAAAAGATGTGTATTTAAGAAATGGGTTTAACAGGTTTCTTCTGTGACCCAAGTCTTCGATGTTTTTATCAATTATCCAAGAAATAATACCTTTCTCTGTTGGAAAGACTGAGCTTGGGTTATAGTTTGCTCCAAGATAAAGATTCGAGGTTGAACATCCAGTATACCCTTCTTGTGTATAGCATTGGTATGAACTTTTAGGGAAATGGTCCAACAAAGAATTAGCAACGGAAATTAAAGAGGCTTTGGCAGTTTCCTTATCATACTGTGATGCGTAATAGACTTCTTTGAGATTGTGAAAAGAACGAATGTAATTTACATATTGCAATGCTTTAAGTTTTTCAGATTCTTTCAATTTACCTTCGTTACAGTTCGCAACCTCGGGCATTACATCGTATAGCTCGCTTGCTGAAATAAGGATTTCATCTTGTCCAAATAAGCAAAAATTTAAAACGAATATGTAAATAAAGTAAAGTGCCTTTTTCATTTGTCAATCTCATGAAATTTAAACTACAAATTTAATTCATTTTAGAATATTATAACTTATAAACTTATCCCATTTGAATAAAATCATTCACCATTTTTTTTCACTCTTATTTATACTTATTTTTGTACTTTATTAGAGACATTTTTTATGTTAACATTGGAAACATGTCTCCCAGAGGTTATTATTATTACATCCGATATTTACACAGATGAAAGAGGTTTCTTTTCTGAATTGGTAAATACAGAATCCTTAAAGGGAATTGGTATCGAATTTAAATTAGTTCAAGTTAATCATTCCTACAACACTAATGCTGGAACACTTCGTGGGCTACATTTCCAGGCTAAACCATTTGAACAGACTAAAATTGTTACTTGCCCCAAGGGTGCTATTTTCGATGTAGCAGTGGATATCCGACCGAAAAGTGAGACCTTTTTAAAGTTTGTTACTTTTCTTATTTCTGCTCCCGAGTTGAACCTGGATACAATTGAAGCGAAAGGTGAACTAAAGTACGATTTTAAAGTTGCTTACCCAGACAAAGTCCTTATCCCCAAAGGATTTGCCCACGGATATCTTACTCTCGTCCCATCGACAGAGGTACTTTATTTTACCGACAATGTGTACTCCAAAGAACACGATAGAACTATTCGTTTCAACGACCCACAAATTGCCATACCTTGGCCAAGTCTACACAAAAATTTTATCTTATCGTCGAAAGATGCAAACGCTCCATTTGTAAGGGAGATTGATTTGTCTTATTTAACTTAGATAAAATGAAGTCAATTTTAGTTACTGGTGGTTGTGGATTTATCGGTACAAATTTCATACGGTTCTTGTTTGATTTGCCCGATGAGCATTTTATCGTGGTAAACGTAGACAAACTTACCTATGCAGCCAATCCAGAGAATCTTGCTGATATTAGTCATAAATACTCCGATAGGTATTTCTTTGAAAAAGCAGATATTTGCGATTTTCCTAAAATCTCCAACTTGATTGACAAATACGAAGTTGATACCATTATACATTTTGCTGCCGAGTCGCACGTCGACCGTTCCATCGTCGGACCAAGTGACTTCATAAGAACAAATGTTTTTGGAACATTTACACTTTTGGAGGTAGTTCGTCAAAGAATAGAAAAAGGCAAATCAATTAGATTTCACCATGTAAGCACCGATGAAGTTTACGGCTCGCTTGGACCGACTGGTTACTTCTACGAGTCGTCACCATACAATCCCCGAAGCCCATATTCTGCATCAAAGGCTGCATCGGACCATCTCGTTCGTTCCTACTTTGCAACTTATGGAATACCGATTACTATCTCAATTTGCTCAAATAATTATGGACCATATCAATTCCCGGAGAAGTTGATTCCTCTTATGATTTTAAGTATGCTCGAGGGCAAGGAGCTACCAGTTTACGGAGATGGCAAAAATATTCGTGATTGGCTGTATGTAATGGACCACTGTAGTGCTGTTTGGTTAATTCTTAATAAAGGGAAAATTGGCGAAACATATAACATCGGTGGTGAGAACGAATGGGAAAATATTCGCCTTGTTGAATATCTTTGCGAACTTGTTGCTCGCAGAACAAATGTTCCCTCGAATAGATACAAAAGTTTAATTAGGTTTGTAATGGATAGACCTGGGCACGACCGTAGATATGCAATTAATTGCGACAAAATTAAAACAGAACTTGGCTGGAAGCCTACGGTTATTTTTGAAAAAGGATTAGAAATGACCGTAGATTGGTATCTCAACAACTTAGATTGGCTGAATAAAGTTCGTAGTGGGGAGTATATTAAATGGATTGAAATAAATTACGGTAATAGATTATGAAATATTTGCTTATTGGAAGCTTTGGACAATTGGGAAACGAATTCAAAAATTTTTTCTTAAGGAATTCGATTGATTACGTTGAAACAGACTTGCCAACCCTCGATGTAAGTAAATTAGATGATGTGGATAAATTTTTAAGCTTACATCGACCAGATGTTGTAGTAAATTGCTCTGCTTACAATTTCGTAGACCACGCAGAAAATGATAAATGGAACTGCTTAAAAGTGAACACAATTGGTGTGAGAAACCTTGCATATATTTGCAAAAAATATGGTGCTTTTTTAGTTCACTATAGCACCGACTATGTTTTTGATGGAGAGAAACCTTCACCATACATAGAGGAGGACAAACCAAACCCAGTCAATTTTTATGGGTTAAGTAAGTTTTTTGGTGAAGAGGCAATCATCGAAGAATTGAAGGAATTTTTGATTTTTCGTGTAAGTTGGTTGTATGGCTTTGGCACTCAGAATTTTATCATAAAGTTTCTAAATTGGAGTGAAGAAAGCGACACTGTTCGTGTTCCTGTCGATGAAATATCTGTACCCACATCAACCCATACTGTTGTAAATGTCTCTATGAAAGCAGTTGAGGAGGGGTTGACTGGTTTGTATCATCTTACAAATTCTGGCTTTGCCTCTCGTTACGAATGGGCTCTTGCTTTAAAAAAAGAGCTTGGCCTTCGTGTAAATGTCATTCCAGCAAAAAGCGAGGAGTTTCAACTACCGGCTCGGCGACCCAAATTCTCTGCTATGTGTAATGGAAAAATATCTGAATTACTTGGGATTACTATTCCACCTTGGCGTGAGGAACTTAACAACTTTTTAGCTGTATTTGCACGAAAAAATTAAATCTTCTGACTACGATTTCAATTTTTTATCCCAATAAAGCAAGCCATCCTTCCGGATTTTTCTTTATCTCGTCGGTAAGAATGCAAATTTATATTAGAAATTGTGCACTCTGTGGAGATTTCTATATTTTGTTCCAAAATTCCAACTTCAAGCAGTTGATTTTGTATTTCCTTCCGATTGTCGAAATAATATTTTCCGTTCTCTCTTCTTTCGGTAGTTTTTGGAAATAGTTTTGCAACTTCTTCACCAACTTCGTATCTTTCCGCCGATGCCAAAGGCGAGACCCAAACAAGTATGTCCTCTGGTCTGCATTTGTAATGTTTTTCCATGGTAGTAATAGATTTTTGTACAATTTTTTTACTGCTTCCTCGCCAACCAGAATGAACTGCAGATGCAACTTTTCGGACTGGGTCGTAGAGCAAAATACCAGCACAGTCTGCTATTTTAACGACCAAAATTTTACCTTTAATTGTTGTAACGAGCGCATCCCCCTCTTTCGTTTGATAGTTGCGATTCACAATATGTACAATATCGCTGTGAGTTTGCTTTAAATATGCAAAGTCCTTCGGCGTTGTTTTCAACACTTCTGCTAAAATTTGACGATGTTTTGTTGTTGTTTCTACGTCGAAGTATTCAGTCGAACCAAAGGAAAATCCATCTGGGAAAAGGTGTTGATTCCTCTCTGTCAATCCTGCAATAATATCTTCTTTTGGAAATATCTGTGGTTCTATGATTCTAAAATCCATTCCACCTCTTGAATAAACTTAAATCCCCAAAAATCGCATAGGAAATTTTCCTTTGTACTTCACTTGGAACTTCCACTAAAGTAACTTTCCTTCTTGCTTTTAGATTATCCGAGACCGCTATACCAGCATTCCCAGAGACTCCGAGCAGCAAATTACCGGGTAGTCTTGCAAGGTAATCCACCATCGGCTTGTCGTTCGATGGGAACTGATGTGGCTTTCTATCCAATAACAAGCAATAATTTTTGTCTCTCGACTTTAAGACAACAGCAACGTATTTCAATCTGGGATAAATTTCTATGGTACTTTCGCTGTAGCTCTCTTTTATATTGTATACCAAAAGACATACTAAGCATACAGCAAAAAGAAATTTCACCAAAATGCGTTTGGGTTGTCTCTCCATTAAAATCCAAACTACTGCAATAGAAACAATGATTGATAGAATAGTAACTCCGTTCTCAGTTACAACAAATGTTTCAAACTTGCTTGCAATCCAATCATTTATACCGTTAGCAAGGGAGAGAATGAAATCTGCGGTCGTGGCAAAAGGCTTTCCCAATTGCGAAGAGATAAAAGATATTAAAATAGTTACAAAGCCGAATATGATAGACAAAGTAAATAATGGCAATAAGATTAGATTTGAAAAGAAAGAAATAAAAGTATAATAGCCAAAATAATATGCCACCAGAGGAGTGGTAAAAACCTGCGCCGATAGTGTAAGGCATAATACCGAGATTATGTATAAAATCAATTTGTTTTTAATTGATAGTAAATTAATGAAGAACTGATAAAATTTTTTGTAGAATAGTCCAATCCCCAGAACCGCCACGAATGACAACTGAAAACCTATTGTGAAAATTGTAGTAGGGAAAAAGATTAATACAACAATTAATATTAATCCAAGTATATTTAGAAATTGAACATCACGTTCTAAAGTCAGTGCAAAAAGAAAAGCCAAAATCATTATTGTCGCTCGAATACCTGAAGGTGGTAGGCTAACAGCAATTAAATATGCTATTAGTGCTATGCTTATCAAAACAAATTTTAGCCATTTATTTTTAAGAAAAGAGAATAGGTAAAACAAAATTGTAGCCAGAATGCCAAAGTGGAACCCGCTTAATGCAAGGATGTGGGACATCCCAGTAATGGCAAATTTCTCTTTTTGCTCTATTGATAGATATTTTCTATTTCCAAGCAATAAGGCAAAGAAATAGGGCTGGCTCGGCGGTTCGAAAGCCCTACTCAACTTGTCTGATACGAATACATTTAAGTTTTTTAAAAACTTCTGAACAGATGTCCTTTCTTTCCAAATTTTAACAACTCCATTGGAGTAAACTGTACCAAAAAATTCAACATCATTAATGAGGGCAATGTGTACCTCTGGTGGGTCTGTTGGCAGTTTAGATTTTCTTGGAAGTCTTATCCACGATTTGCAAAGAATGTAGTCCCCAACTTCAATCATTCTCACTGCTGGAGTTGTGTCGTAAATTGTTAATTGAACGGAAGTGCTGTATTTTCCTAAATTTTCATCTTGTATGTATCCAGAAACTCTTAATATCACTTTGTTGGTGTCGAAAAGTGCGAAATCGGTAACTTTACCAAATATACTTGAATAAATGGTTTTGTAATGATTAGTTGATTTTAATGTTTTGGCTTGTCTAAAATTTAACGATAGAATTAATCCTATGGTAATCGACAATAGCACATAAAAAAAGTTATGTTTTTTAAAAATTAATAAAACAATGCCCAAAATGCTAAAAAAGAGTACGAATAAAAGAGTAAAAGAACTTGGTAATTGAATTCCAATAATTAAGGAAGGAATAATAAATATTAAAAGTTTTATTAATGGGAGTGAATTTATGTTGAATTTTTCCATTAATTTGCAAATTAACTCAAAACCAAATTACAAAATTTTCAAAGAATGTGTGGAATAGTAGGTTACATCGGTAAAAGGGATGCAGTAAAGGTTTTGTTGAATGGACTACAAAGGCTGGAGTATCGTGGGTACGATTCTGCTGGTCTCTCCGTAATTGAAAATGGTACTTTACTGACCTTTAAAAGGAAAGGCAAAGTCGCTGAATTGGTGAAATTGCTTGAAAAGAAACAAATAAATTGCTCTGTTGGTATTGCCCACACGCGATGGGCAACCCACGGAGAGCCAAACGATATTAACGCGCATCCCCACACGGATAATTCAAATACCATCTCAATTGTTCATAATGGTATCATAGAGAATTATCACTCTTTGAAGCAAATGTTGCTTGCCAAAGGTTTTCATTTTGTTTCCGAAACGGATACAGAGGTACTTGCAGTTTTAATTGGCTATTTTTACGACAAAACGCAAGATTTGGAAGAAGCCATTAGAGCAGCTCTTTCCGAAGTTCAAGGCACCTTCGGTGTTGCAATCCTATCGGCGAAAGAACCAGATAAAATTGTCGCAGCTCGTCGTGGAAGTCCAATGATTGTTGGTATAGGCGAAGACGAATACATCGTAGCCTCCGATGCAGCTGCGATTATTCAATATACTCGTCAGGTAATTTACCTCGACGATAATGAAATGGTTACCTTAAATCGGGAAAGTTATAGTACTAAAACCATTGATAATAGATTAACCAACTCCATCATACATCTTGTAGATTTCGACCTAAGCAAAATAGAGAAAGGTGGATACGAGCACTTTATGTTGAAAGAGATTTTCGAGCAACCCCAAACAATTCGGGATGCTTGCCGTGGTCGTCTTCTTGTCGATGATGGTAATGCACGTCTGGGTGGGTTATTGCCAGTGTTCGATAATCTTCGAAATGTGGATAGGTTTATTCTTACAGCATGTGGGACTTCATGGCACGCTGCCTTGGTTGGTGAGTACTTAATTGAAAACTTGTGTGGAATACCGGTCGAAGTCGAATATGCTTCTGAATTTAGATATAGAAATCCTATTATAAGGAAGAACGATATCGTGATAGCGATATCTCAAAGCGGCGAAACCGCTGATACTTTGGCTGCTGTTCAAGAAGCAAAGCAAAAGGGTGCTACTGTCCTTGGGATTGTCAACGTAGTCGGTAGTTCGATAGCGAGAGCCACCGACGCTGGAGTATATATCCATGCTGGACCAGAGATTGGAGTTGCCTCTACAAAGGCTTTTACATCACAATTAGTTGTTCTTTCTCTATTGTCATTGCTTCTCGGGCGAATGCGAAACTTGTCGAAGCTTGATGGTATTCAGATTGCTCGTGGGATTTCTGAATTGCCCTCGAAAGTCGAGCAGATATTAGAACGAGCAGACCAAATTAAGGCGATTGCAAAGGAATTTTCGTATTCTCGTAATTTTCTCTACTTAGGTAGAGGCTACAACTTCCCGGTCGCATTGGAAGGTGCTTTAAAAATGAAGGAAGTTACATACATACACGCCGAGGGCTACCCCTCTGCAGAAATGAAACACGGACCAATTGCATTGATTGATGAGAATATGCCTGTTGTTTTTATTGCACCCAAAGATGAAATCTACGACAAAGTTATTTCAAACATCGAAGAAGTTCGCTCTCGCAAAGGCCGAGTCATAGTGATTGCAACTGAAAAAGATGAGAGAATTAAAAAATATGCCGAAAAAGTGTTTTACATACCAGAAACATTACCTATGTTGACACCAATTCTTTCCGTAATACCTTTGCAATTGCTTGCTTATTACATTGCAGTAGAGCTGGGATACAATGTCGACCAGCCAAGAAATCTGGCAAAAAGCGTTACTGTTGAATAAAATCCTTGTTGAAATTGTTCAACCTCTGCTTTGTTCTATGGAAATCGTCATTAAAGAGTTAATTATCACCAACAGGAAAAGTATTTGTCTTCGAATAGATAACAATGGGGATTTAATAGTGATTGCCCCATATTATGCCTCGGAGGATGAAATCAAGAAAATTGTGCAGAAAAAATTCAATTGGATTGTTCGAACTCGTCAATTTGTCCTTCAAAACAACAAAAAAATAAATAATCTGAATTTAAAAGAAGGCGACACTCTTCTTTATTTGGGTGAAAATTACTCAATAGTTTTACATAATAAAAATGAAATTCTTATCGATGCCGAGAAAAAGATTTTTTACTTACCCTTTGGGGATAAAACTACTTTAAGACGAAAGCTCATGCAATTTTATCTTGTTAAAGCAAGCGAAATCCTAAAAATAGAGCTTGACCATTGGGCGGAAGTGATGAACCTGCATTACAATGGATTTCGGTTGAAAAATGCTAAGAGGTTGTGGGGTTCCTGCGGTAAAAATGGTGTTATTAATTTGAACTGGAGATTGGTTTTGCTTCCGAGGGAAATTATTGCTCATATTGTAATACACGAGTTGGCTCATCTTGTGTACAAAAATCACTCGAGACAGTTCAAATATTTTGTAGCGAAATATTCACCAAACTATTTGGAAAAGGAAAAATGGCTTAATGAAAATGCATATATTCTTCGCCTGTTTCGTGAAGATTAAAATCTCTTTTGGTAAAAATGACAATAGGGCACCCCACCAGTTTTCGAGTAATAGTCTTGATGGTAGTCCTCTGCTTTCCAAAATTTCCTAAATGGTAGGATTTCTGTTTTTACATCGTAGCCCTTGTCTTTTAGAATTTGGACCAGTTCTTTTGCAATTGTTCTCTGTGATTCATTGGTAAAGAAGATTGCAGAGCGGTACTGGTTGCCAATATCTGGACCTTGTCGATTTAGTTGAGTGGGGTCGTGTATTTCAAAAAAATACTTGGCTAATTCGCGGAAGGAAATCTTCTCTGGGTCGAATACAACTTCAACTGTTTCGGCATGGCCAGTGTCCCCTTTGCAAACTTCCTCGTATGTGGGATTTTCCGTATGTCCACCAGAATAACCAACAGTTGTGGAAACAACTCCTGGAAGTTTTTTGAATAGATGCTCTACTCCCCAAAAACAACCGCCAGCAAAATAGGCATTTTCCATGCTGCTCATTGGAAATTTTTTCAAAAAACACTTTAGACGATTGTGAATAAATTTTGTTAGAAAATTGTAATTGAAAGTTAATTATTTGTCCCAAAGTACGATGAAAAATAAAGCTTTTCTGTGCCTTTTTGAAGAATATTTAGATAATAGAGTTAAGTAATTTGGAAATCAAGAAAAGATTTATAATGTTAGAAATTTATTAAGAAAATTTTTGAAAAAAGTTCAAAAAAAATTTTGTGAATTAATTTTTTTTGTAATTTTGTAGTCTCTTTAAATTATTTTTTGTTTAAAGTTTAGGAGTTGTTGGGTGCCAACGATAAGTCAGCTTATACGAAAGCCGAGAAGAAATCTGAGAAAGAAGAGCAAATCCCCCGCTCTGAAAAGTTGTCCTCAGAGGCGAGGAGTGTGTACCCGTGTATACACAACTACGCCGAAAAAACCCAATTCAGCATTGCGAAAAGTTGCTAAAGTGCGATTAAGTTCTGGATACGAGGTTATTGCATATATACCGGGGGAGGGCCACAATTTACAAGAGCACTCAATTGTGTATGTAAGAGGAGGACGTGTCAAGGATTTACCTGGGGTTAGATATCACATAGTTCGCGGTGTTGCAGATACTCAAGGTGTAGATGGAAGAAAGCAAGGACGCTCCAAATATGGAACAAAACGACCTAAACAAGCAGTTGCTAAATAATTAGTTGAAATATTATGAGGAAGAAAAGAGCAGAGAAAAGACCAATACAGCCAGACCCAAAGTTTAACGACATTCTAGTTGCGAGAATGGTAAATACAGTGTTGCGCAAAGGCAAAAAGAGTCTGGCACGAAAGATAGTCTACGGTGCTTTGGAAATCATAGCTCAGAAAACAAAGCAAAACCCACTGGATGTATTCCGAAAGGCTGTTTCTAATGTTGCTCCACTCGTCGAAGTCCGTAGTCGTCGAATAGGTGGAGCCAATTATCAAGTACCAGTGGAAGTTCGCGAGGATAGAAGAATTTCGCTTGCATTAAGGTGGTTGAGAATGTTTGCCAAGCAAAGAAAAGACAAAACCATGAGCGCGCGTTTAGCCTCTGAAATTATCGCTGCAGCCAACGGTGAAGGTGCCTCTGTCAAGAAGCGCGAAGATACGCACCGAATGGCAGAAGCTAACAAAGCTTTTGCGCATTTCAAATGGTAATGATTATGTTTGTTCTTTGTCAATTGATGTGCTGGTAGTGTGTTATGCCCCGCAAAACTCAAATAGAGAAAGTTAGAAATATTGGAATTATGGCTCACATTGATGCGGGGAAAACAACCACTACAGAGAGATTTTTGTTCTACACAGGATTCTTACATCGACCCGGTGAGGTCGACGATGGTACTGCCTTTATGGATTATATGGAGCAGGAAAAAGAGCGTGGAATAACAATCACCTCTGCCGCTACTACTTTCTATTGGCTGGACCATCAGATTAATTTAATTGATACACCTGGGCACGTGGATTTCACCGCCGAAGTCCAGCGTTCGCTGCGAGTACTCGATGGAGCCATTGCAATTTTTTGTGCTGTTGGTGGAGTTGAACCACAATCCGAAACTGTCTGGCACCAAGCAGAAATGTACAATGTTCCTCGTATCGCTTATGTTAATAAGATGGACCGTTTAGGAGCAGACTTCTTTCGTGTGGTCTCGATGATGAAGGAAAAGCTGAATGCTAAACCAGCTGTGATTCAATTGCCTATCGGTGCCGAGGATGATTTTGCTGGTGTAGTTGATTTAATTAATCAAAGGTCGATTTTCTTTGATGAAGATACAAAGGGGTTTAAGTTTACCTATTCAGACGTACCAGAAAATATGGTCGAAATCTCCAACCAATGGCGGGAAAAATTAGTAGATGCTGTGGCAGAAACTGATGATGAGTTGCTCAATTATTACTTAGAGTATGGCACTTTGTCTGTCGAACAGATTGAAAATGGTTTGCGTAAAGCAACAATTTCAAACAAATTGGTGCCCGTATTGTGTGGTTCCTCGAAGAAATACATCGGTGTACAGCCATTGCTCGACGCAGTGATTAAGTATCTACCATCCCCAGCCGATATAGGGACTTTCTCTGGTTACGACTTTAATAACCACGATAAGAAAATACATAGAAAAGCAAGTGATGATGAGCCATTCTCCGCATTAGCCTTCAAGATACTATCGGACCCATTCTTAAAGAAACTTACATTTGTAAGAGTTTACTCTGGAACTTTAAAAGTAGGTGAATCTGTTTTCAACTCCAATTCTGGTAAACGAGAGCGAGTACAAAAGATACTCCGGTTGTATGCGAATAGAAAGGAGGAAATTCCCGAAGTATTCAGTGGCGAAATAGTTGCTCTTCCCGATTTACGAGCAACAAAGACGGGAGATACACTTTGCAATGAAAAACATAAAATTTTATACGAAAAAATAACGTTTGCTGAACCCGTTATAAATCAAAAAATTGAAGCCAAGACCCAGCAAGATAGAGAAAGATTAATCGAGTGCCTTGCAAAATTCGCCGAAGAAGACCCCACTTTTCAATTTACCAACGACGAGGAGAGCGGGGAAATAATTATTAGTGGCGTTGGTGAACTTCAGCTGGAAATCCTTGTCGATAGACTTAAACGGGAGCATAACCTTGAAGTGCGAATTGGCAAGCCACAAGTTGCATATCGTGAAACAATAGCCCAAGAGGTCGAGCAAGAGTTCTTTTTCGACAAGCAATTGGCAGGTAAGAACAATTTTGGATATGTAAGATTAAAATTAAAACCAGTTGAGCGAGGGAAAGGCAACCAGATTCACTTTCTTATTGATGAAAATTATGTACCAAAACAATATTGGAACTCTATTGAAGAGGGAATCAAAGAGGGTCTGCAGATTGGATTTCTTGGATATCCTCTCACCGATGTTGGTGTTGATGTTATCGATGGACGCTACGAGAGAGAAACATACACCGAATTGGGATATAAAATTTCTTCTTCAATGGCAGTTCGCGAGGCTCTTCGCAAAGCAAAATCAATTCTTTTGGAACCAATTTTTAAAGTAGAGGTTGTTTCCCCCGAGGAATATGTTGGAGACATTATTGCAGACTTCAATGCAAGAAAAGGTAAAATCGAAGCTATAGAACAAAGAAGCAATTTCCAAATAATCAAAGGCAGTGCACCATTGTCGCATATGTTTGGTTATGTAACAGACCTTAGGTCGCTAAGCCAGGGCAGAGCCTCTTTCACAATGGAGTTTTCTCATTACGAACCTGTTGTAGAGCAAAAATCTTTTACATCGTGAAATTGAATTTTTATTTGATAATGTTAAATATAGTAATTATGTAGGTTTAACTAAGGAGTTTAATAATGGCAAAAGAAAAATTTGTAAGATCGAAGCCTCATATTAACATTGGCACCATAGGTCATATCGACCATGGTAAGACTACGCTTACTGCTGCAATCACAATGGCTCTTGCGAAAAAAGGAACGAATACTCAACCACGTACATTCGATTCGATTGACAATGCTCCCGAGGAAAGAGCACGAGGTATTACAATTAATACTGCTCACGTCGAATATGAAACCGAGAAGAGGCACTATGCCCACGTCGACTGCCCTGGTCACGCAGACTACATCAAAAATATGATTACTGGTGCTGCTCAGATGGATGGTGCAATTTTAGTTGTTGCTGCCGATGATGGGCCTATGCCGCAAACACGCGAACACGTGCTTCTGGCTCGGCAAGTAAACGTGCCCTACATTGTTGTGTTTTTGAATAAAGTAGATATAGCAGACCCAGAATTAATTGACCTTATTGAAATGGAAGTACGTGAGTTGCTAAATAAATATGAATTTCCAGGCGACGATGTACCTATCATTCGTGGTTCTGCTCTCCAAGCAATGCAAGCTGGATTGGACCCGAACGCAACAGCCAACGACCCAAGACTCCAACCGATATACGAGCTTATGGATGCTGTCGATAACTTTATCCCAACACCCCAAAGAGATATTGATAAGCCATTCCTTATGCCAGTTGAGGACGTGTTTTCGATAACTGGTCGTGGTACCGTAGGTACTGGGAGAATTGAAAGAGGTATTATTCGATTGAATGAAGAAGTTGAAATAGTTGGTTTCGGATTGCACAAAAAAACCACTGTTACAGGTATAGAAATGTTTAGAAAAATATTGGAAGAAGGTGTTGCTGGCGATAATGTTGGGCTTTTGCTTCGTGGCATAGACAAAGATGAGCTCGAAAGAGGTATGGTTATTGCTAAACCAGGTACGATTACGCCTCATACTAAATTCAACGCTCAAGTTTATGTTTTGAAGAAAGAAGAAGGTGGGCGCCATACGCCATTCTTCTCTGGTTATAGACCACAATTCTATTTTAGAACAACAGACGTAACCGGCGTTATCAAATTACCCGAGGGCGTCGATATGGTCATGCCTGGAGATAATTTGGACAATATTACAATCGAGCTAATAACCCCAGTCGCTATGGAAGAGGGACTTCGATTTGCAATCCGCGAAGGTGGACGCACTGTTGGTGCTGGCGTTGTAACAAAAATTATTGAATAGGATAATTCTTTGCTCTTTCTCGAGCAAGTAGTTTAATTTAGGAGTAAAAAGTGGCAGCGACACAAAAGATAAGGATAAAGTTAAAATCTTTCGACCATTACCTGATAGATAAATCCGCCGAAAGAATAGTTAGAACTGTGAAGCAGACCGGTGCGATAGTGTCTGGTCCAGTACCACTTCCGATTAAGAGAACGATTGTGACAGTAAATAGGTCGCCACACGTAGATAAAAAATCTCGGGAACAATTTGAAATCAGAGTTCATAAGAGATTGATTGATATTTACAGCTCGTCTCAAAGAACAATAGACGCGCTAATGAAACTGGAACTTCCAGCAGGTGTAGATGTTGAAGTTAAGGTTTAGGTGAAACCATGGGAGCTGCATTATTAGGAAAAAAAGTTGGTATGACGAGCTACTTTACAGATAAGGGTCAGCAGATTCCTGTTACCGTTATCGAAGCTGGGCCTTGCCCCGTTGTCAAGGTTAATACAATCGAGAGCGATGGTTACGAGGCGGTGCAAATTGGTTTTGGTGTTCGCTCTCCAAAGAGGGTTAACAAGCCAGAAATGGGGCATTTTAAAAAGGCTGGAGTGCAACCAACAATGTTTTTAAAAGAGTTTAGAGTGCTCGATACCAGCTTGAAGCCTGGCGATGTACTTAAGGTTGGAGATTTGTTTAAAAAAGGCGATAAAATAAAGATATCTGGAAAGAGCAAAGGCCGTGGATTTCAAGGAGTAGTAAAAAGGCACCATTTTGGAGGCGTAGGTATGACAACACATGGGCAATCGGACCGTGTGAGAGCTCCTGGTTCGATAGGTTCTTCTTCGTTCCCTTCTCGTGTTTTCAAAGGAATGCGTATGGCTGGTAGAATGGGCGGTAAAAGAACTACCATTCGAAATTTGGAAGTTGTCGATGTTATTCCAGAGGAAAATTTATTGCTCGTCAAAGGTAGTGTGCCTGGACATATTAATGGATTGTTGGAAATAGTTAAGTTGTAGGCAAAAAATGTTGGTAGACGTTTATTCCAAAGAAGGTCAAGTTATAGGTCAAATTGAAGTTCGTGACGATATCTTTGCTATTGAACCGCACGAACACGCAATGCACATGGCTGTCGTGGCGTACCTCGCTAACCAAAGACAAGGTACGCATAAAACCAAAGTTCGCTCCGAAGTGCGTGGCGGTGGGAAGAAACCCTGGAGACAAAAAGGACGTGGTACAGCTCGTGCTGGCTCCATTCGCTCGCCACTTTGGGTTCATGGCGGTACTATTCATGGACCAAAGCCTCGTGACTATTTTATGAAAATAAATAAAAAATTGAAGGCTCTCGCTCGCAAAAGTGCCCTTTCCCTGCGATTGCACGAAGGTAATATTCTCGTTGTCGAAGACTTTCAAATCGAAAAACCCAAGACCAAAGAATTTTACCAGGTACTTAAAAATTTGAAAATTGAGGGCGAGAAAACACTTGTCCTGTTGCCAAATAATACTAATACGCTGTATCTCTCCGCAAGAAATATCGATGGTGTCTCTGTTCTCGAAGCTACAAAAGTATCTACATACCATATTTTGGCAAACAAAAAGTTGTTGATTTTCAAGAGCGCTCTCGAGCAGATTCAGTCCACTTTTAGTAATTGATTGAGGAGTTGAAAATGATAGAAATAATTAAGAAACCGATTATTACAGAGAAAGCGATGAAGTTGGGGGAACAAAGGCAGTATGTTTTCGAAGTCGACGTCGAAGCGAATAAAATTCAAATTAAACAAGCTGTGGAGAAAATGTTTGATGTTAAGGTTGAATCTGTTCGAACAGTTAGATTAAAGGGAAAAGTAAAGAGGAGATTTACTAGACGTGGTTTTAACTATGGGAAAACTCCTCAGCGCAAAAAAGCTTATGTGACATTGCAAGAAGGATATTCAATAGAATTGGTATCTGGGGCAGAAACTTAATTAAGGTGTAAAGATGGGTATTAGAGTTTTAAAGCCAATAACTCCAGGAACAAGATTTTATTCAGTCTCTACATTTGAAGAGATTACAACGGAAAGACCATTCGAACCCCTGGTTGTTTCCTTGAAAAGAACCGGAGGACGAAATAATACTGGGCGAATCACCTCGCGTCATAGAGGAGGCCGACATAAAAGACGTTATCGCATTATTGATTTTAAGCGAGACAAACGAGGTATATTTGCCACGGTAGAGACTATAGAATACGACCCAAATAGGAGTGCTCGTATTGCGCTCTTGAAATATGAAGATGGTGAGTATAGATACATTCTAGCTCCCGATGGCTTAAAAGTGGGAGATAAATTAAAAGCTGGGCCTGATGCTGATTACAAAGATGGTAACGCTTTGCCTCTAAAGAATATACCAATCGGTATGTTCATACACAACATCGAATTGAAGCCTGGGAAAGGTGGGCAAATTGCCCGCTCTGCTGGTGTGTTTGCGCAACTTGTGGGATTGGACGAGAAATATGCTCAGGTAAAAATGCCATCTGGCGAGATTCGAAACATTTTAAATACTTGTTATGCAACAATCGGACGAGTAAGTAACCCGGACCACGAGAATATTATGCTTGGGAAAGCAGGTCGTTCGCGTTGGCTTGGAATTCGCCCACAAACTCGTGGTATGGCAATGAATCCCATCGACCATCCAAATGGCGGTGGCGAAGGTAGGTCGAAATCTGGTGGTGGTCGTCAGCATCCGCGTTCCCCTTGGGGGCAATTAGCGAAGGGTTTGAAGACTAGAAAGAAAAATAAACCATCGGATAAGTATATCATTCGTCGAAGGAAAGGATAATTTTAGGTGTAAATTATGGCAAGGTCTCTTAAAAAAGGTGTTTACGTATATTGGAAACTGTTGAAGAAAGTCGAGGCTTTGAACCATGCTCGTAAAAAACAAGTAATTAAAACTTGGTCTCGAGCCTCTACTATTGTGCCTGAATTCGTTGGTCACACTTTTGCTGTGCATAATGGCAACAAATTTATCCCTGTTTACATTACAGAAAATATGGTGGGACACCGATTGGGTGAATTTGCTCCGACGCGCACTTATCGTGGTCACGCTGGACATCGCAAGGAACAAAAAGCAGCGGCTGCTAAAAAGAAATAAGGAGGGTAGATGGAAGCAAAAGCAATAAAAAGGTTTTTAAGAATGTCCCCGAGAAAAATTAGACTTGTAGTTGATTTGATTCGTGGGAAAAAAGCAAGCGAGGCTTTGTCGATTTTAAAATATACACCCAAAGCTGGCGCAATCGAGGTCGAACGTGTATTACGCTCTGCTATCTCCAACTTAGAGAATTTGAAGGATGGAAGAAGTGTAGACCCGGGTAATGTTTTGATTAAAAGAGCATATGTCGACCAAAGTGTTACTTTGAAACGAATTTTACCAGCACCAATGGGTAGAGCTTATAGATTAAGGAAGCGTTCTGCTCACATCACTATTGTTGTTGAGGAGCTGACGACAACACAGCCTAAGAAACAGGTTAAATCTAAAGAAAAGAAGGAGGAGAAAGTTGGGACAGAAAACTAATCCAATTGGTTTGAGGTTAGGAATAATAAGAAGCTGGGATGCTAATTGGTTTGATGAACAGAATTTTGCGGAAAAATTGCACGAAGATATTAACGTGCGAAATTACATTAAAAATCGACTGCGACGAGCTGGAGTTTCGCGAATAGTAATAGAACGGACCACTAAGTTGCTTCGTATTACAATACATTCCTCACGACCAGGTTTGATTATTGGTCGTTCTGGACAAGAGATTACAAAGTTGGAAGAAGAGGTCCGCAGATTAACCAACAAAGATGTGAAAATTTTGATATCCGAGGTAAAGAAGCCAGAATTGGAAGCAATTCTTGTTGCCGAAAATATCGCGGCACAGATTGAGGGACGAGTATCATTCCGTAGAGCAATGAAAATGGCTGTTAGTAATGCTATGAAAATGGGTGCAGTAGGGATAAAAGTTCAATGCTCTGGTCGACTTGCTGGTGCCGAAATGGCCCGTTCAGAACAGTACAAAGATGGACGAATTCCGCTTCACACATTGCGAGCAGATATTGACTATGGTTTTGCAGTTGCTCAAACAATTTACGGAAGTATAGGTGTAAAGGTTTGGATTTGCCGCGGCGAGATTCTCGGCAAGACACAATTGGGTTAATTATTTAAAGGTGAAATTATGCTATTGCCAAAGAGAGTTAAATACCGAAAAACACAGAGAGGAAGAGTTCGAGGAGTAGCAAATCGTGGTACAACTGTTGCTTTTGGGAGTTTTGGCTTGAAAGCTCTGGAAGGTGCTTGGATAACCAATCGTCAAATAGAAGCTGCTCGTATTGCAATAAATCGGTACCTAAAACGTGAAGGTAAACTCTGGATTAGAATTTTTCCAGACAAACCTGTTACAAAGAAACCCTTGGAGACACGTATGGGAAGTGGAAAAGGTTCACCAGAGTTTTGGGTTGCTGTCGTGAAACGGGGTAAGGTTATGTTCGAAGTAGGCGGTGTATCAAAAGAAAGAGCGGCTGAAGCTTTGCGTCTGGCTGCTCAGAAATTACCCATAAAGACTAAATTTGTTCAACGAGTGGATATAGAAGAATGAAACCAAGGTTAGCAAGATATTTGCGAGAGCTGACAGACGAAGAGTTGCATCGGATTCTTCAGGAATCTACCGAAACGCTTGCTCGGCTGAGAGTGCAACACTCCTTGAGTCAGTTGCAGGATACAGCCTCGCTGAAAATTTTGAGAAAAGATATAGCAAGAATTAAAACTATTATTGCTGAACGGCAGAGGGCAAAGGAATATGGAAACCAATAATGAAAATTTAGTAAACGAAGTGAATCGGGAAACATATGATGCTACTGATTTAACAACTAGAGAGACTAATCTTGAATCGACAGCGAGCGAGATTGTGACAACGAAGCAGTCCAAAACTGGCAGAAGGAGAATTCTTGAAGGGAGAGTTGTATCGAACAAGGCGGATAAAACAATTGTTGTTTTGGTAGAGAGATACGTACAACATCCTCTTTACAAAAAGTATTTTAGGCGTTCAAAAAAGTTTATGGCACACGATGAACACAACGAATGTAATATTGGGGATTTAGTTAGAATAGTCGAATGGCGACCACTTAGCCGACGAAAAAGGTGGATGTTGAAAGAAATTGTTGAAAGAGCAAAGTAGAAGAGGTGGAATATGATACAGGAAGAAACAAATTTGGTTGTTGCGGATAATTCAGGGGCAAAAAGAATAAGGTGTATTCGTGTCCTTGGCGGACACGAAAAGAGGTATGCTACTGTTGGAGATGTTATAGTGGTTTCTGTTAAATCCGCATTACCGAATTCAGGAGTTAAGAAGGGCGAAGTTTGCCGAGCTGTCGTCGTAAGGACGAAGAAAGAAATCAAGCGCAAAGACGGTTCATATGTAAGGTTCGACGACAATGCTGCTGTTTTACTTAACAATCAGGGAGAGCCAAGAGGAACGCGAGTCTTTGGACCAGTTGCAAGGGAGTTGCGCGAAAAGAATTTTATGAAAATTGTATCATTAGCACCAGAAGTTTTGTAAAGGTGAAACCATGAAACTAAAACTCAAGAAAGGCGATTTAGTGCAGGTGATTGCAGGCAACGATAAAGGAGCCGTGGGTAGAATACTGGAAATATATCCCGAAAAAATGCGAGTGTTGGTCGAAGGAGTAAATGTACGAAAGAAACACACCCGCCCCTCTCAGCAAAATCCCAAAGGTGGTATCATTAGCAAAGAAATGCCTATTCACTATTCTAATGTAATGATTTTGGATTCTGATAAAAACCCTACTCGAATTGGGATTCGTTTCGAGGAAAAGGATGGGAAAATAGTAAAAATTCGATATTCTAAGAAAAATGGTAAAGATTTATAATAAATAAGGTTAGTTTAAAATGGCAAAGGCTGTAACAAAAAAGAAACCCCAAGTACAATCGGCTTTATCAAAGAAGGTTGAGTTTAAACCCGAAGGCAAGCGACTCGAAGATGTTAAGGACAAGGAAATACCAGTCCCAAGGTTGTATGAATATTATAAAAACACGATTGTGCCCAATTTAATGAAAAAGTTTGGATATAAATCTACAATGCAGGTGCCACGCCTCGAAAAGATTGTTTTGAATATGGGAGTAGGCGGAGCAACCCAAGACCAAAGGCTTTTGTTAAATGCTATCAACGAGCTTGAGCTAATTGCTGGGCAAAGACCTGTAATAGCAAAAGCGAAGAAGTCGATATCGAATTTCAAATTGCGTGCTGGGGTACCCATCGGTTGCTTTGTAACTCTACGAAGGCAGCGAATGTATGAGTTTTTGGATAGGTTTATCAACATTGCAGCCCCGCGAATAAGAGACTTTCGCGGTTTTTCCGACAAGAGTTTTGATGGTCACGGCAATTATTCCGTGGGAATTAAAGAGCAGATTATCTTCCCAGAAATTGATGTTGATAAAGTTTCTCGGATTTCCGGATTGGACATTACTTTTGTAATACGCTCCAATTCCGATGAAGAATCATATGCTTTATTATCAGAATTTGGTTTCCCATTCCAGAGGAAGGAATAATTATGGCAACAAAAGCAGTTATTGCAAGGAATCTCAAAAGAATCAAGCTTGTAGAGAAATATAAGCAAAGACGAGAAGCATTAAAGGAAGCGGGGGATTACTTTGGCTTGCAAAAATTGCCAAAGAATAGTTCACCTGTTCGCCTAAGAAATCGATGCGGAGTAACCGGCAGAGGTCGTGGTGTGTATCGAAAGTTTATGCTTTGTAGGAATGTTCTTCGCCAAATGGCATTAGAAGGAAAAATCCCCGGATTAAGAAAAGCAAGTTGGTAGAAATAAAGGAATAAAGAGTTATGCCAGTAAATGATGTAATAGCAGATTTGTTAACAAGAATCAGAAATGCTGGTGCTGCCCGGCACAAAGAGGTAGAAGTTCCATATTCAAAGATGAAATGGGCAATTTGCCAAATACTCAAGGACCAGGGATACATCGATGATTTCGAAAAGTTGGATACCAACGTACAAGGTACAATTAAAATCAAATTGAAATATTATAATAGGCAACCCGTTATCAGAGAACTTAAAAGAATTAGCAAGCCTGGACGAAGAATTTATCTCGGCGCAAAAGAAATACCACGAGTTAAAAATGGACTTGGAATAGCTGTGCTCTCTACTTCTCGTGGAATTATGACAGATAAAATGGCTCGGAAACTGAATATTGGCGGAGAGTTGCTATTCACAGTTTGGTAAATAATTAGGAGAAATAAAAGTGTCGAGAATAGGAAGGAAACCGATACAAATCCCCGACAAAGTTAAAGTTGAATTCGACAATGGCAAAATTATCGTAAGGGGACCAAAAGGTGAGTTATCTTTTGGAATTCCAGAAAATATAACTTTTAAGTTAGATGGAAATGTATTAACTTTTGAAAGAAGCAGTGATGATAAAAAGACCCGTGCATTACATGGTTTGACTCGGGCTTATGTTAATAATATGATTGTTGGTGTAACACAAGGTTTCGAGCGGACATTGCTTATTAATGGAATTGGATACAAGGCAGAGATGAAGGAAAAAAACTTACTGCTTTCCCTTGGTTATTCGCATCCGATACTATTTATTCCCCCGGATGGAGTAACAATCGAATCCCCAAATCCGAACACTATCATTGTCAAAGGTATAGACCGGCAAGCAGTTGGAGAAGTAGCTGCAAAAATCAAAAAGCTCCGACCAGTAGAACCTTACAAAGGAAAAGGTATTTTCTACCAAGGTGAATACATCCGTCGCAAAGCTGGTAAAGCTGGAACAAAATAATGATTAAGTTTAACAAATAGAAATGGATACCAAATGAATAGACTGGAATTGAAGAAAATCAGAAGACGCCGAAGGAAATTGCGCGTGCGGAAGAAGATATTCGGTACAGCCGAACGACCAAGGCTATCAGTCTATCGTAGTCTCAAGCATATTTATTGTCAGATTATTAATGATGAGATTGGGCATACACTCGTATCTTGCTCTACACTCGATAAAGATGTTCGCTCGCAAATCAAAGATGGGATGAAAAAAATAGAACAAGCAAAGATAGTTGGCCAGGTCTTAGCACGAAAGGCACTATCGCAAGGTTTGGTAAACGTCGCTTTCGATAGAAATGGTTACCTTTTTCACGGTCGAGTGAAGGCTCTTGCCGAGGGAGCAAGAGAAGGTGGTTTAAAATTTTAAGAATTTTTATGGAAATGACTTATGGCGAAGATTAAAGCATCTGAATTGGAGTTGAAAGAAAAGCTCGTATATGTCGGAAGAACTGCAAAAGTTGTAAAAGGCGGTCGTCGATTTGGTTTTACTGCCATCGTAGTTGTTGGGGATTACAATGGGCACGTCGGAGTCGGTATGGGAAAAGCTGCCGAGGTAATTGATGCAGTGAACAAAGCAACCGAGGCTGCGAAGAAAAATATTGTAAAGGTAAGTTTACACGATAATACCGTACCACACGAGGTCATTAGCAAATTTGGCGCTGCAAAAGTGCTCATTAGACCAGCATCTCCGGGAACTGGAGTTATCGCTGCTGGTGGTATCCGTGCAGTATTGGAATTAGCAGGAGTAAAGGATGTGTTGACCAAAAGTTTGGGTTCTTCCAATCCACACAATACCACAAAAGCAACTCTCAAAGCATTGATGATGATGGAAGATATCAGTCAGGTTGCTTCTCGAAGAGGCATTTCCCCACAAAAAGTTCTTTATGGATAATTCTGGGATTGTTATGAAAAAAATTAAAGTTACACAGGTTCGAAGCATCATCAAGACAAATAAAAAACAAAAAAGAACAATCGAAGCCTTGGGCTTGGGTCGACCAAATTATTTTAATATTCTGCCCGATAATCCGCAAATTCGAGGCATGATAGAAGTGGTAAAACATTTGGTTAAAGTGGAAGAAGTTGAAGGATAACATTAGGTGAGCACTATGAAACACATAGGGAATTTAAAACCAGCAGTTGGCTCTACACACAAAGATAAGAGAATTGGTCGTGGAGCTGGCTCCGGTCACGGAGGAAGCGCTACTCGTGGTACCAAAGGACACCAATCCAGAAGTGGGTACCGACGGAAACTTGCTTTTGAAGGTGGACAAATGCCTTTGGTCCGCCGAGTACCAAAATTTGGGTTTAACAACAGATTTCGTCTTGAATATCAGGTGGTTAATTTGGAAAAAATTCAATACTTTATCGATAAAGGTAAAATAACAATTGATGAATTAAACCCAGAACTTATGTTTACTATTGGCTTGGTGAGCAAAAAAGACCAACCCATCAAGATTCTTGGAGATGGGAGGATATCCAAGCCATTGACAATTGTTGCCCATAAGTTTTCTAAATCTGCAAAAGAGAAAATCGAATCTGTTGGAGGTAAGGTGGCAATTTATGAGTAAACTTGTTGAAACTTTTAAAAATATTTGGAAAATTGAAGAATTAAAACAAAGGCTCCTTTTTACCCTTTTTGCTATTATAGTTGCAAGAATAGGAGCACACATTACTCTTCCTGGGGTGGATTTCGAAGTGCTTACCGCATTCAACAAAGGAGCTGCACAAGATTTGTTCGGTCTATTTGATTTCTTCGTAGGAGGTGCTTTCTCCAATGCCGCGATATTTGCTCTTGGGGTCATGCCCTACATAACCGCTTCTATTATTATGCAACTTGCTGGAATAGTCATTCCCGAAATTCAAAAAATGCAAAAAGAAGGTGAAGAAGGTCGTAGGAAAATTAACCAGTATACACGATTGCTTACCGTACCGATTTGTATGTTCCAATCCTGGGGGATGACAATAAGATTGGTCAATATGGAAGCTAATGGGATGCCCGTTGTTCCGAATTCGGGCTTCTTTTTTGTATTGTCCACAATTATTTTGCTGACCGCTGGAACAATGTTTTTGATGTGGTTGGGCGAGAAAATCACCGAGCGTGGCGTCGGCAATGGGATTTCCCTTTTGATATTCATCGGTATTGTTGCAAGATTCCCCACTGCACTTTACCAGGAATTTTCGCAAGTTTTCACCTTGGGCGAGAGACCCTGGCCCGTCGAAGTTATCATTCTTACTTTCTGGGTTGCAATCGTAGCCTCAATTATTTTTATTTCTCAAGGTGCTCGTAGAATACCAGTACAATATGCAAAAAGGCAAGTAGGACGTAAAATTTACGGAGGTACAACGCAATATATCCCTCTTCGTGTTATAACTGCAGGCGTTATGCCGATTATTTTTGCTCAATCTATAATATTTATTCCTCAAACAATCTTTAACTTCTTCCCAACAAGCCAGTGGCTACATAACATAGTTGTTGCTTTTAGTGAGCGTTCGTTCATCTATGCCATACTTTATGCTGGGCTTGTCATTTTATTCACTTACTTCTATACTGCTGTGATTTTCAATCCTCGGGATATCGCCGATAATATGAAAAAACAGGGTGGATTTATACCCGGTATTCGACCCGGACAACAAACCTCTGAATACATCGATTCTGTTTTAACAAAAATTACACTTCCCGGCTCTATTTTCTTGGCTATTATTGCTGTAATACCAACTTTTGCGATAAATGTATTAGGGGTAACTTCTTCTTTTGCATCTTTCTTCGGCGGAACATCAATTTTGATTGTTGTAGGTGTAATTCTCGACACTTTACAACAAATTGAATCCTTCTTGTTGATGCGTCATTACGACGGCTTTATGAAAAGCGGACGAATCCGCGGCCGAACTGCTGGTGTTGGAGGAATATAATATGCGCAAGACGAGATACGCACAAGGCTTGACAAATCCAAATTCCTTGGTTAAAAGCACCGAGGAACTTAAATATATTGAACAAGCCTGCCGTATCGTCGCCGATGTTTTAGCTTTGCTTGAAAAGTATGTAAAACCCGGCGTTGAAACAATTGAACTGGACAAAATTGCCGAGGATTATATACTTTCTCACAATGCATTACCGGCTTTTAAAGGTTATAAGGTAGAGAATAAAATTTATAAACATACACTTTGTATTTCAATAGACGAAGAAGTTGTTCATGGCATTCCCGGAGAGCGAATTCTGAAAGAGGGGGAAATTGTCTCCCTCGATTGCGGTGTAAACAAAGATGGTTATTTTGGCGATAGTGCTGTCACTTATCCAGTCGGAGAAATATCCGAGGAGAAAAAACGTCTATTGCAAGTTACACAAGAAGCATTAGAATGTGCTATTGAAGTAGCAGTGGAGGGGAACAAGGTTTACGATATTTCAAGAGCTATTCAGACATTGGTTGAAGAGAATGGTTTTAGTGTAAATCGCGAGTTGGTCGGTCATGGTATAGGTAAGAAGTTGCACGAGGAGCCGCCAATTCCTAATTTTGTACCTCCACTTCTTGCTCGTAAACAATACCCAAATATGAAATTACTTAGCAATATGACATTAGCCATAGAACCAATGGTAAACATGGGGAATTACAAAGTTTTGACAAAATCTGATGGTTGGACAGTCGTAACAGCAGATGGAAAACCATCTGCCCACTTTGAACATACAATTGTTGTGACGAAAGATAAAGCTGTTGTACTAACATATAGATAAAATAATGGGAAAGCAAGGAATGATACAAATGGACGGTATAATTGAGGAAGCTCTACCAAATACTCAATTTATCGTTCGTTTCGAAAACGGACATAAAGTCCTTGCTCATATTGCTGGCAAGATGAGAATGAATTATATAAAAATATTGCAAGGCGATAAGGTACGTGTTGAGATTTCTCCCTACGATTTGACAAAAGGAAGAATAATTTATAGGTATAAATAATCCAAGGAGAATTATTATGAAGGTAAGAGCTTCTGTAAAGAAACGGTCGCCGGAAGACAAAATTGTCCGACGAAAAGGTAGAGTATACATCATTAATAAAAAAAATCCGAGATATAAGCAAAGACAAGGATAGGAGGTATAAATGGCTCGTATTGTTGGAGTTGATTTACCAAAGAATAAACGCGGGTTTGTTGCTCTAACCTATATTTATGGTGTTGGGCGTACTACTGCAAAGGAAATATTAGATAAAGCAGGAGTGGACGAATTCAAAAAGGTAAATGAGTGGACAGACGAAGAAATTGCCCGAATTCGACAAGTTATCCAAGATTATAAGGTCGAAGGTCAGCTTCGTAGTGAAGTTCAAATGAATATTAAAAGACTTATCGATATTGGCTGTTATCGAGGGCTTCGCCACCGAAAGGGATTACCCGTTCGTGGACAACGAACAAGGACCAACGCACGCACTCGCAAAGGTCGACGTAAAACTATTGCTGGAAAGAAGAAAGCTGTAGGTAAGAAGTAATTATATATAATTAGGGATTAGTAAAATGGCTGCACCAAAAAGAAGAACAAAGAAAAAGCAAGTAACAGAGACACACGGAAGAGCTTATATACTTGCTACTTTCAATAATACAATTGTGACAATCACAGATATGTACGGAAATACTCTTTGCTGGTCTTCCGCTGGCAAGAGTGGCTTTCGTGGTTCAAAGAAGAGTACCCCTTATGCAGCACAATTAGCAGCAGAGCGAGCTGGAAAGGAAGCTTACGATATGGGGTTGCGACGCGTCGATGTTGTTGTGAAAGGACCCGGCAGCGGTCGCGAGGCAGCGATTCGCGCACTTGCCACGGCTGGCTTGGAAATTCACAGCATTTTGGATAAAACACCTATTCCGCACAACGGATGTAGGCCCCCGAAAAGGCGCCGAGTTTAATTTGTAAAACAGTAAGTTAAATAAATATTGGTAAAAAATGTCGCAGATTGATTTTGTTACCTTCCTTCAAATGCCCGAAAAGGTAAGTATCGAGGAAACTGAAAACCCCAATCTTATGCGCTTTATTATGCAACCCTTAGAAAAAGGTTATGGTGTGACGATTGGAAATTCTTTTCGAAGAGTATTGATTTCTTCTATTCCCGGTTATGCGATTGTCGGGGTTAAATTTACCGACGTCCTTCACGAGTTTCAAAATATTCCCGGTGTTTTAGAGGATGTTACAGATATCATCTTGAACCTAAAACAGGTCCGTATTAAATCCAAAGAAACTAAACCCTTCAAAGTAAATTTGCATTTAAAAGGTCCAATGGTTTGGACTGCTCGCGATATTCAGAGAAGTAGTCCTTCCATTGAAATAGTAAACCCAGATTTACATATTGCAACATTAGCCGAGGATGCTGAATTTGATGTTGAATTGAGAATAGCTTACGGCAAAGGATATGTCCCTGCCGATGAGCAACCATTGTCCGATTATCCTATCGGAATGTTGCCAATTGATGCAATTTACACTCCGATAAAGAATGTTGTCTACAACATTGAGCCCCATAGGGTAGGTCAGAAAACAGATTACGAACGCTTAATTCTTGAGGTTCTGACCGATGGGACCATCGCACCAATAGACGCGTTGCACTTGGCAGCAAAAATTTTAATCGAGCACATTCAATACTTCTTTACTTTCGATATTGCCCAAAGACGAGAAATTTCCGTACAACCACAAAGTGTCGAACCTCCTGAAAGCGAGCACGCACGGCTGAGAAGAATTTTATCTATTTCTATCGACGACCTTGAAATAAGTGTCCGCGCATACAATAGTTTGAAGTCGAACAATATAAAGACCCTTGGAGATATTGTTTCGAGAACTGAACAAGAGCTCTTGAAATTGAAGAACCTAGGAAAGAAATCATTGAAAGAACTCGAAGATATAGTGCACCAATATGGTTTAGAATTTGGTTTAAATGTACAAAGATATTTAAAACCAGAGAAAGCATCAACCCTTAGGAATTACGAGGATTTTGATTACTAAGAGAAAGGTGAAACAATGAGACATTTAAAGAAAGGATGGAAATTAAAGAGGACCAGAAGCCATAGAAAAGCCTTGCTCAGGAATTTGGCAATTTCATTGCTCGAGCACAAAAAGATTGTCACAACTGTAGCAAAAGCAAAAGCTTTGCGCCCATTTGTTGAAAAAATTATAACACGAGCTAAAAGAGCTGTCTTGCGCGAACGCAATGGACAGTTACCCGAAGGACAAAGTTTGGATATACACTCGCGCAGAGTAGTTGGTAGGCTAATTCACAACAAGGCAATAGTCCAAGAATTATTCGATACTATTGCCCCAACTGTAATAGACCGACCCGGTGGCTACACTCGTATTGTAAAGTTGGGCTTTCGCCGTGGCGATGCGGCTGAACTTGCAGCAATCGAATTAGTAGATTGGGGTGCCCCACAAGATGGTGCAGTTAGCCTAAAATCAAAAAAGAAAGCAGCTACCAAGAAAAAAACTACGTCCCAATCGAAAAAACTATCCAAAAAGACAAAGGAAGAGCCCGTTTCCTCTAAACCCGAAGAAGCCGTACCAATTGTTGAGCATAAAGATTCTATTGAACCAACAACGCAAACTTCAGTCGTCGAAGAGGAGGTCCCATCTTTTGCTGAAACAAAACAAGAGCATGAAACGCATGAAGCTTCTCCCGAAATTTCCTCTGAAACTATTACTGATGAGAAAACTGAATTAGAAAATACCGAAGAATCGAAGCCCCAAGAAAAGAAAGAAGAATAAATTTTTTATTTACAACTTTATGCATTGGCACCAAAAGATATTGGTGCCCTTTTTGTTTTCTTATTGTTTATTAATTTCGATTAAAACTATTTTATACCCATAGATTATCTCTCGTGCCAAGTAGATACTTCCCACAAGTACAGAAATCATTCCGAGAAGGAAAGTAACAAAAGTTATGACCCGCAAGTCTATTGAAAATGCATAACCAAAACCTATGAGCAAAGATGTTAGCACATACAATGCTACAGAGATAGTGTATGCAAGGACCGCACGGACGATAAACGGTATTCTCCTCTGAAAGAATTCTAACTGTTTGTTCACGGAAATTAAGCGCTCCTTTAAGTGTTCATCTTCTTGCAATTTTCCATTTCGCTCTTCTATCTCACGTTTCTCTTCATTTAGACTGCGCACTCTGTCTACTACTGCGGAGTATTTATTGTTTGTAACAAGCAACATAAGTGCGCATACGTTAACCATAACGCCTGGTGCAAGCATTGTCTGAATCAACTCTCGAATCGAAGGACTCACAGCACCTCCAGTTTGAAATCAAAATTACCAGTGTCGCTATTGAATGATTATTATTTTGTTGTTTTTTTCTAAGCTAGTTAAATTTGTTTCAAATGTGTTGCATTTAAAGACTATTTTTTCAGAATTGCATATTCTGTGTCGATATCTCTTGGTATCTCTTTCAAATTTTCAATAATCTTTTTAGTTTCTGGTTTCATTTTACCATACCTTTCAAGTACTTCCCCAGCTTTGTTGTAATCTCCTTCGGCTTGAATTGTAAGTATAATTCTTGCTAGTTCTTGGATACCGTTTAAGAAATTTTCTAAGTTCAAGATTACTTGGCCGTCTCGGTATTTGATAATGCCCTTTTCTTCGAGAAAGTTCAGTTGTACAAGATTGGCTTTTCCATGAGCTTCTTCTGCACCGAAACGAATCGAACGAAAGAGACCAGCAATATATGTTACCTTTGCTTTTTCGAATTGTTCTCGAGTTATTAACTTTTTGTCGAGGAGGTGTTTGTGATTATATATACCGAGGATGTCGGCTTTGCATTCTTCAATTGCGGAGTATCTTTCTTTAAGTGCTTTTCGAACGGGCAAAGTGTCTTTGCCATAAACAAAACCACGACCCAGTGTATGGGAAACTTCGTGTAGGGTGACAAAAGATGTAAAAGATTTTTTATCGACAAGTTTAGATAGTTCTGAATTAAATATTTTTTCGCCAATTGGTTTCAAGATTTTGTCGAATTTTGCTTCCATCATATTTTTGAACATAGATTTTTTCCCACCTTTGAGTTCGTGGACCTTTGGGTCGTTCGGAAGAGAATTTGCAATTGTTTTGGTTCCAGCCTGGCAATCTCCGCCAAAATAGACAACATTCATAATTTGAAGTACATTGGCTTTGCCAGCTGTTTTACGTATATACTTTTTATCGTAGGGTAAGTTATGTTCGAAAAAGTCGAGATTTTCTTCAAACATTTTGAGCTCCTTTGTTCCTTCCTCATCTTTTACCATTACAATTGCTTCGTAAGCAGTTTTGTAGTTGAATAGAGCGTCTTCGTAATTTTCAATTGGACCAATCACGATGTCGATGTTACTATTTTTAATATCCATCCAAGCCAAATCGCTCTCAAAGTATTCATCAGTGCGCAATGCTTTTGCACGAAGCACTAAGTAATTCTTTAATGTCGTATTGTCGCAATAATCAGCTGCTTCTTCCAATTTCCTTGCGATTTGCTCAACTTCTGGATATGCCTTGTGATAGGGAATTGCTTTGAGTTTGTCACCTTCTCTTACGACAATTGTGTACTGGCTCTCGAGTTCTTCTCTTTGCTCAGGATGTGTTTGAATGTATTTCTCAAACTCTTCTTTTGTCAAATCAAGTGGGTAGAAATTTGCGCCCTTTGGTTTAAATTCCGGACCATATCCGACAAATCTGCGACCATCGTGTATTAAATCGTAAGGACCATAGAAAATATTAACTAATTTGAGTAGTTTTTTAGCTTCCTCTGTGTTTATTTTAGATAATGAATCACGAGTTGATATAGCATCGGGAGAAGTCTGTTTCCAGAAAATTGCATCTGCAAGTTGCCCAGCCTCTACAAGTAACTCGACCACCTTTCTTTCTCTTTCACTTAAATGGCTTAAATCCGCAGTTATTGTTACTGGAGCAAAAGCAGATATTCTTTCCTCAATCGTTGGTAAGTTGGACGCCGTTTCCATCACGGGCTCCTTCTCCTTCTTGTTTGTACAACTTAATGATATAACTGCAAGTATCATTAGTAACAGATTCTTCATCTTTCCCTCAAATAAAATTTACAATCAATCGATAATTTTGTTTTGTTAAAACGGTAAAATTATGAATATTAATCGAAAATATTACATTTTCTTTTTCCTTGTCTTCTTTTCCACAAATTTTGCATTATCTAAGCTTTTGATGCGCCCTTACTTGCAAAATATCACACCAACTACAATTACAGTTATGGTTGAAACAGACACAAAAGACCCCGTGACTGTTTTCTACGGAAAAGAAAATTTAAGCAACTTTGCTCAGACTTCTTTTTACCGTATTGCCGAAGATAGAAGAAACGAAACTTATGTTCACCGCATCATTTTGGAAAACCTGGAAACGAACACTATTTATAAGTATCGTGCAATTCATTTAAATGACACATCGGAAGTTTTCTCTTTCCATAGTTACATCCCCGAAGGATTTCCTTTTCGCATAGGTTTGATGGGAGACAATCGCTCTGGACCCGAGATACATTCAAGGAAATCTCGTAAGCTTGCTGAACATAAGCCACATATCTTGGTCTACACTGGCGACCTGTGTTACTCTGGTAAATATTTTGAATGGAAAAATGAATTTTTTACCGACGACGAACAAAAATTAATCGCCACAGCTCCATTTTATAATTCTCTTGGAAATCACGAAGGTAAGACCGAGTTAACAAAAGTTTTCCTTCAAGCTCCATCCTCAATATCCAATGATGAATATTTTTATTCATTTGATTATGGCAATGTGCATTTCTTGGTTTTAAACACTGAAGCGGATGTTTCTCCAACATCTGCGCAGTGGAAATTTGCAGAAGAAGATTTGTCAAGCACAAATAAAACTTGGAAAGTTGTTGTCTTTCACATCCCAGCGTACTCGGCTGGTGGCCACGGGGATAACAAGAAGATGCAGGAATTTACTTCCAAGGTCCTCGAAAAATATCGTGTAGATTTGGTCCTAAACGGGCATAACCATTTCTATCAACGAAGCAAAGTTAATGGTATTTATCATTTGGTCCTCGGCGGTGGTGGCTCTCCTTTGTATGAACCAAAAGAGGCTCCGTTTGTGGAAAAATCTGTAAAAGATTATCATTATGCGATAATGGATGTCAACGGAAACAAGATAAAATTAACTGTATATGATTTGAGGGATAAGATTATAGACGAAATTTTATTGTCGAAGTAATGGGTATTACACAAAGTAATCGACGACTTTTGCGTCTTCAGCCCTTTCGAGAATCAAACTTAAGGTTTCTTTATGCGCTGGGTGGTTCTTGTACGTCTGTAAATCCTCTTGGTCTTTGAATTCTGAAATTATTACTAAATCACAGGCACGAGGGTCTTTTAATTCATTAATTCCAACCTCGTAATATATGATTTGTGGTATAATAGAAGGTAATTTTTCAAGTGCTTCTTTAATCTCTTTTGAAATTTCTTCTTTTGATTTTCCTTGATATGAATTCCTAAGCTTGAACATTACAATGTGTTTCAACATATTATCTTTCCAGAAATATGCTTGAATATTTAGCTATACCTTTTCCAAAAGCAATACAGAAGTATTTTCCACTTGGCAAGGTTTTGTTATTATCTGTAGTGCCGTCCCAATGGAATAGAAGGTAATCGGAGGTGGTGTAGCCATTCCATAATGTTTTTACTTGGCGCCCTTCAATATCATAAATACTTATGTTCAAAAACGAGCCAGGGTTGCATGTTACCTCTATAACTATACTCTCGGGGGATGGGTTTTGCTTTATTTCAAGATGTATTTTTTCTGTGGGACCAGCAATGTCTTTTGAAATGTCTAGGACATTTTCGATTTTGAAATCCCAAATTCCTCTGCCGTAAGTAGCGTAACGGACAGTATTTAAACTTGGAAGATATTCAACATCCCAAAAGATATTATCGGGGCAATTGCCACCACCAAGAAAATGCCATTTTTTTTCGTAAAAATGATAAATGAAAGGACCAATCTCGGTTGCGGCAAAGAGCAAAGATTCATCTGCGTTGAACTCAATATCGTAAAAGAGAGTTGAAGGTATGTTTGTGCCTAATGGTTGGAATGTTTTGCCAGTATCGTTCGAAATCAAGACCCCAGGGGTTGAATAACCCGAGCCAGCGATTATAATTTTACCCAAGTTGTAACTCGAAGCAACAATTTTGTTCCCATAAAAATAGTGCCCCTTTGGAGCAGCAACATTTTCGATTTCTTCCCAGGTTGCACCTCTGTCCAGACTACGAAAGAACTTTCCATCGTTGGACAGGGCGAACCAAAAGTTTTTATTAATAGGGGATATTGATAGTGAAGAAATTTTTCGGTTTGCATCATTACGAGCAAAATTGAAAGGAAGTACATTGTAATTGATGCTGTCGGTGGTTTCTTCGTAAGTTAGTTCGTAAATATATGATGCAGGTGTACCAGCAGGTTGTTGATTATTTCCGCTCAGAAGGTAGGCTTTGTGTGGAAATTCCGGGTCTGCCAAGACTGGAGGAAGCCAAAGAAAACCACTTCCGATGAATTTCCAAGTCCTGGCACTGAATTGCCCTTCTTGAGGATTGAAAACCAACATTGCAAATCCGGGATATGTTGTCCATAGATGGCGTCCGCCATCACTGGAGGTGAGATATCCATAATCCCCACTGATAACTTGTTTGAAAGGAAGGGTTCCGCCGTTATCAGAATAGTTTATTTGTAGTCCCTGGTCTTGGCTACCTGCAATAAGTATTTTCCCAGCCTTGTCGAAAGTATAAACAGAGTAATATTGGCTTATATTTAAATTATTGAGCGATAAGTTTCGAAAACTTATGCCATTATCGGTCGAAAGATATAAACCACCGTCGGTACAAACAAACAAAACTTCATCGAAATTGCCCTTCGAGCTATTCCATACTCGGTACGAAATTACTCCGGGTATATCTGCGTGTAATTTTGTTTCCATATTTTTATAGTACTCACCCCAAGAATTTGCTTTCTTCCAAGAATTTCCAAAATCCGTACTACGATAGAATTCCACTTGTCCGAAATAAAGATTTGCAGGATTAATTGATGATACCTCGAAACTGTTTTTTTCAAACGGGAAAAAATCAAATTTTCCAGTTTTAGTAAAGTTCTTCCCTTCGTTGCTTGAGTAGTAAAACAAAGTTTGAGTGTTTGTAGTTTTCAGCGCGTAATAAAGATAAATTTGATTATGCGACGCAAAACCTCTTAATTGAATTCCAGAAACATAGTTGTTGATGAATGAATATGTTCCCACAAGTTGAAATTTACCTTGATTGTCGACTTTGTATAAAGTGTCTTTAATTGCAAAATAAAGAATATTCGTGGAATTAGATGAAGCCCAAATATCAGTTAAAGAATGGTCTATGTAAACAGAGTATAACCTTGTAAAATCCTTGCAAAGGTTAGAAGATTTGTATAAACTTATCATACTTTTCCAGGTAGAAAAGTTCCATTCGTTTAAAAGAACATAAACATCTTGGTTGATTGTGACTGCTCCTCGGATAGTCCAGCCCCAACGTTCAGCATTTTCAAATCCATTTGCTTTGTTCCAATTTGCTCCTTCATCGTCTGTAAAATACACAGATGCTGGGGAATTTGCAACAACGATTAATCTTGATTTATCCCCTTTCCAAAGGATTTTTACCATTCTTGGGTTGGCAAATTTCTTGCCATTATTCAAGCAAATCCAATCATTGCCATTTATAGTACCCTTCCAAATATTTCCACCAGCAGAAGCTAAATAGATTGTTTTGCTGCTTGTATCGTAGTCCAGGATGTGGACTCTTCCGGCAAGGTTGTTGCTTCCTTTTTCAATCCATTGTCCCAGAATCCTTCCATTTGCATATTCTTTCGAATTAATAACTTCTGATTTGCCTTGTTGTACATTATTTTGCCAGAAATGCTTCGTTTTTTGGTCGATTATCCAGTAGGGTAGCCCTTCTTCGCATCGATGCATGCTGTTTAGCCATTCTTGTCTTTGCACTTTAAATTCTTCTTGACTTTCCCTCTCCATAAGCTCATTTACTATAGTTTGGGAAAGCAATGGGAAATAAAAGATAAAAAAGTAAATGAATATTTGAAAAATCACTTTCATAAATTAAGTAACAAATAAAAAAAGAAATTAAAAAAAAATTTTAAATGTTGCCATTTTTTGAATATTTTTCTTAAATTAAATTGTCAAAAGGAGGTGCAATATGAAAAATTCATTTGTTTTTTTATTTGCAACTCTTCTGTTTCTATTTGCTTGCAAAGAAAAGGAATGTATCGTCGAAACTCAAACAAAAGATGCGAACGACCCAAATGCAAAATTCGGTACTTACGGAGATTATGCTTATTTCTTATATGGGAATTGTGATGATGATGGAAATTTTACAGATTCAACATTCTATGTTGTTCTCGCTTACAAGGAAAAAATGAATGTTAATGGAATATCATGCAACTTGGCATATCTTGAAAACCCCGTTAATGGAGATAAAATTCCTTTCTTTATTGCTCGCACAAACAAATGGGTTAAAATATTTTCTCATACTTTAGTTCCATTCGTACCATCATTTGTATCAGAGGAGTTTGCGCCTCATTTCTGGCAAACTATTTGGACCACGGATTATTCCAAAAGTCGCTTTGATACTGTAACAACCGGAGTGTACCCCCTACTTACCTTTATAACAAAAGACACTCTCTCATTAATAGGAAATGTTTTCGTTCGGTGTAAATATCATTTTGAGTACAAGTATGAGAATCTCGGAGAAGCATTTTTTAATTTTCCATATTTGACCACGCCAGTTCGTGCCCTGGGCACGAAAATCACATTCAATTCCATAGTGAAACTAACTGGTGATGAAAATTACAAATTTATTAGACTTGATGAGATTGACCCTAATATGAAAAATCTACCTTACGAAGAATTCTACTTCGACAACAACAGAAGTTCATATCTTGATAAAGTGGTAATGAAAGTGTATTGTGCAGAGCCTTTGGGAATTCTTTGGGTATGGGTTAAGCACAAAACGCTTTGGAGAGAGAGGACGTATCTTTATCAATTTAAATACAATTTGAAGATTTCACTCGGTGGTTAGCAATTGTATTTCTTATATAAATTTTCGTGCATAGATTTTCGTTTTGACAATTACGAATAGTTTTAAAATTGCAAATACTCTCTCGAACTTTAAAATTTCAAGAGAATTTGCAATTTTTTTCTTAATTTTAGTATTTAAAACTCATTACTTATTATGATAGACTTTTTCCAAATCGAAGTTGAATGCCCTTCATGTCGCTCTCGATTTTCAATTGCAGATGTACTCTCCGACAAAGTCCAAAAAGACATAGAAGAACGCATAAGAAAACAAGCGACAGATGAAATCCAAAGGAAAAAAGAGAGTGAAATCGAAAAATTAAAGTTGGAGCACCAGCTCGAGCTTGAAAATTTGAAGAAAGAGCTTCAAGAGCGATATCAAACAGATATAAAAAACTCCGCAAAAGCTATGTCGGAACTTCTTGCTCAGATTGAAAATTATAGAGAAACATTAAAAAAAAGAGAGCAAGAATTGGAGGAATCCCGTAAAGCTGAAATGGAATTACGTAAAAAGGAATTGGAGTTGAAGAGTAAATTCGAGCAAGAGTTTCAGAATCGATTAAGTAAAGAGTTGGAAAATATCAAGTCTGAATTAGATAAAAAAACTAAAGAATTGGAAGAGGCTCGGAAATTGGAACTCGAACTACGTCGTCGCGAAACAGAGCTATTTCAAAAAGAGCAAAGTCTAGAGTTGGAAGTACAAAGGCGGCTTAGCGAGGAACGCAAGCAAATTTTGGAACTTGCAAAACAACACGCATTTGCTGAGTATGAATTAAAATTTCGTGAAAAAGATGAAGTCATAGCTTCGATGCAGAAAAAAATTGAAGAACTAAACCTAAAGTTGCAGATAGGCTCGCAGCAACTCCAAGGCGAGGTTCAAGAGATAGCAATCGAAGAGCAACTTAAATTGAAATTTCCTTTCGATAGCATAGAGCCCGTACCGAAAGGTGTTCGTGGAGCGGACATTATTCAAAAGGTTCGCAACAAGTTTGGCGAAGCCTGTGGCGTGATACTTTGGGAATCCAAACGCACAACAAATTGGAGCAACGACTGGATACCGAAACTCAAGGAAGACCAAAGAGAACTTGGTGCGGAGTTTGCCGTTATTGTCTCTCGTGCTTTGCCAAAGGAAATTAATTCTGTCGGTTTGTTTGATGGTGTATGGGTTTGTAGTTTCGATTCTTTCATCGGCTTGGCAATGGCTTTGAGAGAGAACCTAATTCAAGTTCAAAACGTAAAAAACTCTCTTGTTGGCCGTGAAACCAAGATGGAGCAAATATATAACTACATTTGCAGTGAACAATTTGGTCAGAAAGTGCGTGCAATCGTCGATGCTTTTGTATCGATGAAAAACGACTTGGAAAAAGAAAAAGTTGCGATGGAAAAACATTGGAAAAAACGAGAGGAAGAGTTGAACAAAGTTTTAAAAAATACTGCAAGAATTTATGGAGAAATCGAGGCTTTGGTAGGAAATCAATTGCCAGAAATTGATTATTTTAAATTACCTGGAAGCTAATATTTGTTATTAATATTTTTGGGGTGTTATTATGAAGAGCCTTTACTACTCTATTTTAGTATTTATTATTTGTGGTTCTACGAGCTTGTTGGCTCAATGGGAGCAACTTTCTGGTTTGCCCTCGGGTCCGATAACAGATATATTATCTTCTAACCAACGAGTGTATGTTGTTGCTTGGACTAATGGTCTTTATGTCTCCTCCGATTATGGGGACAATTGGGTCCAGCAGAACGAGGGTCTGACCACGACTTTTGTGAAATGCATTGCAAAGGTCGATACAATTTTGTTAATTGGAACAACTGATACAAGCGGGATATTTCGCTCCTCCAACAAGGGTTTCACTTGGACCCCATCAAATGATAGCTTATTGGATAGACAAATTGTCACTTTTGTGGTTGACAAATCCGTAGTATATCTCCTGACCGAGGGGAGTGTTATTTACAAGTCTACAGATTTAGGAGCTACTTGGTGGCGCTTTGAGACAAAAGATTTAGAGAATTACATAATTACCTCCATTGCTGTAAGCGATGGTCGTGTGCTTGTGGGTACAAGTACTGGAGATTTATTCCTTACTACAAATGAAGGAAACACCTGGACAAACATTAAAGATAAACAATTCTACTCTGCTATCACTTCTTTACTATGGGATGGCGATGATATTTATTGTGGTACGCAGGTTGGGTTGTACTTTTCAAGCAATTTTGGTCAAAATTGGTTTCAGCGAAATGTTGGTTTGAAGACAAAAGATATCACATTGTTGAAAAAAGTTCAAGATGCTTTTGTTCTGGGGACACGCACTGGGGGAGTATACTTTACCAAGGACCAGGGTCGCACTTGGTTCGAGTTCAACGAGGGTATACCAGACTTATCTGTTTTATCATTGAGCTTCGACCAATATTATATTTACATTGGTACCGAGTATGGTTCTGTTGCCCGCAGACGAATAAATGAGTTAAAAATACCCGAGGTACAAGCACCAGTATTGACTTATCCTCCAAATGGTGCCAAAAATGTTGAAAAGGTAGTCAGTTTTGCTTGGGAGGCTTCCAAAGGAGCTTCATTTTATCATATAATGGTTGCCAAAGATGAGAGCTTCTCAGCAAATTCCATCGTAGTTGATAAAAATGATATTATCAATACATATTTGCCTTCTGTCTCTTTGCAACCAAACAGAAAGTATTATTGGAAGGTTTCTGCTATTGATTATCTATCTCAAGAGAAATGGTCGGAAGTGTTTACTTTCGAGACAATTTTCGAGCCTGTTAAACCTACATTATACTTTCCTTTCAACAATTTTGAAACTAATTTGCTTCCAATACAATTTCTATGGAGTGACGTAGGGTTTGTGGAAAATTATCAACTTCAGATTGATAGCTCCAATGATTTTCAAAATTTGGTAGCAGATATTACCACCCAGGACACCTCATTCAAAGTATCTCAGGGCATAGAGAACAATAAAACCTATTTTTGGAGGGTAATCGCACGATACAACGATACTACTATTGCTGTTTCCGACACATTTTCATTTAGAACGACTGTACTTGGTGTTGAGCAAGGAGAGCGAAATTCATTCAAGTGGAAGTTGTCTGGTACAAAGCTGATAATAGAACTCGAAAATACTATACCTGGGCAGGTTTGTCTTGTCGAAATTTTTGATGTTACTGGAAAAAGTACCCTTTTTGGTTGGTTCGAAACAGCCACAAATAAAAATTTAGCAGAAATTAACTTAGATAATTTATCTTCGGGAGTGTATTACTTCTCCTTGTTGAGTAAAGAAGTTTCATTTGGTTCATGGTTTGTGTTACTTAAGTGATTCATTTTTTAGAATTTTTATGTAGTAAATTTCGTTACAAAAAATTAGTTAATTTCTTTACATTATTTTTAGGTCATTTATGCTATTTTTAAATCGAAGATTTATGATTGTAACAATATTTTGAAATGAGTGTTATAAGAATTATACGTATATTTTAATAATTTGGAGGACTTAAGATGAACAGAAGTATTATACCACTTTTTCTTTTCGCTATGTTTTTTGTATTAGTATTTAATGAATCGTTTGCACAGTACTGTAGCGTCACAGGTTATTATCCACAATATGGATATATGACACGCTTCGTTTTCAATGGAATTGATAATCGTTCCACCTATAATTCAACTGGATATAGCGATTACACTTCGATTAAGTCCAATCCTTGCTTGCCCGGTCAAACTTATTCTTTTACGGTTGATGGCTACTCAATTTGGAATTGCACTGGATATGTCATCTGGGTCGACTGGAACCAAGATGGTTCCTTTAACAATTCCGACGAACTTGTTGCATACAAATGGGAATCTTGCAGGCGTAGGTGGACCAAAACATATACAAGTAGTTTTACCATACCTACTAATGCGAGACTTGGCGAGACAAGAATGCGTGTCGCTTATACTGGACATCACTATTATGCACAAACTTTGATGTACTATGGTGCTTGTTATTCGTATTACTACATGGAATGGGAGGATTATACAATTGTAATTGGGATGAAGCGTAATGATGCTGGTATAACCGATATAACTAGTCCAGTAAGTAAGTTTAATTCGTACGAGCCTCAACCAGTGCGTGTAGTTTTGAAAAACTTTGGGAAATACTTCCCATTAACATCAGTGACTATAAATTGGTCTGTCGATGGAGTTACCCAGACACCTTATTATTGGACTGGTTATCTTGATACTGGTGCTACAACTACTGTTGAAATTCATTCAAATTTCTTATTTACCCCCCGTGCACCTTGGAATCCTTTTGAAATTCGAGCTTGGACGTCAAACCCAAGAGGAACCGACCCAAATGCAAATCAACAGCCCGATGGAGACCCCACTAATGATAGCTACACAAAGAAAATACCATGTATTCTAAATGATGCCGGTGTTATTAGTGCCGAGCCGATGCTTCCTTTGAGCCCCGGCATTAATCCCGTCCGGTTTAGAATTTACAACTTTGCCCCGAAACCGCTTAGTTCTGTCTACATTAATTGGAGTGTTTATGGACAGGCGCAGCCACCTTACTATTGGACTGGTAACCTTCCTTCGAAAGATTCAATCGATGTAGAGGTGGGTTCATTCGATTTTGGTTCAGCAAATATACCTGTTCCTATTACTGCGTGGACCTCTTATCCAAATGGTTTTCCAGATGAAGTTCCAAACAATGATACATTGTCGACACAGGTTTATAAAGCACTTGCCGGCGGAACTTATACAGTCGGTGGGAGGGACCCGGATTTCAGTAATTTGATAGAATTTACAAGCTTTGTTAGTTATTGGGGCATTGCTGGACCCGTGACTTTAATTGTAAGACCAGGAATTTATGATGCAAACTTCTCCTTAAATCCGGTTGGAGGCAGACAATACCCCATTACAATTCAATCCCAATCGGGTAGAAAAGATGATGTTATTATTCAAGCAACTCCTACTTCTGCCGACGGTAATTTTGTAATCGATTTAAACAGATATAGCAATTTGATTCTCAAGAACTTAACTTTGCGTAATAATAGCTGTGTCTTTGGTCGTGTGTTATCACTTCGTGGCAACAATTTTAATATCACAATCGACAATTGCGAGTTAATAGGTTGTCAAAATCCACCAAAGACCGCAGATTTCGCTTTGATTTATTCCGAGAATAATCAGTTGACCAATTTAAATATTTCAAACACTACTTTCCGTAATGGTTCTGTTGGTATTTGGCATACCTCGCCTACGGGACAATTATCTCAAACTTTCAATATCAATGATAATTATTTCATTGGTCAAAACTGGCAAGCTATTCATATCGAAAACGTCCGTGGTTGTCTTATTACAAACAATGTTATCTCTGGCACAAACTTGCTTAATGGAATTTTTGTCCAAAATGGTTCATTGGTGAAGGGTAACCGTATAAGTGGCGTCGGTCCTTCTTCGATTACTTCTATTACAGACAATACGGGCGGGATAGTTGTGATTCATACAACTACTGGATTTGAAGGGTCGAACATCGAAGATAACACCATTATGACTACAAATTCCAATGGGATTTATATCAGTGGGGTTAATGCTTTCAACATCGTTAATAATCAATTGACTGTTAATGCTTCTGGTACCTATGACAAGGCTGGAATTGTTGTACTCAACTCTGGTTTTGAATTCAACAATTATCAGGCTGGTTCTTTTGTTTCGAGGAATTTTATTATTGGTACAAATACTCATGGTATTTATGGCAATGGTAGCCAAAGTGTGAAATTCTACCGCAATTATGTCAAGCTAAACGGCAATAATAAATATGGCTTGTATTTGATTAATACTCCATCTCTCATCGCAAACAATTTGATAACCACTAATAATGCGAGCGCTTTGCAACTTAATAACATTTCCAAAACAATGATGTTCTACAACACTTATTATTCGAATACTTCCGGTCCAACTGCTTTGTTTTCGCAACTTAGAAATCAAGACATTTTCAAAAGAAACATATTCTTCAACAAAGGACTTGGCAATGCTATCCAAGTGACCGGAGCATTACCTGTAGATTTAATAATGGATGAAAATGATATTTATACAAATGGAACAAATCTGACCAATATTGCTGCAAATTTATCAGCTTGGCAAAATACAACAGGAAAAGATTTGAATTCCTCCTCTGTTGCTCCTCAATTTCTCTCTGATGATTATCCAAAAATAGCTAAAATCGACCCCAAACTCTATTACAAATATCCTCTGATGGAACTATTAAGTTCTCCCAACTGGCAAGATGAAGTTGAAAACACAGACATAGACGGCAATAGAAGATACAAGGCATTCTATGTTGGTGTAAACACATTAAATCCCGAAATTCGAATTATTGAACAGCCGAAAGAAGTTGTCGGATGTTATGGACAAAGCGGATATTATATTTCAGTCGTAGCAGAAATTGATTTTGGTGGCGAGCTTTATTTCCAATGGTATTTCAATGGACAGCGTATTGATGGTGCAACCGAACCAGTCTTAATGCTTCCGACATTGACACACGAGATGGGTGGCGTTTATCATTGCGTTGTCTCTGGAAATGGCGAAGCTGAATCAGTCGAAACCCAAAAAGCCTTGTTGTATGTCCTTCGCCCAACAAAAATAACACGGCAACCAGATGTTGTCTATGTAAGTCAGGGAGATGTTTGCTCCTTCCAAATTGAAATGCATATGAATCCAGACCAAGAACAATTTGGAGAGCATGTTATACAATGGTATCGAGGCGCTACTCCATTGCGAGATAACGATAGAATTGCTGGTTCCAATTCATCTCTTTTGACTATTCGCGATGTTAAACCTATTGACTTTGCAAGTGATTATTATGTTGTAGTTCGCGGTGTTTGTGGTGTCGATACATCAAAGTTTATAACAATTGCAGAAAAACCCAAAGTTATTATTCAGCCCTTGACTGATGTAGAGGCTTGTATGGGTCTGAGCGCAGAGCTATCTGTTAATGCTATCTCTACCGTCTCTGGTTACACTCTTGAATATCAATGGCGACATAACGGTATTGAGATTCACGATAATGGAAAATACAGCGGTACAAACACAGAAACTCTTACTATTACTAATCTCGAGCCCTCGGATGCTGGTGTATATGATGTGATTGTTCGAATTCCCGGCTTCGATGAGCAAATCTCCAATGAGGCAAATCTCATAATTTATATTCCACCACAAATCAAACAAGATTTACCAGCAACACTTGAAGTGCAACAAGGCAGAGAACTACGCTTGCAAGTGGATGCCAGCGGTGATAATTTAAACTACCAATGGTATAAAAACGGAGATGAAATTCCCTACACCTCAAACGAACTTGTAATTTCCTCTGCAACTACAGAGGACGCAGGATTCTACAAGGTTAAAGTTTTTAATCAATGTGGAGTTGTTTGGAGCAGTGAGTGCCAAGTCTCCGTTACATTCAAGGTGATTTTGAAAGGCGAAGACCATAGTTATAACTTAGAGCTTTTCCAAAACATCCCCAATCCATTTACTAATTCCACAAAGATTGAATTCGTGTTACCCGAATCTAAATTTGCTCGAATAGTTATTTCAAACCCCTATGGCGAGCAAGTGGCTGTATTTAATGGTCAATTCTCCTCTGGTATCAACTCCATCGAAGTCAATTCAAAGGAATTAAACCTTGTTCCAGGTGTTTACTTCTATACTCTCGAAGTTGATGGCAAGCGCTTGTCGAGGAAAATGATTTTTGTAAAGTAAATGTTCGACTTTTACAGCAGAGGGCGGGTGTTTAACCCGCCTTTTTTTATTAAACTTTCTATTGCTTTCACATTTATTCGGTGTTTTTGTTGATATCTGTTTATTTTTAAATAATACAGCATCGTCTAAGTTTCAAAACAGGATAAATGTAGCTAAGGAAATCTCAAAAAAGAAGGGCAATTGAAAGTTCAATTGCCCTTTTGAGTTCGGTGAATTATTAGACTAGTCAACTTTAACAAATGGAATGAACTTTTCTACCTCGTCCAATTTAACACGAACAAAATATGTTTGCGAAGGAAGACCAACAATGGGAACAGGAATCGAAATTTCGCCAATACTCACAATCGTCCCTTCAAAAATATTATGTATAAGCCTCCCATCGATATCTATTAAATCAATTTTTGCATGTTCTATTGGCTTTTTCAAGTAGAACATCAAGTAGGATATAGAACTTGTGGGATTTGGAAAGAATTTGATTTCGCTATCATTGTCAGAATTAAATATTACTTCCGAAATTTCTCCTTCCAACCATTGAAGGGAGCGAGAAATTAAGTTTTTGCGTAGTACTTCATCATAGATTACATATGGATTCATACCTAAAATGATAGCTCTACTTTTGTTCCATTGTACCTTAACAGCGCAAATTGAATCTGCGGACTTAGCAAATGTCATTATCGGAGTAGTTGTATTGGGATTTACGATTTTAAATAAAGGCAATAAATAATTGATTAAGTATCCCTGAACTCTGTTGCCAAAATCACCAGTTATTGGGTCCCCCGGTACACCAGCAAGGGTTACTGGATACGGAGCTTGTCCATATCCCTCTCGGCAATAAGCGATAAATGTTATCCCAAAATACGGTAAAACCCCGTTTGAGAGCATACCTTGTGTAATTTTACCTCCACAAATCAAAATGTTTTGATTTTTACTCATAGCATCATAAATTATGTTTGCCGATGTTGCTGTAAAATCACCAGTTGTGCTTCCATTCCATACAATGGTTTTCAATGAAGTAAATTTATTAGAATTTACCGCAAAGTCGTTTTCAGAGATTTCATACATGAAACCAGAGGGAAGTTTGCTCTTTATCAAGGGTTGGATAGAGTGTTGTGTTTCTCCAGCAAGTATATTTAATCTAGATAATCCAGAATGAAACACTTTCCAACTTGAACTTGTCTGGGAGAAATTGCCATTGGTTGTCTGAATGTTTATTTTAATCATAGCTGCGAAGGGTGTTGTGCCAATCGTTAATGAAATACCGAAATTAAATTTTGAATTTGGTTCTACTGTTATATCAGCGGTTTTCTCTGGATATTTTAATTCCCAATCATTTGGCAAATTCTCTTCGGTTAAAATTGTTATGCTAAAGTTTGTAGGATTGGCTGTATTATTGATTATAACTGCCTCCAAATCAAACTTATCATTTGTGTTACCTACAGAGGCAAGATTTGGCGTAACGATAAAAAGTGAGTAGTCGGGATGTTTTACTGGATAGTCAAATGTCCAATTAGCTTGAAGAATTTCTTTTGTAACGTCGTTTTGGATAAAGGCTACAGCATATAGGTCGTCGGTGAAAGAAGGGTCTACTTTAAAGTTGAACTCATAGGATTTGGTCTGGTTCTCATTCAGTGAAATCATGGTTCCCACAGCATTTGGTAGCATACCTCGTGCAATCCAATAAAAATCTTTCTCTCCGTTTGAACCAGCATTTGCATAATAATGATGTTTTTCGCAGATGGCAACTCTGAGATAGACATTAGATATCGGCTTTAAGGATGTTACGTTGATTCTAACGGTTCCAGAGCCGTCGTTTTGATTGACTGTAAAATCTGGGATTTCAATGGACAGCATTGAATAAAAAGGTTCGTCCGAAAGTTGCTTGTTTAACGCAACAGTATCTGCAACAGCGCCGGCATAATAACCACCGCTTGGTGGAGCAATTTTCCCATTCACCCTTCCGCTCGGTACCCCACTTATATTATAATATTTTATTCTGGTTTGATTCATAATTGTATCGTATTTATACATTGGGTCGTTGGGCCCGGGCCACCAAGCGTGATAAATGACTGGAATTACCCTATCTAAATGATTGTTAATCCATTTTTGGAATGTTGGATTCTGCGAAGCACAAGGACCACACGAAGCATTTGTACCCTCTTCGACAAGCACTTTTCTAACAAATTGTGAGTTTAATGAATAAGCTCCAAGGATTAATAAAAGAACAAGTAAAGAGGTAAATTTTTTCATTTTACACCTTTATGTGGTTTGAAAAAATGAAATTAACAAAAACTAAACAAAAAAAATATCTTTTATCAATTCTTCGCCTAATTCTTTGTTTATTTTAAACTTAATTTCATCTTTATAAAAAAACATTTCGGATTTCCATATGGAGTTGGAGCATTTTACTGTCAAGATGCCTCTGCGGAACTTTTCCGGCTGGCAATTCTTTTTAATCGAGGATTCAATTACTTTATTCCATACGAGTTCAATTCTTAGTAAAGGGGACTTTTTCTTATCAATTATGCCACCGACAACATCTCCAAGGATTTTATCGATTGAGTGAACTTGATTGTATCTCTTCCTACTTTTACCCATTTTATGCTTTACGTAACCAATGATAAATTTCCTTAAATGATGGTTTCTTGCCGTATATCAAGATTGCCACTCGGTAAATTTTAGCTGAAAACTTCAAAATTATAAAAATGAAGAGTAGCATTAAAAGAATGGAAAGTAGTGGTTGCCAAAGTGGAATTGTCGAGCTACCTAACCTTGCTATCATTAAAACTGGAGTAAAAGGAGGGAAAAGAGAAAGCAAAGTTGAAAGGAGACTATTTGGATTTGCACTGATAATATTTATTAAGAATACGGGCAATATAAAAATAATATTTATGGGTGTGATAATGATTTGTGCATCTTGTTCGTGGTCTACGGTAGAGCCCAGGCCGGCATAAATCGAAGCCACAAGAAAGTAGCCAAGCAAGAAATAAATTATGAACATCAAAACAAATTCTGCTGGGATGGGTGGTATTTCGAATTGTTTAGGTACTTGACTATTAATATTGAATTCATTGACAAAGCTTTGCGCAATAGGTTCTGGTTGAGTCAGAAGAGAAATAATTTGCGTTGAAATCAGACTTATTGCCAAAAGAAGTACAATCCAGGCAAATATTTGTGTGAGCCCTACACTACCAAGTCCGATAACTTTTCCCAACATTATGTCAAAAGGTTTTGTAGAGGATAATAAAATTTCTACTATACGATTAGCTTTCTCTTCGACGACTCCCCGCATAACTAATCCACCATAGATAAAGATTAACATAAAAAGAGCTACCCCTGCAAAGTAACTAAAGAAACTATAAAAACTCGAATAATCGGTTTTAATTCCTTCTCGTGTGACCTTTTTTGTGTTAACTTTAGTTTCCGTTTCAATTTGGCGAATCAATGATGTGTCCAGACCACTTTCTGCAAGAAGATGCTTTCGGAATACTTTCCCAACGACATTTTCCACTTTTTCAATAAGGGCTATTCCTCCACCACCCTTTGTATGTACAGTAACAGAGTTGTTCTTAATACTTTGCGAGTCGATTAAAAGATAGGCGTCCAATTCATCATTAAGTATCTTGGCATTCAATTCTCTTTCATTTGAATTGTCAAGGTAAAAGACATTTGAATCAGCTTTTACGATTTCCTTTCCTATGCTGCTGTTGGTTTTGTCCAGCACTGCCACTTTCATTTCAGTTCTCTCCCAAAAGTAAACCATTAAGAAGCCTGGCAAAGTAACCACAAGTAGCCAAATCACAGGTATTAGAAATGTTCCAATCCAAAAGCCTTTTGATTTTACTACACTTAAATAATCTCTTTTGGCAATAATCCAAAATTTCGAGTCGAACTTCATAGTTTCACCTTTGTCACTTCATCGATGAAAATTTCCCGTAGTCCAGGAGTGGAGATTTCAATTTTCTTGATTTCTACTTTGTCGGCAATTTCTTTGATAAATTCTTTTAAATTGAAATTATTCCTATCAAACCGAAATTCTATCCTATTTTGTGTTTGGTTTAAAATTTTCACATTTCGAAGTTCTATGGAGTTGGCTCCATCAGAATTATACTCGCAAATCACTGTGTCCTTTTCTCGTGATGCCTTGATATCTGATAGTGAACCATATAATACAACTTTTCCTTTGTTAATCAAGCATACATCGTCGCATAGTTGTTCGGCTTGCTCCATAATGTGTGTTGAAAGCAAAATTGTCTTGCCGGCAGATTTTAAATCTAATAATACGTTTTTAAAAACTTCAACATTGATTGGGTCGAAGCCAGAAAAAGGCTCGTCTAAAATAAGTAAATCTGGGTCGTGCAAGAGGACAGAAATGAATTGTATCTTTTGTTGCATACCTTTTGAAAGTTCGTGAACTTTTTTGTTTTCCCAATCTTTAGCATCGAGTAAAGAGAGCCATTTTAAAGCATTTGCTCTGGCTGTCGTATTGGGAAGTCCTTTCAATTCAGCAAAGAAAATCAATTGGTCGATTACCTTCATCCTCTTGTATAGGCCACGTTCCTCGGGCAGATAACCAATTTTGGATTGAACTTTTTCAATATCGGGTTCGCCAAAGACCCGAATTTCGCCACTATCTGGCAAAAAAACGCCAGCAATCATTCGAATGGTTGTTGTTTTGCCCGCACCGTTTGGACCCAATATACCGAAAATTTTTCCGCTTTGCATTGAAAAGCTCACATTGTCGACAGCTACGACATCCTTAAACGATTTCGTTACGTTTGATAATTTAACTGTTTCCATCAAATCATTTAATTACAAAAAAGAACTACGATAAAATAACACAAATGTTACAAAATTAATTTAGAAATATTAAAATACTAATTTTTTGAATAAAATCGAAATTACGAAACTAAATAATCTTGGAGAACGATATGTTGGAGAATGCGTTTACTGGTAGTCGAAATTATTGGCTTTGGTTGATTACATTGCTTGTTCTTCTTATCTTGGGCTTTATATTTTATTTACAACAATTTACCCAGGGCTTGACCATAACTGGTTTAAGTCGTGATGTAACTTGGGGATTTTATATTGCACAATTTACTTTCCTTGTTGGTGTGGCAGCATCTGCTGTAATGGTTGTTCTTCCATATTACTTGCATAATTATAAAGACTTTGGTAAAATAACAATTTTAGGTGAATTTCTTGCGATTGGTGCTGTTGTTATGTGTATGACTTTTATCTTTGTCGATATGGGACAGCCACTAAGAATTTTGAATGTTTTTCTCCATCCCACTTTGAACTCGATGATGTTTTGGGATTCTGTTTCTCTTCTAGGCTATTTGATTTTGAATGTGATAATAAGTATGGTCACACTTGCTTCCGAAAAGAAAGGCATTGCTCCACCCAAATGGATAAAGCCAATCATAATTTTTTCTATTCCTTGGGCTGTAAGCATCCACACCGTTACTGCATTTTTATATTCTGGCTTGGCTGCACGACCATTTTGGTTGACTGCGATTATGGCACCTCGCTTCCTTGCAACTGCTTTTGCTGCTGGCCCAGCTCTTTTAATTCTGTTTTGCCTTCTTCTTAGAAAAATTACTAAATTCGACCCAGGAGACAAAGCCATCCAAAGCATTGCTGTGATTGTTACTTATGCGATGATTTTAAATGTCTTCTTTTTCCTTTTGGAGCTTTTTACTGCTTTATATAGTGGAATACACGAACATAAATTGCATTTTGAACTTCTCTACTTTGGCTTGGAAGACAATAATTTCCTTGTCCCGTGGATGTGGACCTCCGTTGTTCTTGCTATAATTTCTCTCATATTGTTGATAACCCCAAATTTTAGAAAAAATACTACCTTCCTTGCTGTAGCTTGCTTTACAACTTTCTTCTCAATTTGGATTGACAAAGGGCTGGGCCTCATCGTTGCTGGTTTTATTCCTAATCCTTTGGGTAAAGTTGTAAAATACATCCCTACATTTCCGGAAATTATGATTTCACTCGGTGTCTATGCATTAGGTTTTTTAATTATTACTGTTTTGTATAAAATTGCTCTTTCTGTTCGCCGCGAGTTGAAGTATTAAGTTTCAAACAATTGATTAATGTTAAATTGTGTGGTTTTCTAACCAGAGGTCCATTTATTATTTTTTTCAAAATAAACAAGTTAAACATTCGACAATAGTTTTTTATAAATCTAATTTATGAAGCAAAGTCAAAGATTGGTGTATCTCGATTTGATGCGTGTCGTCGCAATGGTGATGATGATTATGGGCCATTCTTTCTTCGACCTCGTACGCCCCAGTTTAGTTAATTTAAGTGAATTTCCTTGGTTTGTATGGGAATTTCTTCGTGGGTTGACTGCTCCGTTGTTTCTTTTTATCTCTGGCATCGTTCAGGTTTTTGCTAATAAACGAATAGACCATAAACTGCCCAAAGAAACAATTTATAAAAGAATCAGAATTGCCCTTTTATTGATATTTCTTGCATACTTTCTAAATTTTCCAGTTCAAAAAGCATTTCATTTAATATTTCAAAGTAAACAAAACTTAATTCCTTTTTTTCAAGTAAATATACTCCAAATCATTGGTCTTACACTGCTATGGATTTTATTGTATTTTTCATTTACAAAGAATAATCAACAACTTGGAAAAATTTCGCTTTGGACTGGAATTTTTATCTTTGCTCTTACACCACTGGTACATTTAATTGACTGGTACAATATCTTACCATTGCCTATTGCACCGTATTTTTCCTTGGAAAAGGGCTCCTATTTTACAATCTTCCCCTTCTCGGGCTTTACTTTTTTCGGTGTAGCTTTTGGAACATATCTCGAGAGGTTTGAATTACACCAACGTGCAAATGTCATAGTAAAACTTGGGTTTAAACTTCTCATGATTTTTTTACCATTAGGAATAGCAGTTTATTTTTTGATTAATTCTTTCTCTTTGCCTTTTTATGATGTATATAAAGCCAATTCTGGAATGTCTATCATTCGATTGGCTTGTGTTTTGGCTTTACTTTCTTTCTTCGTTTTGCTTTACCAAAAATATCTTCACAATTTCAATTCTATTCAAAAGGTCTCTACTACTTTAGGTAAAAATGCTTTATTTGTCTATGTTCTACATCTAATCATTTTGTATGGTCTCCCTTGGTATCCTGGTTTCGCTACCATTTACAACCGAACTTTAGATGTGATACCGTCGTTTGCGATTTCACTTACAATTGTTTTTATATCCTTTTCTATTGTTTTTATCTTCGAGGACTCTGTTTCCAAGAAAAGATTTTTGAAACCCATTTTTCGCTATGGCGTTGTCTCGCTTTTGATTTTATTGATGTTAGTTTAGGCTATTCTTTCTGCCGCCCTCAATTTTGCACTTCTACTTCTTGGATTGGATTTAATCTCTTCTTCGCAGGGCATTATAGGCTTTGGGGTTAAAATTTTCAACTTTGGTACAATTGTTGCTTCTTTTCTGTTTCGTTGCATTGAGTTATTTCGTAAAAAGTTTTTAACTATGCGGTCTTCGAGTGAATGGTATGAAATAACAACGATTCTACCGCCTTTTGCAAGGCAAGCAAGCGTGCTTTGCAGTGCTTTTTCAAGTACGTTTAGCTCGTCATTAATTGCAATTCGAATTGCCTGGAACACTCTCGATAAGGATTTTGTAAGAATTCTTCTTGGGACGACACCTTCAACGATTTTAGCCAAATCGACAGTAGTTTTAATAGGAGTAAGCTTCCTTTGCCGAACTATTGCGTTAGCAATTTTTTTGGCAAAAGGCTCTTCCCCATATTTTCGGAGAAGAGCCGCCAAATCTTCCTCGCTTGCTGCATTGATTAGGTCTTCTGCTTTTGTACCGTGGGGTGAAAAGCGTAAATCCAATGGTCCAACCCTACGGTATGAAAATCCACGGCGGCTCTCATCGAGCTGCCGTGACGATACCCCTAAGTCTAGCAGAAAACCTGTCCACTCCCCCCGATGTCTCGTTATACTGCATGCCTTGCTAAAGCATTCATTGAAAAGTTCAAGTCTCGAGTTTCCCCCCTTTTCGAGTTCTATCTTGAACTTTTCCTTGCAATATTCAATTGCTTCGATATCTTTGTCGAACCCGTACAGTTTCCCTTTTTCGCCAAGTGCTTCAAGTATCTTCTCGCTATGACCACCGCCCCCAATTGTTCCATCTACATATATTCCATTCTTATCAGTAATTAATAGTTCAATAACTTCTTTTAAAAGAACAGGTGTATGGTAATATTCTAATTCACTTGCCATCAATCGTATGGATTTTCATTGCTATCGCCTAAACTTTCGCTTGTGTTGTAATGATTTGTTCCCAAGACTTTTTCGAATATTTTGGCATATTCCTCTTCGTCGAATGAGTAAATCTTTGCAAATTCCTCTGGATTCCAAATTTCGATATGGTCGATTTTTCCTACAATCAATGCTCTGGAGTCGATATTGGCATATGTAAGTAAATCCTTTGGGATAAGTATTCTGTTTTGGGTATCAAGAGCGACTTCTTTGCAAAACATTGTGAAAAATGTAATTATCTTGTCATTCTCTGGGTTAAACGGATTAAGTTCTTTCAATTTCTGCTGTATCTTCTCCCATTGGTCTATTGGATAAGCAATTATGCACTTTCGAATTCCTCGAGTAATTGTAAATGTTTCGCGTGCCTCGGGGCTAAGAGAACGACGCATATATGGTGGGATGGTCACCCTTCCCTTGTTGTCGATTACATACTCTTCGCTACCTTGAAAAAAAGTCATTCCACTTTGCCCCACTTTTATAAAAAATTTTGGGATAGAATTTATGTTTATCCCCACTGCAAAATTAAACATAAAATTTTTTTTTCCAAATTTTTTTTGATTTTTTTCAAAAATTTGTTCTTCGATAAAGTTTAAATTGCAGGGTTAATTTCTCGATATGCTCTATGGAAAGTTTATCAAAAGTAAGGCAAGTAAGTGAAATTTTAGACAGCTACAATACCGAGGGAAATTCTTTCTCTCGAGCCTGTCACATTTGGAATATTCGAAGGTAATCCTCCCATACGAAGGTATGCCAGGAACGCAAATGCAAGCGATTCCTTTGCTTCGATGGGTATTCCATAAGTATCGCTTGTATGAACAGTTGTACTTGGAAGATAAAACTGAATCAATTCCAATAGGAAGGAGTTTTTTGCTCCACCACCAGAAACAATCAATTTTGAATTGATATTTGCAAATTTTTTTATGTTCTCTGCTATCGACCAAGCGGTGAAATGAGTCAATGTTGTAATCATGTCATTTGGTTGAATCTTTTTTGTGTCTGAATGCACTATTATTTCTTGCAATTTCTCTTGGCTAAACAATTCTCGTCCAGTGGATTTTGGTGGTTTTTTTCGAATATATGGAATTGCTTTTAATTTCTTGAATAACTGATTATTCAGTCGACCGTTGCGGGCAAAATCCCCATTCTTGTCATAATCTTGTTGAAAAAGAACTTGCATAGCCCCATCAATCCAGACATTACCCGGACCAGTGTCGAATGCAATAACTTTACTGAGGTTTTCATCTTTGGGGATGTATGTGATGTTTGCAATTCCACCTATATTCAAAGCAATTATGTTCTCGGTCTTCGAACCAAGAAATTCGTAATCAAAAATTGGAACAAGAGGTGCTCCCTCGCCCCCAGAAGCAATGTCTTTCGAACGAAAGTCGCCAACAACAGGTATTTTAAGCATTTGTGCCATTGCAGACAGCGATACACATTGAAATGTAGTGCCATTTTGAAATTGACTGTCTGGGTGTGGTTCGTGCCAGATAGTTTGTCCGTGTACGCCGATTGCATCGATTTTTTCCAAGGGGAAGTTGATAGACCTAAGAAAATCTTTTACCAATTTGGTGTAAAAGTACGCCAGTTCGAAATTCAAAAAAGCAATATCTCGGGTCCTTGCTTCGTTTGCTATTGCTTTTTGAATTTGCTCTTTAATCCCTTTGGGAAACGGATACGAATTGTGAGAAATTATTGTAAACATAAAATTTTTCGACTTCGAACCAATAAATTTTGCTAGAGTTAAATCTACTCCATCTACAGAGGTTCCGCTCATTATCCCCAAAACATATCTCGAACGAGAAAACCACTCTTCTGGGGTTGGTAAAATTAGTTTTCTAAGTAATTTAGTGGACAATTCTAACCATTGTTTATTATTAATCACCAAAATTAGTTAAAAATCTCGGCTTTGTAAAATTTTAAACCGAAAAGAATTTCACAACTCCTTGTAAATAAACAATATATGATGACAATTAATTTCTCTTTCCTTTGGCATATTACTTGACAAATCTATTTATTCAATGTACACTAGTATGGAACCAGAAAGGATTTTAACATTGGACGAAAGAGAGATGTTGTTGGAAGCGTTGAAACAGTTGGTATTGGAGCGCAAGCCGATTTACGAGTGCTATCTAAACTTTTTAAAGAAAGAGAGTGAAACCGAAAGAGCCTCAAAGGGTGATTTAACAATTACATCCAAGGAGGAAGGATGATAAAAGAACTATATACTTCGGCATTGGGTATGCTCCCCCAGCAAGTGAGGTTAGAGCTTGTTTCGAATAACTTATCTAATGCCAATACAATAGGTTTCAAAAAAGAGAGGTTGTTTGAAAAGGCCTTAATCGAAGCAAAAATGAATGTAATAAAAAATTTTGGTTATTCAGATACGGTAGATTTACCAATTGGAGCATATATCGATTTCACTGTTGGAAGTTTTGAAAAGACAGATAATCCACTGGATTTGGTTATTGAAAATCCCAAGGCTTTTTTCGAGGTCGAGGACGAGAATGGAGAAAGATTTCTCACAAGAGCCGGAAACTTCACTTTAAACAGGGATGGTTTCATCGTCGCCAAGGATGGCAAGTTTCTGGTAGCAGACACTGGGAAATTAAATCTACTTCGTGAGTTTACTGTGGATACTTCTTCAATTGAGAATACCATTTCCTCTAACATTAGGATAACAGAGCGCGGAGAGGTTTATTTGAACTATGCGCTCATAGGTAGAATTACCCCAATCGAAGTCGAGAATCCCGAAACGCTTCGTAAAGTTTCCGGCGTTTATTTCAAGCCAACGGAGGAAACTCGCCAAAAATATCTAGCTTTCGAAGATGTTTCAATTCGCCAAGGGTGGGTGGAAAATTCTAATGTCAATCCAATTGAAGAAATGGTTGCTTTGATTGAACTTCAAAGGCTCTTCGACTTGGGAATGAAGGCAATTCAAACAAACGAACAGACAATTGAACAAAGTATTCGAATTGGAAGAGTTGTTTAACTAATTTTTGTTAAGAATATGGATAAAACTTTAAGAACTGCAGCAACCGGATTATCAGCTCAACAGAGATTTGTAGAAATAATCGCAAATAATATTGCTAATGTTAATACCTATGCTTATAAAAAAGTCAGACCAGAATTTCAAGACCTATTGTATGAAGTGCTCCGACCAATGGGTAATGTCCAAAGAACTGGAACAGAGCCACCAAACGAAGTTCAAATAGGCTCTGGTACAGAATTGGTTGCAACGACAAAAGTATTTAGTCAGGGTGATATTGTTGAAACGAATAATCCACTTGATATGGCAATTAATGGAGACGGCTTTTTTGTAGTTGTACGTCCCGACAACACCTATGCGTTTACCAGAGATGGTTCTTTTCACATCGACCGAAATGGACAAGTCGTAACATCACAAGGCTACAAACTCGAGCCAGCCATTGTTATTCCACAAGATGCTGTAAATATCGAGGTAACGCGTGATGGTTTCTTCAAGGCTATATTTCAAAATGGGGAAGAGCAAATACTCGGTCAAATCCTCCTTGCCAGATTTATCAATCCTGCTGGTTTGCGTTCAATTGGAGAAAATGCCTTTGTCGAAACTCCTGCCTCTGGGCCAATGATTTTAGAGCAACCTGGCTTCAACAATACTGGCGAAATTATTCAAAGACATTTGGAATCATCCAATGTGGATATTGTCGAAGAAATGGTGAATATGATATTAGCCCAGCGTGCATATGAATTGAATACCAAAGCTGTACAAACCGCCGATAGTATACTGGCATCTGCAGTAAATCTAAAACGGTAACACCATGAAAACTATTTGGTTGTGCATTGTGCTTTTAACGATTTCAACTTTGGACTTGTCCTCGCAGAGTTTTTTTAAAGGGGCGGAGATAAAAGAACAACTCTTGCATGCTATAAGGGAAAAAGTTGGTAATGAGGCAGAAATTGCTTTGCCGAACGTAATTTCCGATTATTACTTCCCACAGAAAGATGTTTCCTACGAGTTCGACTTTGGGAGGCAATTTCTTTCTGGCAACATTTTCGTCGGTCTCGAGTTTTGGCACAACGGAAATAAAGTTAGGAGGATTGAGATACCCGTTCGAATTAAATTATTCAAAGAAGTTTTAATTGCAAAGGTCCCTATTAATAGAGGCGATGTAATCTCTTTGGAGAATTGCTCCATTGAAAAAAAGGAAGTCCCTTCTTCATTAGACCCAAATGATGTTTCGATAGACTATGTAATTGGAAGGGTAGCAAAGCATAACATCGTTCGTGGGGCAATTGTGTCGAAGGCACTTGTACAAGAACCTTTTGCAATTCGACGCGGAGAGAAGGTGCGTATTGTTGTATTGAGTGGAAGTGTACGAGTAGATACTTATGGTACTGCTTTGAACGATGCAAATTCTGGTGAACAAGTGCGGGTCCGGCAAGAGAGGAACGGAAATGTAGTTGTTGGTTTAGCTTCGGTTGATGGTTGTGTTGTTGTTTCGAAATAAAAGGTAAACATATGATAAAATTTCTTGTTTTTTTGATACTTCTTAGTTTCGTATCTTCATCATATCTTTTTGGACAATTCAATCAGAATACCTCTCGTTCGCTTTTCTCCGATGTGAAAGCTTATAAAATTGGAGACGCAGTAACAATTTTGATTCTTGAAGAAACCCAGGCAGACAATACTGCAATTACGAGAGATTCCCGCTCGAGTTCTATGGGAGGAGAAGTCAATGCCGGTGTAGACAATAATTCATTCAAAGCAAATGCAGATTTGTCTACTTCAACTGGTTTTACAGGAAGCGGACAAACAACACGAAGGGAAAATATCCGTTCGAAAATTAGTGCTCGTGTTATGAAAATCGACGAAGTGGGCAATCTGTATATCGAAGGAAAGCGAACAACTAAAATCAATGGAGAGGAACAAACAATAATTATCAGTGGAACAGTCCGACCCGTAGATATCTTGCCTAATAATAGCGTTTTTTCATACAACATTCTGGATTTGACACTAACTATTGAAGGAGATGGCTCTGTAAGCAAAATACAAGAGCCTGGTTTACTAACAAAGTTTCTAAGAATTTTGTTTTGAAAATGAAAAGACTATTTCAGATTCTGTGTATCACTTGTGTTTCATTTCTACTGCTTTCAGCAAGAATTAAAGATATTGCAAAAGTAGAGGGACAAACTGTTGTCCAAGCAATTGGCTATGGGCTTGTCTCTGGTTTGAACAATACTGGTGATAATCAACTATCGACTCACACTGTACAATCTGTTATCAATATGCTCAAGCGGTTTGGGTTGACTGTGCCACAAGTGAACCCAAGAATAAGAAACGTCGCTGCTGTGATGGTAACAGCTACAATTCCAACTTTTAGCAAAAAGGGGAATAAAATCGATGTTACGGTTTCTTCCATTGGAGACGCTACATCATTGCAAGGCGGAGTATTACTTCTTACTCCTTTATCACTGGCCGACGGTACAATCATTGGTTTTGCGCAAGGTCCTCTAACCTTGGGTGGCTATGAATTTTCGGCTCTTGGTTCAAGGGTTGCAAAGAATTTCGTAACAAGCGGGCGAGTGCCAAATGGATTGGTTCTCGAGCAAGACATTGCTGGAAAGTTTATAGAGAATCAACAAATAAAAATTTCCTTGCACGAGCCAGATTTTACAACTTCTGTTCGTATAGCTGAAACAATAAATAGATTGCCAAGACTTGCAAATTCTGCTGTTCCTATTGATGCTGGTACAGTTCAAGTAAAATTACCAGATGGAATCTCACAATCCGAGGCATTGAGCTTGATTTCACAAATTGAACTAGCCCAAGTGACCAAAGATGCTCCCGCACGCGTGGTGATAAACGAAAGAACCGGCACAATAGTAGTTGGAGGGGATGTACAAATTAATCCAGTTGTAATAGCTCACGGTGGCTTGGAAATTGCCATACAAAAAGAAATTGTCTTTCCTCCTCAACCCTTTATTGCGCTATATTTGAATCGTGGCTACACTCTGGATTCTATTGTCAAAATTATTGTAAGAGAGCAAATGAACCCTGCAGTTGCAATTGATTTGAGAGCTCCAACGGTTCAAGACATCGCTAATGCATTAAATCTATTAAATGTGACCCCGAGAGACTTAATCTCCATTTTCCAAGCTTTAAAAGAAAGTGGCGCTATTTCAGCAGAATTGATTATTCAATAACTTTTTACAAAAAGCAAAGTGATATGTTAGAATTAGAAAGAATCGACCTTGTAACACAAAATAAAATTATAGAAAATTTTAAGGAGGGGCGTACCTCGAATTCTGTTCGAGGGAAACTCACACCCGAAGAGAAAAAGCAAATTGAACAAGTCGCAAGGCAATTCGAAGCATTGTTCACTTATATGGTTTTCAAAGGTATGCAAAAATCGATGCTTAATGCTTTGGATGAAGCGGAAAAAACAAATTCATTTGGTGGGGATATTCTAAATGACCTGGGTTTGATGGAACTAACAGAATACATTTCCAAAAATGGTGCCACAATTGGCATTGCCGATAAGATATATCAAGAACTAACCGGTGAAAAATTAATTAACAAGGAAAAAATCTCCGCATCAGCTCCAAGTTCCAAAAAATTTGAGTTAATTAAACACAAGGAGAGCAAACCACAAGTAGAAAAACCATATGTATCGTTTAACGAAAAAGTAGATTCAGTTGCTCGGCGAATTTCTAAATATGAGCACATCATAAATGAAGTTGCCGAGCGCCACAAACTTTCTCCCTTGCTGCTGAAGTCTATCATCGCTGTCGAGTCTGGAGGTAATCCAAATGCGATATCACCAGCTGGTGCAAAAGGATTAATGCAACTAATAGATACCACTGCAAATTACGTGGGAGTAAAGAATGTTTTCGACCCAGAGGATAACATCAACGGGGGAGCAAAATACTTGCGAGAAATGCTTGATACTTTCGATGGTAATTTAGACTTGGCTCTTGCAGCGTACAATGCTGGTCCAGGTAATGTTTTAAAATACAAAGGTATACCACCATTCAAAGAGACCCGCTACTATGTTTCAAAGGTTAAATACCATCTGTCTAAATTTAATCTAATGGGGGAGTAAAATGAGAAGGTTAGAGGAAATAATAGACCAAGAATTTGAACTATTAGGCAAAATGCTAAAAACTCTCGAGGAGCAAAAAGACGCACTAGTCCGCTACGATTTGGTACTTGTCGAAAAGACATCCCTCGTTTTGAACGATATTTCGAAGCAATTGAAAATCTTGGAAAACGAAAGAATCAATATCATAATGAATGAACTAAAATTTAGTCGCAAACAAGCCTATACAGCAAAGTTATCCGAGCTGGTACAAATTAAACCTTTACCAGAGACTATCATAGAGAAAAAAGATAAAATGAGAGAAATGATAGAGAAAATCTCGAGTTTGAATTCTTTGAATCGCTTACTTACCAATCGTGCATTAAGTAACCTTAATGAGATTTTCAGTGCTTTGTCTAATGGATTGAACAATGTATGCAATGTGAAAGTTTAAAAGGAGGAAAGTAATGAACATTGAAAATTATAATGAAAAAGTCCTAAAAACTAAAGTCGATAACTTCTTGAACTCATTGGGTGAACTTTCCAGTAAATTGAACGGAGATATCTACAACATACGGAGTATTTTTTCTCAATTTGCGAAAGATATTCCCGTTCGGTTGGACGCTGGTTTGAGTTCCTCAAGGAGTTTGATGCGCCGAAAAAATTTCGCCATTGCAAAGGAAACTCTTAATCAATGTAGAACTTATCTTTCGATTTTGAATAGTTTAAGGATTGTCTCTGTAAAAGAGCTTCTCAATCAGATAGACGAAATCAACAATCTCATGGAAAATCAATTAAATAGGGAAGTTTAGAATGCCAATCTCCCCCTCGCTCGAAATAGCTAAGCGAGCTTTGATTGCACAAAGATTAGGTTTGGACGTTACCAGCACGAACATTGCTAATGCTAATACTCCGGGATATGCGCGCAGAGTAACGACATTTACCGAGGGCGAGCCTTTACCATTCAGAAATGGTTTCATTGGCAATGGCGTATTAGTTTCCAAATTAAGAACTTTTCGAGAGGAGTTTTTCGACCGTCAGATACGCAGAAGCTTTTCACATTTAAGTACCCTCGAGACAGATGATACTATTATTCAAAGGTTGGCTGTAATTTTGGGCGAGCCAGGAGAAAATACTTTAAACTCGGTAGTAACGGATTTTCTAAATTCTTTCGAGGACCTGTCTTACAAACCAACCGATGTTTCATTGCGACAAAGAACAATACATCTTGCGCAAACATTGGTGTCTCGGTTCAAAGAAGTCGCTGGACAAATCCAACAATCAAGACAACAAGTGCTACTCGATGCCGAGCAGAGCGTAAAAGAAACAAATAAATTAATCAAAGAAATTGCTGAATTGAATTTTAGAATTGCATCTACAAAAGGGCGTACCGAAGGAGAAAATCAAACATTGATTGACCAAAGGGCTGCAAAGGTGGAGGAATTGAGTAAATTGCTCGATGTGAATGTTACAAAAGGCGATTTCGACACCATTAATGTCTTTGCAAATGGTATTAATCTCGTTACTGGTTCAAATTACTACCAACTTAAATTAAAGGAATCAATCAACCCTGCAACACAAGAAAGAACACTTTCAATTCTAAAAACTGATACCTCGGGTAAAGAATTGGCTACCGTTAACATGCAAAATGGTAAAATCTTTAGTCTTATTGAACATTATAATTCAACACTCGACGACAAAGATAGTTCAGGCAAATTGTCTGTTGCAACTGCATTAGAAAATTATTTTGCTACACTTGTATCAAGAGTTAATTCACTAACTGAAATTGGGTTTGGTCTCAATGATAGTGGTCCATTGCCACCCGGGAGGAAATTGTTTCTTTCGACCGCTGCAATATCAATTGCAACAACGAATGTGAACAACGAAGTAATTTCAGACCCCAGGAACTTACCAATTTCCTCGATGCCCGGGGAAGCCGGCAATTCCGAAATTGCAAGGCAAATTTCTGCATTAGCAAATGACTCTTCTTTTCTCGATTCACAAACTCCGGATAACTATTTAACAAATCTCATAGGACAAATAGGAAGCTTGGCCGACCAGATATCCTCCATGTATTCTGTATCAAAAACAGCAAACCAACAACTTTTAAATCAAAGAGACTCCATTATTGGTGTTAATCTTGATGAAGAAGCAATAAATTTAATAAAATTTCAAAAGGCTTTCGAAGCAGCGAGTAGAGTAGTCTCTACAACTAATGATATCCTTGCCACATTGGTGAATTTAGGCAGGTAGTACAATGCGAATTACACAGTTTTCAAAATATAGACCCATTGAACAATCCATCCAAGAGTTACAAGGCAGGAAGTATCTTAATGAATTGCGACTTGCAACTGGTAAACAAGTTGTCGATATTGCAGATACTCCAAATCTTCTCGTGGAGAAAAAACGTTTCGAGCACCAGATTCAAATGCAACAACAGTACAAAAAAAATATTGAGTATTCAATTAATTTCATTCAACATACCACTGAAACATTGGACACTATTGCCAACGACATCAATAAAATTAAAGAGATTGCTATTTCTGCAACACAGATTAGCGTAGCACATGATGTTTCTATATTTGGAAAACAAATCAAAGGCTTATTAGAAGACATTGTTAGAAACTTAAATTCAGATTTCGACGGGCAATTTATTTTCTCCGGAAATATTTTAAGTTCTGAACATATTCAGATACCCCCAGGCACAAAAAAAATTCCGTATGAAATTATTCAAGAAGCGCCGACAACAGAAAATCCATCTGGATTTAAAGTGGTCTTTAAGGGTAATACCAAAAAACTTGTTGTAAATACAAGCAAGGTTTCTTCGGAAGTCATAAATACCACTGCCGAGGAAATTTTCGGCGATTCTTCACTCACTGGATTGAATAAAATCATTGAACTGTATAATCTCTTAACATTTAACAGAGATGGAACTTTACGTAGCGAAAAAGATTTGTTTAATAAAGAAGACTTGACTATTTTAGAGAATTTACAAAAGGAAATTGCGAAGATGTACGACAAAGTTATCGCTGTCAACTCTCGAAATGGTGCCCTTTTAAATAGATTCGAATCTTTGAAGGAGCACAGTGCAAATATGATAACAGCACTCGAGGGCTATAGGTCGAAGGTATCTGATACAGATTATGCTTCTACAACAATACAACTGAACAAAGACCAAACCACTTTGCAATTTACGTTACAAGTTGCAGCAAGGTTGTCTCAAGTTTCGCTTTTCGATTTTCTAAGGTAGCTTTGAATGAGGTTTTCGAGCGGATTAGCTTTGCTTTTTGGCTTTATTGCAATTTTTGGTGCATTTATTTGGGAAAGCGGCTCCCTCGAGTCGGTTTTCCTCGGTCCTGCTTTGTTAATAGTTGTTGGTGGAACGCTTGCAGCTGGTCTTGCAGGTACATCCGTAGAAGTAATGGCTCGTATGCCCAAGTTGATTTGGATTGCTTTGTTTCCTAAAAAATACGACAGGTGGGAAATAATTGACAAATTTGTTGATTTATCCACTTTCTCCCGAAAAGAGGGAATTCTGGCAATTGAACGAAGGCTCGACGAAATTGAACATCCCTTTATGCGACGCCTTTTCATATGGCTAATCGATGGAACAGACCCGCAGACTTTGCAGAAAATGGCTGAAAATGAGATGCTTTTCTTAACAGAACGCCACAATCTAAATATTTCTTTGTTTCAAAAACTTGGTGGCTACTCTCCAACTATGGGTATTATTGGTACGGTGATGGGGTTAATTGCTACACTATCTGCCGCTGGTAGCGACCCCATTGTATTAATCCGACACATTGCAACCGCCTTTATTGCAACAATGTGGGGAATAATTCTTGCCAACTTGCTCTGGTTACCAATTGGAGACAAACTCCGAGTTCTACACCAAGAGGAAATTGAACTGATGCAAATGATTCTCGATGGTACTTTAGCTATCCAAATTGGAGAGATTCCTTCTGTTGTTCGCTCCAAATTACTTACAGCTCTTCCTTTGAGCGAACAAGAAAAATACCTTGAATCCAGGATTGGTAATATTTGGTAATTATTTTTCCCGATTTTTTATAATTTGCATTTATTTATGGATGTACAATGGCAGATACAATATTTTCAAAAATAATACGCAAGGAAATACCAGCAGATATTGTTTACGAGGACGATGAATTTCTTGCTTTTCGGGACATCGCCCCGCAAGCTCCCGTTCACATCCTTGTAATCCCAAAAAAGGAAATACCAACAGTTAATGACATTGAAGAAGAGGATGCTAATTTGATTGGGAGGCTTTTTCTTGTGGCAAAACAATTAGCAAGTAAGCTTGGAATATCGGAGTCCGGATATCGTTTGGTTATCAATTGCAATAAGGATGCCGGGCAGGCTGTTTATCACCTCCATTTGCATCTTTTAGGTGGGCGAAAGTTTTCTTGGCCACCAGGTTAATTTCGGGGCTTTATGGATAGAGATAATATTCTCTCTTTCGCAAAAGAAACTTTGCAGAAAGAAATAAATGCACTTGAAAAAATAAAAGAAACACTCGACTATAACTTTGTCGAAGCTTTGGAGCTCATACTCTCGGCAAAGAAGATTATCGTCTCCGGTCTGGGAAAAAGTGGAATAATTGGCCGAAAAATAGCTGGAACTTTTCTTAGTATTGGTCTACCTTGCGTTTTTATGCATTCCGTAGATGCTCTTCACGGAGATATTGGAATTGTCTCCGAGGGCGACCTTGCAATACTTCTCTCCAAAAGTGGCACGACAGAGGAAATTGTTCAACTGGTTCCTTATTTAAAAAATCGTGGTGCAAAGGTTATCTCTATTGTGGGAACGGAGAATTCATACCTTGCAAAAACTTCTGATGTTACCATTCTTGCAAAAGTAGACCAAGAAGCTTGTCCACTCAACATTGTACCTACCTCGAGTGCAATGGTTGCATTGGCAATTGGCGATGCTCTTGCTGCTTGTATTATGAAGGTTAAAAACTTCACTCCCGAAGATTTTGCACGTCAACATCCACTTGGACAATTGGGAAGAAACCTTATTCTCAAAGTCGAAGACGTTATGCACAAGGGGCAAAATCTACCTCTAATTTACCCAGATAGTACGTTTAAAGATGCAGTAATTGAAATAACAAATAAAAAATTAGGATGTGTTTGTGTAGTCGAGAAAAATACTGAATTGGTTGGATTAATTACCGATGGGGATGTTAGAAGAACTTTACAAAGGCATGATAACATAAATTCATTGAAAGTAGCAGATGTAATGACAAAGAATCCAGTAAAGGTACTATACTCTGCTCTTCTTGGAGAGGCACTTTCATTAATGGAGCAGAGAGAAAGTCAAATCAATGTCCTTCCAGTTGTCGACGAGAGCAACAAGTGCATAGGTGTCGTCCGACTGCACGATATTGTAAGAAGTTCAATTTGATTTTTTGGCTGTTTTGAAATAATTGTACTCTTGGATAATTTTCGAAGCAAAATATTCCCAATTGGCTTTTGATTTGTATTTTTCAATTCCTTTTATGTACTCTTCCCTTGGATTTTCGAAAAAGCGTATAATTGCATTTGCAAGCTTTTTGGGCTCTGTTTCTTTTACAATAATTCCAGTACCATATGGTTCTATCATTTCTGCTAAACCGCCTACGTTAGTTGCAATTACGGGTAAATCAAAATTATAAGCTATACCAACTATGCCACTTTGCGTTGCAGATTTGTAAGGGAGTATGCATACATCAGCGGCAGAAAAAAATAACGGCACTTCTGTATCTGAAATGTACCGAACAAATAAACTTACTTTTTCCTTTAAATTCAAGTTTTCAATAAATTTTTGGTATTTTTCGAAAGAAACGTATGGTTCCCCGGCAATAACTAAATGATACTCCTCTGGCAAAATCCCAAGAGCTTGTAACAGTATGTCCAGCCCTTTATATTCCCTGATGAACCCAAAGAAAAGCAAGACTTTTCGATTTTCATCAATTTGTAGTGATTTTCTTGCTTGTGATTTTTCAATTTTCTCGCCAAAGTTTTCGTACAGTGGATGAGGGACTAAAACATAATTAGCTTGGGGATGGATTTTTATTAATTCTTTCAAAACCTCGTTGCTCATTACGATGAATAAGTGGTTTTGTTTTAAATAATATTTGTTTAATGTTCGAGCAAAAGGAAATCTCTCGTGAGGACTGATGTTATCTATAATTGCAACATTGAAAGTTTGTTTCTTTAAAGATTTCAGCACAGTAGCAAGAGCAGGTGCGAAAAAAGGCATCCAATACTTTGTAATTAATATGTCTGGAGCATAGGATTTTATCATTTTGGCTGTTTTATAGTAAGATAAAGGATTTATGCTATCAAGTATTTGAATCGACTCAATCACCTCGGGTTTGTCCTCTGGAAGAACATACTGGCTTTTGCCAGGGAAAAGCAAGTTTGGATATTGTCGTTTGAATGTATAAGCTCGAACTTCGCCAAACTTGTAAAGATGTTTTACCAATCTAGCATTGAATTGGGCTATACCGCCTCGAAATGGATAAAAAGTCGATAAATATGCAATTTTCATAGCATGTAAAATTAATCAAATTGTTAGACGTTTTGTTACTAAATTTGTTTACTTAATCGGTTTTACCTTGATTGAAAAGCAATTGAATAAACTTGGTTTGAGTCGTTTTAATACTTATTACTGGGAATATCAGTACAAATTAGGTAAAGAATACATTGTACCACACCTGCAACGCTTGGGCTTTAGTCCCAAGGCAAAGTCTGTATGTGAGATTGGTAGTGCAGAGGGCGGGGTACTTTTTGCAGTAAAAGAGGCTGGAGCTTCGAATTGTCTGGCAACTGATATTGCCCAGTCCAGACTCGATGCAGGCGAAATAATTGCAAGAAATTTTGGTTACTCAATAAATTTTGTGAATCACAACATTATCAGCGACCAAATTCCTTCTAACTGGCTAAATTCTTTCGACTTAGTCATACTTCGGGATGTAATCGAACACTTAGATGATGCTCGAATGGCACTTAATAACATAAAAAAAATTTTGAAACCTGATGGTTGGCTTTACATCACATTTCCTCCTTATTATTCTCCATTTGGTGGACATCAACATCTTTTGCAAACTTTCTTTGGCAAAATACCATTCATACATTGGTTGCCAGATTCGATTTTGAATGTTTTAATAAAGAATGGTCGTCCAGTCGATTTACACGAAGTTAAAAGATTACGCGGTATAAGGTTAACCGTAAAGAAATTTTTTCAATTAGCTCATAATACTGGTTTTGCTGTTCTACATTCTGAATTTTTCATTATACGACCAGTGTATAAATTTAAGTTTGGTCTAAAAACAATTCGCTTGCCAAAGCCTTTCGCATCGACATCTTTGAAAGAAATTTTCGCCACAGAAGCTTCTTTCATTTTAGTCAAAGAAGGTTCATAATGGAGTTCGAAAGGATAATTTTTGGTAAAAATCCAGTGCTCGAAGCTTTACGCAGTTATCCCTGGAAAGTTGAAAAAATTTATATTCGATACGGCACAACCGGTAGACACATCGACGAGATTATTAGGATTTCCAGAAAGCTTTGTATACCTTTGTCGTTTCTCGATAAGGGAAAGTTCAAAAATTTGGTAAAGAAAATTGACACTGATAATACACAAGGTATAGTTTCTTTTTTAAGCATTATTGAGTATTTCGAACTTGATAACCTAATTGCAAGGGCGTTTGAACAAGCTGACTTGCCGGTATTATTGCTCTTGGATAAGATACAAGACCCACAAAACCTTGGTGCTATTGCTCGTAGTGCTGAATGTGCTGGAGTTAATGGTTTGATAATTACCACAAAGGATACCGCTCCAATAAACTCCACTGTTGTAAAATCTAGTAGTGGAGCGATTTTGCATCTGCCGATAACTAAAGTCTCCAAACCTCTCGATGCAGTTGAGAAGTTAAAGCAGTCGGGATTTTGGCTTGTAGGTACTTCCCCGAGAGCTGAAATGAATTTATGGAATATGAATTTTAACATTCCAATTACAATTGTAATTGGGAACGAGGGGAAAGGAATAAGCCCTGCTATTTTGAAATCTTGCGATGCGCTTGTGAAAGTTCCTATGTACGGAAAGATAACCTCTTTGAATGCTTCTGTTTCGGCTGGAATTATTCTTTACGAGGTTCGGCGTCAACGTGATTTATCTGTGCGAACGTTACCCCAACAATAACAAGCATTCCACCGATGAGATAAGTGTTTGTCAAATGCTGTCCGAGAAACATCACAGCAAGAATTGTTGTGAAAACTGGCTGCAAGTTGTTGAAAACTCCCACATTCGATGCAGGCAATCGTTTTAATGCATAATACCACAGTAGGTATGAAAACCCCGATGTCATTACTGCAAGATAAAGGATTTCAAACCAATGTCTTGGCTCTAAATTGAGCATTGTATTTACATTTCCGACTATTAGAAATATTGGTAAGTATAGAAAAAAGCCTAAAATCATTGCCATAGCTGTTGTATAGATACTACCATAGATGCGAATCAAGGGTTTTCCGTATGTTGAATATATAGCCCAGCATATACTTGCAAAAAGGGCTAAAAGATTGCCAAGAAAGTAATCCGACTTTAAAGAAATTCCTTTTTCAATCAAAATCAAGACAATTCCAGTGATAGCTAACAGGATTCCAACGATTTTCAGAATCGTTGTTTTTTCTTTTAGGAAAAAATTTGCTATTATAAGTATAAAGATTGGGCTTAGAGCATATGCAAGGGCAACATTTGGTGCAGTGGTAAACTTTATGCTAATAAAGAATAGAAATTGGTTTAGCGGAATGTTTAGTATCGCAAGCAAAATGAATTTATGGAGGTCACCTTTTTCGATTACAAAAATTTTTTGTTTTTTGAGCCAAAGTAGGACGAGGTAGAATATCATTGCAAAAAAACTTCTGTAGAATAAAACAAGCGATGGGTGCAAATCCGATGTGAGCGTCTTTGCGAATATATGTGTTGTAGATGCAAGGAACTGTTGGAGTATTAACAAAAGGTATATCATTGGAGCAAATCTCTAATTTTTGTTTCTTGGTTTTCCCAAACAAATATTTCCGAAGCTTTCTCGAGATTTTCTCTGTATTGTTCAGAATTTTTTACGACAAATCTTATTACTTTTGCAAGTTCAGGAGGAGAAATATTTGGTTGCACAAGTTCACCCACAGCATACTGGTCGAATATTTTTTCAATTGCTATTAATTTCGATGCAACAATGGGTATTTTAGCTTGTATATATTCAAATAACTTGTTTGGCAAGGCGAGTTCGTAGGAAAATGAAATGGGTTCGATAAGACATAATCCTATGTTGCATGCCATTGTGTAGGTAATCAAGTCTGAATATGGCACGCTTCCAATGAAATGCGCTCTCGTCTCTACTCCAATTTCTTTTGCCAATGATTTGAATTTATCCTCGAGCGGACCATGGCCTGCAATTACCAAATGGATTTTGCTATCGTACATTAATGAGCGGAGAGAAATCTCAATCCCTCTTCCGCCGAGTAGGACACCTTGGTAAATTGCAATAATTGCATCATTTTCGATACCAAGTGTTTTCCTAATATCAATGGTTTTTACATTCGAGATTCTTCTTGGAAAATTTTTAATGACCGTGATTTCCTTGTTGGGAAATTTTGTTAGAAGAAAATCTCTATCCAGTTCCCCAGTAACGATTATTTTATCAACATACCTTATGTAGTGTGCTTCGAAAAGTTTCAGTAGGTGTTGCTTCAAAGGATGTTTTCTCAACGATGCGAGCTCGGAGTAAATCTCTCGAGAGTCGTAAATTAAAGTAGATTTATGTCTTTTTTTAAATTTAACTCCTATCGGAAGAGAATATACATCAGAGCAAACTATGAATTTTGGTTCGAATTTCTCGATGTGGTCGAGGCATTGTTTATGAAATTTCAGCACTTTTACGAAAGTTCTTAAGTTTTCATTGATTTGTATCTTGTAGTGTTTTAGATTGTTTATGTTGAAAGTTGGATGGTCTAGTGTCAATGCCCCGAGTATTTTGTTCGAGCTAAGATAAGTGTTGATAAAGTTATGTAGTCGAGCATCGAATTGTATTTTATTCAAAGCGATGAACAAAATATCGAGATTTGTTTTAGCCATATTTAATCTCGAAACTTGTAATGGTATGTGCTTCGCAATATTCCACGAGAATTAAATCTTTCTTTGAACTGTATCAAACTTAGAGCTGGGGTCATTGGGTCTGGAGATTTTGTATCTTGCGAAACTCCAATGTCCACCCATTCAAAACCATTTTCCAATGCCCATCGGACAGTCTCGTACATAATCAAATACACTGGTTTTAGATGTTCATACTCGTAAAGGAGCATATTGTAGAAGCATAGCACCACTTTTGGATTGCAAATAAAAAGCCAAGAACCAGCAATGGGTTTTTCCTCGTAATAAACCATGTTCAAACGAACTTTGTTGGGCACTAATTGCGATAGGCGTAGCATATCTTCGAGGGAATGAGTTGGTTTTGCGTTGTGTTTAGCTTTGTTTTTTATTAATATTTCGTTGAATGTGGTGTAGTCGTTGCTTTCACGGATTTCGAGTTTTTCTTCGCGCAAAATTTTTCTAATTGTTTTTCTTGCTGTCTTGTCGAAGTAAGACAGAAAATCCTTCTCGAAACGGAGATGTATAGCGTGACTTATGTAATGAAGTTCGAAATCAAAACGACGGTACAACATTGCATATTCTATATGCTGAGTGATTTTCTTATTGTAGATAATTGGTGGCGGAATTAAAAAAATTTCTTTGAACCCATTTCGGTCGAAATAATTCATCATTGTGTCCACAAGTTGCAAAGCTTTCTCGAAGGGTATATCTTCTGTGACAAGGGAACCGTAACTTGCACCAACAGGCGACCAAAATATGTTGTCATCTACGATACCGCCCGGTAGCAGTGCTACTATTTTACTGTTTTCGTAGAACATTAAATGATGAAAGTTGAATTTCCCTCTCGGATGGTAATTTAAAAAAGACTGTAAATGGAAGATTGTTCCGTTGTTAGACCTCTCGACGAAGTTGTCCCACGTCCCTTTTAGACCTTCGTGGAATTCTATGACTTCGATTTTACCCATAATAAAAAAAAGCAAAATTACTTTAATTTTTGTTAATAGAGTTTATGATATTATGCATTGCGTAGAAATAATTTACCCCTGAACATTTTCGATAAGCTATGCTTATTGTTCAGGGGTTGTGTTTGGGGGTTGCACTAAAAGTTGTTTAATATTTTTACAAAGTAAAAATTATTATTTATCTGAATTTTTATGAAATATATGCCAACGGGAAAAGTATTTAAATCCAATAGGTAAGAATTACCAAGAATCTGCGATTGGTTGATTAAAATTCCCAAATTGTTGTAAATTGAAATAACATCTATTTTGTCCTCGGAGTGGAAAAAGTAAAGACCATCATTAATTTGAACTATTTTGAAGTTCGGTTTTGTATTTTCTTGAACTGAATTAAAGTTCAGAGTTCTAAGTTTTCGCACCTCGGACCAATCGCTTTCGAGTATTCCACTGATTGCTTTAACTCTCCAGTAAAGCCAAGTTTCACTGGGTGCAGTTGATAATGTATAGTTATTTTGCTCGTAAAGCAACTGAGATTTAAAGATAAATTCGAACAAAGAGTCGTAGGCAATTTGAAATTGATAGAAAGCATTTTTGGAAGTTTTTTCCCATTCAAATTCAATAGGAAAGTTACTAATGGTGGCTAAATTCAAAGGTGCCAGTAGTATAGGCTCCCGCAAAGCTGTTGTGAACTGGTAGACTTCCGACCAGAAACTAATGAAATTGCTGCTATTTGCTTTTACTCGCCAAAAATATTTGGTCCCATAAGCAAGTGAACCAATAGAAAGACTTGTATCTGAAGTAATTTTATCCAAAATTATATTATTAAAATAAATGTCGAAGGCTATTTGGATTTGGTAGGAGTCCGATTTTTCAATAGCATTCCAAATCAGCTTTTCTTTAATTTTTACGTTAGTTGCATTGTTCTGTGGATAAATCAATATTGGTGCTGGCAAGTAATTTTCTGGTAAAGTTCGGAACCAACTTGTTTTAGACCATTGGCTTTCCAGCTCATCGCTGTAAGCTCGAACACGCCAGAAATACTTGGTTGAATGGGCAAGGAAAGAATAACCAACCCAGGTATGCGCTGTTGTATGAAGTTTTATAACACCAAAAGCAAAATTTTCATCTTCTGAAATTTGAATTTCGTAGTTTGATGCTAGGGGCACTTCTTTCCAACGAAGAATTCCACTTGTTGGTGCAAGGGTATCTGCAAATGGTGGACGAACCAATTCTGGCGTAACAAGTTGAGTTGTAAAATTGTATGTTTCTGACCATTGGCTCTTACCATTTTCACTCGTAGCTCGGACACGCCAGTAATAAACGGTAGCATTCTCAAAATTTGTGTAATTAAAGAAAGTTTCTTTTAGGTCGACAATTTCAATTTCATTATTGTGAAATTGAGGATTTTTTGATACGACAAGGTAATAGTGAATTGCTCCTGGAACAGAATTCCATTTCAATTCACCATCGACTGGTAAATTTTTTGCATAATTTGCTGGATAAAGCAATTTTGGAGGCGAGATTGTTGTTCTGAACATCTTTATATCCGACCAAATTCCATACTGCTCGCCACGCAGTAGTCGAACACGCCAGTAGTAAGTGGAATAGTAATCGAAACTCTCAATTTCAATTGCAGGAGAGTTTGTAATAGTATCCAAAACAATAAAGCTAAAAGTTCTGTCCATCGCTATTTGAATTTGATATGCCCAAGCCTCAGAACTTGGGTTCCAGGTAAATCTTACTTTTAAAGGCAAATCCAGTGAACTATCTGCTGGTAGATAGGTTGTAATTCCCTCGTAAACGGTCGTGAATTTCATCGTGCTACTCCACTCGCTTTGGCAGTTGTCTCGTACTGCCCTTACACGCCAATAATAAGTCTTTCCATAATTCAGATTGTTAATTGTGTAACTCGTGTCCGAAATATTGTTTATGTCGTACAAAATGTTTGTAAAATCCTCTTTTGTAGAGATTTGTAAATGATACTTTTCTCCCGCAACGAATTTTTTCCATACAAAGCGAGTTGGAATTAGAACATTTATAGCGTTGTTCTCTGGGTGAATTTGTGTGGGAACTCTTATTGAGAAAGTACCGATGCAATATTCTCCGACCCCAGCAAATGGTGCTTCCAAACGATTATTTTGAGAATTATAGTATGTATTGAGTTCATTAAATGCACCAAACCCTTCGCTTTCTCTGTAATATATTTTTAAGCTATCGGCATAGGTAGAGCTTAATAAGTTACTCAAATCGAAGTAAAGATAACCTGCAACGGAATTGCTACTCTGTTTGGTAACTACCCAGCGGTAGGGAATAACCGAGCAGGGACCACCCTGATTCAAGTTGTGTGGTGGATAGCGATGTTTTTCAACAGTGATTTTTGCAGCACCGTTCAAATTGCTAACCAAGATGCTAACGTTTGTGTGGTACTCAGCATTGTTGAATGAAACAAGACCAGTTGTGGATATAGTGTGCGAGACAGCATCCATTTTAAAGATGTGGCGATAGCCACGGTATGTTCCAACATTTGAATAAAATTCTAATGCTAAATTACCTTCGGGGGTTACTTCGGAAAGTAAATAATTGTGTCCACCCTCGGCTGTTGTACCTCCCCAGGATATTAAAGTATTGCCATTGGGGAGTCTCTGGCAGCTTCCCATTGCGTTTGAAACAATATTGTTTGGAGCACGATATTCCCAGACCTTGGTTACTCTTCGATTTGCTTCGTCGAGTCTATATTCAACAGCCCTCGAAAAAGGAGATGGACGTAAGTTTCCATTATCGAATAGTAATATATTCCCGTTAGAAAGTTCTCTTGGGTCATGCTGGTGGGAAAAACCAAAGAAGTTATTAATTGTATCATTAACAAATACGAATTGATTGTTTCGGCATTTACTGCCTCCCATTCTCCAAATTATTTCTCCGGTAGACCGGTTGATTTTTGTTATTTCATCTAAATGACGGCATGAAATTAAAAGGTTCCCATCGCTAAGTAATTCTATGGAGTTTATGTGGAATGGTCGAATGTAATTCGATTCGAGTGTTATGTCTTCGGTTGCATCGAGAATTGAAAAGTGCTCGAGAGCATTCCATTCCCAAACTACTTGTTTTGTCCTATAGTTAATCTCTTGAATTTTAAAATTGTTTACTCGGCAATTTGGATGGCCATTTGGAATTAATCGGCTCATATCTATTATTGTATCTGCTTCTGCAATTAACATGTAGTTTCCGTTGGGTAAAATTAAAAATTCGTGAAAATCGGTATTGTAGCCAACAGCAGAAACAGTATCGACAACATTGAAGTTTGAGTCCAGGATAACAAATCTATTTGAAATGAAATCAAAGGCAGAAAGTTTACCGTTTGGATGCAATTTAAAATCTACAAAACCTTGGGAAAAAAAACCAAAGTTTCGACTGTAAACCTTGAAACCAGAATTATCGTAAACCGATATGTCCCGAGAGTCCATTGGAGCAAGGAACAAATAACCAGGAGAAGGATTGTTCCAAACAGTCCTCGTTATAATCGAATTATCGTTGGCATAAATACTGTTTTTTACGAAGATGAATAAAACAAAGTATTGTAAAATTTTCTTACACATTTTAAATTAATCCTTGATTACATAAAATTTTTCAATAAATAATTTATTCCCATTTTGAATTTTTAAGATGTACATTCCACTTGAAAAATCTTTTAAATCGATGGTAATTTTATCTTTTTCATTGAAAATTATAGACGTGCTCTTTACTTCATTTCCAAATAAGTCCATTATAGTTAAAGAATGGATTGTGCCACAGTTTATGTCGATTTCTATAGTTGCATTTGCGGGATTGGGGTATACTTTTATTAAATTTCCCGCTGATTGTACTCCGCTTGGCTCTTGAATCGAGAAGATTCCACTTTCTGCGTATAGTTTATTGTCTTTTAAAGAGGTTACTCGGATTCTATAGTTGCCACCAGAAGGGATTGGATTTGGGATAATCCATTCGTATTTTCCGTAAAAACTATATATTGAATCAATTATGTTGAAATATGGTGTGTTTTCTCTATACAAAGTTAACATAAATTCCGGAGAAAGGTTGTGTTCCCATTCAATTAAACAGCTTTTCTCTTTTTGAAAAATATCGTTTTGCTTGGGGGATTTAATGGCTAAAAAAGGTTCCTTAATTTCAAAAGTAGAGACTTCGGACCAATTACTTTGTCCATAAGCATTGGAGCAACGCACTTTCCAGAAATATTTCCCGACGCTTAATGGTGGTGCAACAAACATATTGTTTTTTAATCCATTTGTGTTGTATACGACATTTACAAAATTTTCATCCCTTGCTATTAGAATTTCAGAACTAGTTGCAAGGTTCTGTGGTGTCCAATAAAAAGATATAGGTGTTGTGGAGTTTAGTACAGATGAATCTTTTGGTTGAGTTAAAATTGGTGGCTCTGGTGGATTTCTGAAATCAGTAGTTGCAATAATGTATTCCCCGTCGAGAAGTTTGATTTTTGCATACAGAACCATATTCGCTTCATCGTATAAACTTGGGAGCTGAACGAACAATGAATCCTTTGCAATTCGTCGCCAAAGCGAAAGTTTTGTTCTATGTAAAAGCAGAGGGTATTTGGATAAATCAATCGCAATAGTCCCTTCGAATTCATTGATGTTTTCAGACTTTATAAAAATCTTATACGAATTTACAAGTGGAGTTTCTCCTTCAAATCTTGGATACAATGGTGCATAGGAATATTTTTCAACAGTAATTTTAGAGTGACTTTCATCAATTAACTTGTCGAACACAATTTTGACTCCTGTCTCAATTTCGTCCTCACTGAATTCAAGAGTATCATAGGGTGGTATGTTGGGATTAACTATGGAGGAAATCTCGTTCTTGGTTACAATTGCATCTGGCAAGTTTGGAGGATATGGGAATTTGTAAGCTCTGTATGAAGTGGTCTGAAAAGTCACGCCTTTTGGAAAAGACATTTCAAATTCAACTTCACCCTGTGGATTGACCTCTGAAACAATTCGTATGTGGCCTGTGGTAACCCCGCCCCAACCAATCACCGTATTGCCATTTGGAAGTCGTTGAGTAGAGCCCATTGTTTCGCCATAAATGTCGGGGTTGTTGCGGTATTCCCACACAAGCTCTGCAGTTAAATTTTCTTCGTCAAGCCGATATTCTACAGCTCTTGAATATGGCGTTGGATGTTGATTGCCATTGTCATAAAGAGTTAAATTTCCATTTGGTTGACGGCGTGCATCATGTTGGTATGAAAAGTAAGTTGGTGCATTTTCCGGATGCTCGTTGACGAAGGTAAACATGTTCTTTTTTCCACAAAGTCTCCAAATAATTTTGCCAGTTTCTCTGCTGATTTTAGTGATTTCAGACAAATGACGAGACGAAATGAGAAGATTACCATCGTAATCCAATTCTACAGAATTGATGTGGACTGGGTCTACGGCTATTCCTGTTAGTGGAGCGTAAGAGTCAGTTATTGGTATATGGTCCCAGCTGCGCCACTGAAAAACAACATTTTTATCGGCATCTAACTCTTGTATTATACTTCCCAATACGATTGCATTGGGATTCCCATTTTCGATTACAAGACTCATATCAATTGGCTGTGGGTCGTATGAAATAAGTAAGTAATGACCGTTTGGCAATATTTTGAAATCGTGAAAATCGGCAATGTATCCACCTTTGCATTGTACTGTGTCTATCACTTCAAGTTTCTCATTCATTACTTCCATATAAGCTTCCGCCCATCCCCACCCTTGAGGCAAATGTGATGTAATTATCCGTGCGTTCGTAATTAGTCCGTTTGGTTGCATTTTGAAATCGAAACCCGGTAGTGGAACTTTTTTATACTTAATCGGCTTTCCATCTTTGTCGATTATCATCAAATAACTTCGTTCAACGCCCATTCCGAAGTTTGCTACATAGTAATATCCAGGTGAAGGATTGCGAACGGAGTTGATTATAATCTTGGGAAAATCCGGTGGAATTGTGTCCGATAAAGATTTATCATTACTTTTTGTTTGGGTTGAAAGATTTATTCTTGCAGGAAGATAATCTGAAAAGTATTCTCGAAAAAGGAGCTTCTGTTGGATTGGGCTTAATTTTGTTGTTGTAAACTTACTCTCCTGTCCAGCATAGGTAATAAAAACAGTCTCATTCAAGGCAAATTGTTTATCTGTATAAATCGTAAGGGTTCTTTGGTCGCTGGAAATGTTATATTTAAATGTATGTGACCCACTGGACTCACCTTTAATAGAGATAAGAGGTATAATTTCGTTAGGATTTACTCTTTTGTCAAATTTTAAAATAATAGGCGTTTCGATGGAGTGTAAATCAGTGTTTGGCATGGGGTATAGATAAATTAAATTTTGTGCAGAACACAGATAAGTAGTGAAAATGAAAATTACAACCAAAAGCACCATAACATCCCCTGATTTGTTATTAAATAATTTATTAACAGTAAATTTAGTTGAATAGTTACTGTTTGATTGCTTAATGTATTCATAGTGTTTTAAACTTAACCGATTACAAGTTAGTAAATGATAGAAAAGAAAATGTAATTCTAAGCTTGAAAGTTGAGTAACAGTATTAATGAATTTTTTGTAAGAAATTATGGAATGAAAATGTAATTGAAATAACTACAAAGAGTGCTTTTAAGTAGGTAAATATAAGACTTTGGACAAGAATTTAACTCAAACAAGACCATTCTTTATTGCATAGTGGGTGAGTTCTGCATTATTTTTCATTTTCATTTTTTCCAAAATGCGTATTCTGTATGTACTGATTGTATTCGAACTCAATTGCAATTCCTCGGCAATTTGTTTTATTGTTTTTCCAGAAGCAATCATGCATAGTACTTGAAATTCCCTATCGGAGAGTGATTCATGAAGAGGGACCGAGCTTGTTTCCTCTATTTTCTGAGCAAGAATCTCGGCTAAATTTTCTGATACATATTTTCTGCCCATTGCAACTCTGTGAATTGCTTCGATTAGTTCCTCGGGCTCGCATTCTTTGTTTAAATATCCAGCGGCGCCAGCTTTTAGCAAGCGAACTGCGTACTGGTCTTCGGGATAAACCGTAAATATTAGCACTGGAAGCTTGGGTTTAATTCGCTTAATATCTTTTAAAGTTTCGAGCCCATCTTTGCCGGGCATAGATATATCCAAAAGCACTACGTCGTAGTTCCCCTCTTGAATTTTTTCAATCAACTCGAAACCACTACTTGCCTCTCCAGTCACTCGTAGGTTCGGGTCGGATTCAATAATTTGTTTTAAACCAGTTCGGACCACGGCATGGTCATCTGCAATAATTATCCTTATCATGTCTAATTTATTGGAATTGTTAATGTTACAGTTGTTCCGATATTAGACACACCAGAAATATTCAACTTTCCGTTTACAGAGCTTGCTCTTTCTTTCATACCAGTTATCCCTAAGGAACGTTTAGAGGATAGGTCTTCGGACCTTATCCCCTTTCCATTATCAGAGACAGTAAGCAGCAAATTATTTTCGTTCACCTCTAAATTTATATCCACTCTTGTTGCATTTGCATGACGAGCAATATTTGTCAGAATTTCTTGAAAGATACGAAACACAACAATGGACTTGGCTTCATCCAGCTGAATTTCTTGTTTCGGCAAGTTCAGTCGACATCTTATTGCAGTTTGCTTCTGAAATTCTTTTGCTTGCCATTCGATTGCCGCCACGATTCCAAAGTGGTCGAGTATACTTGGTCGCAATTGGGAGGATATAGAGCGGACCTTCCTTATCGTTGTTTCTATCATCTCTATGAGTTTTGTGAGTTTCTCTTGTAGTATATCTTCTCGTAGAAACTTCTTCTTCAATATCCACGACATTTCGAGCTTCATAGCAGTTAGTAGATGTCCCAATTCATCGTGTATTTCAAAAGCTAATTTCTTTTTCTCTACTTCGCGCAAGGACTCGAAGTATAATGCTAAATTTCTCATCTCCTCTTGTGATGCTCTCAGTTGTTCGAGTATCTTCTTCTGTTCATTTATATCTATAACAAAGCACTCAACAGAACGAATTTTTCCTCTCTCGTCCACAAAATTTTCAAAAATCCCTTTTACCCAAACTATTTCGTTTTTGTTATCGATACGAAAATCGATTTCTTTGACGAAATTTGGAAAATGGAATGCATTGTATATCACCTCTGATATTTTGAATTTATCCTCTTCGTAAACTATGTCTTGAAACTTTGGAAATTCGGTTGCTTGATTTTTTTCGTACAGATATTTGATTAGCTCAAATTTACCAAATGAGTCGACAATAGCGTAATTATTGTCAATCACAAATGATGCAAACCTAATATTTTTTTCAATTTTTTCTAATTTAGCCTTGTTAATTTCAAGTTCTCTTTTAATTCCCTCAAATTCTGAAACATTGCTGAATAACAAGAGGCTATAGTTTTGCTTGGTGAAATCTAAATTTTGGAAGAAAACTTTATATCTTTCTTTATTACCCTCGGCGGTTAAATGGTCTAAATAGGTTGAAAAATTTCCATCCATTTTTAATTGTTCTTGTAGTAATTTGTTTAAAAATTCATTGTCTCGATTGAGTATCTTGTTTGCCAATGTGTTTTGATAGATGGTTCTGTTCAGACTATCTTTGATGATTACCCCCGAGTTTAATTTTTCCAAAATTGTTTCCACGAATTTCTTGTCGATGGCAAAAAAGTTACTCTCGGATGTAGAAATTGAAATATCTTTGCAAATGAGTAAATAGATGCCTTCTTGGCTTTGAATTTCATTGAGCGAGCAATCCACAGGTATTCTATTTCCATTTTTTTCAATCATTTCAGCTCGAAAAGATAAATATTTTTTGTTTAACATGCTCAAAATTACTTGATTGAATTCATCTTGGTTGTTGAAATTTAAAATGTCTTTAATGCTTAAAAGTCTATCTTCATCTGTGATTTTGAACTTCTCAAAAGCATAATTATTTGCATATCCAATTGTAAAATCGCTTGTTAGCAAAAAAATCGCAACTGGTAATTTTTCAATTATTGCCATCGTAAAATCGTTGCTTTTAAGTAAATTTTCGATTTGTGTTGAACTTTGTCTTTGGGGTTGTTCTATTTTTTGCACTGAGTTTAGAACAAATTTACGACCTTCGACGATGATAGGTTGTGAAATTACGTTATTGGCTTCAAATCCTTCTGGGAAGCTTTTTACTGCAACAATGCTTTGGTTTAATGTTTCCTTAACAAATGATTTTCCCGCAGGGCAGTTTGAACAGACAAAGGTGGATTTGAAAAGCGCTTCATAACATTTCTTTCCATAAGGATTTGATGCAGTTTCTCTAAATGCAGAATTGCTCCAAATTAAATCAAATTCATCGTTTATTAGATATGTTGGTATTGGAGAGTCCAAGAAACTGATCAAAGAAGGGAAGTAATTCCCGGGTTTGTTTTCATTATTTTGGGATTTCTGAGCGATTTTCTTGAATATATTAAACATTTTCAAATTTGATATCTCATTAGTAGTAAACAAATTATTTTAAATTTTATTGTTTAAGAGACTATCTCAACTTCTGTTTCAAGAAGTATATTAAATTTTTCGTATACCTCTTGTTGAATTTTTTTTGCAAATTCAAGAATTTCTTTCCCATTGTTTACACCGTAGTTTACAATAACGAGAGCATGCTTGTCGTATGTCCCGACATTTCCAATTCTTCTACCTTTCCAGCCAGTCATTTCAATCAGCCAACCAGCGGGGATTTTATACCATCCATTATCCACTTGATAGTTTGGTACATCTGGAAATTTGGATTTAACAAATTCCAATTGCTCTTGGCCGATAACTGGATTTTTAAAGAATGAGCCAGCATTTGGAAATTTTACAATGTCCGGAAGTTTTGATTGACGCAGTCTTACCACTTGGTCGAACACATATTTGGGGTCTGGCTTGATAAATGGAAATCTTCTCACAATTTGTTTTAATTCATTATACGATAAATTTACCTTTGGTCTTTTCAATAACTTAAAGATAGCAGAAGTGATAAAGAAATTACCTTTCAATTTGGTCTTGAATATAGATGTTCGATATCCAAAGTAGCAATCGTCGTTTGCAAGTGTTATGAATTCAGATGATTTAACATTGATGCCACGAACTGAATGCAGAAATTCTTTCAATTCTACACCATAAGCTCCAATATTTTGTACGACGGCGCCCCCAATAGTGCCAGGGATTAATGCAAGATTTTCTATGCCATAAAACTTATTACGTAATGAAATCTCGACAAATTTGTGCCAATTCTCCCCAGCAGCAACCTCTACAAGCACGTGTTCATCAGTTGATTCTAATATTTTAATACCTTTGTTTGATAAATTAATCACGAGACCATCGAAATCATCAAGAAATAGCACATTTGAACCACCACCCAAAAAGAATCTACAGCTTTGTTGAAAGGTTTGTGTTTCTAACAAGGACAGCAACTGAATTTCGTTTTTTATTTCACAGAAATGCCTTGCTTTTGCATCAACAGCGAATGTATTTCTGCCTTTTAATGAGAAGTTTTCGAGAATTGTCACCATAAAAAACAATTTACAAAATAATTTTAAATTCTCGATGTTGGAATTTAATCAATTTGTTCTCAAGGAGCCCTTTCGAGAATTATCAGAACTACAATTTTGTTACTTTTTATCGTCAATGAATTTACTAATATTAAATTAGGTAAAAGTTATGGTCGATTTAAACTCTGCATACGAAGCCGAACTTTATTTAAAATTTTTACAGAACCCAAACAGTGTATCGTATGAATGGCAGGAATACTTCCAAAAGAAATATGGCGAGCGAAATAGCATAACATTCGCTCCAGAAGTAGAAAATCATATTGATAGAGTAAATAAAGAGTACAAATATCCAGTATTGAAAATTGAGGATATTCGTAGTAGTGAAGAGGATGAGCTCGTAACAATAAGCTCGGTACAGGAGAGAATTTCCGACAACATGGAAACAAGTCTTTCTGTGCCAACTGCTACGAGCGTGCGCACCATTCCTGTGAAGGTATTAGATGAGAATCGTAGATTAATCAATAAATATTTGGAGAAGTTTAAGCTCAATAAGATTACTTTCACCCATCTCATCACTTGGGCAATAATTCGAGCTATAAAGAAATATCCACATTTGAATGATTCATTTGTTCGAATTGATGGTAAAAGTTATAGATTGAGAAGAAGGTCGGTAAATTTAGGTTTTGCAGTGGACCTTATTCGAAATGATGGTTCTCGTATGCTAATGGTACCTAATATAAAAGGAGTAGAAAGTCTTCGTTTTGATGAATTTGTTCGTAGATACGACGACTTAATTGCCCGCACTCGCACTGGCAAAGTTGCCTTGGATGAATTGCGAAATACAACTATTACCATCACCAATCCTGGTATGATTGGTACTACGATGTCCAATCCAAGATTGATGCTTGGCCAATCCATGATTGTTGCCATTGGGGCTATTGATTATCCTTCGGAATTCAAGGCTGTTAAACCAGAGGTTTTAACAAGCTTTGCAATTTCTAAAATTGTCACCATAACGAATACATACGACCATAGAATTATTCAAGGGGCTGAATCCGCAGAATTTCTTTCCTATATCCAGGAACTTTTGCTTGGCTCCGAGCAATTCTATGATTCAATTTTCGCAACTCTTAGAATTCCATTCGAGCCCGTGCGGTGGGAAGTAGACACTACTCCTGTGAACAAATTTGGTAAAATAGACGAAGAAGAAATAATTGAAAAGAGTGCTCATGTAGAACTAATGATAAATGCCTATCGTGTGCGCGGCCACCTTCTTGCTTCTACCAATCCACTTGGATATGCTATATTCTACTACCCCGAGCTCGACCCTGCATATTACGGATTTACAATTTGGGACTTGGACCGAATCTTCCACGCCGAGGACTTGTGGGAGAAAAATAATCTACCACTACGAGAGATTATTGAAAGACTTAGAGATACTTATTGTGGTACACTTGGTTTTGAATTTATGCACATCCAAGACCCCGAGAAAAAAGAGTGGGTCAAAAGAAGATTGGAACTCGAAGGCTTTAGAGAATTTACCACATCCGAGCGCGTGCATTTCTTAAAAAAATTGATTCAAGCAGAAGAGTTCGAGAATTTTCTTCATACAAAATACATTGGGCACAAGCGATTTTCTCTCGAAGGTGGCGAATCTGCTATAGTCCTGATAGATAAAATATTCCAACTTGCTGCTAACGAAAAGCTTAATGGCATAGTGGTTGGTATGGCACACCGCGGTCGCTTAAATCTCATTGCGAATGAGATTGGCAAGCCAATCGAAGATATTTTAAAAGAGTTCGAGGACGACATCGACCAAAATTCTATTTGGGGTGGTGGCGATGTGAAGTATCACCTTGGGGCAGAAGGTACATATACTTCCCCAGAGGGTAATAATATTCCCGTTGTTCTTTCTCCAAATCCCAGTCACCTTGAATTTGTAAACCCAGTTGTCGAAGGTATCGTGCGAGCACTCGAGGATAATCTCAACGACGAAACTCATTCTTCGATTCTGCCTATTCTCATACACGGTGATTCAGCTTTTGCTGGTCAAGGTGTTGTTGCAGAAACATTAAACTTATCTCAACTTCACGGCTACAGAACTGGTGGCACTATTCATATTGTGATTAACAATCAGCTTGGGTTTACAACTCCTGCTACAGAAGCCCGCTCTTCTTACTATGCAACAGATATTGCAAAAGGCATTCAAGTTCCTATAATTCATGTTAATGGGAACGACCCAGAAGCAGTAGCTAAAGCTGGAATTTTTGCATTTGAATACAGACAAAAGTTTCATTCTGATGTAGTAATTGATTTGATTTGTTATAGAAAGTATGGTCATAACGAAGCAGATGAACCCTCTTATACCCAACCATTACTTTATAAGAAGATTCGTTCATTGCCTACAATTAGTGAAATTTATCGAGAGCAGCTTGTACGGCAGGGGATAATTCGTGATGAACTTGCCTTGGGCTTTACAAGGGAATACCAAAAGAAATTACAAGATGCTTTTATCAATCTCAAGAGCAATAAGAATTTTCAACCTACGCCCGAGAAAATTGAAGCTTATATTCCTTTCACCTCTCGTCCCACAGAAGTAAATTATGATATTTTGCGAAAAGTTGCTCTCGCATCGGTTACTGTACCAAGTAGATTCCATTTGAACCCTAAACTTCAAAGCCTTTTGAACAAAAGACGAAAACTTTTCGAATCGACAGAATTCACGATTGATTGGGCTTTTGCCGAAACTTTAGCTTTTGGTTCAGTTCTTCTGGATGGCTTTAGCATACGCTTCTCCGGGCAAGATTCTCGTCGCGGTACTTTTAGCCAAAGACATTCCGTTTTAATTGATTATGAGACCGAAGAAGAATACATCCCTTTAAACCATATAGATGCAAAACAAGGGAAACTACTCATTTTCGATAGCCCACTAACAGAAACAGCAGTTCTTGGATTTGAGTATGGTTACAGTCTTGCAGCAGACAAAAGCTTGGTGTTCTGGGAAGCACAATTTGGCGACTTTGCAAATGTTGCGCAACCAATCATAGACCAATTCATTGCTGCGGGTGAAAAAAAGTGGGGCAAAATGTCGAACCTCGTACTGCTTTTACCTCACAGTTACGATGGACAAGGGCCAGAGCATTCGAGTGCTAGAATGGAACGATTTTTACAGCTTTGTGCCGAGGATAATATGATAATTGCCAATTTAACAACTCCTGCTAATTACTTCCACATAATTCGAAGGCAAATGTCTCTGCGTAAACCATTAGTAATTTTTACTCCCAAGAGTATGCTCCGCCATCCTCTGGCTGTCTCTCCAATTTCCGATTTTACTAATGGTAAGTTTGTTAATATTTATGATGATAATCATCCCACTCCAGAGAAAGTAGAAAAAATTATTTTGCTTACTGGCAAAGTCTATTGGGATTTGCTTTCATACATTAATCAAAAACAAGTCTACAAGGACAATTTTGCTATAATTCGAGTCGAGCAGCTCTATCCATTGGACAAGGATTTTCTTCTCGCTTTAATTAACAAGTACTCGAATGCTGAAAAATTAGTCTGGTTTCAAGAGGAACCCCAAAATATGGGTGCTTGGAATTATATTTTCGAAAGCCTTGCTGATTTTTTGCCTAAGCGTCTTAAGCTTAGTTACATCGGAAGAGCAAAAAGCGCCTCCCCAGCTACTGGCTCATTTGCAAAGCATAACTTAGAACAAGAAGAGATAATCGAAAATTTATTAAGATTTTAGCTAGTTAAATTAGTTGGTAAACGAAGCAGGAAAGTTGTACCTGCGTCCGGATAGCTTTCCACCTCGATTGTACCTTTTAATATTTCTACAGCCTTTTTTACTAAACTTAACCCCAAGCCAAACCCTTTTATTTTGTAGGCGTTTTTCCCTCTGAAAAAAGGGTTGAATATTTTCGTAATATCCTCTGGAGAAATGACCTCGCCAAGATTATTAACTGATGCAATTAGCCAGTTATCTTGATATTCTACATTAATAGTTATTGGAGTACCTGGAGGACTATATTTAAAGGCATTACTAATCAGGTTATTGAAAATTAGATTTAAAAGAATTTCATCAATTTCGATTTCAAAATCCGAAGCAATATTTATTGTAATTGGATTTTTGTTTTCAAAAAGAGCTTGTAGTTTGTTAATTATATCTTCAAGGAAATTTTTAATGTATATCTTTCGAGGAGTTATTAAGAAAGTGTCGCTAGTAAGTTGCTCCAAATGCATTGCATTTTCAATTAACTTTTTTATTGTTTGTACAGAGTCTCTGATAACTTCGAACTGCTTTTCTTTTTCGACTATTGGCAACTTATCACCAAACCTTTGCAGCAAATCGACTGCGAGAGTAATTGCTGTCAAAGGCGATATCAGTTCGTGATTAACAATTGAAATAAATCGGTTTTTGAGGCTAAATAATTCTTGCTCTTTTTGTACAAAACTAATTATTTCGCGATTTATCTCTTGCAAGCTTGAAATATCGGAAATTATTAGAAAATATAAGGGGTCAAGAGTCAAAAAATGGATATAACTTACGATGGTTAAAGTTTCCAGTTTGCGTCCATTAGGAAGTTGATAACTGAACTCAAATTGTTGTTCAGTATTTGTCTCTTTGGCAATTTGCAATAAGCTTTTAAATTTCTCTTGTTGCGAGCAGAACGGCAAATTGAAAAATGAATTATAGAGAATTTGGTCTAATTCTACACCAAAAGTACAAAGGAAATGCGAGTTTACATCGATTATAGTAAAATCATTGTCTCTGAAGATTAAAACTCCAACTGGTAGCGATTCAAATATTTTTTTATAAAGTATTTCGGTTTCACGTAGAATTTCGTCGGCACTTATTGCTTTCCTCAAGGGCTGGAAAATGGAAATTATAAACTGCAAAGAATTTGTAATATCATTGAAATAAGGCTCATTTATTAGTTCGTAGGCGACGACTTGAGTTAAATTCTTTGCTAAGTAAATTAATTCAGTTTTAGGTTGCCCCGAATTGCAAACCCATTCATCAGCGGAAACTATTGTTTTGGAAATATTTTTGTCGAAGATTTCTGGTGTAGTTTTATTGAAAATTTGTTCTTTTGCTTTACCAAATAAATTAGCAAAAGCGTCGTTGCAATAAACATACTTCAAAGTTTGTGCTTCTTTTACACTTGCTGGTATTGGCAACCTATCTAATATGTTTTTGAAAAATCCTTTGTTAAACAAATTTGTTTCGTCCATTTTAACTAAATAAAAATTCAAAATTAATTAGTTTCTTTCTCGTATTCTAATAAAAATTTTGTTTTGTATTCTTTTACAATTTAATATCTTAAATTACAAAATAATCTTTTTAATTTGCATTTTGCGTTATGATTTTGCAAAGAACATTGCAAGAGAAAATTATTCTTTCCAAAGGAAAAAAAGTTTCGATTTTCAATACCAACACAGCAACATTTGTTGCTCGATTGTCTCTATGTGTTTCTATATTGATTGCTTTATCGACAATTGTACTTGGCTGGCTCGAGGACTCTTTATTTTACAAAGCTAATGGTTTAATCGCATTGACAGATATAGTAAACTCTGCTATTCTGCTGGCAGCGGTATCGCATAGTAAACGTGAGCCCGACACTTTTTACAATTATGGCTACGGTAAATACGAGAGTTTTGGTATTTTTATAAGTTCCACTTTGATTACCGTTGTTGCTCTTTATACTTTATATAGCGCTATTCTTTCCTTCGGAAACATCGAACCAATTGGCAATTTTTATTATCTTGTTCTTTTCTCTTTATTCTCAGCAACTTTGATGTTTTGGATGAATAAAGTATTACTTAGTTACTATAATCGTTTTCAACTTCCGATTCTACGCTATGATGCAGAGCTTTGGAAATACGACGCATTTATTGAAATCGGGGTAATTATAAGTTTGGGGATTTGCATATTTATAAACAAGCTGGGCTATGTAAGTTTAGCAAGAATAGCCGATTCCATCGGTGCTATAATTTTTGTAGCTATTGCTATGAGGATACCAATAAAATTTGGGAAGAAATCCATAGACCAATTGTTGGATAGGACTTTGCCAGAGGAATTCCACTATAAAATACTTTCGGTTGTCGCTGAAAATTTCCGTAACATTTGCGACTTTAAAAAAATTTATGCTCGGCAATCCGGGAAAGATATCTTTATTGAAATCGACTTGGAATTACCCTACGACTACACACTCGAAGAGGCTTATGAAATAGAGAAGAAACTCGTTTCTGAAATTCAAAGCATCTACCCTTCGGCTTTGCCAAGAGTTTATGTAGTTCCTTGCAACCGAAATTGTGTCTACGGCGATACAAGTAGCTGTCCCGTAAAAAAATGGAAGAAAAAAGTTGAGAATTAATATGAGCAAGGAAGAAAGAGAAAACAATATACTTTCTGCAACTAAGAAAGACGAGGATTTGGACCGTACACTACGTCCACGTACATTTTCAGAGTTTATCGGACAGAGCAAAATTGTCGAGAATTTAAAAATATTCATCCAAGCCGCAAAAAGCCGCAACGAACCACTAGACCATATTCTTTTTACAGGTCCACCAGGTTTAGGCAAGACGACCCTATCGCATATTATTGCCAACGAAATGGCAACGAAAATCAGAATTACTTCGGGACCCGTTCTTGAAAAACCTGGTGATCTTGCTGGTATTCTGACTAACTTGCAAGATGGTGATATTCTCTTCATCGATGAAATACATCGTTTATCCCCAATTGTAGAAGAGTATCTCTACTCTGCCATGGAAGAATTTCGATTAGACATTGTTATCGACTCTGGTCCAGCTGCGCGAACAATTCAAATTTCATTACCACAGTTTACTCTTATCGGCGCAACAACAAGAGCTGGATTGCTTACTGCTCCTCTTCGCTCTCGATTTGGTATTTTTAATAGATTAGACTATTATCCCACAGAAGATTTGATGAAAATAGTCCTTCGTTCCTCGGAGTTGCTTAATGTCTCGATTGAGTATGAAGGAGCTAAGGAAATTGCTAAACGCTCGCGAGGTACACCTCGGATTGCCAATAGACTTCTGAAAAGAGTTCGGGATTTTGCACAAGTACTTGGCGACGGAAGGATTACTCTTACTATTGTCCTGAAAGCACTCGAGGCTTTGGATGTCGACGAGTTTGGCCTCGATGATATGGATAAAAGAATTTTGCTAACCATAATTGAAAAATTTGATGGTGGCCCCGTGGGTATAAATACAATTTCCATTTCAGTAGGCGAGGAGCCCGGTACTATCGAAGAAGTATACGAACCTTTTCTCATTCAAAATGGCTTTCTACAACGTACTCCAAGAGGTAGGGTTGCCACGCCTCTTTGCTATAAGTATTTTGGGTTGAAAAAGAACAATACAAATCTCTTACCTTTTGACAGTGGAACTTCAGATGAGGTTTGAATCTATTATTTCAAAGCTTGTCGGAAAACCCATTCGCTCCTTATTAATTTTGACTTTTCTTGTGAACTTGCCTGCTGTTTTCTTTGCCCGAGGGTATGGGATGCATGACGACCACTTCGGTCCAATCGAGCAACCTTGGGCAATCATAAACGACCCAAAAATCTGGGAAACTCGAACTACCCCGCACGCACACAGTATTTTTTATCCGCTTTTGCATTACATTTTATTCAAATTACTTTATTCATTTGGAATCTCCGACCCTCAAGAAGTTATGTTTGTCGTTCGTCTTCTTCACTCTCTTTATTCGACAATAACAGTTGTTTACCTTTATAAAATTTTATCTTTGTTCTTTGACCAACAATTATCATTCCGCGTATCTTTGTTTATTCCATTGCTGTGGTTTATGCCATTTCTCTCCGTTCGTAACCTTATTGAAATGGTATGCATACCGCCGCTTGCAATAGGCTTTTATAATTTACTTCGTGAAGGTAATGAATTTAAAAATTCTTTTACCTCTGCTTTCTTTTTTGCCCTTGCTTTCGCTTTCCGATACCAGACTCTATTAATAACTGGGACAATAATATTGATTCTCCTTTTACAGAAGCGATTCTCCTACGCACTTAATTTCGGGTTTTTCTTTTTACTTTTTGCCTTCTTACTCCAAGGCTCTGTGGATATGTTTGCATGGGGCTTTCCCTTTGCTTCTTTTATTGAGTATGTAAGGTACAATCTTACTCATAGTGGTGACTATACAACTGGTCCTTTCTACCGTTACTTACTTCTACTTGTTGGCGTATTTCTACCCCCATTGAGTATTTTCATTATATACTTCTTCGTAAAGGATTTTAAACAACGGATTTTGTTGGTTATACCAATTTTGATGTTTCTTATTTTTCATTCAATATTTCCAAATAAGCAGGAACGTTTCATACTTCCAATCGTTCCCTTCGTTTTTGCTTTTGGTTTGGCTAATTTCTTCTCGTACGTGACAAGAGGACATATTTTCAAGAGCAAACAAGCACTTTATAAGTCTGTTCTGTTAATTTTTTGGCTACTTAATATACCGCTTTGGATACTATTTTCATTTAATTACAGCAAAAAGACCAGATGTGAAGCATTGTATTTCCTTTCAAAGCAAGCCGATGTACGAGGTATTTATCAAATAACTGGCGAACTCGGGCCATTCAAGCCACCAGAGTTTTATCTTAACCGTTATGGAACCCCAATCTTGGAAGTCGAGAATTTTGATAGTCTTGTAAATCAAAAATTAAACACTAATTATTATAATTATGCAATTATCTATGGCGATAAAGAATTAGATAGTTTAAGAACTCGAGCAGAAAGTGTCTTATCGAAGAGACTAGTCTTGGTACAAAGGATTGAACCATCTTTAGCTGATTGGATACTTTACAAACTAAATCCAAGATACAACAAAAATCAAACAGCAAATATTTATCGCATCGAATAACAAAAGCAATTAGTTTGTATCAAATCGAGGAATTATTTGAGTATTTTTCGTAGTTGGTCGAGGAATGAATCAACAATAGTGTCTATTTTCTCTTTACGCTTCTGTTTGGTCAGTATCTTTCTAGCTCCTTTTTCTATTTTAATTTCGCTCGGGTGGAAACTTTCTATATAATCCGCAACAAGCCCGACTCCCCAAAAAGCCATAATAAGCAATGAAAAAATGATAGCTTCTCGAGCTATGAATAATTCAATAAGGATTATAGACAGATTAATGATTGTGTAGGCGGCGAGATGTTGATAAAAGCCTCTTTTTTTCATTTGCTTCCAAAGTTGTTTGGCACGCTCTAATTCGTAGTTTATTTCATTTTCTTTAATTGTTTGGATGGTTAGATTCAAGTCTAAATTTAGTTCTCTGGCTATGTTCAGAATATCCTCCAAAGAAAATTTATCCCCCTCAATTTGCTTAGCCTTGATAACTTTTGAAAGTATATTTTCTACCTCTTCTCTTGAGTAAAGTCTACCTTCCATAAAATTTGTTTACGTTTTTTTATAAAAATAATAAAATTCATAAAATCTGGAATTTTGTTTATTAGTTCGAAATCATTTAATTTTACAATCTTATTTATTATACATCCGAGTGTGGTTATATGGAAATAGAGACATTCCCAAATCCTCAACCTGGACGAGAATATGTTATAATTCACAGGAATCCCGAATTTACCTCTGTGTGCCCTAAAACTGGTCTGCCAGATTTCGGGACAGTGACCGTTAAATACATACCCGATAAACTCTGTCTTGAGCTGAAATCTTTGAAATATTATTTCCTTCAATATAGAAATATGGGCATATTTTACGAAGCAGTAACAAATAAAATCCTGGACGATTTAGTCCAAGCTTGCGACCCATTGGAAATGGAAGTTCAAACTGATTGGAGTACACGTGGTGGAATGAATTCCACAATCATTGCTCGTTATGAAAAACCAGGGAGAAGCAAATGAAGATGAAAATATCAAAAGAGTTCACTTGGAATATGAGTCATCGACTACCTTTTCACCAGGGTCTTTGTAGCAATATTCATGGCCATACATACAAACTTCGTGTAACCCTAGTTGGCGAGCCCGACGAAAATGGAATGGTTCTGGATTTCTACGATTTGATTAGTGCAGTTCAGCCTATCGTCGACCAACTCGACCATTCCTTCGTTGTTGATGCAAACGACCATTCAATGCTTGACTTCTTGAAACAGAATAATTTTCGGCACGTAATCATTCCCATAACAACAACATCCGAAAATTTTGCAATCTGGTTTGCCAACCAAATTGTCGATAAGTTGAAACAATACAACAACATTGAGAAAATAATTATAAGGTTTTACGAAACCTTCGACTCCTTTGCTGAATTTGAATATGAATTAAGAAAATGAAAAAATGAAGACCAGAAAGTGGTTACTTTTTAGTTTTGCAACACTTTCGTTTCTGATTCCCTTTATTGTTTATTTTTTCACCACAAATCCCTACCTGTCTTTTACCGATAACGGCGAGTTGATGGCAGTTTGCGTAACCTTGGGGGTAGCCCACCCCACTGGGTATCCACTTTTCACAATTCTTGGACATTTGTGGTCTTTGCTACCTCTTTGCTCGTCTAAAATCTTTCAGATGAACTTATTCGCAGCTTTTTGGGTTGCGCTTGCTTCACTTGTTTTTTTCTTTACATCGTTCTCTTTGGTTAGAATATTAAAAAAGTACGCGGGTTCAAATATCAAAAAATCTATCCCGATTGAAGACGGCTCTTTGGGGGTTTATCTTCTGGCACTTATTGCTGCATTGTCTTTTGCTTTTGGCAGAGAAATTTGGAGCCAGGCAACTTCACTCGAAGTCTATCCTCTACAACTTTTCATCTTCGTTTTGATTTTCTTACTTTCCTTTGAAATCATTCGTTCGAATTTTCACCCAACTCTGTTATACCTTTTATTCTTCACTCTCGGTTTAGGATTTTCCAACCATCTTTCAACTGTTTTAATTGTTCCAAGCATTCTTTTTTTAATATTCTTTCGGCAAGATGAAAAGATATTTTTCGTAAAGCCAAGTCCTAAATCATTAGCAACTCTGATTTTGCCTTTTTTGGTGGGTATAAGCCCATATTTATATCTATTAATACGCAGTAGTCAATTTCCGATTTTCAATTGGGGATGGGTTTCTCGCTCTTTCGACAAATTTCTCTACCACGTATCTGGCAAGCAATATCGGGTGTGGATGTTTAGTTCTGCCGAAACTCTCCCTATAAATTTCAAAAAATTTATAACAGATTTGCCTTTTGAATTTGCATATGTTGGTTTATTTGTTGTTACTATCGGATTGATTTATTTGTTCTTCCGTCAGCGTTACATTTTGATTTACCTTATACTTGCATTTGTCTTTTGCCTACTCTACTCTTTAAATTACCAAATTCACGACATTGAAACTTACTTCTCTTTAGCTTTTATTGCCTTGTTTTTATTTTTTGTTGCTGGTTTGTATTTCCTTTGGAGTAAGTTTAAAGAAATATCATTTGTTTTTATCTTAATTCCGATTGTTTCTGTTTTTCTCAACTTTAAGGAAAACGACCAATCGAAAAACAATTTAGTTACAACATACACCAAAAATGTTTTAGACAATCTCGCACCAAATGCAATAATTCTCTCTGCCCAATGGGATTATTTTTGCTCTGCTTTTTGGTACTTGCAGCAAGTAGAAGGATATCGCCGAGATGTTGTATTGATAGAAAAAGAGCTGCTTCGTCGCACTTGGTATTTAGAACAACTGCGCAGGTGGTATCCCCAGGTAATCAACAAGTCCAAACTCGAGATGGAAAAATTTTTGGAACAACTTGAATTGTTTGAATCCGACAAGCAGTACGACCCGAGTGAAATACAATTTCGCTTCGAGAATTTATTGCGAAGTTTTGTGGGTAAAAACATCGACGAAAGACCCGTATACATAACTCTCGACCTATTGCAAAATGAATACGATGCGCGACCATTTTTAGAATTCGAACAAGTTCCACAAGGCTTTGCAATTAGACTTTTAAAAGAATTTGAACCTTTGGAGACAGACCTCAGCAAAATCAACATAGAGCCTTTCGCAAAATTTCGAAACAACAAACATCACCTTGTGCAAGGAATAATTCAAGCAGTTTCTGTCAACCTTGTGTATTTAGAAAATTATTTTCGGCTACAAGGTATGAACGAAAAAAGCGCAGAAATCCTAAAGCTAATAGAAAAACTGCAAAGGTAGATGACTATACCTAAGTAGAAAACAAAATTAATGAATTGAATTTATTTCACTCACTATTGAAGGTGATTAGGTAGTTGATTTACTGTATTTAAAATGGAAATCTTTATAGTTAAATTATTTTTTCGTAGCAAGAACGAAATAACCACTTGTCTCGAGGTACCACTCTTTGTCTAATTTATCTAATAAAGGGGCTAACTTCTGGCCAATATACCAAACGGGACGCAAAAGTGTCCTTAGGAATGATTTAATAATTTTAGGTCCACGGATAAACCTTAGAGTAAAATAATTAAACTTTAGTATTAATGTTGTAAAAAAACCACTCTGTGGTTCGATTGTTAATATATGAAAGCCGACTTTTTTAAGCATATAAAACAACCCAAACGGAGTATATCTAAAAAAATCATGTGGCTGTTCGTGGACCCACCACTGAAATGGTACTTGAATCAGCATAATACCACCTCGTTTTAGTATTCTGTAACTTTCCCGAAGAAAGCGCTCTGGTTCACATAGATGTTCCATAACAGAAATAGCTACAATAGTGTCTGCAAAATCATCTGGTAATAGAATTTTATCATTAAGGTTGGAGAAAACATCTGCTTTAATGTTGTGAAATGAATTAGGCCAGTCGACACCGATGTATTCGTTGACATATTGAAGAAAATATTGCTTGTAGGGTGCTTCGCCACAACCCAAGTCCACGAGGCGACCTTTGTAATATTTCGAATATTTTTCAAAAAATTTATCTCCAATGTTGTAAATAAGCCAGTTGTATTCTTTACGATTATTGTGGAATTGGCTTGGTTTCATTGTAAAATTTTTTAATACTATCAATCACTTTGTCTACTTCTACTTTTCTCATTCCATAATAAATTGGCAACCTTATTAGCCTTTCGCTTTCTTTGGTTGTGTAGAGGTCTTCGCCTACGAATCTACCAAATTTTGAACCAGCAGGCGATGTGTGGAGTGGTACGTAATGAAAAACTGCAAGTATTTCGTTTTGTTTAAGATAATCCAACAAAGCAGTCCGTTCCTCTAAATCTTTGACTTTAATATAAAATATATGTGCATTATGTTTACAATTTGACGGAATTTTTGGTATTTGTAATATACCTTTATCTTCAAGGTCTTTTAGCCCAAGATAATACCTATACCAAGTATTTAATCTATTTTCATAGATTTCATCAGCTTTTTCCAGATTTCCCCAAAGATAAGCAGCGCTTATTTCATTGATAAGATAGCTACTACCTATATCTACCCAGGTGTATTTATCGACCATTCCGCGGAAGAATTGACTCCGATTTGTTCCCTTTTCCCTAATGATTTCAGCTCTTTCTACGAATCTCTCGTCATTTATAATGAGTAAACCCCCTTCGCCGCCACTGGTGTAATTTTTAGTTTCATGGAAACTATAAGCCCCAATATGGCCTAATGTTCCTAATGATTTCCCTTTATACTTGCTTAGTATGCCCTGTGCTGCGTCCTCAATTACGAAAAGGTTATACTTTTTTGCAATATCCATAATTGTATCCATCTCGCAAGCGACCCCAGCGTAATGCATAACCACAATGGCTTTAGTTTTCTCCGTGAGTGCTTGTTCTATCTTGATTTCATCTATGTTCATAGTGTCTGGCCGAATATCTACGAAGACTATATTAGCCCCTCTTAGAACGAAAGCATTGGCTGTACTTGTAAAGGTAAAAGAAGGCATAATTACTTCATCTCCTTCTTTGATATCTATAAGCATAGCAGCCATTTCTAATGCATGAGTACAAGAAGGGGTTAAGAGGGCTTTCTTGCACGGAAGATTCTCTTCAAACCATCTTTGACACCTTTTAGCAAATTCCCCATCTCCAGAGATTTTACTACTTCTCATCGCTTCAAAAACATATTTGTCTTCGTTGCCCGTATAGGCAGGTCTGTTAAAGGGTATCATTATTTAAATCTACTTCTTAAATTTATACTAAGTTCCTTGTTTTGCAAATCTTTCAAATTTTTTAAACCTACAAGCCCTTTACCACAAACAACAACAGGTACTCCATTTTTCAAAAAAATTACTTTCCCAATATGTTTCTCCCTATCTTCAATGAAAACATCTTCTATTACCTCAACATCTAAAATTCTCACAATCTTATCTTTTAGAAATGCTTTAGCACCATCATAAGGATAACCAACAGCGTCTACAAATCTCTTTATCTTTTCTGAGTCCCAGGACCAATCAATAAAATAGTCTTCGTCATCTAACCAGAGACTGTAACTGGCTTCGTTTTCATCTTGTTTTCTGCTTTCTAAGACTTCACCGTTTTGAAGCTTTCTAAAAATCTCATCAACAATTTTAAAGTAAAGTGGCTCAATCCTTTTTATAACTTCGTGTATTTTTATTGGATATGATATATCGATGCTTTTTTGGCATATTATATCCCCTTTATCATATTCATCTGTGGCCCAAATAGCCGTAACACCAATTCTGGTTTCACCATTTATCAAGCAGTTTACTAAAGGAGCAAAACCTCTATATTTTGGTAAAAGTGAATCGTGTAGAACTATTAAATTATTACATTCTTTGATAATCCAACGCCAACTAATAGCAAATTTGTAAATATCTTGTGCTTCTAAAAGCAAAGGCATATCTGATTTTTTAAAAAATTTGATATTATTATCAACGGCTAATTGTCTTATTTCATAAAAAAAATCTTTTTGTAATTTCTTATCTTCTTCGGATACTACATATTCAATATTTTGAGCTCCATGTTTTTTAATGAAATTGTGCAATACATAAAATCCCTTTGAAGTCATCAAATAAAAAGCTACCTTCTTCATTTTTAAACTCTCCTAATATAAGTTTGCGTTACTTTCTGAAAATTGCATCTAATTGCTCCCTCAATTTTTCCTCAGAAAAGTATTGCTTTACCTTGCTTATGTTATTAGACCTTACTTTCTCATCCATAGGTTCAAGGCTAATTTCATCCAAATCATAGATTTTAATTCCTAGTACTTCAAAAAGCTCCCAATGTGTAGTATTCTTTCTGAGGTATACCTTCTTTCCCATGCCAAGAAGTTTGATTATATTGCCCATTCCTTGCTGTCTGTTATGAGGGAAAATAGCTATATCCATGCTACCTAAGAAATCTAAGTACTTTTCTAATGGCATAAATTCAGTAATTGGAATAAATTTTTCTCCGAAAAGCTTCTTACCGTACAAGATAACTTCCTCTGCATATTTTTTATCTCCGTAGGACAGGGGACAATAGATTCTAATATTTTCATCTATGAACTTGGCTAACTTATTAAACGCTTCAAAGTGGTTGTTAGTGTCAGTAGCGGAATTACCAACTTGAATATTTATTGTGGTATCTTGTTTTGTTTTAACCCCATTGTCAAAAAAGACATTGCTGGGATACATTAAACATTCGTGATATTTCCCTGTAGAACCATACCATTTCTTAACAAGCTCGTAATCTCCCCTCACGTAAGTAACAAAATGACTAATACTTTTTATCAAATGCTTCCTAATCCAGCTTTGCTTTTCTGGAAAATAAAAATCCCCTCCCCACATTACCCAATAACATTTTGGCAATAAACGCTGAACTCTATGTAATAGATAAAGTAATGGCTCGGACCACAGGCCATGTAATATTATTTTCTTGGCGCTGTCCATATAAAGTAATATTTTAAAAGCATCGCTTCCTTTATTTAAATCAATCCACTCGACTGGATGTTCTTTCGTTAAGCCGTATTTATATTCTTCTTTTCCTAAAAAAACAAATTTCTGCTCCCAAATATCAAAGTTTTCAGAAACAAAATCTATAAATGGAGGTAGAAATTTATCTAAAACCATTAAGTGAAGGATGAAATCTCTATGCATATTCCTTGAAAATTAAGCTTAAATGCAAATTAAATTTTACTTTTTTCACTGGACAAAAATTCTTGTTCAAGAATTTCAATATTTTCGCGTGCAATTTCATTGTTCGGATGTAAATCAAGAGCGATGCGAAAAATTTGTTTTGCTTCTTCTATACGATTTTGCAGAGAACGAATAACACCCAAATCAATTAAAGGTTCGGGATGGTTTTGTGGGTTGAAAATGTCCATCATACGAATAGCAATGCTTTCGGCGAGCTCTAAGTTTCCCTCTGAAATAGCACGCTCGATTTCTTCAAGGAACAAAGGTTTGTTCTTGGCATGGATGATTTTCATTGTTCTAAAAAAATCTTCCCTCATTGAGCTGCTCAAGCTAGAGCCATCCACTCTCCATGTAAATGCACAAGTTATATTTTTGAGATGGTAAAAAGGATATTTTCGTGAAATTCTAATCCATAAATCCCAATCTACGTGAGTTGTAAGTGTCTCGTCGAAAACACCTATTTCATCTAAAATGTCTCTGTAGTGCATAATACAAAGAATAGGAATATAATTACCGAATAAAAGTTCAACGCGGTCGAAGTCTCTCGAATATGGAATATCTTGCTTAACATTTACGTAGTTATTTTGTATCCTGACTTGGTGAACACGTAAAGCATCTGAATACACAAATTTGTAATGTGAATTATTATCAAGGAAATTGACTAATGTTTCTAAATGGTGTGGTAAAAAAAAATCGTCGTCATCAAGGTAGCAAATGTAGGTTCCAGATGCGTTTTTAAGTGCTATGTTTCTGGTTGCAGCCGAACCCCTATGTTGTGGTTGTGAAATGTATTTTATTCTTTCGTCGTTGAAGCTTTGGACAATATTCCTAACATCTTCCCCGGCATCATTTACAACGATTATTTCGAAATTTTGATAGGATTGATTTAAAATGCTTTGTATAGCATTTCTAAGCATTATGGGTCGATTAAAGGTGGGCACCACAACAGTAACTTTCGGTGATTTAAAGTTCGGGGTCGCCGAGACTGCGAACTTTTGGCTGTACTGATGGGGGAGTAGTTGCATGGGAATTGAAGTTGGGATAATTCCAATTTGGTTTGGAACTTGGTAAGTCCACGTTTCTCCTGAAATAACAGCTTTAGCCCACATTAAGTGTATTTTAGAATAAAGTGTAGGATGGTTTAAAATGATTTTTGCTTTTAGTTCCTTGTCACGTTTTATAGAACGAGAATGATATTTACTGTTTTCCCGGATTCTATAAAAGAATAGTACTTGTGGTATTCTTAATCCAGTAAAACCCTTTTCCGCACATCCAATCCAAAAATCCCAATCTTCGTAACCGGGCATTGTTGGGTTGTACCCACCAATGGCCTTCCAAACTTCTTTTCTAAAAAGACAACAATAACATAAAATATTTTGGAAAAGGAGTCTTTGGGGGTTCCAATCTCCAGTCTGTACATATTTGTTCCAAGCACCAAATTCAACATAGTCTGTATAAACTAAATGAATCCAATTGCAATTTATGAGTACATCAACAGTTTTTTCCAAAAAATTTGGGTGTAAGATATCATCAGCATCGAGTGGCAGAATGAAGGCTCCTTTTGAATGTCGAATACCAAAATTTCTAGCATCTGCTGCTCCCCCATTTTCTTTCTCTAGTAGATATATTCTTTTATCTGGATATTTTGCAATAATTTCTCTTGCAACTTGGCTAGTGTTGTCGGTACTACCATCGTTAACAATGATACACTCCCAATCGGTGAAAGTTTGCTTGACAAGGCTTTCTACAGTTTCTGGTAAATATTGTGCAAGATTGTAACATGGAACAATTACAGAAACAAGCGGCTGATTGGTTGGTTTCGTATTATGAAATTTAATTTCCATTTTCTAATGATAATTTATACAGTAAAATTATGAAATAAATCACTTTTGCTCTTTTTGTCGAGTAAATTAGGATAAAATCTTTTAAATAATTTCCCTAAATATTGCTTTATATTCGGTAAAAAATATTTTTACTACTTCCGCTTTATTAAATATGAACAACACCTCAATATTAATGTAGCCTTGGAGATATTTTCCACCACAGCCAACATATAAACTCAACAGCGGTTTACTCTTCCAAATTTTATTTTTAGTCATTTCTTCTAATGTTTTATTTATATGGTTAAATTCAATAATAATAAAAGTAATTTTACTGTTAGTAAAAAAAAAGAAACAAAAATTGTTCCAATATTTTATACCAATGAGAAATAAAAGATATTAAAAAGAAATTGCGGGTAATTGCTTAACTTTTGAAAAGTTTTTGATAAATATTCTGGGCAACTTTTTGCAAAACCTCTGAACTATTGTAAGAGCCACTTTTCACCTTTTGCTCAATTGAAAGCATTTTTTTGGCTTCATCCGACATATCTAATTTATCAATTAGGTTATTCGATGTCTTCTTACTTTTCGATTCTTGTACTTCTGGTTTGGGGGGATTTGCCTCGCCTTGTTTGGCTCTTTCGTACTTATTTACTCCTTTTATTCCCGTTGAAATTGGTTTTACATCCATTCTCACCTCTTCATATACAGCAGTAATTGTTTTTGTTTATTTAAATTTTTTACTTTATCACTTTGCAATTTCATAAAACTTTCTATTTTATCCAAGTTCTTTTTCTCAAGGTCCAATATATTTTTGATTCTATTTGTCCAATTATTATAATTATTGTTGAAGTATGAACTTATTGAATTTTCATTTCGAAAATTGTCGAATTCTTTGAAATAATCGTCTCTTTGATTAAGAATCTCAATCAATTTATCCACTATCGATGTGTATTCCTCCCCGGAAATAAGTAGTTCATTAATTTTTCGGGCGGAAATTTCAATTTGTGAAATTATTTTTTCAATAAACTCTGGACTATACTTTTGCGTTGGCGACATTTTTATCCTCGAGAGTAGATGCTACGTATCGAGCAATTTTTAGTGCAACATCTGGTGGAATTTGTTGCACAACTTCTTTGGTTTCAGCGTTAATAAGTTTAAATATCATCTTTTTAGTTTGGTCGTCTATGGTAAATTGAATCATCAAGCTTTTGTCATTGATTATTTCTTCTAATTTTTTTGAAATTTTATCGTAATCAATTACTATGCTTTGCTTTTTAATATTCTCTTGGCTAATATTCTCCACAAAGTTATTAAATTTTGCTAATCCTATCTCTATGTTGCCTTTTTGTTCAAATTTTTCAGGAGCATTCGAAACAAGTAGGTTGGATTTAAATTCAGGTATATTTGTTTGCAACTCATTTACTGGTGGTCCTTCGATTGGGGTAATCATAGTAACCTCCCCTAAATTAATAATTATATCTATTTAGCAAGGAACTGGCAGTGTTGGAAAACATTGTATACTGCGATTGAGCTTTTAAATAAGCCTCCAAACTTCGAAAGTATTCATTTTTATAATTTTCCGCTTGAGCTTCAATTTTCGCTTCGAGCTCGGTTATTTTCTTTTGCATTTCAAATATTTGTCTCTGGACAGTGGTTGCTTTGTTAGTTATAAAGTTTGTGTCATTTGAAATTACACTTATTACACTCTGGATTTTTTTTACAAAACTATCGTTTGATGTGAACAAATCGGATACTTTTCTGTAGTCTGCAACGAGAGCTTCACGAAGTTTTGTAGTATCGGTTATTGATAGCGTACCATCAGAATTTGTTTTAATTCCTATTTCGTTCAAAAATTGAGGGTTGCCGCTTTGAACAGTACTTACTGCTTGCGAAGGAATGACTCTTAAGTTAGATATTAAGTTTCTTAACAAAGGTTCGTCTTTTAATAGGTTTTTATTGTTATTGAGGAATTGTAAAATATCGTTGTAGGCGCTTAAAAGTGGGGATATAACATTTTGGACGGCAGAGCTGTCGACCTCTGTTGTTAGGGTAATTGGTTGGTCATTGTTGTTTTGAACTTTAAGCAAATTGAGAGTTACACCTTGTAGCACATCGGATATTGTATTAGAACTTCGTACAATTGTAATACCGTTAACTTCAGCTTCGGAATCAAGCTGGGAAACATCTGCAATTTTGAAATGTGCATATTGATTCCCATTTTGTATCGGTGTCCGTATTGAAGCATTGGGGTCAACGTTGTCAAATCCGAGTGCATTTAGAACTCCGCTTCCATTATCGTCAAAAGTTATTTTGTTTTGTGCACCAGTGTTTTTGGAAGTTATAGTCAATCGAATTGTAGAGCTAGTATCCTTAACTACAGAAGCTGTAGCGTTGATATCAGAAGTGTTGTTTATTGCATTAGCTATTTGCTTTAGTGCATCTTCATTTGTAGTGTTTGGGGAAATGGATACTATAATGTCTTTGCCATTGATTTTAAAGGTTAGATTTGAACCAGAGACAGCAAAGTATTGCGAGGCTGTCAATTGTGCAGAGATAAGTAGGTCATTACTTGCAAGCCGGTTTACTTTTACTGTATTTACACCAAGTAATGCATCACTGCTCGCAGTTGCAGAGACAATTGAAGAGTCGGAGGAAGTAACCTTTCGAGTGATAAAAAAACTTGATGCATTAGTTGATGTAAATTTGTCGATTTGGGTCAAGAGTGTATTAATCTTGGAACGGAAATTATTAAAAAACGAACTTTTCTTTTCTAGGGCAGATTTGCGGTCTTTAAGTAGGTTGAGCTTACCAGACTGAGTTCTCTTGTAAGCTTCGACCAGCAAGTCCGCTTGAGATTGGCTTGTAGAGGTTGTTTGCATTAAAGAGTTCAATGCATTACTTAATGAATCCAAACTCGAAGTAAAATCTGCCATATTACCATCAAACTAATTTATTTTTCAATTTCAAATGCTTGATTCCAAGCATTGCGAAGTTCTTGAATAATAAAAATTGCATCGTCGTATCTTTTCTGAAAAACCAGACGCTGTACATATTCATAAAGTCGGTACAATCGAGTTGCAGTTTCCTCGTAGTCAAAATTTAAAGAAGCCATCAACTCGGCAAGTACACGGTTCATTTTTCGAATGTCTTTCTTTTTAGCACTAATGATAAATAAGTCATACATTTTTAGAATCACTTTTTCTTTCGACCAAGAGAGAACCTCTTGTTCTAAATATTGAGGTATTCCAGTTTCCTTTTTCAAACCATATGCCTTTGCTACATTTTGTTGCATAATCGCCATTTTTCACCTTATTAGAAAGCCAATACATAACCAAACAATTTTTGTACCATAACCGAAGGGAGCCATCCTTGGCTTCCCCTCGGTTGTTTTTCGCAACATTTGATGAAGTGCATTCATTTTAGCCTAGGCTATTACCTAAAAAGTTGTAAGAATGTTTGCGGTTGTTGATTCGCTTGTGTTAACGAAATCAAAGATGCTTGGAGCAAGAATTGCTGTTTAATCAATTCAAGTTGTTCTTGAGCAACGTCGGCGTCCTCAATTCTTGAAATTGCTGCGTTATAATTTGTGATTTGGGATTTGAGCAAATCTTCGTGAGAACTTATTCTATTTTGTATACCACCGAGATAAGCAGCAACTTTATTGACGTTGTCGATTGCAGCAGCTAGGCTTGATAGTGTTGTTGCAATTTGTGATGTCGAGAAAATACCGAGGTCAGACTCCGAAACTAAGTTTAAACTTTCGAGGTCCAAACCGCTTACCCCGGCAAAATCAGTAGCACGTCCTGCGGGGGATATTGCAGCTGATGTTGCATTTAAGTTGAAATTATTAGAAGCAACGTTGAAATCAGTGTTTCCAGTCGTTAAGTCGACGCTAATTGATAAAATATTATTATTAGCATAGAAACCAATTGCCCATGTACCTGAATAATCACCCCAAAGGAGTTGTCTACCACCGAATACCGTAGAGTCCACAACAAATTGAATTTGTTGGGCTAATCGATAGGAAGCCTTTGCAAGGGCTACTTTTTCAGCGGTTCCCAGAGCACCAGTTGATGCTTGGGATGCAGCATCTTTGATTTGAGTTAATAAATTCGAAATATTGTCCAGAGCATCTTGAGCAATGGATGTGACGTTTAATGCTTCTCCAGCAGCGAGAAGTGCTTTTTTCAAAGCACCATTTCGGGCTTGCAATGCACGCGAAGTGATATAGCCAGCTACATCGTCGGCAGCTGTGTTGATTCGCTTGCCTGTCGACAAACGCAACTGGCGAAGTGCGATATTGTTGCTTGCAGCCTGCAACGCATTATATGCGTTTTCGGCAGGTGTGTTGGTTCGTATCCTCGAACCTTGTGCAATTGCTGTTGGCATAGTGTACCTCCCTGTTTTTGTTAAAAATATTATTGGGCTTCCTGCCGAACACCATTTTTCCTCAATTCATCTTTATTATCGACAGTATTATGTAAAACTTTAATTTTTTGCTCAATTATTTTTAGATATATTTTTTTTATTTTTGTTTCTTTTTAAATTTTTCGCATTTCAATGGTAGAGAAACAAAGGACAATTAAAAAAGCTGTAAGTTTGACAGGAATTGGTATTCATTCGGGTGAGGAAACCACAATAACCTTTCACCCAGCCCCGGATAATTTCGGTTATCGTTTCGTGAGGACCGATTTACCAAATCCAGTTGAAATACCAGCTCTTGTCGACTATGTTGTAGATTTATCGCGTGGAACTACTATTGGTATCGACGACGTTCGTGTACTCACTGTTGAACACGTTTTGGCTGCATTAGTTGGGTTAAGAATTGATAATTGTAGAATTGAACTGAATGGGAAGGAGCCTCCAGTTATAGATGGCAGTTCCTTGCCATACGCCGAGAAGTTACTCGAGGCTGGTATTATTGAGCAAGAGGCTGAGCGAGAGTATTTCATCATAGACGAGACAGTTAGGTACACAAATGAGGAGAAGGGTGTCGACATTGTTGCTCTTCCAACGGATGATTATAGAATCACCGTGATGATTGATTACAACATTCCAACTTTGGGCAGTCAGCACACCGGTGTTTTCAACCTTGAAAAGGAATTCCTTACAGAATTTGCACCTGCGCGGACTTTTTGCTTTCTTACAGAGGTCGAGGAGCTTTACAGACAAGGTCTAATCAAAGGTGGTAACCTTAATAATGCCATCGTTATAATTGATAAAGAATTAAATGAACAGGATTTAATGAGCTTGAAAAGACTGTTTCAAATAGAACAATTTCCTCAGCCAAATGCGGGAATTTTGAATGGAACAGGCTTGCGGTTCAAAAACGAACCTGCTCGACACAAACTGCTGGATATGCTTGGAGATTTGGCGTTGATTGGGGTGCCAATTAAAGCTCAAATTCTGGCTGCTCGTCCAGGTCATGCAAGCAATATTGAATTTGCCAAAAAAATTCGTAGTCTCTATTTAAAAAAGCTTCCATTTCTTAAACTCCAAGGCAAAAAGGGTAAAGATGCTTTGATGGATATCTTTAGCCTTTTGAAAATTATGCCCCATCGATATCCTTTCCTTTTAATTGATAGAATTCTTGAACTTGATACCGAGACTAATACAATCACGGGTATAAAAAATGTAACTATCAATGAACCTTTCTTTACTGGGCACTTTCCAGAAAAACCTGTTATGCCGGGGGTTCTCATTATCGAAGCTCTTGCACAGACCGGTGGTTTAATGCTTTTAAGCTCTGTCGATGCTTCGAATAAATTACTTTTGTTTATGGGCATTGATAATGCAAAATTTCGAAAGCCAGTCATTCCCGGCGACCAGTTGATTATGAAGGTTCAAATGGTTGGAAAAAAGTTTAACACCTACAAATTCCACGGTGTTGCAACTGTCAATGGTCAAGTAGTTGCCGAGGCAGACCTCCAAGCTGCTCTTGTTGATAGAAATGTACAGTTATAAAGGTATATCATGGCTATATTCCAACATCCAACATCTATTGTTTCCTCGAGGGCCCAAATCGACGATAATGTTAAAATCGGTCCTTATTGCATTATTGAAGATAATGTTATAATTGGAGAAGGTACCGAGTTGATTTCCAATGTGTATCTCGCCAGTGGAGCCAATATTGGCAGAAATTGCCTGTTGTTTCCCGGAGCTGTCATTTCCACAAAGCCTCAAGATTTAAAATACAACAACTTCCCTTCGACTGTTGTTATTGGCGACAACAACGAAATTCGTGAATACGCTACGATTCATAAGGGAACGCAGCACACTGGTGCTACCATAATCGGCAGCAATAACCTTATTATGGCATATACACATATTGCCCATGATTGTAGAGTTGGAAGCAATAATATTCTCTCCAATGTAGTGCAACTTGCTGGGCACGTGCATATTGGAGATTGGGTCGTGCTCGGTGGTGTTGTTAAAATTCATCAATTTTGCCGAATTGGCTCCCACTCAATGGTAGGTGCAGATGTGAAAGTTACTAAAGATATTGCTCCTTTTACCCTTGTAGGAGAAAATCCTCCAAAAGTAGACGGAATAAATAAGATTGGATTAAAACGTCGTGGTTTTCCCCAGGATGTTATCAAAGAAATTGAAAATTTTTACAAATTAGTTTTTCACTCTGGTTACAATAATACAGACGGCATTCGAAAATATTTGGAACTCCATCCCAACGGAATACTTCCGGAAGTTCAGCTTTGCATAGAGTTTATTCAATCTTCTCAAAGAGGTGTCTACAGATAAATTCTCGTAAATTTTATAAACTGGTATATCTATGAAAGTCTTATCCTTACTTTTTGCATTTGTTCTATTTACAAATGCCTTTTCTCAAGTCAAAGAAGCCGAGTCAATTATTTCGACTAAACCAAAACTTGATACCATCGGTTGGAAGAATGGTGGTCTTATCTCAATGAACCTTGCTCAAACATCATTAACGAACTGGTCTGCTGGTGGAGAAAATTCTGTTTCTATTCAGGGATTAATGAGTTTGTTCTCAATTAATACTGGCGTTAATTCCTTTTGGGATAATAACTTAACGTTAGGTTATGGGGTACTTCAGCAAGGTAAAGACAAAAAGTTCATCAAGACAGACGACAAAATAGAATTTACCACTAAGTATGGTTTGCGCTTGAAAGACAAGTTCTTCATTGCTGGTGCTTTAAATTTTAAAACCCAATTTACTGTGGGTTGGAACTACACCAAGGATACTCAAAAGATATCCAATTTTCTATCGCCAGCTTATCTAACTGGTGCAGTTGGTTTGGATTGGAAACCAGCAGATTATATAAGTATTTTCTCTGCACCATTTACAGGTAGAATCACGATTGTAAACGACAATGAACTTGCAAACAAAGGCGCCTTTGGTGTTAGGCAAGCGGTATACGATTCTCTGGGTAATATTCTCGAACCGGGAAAGAAATCTAAGAATGAGTTGGGTGGTTTCATTCGTATTTCTTTCTCCAAGGGTAATTTCGACTTAGAAATTCTAAAAAACATCACGATTACTTCAAAGTTAGAACTATTCACAAATTATTTAAATAGACCTCAGAATATTGATGTCAATTGGGAAAATTTACTCTTATTTAAGGTCAACAAAATAATTTCGATAAATCTAACTACTCAGTTAATTTATGATGATGATGTAAAAGTTCCTATAGATAGCAATGGTGACGGGAAATTTGATAGTAGCGCCCCACGCACTCAATTTAAGGAAATTTTTGGATTAGGAATTTCTATAACTTTCTAATAGTCGCATTCAATTTTTGTTTGTGGGAATTTCTCTTTCAATAAGAAGAAGTAGTCCGACGGAAATGAATTATTTGATATTGATAGTTTCTGTAAATGCTTCAAATTAAACATAGTCTCTGGTAAAATCCTTAGCTCATTGCCACTTATGTCAAATTCAACGAGATTTTCTAAGTTTCCCAATGTATCGGGGAGCTCTGATATTTGATTCTCGTAAAGTAAAAGCTTGCTGAGATTTTTCAAGTTTCCAATTGTCGAAGGAATAGACTTTAATTGATTTTTGTAAATCCTTAGCTTCTCCAAATTTACTAATTTACCTATGGTGTCTGGTATTTCAGTTAGATAGTTTTGTTGCAATTCCAATTTTTTTAAATTTTTGCAATTACCAATAGTATCTGGTAGCTTGCTTATATCATTTTCAAATAGATAAAGTTCCTCTAAACTAATAAGTTCACCAATGCTATCGGGAATTTCTTTGATTTCATTATTGTTTAAATCAAGTATTCGTAGTTTTGATAATAAGCCTAGCTCATTAGCAATGTATTTAATTTTATTATTGCTCAGAATTAAGACCTCGAGGTTTTGTAAGTTTTTTATACTTTCTGGGATTGTATCTATTTTATTCCAGCTTAATTCCAAGTATTTCAAGTTAAACAAGTCGCAAATAAACTCTGGAAAGGAAGTCAAATTATTTCCACCAAGTTCCAGTTTTTCAAGCCTTCGTAGAGATGTTATTTCTTTCGGGATATGACGAAGATAGTTGTTTTTTAAATTCAATTCAGTTAAGTTTTGGAAAGAAAATATTTCGTTCGGTATTTCTTCGAGCTCGCGCATATGCAAGTCGAGTTTTATAACCTCTAAAGGTTTTTTTAGCAGTTCTTGCAGCTGTGCTTTTGTTCTTTCCGAAATTGAATATTTTAATGAATTTGATTTTGTTTGCATTTTTATTTTCCTCTCGATTTAAAAAATGAAATATAATAATTTCGTAGCAATTAGTAATTAAAGTGTTAATTTTGACTTTCAAAATCTGTGGGAAGAATATGAAGAACGATTTTTGGCGGTTCAGGCGTCTAAGGATGAATCCATTGATTCGCAACATGATAGCGGAGACAACCTTAACAAAAAATGATTTGATTTATCCTTTGTTTGTAATTTTCGGCGAAAAGGTGAAAAACCCCGTTGGGTCGATGCCGGGTGTTTACCAAATGTCAATAGACGTACTTGTAGATGAATGCAAAGAAATTGTAGAACTTGGAATACCGGCTGTAATACTTTTTGGGATTCCCGAGCATAAGGACCCATTGGGAACGGATGCCTATTCGGAAAATGGAATTATACAAAGGGCTGTTCGAGAAATTAAAGACAAAGTTAAAAATCTAGTGGTTATTACCGATGTCTGTTTGTGCGAGTACACCTCTCATGGGCACTGCGGGATACTCGATGGCGAAGTAATCCACAACGACAAATCTATTGAACTTTATGCCAAGATAGCACTTAGCCAGGTAAAAGCTGGTGCAGACATTGTTGCACCCTCGGATATGATGGATGGCCGAGTGCAAAAAATAAGAGAAGTTTTGGACGAAAATGGCTTCGAAAATATTCCTATTATGAGCTACAGTTCAAAATTTGCCTCTTCTTTGTATGGTCCGTTTCGTGAAGCAGCCCAAGGAGCACCAAAATTCGGGGATAGAAAATCCCACCAAATGGATTTTCGCAATTCTGATGAAGCAGTTCGTGAAGCCGAGCAAGATATTCTCGAAGGGGCTGATATCGTTATGGTCAAGCCTGCAAGTTACTATCTCGATATAGTTCACAGAATAAAAACTACTTTCCAAGTGCCCGTTGCCGCTTATCAGGTAAGTGGTGAATATGCAATGATTAAAGCAGCTGGTGCAAAAGGATGGCTCGAAGAAGAAAAGGTTATGATTGAGTCCTTATTTGCTATAAAAAGGGCTGGTGCTGATTTAATACTAACATATTTCGCAAAGGAAATCGCAAAATTAATTGATAGAAAAATAATCTAAGTTTAACTGACGATGGGTATTAAAGTTCTAAAATTTGGTGGTACCTCCGTAGCCAATTCCTACGCCATGCAAAAAGCTTTCGATATAGTTGCTTCCAACAACAAAGACAAAACTATTGTTGTCCTTTCGGCATGCTCTGGTATCACGGACAAATTGATTTCGCTGTCTGAAACTTGTTTGCAGAAAAATAGTAATGAATATGAAAAAATTTTAAACGAAATTGAAAAACACCATTTAAAATTGGTTTTCGAGCTTTTTTGGGACCCCGATAAGGCTACGACATATATGAAGTCTATAAATTTTATCTTGCAAAGTTTAAGGCAATTAATTGAGGGTGTTCGAATTCTTGATGAACTAACTGCAAAAGTCAAGGCAGAAATTTTATCCTATGGTGAAATACTTTCCACGAATGTTTTTTATCACTACTTGCTGTTTCGAGGGTTTTTATGCTTTTTGCTTGATGCAAGAGAAATTATCGAAACGGATAATTTCCATACTAATGCCAAGCCCAATTTGTTAAAAATCGAGCAAAACCGAGAAAAAATTCTTAAAATTTTTCAAAATTATGATTTAATAGTTACTCAAGGATTTATTGGTAGTTGGAAGAAGGAGACAACCCTTCTGGGGCGGGGAGGTAGCGATTTCTCTGCGTCCCTTTTTGCTTACTCCGTCGATGCAGACGAGGTTCAAATCTGGACAGACGTCGACGGGATTATGTCTGCCGACCCACGCCTAATACCCTCTGCAAAGCCAATTAAAACAATTACAATGGACGAAGTTGCAGAGTTGTCTTTCTTCGGTGCTAAAGTTTTACATCCAGAGACTGTAAAACCCGCTGTTATTAAGAATATTCCAGTTAAAGTCTTGAATACTTTCAACACTGATTCCCTTGGAACAACTATTGTTTCGAGCAATTCTCTTCGCAATCATGCGCCCACAATCAATTCCATGATTCTTTTGGAAAATTGTTATTTCTTGAAAAAAAGTTTGGATTTAAACTCTAAAAACATTGCTTATTACATTTCATTGCTTAATGACAATTTCGACAAGTTGTTAAAGATTTCTTTTAATCAGAATTATTTATACGCAATTGCCAAGGGAGAGAAATACACAAGTATAGATGAATCTCTCACTACCGAGGATTTTTTTGTTGATAGGGTCGATGTTCTTGCTTTTTTTGGGAATAATCTCTCCAAAACTGATTCTCGTACGATTGGGAAACTTATGAAAATTATAACAAAACACGGCGATAAATTATTTAATCATTTTTATTTCATTGTATCAGAAAAATCAATTTTGCTTTTGGCAGAGCAAGGCGAGGGAAAACTATTGCTCCAAGAATGTCATTCTACTCTGTTTGAGCAGTAAATTTCCTCTTAACTAATTCAAAAAATTCCTTTGCAATAGGCATTTCGGTGTATATTCCTAATTCATTATAAATGTTATTTACTTTTTGCAATGCTTCTTCGAGATTTTTTGCTTCGTCTATTTCGCTTACCAAGATATCATATTCGTTTTCCATCGAGTAGAATAACTCTTCGATAAATTGCTTCCTTTTTTGTTCATCAATTAATTGATTTAAACCCGGATATGAACTACTTGCGTAATCATTTAATTGCTGTGTTGTGTCTTCTTCTTTTTCGTTTGATGTTTGCTCTACTTCCTGGGAAATAGATACCGATGAAGGCTCTTCTTTTAATTCATTCGAAGCAGAATCAGTTTCTGTGACGACCTCCGACACCATCGAAGACTCTTCGGCTGAAATTTCAGCTGTAGTGTGACTTACACCCTCGTCTTCATAAGAGTGCAATACTTCTTGTAAAGTTGGGGGAACAATAACGTCTGGTCCTTGTGGATAACTCAGCTCTGGTGCAATTTCCACGTCAAATTCCGATGTATCTTCTTTTAGCTTTTCTTCATTTTCTACCGAAGATTTTACTTCTTCGATAATATATTCTTGAACAGTTTTTTCTCTTGAACTACTTTCAAATTTTGTAAGCAACTCTTTTATCTCGTCAATTTCATCTCTCTTTGCAGATACAAGAGTTTCTCTGTCTACACTTTTCAGTAAAATTTCCTTATCTAATTTTTGAATTGTCTCTGGTATTTGAAATGCAAATGTTTGAATTTCAGAGAAGTTAATTACTCGATGAATAACGGTATCCTTTTTCCCAGCAAGGTTTGATTCAATTTGAATTTTATGGATACTCAAGATGTTTGAAAGTGTTTCATGAAACTGTTCTTTAGTTAATGTTTCTTTTTCGGTAAACTTACTCTTGAAAGTCTTGGAAAAGTTATTTAGACCAATATCTTCGAATAAATCAATAAATATACTTGTAGGAGCAATTCCCGTCTCGAGGGACACATCTTGATAAAGTTCGAAGATAGGATTGAATAATTCCAAAAGGTCCTCGCTGGAGCTCTGGTTTAGGATATGGTACCATGAGCTTTTAATCGCGTAATAGAATTTATAAACAGATACCTGAGGCTCGGGAAGTTCCTCGAGTACGGTGTGTAAATTTTTTAATACTTTATCAAAATCTTTGAAAACAATCAATTGGTCAATCACTTCGCTTTTTGGTTTAGTGTATGAGTCCCCAAAGATAAAAGCCAACAGAGTTGATATAGGCTTGGAAAGGTAATTGAATCGCAGTTTTATTGCAGATAATAGTAGGTTTTCGAGCAACTTACGATTGATATTAATATGCTGTCTAAGATTCTGGAAGAAATTTTCAATTATTTTTTCAAAGTCAGGACTGGAATAATCCCAAAAGGGTAAACTTATTAATGCATCTCGTATTTCTCGGAGGTTTCTGTTGATTTCTGTTTTAATTTGAATATTGTATGGAGCAGGTAGGCTGTCTAATTCCTTGAAAATTAAATCAGATTTATTAAGGCTATTTAGGATATTGAAGACCGCTGTTTGAAAATTTAATGAAGTCATATGAAACAAATAAAAAATGCAAAATAATTAAAAACCGTTAGGAAAAATAAACAAAATTCTATACTTCACATAAAATACTTGGATAATCTTTTCGTAATTTTAAAATTAATTTTTTCAAAAATTTATGATAGCAATTGTTCCCGTTGCTGGAATTGGTACAAGGTTGAGACCACACACGTATTTCTTGCCGAAGGTTTTGCTAAATGTTGCTGGTAAACCAATTCTACAGCACATATTAGATATGCTTTTAGCTAATGGTTTAGAAGAGTTTGTAATTGTGACTGGACATCTTGGAGATGACGTAGAAAAATTTGTTAATTCGAGATACAATTTTGCGGTAAAATTCGTATCACAAGCAGAACCACTTGGGCTAGGTCATGCAATATGGTGTGCATCCGAATATTTCAACGAGGGCCCAATCTTAATAGTGCTTGGCGATACCATTTTTGATACTAATCTGAAGGAAGTTCTTAATTTTGATACTTCTGCTTTGGGGGTAAAAAGGGTCTCAAATCCGGAAAGATTTGGGGTCGTAGAAATAGGCGCAGAAGGATACGTTACAAAATTTGTAGAAAAGCCAGAACATTATATATCGGATTTAGCGATAGTTGGAATTTATTTCATTAAAAACTCCTTGTTGCTCCGAGAATGCCTCGACGAACTACTCCAAAAGCAAATCAAAACCAAAGGTGAGTTTCAATTAACAGATGCTCTTCAACTGATGTTGCAAAAAGGGGAAAGATTTAAAACTTTTCCAGTCGAAGGTTGGTACGATTGTGGCAAACCCGAGACCTTATTAGAAACGAACAAATTGCTTTTGAGTAAAAGCTCGTATTTCCCTAAGATTGATGGTAGTGTCGTAATTCCACCAGTCTTCATAGCAGATGATGCTATTGTGGAGCATTCAATAATCGGTCCATTTGCAACGGTTGCCTCTGGTGCAGTTGTAAAAAATAGCGTTGTTCGAGATTCGATAATTAGCGACGAGGCAAAAGTCGAATCTTATCTATTAGAGAAGTCAATTATTGGTAATAATGCAATTGTAAAGGGTACATTCTTCAAGATAAATGTTGGAAATTCGAGTGAAATCAGTAATACATAAAATGGGATTAGTTTAGTATGGAAAAACAAAGGACATACTTATTTACCTCGGAATCAGTAGGCGAGGGACATCCAGATAAAATTTGTGACCAGGTGTCCGACGCTGTCTTGGATGCTATGCTTGCAGATGACCCCGAAAGCCGTGTTGCTTGCGAGTGTTTTGCAACTACTGGTTTAATTATCGTTGGTGGCGAGATTACTACAAAGACTTACATCGACTTGCAGCAGTTGGTCCGAAGTGTAATTCGCGAAATTGGTTACGACAAGGATGGCTATCGTTTCGATGCCAACTCTTGCGCGGTGATTAACGTGATTAATCATCAATCCGAGGATATTGCCCTCGGTGTTGATACTGGTGGTGCTGGCGACCAAGGTATGATGTTTGGATATGCAATCCGAGAGACTCCCGAGTTAATGCCCGCTCCAATAATGTATGCTCATAAATTGGTCAAGAGATTGTCCGATATCCGAAAGAAAGAGCCACATCTTATGCCCTATTTGCGACCCGATGCAAAGTCCCAAGTCACAATCGAATATTCCGACTCTGGCGAGATTCTCCGAGTTGATACAATAGTTATTTCTACGCAACACGACCCAGATGTTACACAAACTAAAATAAAAGAGGATGTAATTGAACATGTAATAAAAAAAGTTATTCCCGAGGAACTCTTGGACAATCGAACAAAATACTATGTTAATCCAACTGGAAAATTCGTAATTGGAGGACCACACGGCGACACCGGCTTGACCGGGAGAAAGATTATTGTAGATACCTATGGTGGAAGGGCTCCCCACGGGGGCGGAGCATTTTCTGGCAAAGACCCTACAAAAGTAGACCGTTCAGCTGCCTATGCTGCACGACATATTGCAAAAAACATAGTTGCTGCTGGTATTACCGATGAGTGTACAATCCAGCTTTCTTATGCAATTGGAATTGCACAACCAGTCTCAATTCATGTTAATACCCATAATAAATCTAAAGTACCAGAGCAAATAATAGAAAAGTTCATACTTGATAACATAGACCTAACACCAAGAGGCATAATTCAGCGATTTGATTTACTAAGGCCTATCTATAGGCCAACGGCTGTGTATGGACATTTCGGACGAGAAGAATTCCCTTGGGAAAAACTCGACCTTGTAGAACTTTTTCAATCAATAATTTAATTAAACCAATGTTTGATTTTGAAGGATATGAAAATGGAAAATTTTAAAGTTAAAAATTCATTAGATAACGAAAGTACCATCACTTATCCGCCAAAAAAAGCACAAGGTAAGTTCGATGAAGTACCCGGCAAATATTGTGTGCGCGATTTGTCTCTTGCAGAAGAGGGAGCGAAACTAATAGACTGGGCAGAATCACGAATGCCCGTTTTAATGCATCTTAGGGAAATTTACAGTAAAACCATGCCATTTAAAGGATACAAAATCTCTGGTTGTTTGCATGTAACAAAAGAGACTGCCGTATTAATCAGAACTCTTGTTGCTGCTGGTGCAGAAGTTTCTTGGAGTGGATGCAATCCTCTATCGACAAACGATGCTGTCGCAGCTGCTCTTGCAAAACAGGGAATTTCTATATTCGCCTGGCATGGCAATTTAGAGGATTTCTACTGGTGCATCGAGAGAACAATTGATATTCCACCTCATTTAACACTCGATGATGGTTGCGATTTGATAAATACAGTTCACGAAAAATATCCCGAAATTGCAAAAAATCATATAATTGGTGGTACAGAGGAAACTACAACTGGCGTCCATCGCTTGCGCGCTAGACAAATGGCTGGGAAATTGCTTTATCCTGTTTTTGCGGTAAATGATACAGAGACAAAATGGGATTTCGACAATGTTTACGGTACAGGCCAATCTACATTAGACGGGATTATGCGTGCTACATCCGTGTTGATTGCTGGGAAAACAGTTGTGGTTGCTGGTCATGGTCACTGCGGGAGTGGTGTTGCAAAACGTGCAAAGGGCTTGGGAGCTACCACGGTGATTACCGAGGTGAAACCAACAGCTGCAATTAAAGCATTACTCGAAGGCCACCAAGTGATGACTATGAATGAAGCTGCTGAAATTGGTGATATTTTCATAACTGCAACAGGTTGTAAAGATGTTATAAGAAAGTGGCACTTCGAAAAAATGAAAGATGGAGCGATTGTGTGCAATACCGGTCATTACGATGTTGAGATAAACATACCAGAATTGGAAGAGCTTGCGATTTCCAAGCGGCAAATTCGTGATAACTGCGAAGAATACACTTTAAAAGACGGGAAACGCATATATTTACTTGCTCAAGGCCGGCTAATTAATCTTGCTGCAGCAGAGGGGCATCCATCCGAAGTCATGGATATGAGCTTCGCCAATCAATTTATGGCTTTGCTTCGCTTTGTCGAGGCACATAAAGAAGGCAAAAGATTCCCAATTGAAGTTATGGACTTGCCTATTGAACAGGATGAATTTATAGCAACATTAAAATTGAAATCAATGGGAGTTGAAATTGATAAATTGACCCCTGAACAAGAAAAATACATGCAAGACTATCTTGCTGGTACTTAAAGCTTGCAAGAAGATAAAAATTTAATTCCTTGGCGACGCAGAGACAAACTTCGAACCTCTGAGGTAGAATCGAAGCGGCAATTCCTTTGCTCTGACTATGCCTATTCTTTGGGAAACCCCAATTTCTCCGTCCGAGAACCTAATGTAATCTTGTATGAACAACTCGGGCAGAAGCACAGAGAGACCGTTGTCATCTTTTGTAAAAGCAAATGCTTTCGCAAAATTTCCTGGTCCACAAAGCAGTTTATTCTCTGGCACATCTCCGCGCAGCAATTTAAATGTTTCAAAACCTACCATTGGTTGTCCTGCTCGAATCAAGACAGCACAACCTTTACCTTCGTTCTCAGTTACTATATTTACGCAATGATGAATTCCATAAATTTTATAAACATAAATTACCCCTCCTTCTTCAAACATTGTACTGTTTCTTTGTGTTTTGCCAATTGCTGAATGGCTTGCCGAGTCGAACTCAGCCAGATAGGCTTCTGCTTCTACAATCATAGCTGCCGTGTAAACTCCGTTGATTTTTCGGACCAATACTTTGCCAATAAGATTTTTCGCTACCCACTCTGTCGGTTTTAAAAAAAATTCTTTTGAAAGGTGTCTATTAAAATCTATCTTGAATTTCATCGATAAAGTTTCTGAATTTTTATTAATTTTACTTTTAAATTTTCAAAATTATCAAATTTGCATATGAATATAAAAACAACTCTTCTTTGGCTTGTTGCTGCATTACTTTCTTTTGGCTCAAATGATTCACTTTGTGATAGTTCAAGAGAATATTTTAAAAAATTAATTGAAACTGCACATCCACTACCTGAATTGGACGTGAAGGAATTGCCGGCAGTACCTTTTGCAGAGCCATCAAGTGGTAGCTTATTTTATAATTTTCCCGTAACTGTTGAAGAAGTTGGCCAATATCAAATGCAAAATGAATCCTCAATCGCAGTAAACCCAAAAAATCCAAAAGTTCTTATGGCTATGGCAGTGGACTACCGTGATACTTCTGCTGCTTGGATATATTTTTCCACTGATGAAGGTAGAACTTGGAGGAATAAGAAATTAGGTAGACCATACCCAAATTGGCGCTCCTCAAATGACCCATCTGTTGCTTTTTCTTACGATGGCATTGGATATGCAGTCTACGGAGCTTTTGGGAATCTCAGCGATAGTAGCTTGCTTTTCGGTGAAAATGGTGTCTTCTTGGCACGCACTTTAGACGAATGTAAAACTTGGGAAGCTCACATTCCTATAATTGTCCATAGGGGTGAGCAAACTTTGGACTCTGCCTTTGAAGATAAATACTACATTACTGTGGACAACAGCCCAAATTCACCATTCAAAGGAAATCTATATGTTCCTTGGAAAAGAGTGATTCCTCGGGATTCTTCGACACAAATCGTCATCACTAAGTCCACCGACAAAGGACTCTCCTGGTCAATTCCTATACCAATTAGCCCGCGAAAAAGTGGTACTTCCGAGGATACGACATTTGGTCAGAGTTTTCCTTTAGCTACATGTGGACCAAATGGAGAAGTTTTTGTCGTATGGAATGATGGTATTGAGAAAGGTATCGGTTTTGCAAAATCAACCGACGGTGGCAATACATTTTCACCCGCTCGAATTATCATTCGATATAAACCATTCGGAAAACCCAAACACATTAAAAACCAAGGCTACAGACATACCGTCAAGGACAAAGTTCGTGCCGAGGCTTACCCCTCAATTGTGTGTGATTACACTGGTGGTCCTCGAAATGGATATTTGTATCTTTGTTGGTCTGCAGACTCTGTGCCAAATGTATACTTCTCTCGTTCTTCCGATGGTGGCGAGACCTGGTCTATCCCAAAAATTGTTCACAGCGACGAAAATAATGACCAATTTTGGCCTTGGATTGCCATAGACCCTGTCAACGGGGACTTGGCAATTATGTATTTGGATAGCCGAAGAGACCCGCAAAACCTACTCGTCGAGTGTTGGGTTAGCTACTCGAGCAATGGTGGTGAAACTTGGATTGATAAACCCGTATCTGATGTTGCTACTGATTTGCGCTTGAATCCTTTTACAGATAATTCCTTTGCTGGGGATTATAGTGGTTGTGCTTTCTACAATGGCAAAATTTATCCCTCTTGGGTCGATATGCGTCATGCCGTAAAAAATATTTTTGATAGCGATGTATATACTTCTTATGTTAGCATTCACGCACCGGCGCCACCCGAAAATTTTGTTGCAAAAACAATTCCAGAGAAGCCATCCACAATTCTTTTGTCCTGGGAATCACCCCTTACAAAAGTGTTTGGTCATCCGCTGAATTCTGATGAATTACAATCTCTGAAATTCATCTTGAAAAGAGAAGGCAAAATTATCTCGACCCTTCCCTTTGCTACCTTGTCTTTTTTAGATAGTGGCTTGGTAGCTTATTCTTACTACAAGTACTCTGTTTCTGCAGTTCTTGGCACGGATACAAGTATCGAAGTTCATTCAGCTGCGTATGCGGGTGGCGCAAAAAAACTAGCCCCTCCTTTAATTGTTTCGACAAATATGGAAAATGGTACAACTAAACAGATTTGTGTTAAAATTCCGAAACTCAGAGCGGACTCTCTGACCCCAATTGTTAATCTCTCTAAACTGCAGGTATACGATTTAGATTCTCTTTTGTTCGAAGTTAATCTTACGACCGAAGACACTGGGTCGACTCGTTGTTTCGATTTTCTTGTAGATGTAGATGGATTTTATCGCGTTCGAACCAAAGTAGTGGACAAAGACGAAAATAGCAGTGATTTTTCGAATGAAGTAATTGCTTTTCGTGGCGAAGTATTGGACCTCGGCAATCAAAATTATTTCGACGAATTTTCAAATTTAAATCCCAGAAAGTATTTAAAATACTCTGGCTGGGGTTACACGAGGGATTTCTACTACTCGGCTCCAAGTGCAATAACAGATTCTCCTGTTGGAAATTACCAGAATAGGACCGAGGCAATTCTTGGAACATTCCCCTTTAAAATACCTAAAGATGGCTTTGTTTCTATTTCTTTCCAAAATGCCGCCATTATTCATCGTACCGACACGGGGATTGTCGAACTTGTGAACGATAAGAATCAGAGCATTAAGATTGCTAATTACAACATGGAAAATTATTTGCCCTGGAAAGATAAAATACTCGACCAAAATGATTGGAGAAAAGAAAATATTGTCTTGAGCTCTGATGATATCTCTCGGTTGCTTGGGAGCGATTTCCTATATTTGAGATTTAGACTTTCGAGTGGTACAGTCGGAGTCGACGATGGATGGTACTTAGATGACCTTGAAATCAAACATTTAATCTCCAATGTCGATGAACAAAGTATAGTAGACGATTTTAATTTATATCCAAATCCAACCGACAAGTATTTCAAAATCAATCTTCGGCAAGCTTATCAAAAAATTTCAATATGCGACTATTTTGGCAATTCATTGGAAATAAAACCAGCTTTCTCTTCTGCGGACGAGCTCTTGTTTGATGTGTCGAATTTTAATCCTGGTATATATTTCTTGTCCATTGAATTTGATAACAAGGGAACGAGGAAATTTTTGCCCTTTGCAATTATAAAATAAGTAAATATTTATTTGTACACTTAAATAAAGTTAACAATTGAATAAAATAATCGTAAAATTCATAATTTTGTATTTTCATTGATGGCGAGCTTAGCTCAGCTGGTTAGAGCACCAGATTGTGGCTCTGGGGGTCGTGGGTTCGAATCCCATAGCTCGCCCTTTGGTTTTTAATTGTTGCCCACCTTGGTTTCTTTTTTTAATTTTGCTTTTTTTGAGGTCGGAAATGAAGAAAACTTTCTTATTATTTGTTTTATCTGTAATGTTTTTGACTTTTTGCACAAATAATTCAGAGTTAGAAATGAAAAAGTTTATCGACAAACCTACAATTAACAAAACTATCAAAGCGCTTGTAGAAAGATATGGAGAGTCAGACCGAGACAGAATCCAACGCAGTATCAATCAAATGGCAAACTTTTGGACAGAAGAAGATGGTTCGAAGAAAGAGTTTTTTGATTTCTGTCTAAATAACTTCGTACCTCAAGGCGAAAAACTCGACCTTGTCTTCGAACGATTATCTAATTACTTCGAAGTGATAAGTGGACATTTCAATAAAATTTCGTTAGAATTGAATAAACAATTACATTTGGATTTAGGCGAGATTTTGCCAGTCGACTTAATGTTTGCTGGATACGACCCGTCTGCCAATCTTATAAACGATTTCTTTAAAAATAAAATAGCTTTTTATGTTATGTTGAATTTTCCAAATTACAAACTCGAGGAGAAAAATACTTTTGGCTCCAGTTGGAGCAGAAAACAATGGGCTTTTGCCCGTATGGGCGATATATTCACCTCCCGTGTACCCAGCGAATATTTGCAAAAAATTTCAGAGGTTTCTACAAAAGCCGATTCATACATTTCGGAATATAATATCTTTGTTGGCAATCTTGTCGACGATAACTTCAATACATACTTCCCAAAGGACAAAAAGCTTATTTCCCATTGGAATCTAAGAGACGAGATTAAATCGCTATATGGAAAAGAAGATGGTTTATTTAAGCAAAAGCTGATTTACACTGTGATGAAACACATAATCAATCAAACTATTCCCGTACAAGTAATTAATAATCCCGAATATACTTGGAATCCCTTCAAAAACAAAGTTTTTAAAGAAGGCAAAGAAGTCCCATCCAATCCTGAACCAAACACTCGATATCAGCACCTATTAAATAACTTTTTAGCCCGTAAGGCAGTGGATAAATTTTATCCCGAGTACCCGACTTATATAAGTAGGAAATTTGATTTGGAATTCGAAATTTCTGAGAAAGAAATAGAAAATTTGTTTGTAGAATTGGTATCTTCCCCAACTGTCCAAAAGGTTGCAGAATTAATTCAAAAGAGACTCAATAGGCCACTCGAACCGTTCGACATCTGGTATGATGGTTTCAAAGCCCGAAGTCAACTCGACGAAGCACGGTTGACAGAAATCACTCGCAGTAAGTATCCAAACAACGAGGCGTTTGCAAAAGATTTACCAAATATTTTAATGAAACTTGGATTTGACTCGGAACTTGCAAATTATATTGCTTCGAAAGTGGAAGTCGACCCAGCTCGTGGGGCTGGACACGCCTGGGGCGCTCAAATGCGCAGCGAAAATGCTCATCTTCGTACTCGCATCCCTCCAACTGGCATGGATTACAAGGGATACAATATCGCCATGCACGAATTTGGTCACAACGTCGAGCAGACACTTACACTGCAAAAGGTAGACTACTATATGCTAAATGGTGTTCCAAACACTGCTTTTACAGAAGCAATGGCTTTTATTTTTCAGAAGCGAGATTTGGAAATTTTGGGCATTTCAAATCCCGACCCAAGCGCAAAATATCTAACTGCGTTAGACAATTTTTGGGCATCATATGAGATTATGGGCGTCGCTCTTGTGGATATGTACGTTTGGAACTGGCTTTATGCTCACCCCAATGCAAGTGTTGATGAATTGAAAAATGCCGTAATTACTATCGCAAAAGATGTATGGAATAAATACTATGCGCCAGTTTTTGGTATCAAAGACGAGCCTATTCTTGCAATATACTCGCATATGATTGATTATCCTTTGTATTTGCCAGCCTATCCACTAGGGCATATCATTGAATTTCAAATTGAAAAGTATCTCGAAAATAAAGATTTGGCACAAGAACTCTTTAGAATGCTGACATTTGGTCGAACAACTCCACAAATTTGGATGAAAAATGCTGTGGGCTCCGAAATTTCCGTTAAACCATTGATTGAAGCGGCAGAAATTGCATTGAAATATGTAAATTGACTTGCTTGGAACTAAATCAAACTAATACGGCTTTATCTTACACTTCGTCATAAAATTTGAAATAGATTGTATTGTAGAGTTTTATTGAGTTTTGCTTTGATACAAAAGCATTTTATTGAAGTGATTGTGTTTCCCTTTGCTCAAAAACTTTTTATAATCTGTTTACTAACTTTATATTCGATAAAATTGATTTTGTTGCAATCTTGTGTTTTAATTTTGTTGAGCGGTAACTTAATCTGCCAGACAAATGAAGTTGAACCGTCATCTCGACAAAACAAGCCAATTATTAGGTTTATAAGAATATATGGAGAAAAAAGTGAAGTCGAACCTCCAATTGTAGTTATAAACGACGAGAGAACCACTACGAGTGTTGGTCTTTCAAGTAGTAAAATAGTTATAGAATTTGATGTTTTTGCAACTGTACCGCCAAATTTGTTTGCAAAATTTTATCATTGTTCTTTCGATTGGCAAGAAGACGAAAACATTTTCATTAATGATGTAACCTCAAATCGCACGAGTAATGTGTTCTGGGAGTCTGCTCCACTAAGTTCAAAATACTACAATTTTCGTGGAAGAATTGTTGTGCCTAATGAACAAATAAAGTTTAAATACTCTGGCAATTGGAAAGTGAAACTTTTTGATTATGCTGAACCCGAAGTGCCATTAGCAGAAAGTCGATTTTTTGTTATTAATAGCGTATTAAATACTGAACTACGCTTTTATTCAGATTTTTACAAGCCCGAACGAAATGTAACCGCTTCTGCTTATAATATCGAAGTAATAATATCCGAGACAAAACCATCTAAAATTGTTGAAAATCTTGTTCATACAGTTGCCATCTATCGTAATCATCGGTGGTTTGAACCATATTTCGTATCCCAGTATTCTTTACCGGTCAGCTTGGGTGGCTCTTTGAAATTTTCAAATTCGATTTACGGTTTTCTCAATGGTGGTAAAGTCTTTCGTATCGATGGTATACCAGCAGAAAATGGTTACCGTGTGCTCGATTTGACCAATCTATCTCAATTTCCATCGATGAACATACCTCTTCGCTTGCCTTTGTCGGACTATCGTAGGCGAGGTAGCTACTTCGAGCCACACGATGATGGCTCTATGATAACTCGTTTTGTTCCACCGAGTTATGATGAATATGTTTACATTGAGTTTACTCTCGACCCCGAAGGATGGGAGACAAGCAAAGATGTGTTTCTTGTTGGTTCTTTCAACAATTGGCATCCCAGCCGTGAGTGGCAATTATTCTATGATGATAATGAACGATTGTATAAACTTAGACAATGGATTCGGCGCGCTCGACATAATTATCTATACGCAACTGGTAAATATGATGATTCGGGCAACATTGTAGGTATATCATTTGAGGAATTCGAGGGAAATACTGTTACGAGCGGTCATTCTTTTCTCGCTTTCGTCTATTACCGCAATCCAAGTTTTGGTGGTTTCGACGAAATTATAGGTTTTGCGCGCGGAAACTATTTTACATCAGGTAGGTAAAGAATTTAGGGTTCATTATGCAGTCGTACAAAAGACTTTTTATTGGAACTTTTTTAAAAACAAATGAACTATTATCTGAATATCCAAAAATTAAGAGAGAATTCGAGGTCGCAGCAACGGGCAAATGGGTAGAGGAATGGAACTTACATTTTACTTACCATTTTCTCGGTAATGTATCTCTCGAAGTTATACCAGAACTATTGAAAGAGTTAAAATCAATTTTAAAAGAATACACTTACGAGTTGACTTTGAAAGGGCTGGGTTGTTTTCCATCGCTTAATTCACCAAGGGTGCTTTTTGTAAATATCATAGAAAGTGATAAATTGCTCAAGCAGATTCACGCCGGTTGCTCGGATGTATTGAGAAAATTTAATATTGAGATAGAGCAACGAGAGTATAAACCCCATCTCACTTTGATAAGAATTAAAAGTTTCAAACTCAATTTCTTTCATAAAAGTTTCAGAAAATACGAAAATTTCGACTTCGGGGGAGTTGAAAAATTCAAGGTAGAACTCATCGAGAGCCGATTGACGAGCGATGGTCCAATTTATGCGCCAATTAAGAATTTACCTTAGAGCCTCGGCAAACGCCTTCAAATTTTGTGGAATATCTAAATGAGAAGTTTTAGAGAAATCTACTGCTACATCCAGACGAAGTCGTGTCGGCTCTTCACCAGGGTGGAAACAAATGTAAAAAGCACTGTCGGTGCCTTTGAAAGCATCCAGAACCATTGAATATCCTAACCAGCTTGCAGTTAGTATGTCTTTTATAGCAGCTTTACCGCCACGTTGAAAATACCCCATGTCTACATGCCGTATTTCGTGCTTTATATTTCTACGAGCGAAAATTTCTTCGAGGATTTTTCGTATTTCATCTGCAGTCTTGGGATATCCCTCTGCAACGATTATTCTCGTGTCGCGGTCTCTTTCACTGATTAAATTTACAAGTTCCTCGTAATCAACGTCATCTGTCGGGAGTATAATATGCTCTGCACCAGTTGCAACCCCGGCGAAGAATGCAAGATAACCAGAATCACGACCCATCGATTCTATGATATAGACACGTCGGTGGGCCGAAGCTGTGTCGCGTATCCATTCAAGCATCTCTAAACTTTTGTCTATTGCACTATAAAAGCCAATAGAATAGCCATAATTATTGCAAACATCATTGTCTATCGAACCAGGTGCAACAAGAATTTTGGTTCGTAGCCCCTTTTCGTTGATAATGTTATTTATAACATTCGCTGCTGCCAAGCTACCATTTCCACCAATTAAAAATAAGTAGTCGAAGTAATTATCGTGCAAGTTGAAAGCACAAGCCTCTTGAAGGTCTCTATCTTCTTTCAGCTCTGGTACACGCAATGTACCGAGTATCGTTCCTCCTTGATGAGCGATTCCAGCAGTGTCTTTCTTGTTCATTTTACGAAAGTTCCCATCAATAAGTCCACGCCAACCGTCGATTATTCCCCAAACTGATGTTGCTGGTTTTAAGTTTAAACAACTACGAACTACTGCTCTTATAAAAGCATTCATTCCCGGAGAATCTCCTCCTCCAGTCATTACAGCTACTTTCATGTTCCCTCTTTGCTTTAATGGACAAAACTTTAAATAATTAAGCCTAAAACTATTGCTAAAATAAATAAGATTGTAAATAGAATCAAAATATTTCTAATTTTTCTATCCAGTTTTTCTTTTGTTCCTCTCAATTCGTTTAGGCTTTGAAACAAAACTCTTATCTCTTCTTTCAATTTCTCCGAAGTTCCTTCTTTACTTTGTAGTGTTGCCTCTGTTTGTTGTTCAAAATTTGTTAGGATTTGGTCTAATTTAATAAATTTTTTGTTTAATTCCTCGGAGAACTCCGAAAACCGTCCTTCTATTCGTTGTCGCTCTTCGTATAGCGTTTGCTTTAAATTTTGAAGATTTTCTTTGATTGTATCTACTTCGTCGTATATTGCTTTGCTAAATCGTGATTGTGTAACAGCTTGGTTAAACAATTTTTGGTCTATATTGGAGATTTTTTCATCTATTGATTTAAATTTCAATGCATATTTCACTTCCAACATTTTTAATGTAGAATCTGTTTCTTCTTCTATTCTTTCCATTACCTTTTGTGTATGGGTCTCGAATTCCATTTCCATCTTGTTCTCTAAAGTTTTAATCAGATTGTCCACCTGTAGAAGCTTTATTTTTAAGTCGGAATGTAGCTTATGAAGTTCGTTCTTAAGCTTTTCGATTGCCTCGAGATTTTGGTATACATTCTCAAAGGTTGCTGTTTTTTGCTGAAACGAGGTTATAAAATCATTTAATGTATCTTCAACGATATTAATTTTTTCATCGAGAAGTTTTGAAATATTTTGCGAAAAATTCTCCAAATCGTTTAGTTTATGTAGAATATCCTGTTTCGTTTGTTCAAGAAATTCAAAAGCTTTCGAATACTCGATTGCCTGACGTTTGATTGTTTCAAACAATCCTTTGATTTCGGTTCCTATAGCTTTTGATTCATCCATTGTTTATTGTAATCCAAAAAAAATTGGAGACTTTCGCAAAGTTTGTCGAGAAAGTACTTTTCCAGAACTGTAACCCTTTCTGTAGATAATTTTAAAAGGATTTCGTTTATATCCTCGCGAAATTTTTCATTATTGTCGTAGAATTCTCTCCATTGGTGACTAAGTAAATCTCCCAATACACCCATCTCTGCAAGTTCTTCAAAGATTCTTCTGGGTTCAATTTTTTTCTTCATAGGTAATGCTCAATTAAATCCGTTTTAATCCTTGTTCGAGACCCCAAATAAGGTCGTCGACATCCTCTATTCCCACAGATAGCCGTACCAGTCCATCTTTTATTCCAGCCTCGGCGCGTAGTTCCTCGTCCATACTTGCGTGGGTCATACTTGCTGGATGCTGAATCAAGGATTCTACACCACCAAGGCTCACCGCAAGTTGCCATATTTTAACGTTATTCATCAAAGTTTTGCCAGCTTCAAATCCACCTTTTAATTCAAAGGATATTACCCCACCTCCACCTTTTGTTTGCGCAAGGGAAAGTTCGTACTGTGGATGCGAGCGTAAATATGGATAGAAGACCCTTTCAACTTTTGGATGAGCCTCCAAATAGGTTGCGATTTTTAACGAGTTTTCGCAATGTTTTTTCATCCGAATTTCTAATGTCTTCACACCTCGGTGCACCAAAAAAGCATTGAATGGGTCTATTACTCCGCCTATTAAATTAGACATTTTACGAAAAGTAGGATAATCGTCGGCGTTTTTTAGTACAACAATTCCAGCTACAACGTCGGCGTGGCCATTTATGAATTTAGTCATGCTGTGCACAACAATATCGGCACCAAGCTCCAAGGGCCTTTGTAGAATGGGACTCATAAATGTATTGTCTACAACTACCTTAGCACCATACAAATGTGCAAGATTTGCTATTTGTTGGATATCGCTTACAGTTAAAGTGGGATTTGCTGGGGTTTCGAAAAAGATTATCTTGGTATTTTCTCGTAATGCGTTCTCAATTTCATTAATATTTGAAGTATCTACAAAAGTCGACTCGACGCCAAATTTTGTTAGTGTCTGTAGAAGAAAAGAGGAGGTAGCACCATAGATAGACTTTCCACATATTACGTGGTCGCCACTTTTTGTAAGTGTAAAAAATATTAGGGCTATTGCAGCCATACCACTTGCGCAACCAATCGAATATGCACCACCTTCCAACTCGGCTATGGCATTTTCCATTGCTTCGACAGTTGGATTTAGCATACGCGTGTAAATGTACCCATGCTCCTCGCCTTTGAAAAGGCGTGCTCCTTGTTCTGCATCTTTAAACTTAAATGTTGATGTTTGATAAATTGGAGGAATTACAGGTCCGAATTCATAGTCTTTGATACCAGAATGCACACATTTTGTGCTTAAACCCATATTATCATCAGTTTCCATAGTCATTTTAATAATACTTTGTAAAAAAGTAAATTAAATAAATAGTTGGAAAAACACAAATATATTTTAAGCAAAAATTGGGGTTAATTATTTGATAAATCTTCGTGGTGGTATTTATCTCAACTAGCTAAGTTATCGCAAATAATAAATAAAATTTTCCTCCGACAGAAAAATTTTTTTTATACCGAAAATATTTGTAATTTTGTAACTCTTTTTTGAATGAGGACGAAATGAACAAGCTTGATTTAGTTAAAAATTATATAAGAGAGAAAACCAATCAGATACGCAAAGAAGGCGGTGCAGAAGAACTTTCGAAATTATCCGATTTCAAACCTGGCGATATTGTAAATGTTGCTGTGCGAGTAGTCGAAGGCGATAAAGAAAGAATTCAAAATTTCAAAGGGATTGTTCTTTATCGGCGGGGGGAAGGACCAAACGAAACATTCTGCGTACGCAAGGTTTCCAATGGTGTGGGTGTTGAAAGAATTTTCCCTTTGTATTCACCAATGATTCAAAGTATCAGTGTTCTCCAATCGAGCAAAGTGCGAAGAGCAAAACTCTATTACTTACGTGGGATGAGCGAGCGTAAAATTCGCCAAAAACTTCGCGCTCAATGAAATATAAGCAATTGTAATAAAGCTACCACAAACACAAAAATCTTACTTAATACAGTTGTGCTTGACAATTTATAACGCAAAGTAATCCCGTGGAGCAACAACTATATCTTGTGGTTATTTTCCAATTGATGAAGCAAGCTACTTTTGAGAAACATACAACTGTTTCGAAAATTTTGAACTATTGTGCTTAAATTTGGTGCTGACATTGCTTGCAACACAAAATACGACATCTTTGCAACAATTTTACACCTCCTTCTAAAAAATATGATTCGCTACTTCCTACGATTTCTTTTCAAGTAAATTGAAGTCTGTATGTGATTTTAATGGTAAATTCTATGGTGAACTCAGACGATTACGAAACATCAGTAAAGTTACACATTAGGGTTAGAGATTATAAAAAGTTTCTTTGCTGTCGAAAATTACTTAATTTGATTTTTATTCGTTAATTTTTTTTATAATTTTGTATTTGCTTGTAAAACAAAATAATTTAGCTTAGTGACCTTTTGATACACTTTTACATTTTCTGAAAAATTTGCAAAAAGTTGACTATTTTGTTTTGGGGATAAGCTGTGAAATATAAGCGTGGCTACAATGTGTATCAAAAGGTTTTTATACAGATAAAGAAAAATTGCATTATACTCCTCTTGCTTTTACCACAATTTTATTCCATTGCACAGCAATTAGATACTACATTACTTAATATTTATGTGCCCGAGTTCAAGAGAACAAAAATACCAGAGAAGAATTTGCTTCGGCAAAATTTATTCTACCGATATCCAGATTATGATAATCCCCGATTCCGATACATTCCAGAAGGTCTAATAAAATATTTCGACATCGACTCTAGCGCCTCTTATTTTCATTATCGATATTACTTTTGGCAAGTACCAATTAGCGAGGACTACAATATCCCTTTCGAAGAATACTTAGCAATTCGAAAAGAAGCAATACAAAGACAAATTTGGGATTCTTTGTGCAATAGTTACGACTTAAAAGTTGCTTTAAGTGGTGGGGACATTGCTCGAATACTTAGTCAAGCTACTGGTTTGACAATTCCAATACCATCGAACCCGATAATAACTATTTTTGGCAAACCACAGGTTAGTCTGAATGTAAATGGTGAAGTGAATATACGCGTGGGCTGGCGTTGGGATTTGCAGAACCTGGGCTCTACGTCGGCATTTGGGCAGTCGCAATCTTCACCAATTTTTAGCCAAGACATTCGGGTGAATGTCACTGGAAAAATCGGAGATAAGCTCTCGATTGGTACAGATTGGAACACGCGGAGGCAATTTGACTTTGACAATAAATTTAAAATAGGCTATACTGGCGAAGACGACGACATCATAAAGCTAATCGAAGTTGGGAATGTAACTATGCCAGTTCCCTCGACATTGATTGGTGGTGGGCAAGCTTTGTTTGGCGTTCGTGCAGATTTCCAATTCGGTCCTTTGTTCTTGAAGACCATTGCATCTCAGAAGCGTGGCGAGCGTCGTTTTGTTGATGTTCGTGGTGGTAGTAGCAAGCAATATTTCTCCTTGCGAGCTTATGATTATGCTAAAAATAACTTCTTCCTCGACACAGCATACAGAAATATCTACAGAGAGTATTTTAAAAGTGCAACGCCAGTTATCCCGCAATCTTCATCGTATTACAGAATAAAGGAAATTGAGGTTTATGAGTCTACTACTGATGTTCGCGATAATGCTTTTGGTGGCAATGCCGTTGCTTTTGCAGACTTAGAACCAAAGCGAATGCGAAAAAATGAACTTTATCCTGCAAGCATTAAATTTACGCCAATTCAAACTGGTGTCGTCGAACGCGGTACTTTCCTTCGTATAGATTCCACTCGGTATAAGATAGATTATAACCTTGGTACCTTAAAAATTTTAAATATGCGTCAAGACCGCTATTATGCAGTTGCTTATCGAATCGAAGGGGAAACAATTGATACCACTGATGATTTATATTATGGAACTCTTTCTACACTTGTCGGAGAAAAGGACACGTTGATTTTGAAATTAATCTATAGACCAAACTTATTGCCAGCATATAAATCGCTTTGGGCGCGTCAGATGAAAAATATTTATCAAATAAATGCAACAAATGTATCAGTTAACGATACAAAAATCAACATTTGGTACATAAATCAGGGAAACGACTCCACTGATGTTCTTCCAGGAGTTCCAGATAAGCTTGTTTCTATTTTGCGAGTCGACCAAATTAACAACTCCACTGGTGCACCCCCGGGTGATGGACAATTCGACCTCCGCCCGCCTTTCTTCGACCCTATTTATGGAGAGATAACCTTTCCAAGCCTCGAACCATTTCGCGAGGGGTTAAGGGACTATTTCGAGCGTGCCGGAACACCACAACTTGCTGAACAGTTTGTCTTTGGTGAAGTATACGACACAACTTACGACGTCGCTCGTAGAAATACCGCTCGAGACCGCTTTGTAATCTCTGGAGAGGTTTCTGGTAGATTTACCGATAGAATTTCTCTTGGAGCATTCAATTTGACGCCAAATAGTGTGCGTGTTACGTTAGATGGTGTACCCTTACGTGAGTACGATGATTACATAATCGATTACTACTCCGGTACACTTACTTTAAGGAATCCCAGAGCTTCGCTGCCAAACGCTAATTTGAAGATTGAATATGAACAGCAGGATATTTTCAGTATCACAACCAGAACTCTTCTTGGTTTGCGTGCAGATTACCAATTGTTTAAATCGCGCACTGGCGAAGGAGCCCTTGGCTTTACAACAATGTTTTATAATCAATCGCTGGTTACCGATAGAGTTCGCCTTGGCGAAGAGCCCGTTCAAAATACTATGTTTGGCTTTGATGCTCGTATGAATTGGGAGCTTCCATGGCTGACCAAAATAGTTGATTTACTGCCTTTTTACGAAACAAAAGCCACATCTTCTTTCAATGTCCGCGGCGAATGGGCAATGATGATGCCAAATCCCAATAGGCGCACTTCCGATGTTGCTAGCGACAAAAGTTCGCCGGTTGTTTACATTGATGATTTCGAAGGTGCCCAAAGGTACATTTCTCTGAGTTTAACACCATCGCTTTGGATACATAGTTCTCCTCCCCAGGACGAGACCATCGGAATAGACGACTCAACCAGAGCAAAGTTTCGTGGTAGAATGTTTTGGTATCAATACGCCCTGCCAAGAATTCCTATAAGAGATGTTTATCCAAATAGAGATTACATACCAGGACAAGCAAATCTCTCGCCGCTATTTATCGAGTTCGACCCGCTTTTCAGAGGAATTTACAATACAAACCCAGATTTTACCGACCCCCTCAATCCTAATTTCGATACACTCAATGCATTTGGAAACAAACCAGAAAACCGTTCGCGAATTTGGGCTGGGATGACCAAACTCATATCCACGTTCAACACAAATTTTGATAATGATAACATAGAATTTATAGAAATTATGATGCAAATTCAACAATATGAACCCGGCAGGACAAAAATGTTTATTGAACTTGGTCAGATAAGCGAGGACATAATTCCAAACCAAAGGCTCGACACCGAGGATGGTATTACATCAGCCAGTCCTATGCCCAATGGTATTGTCGACCTTGGTGAAGATGTGGGTATAGATGGTTTAAATGATGAAAAAGAGAGACAAGTTTATCCCTATCCTTTAAGTCTTGAAAACGACCCAGCAAGAGATAATTTTAAGTTTGATTTTGGAAAAGATGACAGCCAGCGAAATCCATCTGATTTTGTTCAATTCAATAATTTCGAAGGAAATGCTATTTCGGAAATGGGCCAATTCCCCGACCAAGAAGTTTTGAATAAAAATAATGGACAAACAATTTCGTTAGCAAACGACTATTTTCAATATGAAGTACAACTTAACCCCGACCCAAACACAAATCCGCAAATTGTTGGGGGCAATCCAGATAAAGGTTGGTTTTTATATCGTATACCAGTGAGAAAACCGAATAAAATCGTTGGAAATCCTACGTTTGCGAACATACAATATGCCCGAGTTTGGTTCAAAGGAGGATTAGCAAAATTAGCAATTGTTGAATGGCGCCTTGTTGGAGCACATTGGCAGAGAAATAATAATATCCAGACTAATGTGGACCAAAATGACAGTGTCCTTTCTGTTTCTTTCGTGAACTTGGAAGAAAATAATAAAGCACCCGATTTTTACACAATGCCGCCGGGCGTACAAGCCCCGCGCCGTCTCGATAATCCCGACCCGACAAGAATAGTTAGAACAAATGAACAATCATTATCATTGACTGTCAAAAACTTGAGGTATGGCGAGGAACGTCTTGCGGTCCGATATTTTCGTCAGTTGGACATTTTCTATTACAAAAAATTAAAATTTTTCATTCACGGCGATGGCACAATGCCCGATAACCTTGTTCCTGGCGCCATACCCGTCGCTTACGCTTTTATTCGCTTTGGAATCGATTCCATGAATTACTACGAGTATCGTGTCCCATTGCTTCGTGGCTGGCAAGATATTGAAATCGATTTAGAAGAACTATCCAGTGTAAAACAAATTCGAGATACAAATCGGATTTACCAGCGCCAAGTCTTCCCTGTTCGAAATAATCCACTTGCTTCGTACGCAATTCGCGGAAATCCTATTCTAACACGAGTGCTGTTCTTCGGATTTGGGATTGCAAACCCCGCTGAGCGATACCCAAACGAACTAACCACGACCATGTGGATTGATGAGCTGAGATTGATTTCCCCCGAAAACCGTAACGACTGGGCAGCTGTTGCCTCCTCGGAATTAAAATTAGCTGATTTTGCTTCGTTGAATACCTCTTTTAATTTTACCCGTCCAAATTTCCACAGACTTGAAGAAAGATTCGGTAATAGGCTAAACTCTTCAAATTTCTCGGTCACAGCGCTTGCTTCTGCTGAAAAATTGTTGCCAAAATTTTTACAAAAATTCAAGATACCTTTTACTTACACACATACCGAAGTATTCGAAAATCCAGAGTTTATTGCTAATAATGATATTAAACTCAAAGAGGCTTCGGATGCTGCTTATGATAAGGCTATCCAGGGCGGTGCAACACCGCTGGAAGCAAGGAAAGCTGCAGACGAGCTTATTCTACGGTCGCAAACCTTGCGTGTGTTGGATAGCTGGGCTGTAACTGGAATGCGATTTGGTATTCCAATCAACCATTGGCTTATTAACGAAACTTTTAATAAAATTGCTCTTGGCTATTCTTATTCCCAGGAGTTTGAACGCTCGCCACTGTATCTTCATCGCTTTAATTGGAACTGGAACTTATCTCTGCAGTATTCAAACTCTATCCCAGAGCTTTTAACACTTAGACCATTGGCTTGGATTAAAGCTGGATTTTTCTCTATTTACTCGGATTGGAAATTAAATTTCCTTCCTAACAACATCGGTCTGAGTTTAAATATGAGTCGAAGGAGACAGACAGAACAATCACGCTTCCTCGACTTTCCAAGCCCTGTTATTAGAAACTTCACTGCAGTAAGAAACGCACAATTTTCATGGAAAATCAGTGAAAATGGCTTTTTAAATCCCATTGTTGATTATTCTTTTAGCACGACCAGCACCCTTGCTCCATACGAATTGGATGAATTTGGTCGCCAGCGTACTGGCACCGAAATTGCAAAAATTATTTTCTTCAGAAATGGTAACATTATGAACTTTGGACAGAACAACATACATACCCAGAACATTACCATAAATGTTCGTCCGAAATGGCCTCTTGGGAAATATTCTCGCTATATCGACAATACTGGTAGTTATCAAGTCAACTATAACTGGAACGACCCGCTTGCAGAAGACTTCAAAATTAAAAATATAGTAAAAAATGCTTCTTGGAATAGCAACATTAGATTCAACGCAAGTCTGCGTTATAAATCGCTTTTAGAAGATATCCTGGGTATGCAAGTTCGCCCCCAACCTTTTGCTACACCAACTACAGTTAAAGATACAACACCGAAAACATTTTGGCAAAAAGTTGGAAGTATTGCAAAATCTATTTTTGTCGATTTCGATAAAGTAGATTTCGTGTTCACTCAGACCAACTCTTCGAACAATCCCGGTGTATTTGGGGGAACCGGCTTTGATAATTTCTGGGCTCGGGGAATGACATTTAGAGCAAGTCAAGAGAATTTCGGCCCAAGTTTTGCATACCAACTGGGTTTGGTGGGTAGCCCTCACGGAAGCTTCTTCTTGGCACCATCTTCTACTTTTCCTTTCTTTGCTTTCAAAACAACTGTTGGAAGGAGACCCGAGAATGCAATTTTGCAGGAAAATTTTAATCAGAGAACCAGTTTTGAAATAAAAACTACTCGTCAATTATGGAAAGGCGCAAACTTGGACTTGAACTGGAAAACGGAGCTGGGTTTCAATAAAAATCAAACTGTTTTGACCGATGCGCAAGGTAATCCGTTTTTTACAAATGTAATTGCAACACAATCATTTGCTCGGACCTTCCTTACTTTACCATCGATTTTCTGGATAAATGTTTTTAATAACAATGTTGAAAACGTTTTGAATTTATACAACGCAGAGAAAGAAAAGATTTTAGCTTCAAATTTAGATACAATCAAAAAGAATCAGTTGCTGTTGAACGCTTTATCAGAGTCTTTTAGAAAAGGTTTAGAAGCTTTCAGCATATTTACTGGGGATGCTGGCAAATTCCTTCCAGGCATTAATTGGGCATTTCGTTGGGAGGGCCTGGAAAAATGGGCATTACTCGCCCCAATTGCTCCCAAAAGAATTCTTATCGAGCATATTTATACTTCAAAATACCAAGAAAATATGTTGATTAACGATAATGGAAAGGCTATACAAGGTCAAACTGTACAGTATGGGTTCCAACCTTTCGTTGGCATATCTGTTTCTTTCGACGAAAAGAAATACAAAGGCATTTTCACTGCTTCTCTGCGATACAACACATCCACTTCTTTTCAAATAAATTCAACAGCAAGGTCTACTATAACTCGTCAGACAACAGACGAAGTACAAGCCCAAGCAAGTTATACGCTTCGAGGCTTTGAATTTCCATTATTCAATCTTGTTTTACGCAATGATGTGGAGTTTAGTTTCCTTGGCTCTTATCGAAGAAATAAGCGTGCGACATATGATGTTCTTAATTACACTGGCGAAAAGGGGCGTACTCTCGATGGTAATACTCAAATAATTATCGAACCACGTGCAAGATATTCCGTAAGTCAAAGATTATCTGCCTCTTTCTTTATGCGCTACGAGGGAACTTTCACCGAGGGTGCTTCCTCCCCCGGATTTAGCAATTTCCAAGTTGGATTGGATATAAGGTTGTCCATCTCTGGAGGTAGATAGATGTTCATCAAGACTGCATTGGATGAAATTCAGAACTATTTGACAGATTCTTCCAATTTAAAAGGATTTGCTGAAAGAGTTTTTATTCCAGAAAATACCCAGGAACTCGTTGAATTAATAAAAGAATGCTATCGGGATAACATTCCATATACGATATCAGGTGGGGGAACCGGATTGGTTGGTGGTAGAGTACCTTTCGGTGGGGTCTTAATCTCGACCGAAAAACTTAACAAAATTATCGATTTTAATGACCAGCACCAAACTATATTTGTCGAGGCTGGTGTTGTTCGCAAAGACTTAGACGATTATCTCGAAAGTCGGGGTTTTTTTCTTCCACCAAACCCCACAGAAACTAATAGCTTCGTCGGTGGTAACGTAGCTTGTAATTCCTCGGGTGCAAGGACATTCAAATATGGTACTATACGAGATTATGTCTTGGAGCTCGAGGTTGTTTTGCCTACCGGACAAATCCTAACTCTTGAAAGAGATAATTTTAGTTTAGCTACGAATAGCCATTTCTCGCTTTCATTGCAGGATGGCAGTAAGATTGAATTCGAGATTCCAACTTTGCCCTGGATTAACACTTCGAAAAACACAGCTGGATATTATTTACATAAAGGAATGCACCTTTTAGACTTGTTCATCGGAAGTGAAGGCACTCTCGGTACAATAACAAAAATTAAATTTAAAGTACTTCCCAAGCCCGAGAGAGTTCTTGGCTTTATTATTTTCTTCGAAGATTTAGAGCGTTCATTGGATTTCATTACCGAGACAAGAATATTATCTAAGCAATTCAATGAGTTGCAATTCGAAGATGACAAAATCTCTCCAAGGCTTATTGAATTTATCGATAGGAATTCTCTGGCTCTCATTTTCGATTCGTACCCAGAAATTCCCTCGGTTGCAGCTTGTGCAATTTGGATTGAACAAGAATATTCCAAATCCATAGAAGATGAATTATTAATACTTTGGCTCGACCACATCAAAAAATTTACTAATCTTTCAGAAAGCACTTGGGTTGCAATTAACGAAAGTGAGCATCGAAAATTTGCCCAGTTTCGTCATTTAATACCATTGCGAGTTTTTGAGATAGTTTCAAAATCAAACTATCAAAAGATTGGTTCTGATGTTGCTGTTAATGACTGGGTTTTTAAAAATTATTATCTGCAACTTTTGTCCAAACTTGGACAGAGTGGCTTGCAATATTTCATCTGGGGGCACTTTGGAAATTCTCATATTCATCTAAATATTATTCCAAGAAACCACACCGAGGATTCCTTAGCACGCGAGATTTTTGATTGGCATGTCCAGACTGCAATCCAACTTGGTGGAACTTATTCAGCCGAACATGGTACTGGAAAATTAAAAAGAAAATACCTTGAATTGATGTATGGAAAAGACATTGTTGATAAAATGAAAAATATAAAGCTTGCATTCGACCCGAAAAATCTAATTGGGCGTGGAACCATGTTCTTTTAGAGCTTTTTTATATAGCTTCTTATTTTTTAGATGTTCCTGAAAAGTCTCTGCAAATCTGTGTCTTCCAGAACCATCACCAATGGATACGAAATAAAGATACTTGTGACTTTCCGGGTAAATGGCCGCTTCGATTGATTCTATGCTCGGAGAACATATTGGTCCCGGTGGAAGACCATTTTTGTAATATGTATTGTATGGGTTCTCGACGCTCAAATCAGAGTATTTCAATTTTCTTTTCTTTGCTATTGCATATTGCACCGTTGGGTCGGATTCTAATTTCATCCCTCTATGGATTCTGTTATAAAAAACACCGCTAATCCGCTTTCGTTCAGCTTTCAAAGGACTTTCGAGCTCTATTATCGAAGCAAGGGTTAAAATAAAATGCCTACTCAAACCTTTTTCCATGCAGATATGGTTAAATTTTTCATACCAGATTTTGTTTTGTGTTTCAACAAGTTTTTCGACAACTGTTTTGGGGTCTGTATCATAATAGAAAAAATAGGTTTCCGGCATTAAATACCCCTCGAGAGAGTTGACTGGTATTTTAAGTTTTTCGATGTAGTTTCCCTTTTTAATTGCTTCGTAAAAGTCAGAAGTATCTATTCCTAAATGTTTTTGTGTTATTAAAGCAAAATCTTTAACTGTAATACCCTCGGGATATGTTACCTTCACAATTACAAGGTTTTTTCCAGAAAAGATACTTCGAATTATTTCCAAGTTTGAATTTTGATTGGTAAATCTATACGTTCCAGAGACAGGGAATTTCCCCACGATTAAAGAATAAAAGCGGATTAATGGCAAAAAAATTTCTTTTGGCTTCAAGCCTCCATATTTGTTGAATTGATGAACTATGGATTTTGTCGAGGTGTTTTTATCAATTTTGATTATGATAGATTCGGGCGAAAGGGATTTTTGATGTAAAAAGTAGACTAAAATTGTGGTAGGTAAAATTATAAGAATTACAAATAATAGAACCACATACAACCAAATACCTTTTTTCCCTTTTTTTTTCTTTCTCATAAAAATAAAAATATTACCAATCAGTTATATTGTTTTTTAAGTAAAACAAAAATAAAAAATAATTCAAAGAGGAAAATATGAGTATAAAAATTGTCTTTTCGGGGAATAAGAAAGTGGATGCAATTTTGCCAAGCGGTTTCACTGTGAGAACAGACCAGCCAGTGAAGGAGGGTGGTGATGGAACCGCCCCAACACCATTTGAACTATTCCTTGCTTCGATTGGGACTTGTGCTGGAATCTATATAGTTGGATTTTGCGAAAGTCGAAACCTGCCATATCAGGATATAGAAATTTATCAAGATTTAGTCTACGACCCAGTTTCCCGTCGGATAGTTAAAGTGAAGTTAGAAATCCGTGTTCCAAAAGATTTTCCAGAAAAGTACTATGATGCATTGGTCAAGGCAGCAAATATCTGTGCTGTCAAAAAAGCACTAGTAAATCCTCCAGAATTCGAAACATTTACCACCGTAAAAAATTAAAGTCCAAAAATTTGCTTAAGTGTAAAGTATAATGAAATTCAATTGTCGATTTTTGGGCTCGATTTTGTTCTTGGAGTTTTATGAAAAAATTACAAAGAAAAAGTTAAAAAAATTGTTTGTTTGAAATATTAAATTTAACTTTTAGTCCCGTTTAGGTGACACAAAAGAAAAGTTCTTTGTGAGGATTGGGAAAAGACAAAATTTTTTTAAACAGGAACGCTTAAGAGTAAAAAATTTCCTTGTGAAAAAATGCCATTATTAATTGATTTCTGCCCGACTATTACTTTTGCTATTTTTCACTGCACTTTTGCAATAGATTTGTAAATATATTTTAACTACTCGATTTCATTTAGTTCTGTTAACATAATCTCCTAAAATCAAAAATGAAATTGGATAGTTGACCAAAGCAAATTGAATGTTCGACAATATTTTTTTGTCATTATGAATGGATTCCGTCTCATTCCGTCCTGCTGAAAGCAGAGAGGTTCGGAATAGCAAAAAGGAACAGACTCTGCGGTAATACTATTCTGAAACCAGAATATATCTTAAGATATTTCGATGTAAAATCTATCGAAGACTTTGGATAACATTTTTCATTTTCTGACTTATATGCGTAAGTTATTTAGCCTCGAAGTTCTTTCTCTATCAGTAAATTCCTTCGGCAAAATACCATATTCAATTACCCTACCAGTTTTTGCTTTTCGAAATAGATGGTTTGCATCGGGAAAACTTGAATTACAAATTGTTTGCTCTTTGCCATTGGTTTAGGCATTGCCAGCATCTAATTTTTTGTCAGTTTTTTCGGTTTTCAGTCCCCTATAATTGTATTAATCATTTAATTTTTAAAAACACTAATTAAAAAAGAGAGGGTTATCGTAAACTGGCAAGGCAAAAAATGGTGGGTTTTTCTACTTCCCCTACTGTTAATTCTTGCTTCTCGTTGGAGTGGTGTTTCAGCTTGTTGCAACCACGAGAAAGTCCTTTTTTGTTTTAGCTTTACTCTTGTAAACGAATGTGAAGCTTGTATGAAGGAAAATGGAGAGGTATTAAAGACATATTTTAGAGTTAGACTTGGAGATGAAATTAAGGAAGCAACGGAATTTGTAGGTCCACCATTTAGTGTGTGTATGTATGGTGATGAAAATGGAGGAGAGCGTTTAGATGTTACCCTTACAAGGGTCTGTAAGGATGCTACTGGCAAAATATTCTTAATGGTGTGCAAATCTGATAAGAAGGAGAAAACACCACCCGCTTGTGACGGACCGACACCTGTAATAACAGTACCTTTGTATTGCAGTTGCCAATAAAGTTAATTTAGTATGAAAGATTTTTTATAAATTTTGTAATTTCATTAATAAAGAGGTGTAATATGAAGTACATTATCTCATTAATTTTTGTTTGGTTGATGATAATTTCCATTTCTTGCGAGAATTTTCCTTTTGGGGAAGAGAAAAATCAACAAAAATCATCGAGACGTGACAATTTCTTGCGGTTGCCAGAAGGTAATTACTACGGAAAATTTTACTCCGCTATTGGTTATGGTCGAACGAGCTTAGCAGAATACCAGGATACATTGTTTTCTAATAAGGAATTTGAAGACCCTCCAAGAAGCAGAGCTGTGGCATATTTTGGCAATTATTCAACCGTAGATTACTGCAAGCTCAACGGTGGATATTACGAGGCAAAAACGAATAATAACGCTACCGAATATTATTATCTTGAACCTGCTCTATATTTAGATGGTAGAGGAAATGTTTACGAATGGTCTATTGGTAATCAGATTTATCGCGACACCTTGTATTATAACGCCCCTCTCGTTCAAATCACTGCTCCACGGTTTATGGAAACTTACTTAAAAAATCAGGATTTAATTATTCGTTGGGAACCCTCAGAATTTTCGGATGATGTGGTTGTTATTGATATACAAGGCTGTCCACCAGTACCGGTTGAACCAAGGGATACTACATTTAAAATTTCATATTTTCAATTTACAACTGATGACGACGGTGAATTTATCATACCAGCCTCAATTATGGGTACCTTTTATGAAAACAAGGCTTCTATAACTTTAACAAGAGGAACATACAAAGAAAGTTGGCATGGAGGGAATAAATATATATTCGTGATTTATTGTACTCACGGAATTGATATTCGCTTGCAATAATCTTGATAACTTACGACTACTTAAGCACTGACATTGACAATTCCAGATTTTAGTCTTTGTCAGTGCTTTATTAATTTAAATTTCTTAAGAAGATGAGCATATACAATCTTTTGCACGCTGCGGGTATTTTATTTGGTTTTTTAATTGTCTATTTCATTTCTAAGAAAGAGAATTTACCCTATGATAAAATATTTTTGTTGCTATTTTTCTTAACAATTTTTATGGGTCTTGGGGGAAAAATTGGTGGATTTCTGTTCTACGGTGATTCGTTGAGGAATCTTTTCAGGACGAAAGGAGAAACAACAATTTTTGGGTCTTTTTTATTCTTTCTGTGCTTTAATTTATTCCTATTCTCCGTTGTTTAAAGGAAAGGAAGCCTAAGAAGTGAATTAATTTTGCCATTAGAAGTTATTTATCTTTCAACCATCCACTTCTTGGGTAAGTTAGGCTGTCATTTTGCTGGTTGTTGTTATGGTGTACCTTGCAACTATTGGTTTTGTATTGAACCTAAACCCAATTCAATATATTTTCATACTGGGATAAAAATTTTCCCTATCCAATTAGTCGAGTCAATTTTTCTTTTCGCACTTTGGGGACTACTTCTTTTTTTGTTCCTAAAACAATATCGATATAGGACGTTGTTACCTCCGCTCTACTTTTTTCTTTATTCCGTTATCCGTTTTATTGCAGAATTTTTTCGTGGAGATTACCCACCGGTATTTTTTTCATTTAAAATTGGTCAAATCCTCTCAATTATTTTATTCATAATTTCATTAATTTGGTTATCGATAGCAATTTCATTTGCTAAAGGTTTCAAATAAACATTGGTGTAAAATACATATTGAAATTTTCTTAAATTGTGTAAAATTTTTTGAAAGATTTGTTGTTCTCAACATAAAATATATTTTGAACTATCAAGAATATATAGGTTTCTATAGGGGGATATGCAACAAATTACTTAAGAAGTACCCGGGGGTCTCGAAAGATTTGGTTCGGGATGCGGTGTCGGAAGCGGTATTATATTTTCTCTCCCAACACCAATGTGCAAATCCAATTTTTTCAATCGATGATTCCACTGCTGTTTCGATTTACGAAAAAGCGAAGGAAAAATTAAGATATGAATTGAAGAAAAACAAAAAACTTTTACACATTGAAGGAAATGAATCCCCAACGACAATCAATGATATCAACTCCAATGAAGAGATAATACATAATAAACTTTTAATCGAAGAAATAACAAAGAAAGTGCCTAAAGTCTATCGAGATTTATTATTACTTATACTTCAAGGGTTAAAGTATAAAGATATTTC
>CALBDO010000002.1:0-10000 GCA_937927515.1 Candidatus Kapaibacterium sp. | reverse complement strand
TACCGGTGAAGACGCCGGTTACCCGCATATGGACGGAAAGACCCCGTGCACCTTTACTGCAGCTTACTATTGGGTTTGGGTGCAGCATGCGTAGGATAGGTGGGAGGCTGCGAAGTTCCGCTTGCGGGCGGGATGGAGCCGACGGTGAAATACCACCCTTGCTGCATTCGAATCCTAACCCGGAGGAGTGGATCCTCGGGGACAGTGGTAGGTGGGCAGTTTGACTGGGGCGGTCGCCTCCTAAATGGTAACGGAGGCTTCCAAAGGTCACCTCAGCACGGTCGGTAATCGTGCGTTGAGTGCAAAGGCAGAAGGTGGCTTGACTGCGAGACCGACAGGTCGAGCAGATGCGAAAGCAGGGCTTAGTGATCCGGCGGCTCCGAGTGGAAGGGCCGTCGCTCAAAGGATAAAAGGTACGCCGGGGATAACAGGCTGATCTTGCCCAAGCGTCCACAGCGACGGCAAGGTTTGGCACCTCGATGTCGGCTCATCGCATCCTGGGGCTGGAGAAGGTCCCAAGGGTTCGGCTGTTCGCCGATTAAAGCGGTACGTGAGCTGGGTTCAGAACGTCGTGAGACAGTTCGGTCCCTATCCTATGCGGGCGGAGGACACTTGAGGGGTCCCGTCATTAGTACGAGAGGACCGTGACGACCGGACCTACGGTGTACCTGTTGTCGCGCCAGCGGCACAGCAGGGTAGCCATGTCCGGAAAGGATAAGCGCTGAAAGCATCTCAAGCGCGAAGCCTGCCCCAAGATTAGGTGTCCCATCCCACGAGGGAGTAAGGACCCTGGTAGATTACCAGGTCGATAGGCTCCACGTGTAAGCGCGGTAACGCGTTTAGCGGAGGAGTACTAATAGTCCGAGGGCTTACCATAAATCTTTAGGTTGGTATTCGCTTCGTTTACCTTCTTGAATATGTGACTACCTCCCCAGAAATTTCTCATCTCGCTTATATCTTTTTTGGTCGGTGGCGATGCTGTGGGGGAAACACCTCTTCCCATTCCGAACAGAGAAGTTAAGCCCCACAAGGCCGATGGTACTGTCCCGCTTCCGGGATGGGAGAGTAGGTAGCTGCCGACCTTTTTTGTTTTTACTACTTAACTCCAATACTATTTTCTTCTTAAAATTATTATTTTTATCTTCCCAACAATGACAAAAGTTTCTCGTGGAAATGGTGGTTTTTTTTATGATTTTAGAAAAACATGTAGAAATAAAAAGACACCACTACAATTCCAATAATATTTAAAGAAATTCCAACCATTGCCATTTCCTGAATTTTAATTTTTCCCGTGCTGAAAACAATTGCATTGGGTGGAGTCGAGATAGGCAACATAAAGGCTAATGACGCAGATATAGTTGCTGGCAGCATCAATTTAATGGGTGATATACCGAGTGTTTTGGTTAAAGAGGCAATTATTGGGAGAAAAGTGGATGCTACTGCTGTATTTGATGAAAATTCCGTAATTGCTACGATAAGGATGCAAACAACTATTATCAAAGCGATTTGGGGTATATGAGTAAGCCCAACTAATGATTGTGCGAGATAGTCCGAAAGACCTGTCGATTCGAATCCATCGGCCAATGCAAAACCACCACCGAAGAGTAGAATAATATCCCAAGGAATTTTCTTCAAGTCGTTTATTGTTAATATTCGTTTACTTAGGTTTTTAAAGTTTGAAGGAAGAATAAATAGTAATACTGCTGAAAAAATCGAAATTGTTGAGTCATCAATTAGATTACTTAGACCCAATAAGTCTGCCCATCCAGGAATCTTGACTAAGCCCAAGTCGAAGGAATTTCTAAACATCCATAGTCCACAAGTAGCAATAAATACTACGAGTGTTATAACCTCTGGAGTTGTAATTTTATGCTTGTAGAAATTGTTTTCAATTAATTTCTCCTTATTTATTATTCTTGATGGCAAGTTTTTTAGGAAGATAATCCTTAGAAGAAAATATTCTGAAAAAAGAAGTAGAACTGATATTGGGAATGCAATTGAAAGCCATTTTGCAAAGGAAACTTCTGGAAGTTCGGGGAAGTTTAATGTGTAAATTTTCTGGAAAATAAGATTTGGGGGTGTGCCAATAAGTGTTGCAATTCCACCGATAGAGCATGAATATGCGATTGTAAATAGAATTGATTTTGCGAATTTATCCTGTGATTTCAAATCAATGTTGCTCGATACATTGTTTATTAGCGAAACAGCGATGGGTAGCATAATGAGTGCAGTTGCAGTATTTGAGACAAACATTGAAAGAAACCAAGATGAAATGGAAAATGCCATCAAAATCCCGTCTTTTGATTGTCCAAGTATTTTCAGCAAAGCAAGTGCTATCCTTTTATGCAACCCCGTATTTTCAATGGCAATTGATATCATAAAGCCGCCGAGAAACAAAAAAATTGTGGAATTGAAATAGTTTATTGCAACTTGATTAGCATTTGAAATTTGAAAAATGGGATATAATATCAGTGGGAACAAAGCTGTAACTCCGATAGGAAGAGTTTCGGTTAACCACAATAGAGCCATAAAAATTACGATAGCAAGCATATTTGAAATTCTACCATTTGAAGGAATGATTGGTTTTATAATTAGTAACGTAAAAACTACCAGCGAAAAAAGGAACCACTTATATTTCATGTTCAACTATGCGAGTAAATCATTTTTTAGCTTTTGTAATTGTGTATTGTAATTTCTGAGTATTTGGTTCGCAATCTCGATGTTTTTTGTCGATTTCTGTGCTGGTAATGAGTAATTCAAGTCGTTAATTGTTAAATAGTCTATTTTATAATTTGTGAAATTGCCTAGTTTAGTGGATTTTAAAATAGGTGTTATGCCAAAATAAAGATATTCCAATAGTTTTGTTGGCGAAGCAACTTCGTTCAAAATGTGTTCATCACGCAGTACAAAGCCATAATGGGATATGTTATAGTAATTACCAAGCTCTTCTGTTGGTACGTGAAGAATATTAATGTTTTCATTTGGATAGATATTGTTTGATTTTGCTTTTTGCAACATAATTTGAACATTGGCTGTTAACAAGAAAAACTTATAATTCGAGTTATTTCGAATCAATTTTTTTATCAAGCTCATCATCAAGTCGATTTTTTGCCAAACCTCTGTGCTACCGCTATAGACAAATACCACGTCGTTTTCTTTGATTTGATATCTACTCTTGATGGTTTCGTTCTTGGTTTCATCGTAATTTTTAAAAACTTTGGACGAGCAAGTCGGTATGACATATCTTTTTGCATAATCAAGAAATGGATATTTATTTAAAAAGTAATTCTCATGTGGTTTGGAAACAAATATTACAAAATCAGACTTTTTTAGAATCAATTTCTCGATGAATCCATATAATGTGGGTGTAAATTTTTCTCCTTTATATTTTAGCTCCTCTTGAAATGCCCCGTGAGAATCTAAACAGACTTTTGTTTGCTTTGTCTTTGCGAAAAGAATGTATGGAAAAATTCTAAATCCCGAATAGATTGAGTGGATGAAAATCCTTGTATGTTGTTTTAGTAGTTTTATTATTGTTTTGAAATGCAAAAGCCAATTTAGATGATAGATTTCTGTGTTGTTTTTTGAAATGACTTTTCGTTTGAAATTAGATTTAAATCTTATATCCAGATATGTTCTTTTGCTGCTGGAAAAAAGAATGTCTATCTCGTTTACTCTTTGAATAAAACCCTCGTTTAGCCTTTGCTTTGTAGGGTAAGGGGAAACGAACAAAATTTCACTCATTTTGCCTATTCCAATCTTATCCTTTTGCGTATGTATTTTGTCTTACCAATACGAATCTCACCAATATAATCGCCACGGGGAAGTTGTTTTCCGTTGTTATCTTTTCCACTCCAGTAATAACGATAATGTCCTGGGGCTTGAATTTTATCAACTATCGTTGCTACCATCAAGGCTCTTTCGTTGTAAATAGCAACTGTAACATCAGTTTCAACATCTAAATCGTATTCCAACCAGGGTGAAACATCCTCCACAAAACCTAATAAACTCCCAATTGATGAAAGAGGTACTTTTGCGCCAAAGGGCTTAGTAATCGGGACAAATGGGATAAATTGGGACTGCATTAGTCCATATTGATAAATTGATACTTCTTGAGGCAAAGGTATGAGCACCTCGTGGGGGATTTGCAAATTTTTCTTTGCTATTTCTTGCTCCGAAAGTCCATGAAGTTTCTTTTGCCGAAGTATTTCTTGCTCAAGCAATTTCATATCCAGGTACAAACGAGCAGATGGAGGTATTGAAAGCATTTTCGCTCGCAAATATGCACTATCTTGTTCGGGCAAGAATCTTATTGCAGCTGGACCAGGTAAAATTAAAGTATCCTGTGCTATTTTTTTATTTATTGTATCAAGAGAATTTAAAAAAGGTGGTTGACCAAAGCAATGCTTATTCAATGAAAGTAAAAAAACGAATATAAACGATAACAAAACTATTGTCTTGAACAATGCTAAAAATCTTTATAAAAATACAAAATTAATCAATAATTTAGATATTTACGATTATACTCTTGTATTAAATGTTTACACAATCAATTATATTCAAGGAGTTGTTCAAAGGATTTACAGTACTACGTTGGAATGATAAACTTCGACCAGTGGAATTTATTGAGTTGGACAAACACGCCCACAAGATGATGATAGTGTGGTGTCTAGCTAAATACGAAGAAAGAAATGGTCGCGAAATAAATTGGGAAAACATTATTCGTGGTGGTGTTTATGAATTGCTCCGTCGTATTGTCATTCGTGATATCAAAAATCCAATCTTCTTTCGAATTAAAAGACAATACCAAGATGTTTATCGAAAATTGAATCAGTGGGTTTTCAATTATTTCAAGGAAAGACTAAATGATGACTTACTTCTAGATGAATTATATCATTTCTTAGTGGAGGAGGACCTTATCGACAACGACAGTAGATTTATTCTTGATGCTGGACACAAGTTCTCGAGCTATTTAGAATTTCTTCTTATAAAACAAATAAATCCGAATGGTTATGAAATTGAAAAAATAGAGCGAGATATGTTGAAAGATATAGAACAATACTTAGTTCTCGACGGGATGCAGAAGCTCGTCACAAGGCAAAGAATTTCTGATTTTGTGGAATTATGTGGTCAGCTACGCTTTCAAGTTCGCTGGTCGCAAACCCCTAGAATTCCAAAAACTTCTGTACTTGGTCATTCGATGTTCGTTGCTACTACCACTTATTTTTTAACTCGCGATAATAATCCTTGTGCAAGAAGACTGTACAATAATTTCTTCGGTGGTCTTTTTCACGATTTGCCAGAGACATTAACTCGCGATATTATTTCTCCTGTAAAAACTTCGTCTCAGGATTTCGAATCAATCATACATTATCTTGAAATAGAGCTGGCAGAAAAAGAAATACTTCCGCTTTTAGAGCCAGAGTGGCGCGATGAAATAAAATACTTTACTCAAGATGAATTCTTAAACAAGGTGGTACTCGGGGGTAAAATTCAAGAAGTACCAACAATTGAGGAAATTACACAAAAGTATAATCGAAATGAATTCAATCCTTATGATGGTCAGCTAATTCGCTGTGCAGACCAAATAGCTGCTTACCTCGAAGCCAAAAGTTCCATCGACTTTGGAATAAGTTCCGAAGACTTGAAATCTGCTGTGGAAAGCATTAAGCAACGTTACAAAACTAAAATTGGAAGTATCAATCTTGAGGATATTTTCAATGAATTATGAGGAACAAGAAAAAGAGTTAATTAAATCAATACGTGAAGATTATCAAAATGGAAGTATCACCATTGCAAAGAAGTCTCTTGCTGGTATTAAAGCTCTCAATCAACTTTTTGGATTTAATGATAAAAATAAATTATTTCAAGTAATTGAAAACTTGCAGAGTTCGAAACCTACAATGCACGCTTTAATGAATGTTTTAAATCTTTTGAGAAGTAAAGTTGAAAATTTTGGCTTGAGAAACTTAAATACATTAATCGATGATATCTTGTATCAAATAGATTTGTCGACAAAAGGGACTATTGAAGTAGCCTTGTCAAATATAAAAGAATCATTCCCTCGGTTGGAAATCATTGTTTTAACTACTTCATACAGTTCGACTTTTTTGAAATTTATGGAGGGATTGTCTAAGGCAAAAAGGATTCAACTTTTCGTTTTGGACTCGAAATGGCAAGGTTTTGATTATGCAGATACGACAGCAACCCATTGCAAGAAATTTGGTGTCGATGCAAGAGTTTTGTCTCTTAATGAGTTTAACTACGCGAACTTACGGTTTGATTTTGCGATGACTGGTGCTGATTGTGTCTGCCCTGGGGATGGTTTTATAAATGGAATACCTACCAAAATTTTGGCTGAGCATTGCTTTGCAAGAAGATATCCATTTTATGTTATAGCCGAAAAATTTAAATTTGGAAAGTTTTGTGAACCTGATGAAGGATTCGATTTCGTTAAAATAAGTTATGTAACAAAAATATTTACGAATGAAGAGGTATTAACTAATTTGGTTTGAGAAGTGTTTACAATTTGTTATCCAATTACACCGGAGATATAATCTTTAAGATATTTGTTTTCAATCTCGGTTTCTTTGAGCATAGATTTCACAATATCGCCTATTGAAATCAGCCCTATGAGAACTTTTTCGTTTATTACTGGTACGTGACGGCACCTATTTATTGTCATTACCTTTTCGACGTATTCAAGGTCGTCTTCGGGTTCGACCACGATAACTTCCTTGGTCATAACATCCTTGACTTTTTTCGAAAGACAGTTAACGGGGTCTGCTGCCAAGGTTCTAATAATGTCGCGTTCGCTAACTATACCAGAGATTTTCCCTTGTGATGAGAGCACGAGGAGAACTCCGATATTGTTTGCCGAGAGAACTTTGACAGCATCTGCGAGAGTTTTATCCTCTCCAATGGTAAAAACTTCGGGTCCTTTCTGCTTTAAAATATCTTTTACTTTCATTGTTTAACCTTGTTTTGAAAAAACTAATTTAATAAAAAGGAGAAAAAAATCTTTTATTCGCTTCGCACTAATGGGATGTTGTTTTTTATACTTTCAAGCATCTTTGTTTCCAAGATACCGTTTGACTTCCAAAAGTGAACTTGGTGGGTGACGAAGTCTTCGAAGCCACTCAACCTTCCGGTAAAGGAAAGATAGACTGTGCCGTCTTTATTTTCTTTAACTTTAAACGTATATTGAATTCTACCATTAATCCAAATGCCACCGCGAATTAGTGGCATTTCATAGCTATACCTTTTGAGAACTTTAAAGGTTGTATCTTTGCCCATTGAAAAAACACAAAAATCAGATTTTAAAGTTCCAGAAAAGTATCCCTCGTCGTCTTGTTGGTACTTCTCGTATGAAATCATACAACTGATATCATCGAGTGATTTCTTTATAGCTCGCCACACCACATCAAAGCTCTCGTTGAAGGTCTCTTCGTACTTTTCTTTGTAGTATTTTAATCTGTCTGGAAGTTCCTTTTCTTCTTCTTGTTTGCTCGGCTGAAATTCTTCTTGAAATTTCATTTGCTCTTCCTCTTGAGCAAATAAGATGATTTTGTTTAATATGAAAACCACGATAATTAATGACCAAACAAGTGCCTTTCTATCCATGTTTTCTCCAATTAATGCGTTTCAAATTTATGAAAAATATTGCAAATGTAAAATCAGAATATAGAAGTTTATTCGAAAAAATATCAAGCTTTTCCGAGCAATTTCCTTATTGAATCATTTTTTTGTTCCTACAGTGTATAGTTATTTAAGCTCCATTCCCAAATGTTTGAAAATTCTTTTAAAATGCCATAATTGTATAATTTAGAAGATGAGTAACTTATAAAAACCAACATTTATGTTACAAATGTCGTTTGCCACTAAATTTGTCTGTTGTCATGAATAATTTTGTGATTGTTTTGAATAACTAAAGGTTGGATATGCTTACGAAAACTGCAGAAGAAATAATGATACCATTATACAAATATCCAAATATACCAAAATGGTTCACCATAAGACAAGCAATACAATTAATACAACATTTTACTATTAATGCCAATGGTAAGTCTTCCTTGCCAAGGAGTGTCCTTGTAACTGACGAGGAAAATCAAGTTGTAGGTATGATACGTCGGCGGGATATATTGCGGAGTTTAGAGCCAAGAGGGTTTTTTGGTCGGCACGTACAACACCCGAGAATGTTCCCCGATATAGAACCCGATTTGAACTTGGTCGAAGCGGTTTTCGACCATTTTTGGACTAAGTGCTTGAAGCAGGCAGAAGAACCCATTGAAAAATACATGACTCCAATTGAACATACCGTAAACTACAACGACCATTTGATGAAAATAATTTATATGATTGATATTACTGGTATGAGCTTGCTTCCAGTTGTCAAAGACAATGAAATAATTGGTGTTATTCGCACTGTCGAGGTACTGAGTGAAATTGCTAAGATGTTGGACATCGAGTGAAATCTATGAGAAATTCAAAGAACAAATCAACAGGACTTCAGGCAAATCAAAGGAAATTTTTTATTAAAGCCAAAGCTAAAATTCCTTTCGATTTCAAGCGCTGGTTCTATGCTTTGCTTGGTATCGCTTGCTTCCTTTTGTTCTATTTTTTACCAAGTTTGCCAAGTTTCACAGACCCGTTGGGAAAGACATTCGAAATCTCATTCCAAGGCAAACTCGCCCTTGGATTATTCCTCTGGGCGGGCATATGGTGGGTGTTCGAGGTAGTCCCAATAGGGATTACAGCCATTTTAATAGGTGTTGTGCAAGTTTTATTTTTAATTCGTGACCCAAGAGTCGTCTTTACAGATTTTTTCGACCCGAGTGTCTGGTTCATCTTCGGTTCTCTTGTCATTGGAATTTCGTTTCAGCGAACTGGTATAACTCAAAGAATTGCTTATCGTATGTTGAAAATTGTTGGCGAGAGAACCACATTGATATATTTAGGTTCATTTATCATTATTGGGATTTTGACATTGATTATGGCTCATACTGCCGTTGCTGCTGCGGTTTATCCTATCTTAATGACAATTCACACTTTGTACGAAGAGAACGATATTCCAACAAGATTTGGGAAGGGTTTGTTTATCGGAATGGCATACAGTGCCGGTGCTGGAAGTATCGTCACTTTGCTTGGCTCTGCTCGTGCTCCTGCGGCAATTGGGATTTTCAAAGAAATAACTTCCTCACCAGGAATCCCCGGGAGGGAGATATCCTTCTTTGAACTTACTTATTTCATGCTGCCAATTGGTTGGTTAATGATATTTATTATTTGGATATATATTTCTCTTGTATACAAACCCGAACGAAAGATAATCGATGGTTTGAAAGAACGTGTTGAATTCCTTTCTCAAAGAGCGGGAAAATTTACAAAGAATGAGATAATTACGCTCGTCGTTGTTCTCGGCTCGGTGTTTTTGCTAATTCTTCGTTCATTCATTCCTGAATTAAAATTTTTAGATAAAAGCGCAGTAATGCTTTTGCCAACGATAATTCTTTTCCTCTTAAATATACTGAAATTAAAGGACTTAGAGGATATTCCCTGGAATATTATTTTACTATTTGGCGGGGCAATGTGCATTGGCTTTTGCTTGTGGCAAACTGGTGCTGCAAACTGGCTTGCTGTTGGCTGGCTGGCTTTGTTTAAAAATGCTCCTTGGTTGGTCTTTGTTATTTCTATTGCTTTATTTGTACTTGTATTAACAAACTTTATCATGAATGTCGCTGCGATTGCAATTACTCTGCCGATTTCTTTCGTTATGGGAAAATACATTGGGGTCGCTCCAGAAGTTATACTCTTTGCTTCCCTTGTAACTGCTGGCATGCCTTTTCTTCTGTTAATTGGTGCTGCTCCAAATGCAATTGCTTACGAAAGTAAGCAATTTACCAGTGGAGAATTCTTCCGCAACGGTCTGATAATGAGCATCATACTTATGATTGTTTTAACAATCTTTGTTGCATTTGTTTGGCCTATGATGGGAATGCCAGTT
>CALBDO010000001.1 GCA_937927515.1 Candidatus Kapaibacterium sp. | reverse complement strand
AAGACCAACATCCACCAAAACAAGGATTGAAACCAATGTTACGAGCTTTGGCAAAATCTAATACGCCATTGTTTAAGACCAACATCCACCAAAACAAGGATTGAAACTATTCAAGATAATTAGGATGAGATTTTTGGATTTTTGTTTAAGACCAACATCCACCAAAACAAGGATTGAAACTAATTTTTAAGCAAAAAAATGTTAATAGTTGGCTTTTAAAGATGGTTATGCTACTAATATTTAAATTAGGTATTTTCCAATTTGGTAGCGGTCCCGGAGGGACTCGAACCCCCGACACGCAGTTTAGGAAACTGCTGTTCTATCCTCCTGAACTACGGGACCACAATACAAAATTACAAAAATTCTTTTATTGATTATTTTGTTCTTTTGTGATGGATGAAATTTAAAGACCTTCTGATAGTTGGTTTTGTCTTCTTTTTTCCTTAAGGTTTTATTGACTTGATTTTTGTGAGAAGCTATGCTTGGAGGAAATAAATTTATAATTAAATAATTTTAATAATGATATGGAAAACTAATGGGTATGTAAGGGTTGAAAATAATCACATATTGTGAAAAAATTAACTAAACCTGAATTCCATAATGTTTGACATTGTGAAAATTATAAAGTGTATCCTATTCTCAATTAACTTTATCCAGTAAACAAGTAAACATTATATAAATTTCTTTCAATATCCAAAAATTAAATAAACACCCCCAAGAATTACAAGAATACCGCAAATTCTTTTAGTCCACAATATTATTTTTGAATTTCCACTCCAATCTAGATATTTCTGAACTTGGACTGTAAGAGTACCGGCTCCGACAATCACCGAGCAATGTCCAAATCCGAATGACAAGAGATAAAACATTGCCAGCAGGTAGTTTGTTTGAGCTGTCTGAAATACTACACCAAGGACAGGTGCCATATAAGCAAAAGTACAAGGTCCGAGGGCAATACCAAAAAGTAGTCCAAGAATCAGAGCACCAAGTATATTTTTGGATTTTATGCTTTTAATTCCTCCAAACCCCCAGTCCAACTTTATGATATCGAGCAAATAAAGTCCAACCACAAAAAAAACAATTGCGACTAAGTAGTTACCAAATACTCCAACATCCCCAATTATTCTACCAAGAGAAGCAGTAATAGTTCCAATCAATGCAATTGTAATTAGTATTCCTACGGCAAAAACAAAAGAAATACTTAATGTCCTTGCAGTTGAAATATTACCTTGTGTGCTGATATATCCAATGATAAGTGGGATGCTGGACAGATGACATGGAGATAAAAGAATGGATAGAATGCCCCAGATAAATGATGCCAGAATAGCCATCCAATAGCTGCTAAACATCGCAGAATATAAAGAATTAAAAATCGATTCTAACATTTTATACTTAGTGGATTTTAATTAAAATTATGAAATATAATCAACTATTTCAGAAAATTTGAATTAGTTTTTCTCTTTCAACCCTTTCGATTTTAATAACTTGTCTATTTCTTCCTCGGGGTAAAAACCTTCGTGCCGATGAAATTCATTTCCATTTTCATCCAGGAAAACTTGTGTTGGAATAACTCTAATTTTGTATTCTTGAGCGTACTTTTTTTGTTCTGGTGTCCAAACATCGTAGAAAATAATTTTAATTTGTTCACCATATTTCTTTTCAATGTTTTTCATTACTGGTTGCATCATTTTGCAAGGTACACAACGAACAGAACCAAGCTCAATAAAGGTAACTTTGGGTTTAACTTGCTCTTTTTGGTCTACTTTATTTTGGCTTACAGCTAAACCCTTTAAAAATATCAAACATAGAAACAGTAAAACTACCATTTTTTTCATTTTAAACTCCTTTTAAAAAATAGTTAATAAAATTGAAACAGACAAAATTTAAGCAATAAAACATTTTAATAAATTTGTTAAAACTCAAAAACATCCTCAAAAGAATTTTTGTCTAACATATTTTTCATCAAAGTTGCTATTAGTAAGTAACGAATGATGCTCAAAAAAAAAATTTAAACGTATTTACAGTTCTTTTAAAGAAAAATTTTGTTAATGAAAATAAAATCATGCCAAGTTCACGTAAATATCTGAAAAATGAATTCTAAATTAAACATCCCAGAAATACATTTTGGCTTCGGTTGAAAGGGGATGTGTAGTCTGCAATTCTTTAATTAAGTTTTTAAGCGTAGAATTGTCCTTTGTTTTGATGTACCTTGCAGTTTCTCGTGCTAATAATAGTTTGGTATAAAATGAAGTCCATTCCAATTCATTCAGGTCCTTATCGATAATTTTAATTATGTCATCATATTTTCCACGGGGCATCAGTGTTTCAGCTATTCCAATTCGCAACATTGCTCTGAACTCATCTGCAGGTAAATAACCGTTAAAATGATAAAATGAATTTCCATTACTATCAAGGAAATAAAAAGCAGGTGTCCAATATGCACCCAGCATCTTCCTAATTTCTCTATCCTTTATCAAATCTAGTTTTAACAATACAAACCATTCGGTCATTTCATGAATCACTTTTAAATCTTTGTAAGTTACTTCCCCCATCTTTTTGCAACCTTTACATCCATCCATTACAAACATCAAAAGAATTGGTTTTCTTGTTTTAATAGATTCTTCTTTTGCATTTTCAAGACTAGTTAGCCACTCCATAAGTTAAATCCCTGATAAAAATTACTTAAAACGAGTAAAAATATTGAATATTATTAAATTACATGAACAGTAGTTGTTACTCGAATGAAATGGAAGCATTTATACTTTCATTAAAATGTTAAGGATTTTAAAATTTATTCAGTTAATTTTTTCTCGCTTAATAAAATTTTGTTAAATGCTGTCTCTACTGCATCTAAGAATAACCTTGCCACCTCGTTTTCATTAATTGTCCTTGTTCCAATTTGCAATTTAAGAACGTCGGGGTCCTTTTTGGTTGTTTTAATCAATTCTGCAGTGCCTGCGACTGTATCATTTACTAATCTAAAAGCAAGTTCTTTATCTAATCCATGCTTTATTGCAAAATCAATTAATGACTTTATAGCAGGAAACAAATAAGTAGGGCCAACAGCTGTCAGAGCAGTAGCAAGATTGATTTGAGACTCGTCAATTTCTATTGCGTCACCAAAAAAGTTAAGCATCTCCAGAGTGGCTTTTCGTTGTTCCTCGGTTACGTAAGTACCAAAACAAAATGGGTTAACTCCTCTACCTACTTGCGAAGGTGTATTTGGGATAACACGTACAACTGGCACTTTCATATTCAATGTGTTTTCTATAACCCTTAAAGGAAGAGCAGCAGCAAGAGAGATTAGAACTTGCTCTTGTCTCAAGTATGAAGCATTTTCTGTAAGTACAATTTTCACTTGAGGTGGTGGTACAGCAAGAAACACAAAGTCTCCAAATGAAAAGGCTTCCCTGTTGTCTTTTGTAACAAGGGTTTTGAATTTTTCGTTTAAGTATTTAAGTCTATCTTCATTTAAATCGGAAACAATGATGTTATTACTTAAGGTAAATTTCTCTCCAACCAAGCGAGTAATAAATACTTCCGTTATATTTCCACCACCGATAAAAGAAATTCGCTTTCCTTCGATTTTATTCATAATTTTCCTCGAATAAATGACATTATTTTTTTGTTACTTTTAAATTAGCTACTTATGTTTGGAATTTTACTATATTTTTCTCTTAATTGTTGCAAGAGATTTACAAACTCTTTCTTGTTGGGAAATGATATTGCGCCAGTATCGCATAGTTTTTCGCAAGCAGAACAACCCACAACACAATTAAATGGATTTGCAACTATTGTTGAAAATTCGCCTGCAGCAAAGACGTCATTTGTGCAGAAATCCATACAAGCATTGCATTTTGTACATAAATCAGGATTGATTGTTGGATACCAAGGAATTTCCTCCCTTGGTATTCCTAAATATGTTTGTCCAGCCATGTCTAGTCCTCCTCTAAAGCTTTTTTGATATCTTTGAAAGCGGTTTCTGTATCTTTAAAAGAAATTGAAACTGGTTTCCAATTGCTGTTCATTTCTATGCCAGCCTTTTGAAACCCATCTCTTAAAAGCTTTTTTTGCTTTTCTTCTTTGCAAGCGGGTGTAATATATACAACCCCATCTTTTAGCAAGTCTGCTAAAAGGTTCTCACCGTTTTCCTCGCATAGTCTTGGATGCAATAAAAGGTAGTCGTGGGGCAGCTCAAGACGAATTCTTTCAGCCAAATCGCCAAAGTTTATGTCTTTCATGCTTGGGCATGCAAAACTACAAGTACAAATTAGAATAGCCTTTTTTCTTTTTGCTTCAGTTGGGTCTATATTCATATTTCCCTCCTAAATAAAATATTAAAAAACAAAATTAAATAATTTTTATGAATATATGAGCAACAAATCATATTTTTTTATAAAAAATAAATAAATGTTATCATTGTGTTGTTTATTATGTTTTTAAACCTCGCGCAATCTGTTCAGCTAAATCAATTATCTCAAATATTTTTTCATCTGTAACATCGTAGAAAACTCTTACACCTTTCCGCCAGGATTTTAGTATACCAGACCTTACAAGGGAGTTCAAATGTCTGGACAAATTTGATTGTTCCATGTCGACTAATGTGAGCATTTCACAACCACAGAGATTGTTATTCTCTCTCAAAATCTTTAAAATTTTTATTCTATTTGGGTGAGATAAAGCATAAAAAATTTCCGACAATATGTTTTCCATAAAATTTCTAGTAAATTTTAATCCTAAGTACAAAAATAGTTACAAACTTCAAAAATTATACTATCAAAATTTAAGTAATTCATTTTTCAGATACTTATATCAGATTGAAAATTATTTTTAAAAGAAAAAAGTTAATAAGACACTATTTAACATAGTAGATTTCTAAAGAATATGTAAAATGAGTGGAAATTATTTACATGCATCAGGAGGGAGTCAGAAATAATTAGCTCTACTGCTATAATATTCTATTATAGTGTAAAGTTGAAATTTCCCGAAATTTTATGAATCAACTTTAGTTTAGTAAAAATTAACACTAAGTATATAATTACTTACAAAGGGGCAGGACTGAAATTCAAAAGATTCCTACTGCTTTTTATTCATCTTCTGAGTTTTTGCCTTTCATGAGTTCTTCTAAAATTGCTGCGTAAGAACAGGTGAACTCACCCAACTTTTTTACTTTTTCATTTAAAATGCTCGAGGGAATCTTAGAGATTTTTTCTTTTATTACATCTGTAAAAATGATTTTGTTGTCTAATATGTTAACGCTGTAATCTTTTATTATTTCGTCTAGTTTGTTCTCTAATGATTTTTTTTCAATACTTGTTAGATCATTTAAAAAGTCGTAAACAAGCATACCCGATAAATATGTAATATTAGGTTCGTCCTTTCCAGACATAATTCCGATGTAACAGGTATTGCCAATTGTACCACGGTACAAATAAAGCTCAATCCCGTCACTGCTGCTGATTTGAGTAAATGGATATTGGTCTGGGAGTGAATACTTTGACGTTGAACAAGCAACTAACAATGACAAAATTAGTAAAATAAATATTTTTTTCATGAAAAACTCCTTAAAATAGTTATAAATAATTATTATAGAAAATCAAAATATATTATTTACTTCAATCATTAAAGGAAAATGAAAAAGGGGGTGATTTGTTTTTCATAAAATATTTTAAAAAGTAAAGTTTTCAAAAAATTAAAATAACAAAAAAAATTGATAAAAATAATAAATTCTAAATTTAAAAAAACTAACAAAAACTTGGAATTTGTTGGTTTAAGTTATTATTTTAAGATAAAATTTTGAATAAATATTTCTATGTAATATTCCTTGTCTCTCATAAACTTTGCTAATTTAATTTTTCTTTTTTTACTTCTTTTACATCAAATCTTTTAATGTTGCTTTTGGAAATTTGAAAATACTATTTTTATGACTATTCTCACTTTTTTGGAGGTATAAAAATCTTTGTGGAAAGTATTACTAGAAATTTTTTTTTCAATTGAAAAAAATAGTCTTTATGTCATTAAATTTGGTTAGATGACATTGTGAGATATTATTTTATTAAATTAATCTTTTTTAAGAATTGTTTTAGTAGGGAAAATGGCAATTTTAATTTTGTTATTCATTGCAACATTGTCTGTTGAGTGCAAAATTCTCATAGTTGGAACAGACCCAAATATTTTCGAATTTACCAATCTCACAAGTGCAGCAAGGGAGGCTATTGCTGGCGATACAATCCTTATAACATCGGGAATTTACCCTGGAGGTCAGTTTATCTCTAATTTAAAAGGCAGAGTGAATGCCTATGTTACCATCAAATCTGCACCTGGTCATTCGGTAATCTTTCGGGGTAGCACCGAAGCTATACATTTTGTAGACATTGAATATGTTATTATCGAGGGGTTGATTTTTGAAGGACAAACTGGAAATGGTATTAATATTGATGATGGGGGAAGCTACGATACTCCATCAAAATCTATAATTATAAGAAACTGTCATTGGCGAGGAATGAACGCTACTGGAAACAATGACGAATTGAAACTTTCTGGAGTTGATGACTTTGTTATCGAAAATTGTGTTTTTGAAAATGGTTCTGCTGGTGGGAGTCTAATTGATATGGTTGGCTGTCACGATGGTAGAATAATAAAAAACACTTTTCGTAATGCAGGTTCGAATAGTCTCCAGATGAAAGGTGGGTCGAGCAATATACAGATTTTGCAAAATCTTTTTGTAAATGGAGGGTTACGAGCGATCAACATTGGAGGTTCAACTGGTTTAAGTTATTTTCGTCCAAATGGTGTAAATTATGAAGCAAAAAGGATTTACGTTGGTTCAAATATCATTATTGGTTCACAAGCCCCGATTGCATTTGTTGGTGCAATAGAATGTGCAGTTACGAATAATACTTTCGTAAATCCAGAAAAATGGTTCCTACGAATTTTACAAGAAAACGTCGAGGGTTTTTTAAAGTGTGGTTATAATGTATTTGTAAACAATATCTGTTACACCGAAGCTGATATTTCAATTGCAATAAATGTGGGTCCTAATACTCTTCCCGAGACATTTAAGTTCTCTAATAATCTGTGGTATAATGTTCGGTCCCCGAATTGGCGCCCTAATCTTCCAGTCCAAGAAGATGACGGAATTTATGGTAAAGACCCCGAGTTTGCAGGTAAACCAGATAGCAATTTTAGACTTAATTTAATTTCACCAGCGATAGGAAAAGGGTTGGTCGATTTGAATTTAAATATTCCTCCAATGTATGATTACGACAGCAACCGATTTTCAAATCCTCCATCGATTGGTGCATTTGAGTTTATTTCTTTTTCTTTTATTGATTCGGAAGTTCCCCCAAAAAATAATTTAAGATTACTAAATTCTAATGATTTAGAAATTGTTTTAAGTATCGAGAGTGTTAAGTGTTTCTCTGTTCAAATTTGTAATATTTTGGGCGAGAAAATCACCTCGGCAAAAGTTTCTTGCTATCAAATAAATGAGAAATACGTAGATGTACTTGTTGACATTTCAAGGTTGACAAAGGGAATATATTTTATTTACTTTGGAAACCTAAATACAGTTTTATTGATAAAGTAAAAGATATGCATTTCAATTCAATTTTTATATTTTCTTTCGTCTTTTTAATTTTAAGGTTAAATGATGATTGAAGTTATAGTGCAATATTTTCGTGGTTGTCCCAATTCATTGGAAATGATTAAAAGGGTTAAAGAAGCAGTTAACGGAATTCCTAATGTGGACTACAAAGAAATTTTGATTGAAACTGAAGAACTTGCTCGAAAATTTGGTTTTCGTGGGTCCCCAACTTTATTAATCAATGGTAAAGATTTCGAGAATATGCCAATTCCACCAAATCCAACTCTTGCTTGTCGTGTGTACTTAAAAGGTCTGCCAACAGTTGAGGAAATTAGAACACAAATTGTTGCCCATCTAAACAAAAAGTTATGAAAAAGTATTTAATCATTGTTTCGCTGTTTTTATTATCTTGTTCAAAAGAAACTCAATATGGAGATAATTATATATATACCTCAATTTACCCTTTAAAGTTGATAATTCAGGAGATAGTAGGTTCAGATACCTTTGTTAAATTTATTGTTCCTTCTAATGTTTCCGTACATACATTTGAACCAAAAGTTTCTGATATCCAGAAATTAGAAAGTTCAAAAATTTTTTTCTTTGTTTCTAAAAATTTTGATTTTTGGGTCACGAAAAATGTTACAAATAGTATTGAGTTGCTTCCATTAGTTCCAAAGGAAAAGATATGTTACATTGAAAACCTTACACCCGACCCTCACTTGTGGACATCTCCCAAAACGATTTATTCGATTATAGACACTCTCGCTTGTATCCTCGCTATTAATTACCCAGAGAGAAAAGAAGCTTTCCATCTAAATGCAAGGACATTTAAACAACGGATTGACTCAATCAATAGAGTGTTAGACAGTTTATTGACTCCTATTAAGAATAAACCTATATTTCTTTTTCATCCATCATTATTGTATTTCATTCGAGATTTCGATTTGCTTTATGGTGGAGCTATCGAAGAAATACCTGGGAGCGAACCAACACCGTCGCACATTGCAGATTTAATAGATCGGATTAAGACAAGTGGTGTTAGTGCTATCTTCACTGAACCTCAATTGAATCCGCACACAGCAGAAGTAATTGCCAATCACACGAACGTTAAAGTCTATCAACTCGACCCCCTTGGTTCAGAAAATATAAAAACTTATGAGGATTTTGTGCTTTCATTTGCTCGAACAATTTATGAAGCGCTTAAATGAAAGACCCCATTGTTGAAATTTCCGAACTATCCGTATTTTTTGGTAAATATTGTGTTCTCAATAAAGTAGATTTATTTGTTAGGTCCTTAGATTTTCTAACAATTGTTGGACCAAATGGTGGTGGCAAAACAACTTTAATTAAGACAATTTTGGGTTTGGTAGAGCCTGAATCTGGTAGTGTGCGAGTTTTCGGGAAAAAACCATGTAGCGTTGCTTATAAAAATATTGGATATGTTCCCCAAATAAAGACCATCGATAGAAGCTTCCCTGGAAAAGTTTATGAACTGGTGGCAACGGGCTGGTCCGGTAGATGGAAATTTGCTTTAAATGATGTACTTCGACAAAGAGTAAAAGAAGTGTTATCTACTTGTGGCTTGGAACATTTAGAGGATAGACAAATCAATAAGTTATCTGGGGGGGAATTACAAAGAGTTTTTCTTGCCCGTAGTTTTATTCGAAAGCCCAAACTTCTTTTACTGGATGAGCCTGCAACGGGAATAGATACCATTGCTGAAACGGATTTTAGTTTTTTGCTAGAAAAATTGCAAAAAGAGAATCAAACTACAATAATCATGGTGACTCACGATTGGGAGTATGCATACTATCACTCAACTTCTGTGCTTCTTTTGAATAAAAGTGTGGTGGCTTTAGGTAAACCACAAGATGTGTTTACAGAGGAAAACCTTCAGAAAACATTTGGACATTTAGGTCACGAGCATAATATGGACTTTATCTTGAGAAAGGATGACTGAGCTACTTCTACATAGTTTTGCGCAAAATGCTTTTATTGCTGGTTTAATTGTAAGTTTATTGTGCAGCTCGTATGGGGTGTTTGTCGTGCAAAGAAGAATGAGTTTTTTGGGTGATGGCTTAGCTCACGTGGCTTTTGGTGGAGTTGCTCTTGGACTTTTGCTACAATTCGAACCTTTTTGGGTTTCCATACCCTTTACAATCATTGTCGCAATAGCTTTGACGTACTTGAAAGAAAATTCATCTTTAGAGGTTGATACAGCAATTGGGATATTCTTTGCTGTTAGTGTTGCTTTGGGCATTTTATTTATTTCCATCAATAAACGTTATGTTTCAGATGCATTTTCTTATTTGTTTGGTTCGATTCTGCTGGTTTCAAAAAATGATTTGCTATATTCTTTGGTTTTCCTGCTCATAACATTGGTTATTTTTTTATTTTGGTGGGAGAGATGGACATATTCTACCTTTGATTATGAACTTGCAAAGGTTGATAAAATTAACGTTGAATTTGATAACTACTTACTTTCAGTTCTAATTGCTATTACAATTGTTATATCTATCAAATTGGTAGGCATTTTGCTTGTAGCATCATATTTAGTTGTACCTGCTGCTACTGCGAAACTAATTAGCAAAACTTTCTCTCAAATGACAATTTTTAGCCTAATTTTTGGTGTTATCTCTTCTGAAGTTGGGATTTTCTTGTCCATAATTTTCGATTTACCTACGGGAGCATTTATCGTGCTTTTTCAAGCGTCTTTTTTTTGTTTGATATTAATTTTAAAATATTTATTTAAATAGATTATTTCTTTTCAATTATAGTTTAATAGCCATTATGTGTTGTTCTAAGTCATAAAAAGTTTAGATTTTCTTTGCACAATAAATAAAACAGAGCAACGCAACTCTTGAATCTGTTTGAAAAAGATTACAGTGCAACAATTTTTAGTCTTAAAAATCGAGAATTTGGACTTTGTGGGGATAATTTTCATTTAAAAAAGACAGCACTTTGTAAACTTCCTTACCTCTAGCGTTGTCATTTAAAAAGTTACTGTTAATAGAAAATTTTCTTTTTGCAAAATAGGTTAAAGCAAGTTTTTCATTAAAGTAAAAAGTGAAATGAGTATGTTCTGGTATATCTCTGCTTTGTGGTTGATATTGTACTATTATTTTATCTATTTTTTCCTTTGGTATGGTTTTGGTTCCATTCATAAAAAATTGGACTTTGATTTTATCTGGGTGGAATTCTATCTTGTGAATCCCAAACAAAGCATAGATGATTACAGCTATGGCACTGATAAATACATAGGAAGAGGAGAAAATTAGAATTTCTTCCAAGGTCGCTTTGAAAATAAACATTGGTACAATAACAGCTAGGGTGAAAATTATTAAAAAAATTATGAATTCAGAATGACTCTTAGTATATGAAAGGTTTTCAATACGCATAGCAAATCTTTTTATTTATTCTGATATGATTTTACTATTCAACTTTCAGTCCAAAGCCATTTAATGTTCAAAATTAATTATACTGATTTTATCAGGATAGTTTTTTAGAAACATAAGAACCTTGGTGACATTACGAAACTCAAAGTAATTTAAATTAACTTATAATTACGAAATAGAACTACTTTGCTACTGTTTCTAATTTTAGATTTAAGTAATCGTTATATTTCCGTCTTTCCCTGGTTAGATTTTTATTCTTATGGTAAGCATAAGAGGCAAGCAAGGGAAATGCAATTGTTGCTTCAGAAAACACCATTTGTTCAAATGTGGTTTCAACTTTACCCCAGGAACTTGCTTCTTTTAATGTTGAACCGCTAAGGCCCCCGTCGCGTTCATCGGCTACTGTGATTTGAATAGCATATTTATGCATAGGTGCTTCAACACCAAGTATATCGCACGCGACAACAACGTCTTGCGTGAAATTCTTTGGCACACCACCACCAATCATTATGATTCCAGTTTCTACAGCTTTGATTTTTATTTTAGTAAGTTCGAGAAAATCTTTTACAGAATCTATTGAAACAGTAGCACCATTACTATGAAATTGATGATATACTAAACCAAAGCCAGCAGAGCAGTCGGAGAAAGCTGGAACAAATATAGGGACACCAAATTCATATGCATTTCGAACAACAGAATCTTCACCTTTGTTATTTTCTGCAAGATACTTTCCCATTTCAATAATAAATTCTCTTGAACTATAGGGTCGAGGCTCGATTTTTGAGGCAATTTCGGCAACAGTCATATCACACACTCGTAATTGTTCTTCGTCGATGTAAGTATCGTAAATGCGGTCAATCATCAACTCTCTAAGTTCGTTATCATCTACAAATGGTGTTCCCTGGTAATGCCTAAACCCAAGAGCTTCGAAGAAATCCTGGTCGACAATTATCGCACCGGTTGAGACAATTACGTCGACCATATTGTTTCGGATTAAATCCACAACGATTTTTTTCAATCCAGCGCTAAAAAGAGAGCCTGCAAGGGTAAGTATAATTGTACAATTTTTATCGTTAAGCATCAAGTCGTAAATTTTAGCAGCTCGATGCAAATTCCTGGCTTGAAAAGCCATCTTACCCATAGATTCTAATAAATCTACTGTATTGTGCTTTGTTATATCAAAGTGTTCAATAATTTTGTCTGGTACTAAATAATCTTCCTTTTTCATAATTATTCTCCATTATTTATTAATTTTCTTAGAGTATTCTTTTAAAAATTTGATTTCTTCATCGGTTAGCGATTCAATACCATTTTCTAAGATTTTATCGAGGATTCTGTTTAGGTTTTCTTCTGTTAAATTTTGTTTCATTGGGTGACTGTCCACTAAAATGGATGAAGTTTCTGTTTTGATAAGGGAATGCTCGACATCTTGTATATTTGAATTTTCCAATTCTTCGAGCTTCTTTTTGAAAGAGACAAAATCTCTGTATCTTTGTTGTATTAGTTCAATTGCGAACGAGCGATTTTGAAGGTAAGAAAATGTGCCAACAAAAATCCCTACAATTGCGAAAGAGAATGAGTTGATTAGGATATTTCTTTCGTAAATAAATGAGTCGAGAGTTGCAGCCATTAACCAAAAAAATACAACAAGGGCAGTCTGAACCATATTTCGAAGGGGTAGAGATTCATATTGGCTAACTATACGAAAGTATGTCAAGTAGTAAAGGGTGATAAGGTAAAAGGATAAACCCTCTGTTCCGAGTAGATAAAAATTTTCTTTCCCAAAAAGGGCTGTGGTTAATAACCCCTGGAGAAAAATAAATACAAACAATGAAATAGGGTAGTAATTTTTTTTAAAGCAATTTTCAACTTTGGGTCCAAGAGCCCAGAATGAATAAATGAAAAGGAAGGCCTCGGCAATGGAAAGAGGGAGTATTGGGTAGCTAACAAGTCTCCAAATTTGAATTTCGTAAATCACAAGATGTGGATTCAAAGCCAATTGATTGTAAACTATATTGTTACCTAAAAAATAAAATAAAATATGCGTTGTAATGATTATTACCAGGAAGATTCTTGAAAAATAAATTTGCTTAAGAAGAAAGACCATCTTGCTTCCGTAAGTTATCAATGAGTTTGTCGACAAATTCGATGTCGATATTTTCAAAGTAATTTTCATTAACAGCAATCATTGGTGCGCCGCCACAAGCTCCCATACATTCGACTTCTTCCAAAGAAAAAAGGCCGTCTGAAGTAACCTCTCCATTGGAAATGCCCAATTTTTTTGAAATGTAATGATAAATTTCTTCACCATCGCGGAGAAGGCAAGACACATTTGTACATACTTGTATGTGATATTTGCCCATTGGCTTTTTAAAATACATTGTGTAGAAGCTAACGACTCCGTCGACGTGGGAAGGTGGCAACTGGAGCAAATCTGCAACATATTCGATAACCTCTTGTGATATCCAACCAAATTTTTTTTGGGCTAACCACAAAACACCCATCAAAGCGGCTTTAGAATTAGGATACTTGCTTTTAAGTTCTTCTACTTTATTGAGCTCTTCTTCACTAAATTTTATTTCCATATCAAAATGCAAATAAAAAACAAAATTACCAAATTTTATCTAATTTACTTTTGCAAAAGGTTTAATAAAAAGTAAAATTGATAGCCAGTGCTTCAAAGTTATGGTAATCTTATGAATGATAGAGACTTTTATCTCTTTTTTAAAAACATTAAATCCTCTCAATTCAATTTTTTCAAGTAACCGATAATAGATTTCATCCATCACCTCTGCGGGAAACATCGTTATGCGTTCTTCTGGATGTAGTAGTGAGCGAGCTTTATGAAAAAATTCTCTGGTTCGCTTAGTTTCAAATTGCATTAATTCTATAAAATTGTCGTTGTAAACTTCATTTAGTAATTCCTCCTCCGAGTATTTAAATTTTTGTAAATCCTCCTGCGGGATGTACACATACCCTCTGTCTTTATCTTTCTTCACATCTCTCAGTATATTTGTTAGTTGCATAGCGTAACCAAGGTTTATAGCATAATTTCGGGTTTCGGGGTATTTGTAGCCAAATATTTCAATCACTATCAAACCTACTACACTAGCCACACTATAGCAATAGTCTTTTAGCTCACTAAAAGTTGAGTATCTTCTCTGGAATAAATCTCTCCGACAACCATCAAAGAGCGTAACTATGTATTGCTTTGGGATTGAGAATCGCTTGATAGCATAATAAAGGGGATAAAAGATTGAACTTGGTAATGAATCGTTGTATAATTCATCTATGACTGCTCTCCAGAATTTCAATCTCTTCTCTTTCTTCAAAATATTTTCTTCGGATATACCTCCGTCGTCGACTATTGAGTCTATGTATGAAAAAAGTGAGTAAATTGTATTAATTGCGATACGTTCCTCCTTTGGCAATACGCTAAAAGCGAGTTGGAAATTTGATGTCTTGATTTTTGGTGGGTTTACTCTTTCAAAAGCAGCCAAGTCGACAACTGTCAAAGGCATCATCACAATTCTAAATCAAGGCATTAAGGAAAATGTAAATATAATCAAAAAGATTTAATCTTGGTCTTTTACGGAGTAAATTGTGTTTTAGTTTAAATTCTTTTCTCAACATTCTAATTCCTCCAATAATAATTGCACTAATTTCGTATCGTAGCCTACGATTTTCTAAATGCCAAATCAATTTCCATCCGTCTAAAAAGTATTCGTTGGTTTTTTCCAAAATTTCCCTAAAAACTAAGTTAAGCTTTTCTTTTACGTTGTAGTTCAAGAGATTTGAAGTATCAATTTTGTAATTTTCAAAATACGTTTTCGGTATGTAACATCTGCCAACTTTTAAATCAATGCTTAAATCTTGCCAGAGATTAACAAGTTGAAGACCAGTACAAATTAAATCAGAAAATTTAATAGTTCTTTCGTTATATTCCCCAAAAACTCTCAACACTAGCTCTCCTACAGGATTAGCAGAGAATGAACAATATTTTTCTAAGTCATTCCAATCTTGTGGTTGTACGAAATTAACATCCATTTTAAACGCTGTAAGGAGTCGAAAAAACGTTTCGAGAGGGAGCTCCTTTTTTTCAATTGTATCTTGAAGAGCAAGAAAAATTGGATTGTTTACGTTTTTCGTAGCCGTTAGATTTTCTAAATTGCTTTCAATAAATTGTAAAGCCGATAACCTCTCAGTTTGAGACATTAAGAGGGAAGGAGAATCAGCTATGTCATCGGCAAGTCTTGCAAAAGCGTAGATACTGTATAGGAATCTTCTTTCCTCTCTTGGTAAAAGCCAAGAGGCGACGGGAAAGTTTTCATAATGTTTTTTTGCAATTTTTTCACAAAATTTGTAGGCACTTACAGAATCAAAGCATTTGAAAAATGGGCTGTTCAGTTTTAAAAATTCCTCAATGGGTTCAAAAAAAATAGTTGGAAATTTCATAATATTATATTAATTTGTTTGTTTTAATGTGCAATATAATTATTGTAATGTAAAATGAAAAAAGTTTTAATTGTTGATGATTCATTAATATCTAGGCGTATGATACGCCAACTTGTATCAAATTTTAATTTCGACATCGAGGAGGCAAAGAACGGGCGCGAGGCACTGGAAAAGATTCATTCATCAAATTTCGACATAATTTTCCTTGATTTGCTTATGCCTGATATGGATGGCATTGAGGTGTTGAAAAATCTCAATCAGTCTAAAAGGACTGAAAAGGTTGTGGTTATATCTGCTGATATTCAACAGACTACTAAAGCCCGTTGTATGGAACTTGGGGCTGTTGCATTTCTTAATAAACCTCCAAAAGAGGAGGAATTTGTTAATGTTATAAAACAATTGATTTGAATATGGTATTTACAAATATTCATCTTGATATATTTCAAGAGATGATTAATATCGGTGTTGGGCGTGCGGCAAATCTACTAAATTCATTATCGGGGAAGCACGTCTCTCTCTCTGTTCCATCAATTAAATTATTTGACTATAAAAACTTAATTAATGAACTTGAAAGCATTAGTAAAAGTGATAATCTTTCTTGTGTATTATTAATATTCTCTGGTGAAATCTCTGGAAGTTCTTGTCTAATTTTCCCAACTGAACAGGCTTCTAAACTCGTTTTAGCATTCACTGGTATCCAAACCGACGATTTGGACTTTGATGAAATTCAAGCAGAAACATTGTCTGAAATAGGAAACATTGTTTTGAATTCTTTAGTTGGCTCGATTGCAAATAATTTTGGTATTTCTTTAAATTACTCAATTCCTTTGTATGTTACTGGAAATTTAAATCAAGTCCTTTCGTCTGAAATCTCATCCAATCAAAATGGGCTCATTTTATATGCACGAACTCATTTCAAAATTGAATCTCTTGATATTGAAGGGGATTTTCTATTCCTTTGTAAATTAGAAAGTGTGCCTTTTATAATTCAATAATTGAATAAGATAGTAGAAAAAGGTGGATTTTTAGATTAGGTATATGAATATCGATATTGCTCATTTTGAATTATTCAATGCTGTTCCGATTGGTGTTTGTATTATTGATAAAGATTTTAGGATTCTTTTTTGGAATAAACAATTAGAAATTTGGACAAATCTTAATTTCGAAAACTTATCGGGCAAGAAACTTACCGAGGTGTTCTCACATCTTAATCAGCCAAAGTACATTGTTCCTATCTCTTCGGTATTGGATGGAGGACCTCCAGTAGTGTTTTCCACGCAACTACATAAAAATTTTTTCCCATCATTTTTACCAAATGCTCAACCCAGATTGCTACATACAACTGTCAGTAATTGGAAATGTAAACTTAATGATGAAATTTTGGGTATTATCTCTGCTGAAGATTATACATATCTTTCATATCGTATTAAAGAACATAAAAGAATGAGGGACCAAGCTCTTCAAGAGGTCGAACTTCGAAAGAAAGCAGAAGAAGAGTTGCGTGAATCCGAACGGAAACTGCGTCAATTAAATGCAACAAAAGACAAATTCTTCTCGATTATTGCACACGACCTGAAAAATCCAATTGGTGCGTTTAAGAATGTTCTTGAACTTTTGTACAGTGATTTTGAAAGCTTTACAAAAGAAGATATTCTGCAATTCATTGAACCTTTGCAAGAAAGTGCTACCCAGTTGTATTCTTTGCTTGAAAACCTTCTGCTTTGGGCTCGAACCCAAACTCGTTCACTTCAAATCTCTCCAATAGAGTTTAATATAACGGATTTAGTACTTCAGAATATTTCTCTTTTGAAACTTACCGCAGACAATAAACAAGTTGAATTATCAACTGATTTACCCGAGAGATTATTAGTCTTTGCAGATATAAATTCGATTACAACAGTTTTGAGGAATTTAATCACGAATGCTATTAAATTTACATATCCAAATGGTCGAGTCTTAGTATCAGTTAAGGAAAAAGATGCTTTCGCAGAAGTTTGCGTAGAAGACACTGGCATCGGAATGTCTAAGGATACTATCGATAAACTTTTCCGCATTGATGTACATCATACTACCTTGGGAACTGCAAACGAGAAAGGTACTGGATTGGGACTTATCGTTTGCAAGGAATTTGTTGAAGCAAATGGCGGAAGTATTTGGGTGGAAAGCGAAGAAGGAAAAGGAAGCAAGTTCTTTTTTACAATACCACTATCAAATAAAAATTGAAACTTTTATTTCTCTCGTTCGTATGATAATTTAAAAAATTAATAAACCGAAATCGATATGAAAAAAATATTCATTCTCTTATTTTTCTTTTGCTTTTCATTTAATTTGACCCATGCGAAATTGGCATCATTCGACGATGATACTAATAAAACACTCACCGAAAAGGGTCAAATACGCCGTTTCCATCTAAAAGAACGGTTGGACAAACATCCACATTTGTCCTTGTATTCTGGATTTAACTCTATAGAATATTCAAATATTTCATCCAGCAATGACTTTAAAATTCAAAATTTCGCAATTTTTCACATTGGCTTTACAAAAATCATGTTCGAAGAGAAAGCACAAGATGAAGCTATCTTCAAAATTAAGCGTAGTGGTCTTTTCATTGGTAATTATTCTTCGAAATGGCTCTCGAATGAGAAGGGTAATCTTGATGTAAGTATGTGGAGATTTGGCTTAGACCTAAGTGATGATGGCTGGGGTTATATGTTGGGTACAAATAACTACCTTTTTTTCGTTTTTGGCAATTCTTTTATCTGGTCTAAAATTGATTTTGACGGTCTCAGTGATTTACAACCATCAGATACTTTACTTTTGGGTAATTTTTCCGACCAATTTCGCTTTGGTAATGCATTTCATTCTGGAGTTTCTTTGGTCTTGTTTAATAATTTTTCATTCGATTTTCGATTTGAAAGAGCCTTGATTTACCCAGGACATAAGTTTTGGTATTGGTTAGGTAGTTTTTGCCTCGAGGGAGTTTCACATTTTCTATTAGATGAATTTATCGAAGAGGTGCTTGATTCCAGTCCTAAAGCAGTGCCGATTGTAAATTCGCTACTTAAGAGTGGCTTGTCTTTCGGAATTTATGAATTAAGAAAAACCAAAATGAATTGGCCATTTAATACCGAGTCTCCTTTGATGAATAATAACTTTAAATTTGGGATTACTTTTATATTTTAGTCTTTATGAAAGTTGTCATAGCAGGAATAACTGGTGGAATAGGTAAAAGACTTGCAACATATCTCCACGAAAAAGGAAACGAAATCTTTTCTATAACAAGAAACAAGGAAAATGCCCAATTAGCTCTTCCTTTTTGTAAAGAGCATTTTTCCTGGAACGAAAATTGGGAGAGAGTTTTTCCAGAAGTTGATGCCATAGTAAATTTATCTGGAACTTCAATAGGTCGTAGGTGGAGTAAAAAATACAAACAGCAGATTTATTCAAGTAGAATAGACACGACGAAAGCAATTGTTGATAAGTTAAATAACTATACAGAAAAACCAATTGTTTTTTTCAGTACTTCTGCAATCGGATATTTTCCAAATACCTCCGATGAAATTATTAATGAAACAGCGAGTCCTGGCACTAGCTTTATTTCTCGTGTTTGTGTTGATTGGGAAAAAACAGCACAAAATCTACAATCTCCTCACCGATTAATCATTGGTAGATTTGGAATAGTACTAAAGAAAGATGACCTTGCATTGCAAAGAATTTTAATGTCTTACAAATTTGGTTTTGGTGTTGTGATTGGCAGTGGATTGCAGTGGATTTCTTGGATACACATAACTGATTTGTTGGACTTAATTTATGCAAGTCTTTCTGATGAGTCTTTCGAAGGCATTTATAATTTTGTAGCTCCGAATCCAGTTAGGTTTAGGGATTTAATTTCAACAATTGGAAAAATTTTAAACAAACCATTTATTCTCTCTATACCGGATTATTTGGTAAAATTATTATTTGGAGAACAATCGGAGGTTCTGTTGTCTTCTCAAAGAATTATTCCTAAAAGACTTTTGGAAGAAAAAAAATATAAATTTAAGTTTGAAACAATTGAAGATGCTTTAAAAGAAATTATTTACTAAGAAGGTCTGGTCTTCTTTCTTGGGTTTTTTTTAGAGATTGTTCGTATCGCCATTTAGCAATTTCTTTGTGATTTCCACTTAGTAGAATTTCTGGAACTTTCAATCCCCGAAAATCTGCTGGTTTTGTATAAATGGGAGGTTCTAAAAGACCATCCTGAAAAGAATCTTCAAATATTGATTGGGGGTCCCCGAGGACGCCGGGGATGAGTCTAATAATTGAATCTATTACAAGCATAGCGGGGAGTTCCCCACCAGTAAGTATATAATCGCCGATAGATATTTCTCTTGTTACTAATGCATCCCTTATTCTTTGGTCAATTCCTTTGTAATGACCACAAAGAAATATTAAGTTTGTTTTCAAGGAAAGTTCGTTTGCTATGTCTTGGTTATAAAGTGTTCCATCGGCAGTAAGATATATTATCTCGTCGTATTGTCTCTCGCTTTTTAGTCTTTCAATACAACGAAAAACTGGTTCGCATTTAATTATCATTCCAGAGCCGCCACCATAGGGTGTATCGTCGATATGTCCAAACTTATCTTTTGAATATTTATGTAGATTGTGAACAAAAATTTTAACCAGTCCTTTATCCTGAGCAATCTTAATTAAACTGGTTTTCAGAAAAGACTCAAATATTTCGGGTATTGCAGAAATTATGTCTATTCTCATTTTTTCCATTTTGTCGGCACCTTATGTAATTAAACCATCTATTTGTTCAATATAAATTGTTTTAGAAGAATGTTCAATTTCTTTTATGAAAACATCAACGAAAGGGATGAAAAATTCGCCGTTTTTAGATGCAATAACCAGCAAATTGTTCCCAGGATTTGGTATTATATCTATTGCTTTGCCAATAACCTTACCAGTATAAATGTCTACAACTTTATAATTGATTGTACTTTCAAATTTATCCTCGGGACTGTCTTGTAAGACATCGCACTCTCTCGCGAATATTCCTTTTTCAATTAGTTTTTTTGCTTTTTCGATATTATTTGCTTCTAATAATTTTAGATAATTATATTTCGACAAGGTTTCTTTATACTCAGCAACTGTAAATTCTTGGGAGAATTTTAATGAGTATCCGATTTTAACTTTGGCTCCGGGATTGATATACAGGGAATCGCCACTGTCTACTTTTAGTGTCCCATCTAAGCCTTTTAGTCCAACAATTGTTCCGAGGTAGAGATAATCCATAACTAATTTGATATTTCACCACTTTTATATTTACGATAAACAAACTCAATCATTGCAATTGAGATAAACGCACCGAAATTGAAGTCTCTAAATAGAAACTGTTGATTAGTAAATTGCGAAATAAAAAGAATAATGAGAATTATAAAACCAGAGAGAACATAAGGTTGGAAGTAATTCCCTTTTGATATTAAAATGAGCTTACTTGCTCGGAGAAAGTAAAAAATGAAAAAACTTATGTAAAGAAGACTCATTGGGATGCCTACTCTATATAACAATGATGTAAAACCATTGTGTATATTATGGCTCGTAGTTGTGCGAACAAAAATAGGGTCCCGAAAACGAATTTTTTTTGCGAAGCCATTACCCCATAGTGGGTTTTCAACGATACCTTTTAGAACGATAGGATACTCTGCAAGTCTTCCCAATACAGATTTATCTTTTTTACCTTGAGCACTTGTAAGAAAACGATATTCGATTAAACGGGTAACAATTTTGTAATTATCTCCAAAAGTATAAATGATGAAACTAAGAGTGGCAACTATAATCACTAAATAGAAGAAGAGGAATTTTAGTCGTTCTTCCCAACCATAGTATATAAAAAGAATTATTGTACCTATTATTGTAACTATCCAAAATGTACGGCTTACGGTTATAATTAATGCTACAAGGGAGGCAAAGGAAGTAAAGAACAAAATAATTCTTAGGACTAAGTTTTTTCTTGTTACGAAAAGAATGATTGATACAAAGTATGCACCAGTAAATATAGTATGGTTGATTTTTATTTTTGCTCCTAATCCAAAAACAAGTTCGTAAGCATAATTTGCAGTTGTTAGTATAGTTTCTTTGTAGTGATAAACTAAGTAAATTATAGAAGATATTGCTGCAACAAGAGCACAAAATAATAGTATAGTTATGTCTTTATCTGTTTTAATGTATTCCCTTATTGGGAAATACAACAAAATTAATGATGGTATAGCAATTTCGCGGAGCCAACGGTATAAGTCTACATCGTTCAGATACGCAATTATAGCATTCAAAGGTAGAAAAACAAAGAAAAGAATAAGAAATAAATCACCCAGGTTTTGGAATAGTTGCTTTCTATCTAAAAGAATTTTGTTTAAAAAATATAAAAGTAAACCAGGATAAATGAGTATTGCAATAGCAATTTCAAGAAAAGCAACTTTATCGTCATCTCCTCTATAGATAAGAAATATGGAGAAAGACAAAACGACAGTATAAATCCAAGTTTTGGGAATTTTGATAAAAATGTAGATAATAGGTAAAATAATAACGAAAATTAGGAGATATATTGCATATCCCTTGTCGATGGTGAAGTTTAGTATAGGTAGCAATACAAGCGAGGCAATTGATAAAAGAAGCAACACCTTTTTTTGTCTCAGGTCGAAAGCCACATTCATTTTAGCTTACGTTTTTTAATTTTTTTAGTAGGTTTAAATAATTGTCATAAATAATTAAGAGAAAGGCAATCAAAATGAAGGAGCCGAAAAAAGAACCAAGAACAATTAGGGACCTTTTGGGTTTCGACTTTTGGTCTGGTGGTGTTGCTTTGTCGAGAATAATTAAGTATTGTAATTGTCGATGTTCATTTAATCGATTTTCTTCGAGATAGGGTAGAAGAAAAGATTTTACTTTCGTAAATGTTTCTAATTCTGCATAAAGACGAAGGAATTCACCCCCAACTTTTGTAAGGGATTTGAGTGGAAAATTCCCCACAAAACCCGGCTTGTCCTCAAATTCCTTAAGTTTTCGACTAAGATTATCAAGTATGTTTTTTTGAGAAAAAGTTACTGGGTCGTTTTCTCCGTATCTTGTTTTATAAAGTTCATAAAGAATTTCTTGTGAAATTTTGTTTGCTTTTAAATCAATGTAACTTGAACTGATTGCTTTTACTTGCTCGTCGGGGGAGAAGATTAGGTTTTTTTGTGAAAATTTTTGAAGTGAATCTAAATATACAGTTATTAACGTATCAATGCTTGAAATTCTTTTTTCAAGATACTCCCTGTTGTATGCAGCTTCTGTTTGGACGATTTTTTGAGCAACAGAGTTGGAGATTGCGACATAGTCGTTTGCGACGTTTGCAGCCCGAATTGGGTTTTTATCTGTAAAGTAGATTACGTAATTGCCTTCTGGTTCAAGGGTGATTTCCAAATTTTCTTCAAACTTCTTGCGTAGTTTTGTCATTTTTGATTTTGGAATGTTGTAAATTGTGTCGAATCTGTATTTATTTATTAAGCTATCTTTTACGGTTCTACTATCGAGAATGACTAAGAAAGAATAAGCTCCATCGGTTTTACCTCCCAATTTTGAAAGCCCTATATCCCTTAAAGTCGAGCTTAAGCCGCCGATTAAAGATTCCACTGATGAGGTGGTTGTTTTGGGTGGAACAGCGTTTACTTTTGCAGTGTACTCGTTTGGTAGGAGCAATGAAATAACAATTGAAGCTGAAGTTACAACGAATACGAAAGCAAGTATAAGAAAACGATGTCTGTACAAAAGAGAGAGTGTTTTAGCCCCAAAGTCTTCTGATTTAGAGTTCATATTATCACAAAATTTAATCATTCAATATTAAAGGATTTTCAAGATATGGTGGCTTGGGAAAGTCGAAATCCATCGGGCGAATTTCCGCATCTTCAAAAAGTAAATCAGGAGCTAAAATCGAAGCACTCACATAACCACCAGATGAAAAGGAAGAAGAAATTACTGGTGCAAGTAGGTTGAGTAAATACGTTTTATTTCCTACAAGTATTATGTCCTTAAATGATTGCGGTGTAATTCCTTTGAGTTCACCCCCTCGAATTAGTTCTTCATGTCCATCTGGATACACTTTGTAGGCTTCGACCACTGTTATAACATTTTGTTCACCGGAGAATTTAAATTCTATTGGGGAAATCAGTGGAAAGACTGTGGCGTAAATGTTTTGGTTCATAACTTTTTTTACAATAATACCATAGGGCAATTCTCTTTGTTTGCAAAGCTGGATAAGTTTTTGTTTTAGTTCTCTATATGGTTTACTATATTTACTATTCGATACAATTTCTATGTTGCTGAACATTGGCGAACCATTGCGGTCATTGCCATTCGATTTTAGGATTCTTTTGGTAGGGGTACGATTGGCAAGTAATGTTTTTAAATAACCGTTTTCTACAAGTGTTAAGTTCTCAGCTGGTGTTCCTTCGTCATCTACCTTGAAATGTCCTATAAGCGGTATATTGTTAAACTCGCTTTTCAAAGGAACAGAATGGACAGACATAAAATCTGGTAATACTCTTCCACCGATTTTTGTTTGAAATGCATTATAACGGGAAAGCTGTTGTGTACCTTGTTCGCTTAATAGTGGGCGTTGAGCAACAAGATTAGGAAGAAAAACTTGTGCAAAGATTTCACCTGCAGCTTGTTCAGTGAATAGAATTGGACCAGAGTATGAATCTTCTAAAGTATTGGAGTTGCGTAGCTCGGTCAAGTTTTTGCAAATTGATTTAACAGCTCTTTGTAATGAATCGTAGGATGGTAAATTGTTTGGTGTTGTGGAGTAAACGGAGTAAAAATTATTTAAAGGCATGCCATCGGGAGCTTGCAGCGAGCCGGCGGTTTCAAATCCAGTGAAGAAATTGGGCTTTATATATTCGCTTCCCTCGCTATTCACGTAGTAAACAACGTCTTTGATATATTCAAATGAAACAAAGGAATTATTAATCAGAGGGTAATCTCTGTATATATCAGATAGGTTTTTTATCATTATGCAAATTTTGGAAAAATCTATAGCAGGGGAAGTGAATCCAGTGTCGATAAACTTATAAGGTTTTGCAAGTGCAAAATCTGGTAATGTATCTTTTATTATTCTGTTCTTTAAAGTGGCAATTTTTTTTGAATATGTTTTAGCCGAACTTTTGTAGGCAAAATCAGTCGCAAGCCAAAGTTCTCTTCGCAGAGAGTAATAATCAAAATCGATTGGTACAGAGCGTGTCGAAGAACTTTCTTCTAAACCACCAAAGAAAAAACTAAATGAAAAGTCAAGATAGTTTGTGTTGTCCAGTCGATAATCCCCGACCCGTAGTTTTACGTTTATTGTAGCTTTTTTGGTGGTGTTCGAGTCCACAATAGAACCTAAGAATGAGGTTGCTCGGTAGACGTCAGACACTTTTAAGGAATATTCTATAAAATAAGGTTTTGGAAGGTTTTCGATGTAAAGACTATCCATGGAACGTTTTAGTTCGGTTTTTAAAGCCTGAAGTATTTCGAAATGACTAATTGCACTTGTGCTGTAGAAACAAGCAATAGTAAAAATTATAACAAAAAGACATTGTAATTTTTTCATACGTTTCACTCATTTTGGTTTAAAATATGTTTTTCTGGAATAAACAAATTCATAGCATTCAAGATTGCTTCTGGATATTTTACTCCAATGAGAAGCCTCTTGTTAGAATGTAATTCCAATTGCAAGCCGTACTTGCCAGAGATAGTATATCCAACTCCATTCCTTTTTATGCTATACCTTATACCCCAACCACCGTATTCAAGTATAGGTCTAAATCTTCTAATTCTAAAATTTTTGATATCAGTAAATGGTATAAGTCGAAACTTTTTGTGGAATGGGAAGAATCTAAAATATATACCATTATTGTTTACTTTAATTTCTAATTTCAAAGACAGAAATAAATATATAATAAATATTGACAACAACAATACAACTACAGATGATAATGTGAGAGTTTCTTGGCTTTTAGACGAAATAGTGTTGGTTTGTCTTACGAAAAGAAGGTAATATGAGTAAAGAATTGAACCAAGCGGCAACACTCCTGCAAAGAATATTATTAGTCCCGTTATTAAGTTGTTGATTTTTTGTTTTTCGTAGTATTCAGTGTTCATTTTCATTATATTTTTAGGGAGAAGGCAAAACTGGTGGTTTTTCTTCGGATTTTTCTTTTTTCTGAACTTCAATTTTTGATACTAAAATACTTGGGGAAGCAGCCGAGACTGGGACTGGTCCAGATTCTGCACCGCAAATTCCATTGAAGACTTCCATATCATCAGCTGTAGCAGTAATATTGGAAAAAGTAGTCAATGGAGTACCAATTAAATCTACACCACGTACTAATTCATCAGGGCGTCCATCAGTATAGACTTTATATACAACTATTGGTAAAACATTAAAAGCATTTGGTATGGTTCTGCTTGTAAAAGTAAAACCCCCTTCTACTTTTTCGAAAAGTAACCCATACTCCTTTCCTTGTCTTTTGCATTCTTCAATTAACATTTCCCTCAATTTTGCAAAAGGGACTTTTTTAGAGGATTCCACTATTAAATTCGATTGTCTTGCAACAGCACGGTAGCCATAACTTTTTCTTCCGTGGCCATTTGATTTAGGAAAATTCTCGATTGGAGAACGCGACATGATAAAATTTTTGAAAATTCCGTTTTCAATGCATACAACTTTCTGTGCTTTTACGCCCTCGTCGTCGTATTTATAAAATCCAGAAAGCTTCGTGCCATTGAGTTCCGAGATTGTTGGATCGAAAACAACATCAATAAATTCTGGAAGAACTTGTTTATTTAGGAAAGACTTAAATGTTTGCGCAGAGCGTGGGTCCTTCTGCCGATGACCCTCGGCACGATGTCCTAATATTTCATGGAAGAACACACCAGAGGCTTCCCCTTTAAGTATGGCTGGTCCAGAATATGTTTCCATTAAGGGAGCATTGGTTAGTTTTTTTAATTTATCGATTAATTCAACCAAAGCAGATTTAATTGAATCTTCTGGTGGAAGTTCCTCTTCTTTGAAACCAAAAAAGTTCTTTGAAAGATATAGAACCATTCCATCATCAGCTTTGGTTCTGACAAAAATGTTTATTCTAAATTTAGGTTGATTTTGAGATATTTCGGCTCCCTCAGAATCTACGAAGATTTTATATTGATTTTCGAATGAGAATGAGATTTTTCCATCAAGTAACCATTTATTTTGGCGAAATAAAGTAGATACTCTCCTAAATATCCGTTCCCATTTGTCTAAATCAATTCTATAAGTCTCTTTGGGTTCGAAATATATCGTAGGTGGGATTTCCTGAGTAAAATCCGCCGAGGTATCTTCCTCTTTGACTTTTAAAGCTCTATTTGATAAAACACTTTGGTATTGTTTCGTTGCGTCCTTATATGCTTTTTCCGTAGCATTCCAGATAGATGTGCGTAGTGCTTTTTCATCTCCTATTAGTGGTAATTTTGTATTTTGATATGAAGAAAATGAAAATGCGTCAATTTCAGTTTTGTGTGTGTTGTCGAGCGTATAATTACCAACTCTCAAATCTATGTTTAAAATCTTATTTCTTGAGTTATTCTTAGTTGCAGTGCGACCAAAAGAATTACTAATCGTTGCTGTTTCAATATCGAAGACAATGTAACTAAGGTAGTAGGGAGGATATTGTTCTGTTTTTAGCTTGTCAAGAAATCGAGCCAGTTCTTTCTTTAAAGAACTAACAATTATCTTTTCATCTTGGGCGTGAATAAAGTTCGACGTAAGACAAATAATAATTAGAAAGGCTATATATATTAATTTTTTCATAGTTCTACCTTGTTTTCCAAAATGATTTTGTTGATGATATTTAAATTTGCATCCAATTCGTAAACGTAAGGAACCCCCGTAGGAATATTCAATTCTAAGACCTCCTCTTTAGAAAGATTTTCCAAGAACATCACTAATGCACGAAGAGAGTTACCGTGGGCGGAGATAAGAACATTTTTGCCTTGGCGCAACAAAGGTTCAATTTCTTTGTGGTAGTAGGGCAGGACCCTTTCTTGTGTGTCTTTTAATGATTCACCACCTGGAGGGGCAACATCGTAGCTTCTTCTCCAAATTTTTAATTGCTCGAAACCATATTTTTCTCCGATTTCAGTTTTATTCATACCTTGCAAGTCTCCATAATGTCTTTCGTTTAGAGCTTGGTTCTTTTGATATGGCATTCCATTTAACCCCAGCTCCTCGAGAATTATTTCAGTTGTTCTAATTGCTCGTTTAAGTACGGAAGTAAAAACAGCGTCGATGCGGTAATTTTGCTTTTTTAGTATTTTTCCGGCTTGATGGGCTTCTTCAATTCCACGAGGTGATAGGTCTATATCAACCCAACCAGTAAAGCGGTTTTGCAAGTTCCATTCAGATTCGCCATGTCTGACTAAAATTAATAGCGGCATTTTCAATGTTTATTATTGTTAAACATAACATTGTTTTTTTGACAAAGCTCAATCAAAACCCCACTTGTAGATTTTGGGTGTATAAAAGATATTAACATATTGTTTGCTCCTTCGACAGGATTTTGATTTACAAGAATAATATTGTTATCTCGTAGTCTAGTTAATTCATTAGCTAATGTGTCTACTTCGAAAGCAATGTGGTGGATACCTTCACCTTTCTTTTGTATAAATTTCATTATGGGAGAGTCTTCTGCAGTTGGTTCTGTAAGTTCGATTAAAACATTACCAACGTTAAAAGAGGCAATTCTGACCTTTTGTGATTCAACGGTTTCAATATGCAAATTATCAAACTCAAAAATCTTCTTGAATATTTTTAAACTTTCTTCTATGTTTAAAACAGCTATTCCAATGTGATTTATTCCTAATATCATTATTTATTTTACTTTTGTGAAACAATTTCCTCAAGATGTAATAGTTCTTGTTGTGTGTTAATGCCTAAGACCTCTCGGTGATTTTCAATGAGAAAAGCACCAATGGATTTTTCATTTTGTCGATAAATCTCGACTAAATCTGTAAGATAATATTCTCGCTGGGCATTGTCATTTTTGACGAATTGCAAAAAATTAAACAGATTTTCAATTCGAAATATATAAATTCCAGCATTGATTTCGTTAATTTGTTCTTCACCTGGTTTTAAGTCTTTATCTTCAACAATACATAATACTTTTCCATTAATTTCCCTAATTATTCTACCGTAACCACTTGGATTGTTTACAATGGTTGAAATCAATGACAAATCAAATTTGCCATCAATGTGAAATTGGATAAATTTTTTTAAGGTTTGCGAGGTAATTAGGGGAACATCTCCCGATAAAATAAGTAAATCATCAATTCTTAAGTCGATAACATTTTTCAATTGAAGAATAGCGTGTCCAGTGCCAAGTTGTTCCTTTTGCTCAACTATTTCAATAAATTGATATGGATAGAATTTATTTACAAAATCGACGACCAAATTCTTTTTGTACCCAACTATAACATAAATTTTCAAGGGATTTAAAGTTAAAGCAGTATCCAAAACATAACCTAAAAGCGACTTTGAATTTAACAATGCAAGAACTTTGGGTTGTTCTGGAGAATTCATTCTCTTTCCTTTACCGGCAGCGAGAATCGCTATACCAAGCACTTTTTTACCTCTTGTTTACGATTTTGTAAGGTTCGGTCTTATGCGAAACTTCAACTATGTTGTTGTTTTGGTCCAAAAGTACTATTATTGGCTCATAATTTTTTATTTCGTCTTCGGTATAAATACTGTAGCTAATTACAATTACTTCGTCCCCAATTGCACCTTTGCGGGCAGCAGCGCCATTTAAGCAAAATTGTCTACTTCCTCGTTCCCCAGGAATAACATAAGTATCGAATCTTTCACCATTGTTAATATTTACAACTGAAACTCTTTCATATGGTAATATATTAGCCACTTCGAGTAAATCTTCGTCAATAGTAAAACTACCTTCATAATAAAGATTTGCATCTGTTATTTTTGCTCTGTGAATTTTTGATTTTAGCATTATGCGTTGCATTTTCATAGCAATCTATTGACTTATTATAGACAAAAAACATTTAAAAATATTGAACATTTACTTGTGATTATTTTTTTCAAGCTCATTCTTAAAAATTATTATCCAGGAAACACCATTGCTACTTTTAAAAGCACAGGGCATGCCTTGAGTAGTGTAATCAAAAGCTGGGTTTCCATCTTTGTCGATTGCAATAATCCCGCCGGAGGCTCCCATTTTATAAATTTCGTTTAAAACATAGGTGACAGCTTTACTTAATGAATATTGAGCAAATTCCATTAATGCAGAGACTTGGAATGCAGCACTTTGACGAATAAAAAATTCACCTAAACCAGTACATGATACACCACACGTGGAATTTTTTGCATAAGTACCAGCGCCAATAATGGGAGAGTCGCCAACTCGACCTACCATCTTGTTTGATACTCCACCTGTTGAGGTACCAGCGGATATATTGCCATACATATCAATCGCAACAGCACCAACAGTCCCGCGTTTTTCTTTAGGGGATTTTGTGTGCTCCTCATTTTTTGGTCGATATTTAAGTGAGTCGGGGGGTATTTTGGGAAGCTTGAATTTTTCTAATAACCTATTAATCCCTTCACCGGCAAAAAGCACGTGTGGGGTTTTTTCCATAACTAGACGAGCAAGTGAGATTGGATTTGGGTAATTTCGAACCCCGGCAACTGCTCCAGCCTGCAAGTTTTTTCCTTCCATTATGGATGCGTCCATTTCTACAAAACCCTCTTCGTTTAGAACTGAACCCCGCCCGGCATTAAAGAGAAAGGAGTTTTCTAAAATGTTTATCGCAGATTCAACAGCATCAAGAGATGAACCGCCACTTTCTAATATTGAATATCCTTTTTCAACCGCTGAAAGCAGAACATGTTTAATTTGGTGATTTTCAGATGAATCTGTACTATAAGTTCCAGCTCCACCGTGAACTATAATGGCATAGGGCTTAAGTGCGTAAACATTTGAAAAGTTAATACAACAAAACACTAGTATGAGGATTTTAAATGCTTTGGCATTCATTGTTTTGCTCTATGTGAATTGGATAAAGTTTCCACTCGAACAAGATATTTGCCTTTAGGAAACTTTTGTTTATATTGTGTTAATAGCTCTTCTAAATCCAAATAAAAGCCTTGGTCATTATAGATTTGAATCTTTAACCATAGAGCGTCTTCAGCGAAGTCTGTTTCGGGGTATTCATCAAGAACAATATCGATATATATTAACGCAGAGCGATAACTTTGCCATTTGTAGTACAAGTAGGCTGTAAAGTAATTTCTGTAAGCAAGTTTATTTCTAAGTTCTTTCAGATAAATGTTTGCAAAATTGGTTAAGGTATCGTTGGGATAGGTATTTTGAAATTCAAGAAAATACTCGATTGCTTTGAAAGTGTATTCTTGTTCCCTATCAAAAGGTGGAGACAAGTTATAGTAGCACATTGCAGTTTTAAACAAAGCCTCTTTGCAATATTCGCTATTAGGATACCATTTCCGAAGTGTAGAGAAATGAAAGGAAGCCATAATGTAATTGTTTTTTTCGAAATTGATTATTCCAAGATAATATTGCGCGTCATCAGCATATTGACTAGCTGGAAAGTGAAGTTTAAGTAAATCGAAGTATTTCTCGGCCTCTTCATATCTTTTTTTGTCCAACTCTTGTTTTGCTTTTAGGAAAAGTACATCTGCTGAATGAATTTCCTCCCTTTTTGGTGTGCTACAGCCAAAAGTAATTGACATTATAGCAAATAAAGACAAAGAATATGTTAATACAAAACGAATTATTTTCATAACTTTATAGATGATAAAATTATTTTTGTAAATTACAAAATTAATCTTTTATTCTCAACAATAACTTATGAAACAGGAATATTTAGTATTTGACATCGAAACATCGCCGTTGGATTGGGATACTTTTTCAGAATCTCAAAAGGAATACTTGTTTAGGAACTTACTGACTGAGGAGGAAAAACAAAAACGAATGACTGAGTTGGGTCTCTCACCCTTCACCGCACAAATTATTTGTATTGGTTTGTATTTTGTTGAAATAGAAGATGAGCAAGAAGTTGCGACAAAGGCTGTGGCTTATGCTGTCGATAATTCTTTGGATGATGAAACCGAAAAAATCGAAATAATTGATGATGTTAAAATTTACATTGTTTCGGAACGGAGGGCAATAAAATATTTTTGGAAAGTTTTGGATAAGTACAGTGAAATACACCTAATAACATTTAATGGAAGGAATTTCGATTGTCCATTTATTATGCTTCGTTCGGCTATTCTTGGAGTGAAACCAACGAGAAACATTATGGAGGGCACAAAATTCAATTACAAATTTCACACAGATTTGTTGGATGAGTTGACATTTTACCAACCAACATTTTACTTCTCAGCAACTAAAAAATTTAATCTTGACTTTTACACTCGCTCTTTTGGGATTGAATCACCTAAGTCTTTTGGTATCGATGGTTCTAATGTTTCCGAGTATTTTAAATATGGGAAGTTTACTGAAATAGCTATGTATTGCATTAAAGATGTAAAATCCACTTGGGAACTTTATAAAAAAATTAGGGAATATCTCTATTTTTAAATGAATTTGAATTGAAAAAATACTTATGAAATTTTTTTAAATTTTGACGTTTATTTGAATATAAGTCCAAAATGCAGGGTCAAATTTATCGGTGCCCGCTCTTTTGGGAAGTTGGTTATATAATTCTTTCATAGCTTCATTAGCAAAGAATATTCCTGAACCCCACTCAAATTCCACTACTTCATATAGCTTGTAACGCAATAGGAAATTCAACTCTGGTCCATATTTATGAATTTTCTCACCTTTTGAATTTTCAAAGGGGACAAATGTTGTAAAGTAATGTCCATCAAACTGAAGGTTAAAATTATTCCACGGGGTATAGATAAGTCGGATGAAGTAGTCATTTAATCCATAAATTCCAGTCGAAAATTTTTTTTCAGACAAGCCAGTGAAAAAGTCCATAAATCCCTGGTAGTTGTGTTTAGTCGAGTATGGATTATCAAATAATTTATATTTATTTGTTTTCTTGGGGTCACCTCCAGAATTAATGTCGGCATTTAAAGAAGCAACCAATGATTTAGTTTTATATTGTAAATTTATTAGAATTAAAAATGCCGAAATGTTTTGAAGTTCAGATGTGAAAATTGTTCCTCCTTGGTAGGCAAATTCAAATCTAAGATTTAATTGTGACGATGATGGTGCAATTTCGAAGGCAGTACCGAGAGTGTACCTACCAAGTTGCATGTCTTTGCCATTGGGTCTATGCCGGTCCCATTCATAAAATGAGTATAATTCACCGTTAAGAAATGGAGACAGCTTATTTGTTGAATAGAAGCCAAAGATGTTGAATCCAGTGTCGGCCGGAGCCTCTTTGTAATCATAGTTTTCGTAGACTTTTGCAGCGCCAGCACGATAACTTAGAAAGTTCGAATGGGTGGTTATAAAAATATCCGTTTTGTATTTATCCGTGTTGTAGCCAAATATGAAGCCATCGTGACTACGACCAACATTATGCCAAGCATTTGGACCAAAAATTTTAAACCTACCATATTCAAGAGAGAATCTACCAAAAGTCATAAAAAATGGAGTATCAAATATGTTTTTTACTTTTAAAAATCCTTGATGAAGGTCTAAGTTTTTCATGTCTTTAAGTGTGCTTTTTTCTTCGCCAAAAACTCGCGAGTCTTGTATTTGGGCAAAGAACATAACGTGCTCATTGATAACTTTTTCAAAATTTAATCTTACTCGAAGTGCGGTAAATGATTGAGGATAAGTTTGATTTAAGAAGTCTCTGCCATCGAGTTCGCTTCGAACTCGAAATTCTCCAGAAATTTTGAAATCTGAACGTACATAAATAAAATTACAAATTATAAAAACAATAAGTAAAACAAAACTAACAACATTCTTTACCATTTTGACCCTCATTAAAATTTTAAATATATAGTATTGTAAATTTAATTTTATCATTGATTTTAGTACTGTAAAGAAATGTAGTTATAAATTAGTATAATGATTCAGGAGTGAAATATTCATTATTTTAATTATTTAAAAGATTTAGTCGACACACACCAAAGCTTCAGAGAGGTCTTTATCATAAATTGGTTCAATAATAGATATGTGGTGATTTTCAAAATTTCTATTTTAATTATTCGTTTTTTAAAGTTTAAATACTTTTTAATTTATTATAATGGAGATTTCAAGCAATAATGGAATTGAATTTATAAACATTCGGGGGGCAAGAGAACATAATTTAAAGAACATTAGTTTAAACATCCCGCGAAACAAATTTGTTGTAATTACAGGACTATCTGGCTCTGGAAAGTCTTCGCTTGCATTTGATACTATTTACAGTGAAGGAAATAGAAGGTATGTTGATTGTTTGTCTGCTTATTCTCGTCAATTTATAGGTAATTATAAGAAGCCCGAAGTTGATTTAATTGAGGGGATTTCTCCAAGTATTTCAATTGAACAAAAGACGATTAGCCATAATCCAAGGTCAACTGTTGGTACTGTAACGGAGATTTACGATTATTTGCGGTTGCTCTTTGCAAAAATTGGAGTACAGTATTGCCCAGCCTGCAATATTCCAGTTGAGAAAAAAAATCTCGACCAAATAGTACAAAAAATAATAGAAGAATACTCTGGGAAAAAGGTACAAATACTTGCTCCAGTGGTTCGAGGAAGGAAAGGACATTACCGCGAGCTCTTCGAGCAATTTTTAAAACTTGGCTTTACCCAAGTAAGGGTCGACGGGGAATTCCTTGAAATTGTCGAGGGAATGAAGCTCTCTCGTTATCAAACTCACAATGTTGAATTAGTTATAGATAAATTAATCGTAAATGAACAGAAGGTAAATCGTTTGTATCAATCGTGCGACTTGGCTTTAAACTATGGTGATGGCAACATTATATTGTATGACTTTGATTTAGAAAAAGATATATTAATGAGTATTCATTATGCTTGTCCGGAGTGTGGACGTTCATTCGAGCCTTTGGCACCAAATAGTTTTTCTTACAACTCGAAATATGGAGCCTGTCCAAAGTGCGAGGGCATTGGAGAACTGTTTGATTTTGATTTAGATTTATTAATACCTAATAATGATATGTCAATTGCTGAAGGAGCTATCGAAATTCTCAAGGATTCAAGATTTGTATGGTTGCTCGAACAAGTGGTGGCTTTTGCTCAGAAATATAAATTAGATTTGAATTTGCCAATCAAAGCACTTGACAAGAACGAATTTAATTTATTGCTTTATGGTGATGACGAGGAGCCAATTGAAATTACAATGAAAATGAAACACTCAAGTTCCCCTTATAAAATCACCTACATTGGGGTTGTAAATTCTTTACGTCAAGTTTATAAAAATTCCGAAGCTCCATCATTAATTAAATCTTTAGAAAAGTACATAAGAGGTTTCCCTTGTCCAGTTTGCAATGGAGCCAGATTGAAGGAGGAAAACCTTAACGTCTTTGTTTATGGATATTCGATTTACGACATAGCCAAAAGAGATATTCCCGGGGCGAAAAACATATTGAAAGAAATATATGACAGATTAACTGAACGCGAACAACTTATAACAAAGATTATTTTCAAAGAACTTTTCGACAGACTTAATTTTCTGGAAAAGCTGGGAATAGCCTATGTTTCTATCAATCGTCCAGTTAGAACTCTCTCTGGTGGAGAATCCCAAAGGATTAGACTTGCTGCACAACTTGGCTCGGAGTTGGTAGGTGTTACTTATGTTTTGGATGAGCCAAGCATTGGATTGCATCAATTCGATAATCACAAGTTAATTGATTCGTTGAAAAGATTGCGGGACTTGGGTAATACAATCATTGTTGTCGAGCACGATAGAGCAACAATAGAAAACGCTGATGTTATAGTTGATTTAGGGCCAAGAGCAGGTATTCAAGGTGGAGAAGTTATTTTTGTCTCACCACCTCAAAAGATTAATACTCTTGACATCTCTATAAAAGAAAAATCTATAACTGCTCAATACTTATTAAATGAAAGAAAAATTGAAATTCCTCCAAAAAGACGCAAAGGCAACGGCAAGGAAATAATCCTCCGTGGTGCAAGAGGTAATAACCTCAAAAACATTACTTTACGATTACCTCTTGGCTTATTCATTTGTGTAACTGGCTTGAGTGGCTCTGGAAAGTCTACATTAATTAATGATACCTTGTATCCAATTCTCTCAAATCACTTTTATAATTCAAATTTGAAACCCCTCCCATACGATTCAATCGAAGGTATTGAACACATAGACAAAATTATTGAAATCGACCAATCTCCGATAGGGAGAACCCCAAGGTCTAATCCAGCAACATACACTGGTGTGTTCTCTGAAATTAGAAATTTCTTTGCAATGCTTCCAGAGTCGAGACTGCGAGGGTATAAACCCGGTCGTTTTTCATTTAACATACCGGGCGGTAGATGTGAAGATTGTCAAGGCGGTGGTATGAAAGTAATTGAGATGAATTTTCTGCCCGAAGTCTATGTTGTGTGTGACACCTGTGGTGGAAAAAGATACAATGATGAGACACTTGCGGTTAAATATAAAGACAAATCCATAGCTGATGTGCTTGAAATGACTGTTGAAGAGTCTTTGTTTTTTTTCAAGGATATACCCAAAATTAAAAAAGTTCTGCAAACGCTTTACGATGTTGGCTTAGGATACATCAAACTTGGTCAACAAGCACCAACTCTATCCGGTGGAGAAGCTCAACGTGTAAAATTAGCAACTGAACTTTCCAAAAGAAGCACTGGAAAAACTCTTTATTTGCTTGATGAACCTACGACTGGCTTGCATTTCGAGGATATACGTTTGCTTTTAAATTTGCTTAATAAATTAGTTGATAAAGGGAACACTGTTGTAGTGATTGAGCATAACCTTGATGTTATTAAATGTGCAGATTGGATAATTGACCTTGGGCCAAAGGGTGGTGACGAGGGTGGTGAAATAGTTGCCGAAGGAACACCAGAGGATATTGCTAATAACCCTAAAAGCTTAACTGGTCGTTTTTTGATTTCGGAGCTAGGAATTGGTTAAAGCTGCATACAACCTAAGTCTAATTCTGTTCCGGTTATTAAGACCTTTTATTATTTTTTTCTCCTCAAAGTTTAGGAAGCGAGAGAGAGAGTGGAAAGAGGTTTTACTAATAAATAAGGAAAAAATTCTTAGTAGAAGGACTGGTAAGACGATTTGGATTCATAGTGCTTCAATGGGGGAATTTGAACAAGCTAAACCAATAATCGAATATTTAAAAAATTTAGATAATGATTTTTTTGTCGTTGCAACTTTTTTTTCACCTTCCGGATATGAAAATCAGAGGAATTATAAATTTGCTGATGTTTTGCTTTATTTACCTTTGGACTTTCCCAAGCAAAGCAGAAAATTTCTTGACCTACTTAAGCCAAATTTAGCTATTTTTATTCGTTATGAGTTTTGGCTGAATTACTTATTAGAACTCAAACAAAGAAATATTCCAACATTTTTAATTTCAGCATCTAAGCCAAAGAATGCAAATAACTATATTTACAATAAATATTTAAAGACTTGTTTGAATCTATTTACTAAAATTTACCCAATGGATAAAAATGATTTAGAATTTTTTGTAGGTTTAGATTTGAAGGTCCCAATTGAACTAGCTTATGATACAAGATTTGATAGGGTATATTCAAAGATTCAAATACCTGATTCCCTTCCAATTCAAAAAAATGATTTTGGAGGCGACTTTGTTTTAATTGCTGGGAGTATATGGGAGGAAGATATAAATCTTATTTTAGAAGCAAAAAAATTAATTAAGAATGAAATAAATCTAAGAATTATTTATGTACCTCACGAACCTAAAGAAGAAATTATAAGATTATTGGAATCAAAAGACAAAAATACGATTAAATTCAGCCAGATTTTGGAACGACCAGTAAATTTAAGAAATTACAGAGAAAAAAACATTATTGTAGATAAAATAGGATATTTACTTTCTCTCTATTCGCTTGGAGACGTAGCTTATGTTGGAGGTGGCTTTGGTCGTGGTGTTCATAGTGTTGTAGAGCCTGCGGGATTTGGTATTCCAATTATATGTGGTGGTCAGATTGATAATTCTATCGATGCAATTAACTTAAAAGATTTTGGTGCACTCAAAGTTGTCGATGATGGTAAGAGTTTGGCAAAAGCGCTTTTGGATTTAAGAGACAAAAGATATTATAATGAAATTCAAGAAAGGATTAAGGATTATTTTTATGAAAGAATTGGTTCAACGAAGAAAATAGTTGAATATTTGTTAGAGGTATTATCTAGCTCGTTGAAATGATTTTTAAAAACTCGCTTGCTTTTTTAAAGTCTTCTTCTAATTCAAATGTAAACTTCTCAAGGTCGAGTTCGTTTAATTCAGGGAAATGCTCTTTTAAAATTTTCCAAGAAGGTTGTTCTTCAAAGTTGATTATCTGATATCCTTCGTAAAAATCGGCACCCCACATTTCACATAATAAATCTGAAAACCTGATTATGGCGGCAAGCTCTAAGTTATCTTTGAGTCGATTCAATTTAGAATGGTACCCTATTACGTTTACAACGGGAATTGGTAATTTCCATTTCTCAGCGACAAATGAACCAACTTCAAGATGGTCGAAGCCGAAAATTTGCTTTTCAGCTTCGACATCTAAGATTCTTTCATTTGTTGTTAATTCAATGACTTTTAAATAATCAGACAATTGGTATTGCATAAGAATTATTTTTCCAAAGTCGTGTAGGAGTCCTCCTACAAATTCAAATTCTTTATAATTCTTCCCAATTCTTTTAGCTAAAGATTTCGAAACAACACTTACCGACGAGGAATGCCACCAATATTTCTCCATAAGTTGTTTCATTTGTTGTTTTCCATATACCATAAAGCGCGAAAAAATTGAGATGCCTATGACAATATTGGTTAACCTATTCAATCCAATTGTGATTATTGCTTGTGGTATAGAAGCGACTGGTGTGCGCAAGCCGTAGATGGCAGAATTAGCAACTTTCAAGACTTTGGCTGTAAGTGAAGCATCTGTTTCAATTGTTTTGGCAACATTTCGAATGTCTACATTGTTATCCTCAACTTGTTCTAAAATCTTTGTTGTAACTGTTGGCAAGGTTGCTAATTCCTGTATTTGTAAAATGGTATCTAATGATTTCAACATATTTAAATTATCTTAACAAAATAAAATTTCTGTGTATAAAATTATTATCAAATTCGAAAATAATAAAGAAAATACCTTTTTCCAAATTTGTCAGGTCTAGTACAAGTGTTTCGGAATTAAAAGAAAGCGAATTGAACTTGTACACTGTTTCACCCAAAAGATTTGTTATTTTAATCGACTTTATATGTGCAGGATTTTTGACTAAAGAAATTTTCAGCAGTCCATTTGTTGGATTAGGATTGATTGATATTCCGTAATCATCTTCAAATACTTGGCTTTGTTGTTTTTCTAATGTGGTAAACTTCCAAATATCGGACCAATCGCCGATGCTTTCCTTAGATTTTGCTCTAACTTTCCAAAAGTAGGTTGTACCGTAATCAAGATTTTGTACAAGTAGTTGTGTAGATGTTATTTGGTCGCTAGAGATAATAATGTCTTTAATAAAATTGCTATCTAAAGAAAGCAAGAATTCGTAATATTCTGCTCCTGGAACAGATTTCCATTGGAAAATAAAGGAGAGAGGCATATTAGTAGTGTCTTTGGGTGGATATATAAGACTTGCAGTACCTATATTTGTTGTAAATGAAAAAGTTTCGCTCCACAAGCCTTTATAACTATTTGCTTTGTAACATACTCTCCAAAAGTATTTTGAATAGGTGTCGAGTTTAATAGCAAGGTATTTATTTTCGGAGAGGGTGGAATCGTCGGTAACTACTTCAGTGAAATTTTTATCTTTTGCTATTTGTATATGATGGTTGGTTGCCTTATCAAAACTCGACCATACAAAGTTTATAGGTAACCTTAAGTTTTTGCTGTCATTCTCTGGCGAGATTAGCTCTGGTGCTTGTATAACTGTAATGAACCACCAAGTTTCGGACCAATCGGAAGGTCCAAATTCATCCACTGGACGAACTCTCCAATAATATTTTGTATAATACCCAAGGATTTTTGGTTCGAAGTAGTCATTTGCTTGTGCAGTACCATCAAAAAACATATTCTCGAAGTTTTCGTCAAAGGCAATTTGCACTTCATAGATTGCATCGCTCGTTGGAGGGGTCCACTGGAGTTTTGTATTTATGGGTACTCCATAGGTTGTATTTGGAGGATATCTCAGTTTTACAACGGGTATTTTAGTTTTAAATTTCCAAGTTTCGGACCACGCGGTGTATGTTTTATCCAAATTTGCTTTTACTCTCCAGAAATAGACGGTTGAATATTCCAAATCGGCATTGTGGGAATAAGTTGTATCTGTAATCTTATTCAAGGTCTTTTCAAATATTATATTGTCAAAGCTAGGGGATTTGGAACATTGCAAAGTGTATCCCCGGGCATCTGGTACCTTATGCCATACGAAGGTTGGTCGTATATTGATTGCTCCGGAGTTGTTTGCTGGCGAGATAAGTAGAGGTGGTTCCGCGATTGTTGAAAAAGTGAACGTTTCAGACCAATTCCCCAAAGCGTTATTTAGTCTTGTTCTAACCCGCCAGAAATACATTGTATTGTAATTAAATGAATAATAGTTCTGGCGAGAGGTGTCTTTAAGAATGATACGTTCGTTTACCACTGAAAAGTCCATGTTTTCGGAAATCTCCATTTCATAAAGGTCGATATCGGAGAGCTCTCTCCAAATAAAAGTCGTTCGGAGGTCCAATGCTTTTGCATTATTGGCTGGTTCTAAGAGAGTTGGTCTTGGAAGTGCCTGTGGGTCGATGGAACGATAAATATTTGAACTAGTAACAATCCATAAATATCCGTTATTGTCTGATTTGACAAAGAGAATGTTTTCTTTAAGTAAACCTGGGTAAACTGAGGAGGAATCCCAAGTTGTACCGTTGTTAATAGAAGTTTGTAATTCTCCGTAGTAAGTTGTAAAAATTATTTGGTCGTATTTTGTGACTGTTATTGAATTTATGAATTGAAACAAATTGCTTACGCTTTTAGTGGTCCATAAATTTCCGTCGTTTGTTGAGCGGTAAACTAAAAAATCACCAGCAACATAAATTGTTCCATTTTTGGTGAAGGCAATGTCTCTGTAGGTATTTGCAGATTTATTAAGGGAGATAGACCATGAATTTCCATTGTTTGTGGATTTTATAACGCTGTCGGAGAGAGAAACAAAGACAGTGCCAGTAGTATTAAATCCAATAGCACTGATACCCTGAACAGCTAAAGAACGCACACCCAGTGGGTTCCAAGTGTTTCCACCATCGGTCGAGCGTAGTAAATCATTTCTTGGTGAAGTAGGGTCTCGTGGATTTGAAGGTTGGAAATTAATTGCTACAAAGTATATGTTACCCTTGTTGGCAAAAGTACCAAAAAGCGTATCATTTTTAGCCAACACTGTATCCCAGCTGTTACCCAAATCTGATGATACCAAAAGGTAACCACGAGGAGCAGAAAGGGACCTTGCAGTTGCGAATAATCTATTGCTTGAGTCGTTGTAAAAGGCTGTTAATGCAACATTACCCGTGTTTAGTTCTTCCCAACTCATACCATAGTTCGTACTTCTAAACGATTTGTTGTTGTTGAGAACAACAAAAAGTGTTTTGTTAAAAGAATGAAAATAACTGATGAAGTTGTTAGAGGAGCGGATACTTACCCAATTAGCTCCACCGTTTGTACTCTTGTATAAAGCGCCATCGATAGTTCCGGCAAAAAGAATGCCTTGGCGGCTTCTAGCTAAAGCAGTAACGCCAATATCTCTTAAGCTGGTTAATCTCCAGTCTTCATATGCACGAGAGTCGTACCGTAAAATACCAATTCTATCGGTGCCAGCGATAGGTTCGGCAGAATTAAAATAAGTAACTGCGGTGACATTTTTCAAGGTATCATTTCTTTTGAATACCGTCCAAGTTAAACCATGGTCGGCAGAGGAAAATACTCCACCTTGGTAGGACCCACAAAATATTTCACCAATTGGACTTTTAGCGAAGGAAGTGATAACTCTGAAATTATTAGCATAACCAGTGCGACGCCAGGTTCTGCCCCCGTCGATTGAATAGTAAACACCGTCTCCATTTGTCCCAACAACAATAGAACCATTATCGCCTATTGTAATACAATTAATATCATAATTCCAAAGGCCTTGAGTAAATCTAACTTTAGTAGCTCCATTGTTGGTCAAGCGATAAATGCCAAATCCTTCAATTGCCACAAAGCAAGTATCAGGATATTTAATTTTAAGAGCTTTGACCTTTAAACTTGGTAAACCGCTGTTAATTGGTGTCCACAAAGCACCATTATTGGTTGAAATAAATACGCCACCACCATAAGTTGAGGCATAAAGAACCCCGTTCGATGTTATCTCAATGCCAGTGATATATTTATTTGTCAAGCCATTATTAATTTCAGTCCAGTTCTGTCCAAGATTTAAAGACCGAAATATACCTTCTCCCCAAATACCTATGTACATTACATCACTGCTATCAAAAGTAATGACCTTTATGTGGGAAGGATTTGGTACGGGGATAAGATTCCACATGGGTGCAAGAGTATCTCGAGAAGGTTGAGAAAAAATGTTCGTGATATTGAAAAGTAAAGTTAAAAAAACAATTGTTTGAGTTGGTATAATTTTTGCGAACATAAAGTTTTACCTCTTTGTCAAACAAAATATATAGATTTTTTGTAATTTAAAAAAAAATTAAAAGATATTATGCACAAAATGAATAAAGATTCATTAAAAGTGAAAAAAGATGGGCTTTTTAACAAAGCAAAAATTAGAACTATGTTTTTCAATCGTGAACTTAGCTTTCTTGAATTTAATAAAAGGGTTCTTCTGGAAGCAAGGGATAAACGGCATCCTCTTCTTGAAAGACTAAAATTCTTAAGTATTTTCAGTTCAAATCTGGATGAATTTTTTATGATTCGTGTTGCTGGTTTAAAGAGGCAAGCAGAGTCTGGAGTAGTTGAGTTATCAATGGATGGATTAACCCCAAAAGAGCAGTTAGAGGAAATTCGAAAAAAGGTTTTGGAACTGTACAATTTGCACGAAGAAATTTTTTTAAATGAAATAATGCCTGAATTAAATAATTCGGGTATATTTATACACTCATATAAAGAATTATCTGAGGCTGATAAAGATTATCTTAAAGTATTCTTTTGCAAAGAAGTACTTCCTTTACTGACACCCCGGATACTTGACCAAGCCCATCCATTTCCAAATTTAATAAATCGTGCGCTGAACATTATTTTTGTCCTTAAAGATAAATCTAATCCCAGCTCCCCACTGTTGAAGAATTTTGTTCAACTATCTGATAAAGTTAGACGTTTCGTACGATTGCCCGGTAAAAATCCTTCAGAATATCATTTTGTATTAATTGAACAAGTTATCAAAGCTAATAGAGATTTGCTTTTTCCTGGTTACGAAGTGATTTCTGCAAATTCGTTTCGTGTTACCCGTGATGCAGACATTGAAATAGCAGAGGACGAAGCAGAAGACTTGCTGAGTGCGATTTCAGAACAGATTAAGCTTCGTCATTGGGGTACAGCTGTTGTTCGACTTGAGGTAAGTACTCGTATGGATGAAAGTCTCGTAAAATTTCTTCAAGAACACCTTAAAATTGCAGATGAAGAAGTTTATAAATTAAACAGACCGCTTAAATTTCCGGATTTTATGGAATTATTATCTATTGATAGGAGGGAACTGAAAGACAAGCCTTTTCAGACGCGAATTCCTCCAGAATTATTAATCCCAAATAAAAGTATTTTCGAGTGCTTGAGCACTTCAGATATATTAGTGCACCATCCTTACGATTCATTTACAAATAGTGTTCTTCGTTTTATTCGAAGCGCCGCTGAAGACCCAAACGTCTTGGCTATAAAGATAACTCTTTACCGTGTCGGTAAAAATGCTCCAATTGTCGATGCCTTGATGAAAGCTGCTGAAAATGGCAAAGATGTGGTTGCTTTTGTTGAATTGAAAGCTAGATTTGATGAAGAAAGTAATATTGGTTGGGCTAAAGAACTCGAAAATAGAGGCGTGAATGTTATTTACGGTGTTGTTGGGTTTAAAACGCATTGTAAAATTGCTTTGGTTATTCGAAAAGAAGCTAATGAACTAAAAAAGTATATACATTTAAGCACTGGTAATTACAACTCTGTTACAGCACGAATTTATACCGATATTGGGCTATTCACATCCAATGAAGATTTTGCTTGGGACGCCACACATTTGTTTAATTTGCTCACTGGTTACTCCAAATTTACTGATTGGAAAAAATTTATTGTTGCTCCAATTAACCTAAAGCAAAGGATTGTAGAATTGATACAACGAGAAGCGGAATTTTCCACCCCGGATAATCCCGGTTTAATTTTTGTTAAAATGAATTCCTTGGCTCATGAAGAAGTAATTAAAGAGTTGTATAAGGCTTCTCAGAAAAATGTGCAAATAAAATTGCTCGTTCGGGGTATTTGTTGTCTTGTTCCAGGGTTAAAAGGACTAAGTGAGAATATAGAGGTGCGAAGTATTTTGGGTCGTTTTCTCGAACATAGCAGAATTTTTATGTTTGGTAATAATGGAAATCCAGAAGTCTATCTTTCGAGTGCCGATTGGATGACAAGAAATTTGCATCGAAGAATTGAATTAATGTATCCAGTAGAGGACCCAAAAATCAAAGCGCAATTAATAAAAATTTTGGAATTGTATTGGACAGACAACACAAAGTCCTGGCGTCTTCTATCAAACGGAGAATATGAAAAATTGAAACCCATATCGGATGAGGATGAATTTTCAGCTCAACATTATTTCCTTGAAAGAATAGAACAAGAAAGAAAAATAGGTAAATTTAAAATTTTTTCAATTCCAAAGTAGTTTTAAATGAAAAACCCAACAGTTTTCATAATTGCCGGAGAGAGGTCTGGCGATATCCACGCTTCCAAATTAATGTTCCATTTAAAAAAACTTAAATCTGGCGTAAGTTTTGTTGGTATAGGTGGAAAAACGATGGAAAGCGAGGGTTTGCAGAGCTTAGTTCCTTTGGAAAACTTCTCAGTTGTTGGTTTTTGGGAGGTTCTAAAAAACATTACTTTCTTTCGGAGAACTTTATTTGAGTGTGAGAGATTGTTCAAAATTAATAAAATCGATTTGGTTATCCTTGTCGACTTTCCGGGTTTTAATATTCGAATTGCTGAAATTGCAAAAAAGTATAGAATTCCAGTGTGCTACTACATCGCACCTCAGTTGTGGGCTTGGGGTGAAGGCAGGATTCACAAGCTACAAAAATACATAGACCTTTTACTAGTTGTTTTTCCTTTTGAAGTGGATTTTTTTTCTGCTTATATTAAAAACGTGGAATTTGTAGGACATCCTTTGCTCGACGAAGCGATTTTTCAAGAACGAATTCCAAGTTTTAATGAGAGAGAAAATTCAATTGCATACCTTCCAGGTTCGAGGAAATCTGAGTTGAAACATCACAAATTATTAACAAAGAGTTTAATTGATGAAATAAAAAAACAAATGCCAGATTTTGTTGTTCAAATACCCCTCTTAGATGTGCATAATAAAATGTATTTAAAGGATTTATCAAATTTACCCAATGTAATTCTCTCAAACAACTCATATGAAGTTCTGACTAAAAGTAAAGTTGGTATTATTAAGTCTGGTACATCTAATTTAGAAGCTGCGTTGCTTGGTATTCCTTTTGTAACGTTTTATAAAACATCTTTTATAACGTATCAACTTGCAAGAAGACTTATTAACATAGATAAAATTTCAATTGTAAATATCTTATTAGGTACTAGACTTATTCCAGAGTTCATTCAAAACAAAGCCCATCCAAAAGCGATTCTGCAATCTGTCAAGGAGATTATAAACAATATAGGAACCTACGAAGAATATCAAAAAATTTCTACAAAGATTAGAAGTCTTTTAGGAAACAGTGGTGCAAGTGAAAGAGCCGCTAAAAAAATTATCGAGTTTTTTAATATTTAATCCTCCATTTTTAGATAAAATTAAATCAATTATTAAACGTCCCTAATTTTTTTTTCGGAGGTATTATGGCTGCAACAGAGTCTAAAATGGTTCCACTTGGAAGTAATTTGCCTACATTTAGATTACTTGATGTAATAACTGGAAATGAATTTTCATCAGAAAAGTTATACAACGGAAAGCCCACGCTTATAATATTTTTGTGCAATCACTGTCCTTATGTTAAACACATAATTGAAAAATTAGTTGAAATAACAAACAAATATTTGGACAAGATAAACATCGTTGCAATCAATCCTAATGATTATTCTCGTTATCCAGAAGATAGCCCCGAGAAAATGGTCGAATATGCACAAAAATATGGATATCATTTTCCGTACCTTTTGGACGAAACTCAAGAGGTTGCCAAAGCTTTTGGAGCAACCTGTACTCCCGACTTTTTCTTGTATGACAAAGATATGAAATTAGTGTATCGCGGTCAATTCGATGACTCTCGACCCGGAAACGACATACCTGTAACAGGAACAGATTTAAAGCTGGCAATAGAATATTTAATAGCTAATAAATCTATTGATTTCCCTCAAAAACCATCACTTGGGTGTAGTATTAAGTGGAGGAGTTAAAATATGGAAAATATAATTATGTCTAATGTAATTTTAAAAACACTTGAAACAGGCGTATTTGGTTTGGACGGTGGTTCTATGTTTGGTGTCGTCCCAAAAGCCTTGTGGGCAAAAACATACACAGAGCCTGATGAAGAAAATCGTATTCCTCTTTCAGCAAGAGTCTTGTACATTGAATTCGATAACAGGAAAATTTTAGTTGACACTGGGAATGGTACTAAATACAACGAGAAACTTCAAAAAATTTATAAAATAGATATTGATAAGAGTGATATTTCCAATGTATTAACTAAAATCAATTTAAAACCCGATGAAATTACCGATGTAATTTTAACCCACTTGCATTTCGACCACTGTGGCGGCTCTACTATTAGGATAGAGGGAAATATAGTTCCATCTTTCCCAAACGCAAAGTATTTCGTTCAAAAGGAGCAGTGGGACTGGGCAATGACTCCAACTGAAAAAGATGCTGGCTCCTTTATTAAAGATGATTTTGTACCTTTATTTGAAAATGGTAAGGTGACATTTCTCGAAGGTAAAACTACATTTGCTGATTTCATCGAAATTATACCTATGTTTGGACACACTCCTGCAATGCAAACTGTGAAAGTAAATCTTGGAAGCCAAATTTATTATTTTGCTGCCGATTTGATTCCTACTTCTGCGCATTTAAATCTACCATATATACTTGCATTTGACAATTTTCCACTTACCACATTAAAAGAGAAAAAGGAAATACTTTCACAAGCAATTGAAGAGGATTGGGTAATAATATTCGAACACGATGCGTTCCTGCCAGCTGGTAGAATTGGGTTTAAAGATGGAAAATATTACGTCCGTGAAAAAGTCGTTTTGTACTGAAGAAAACTCCAAGCTGTCTGAATTTAACGGGAAAAAATATCTCCCCCTTTTAGAATTAGATAAACTAAATAAATTTCAACCACTTTCAATAGCCGTAGAATTTGATAATCTAAACAGAAATTTTGTTGTTCTTTTGTTTAAGGATAAAGTACTGGCATTCGAAAATAGTTGTCCACACCAACATAGACCATCTCTTCATTTAGGATATGTTAAAGATGATTGTATTGTTTGCCCAGAACATGGTTGGTCATTCGATTTAAATACTGGCGGCTCCGTTAACAATAAACTTTCTGTTAGTAAATTACACTTTTTAGATGTTCTTGTTGTGGGTGGAATAATTTACATTAACGTGGATAACTTAGGCGACCCCAAATGGAATTTTACTTAAAACGTTACGATAATTCAATTATATTAAAAGATATTATTAAAACGTTTTCCTATCTCATTGGATTTGAGAAAGTTGGATTTACGAAGCCTGTAGAGTTACATCATGAATTTAATAATTTAGTCAATTGGTTATCATTGGGATACAATGCCTCAATGTCTTATTTAGAGAAGAATTTAGACAAACGTAGAGACATCAAATTAATTATGCCTGATGTTAGGTCTGTAATAGTCTTTGCACATTCTTATTTTACGAACACTTCACACGACAGTGATAATTTCAAGGTTTCGCGGTATGCGTGGGGAAATGATTATCATAAAGTTATGTTTAAAAAAATTAAACAAGTTATAAATATGATAAAAGGTTATGTAACTGACTTAAAATATAAAATTTATATCGATACTGGTCCAGTATTGGAAAAGCAGTGGGCAGTGTTATCTGGCATTGGATGGCAGGGGAAAAACAGTCTTGTTCTGTCCAAGGAATTAGGTTCTTATTTTTTTATTGGAGTTTTATTAACTAATATTGATTTTGAGCCTGACCTTGCCATTAAGGAACATTGTGGTAGTTGTACCCGATGCATTGATGCTTGTCCAACAAAAGCCATAGTTAAACCAAAAGTAATTGATTCTCGTAGATGTATTTCATTCTGGACAATTGAAAAAAGAATAGATGAAAATATCCCAGATGAAATAGATTTGAAAGGTTGGATTTTTGGCTGCGATATTTGTCAAGAAGTGTGCCCGTGGAACAAAAAAGCCAGAATATCTTCTGATAAACAATTTTATCCCTTTCGTTTTGGGACTAACATAAAAGAAGAGTTCATAAAAAACTTATCCTATGAGAAATTTATGGAATTCACTAAAAACTCCCCCATTAGAAGAAGTAAATATCTGGGATTTCTCAAAAACTATTACCACATCTTAAGGAATTCCAATGAAACCTAATAGGTTGATTAATGAAAAAAGCCCGTATTTGCTTCAACATGCGTTTAATCCTGTTGATTGGTATCCTTGGTCCGAAGAGGCTTTTAATAAAGCCAAGGAGCTTGATAAACCTATCTTTCTCTCTATAGGGTATTCCACATGCCATTGGTGCCACGTTATGGAACAGGAAAGTTTTAACGACCCAGAAGTATCAGAAATTTTAAACGAAGTGTTTGTTTGCATTAAAGTAGACCGAGAAGAAAGGCCAGATATAGATGCATTTTACATGAAGGTTTGTCAAATGATGACAGGTAATGGAGGATGGCCCTTGACAATTATAATGACACCAGATAAAAAGCCATTTTTTGCAGGTACTTATTTCCCAAAGTACTCTTATATCAATCGGATAGGTCTAGTTGACTTGGCACGTAATGTGGAAAGGGTATGGAAAACACGAAGAGAAGATGTTGAGAATTCTACAAAAAATCTTTTAGAGTATCTTTTGCAAAGTAATAACACCTATGAAGGTAAAGTTCTTGATAAGTTTTTAATTAACGAAGCGTTTAAAAGTTTAGAACTTACATTTGACAAAATTAATGGTGGCTTTGGCTCTGCTCCAAAGTTCCCAACTCCCCACAATTTACTTTTCTTAATCAATTATTATTTGTTGCATAGGCAGGAAAATTCTATTGAAATGGTTGAACATACTTTGAAGAAAATGCGACTGGGCGGCATTTTCGACCACATAGGTTTTGGCTTTCATAGATACTCGACCGATAGTCGTTGGGTTTTGCCCCATTTCGAAAAAATGCTGTACGACCAAGGATTGTTGCTATATACATATTCACAAGCTTATAAGGTTACAAGAAATGAATTTTTTCGAAAAGTGGCAGATGAGATAGTCGAGTACTCTTTTCGTGAACTACTGTACGATAAGAAAGCTTTCTATTCGAGTGAGGATGCTGATAGTGAAGGGGTCGAAGGCAAATTTTATCTATTTGATTATGATGAGTTGGAAACTTTAATTAGAGATGATTTTGATATTTTTAAGAAAATTTATTCAGTTTCTCCATTGGGGAATTTCGACGACCCTTTTGGTCATGCTCAAAACAAGAACCTTTTATATATGTCAACTTCTTTAGAAGAGATTTCTGTTAGGGAACAAATACCGGTGGACCAACTTATCGAAAATTTGACAAAATGGCGTAATCATTTATTCAAATATCGTGAGAAAAGGAGCAAACCATTTAAAGATAAAAAAATTCTTACCGATTGGAATGGGTTGATGATAGCTGGGCTTGCAAATTATTATTCAATTACAAATTCCAAGGAAGCGCTAGAAATTTTGCACAACTATGTTGATTTTTTCTTGCATATTCTTTCCAAATCCGATGGTACAATTTTTCATATGTTCGTTGATGGAGAAAGTAGAATTGATGGCTTTTTGGATGATTATGCATTCTCAATTTTTGCTTTTTATGAAATTTTTAATAAAACACACAATTATCACTGTTTAAAACTTGCATATCAACTACTAAATAAAGCAATTGAATTGTTCTGGGACCCTAATGAAAAAGCTTTTAAATTTACCAGAATTTCCAATAATGAACTTCCAATAATTCCAGTTGAGTTTTTTGATGGTTCTATTCCCTCTGGTAATTCGATGATGTATTATATCTTACAAAAATTTTATTTGATAACCTCCGATAAACGTTTTAAAGAAATTTCTGACCAACTGGAACTTACTTATGCAAAATTTTGTCTTGATAATCCTTTAGGATATAATTTCTTTAATTACGCTTTTGTCGATAATTTTCTTCACACTTCTGAAATCATTATCATTTGGGAAGACCCCGACGATACATTTTATCAAAAATGTAGAAAATTTTTTGCAGAGAATTTTAATCCATCAATTTTTGTTGTTTTTTACAATCCTAAAGGGACGCTCGATTGTGAATTTGTTTATTGGAAAGATTATAAGCCAATTGAAAATAAAACGACAATTTATTTCTGCAATAATTTTTCTTGTAGCAAACCTATTACTAATTTTGAATATTTCATAAAAGAGTTTAACAAAGTTTAAAATGCAAATTGAAAAGTATGTCTTTGTAACAATTGAAAGTAAGGAAGAATATTCCGACAATATAGTTGGAATATTGTGCAACTTCCCTATCCAAGGAATAGAAGAAAAAAATGACACATTTATAGTTACATTCAAAGAAGGGGATTGGAAAGCTGTTGATTATGAATTCTTTGTGGAATCAGTTAAACTTGTGGACCCTAATGCATCAATTAGAAAAATCGAAACTATAGAGGATAGAAATTGGAATGAGGAGTGGGAAAAAAATTTGATGCCAGTTATTGTTAGCAAAAAAGTTGCTGTCGTTCCTTTTAATAAATTAGGTACAACGGGGAAACAAATTGAGTTGGTTATCGACCCAAAAATGTCATTCGGTACTGGACATCATGCTTCAACTCGAATAATGATAAAATTGGCAGAAAAATTTGTTCAACCGGGTAGTTTTTGGATTGATGTTGGAACTGGCACTGGGATTTTGGCAATACTTGCAAGGAAGCTCGGGGCGAGAGAGGTTCTTGCAATAGACAATAGCTCTTGGGCTATAGAAAATGCTACGGAGAATATTAAAAATAACAACATTTCCTCTGGTATCGATTTGATTGAAATGGATATCGATACGTTGCCAGAACTTCCAATTGCAGATGGCATACTGGCCAATTTGAATTATGACATAATTGTTCGAAATTTGAAGAAGTTTTATAATTCTGTAGAAATGTCTAACGGTATCGTCATCGTCAGTGGAGTTTTAATTTATGATTTTGACGACTTTGAATTTGATTGCGTAAAGAACAACTTTACTTTAATTGAAGTTTTGAAAGAGGAAGAATGGTTTGGAGCTGTATTGATTCCTAGGGCTAATGATGAGAGTAGCAGCAATTGACCTTGGGACAAATACTATACTAATGTTAATTGCCGAAGTTAATATCTCTGGCGAGGTTAATCCTATTGCAGACTTTCACGCAATTGCAAGGCTTGGTGAAGGATTAAATCAAACCAAAGAAATTTCTTCTATTGCTTTGGAACGTGCCATTGATATTTTGAAGGAATATAATAAACACATCACTGAATATCAGGTAGAGAAAGTACTGTGTGTTGGGACCTCTGCTATTCGAGAAGCTAAAAATTCCAATTTAGTCATACAGAGGATTGAGAATGAAGTTGGTATTTCTGTGATGCCTATTGATGGGGAATTCGAGGCTTTTTTGAGTTTTATTGGTACTGTTCAGGATGAGAGCTATTCTGTTGTCATTGATATTGGGGGTGGTAGTACGGAATTGATTGCAGGAGAGAATAGTAACATTTCATTTAGAAAATCTTTTGGTTTTGGTGTTGTAAAATTAACTGAAACATATGTTAAAAGTCATCCTCCAGATGAAAAAGCACTTAATGAAGTAAAAGATTTTCTAATTCAACATTTCCAAAAAATTAGCCGAGAAGTTGTTCAAGGTAGAATCTATGCCGTGGCGGGAACACCCACAACTATTGCAGCTGTTGTACAAAATTTGAAGGTTTATGATAGCACCAAAGTGGACAATTATACTCTTCCTCTTAATAAAATTACACAAGCAAAGAATTTGTTTCTTTCGATGAGTATTGAAGAAATTGTAAGTCGACTTTACGTTCCAAGATTGCGAGCTGATGTCATCACCATAGGAACAATCATTCTCGAGACATTTTGCGAGTATTTTCAAATCGACTCTGTTATAGTTAGCGACAAAGGTTTAAGATACGGTATTGCAAAATATTTTGCACCAAAATTAAATACGCAATAACTACGTTGCCTTTTTGACCTCCAGAATATTTTAGGCTTAATAAAAATACTTATCATCTGCAAAAAATCTTGCTTTTTGCTTAAAATGTAGATTCCCCTGAAGGCTTAAGTTAAACCATGCCCTTAGCCATTAAAGAGCAAATGCACGAAACATTTATCATATCTTCTACACTGCAACCTCGAGATAAGTCGCAGTAGGGTTTGCTTAAACCTTGAACAATTGGTCCAACTGCCAAAGCGCCTGCCAATCTCTCGGTAAGTTTGTAACCAATATTGCCAGCGTCGAGGTCTGGAAATATCAAAACATTTGCTTTTCCAGCCACTTGCGACCCTTTGCATTTTCTTTCACCGACAGAGGGTACCAGGGCTGCGTCGGCTTGGAGCTCCCCATCAATCATCAAATCAGGGGCTTTCTCCTTGGCAATTTTCGTTGCTTGAATTACTTTATCAACATGTGGATGTGTTGCACTGCCTTTTGTGGAAAAAGATAACATAGCCACATAAGGTGTAAGTCCAGTAACCGCTCGGAAATTATTAGCTGAAGTAATCGCAATATCTGCAAGCTGCTCTGCAGTGGGGTCTGGATTGACAGCACAATCGGCAAAACATAATAACTTGTCTGGAAATACCATGATGAAATAGCTACTAACAATGGAGATACCCGGGGCAACGCCAACAGTATAAATAGCAGAGCGAATTATGTCTCCAGTTGATGAAACATTACCACCAACGACAACTTCGACCTCGTTAGAATCTAACAGCATGCCGGCAAAATATATTGGCTGAGCTACGAGGGACCTAGCTTGGTCGAGTGTCATTCCTTTTGATTTGCGTTTTTCATAAAGTTTTTGTGCAAAATCTTCGTATCTCTCGGAATTAGTAGGTTCGAGTATTTCAATATTTTCTAAGCTGATGGCTTCTTTTTCAGCTAAGTTGTGAATTGCTTGTGAATTTCCAACCAAGACGGGCCTGCCAAGCCCGTAATCGAAAATATAGCGCGCTGTTTTCAATGTTCGTACATCTTCCGAATCTGGATAAGCTATTCGAAAATTCAAACCTTTGGCTTTTTCACGTATTGTAGAAATAAAATCACCACTCATAACAAATTCCTTTCTAATTTTTTACCAAATTCTAGGTACGTTTAAAACAACCCGCAAGGTGTCGCGGGCAATAAGGAGCTCTTCATTTGTTGCAATTACATAAATCTCAATTTTACTATCCGTAGCTGAAATTTTCATCTCTTTGACGCCTACAGCCTTTTCGTTCAATTCATCGTCTAACTTGATTCCAAAATAATCCAAGTTTGAAAGGCATCTCCTACGAACCTCTGGAGAATTTTCACCTATACCTCCTGTGAAGCAAATAGCGTCACAACCATTTAATTCAGCAAGGTATGCCCCAATGTATTTTTTGATTCTATTGCAAAAAATGTTGATTGCCAAGCTTGCTCTTCGGTCCTGATGTTCTCTTTCTTCTTCTAATAAGTCGCGCATGTCATTTGTTAGTCCAGAAATTCCAAGCAAGCCAGAGCGCTTGTTTAATACATTGAAAACTTCTTCGACAGAGGAGCCTTCGTTGTGTATTAAAAATTCGATTATCGCTGGGTCGATGTCACCGGAGCGAGTACCCATTACAAGCCCTTCCAAGGGGGTCATACCCATAGAGGTATCCAAGGAAAATCCATTTTTTATAGCGCATGCAGAACAGCCATTTCCAAGATGTAAGGTAATAATATTAACTTGTTCCCTTTCAATACCTTTGAGCCTTCTATATCGATAAGCAATGTATCTATGTGAAGTTCCATGAAATCCATATTTTCTAATTTTAAATCTTCTATAAAGTTGGTATGGAATGGCATATAAATAATTTTCTTCCGGCATTGTCGAATGAAAAGCGGTGTCGAATACGGCAACTTGTGGAATGCCCGGGAAAATTTCGCGTGCTGCATACACTCCCTTGAGATTTGGTGGGTTATGTAATGGTGCTAATGGTATGCATTCCTCGATTTGGTCTATCACATTTTCATCAATAAGTGTAGACTTTTTCAGTCTTTCTGCACCGTGAACGATTCTATGTCCAATTGCGTGTATATCGGATAAATCGGAGACCCCTTCGATTTTAGTATTTGGGTCGGTGATCCATCTTAAAACATAGTTCAAAGCAGATTTGTGGTCGCGTATGGGCTCGGCAGTTCGAAAAGGCAAATGTCCAGTTGCTTGTAAAGTTATGATTGCCTGGCTTCCGATTCTTTCTATGTAGCCTTTGGCTAACATTTTGTCTTGGTCGTTCTTTATTGCCTCTAAATCTGTTTGTATAATTTGGAATTTTAAAGATGAACTCCCACAGTTTAAAACCAGTACGTTCATATTATCCTCATTTTAAAAAACAAAATTAACTAAACAAGAATTAAACCTATGAATTGAATTATGCTTTTATTTTATTTTGTTGCTTTTTGGTGTTTTTTTAAGTTTAGCGTACTTAATCAATCCAAAACAAATCCATTTAGCAAGAGCATCTCTGTTGTTTCTTTCAATAAATCGAATTTGGTTATTTCGATTCCGAATGTTCCCAAGCTCGATATAAACAGTTGTTGGAAGTGAATTGCGCAGCATAAAAAGATTCCTTGTTTCGATAGTACCTCTGTAACCTCTCCCAGGCTGGTGTTTGTTGTACTGCTCTTCGAAGGTATTCCTCAAAGATTCCGCAACGAATTTACTATCTTCATTGTTTTCCTGGTAATAAAAAAAAACATCGATTTTTTCTTCTTCCGAACGAGAGTCTAAGTGAATATTAATTGAAATGTGGTGTTTCTTCTTCCCTTTTATTTCATTTAAGTAAAGCTCGTTTAAGATTTTAGCAGAAAGCTCTAATCTTTCCTTTTGATTCTGTGGTATTACAACCCCACCATAGTAAACTTCTTTGTAACTTGGAGTAAGAAATTTATCATCTCGAATTCCGTCAATTGTGTCTATTGTAATCATATAAACTTTTGCACCATTCATTTCCAAATACTTTGCTAGCCGAAGGGTAATATCATAAGCATATTCATCTTCGTGAAGTTCTTGCCCTTCATAAATTCCAATTGCACCAGGGTCTGGGCCACCGTGTCCGCTGATTAAATAAAAAACATAATCGGAAAGCAAATTAGATTTGACTTTTATTTTGACATCTTCTCCATAGAATGGAAAATATAATTTATTTCTAGCAAGAGTATTTTTTTTTGAACTAATATTCGTTGTGGGTAAATTTTGGATTTGCTCCGTGTAATTTTTAATCAAGTAGAGGGGTATCCATATTTCAGTTTTGTTTTCCTTAAGTCCTCGGGTGTTTATATCTCTGTTGTATTCAATAATTTGCGTTTTAACAAAAGTAATAGAATCCTCGTTGATAATGCTTCTCAGAAATTTTTCCAATTCAGACTCTTTTAATTTTAGAATTGGTAGTTTGTATTTTACGTTGAGCATTAACTTTAGATTTTTGTCTGTTTTTTTAGTGTTTAGTTTTAGAAAGTATTCGTAATTTTCGTTATTAAGAGGCAAAAGAAACTTTTTATAAATTTTTTCAACTCTGTCTCCTTTTTGTACGGTATAACTGACATATTGGGTTAATTCTTTTGTAAAGGAGAAAACACCCAAGGCAAGCAGAAAAATCAAAGTAGAGATATTTTTCATGATAACTCTTTATTTTTCAATTCGTTTTGCAATTCTATTAGGAATGTCAAAGCTTGCAAAGGGGTAATATTATGTAAATCAAGACTTAAAATTTTGTCTTCCAAATCTGAATTAAAAAAGTTGAAGATAGCTAATTGCTTAGCTTTTGGTTCCTTTTCAATTGCTTTGATTTTTTTTGAATATGGTTTTTGCGTTTTAATGATTTCGCTTTGTCCAGTTGTGCCGGATTCAAGAATTTTTAATATCTCTCGAGCTCGGTTTGTAATTTCATCTGGTATCCCTGCCATTTGGGCGACGTAGATTCCAAATGAGTGGTCGCTATGGCCGCGTTTCAACTTGTGTGTGAAAATTACCTTGTCTTCTTTTTCCAAAACCTCGACGCAATAATTAACTATGTTATCATATTTATTTTCTAACTCATTTAATTCGTGATAGTGGGTTGCGAAGAGAGTTTTTGCCATTAAATGGTTGTGGATGTATTCCACAATTGCCCAGGCAATTGAAATGCCATCGAAAGTAGCTGTACCTCTACCAACTTCGTCCAGCAAGATTAAACTTCTTTGTGTGGCATTGTTTAAAATATTGGCACTTTCTTGCATTTCAACGAGAAATGTACTTTCTCCTTGTGAAATATTATCCTGAGCCCCAACCCTGGTAAAAATCCTATCAACGATACCTATCTTTGCATAATCAGCAGGAACGAACGAGCCAATCTGTGCTAGAAGCACTATTAAACCTACTTGTCGAAGATAGCAGGATTTTCCACTCATATTTGGACCTGTAATGATGTGTATCATCGAGGATTTATCCATCACAGTTGAGTTTGGTGTGAATCTCTCACCAAGTGGGAGATTTTTTTCCACAACTGGATGCCTACCATTTCTAATCTCGAGTTCGTAATCACTCGTTATTATAGGTTTGCAATAATTATTATCTCTCGCAACGAATGCTAAATTTGTATAACAATCAATTTCAGCAATTGTTTGTGCTACTTTTTGCAAATCGACTACATAATTAGAAATTTCTGTTAATATATCTTGGAACAACTTTGATTCCAACTCTTGTATTTTGAACTCGAGGTTAAGAAGTTTTTCCTCTATTTCTTTTAGCTTAGGTGTTGTGTATCTTTCGGCGGTCGTCAATGTCTGTTTTCGTTCGAAATAGGGTGGAATTTTATTAGAGTGTGTTTTAGTGACCTCGATGTAATATCCGAAAACGTTATTGAAACCAACTTTAAGAGTGGGTATATTTGTTCTAATTCTTTCTTCATCTTGATATTCCTTTAACAATTGTTTGCTATTCGTAGCCAAGTCGATTAAATTGTCGAATTCTTTGTTAAATCCCTTTTTAATGACCTCTCCATTACCAAAAGTATTACTTGCGTCTTCTCGTATTGATTTTTGAATCAGGTCTCGTATATTATCGAATGTTGAAAGCTCTCTTCTTAATTTGCTTACCGAATCGACGCTACTGGAGATAAGTTCCTCTTTTATAAAAGGAATAACATCTAATGATTTTTTTAACCCTAAAACATCGCGTGGGGTGGCACGGTAGCTACAAATTTTTGACACAAGTCTTTCAATATCCGAAACTTCTTTTAAATAGTTTCTTATTTTATTTCTCGACTCGTCATTATTATAGAAGATATCAACGATTTCTAATCTCTGTTGAATTTTTTCAAGATTATTTAATGGGTGGCTAACCCATCTTTTTAGACATCTTGCTCCCATTGGGGTCAATGTTTTATCAATTACAGAGAATAAACTACCTTCGTAGTCATTATTTATAGAAGAATAAATTTCTAAATTTCGTTTGGTTGATAGGTCTAAAATCATAAACTCGGAGGTGTTAAAAAATTGAATTCGCTTAATTTGCTTAAGAAATGTTGGTTGAGTTTCTTTGATATGATAGAGCAAAGCTCCAGCAGAGGTAATACCTTGTTCGAGATGTTCTATACCAAAACCTTTAAGTGTTGTTGTTCCAAAATGTTTTAGTAAAGCTTCCTTTGCGAATATTTTGTCGAATATCCAGGGCTCAAGTTTATTTACAATACCTTTAAAATTGGTTTTCTGAATCAAACTTTCAAAAATAGATTTTTGGGTTTTTGGAAGTATGATTTCTTTGATTTGGTTGGTTTCAAAAAAGTCTTGGAGCTTGTCGAGGAGTAACTCGGTGACAAAAAATTCCCCAGTTGAAACGTCTGCAAAAGCCATCCCAACAATTTGGTTTTTTAAATTTGATAATGTTTTTGAATAGATGGCACAAACAAAATTGTTTGAGCGTGCGGAGAGTAATTTATCATTTAAAGCAATCCCCGGGGTAACAACCTCAATAACTTGACGGCGTACGATACCTTTGGCTTTTTTAGGGTCTTCAACTTGCTCGCAGATAGCTACTTTGTACCCCGAATTAACTATTTTAGGTAAGTAATTGTCTAATTGATGGTATGGAAAACCTGCTAAAGGTACATCGCCCGCTGCACCATTGTTTCGTTTTGTTAAAATGATATTGCAAACTTTCGATGTTATTTCTGCATCTTCGAAAAAAGTTTCGTAGAAATCTCCTATTCTAAAGAGCAGAATAAAATCGGAGTAATGACTTTTGATTTGGATGTACTGTTTTATTAGTGGTGTGTTAAAGTCTTTCATTTTGGTCGCTTAGTAAACTATCAAAATTAATAAGATTTTCTAAAATCTTATCGCAACAATTCAATTGTATGTAGATTCATTGTTAAAAGTTATTAATCAAATTATTTGTAATTTTACATTTTTATTTTCCACAAAAATGGTTTAGTATGGGAAAAAAGAAAGAGAAAGAAGTACGCAAGTATGTTTATTACTTCGGCGGTGGCAAAGCCGAGGGTAACGCCAAAATGAAAGACCTTCTAGGGGGAAAAGGAGCAAACCTTGCAGAAATGACAAATTTGGGGTTACCAGTACCTGCTGGTTTTACAATAACAACTGAAGTTTGTAGATACTATTATGAACATAACAACACATATCCAAAAGGTCTTTATGAACAAGTTAAAGAGGCTCTTAGTAAGGTCGAGCAGGAAATGGGTGCAAAATTTGGCGACTCAGAAAATCCTTTGCTTGTCTCTGTTCGTTCTGGAGCAAAAAGTTCAATGCCTGGAATGATGGATACAGTTCTCAATTTAGGTCTTAATGATGTTACTGTTCAAGGCTTGATAAAGCAATCGGGCAATCCTCGTTTTGCTTATGATGCATATCGTAGATTTGTTTCTATGTATGGCGATGTAGTATTAGGTTTGAAACCCCAAAGCAAAGACGATATAGACCCCTTCGAAGAAATTCTTGAGAGGAAGAAAAAAGAAAAAGGTGTCCACTATGATGTAGAATTGGATGTTGATGCATTGAAGGAATTGGTTTTAGAATTTAAACAAGCAATCAAAGAGAGGCTTGGCGTCGATTTTCCAGAAGACCCCGAGGAGCAACTTTGGGGAGCAATTGGTGCCGTATTTGGGTCCTGGAACAATCCAAGGGCTGTTGTTTATAGAAAATTGAACAATATCCCCGATTGGTGGGGTACTGCAGTTAACGTTCAAGCAATGGTGTTTGGCAACTTAAGTGAGGATAGTGGTACAGGTGTGGCTTTTACTCGAGACCCTGCTACTGGGGAAAATAAATTTTATGGTGAATTTTTGATGAATGCTCAAGGTGAAGATGTTGTTGCTGGGATAAGAACACCTCTTCCAATCGACCAATTAAAAGAACGAGACCCTAAATCCTATAACGAATTACTTAGGATACGAGATATTTTAGAGAAACATTATCGTGAGATGCAGGATATAGAATTCACCATTCAAAAGGGCAAACTCTATATGCTACAATGTCGTGCCGGTAAAAGAACTGCCCTTGCAGCAATGAAAATTGCTGTTGATATGGTAAACGAGGGTTTGATAAAACCCAAAGAGGCTCTTTTGCGTATCGAGCCAGACCAGCTGAATCAATTGCTGAGACCAGTGTTTGACGCAGAAGAAAAGAAAAAAGCATTGAAGAATAACCAGTTGATAGCAAAAGGACTGAATGCGGGGCCTGGTGCTGCAACTGGTAAAATTGTTTTCAATGCTGAAGATGCTGTAGAATGGGCTAAACAAGGTGAAAAAGTTATTCTCGTTCGCATAGAAACCTCCCCCGAGGACATTGCTGGAATGAATGCAGCAGAGGGTATATTAACTTCTCGAGGTGGTATGACATCCCACGCTGCTTTGGTTGCGAGACAAATGGGCAAAGTTTGTGTTGCAGGATGTGGCGCTTTAATTATTGATTATAAGTCTCGAACCATTAAGGTAGAAGGAAAGGATGTCGTTTTGAAAGAAGGTGATTATATATCTTTGGATGGCTCAACTGGTGAGGTTTTCCAAGGTAAAATTGAAACAAGACCAAGCGAAGTTATCCAAGTTCTTTTGGAAAAAACTCTCTCCGAAGACCAAGCACCAACCTATAAAATTTACAAACAAATAATGGAATGGGCAGATAAATATCGAAAGTTGAAAGTACGTACTAATGCAGACCAACCCGACCAAGCCCGTAATGCTGTTGCCTTTGGTGCCGAAGGCATCGGTCTCTGTCGCACCGAACATATGTTCTTTGGCGAAGGGAAAATTGGTCCTATGAGAGAAATGATACTCTCTGATTCTCCCGAAGAAAGGAAAAAAGCATTAAGTAAACTTTTGCCACTTCAAAGGGAAGACTTTGAAGGTATTTTCATTGCTATGGATGGTAAGCCAGTGACAATACGAACACTCGACCCACCTTTACACGAGTTTTTACCACATGACGAAGCTGGACAGAAAGAAATTGCGAATATGCTGAACATACCTTTACAAAAGGTGAAGGAAAGAGTTGAATCTTTGAAAGAATTTAACCCAATGCTTGGTTTTCGTGGTTGCCGTTTAGGTATTTTATATCCAGAAATTACTGAAATGCAAGCCCGAGCTATTTTCGAAGCCACTGTCAGTGTAATAAAGAAAGGTTATAAAGCTTTCCCAGAGATAATGATACCACTCGTAGGCCATTACAAAGAATTGAAGCATCAAGAAGAGATTGTCCGAAAGGTCGCAAACGAAGTAATGGGGGAAACCGGTATTAATTTTGAATATCTTGTTGGGACAATGATTGAAGTACCTCGTGGAGCTATAACTGCAAAAGAAATTGCTGAAGTTGCTGAATTTTTCTCCTTTGGAACAAACGACTTAACTCAAACAACTTTAGGGCTAAGTAGAGACGACTCTGGTAGATTTCTGCCTTATTACGTCGAAAAAGAAATTTACAAGCGAGACCCGTTTGAAACAATAGACCAAGATGGTGTTGGCTTCTTAATGAAGCATGCGGTCAAAGAAGGGCGAAAAGCTCGGAAAAAACTCAAGGTTGGTATCTGCGGTGAGCATGGTGGAGAACCTGCTTCAGTTGAATTTTGCCATCAAATTGGACTTGATTACGTATCTTGTTCACCATTTCGTGTTCCAATCGCAAGACTCGCCGCAGCTAGGGCTGCAATTTTAGAAAGGGAACAAGAAAAAGCAAGTAAGAAGGCCAAATAAATTATATCTTTAATTTCTTACAATGTTTGCTTTATTAGGAGCAAGGGTATTTACCCTTGCTCTTTATTTTAGATACAATTTAGAGAAAATGTTTTATGATTTTTGATTTTCTTAAATTTTTTAAATTAAAATTTAAGTTAAACATTGTGGAGGAAGTATATGTTTAAAAATTTTGTTTCTTTTATAGCATTAATATTTTTAATAGTTTCTTGCGGTGGAAAAAAGGAGGGAGAAGCTATTAAGCTCTCGGAAGCAGAGGAACAAGAATTGCTTACCAAAGCTAGTAGTATCTTTGGAATATTACCAAATAAAATGCCTGGAAGCGAGAACGATACACCAGAACTAATTGAACTTGGTAAGAAACTATATTTCGAAACTAAGCTTTCCGTCAACAACACTATGTCGTGCAACACTTGCCATGATATTAACTCGATGGCAGGTGTAGACAATAAACCAACCTCACCGGGAGCTTTGCCAAATACGATGGGGACAAGAAATACTCCAACAGTATTCAATGCTGGTTTTCAATTCGTCCAATTTTGGGATGGTAGAGCAGCAGACCTAAAAGAGCAAGCCAAAGGACCAATTCTTAATCCCGTTGAAATGGCAATGCCAAATGAAAAAGAAGTAGAAAAAGTTATATCTTCTATACCTGAATACAGGGACCTGTTTGCCAAGGCCTATCCCAATGAAAAGAAGCCGATAACTTTCGATAACATTGCGAACGCTATTGCTGCCTTCGAAAGAACTCTTGTATCAAAATCAAGATATGACAAATGGATTGCAGGAGACAAATCTGCATTGACGGATGAGGAAAAATTTGGATTAAAACATTTTATTGAGGTTGGCTGTATCACTTGTCACACTGGTCCTCTCTTCGGCGGTAATCTTTACCAAAAAATGGGGCTGGTAAAACCTTACTACAATACTAAAGATTTGGGAAGATACGAGGTAACTAAGCAAGAGTCCGACAAATTTATGTTCAAAGTTGCAATGTTGCGCAATGTCGAGCTTACGCATCCTTATTTTCATGATGGTACTGCGAAAACTCTTGAAGAGGCTGTAAAGATTATGGCAGAGATTAATCTTGGAAAACAGTTAAGTGAAGAACAACTCAAGGCGATTGTTGCCTTTCTTAAGGCACTTACTGACCCGAACCTTGCAAAGAAGTTAGCAGTTCGATGATATTATCTCTTTTTTCTTTGTTGAATTTTAGAGGCAACCTTTGTTGCCTCTAACTAATTTTTTCATATGTAGATGATTCTGAGAATTTTACACATATTGGTATAAAAGTTATCGAGTATGTATTTTTGTTTTGTAAATGAGAACTTTTTATATAATTTTGACATTGTTTTGTTTTACAATACTTGATGTAGCCATGTATAAATTTGAAGAAGAAAATAATAGAATTTTTCCATTCTATGCAAGTCATAGTGATGATGATTTTAATGATGTTAGTTTCGAGTTTGATGAGGACAGTTTTTCGGAAGAGCCTGCCTTAGATGATGAGGACTTGGAAAACTTTGAGGAGATTGACGAAGAAGAATTCTTTAAAAAAGAAAGGGAAGATATCGACTCTGAAGAAGAACCAGAATTTCTTTCAGATGATTTCATTCCCGAAATCGACGACCAGTTTGTGGATGATGAGGATATTGGTGAGGACTTTGATGATGATTTTGATTTAGACCGTTAAGAAAATGTCTGTAATTTCCAATCACTATGGTGAATATCCCTTCAAAAATGATTATATATTTGACAAGTTCAAATTTACCTTTACTTTAGATTCGCAAGTATTTCGATATTTTCGCGAGACATTTCATAGTCAGAAAAAAAACTTACTTATTAGCTTGAATAACATCGATAAAATCATTGTTCAGCCCTCGGAGCCTTTAGTTTCTGATTTACCTAAAACACATTTGATGCTTGAACTCTCCGAACCTTTAGTTTTACCTCCCGATTCTGAAATCCGCGGTTTCTTCGACTTCCCTGTTTCAGTAGCAATTCTTGTAATAGTTAATAACAAGATTACGCCCATTGATTTATTTCAACTACTACCGTACAAATTTGCTTTATACGGAAATTCACACAACGGGGTGTTGTGTCGATATTGGAAAACCAGCTTCTATCCAGTACCTATTGAACCGAGGATTTTTGAAACAGGTGTATTAGAAATTGAGATTCAAAATAGCTCTTCTTCTACAATTACTTTAACTAGATTGGTTATGGATTTTGCTTATATAGAATTATTTTACAACTGGACTGTAGTTAAAGCAAAAGCGAGAGCGCGAATTCAATCAGAATCGCTTTGCGAAACTCAATTCCTCGTACCAACTGATGTTCACAATTTTACAAAAAGCTATGATTTAATACCAACTAAAATATTATCTAGCTCCAAATTTATTATGTTATATGGTATATGAAAATCGCTAATATCCTTACTCCCGAAAAGATTATTGAGTTAACAGTAGTTATCGTAATATTCTTGATTTTACTTGTTCTAATAAACTTAGTTCTAAAAAAGCTCAAAATCGTATTAAGCGACAAAATTTCTTTTCAAACATTGTTGGTGTTTAATAGATTTGTTCTTTGGGGTTTTATCGTATTGTATACCATTTTGGCTCTGACCTACTTTGGTGTCAAATTGACTGGTATTTTAGCACTTGGAGGCTTAGTTTCTATAATAATAGGTTTTGCAGCTCAAAAAGTCGTAGGAAATTTTATTGCTGGATTGTTTCTTATATTTGAAAGACCAATTAAAATGGGACAATCTGTCCTAATCAATAATTTTTCTGGGATTGTTGAGGAAATAAGATTTCTATCAACGATAATGCGAACTTTTCAAGGTGAATTTGTAAGAATACCCAATGAGCTGGTTTTTACTTCTGCAATAACTAACCTAACAGAGAATATTGCAAGAAGAGTTGATTATATAATAGGCATACGTTATTCAGATGATTTTGAAAAAGCGAAAGAAGTTGTTTTGAAATTTTTAGACTTAGAACAATTTGTTTTGGCTGTGCCAAAACCTGAAGTTTTTGTAGAGGAATTTGCAAGTAGTAGCGTAAATGTCCATATTAGATTTTGGGTACCAACTGAGAAATGGTATGATATGAAAAACTATTTACAAGATGTGATTAGGAATAAACTTATCAACTCCGGGGTGCAGATACCATTTCCACAAATGGAGGTAAAAATACACAATTTAGATGGCTTTAAAGAACGTTAAAAATTCTGTTATTCCCTCTGTAGTAGTAATCCTTAAAAAATAAATTCCATTATTTAACATGTCCAGATTTATCTTTTCGAAACCGAGGAACGAATGGCTTTTCGATGATTTGATAATTAACATAACCTCTCCAAGGATGTTGATGACTTCGACCTTTGCCAGGTCTGCTTGTGAATCTCCGAAATTGATGATTAATTCATTACTATTTGTTAAAATAGTTGGGTAAATTTTGATTTTCTCAGATGTTGAAAAGTCTTCTATCTTCAAGATAGAATTTTCCAAGACAAAGAAGTTTTTGGAATTTTCTTGTATTTTGATTTTAAAATATTTATCTTCAAAGTAGGGTTTTCTTCTTGTCCTGCCATCCATAGTTTCAACTAAAACATAAATATCATACAAATTATCACCCGAATTTAGATATAAATCGAAAAAGTATTCATCTGTGCCAGGATTGTTCTTTAAGTATGAAAACGAAAATTCTGTATTTAAACTGGGTTTGTAGAAAATTTTAGCATAATTGATTTGATTTTTGGAATTAATCTTGAAAACAATTCTTTGTCTGTCGCTTGTATAGAAGGTTATCGGTGGAGAGATTACTATATCATAATCCAGAGCTAATTTGTAAAAGTCAACTATTCCAAAGCCCCAAGAATTGTCAGGATTGTCTTTTCTTGAAGCATTATTTTTTAATAGGTCGTACAAGGTTTCTGGGGTCAATTCTTCAAAAGTTGAAAGTAGCGATGCAACACCCCCTGCGAAAATAGGAGCTGCAACGGATGTACCGCTTCCATAGATAACTGTGTCGAATGGAAAAGCTGGTGAACAAATTACAAAATTACCCTGAGCAACAAAGTCTGGTTTAATACGACCATCGTAAGTTGGACCGCGTGAGGAAAAGTTAAGTATAGAATCTGCGCTTGGATTAACAGCACCAATAGCAATTTCACCAAGAGCCTCGGCAGGAGCTTGTATTGATGAATCGCGTGGTCCTTTGTTACCAGCAGAAGAAATCATAACAATCCCAACATTCTTTGCCCTATTTGCATAAGCTGATACCAGAGTGGTTTTTCCATTAAATTCTTCAAAGTGGTAACTGGCCTCTGCGGAGTCAAATTTGGAATAACCAAGGGAAGATGTGATAATGTCGACACCGAGCGAATCCATCCATTCAATTGAAGCTGCAAAGCAGTCCTCTTCGAAATGACTTTCGACACGGATATCCTCGGTCTTTGCTAAAACGAAATTAGCAAATGGTGCACTTCCAAGTAGATATCTGTCCTTGATGCCCGAAATTATTGAAAAGACCATTGTTCCATGGTTGTCTTGTATTGATGTATCAATCGATTCGTTTTCGGTGACTTTGTCATTAAAGATGAAATCATACTCAGCCAATACATTTGTGTGTTGAAAAATTTTGTTTTCTTTCCAGCGAAATCCAGTATCAATTATCCCAAGAATTATACTGTCGCCCAAAATACCAAGAGATTGTAACTTATCAATATTTAGCATTTTCAGTTGATTTAGGCTTTCACCATATTTGTCTATATTCAATTGATTAAGGAAAAGAAATTTAGATATATTCGGTGGGAATTGGTTTGAGGTAATTTTGTGTGTAATTTCTTGCGGGATTTTTTCTCCAATCGGCTGAACAAGCTTGACAAAATCATACTTTTGAATTTCTGAAATTTGTTTCTTATTTGCTTCGATAACAACATAGTTTAACCATTTTAATTTCAATAAAATTTTTACACCAATTTGCTGAATTTTGTTTAGGTAAATATCACTAATTGGAGAATCCTCGATAGAGACAAACGAGTCTGGTGGAAATATTTTCAATCTTCTCTGGATTGCTCTCTCAGACAATGAATTAACAGCTTTGGAGTAAAGTTCACTTCCTTTGAAGAATTGAGTAGAACCTTTGTCTTTTAGAAAGATTCTATATTTTTCACAAACGCTTGTGCTGATAGAACTAAGAAGAATAAAGATTATTAAGAATAAAGATTTCATAATAATGTTCAGAGTAAAATTATTAAATTACAAATTTAACTTTATTACTTAATAATGCCATCAGTTTTAATAACAGGAGCGGGCCGAAGAATAGGTAAAGGTTTAGCTATAGAATTCGCCCGCAAAGGGTGGAAGGTTCTTATTCATTTCAACACATCGTTTGAAGACGTCCAAAATTTAGAGAAATACATACTTAAAAACTTTGGTGTGAAGGTAGAATATTTTCAGAGCAATTTAGTTAACATAAAATCTGCAATTGAAACTTTTGAGAACTTTTTCAAAGAAGTTTGCATTCCAGACGTCCTTGTAAACAATGCTGCAATTTTTCCTCAAAAAAGAAATTTAGAGGAACTGGACGAGGATATTTGGGACAAGACTTTAACAATAAATTTGAAAGCTTATTTATTCATTTCTAAAATATTTTCAAAGTATGCCCCCGTTGGTGCCAGAATTATAAACATTGGGTCACTTGGCGGAATAGAAACTTGGAAGGGACGAATACCCTACAACATTTCAAAAGCTGGGGTGATTCAATTAACTAAATCGCTTGCAAAAGAACTTGCCCCTAAAATTACTGTAAACTGCGTGAATCCCGGTTCAATTCTTCTTCCCTTCGAGCCCAACGACATAGATGCTCCTCTTATAGAAGTTAACAAAATTCCTATGCAACGATATGGCAATGCATTAGACATCTTTGATGCAGTTTATTTCTTTGCGACATGTAGCAATTTTATTACTGGACAAATTTTAAATGTTGATGGTGGCTATCACTTAGATAGATTTTAATCCAGTTCGATTTCTCCATTAGCAATTTTTTGCAATACCTCGGGATACAACTTATGTTCTTCCTCTAATACTTTTTGTGAAAGAGTTTCTACGGTGTCCTCTGCTAAAACTGGTACAACCCTTTGCCCGAGAATTTTACCATGGTCATAATGTTCATCAACAATATGAACAGTACAGCCACTTTGCTTTTCACCAGCTTTCAAAACTGCTTCGTGTACATATCTTCCAAACATACCTTTGCCACCGAATTTTGGCAGCAAAGCGGGATGTATATTTAAGACTCTGTTTTTGAAATGTGCTAGAACTTTCGGACCAATTTTTTTCATATATCCAGCAAGGCATACAATGTTTACGTTGTGTTTAATTAAAGTATTCAATATCTCTTGGTCGAGTTGTTCTTCTGTTTCAAAATGTTTAGAACTTATATGGTAGGCTGGTATTCCTTCTTTTTTTGCTCTTTCCAAAGCATAAGCATTTGAATTGTTAGATATAACAACAGCTGGTTCAGCATCGAGTTCACCTTTTTTAATGGCATCAATTATCGCTTGCATATTACTTCCGTTATGCGAGGCTAAAAATCCAATTCTTAATTTTTTCATATTTTATCATCTTAAACATCAAAACCTTTAGCTAATCATTTGTGATTAATTTTGTATTTGTAAAATTAAAAATAATTGAGAAATGAAAAAAACATTATTCACTGCAGTATTTCTTTTGGCAATAATTAATATTGGATTTACTCAACCGAAAATGAACCCAGTGCTTGATTCTATTATGAGAAACATGCCGCCAGAGAAAATCCCTTTCGTGCCGATATTTTTAATGAATTATGACTTTCAGCAAGTCCAGGAAATGAGTAGGGAAGAATTGTTGGAATTGTTTAATGTAAAACTTCAAAGATTTATAATCGACTCGGGGTGGAAATACTTCCAATTTGAACCAATGTTCACATATAATGGTAACATTACTTTCACACCAGAGCTTTTACTTTCACTCAAAAGAGTTGGTCATCCTAAATTGTCTCCAAATGGCAAAAGTTTATTGTATTCTGTGTCAACACCAAACATAAAAGAAAATTCTATGCAAAACGATTTGTTTTTGCTTAATCTTGAGACTGGTGAAAAAGAAAACCTAACGAAAGACTCTCAATTCATGATAACTGACTATCAATGGGATAATACCGGTAGGTATGTTTATTACATCACAAATTCAACTGGTAAAAAACAAATTCACAGAATAGATGTATTAACTAAAGAAAAAAAGCAAATAACTAATTTTGACAACGATGTAACTAGTTTCAAATTAGCTCCAAATGGTAAAATGCTTGCATTTACAAGTGATATTAAAGTATTTCAAACACCTTCGGATAAATATCCATATCTCGGAAAAGCCAATGTTAGAATATATGAAAAACTTCCAGTTAGACATTGGGATACATGGGAAGATGAGTTCAAATCGCATTTATTCATTGTTCAAGTCGATAGCGGTGTTCCCGTTGATATAATGCCCAATGAACCTTTTGATGTACCAGACCCACCTTTTGGTGGTTCAGAGCAATATGCTTGGTCGCCCGATTCTAAGGAACTTGCTTATTCATGTAAAAAAGTAGATGACTATGCCCTAAGTACAAATACCGACATATTCATTTATAATGTTGAGACTAAAACGACAGAAAATGTGACAAAAGGAATGCCTGGTTACGACAAAAATCCAGTTTATTCGCCCGATGGGCTTTGGATTGCATTCCTTAGTATGAAAAGAGGCGGTTATGAAAGCGACCGCTCGAGGTTAATGTTGTATAATCGTAAGACCAAAAAAATCACAGAATTATCATGGAAACTTGACCAATGGGTTGGTGATTTTGTATGGCATCCAAATAGCAAAAAAATCTACTTTTCAGCCGAGGATGGTGGAACAGTTCAAATCTATGAAATCGACATTTCAGATGGATTTTGGAAAATTATTACAAAGGGCTGGTTTAATTGTGATGGGGGACTCGATATATCCCCAGACGGTGAAAAATTATACTTTGGTCGAAGAAATATGCTAAGACCATTCGAAATTTTCTCGACAATTTTGTCAAGTCCGAATGCACCAATATTCCAACATACATTTGAAAATGAGGACATATATAGAAATATCAAATCGATAAAAATTTCTGAGTACTGGATTACCAGCAAAGACAACAAAAAAATACATACTTGGGTGTTGTTCCCACCAGATTTTGACTCGACTAAAAAATATCCAATGATTGTATATTGCCAGGGCGGACCACAGTCGACAATAAGTCAATACTTTAGTTACCGATGGAATTTATTCCTTTTTGCTTCGCAAGGTTATATTGTAGTAGCACCAAACCGTCGTGGAGTGCCGGGCTTCGGTCAAGACTGGGTAGATGCTATTAATAGAGACTGGGCTGGTAAGCCGATGGATGATATCCTCTCGGCAACTGATTCAATTAGTAAACTACCTTTTGTTGATGCCACAAGAAAAGCTGCTGTTGGCGCAAGCGCTGGTGGATATGCAGTATTTTGGCTTGCTGGCAACCACAAGAAACGTTTTTCGGCATTTGTTTCCCATTGTGGTGTTTTTAACCTTGAGAGTAAATATGGCTCGACGGAAGAATTATGGTTCCCCAATTGGGAATTTGGTGGACCTTATTGGGAATCAAAAAACAGAGAGGTTTACGAAAGACAATCTCCTCATAAATATGCAAAGTATTGGGATACGCCTATATTAATTTCAACGGGAGAGAGAGATTTCCGAGTTCCATATACTCAAAGCTTAGAAGCTTTTACCGTAGCTCAACTGAATAATATACCTTCTAAATTATTAGTTTTCCCAACAATGGGACATTGGATAACGAAACCACAAGAGCAGATACTCTGGTACTATGAAGTTTTTGATTTCTTAGAAAAGCATTGCAAAAACAAAAAGTAGTTTATTTAGGTTCGAAAACTATACTAGACCAACTATTTGGTTCAAAGTATTTTTGAATAAAATTGTTTAATTCATCAAGAGAGATAGAGTCGATTGTACTTATTGTCTCTGGAAGTGATTCGTACTCCCCGAATACCAACTTTGATTTAATTATTCCTTGAAGCCTCTCGGAATAATTTTCTAATGCCATGATGGTAGAGGATTTAATTTGTTCTTTTGCAAGAATAAGCTCTGATTCGCTGAAACCAAATTTATGTAAGGTTTCTAACTCATTATAAGTTCTATCAACTGTTTTAGAGCTTTTGGATGGATTTGTAGTAGAGTAAATGTAAACTGCTGAACAATCAGAGTATGAAGTAAAAATTGAGAATACATTATACACGAGACCACTTTTTTCCCGCAAGCATCTATAGAGTCTGCTACTCGAGCAATCCCCTAATAACAAATTGGCTAATGCACAAATGTATCTTTCTCGAGTAGGTAGATTTGGCAAAACCTTTGCAATCGAAATATGAGTTTGCAAGAACTGTCGCTTCAACTTTTTGTGAAAGGTCATGGGTTTGAAGGAAATTTTATCCCTGACGTGGTGCTCGGCTTTTAGGAAACTTGTATTGGTATTTCGATTGACAAAGTCAACTATTACGTCATGGGTGAATCCACCAACATATGAAATTACTATTTGAGAAGGCAAGTAATGTCTTTCATAGAAATTAATTAAATCCTCTATTCCGATGTTGCTCAAACTATGAATGGTACCAACAATGGGATGGCTTAGCCTTGAGTGTCGAAAAAGATATTTATCGGTGATATCAAATATCTCTTCTTCCGGGTCTTCGGTATATGAACGAACTTCTTCTTTGACAATTGACTTTTCTTTTGAAATATCTTTTTTGTCAAATTTTGGCTCGAAGACTATTTCTTTCATTAAATTCCAGACTTTCTCGAAATTGTCATTTAAAGCTCTGACGTAATATGTTGTATACTCTTTGGTTGTGAAGGCATTAGCATATGCTCCATATTTTTCAAAAAGTTCATTGATTTGTTTAGACTCGTAATTCTTCGTTCTTCTGAAAACACAGTGTTCCAAAAAATGTGATATCCCTTCTTTGCCAACAAAATCATCTCTGGAACCAGCTCGTACTCCAATTCCCAACGCAAAAGAATTAAAGTAAGGTATTTTTTCTGTTATGACAAGTATTTGATTATCTAATTTGGTTTGTTTAACCTCAGGTTGGAAAATATTATAATTTGTTCCTTTTAATTTAAAGTGCTTCGGTTTTCGTGCCATTTTTTTCTAACCTTTCTGCGACCTTTTGAATTAGATTCCAAGTTTCTAATGCATCATCAAGTTGGGTGTAAGTTTGACCTATTGAAAATCTTAATGCAAATTTCCCATTTAACATTGTGTGAGAGAGAAATGCAAAACCAGAGCTGTTTATCTCGTCCAGAAGTTTTTTATTTATAGCGTTTATTTGTTCCTCCGACAAGTTCTTTGGTTTAAATCGAAAACAAATTGTTGTAAAATTTGCTGGGGCAAGTAATTCAAACCTACAGTCTTTCCCAATTAATTCCTTAAGTTGATTAGCAAGATTTAAATGAAAGCGCAGTGTGTTCTTTAACCCGCTGAGGCCATAGCTACGCAGGACAAACCATAATTTTAATGCACGGAACCTTCTGCCAAGTTGAATGCCCCAATCTCGATAGTTGTTAACAAGATTATCAACATCGGTTTGTAAGTAAGGCGGTGTTATCTGGAATGTTTGCAGTAATAATTCTTTGTTTTTGATAAAGTATATCGAACAGTCGAAGTTAGTGAATAGCCATTTATGAGGATTGAACACAAATGTATCGGCGAAATTTATTCCATCGACAAGATACTTAAATTCCGGTAGAATAAGAGCAGAACCTACCATTGCACCATCGATGTGGTACCAAATATTATACTTTTGTGCAATTTCTCCGATTTCTTTAAGAGGGTCGATAGCAGTGCTTCCAGTTGTTCCGAGGGCACCAATTACACAAAGAGGTTGAAATCCCTTTGATATATCGTCTTTAATTCTTTGCTCAAGTAAATCAGCGCGTAAAGAAAAATCTTTGTTTACTGGAATCTTCCTTAAGTTTTCACTTCCTATGCCGGCTATTTTTACTGCTTTTTCAATTGAAGAATGTGCTTCGGTTGAGCAATAAACTGTGTATTTATAAGAGTGGTTGAATCCATATTTATTAATATTGAAATTTGAAGCTTTTTCTCTAGCCGTGAGAATGGAAACAAGAGTTGAAGTCGAAGCAGTGTCTTGAATACAACCTGTGAATTCTTTTGAAATTCCAAGTGCATCTCTCAGCCAAATAATCATCTTTTCTTCAAGTTCAGTAGCTGCGGGCGAAGTTAACCACATCATGGCTTGAACACCAAGAGCGGATGTGAGATATTCGCCTAAAATTGAGGAGAAACTTGTGTTGGCTGGGAAATATGCAAAAAAACGTGGATGTTGCCAATGAGTTAGCCCTTTTAAAATCATATCTTCGAAATCTTTAAAAATCACTTCAAAAGGCTCTGGCTCCTCCGGAATTGTATCTGCTAGATTTTCGAAGATTTCTCTTGGTTTTACAGAAGATTTTACGGGATAGTTTCTAATGTTTTGGTAGAAATTTTCAATCCAATCCGTCAAAAAGTAGCCATATTTTTTAAATTCTTTGGGTGTCATATTTACTCAACGTTTTCTGGATTCCAGGAAACACGGAAACCTTCGTTTAAAGAACTTAATTTAAGAAAATCTTCTTTTTCGATTTCGAAGTCAAAAACATTTGCATTTTCTTGAATCCGACTTTTGTTTGAAGATTTAGGTATGACAATTGTACCAACTTGCAACGCCCAGCGTATCATAATTTGGGCTGGGGTTTTATTGTATTTCTTTGAAAGTTCCACTAATACCGGATGGTCGAATTTTCTACCTCTTGCCAATGGTGAATATGCTTGAATTTTAATGTTGTTTTCTTCGCAAAATTCCAAAAGTTCCTTTTGATAAATAAAAGGTGAAAACTCTACCTGATTAACGACAGGCATTACATTTGCATAATTAAAAAGTTCTTGTAAATGTGATATGGTGTAGTTGCTTACCCCAATTGCGGAGCAAATGCCCTCATCATACAATTTTTCGAGGGCTTTCCAAGTTTCTTTACGCAACTTGGGAACTGGCCAGTGAATAAGCTCTAAGTCAATATAATCAGAATTTAAGAGTTTTAAGCTTCGTTCAACTGCTCGCAGAGTATTGTCATAGCCTTGGTCGTCGTTCCAGATTTTGGTGGTAATAAAAATTTCTTGTCTCTCTAATCCAGAGTCTCGAATTGCTCTCCCGATATCTCCTTCATTTTTGTACATTGTTGCTGTGTCGATATGACGATATCCAATTTCTAAAGCCCAAAGGCAAGAGTTGTAAGTCTCCTCGCCTGGCTGCATTTTGTATGTGCCCAAACCTAAAACTGGAATTTTAATCCCATTATTTAGCGTTACTTTTGTCGTAATGTTCATAAGTGTTTTACAGTAAATTGTATTTAAATTCGTTACATTTTATTTTAACGTTTTTGTTATTTAGTAATTGTTAAGGTTTTGTATGCGTGAAATTTTATTTGTATTAGCTTTTGTCTTCTTGAACTTAATGCATGCTCTATCCACGACTATTTTCAATGACACTCCCGAGCAAATAATTTTCCCTATAAAGAACAAAAACTTCTCCTCCGAAGTTTTTCTTGGCTTGAGTAAAAGGCCATATGATGTCTTAGATTACGATTTATTTCTTGATTGGTACAATGTTATGAAAAATCCGACAAGCATGGATTCGATTGATAGGGTTTGGTGGGGCAGAAATATCATTACGTTGAAATCTTTAGAGTCAAATTTGGAACAAATTGAATTGGATGCTAATGCTCTTTTAATTGATTCTGTGTTTGTTGAAATTGAAAATCAAAGGACAAAAATCCTGCCTACTCCTAAAATTTCAAATGGAAAATTAACAGTGTCATTGCCAAAAAAATTGAGTTTGGATGAGCTTTGCAAAGTGACGATTTTTTATACATATGCAAGGAATATCCCAGAAAGTAATTACCGTGGTTTTTTTCTGTATCCTAAAGGTAAATTCGTAGGTCGCTTACCAGCGCCATTTTACGATTCTGTTTTCGTAGAAGAACGAATAGCATATACAATGAGTGAACCAGAGGATGCTCGTTACTGGATGCCCTGTAATGATGCACCTTATGATAAAGCAAATGCTAAAATAACTGTTCGAGTTCCAAAGGACTATCTTGTTGCCTCTAATGGATACCTGTCTGAAATCGCCAAAGATGGGGACACAGCAAAAATTTTCTTTTGGGTCTCAGACAAACCTTTAGCAACGTATTTAATTGCTGTTACAGCTTCGAAGTATATTATGTACAATGACTGGTATAGAAAAGTAACATCTGTACAAGATTCGGTCGAAATTCAGTACTACGTTTGGGAAAAAGACTACAATGCTACCAAAACTGACGGCTCAGAATACAATGCTAAGAATACTTTACAAACCACACCGAGAATGATGGAATTTTTCTCGAGAATTTTTATAGAATATCCTTTTGTCAAATATGGGATGGTTGTACTAATGCCGTTTCATTTTGGCGGAATGGAGCATCAAACTATAACTTCAATTAATCGAGTTTGGCTTAGGCAAAATGTACAATTTGGTATTGCTCATGAATTAGCGCATCAATGGATTGGTGACCTTGTGACCTGTGCTACTTGGAATGATATTTGGTTTAATGAAGGCGGTGCAACTTGGAGTGAAGCACTTTACGCCGAAAGTTTGTGGGGGAAGAATGGTTACAACTACTTCACTCTAAGTGCTCGAAGAGAATATCTAAAAAAAGGTGGAATTGAACTTCCTGCTATTTACGGACTTCCAACTAATACCATTTTTGGTGAGTATGCTGTCTTGGTATATCAAAAATCTAGTTGGATTTATCATATGCTTAAAGAAAATTTAGGTGACTCTTTATTTTTCAAAATTTTTCGTAAGTTTCTAATTGATTATTCATTTCAATCTATTACAACCGAAGAGTTTATAAATTATTTTAAAAATAATGTTGAAAACCCGTCATTCGATATAGATACTTTTTTTAATCAATGGTTATTCAAAGCTGGCCACCCAATTTTTTCGTTAAATATTAATGTTCATAGATATCCTAATGACTCAGGTTTTTATGATGCAGAAATACTGCTTTCCCAGGTACAGTCTGGCACTAATGTACCAGAAGCCTTCATTACTCCCATTAAAATACTTTTCAAGAATCTTGATACTGTTTTTACAAAAACATTTTTTACCTACGATAGAATTTCTACTTTCAAAACTTCCTTGCCATTCTTTCCTGATTCTGTTTTTATTGATACAGCTTCTGTCCTCTGCGAAGTAACTGATATTTATCTTTCAGCTTTTGAGGGAGAGCCTAAAATATTTAAAGTTTTTCCTAATCCAATTATCGGAAACCGAACTTTATTTGTGCAAATTGGTGAGATGGTTAAATATCCTTTAGAGCTAACAGTTGTTGACTTTCTTGGTAGAAAACTAATCACAAAGGCTCTCATGCCAAGTGGAATAAATAATGTTATTGTAATTCCAGAGGCTTCTCTTCTGCCAAAAGGAATCTACATAATCACTATTGATAGTGGTAATAAGATTTACTATGAGATAATTCAAAAGAATTAATGGCTAATGAAACTAAATCTATATTACTTGCATCGTTATCGGTAATATTTTGGTCAACGGTTGCTACTGCATTTAAGATAGCTTTAATGTATGTTAACCCATATCAATTGCTTGTCTTAGCTTCAACGACAGCTTCGATTGTTTTACTAATAGCATTACTCCTGACAGGCAAACTGCTCCTTTTGAATACGCTGAAATTTAGTTTTTTTTTAAAGTCTTTACTAATTGGATTTCTCAACCCTTTTCTTTACTATTTAGTTTTGTTTAAAGCTTATTCATTACTCCCCGCCCAAGAAGCTCTATCGTTGAATTACACTTGGGCAATTGTGCTGACAATATTAACGAGCATTTTCCAAAAGAAAAAAGTGAATTTTATTTCTTATATCTCCCTTTTTATTAGTTTCATTGGTGTTTTAATCATCCTTTCAAAGGGGAGCATTGTTTCTTTGAAACCTTCAAATCATTATGGTGCTTTTCTGGCGATGGCAAGTTCGGTTATTTGGGGAGTTTCTTGGTTGCTCAATATAATGTCTGAAAAAGACGACGAGATGCGTTTGTTTCTAAACTTCACATTTGGAGCTTTTTATGGCTGGATTTATCTATTCATTAATGGGTATGTTCAAATACCAAATTTTTATGGTTTACTACCAGTTATATATGTTGGTATTTTTGAGATGGGGGTTACTTTTATTTTGTGGAATAAAGCATTGAAAATGGCTGCCAACCCAGCAAAGGTCAATAATTTGATATATCTATCACCTGTGATTTCTTTGGCTTTTATTAGTCTAGTATTGAAAGAAAATATTTCAATTTTTACCCTTTTAGGTATTTTTTTGATTATTGCAGGCATTCTTCTCCAGAACTTTACCTCTTTTCTTTTCAAAACGAGACGCACATAATTCAATTCATTCTTTTCTCCATAAAGGATTTTTATTTAATTTAGCACTGCAATGCAAAAGCGTATATTTTCGAAATTTGGATTTTTAGCCTTTTCTTTTATAATGCTTCCATATTGTTCTACCCTTAAAGATAAAGAGTATAATAACATTAAACTTTTGCTAGACAATAAGACTTTCATAGATAAAGCAAGAAATTTGGAGCTGGATAACTTAAAATTTGATAACTTAACGAAAGAGGAAGTTGATTTTCTATATGTAATAAGGAATTTACTTCTAAATGAATTTCAATTTGTGGAAAATAAGGTGAGAAATATCATCTCTAAAAACGATAATAGCACTTTTAAAAATGAATATTTACAATTTCTTGCATACTCTTTGATATTTCAATCCAAATGGAAAGAGTTGATACCGGAAAGTAAATTTTATTTCTACGACCCAGATAGTGTTTTCCTTGTTGCCCAGATATTTGCTTCCATCGATAGTCAAAAAGTTTTTTTTAAAAAGGAAATAGATAGCTTGTCGTTTTCAACTGCACCAAACGGAGCAATAATTGTTCAAGTTCAAATCAATGGAAAGACTAGGAATTTTTGGTTCGATAGTGGTTCAAATTATACTATAGTTTCATCCAAGACCGCAGAGGATTGTAATTTACCAATTATCACAAAAGAGAAGAGCAAAGCTATTACCTATACAAACTACAAAGTTGATGTTATCCCTACATATATACCAGCGTTAAGTATTGGAAATCTTGAAATCATCAATCATCCAGCCTTAATTGTCGATGAATATAATTTAAAACTAAATCTGTGGGCTTCAAAAGTTCCCGTAGAAATTTATGGAATTCTCGGTTGGAGATTTATGCAAAATGTTAAGGTTACCATCGATTACAATAAAAACATAATGATTTTAGAGAAACCGAGTAAAAAAAGTAATTTTAAATCAAACTTTTTTTGGTATGGTGTTCCAATCGTAATTGGAGAGTTTCAAAATAAGAAGATTCTTTTTGCATTGGACCTTGGTTCCGAGCGAAGTTATTTAACTGAAAATGTTTTTCAAAAGGTCAGTTTTCAAAAAATTTATGAACAGACGAAAAAAATCGGTTCTGTTGGGGGATGGCGTTTTAGTCCTAGCTGGGTTGTACCTTATTTCGAGGTTTACATCGATACTTTTAGGGTGTCTTTCTATGATATTAATACCATAAGATTAACAAATAATTACTTTTTCAAGATAGATGGGATTTTAGGTTTAGACATATTCAAAAAAACACAAATATCATTCGATATTTTAAATTCAGAATTTCGAATATTGAGAAAATATTAATTGGATTGAATTCAAAAGTTAAGAAATTGTTAAAAAAAATTTGCAAATTTGAATTTGTTTGAGTAATTTGTTACATCAATGGAAGAGAAATTTATAGAAATTTGTTTTGTGTTTTGCTTGCAATTTTACTTACTTTTTTTATTTCCTTTTTTAAAATTTACATTTGGGGGTTGCATATGAACGCGTTTAAAAACTATGGTTTTAATATTCGAGACAAACCTTTTTTAAATTTACTTGAAATCAACCAAGCTCTAAGCGTCTGCGTTCCTTCTTCGTAATTTTAATGTTTGTAAATTTATGTTAAATAATGGTTGTGGGAGTATGAAAAAACTAATTTATTCTTTGTTTTTGTTTTTATTTCTCTCTTCATCATTTGCTTTTGCCCAAGGCAGAGTTGTAACGGGCAAAGTTACTGATGAGAGTGGCAATGCCCTTTCTGGTGTAACTGTTATTGTAAAAGGTACCGCCGTAGGTACTTACACTAAACTTGATGGTACATTCTCGCTGCGTCTGCCACCAAACGCAAGAACTCTTGTTTTTCGACGCGTTGGTATGAAAACCAAAGAGGTAAACATAGGCGACAAGGACTACTTTTCTGTTGCTCTTGAAGAGGATAAGCTCCTTACTGAAGAAGTAGTTGTAACTGCAATAGGTTTGGAAAGGGAGAAGAAATCTATTGGCTATGCTTACGAAGAAGTGACAGGAAATATTGTTTCGGAAGCAAAGGTTACAAATATCGTTAACTCCATAACTGGTAAAGTGGCAGGAGTTCAGGTTACAAATTCTACTGGGGTACCAGGTGCTTCTGCGTACATTCAGATTCGCGGTCAGAATTCATTCTTGGGTGGCAACCAGCCTTTGTTTATTGTTGATGGTATTCCAATTGACAACTCGATGGTATACAGTGGCAATCCAGATAATGGCTCGAATAATCTTCTTTCCGGAGTTGCATATTCTAATCGTGCTATCGACTTAAATCCAGATGATATTGCCTCGGTTACGGTTCTGAAAGGCCCTGCTGCTACCGCGCTATATGGAATACGCGCAGCCAACGGTGCAATTGTTATAACAACAAAGAAAGGCACCGCCAGTGTAAGCGATAGAATAAATGTTACATTTTCTGCAACTACAAGCCTCGAGGAAGTCAATAAGCTTCCAGAAATGCAGATGAAGTTCTCTCAAGGTTTAAATGGAAAATTTGTGCAACCAGGTTCAAATGAACCTCGAAGTTGGGGAGCTAATATTGATACGTTATATTGGGATTTGGAAAGTACTAATAGATTCAACAAGTACGGAAATTTAGTTGGAAAATATCTTGTCGATAGTGTAAACAATCCATCAAGATTCAAGAAGGTTGAACCTTATGATAATTTGAAAAATTTCTTTATCACTGGTATGACTAATACGCAAAATCTATCGATGGCTGGTGGCACTGATTTGGGTTCTTTTTACTTATCTCTTTCAAACTCGAAGTCTTCGGGTATTGTCCCATTAACAAGTTTTAATCGTCAGACAATTAGGTTCAATGGCGAAGCGAGAATTTCTTCCAAGCTTAAAGCTGCTGGAAATGTTAATTACACATACTCGGGTGGTAGAAGAGCTCAGCAAGGTAGCAACATTTCTGGTGTTATGCTCGGTTTGCTAAGAACACCTATCACTTTTGATAATTCCAACGGTTATGGGAAAGAAGCTTACAACCATCCAGATGCCTATATGTTTCCAGATGGTGCGCAGAGGACCTATCGTGGTGGTGGTGGGTATGATAATCCTTATTGGACTGTAGTTAAAAACCCATTCTTTGACAACGTAGATAGGTTTATTGGTAACATCCAGTTGAATTATTTTTTCAATCAATATATTGATTTAATGTATAGAATTGGTGCCGATATTTACTTTGACAAACGCAAGCAAGAATTTGCAATTAATTCTCGGACTGTTCCCGCTGGGCAAATTTTCAACCACGAAATTTATAGCAATGATTTAACTTCTGATTTAATTTTATCTTTTAATTATAACATAACAGACGACTTGGTAGGTAAGTTGATGGTTGGAAATAATTTATATCAATCTATTGGTAGTTCATTGTACACTCAAGGGGATGGCTTAATTGTTCCAAATTTCTATCATATTTCTAATACGACCAGTCAACTAGTTCGAGAATCCCGTGGGAAATTGCGACGATTAGGATTTTATGGCGATTTAACACTCGACTATCAAGAATGGTTATATTTCAATGGTTCAATTCGAAACGATATGTCCACAACCTTACCTAAAGATAATAACTCTTTCTGGTATGGGCAGGGAAGTTTTAGCATTGTATTTACAAGCCTTTTAAAAGATGTGTTTGAAAAAAGTTTTCTTAATTTTGGTAAGTTCCGATTTAATTATGCTATTGTAGGAAAAGATGCCCCGATGTATGCAACGACAACACCATTTATCCAAGCTGCATATGGTGATGGTTACACAAATGGAGTCTCATTCCCGTTTAACAATCAAGTAGGGTTTGTTTCTGGCGACGTTTTAGGTAATGATAAACTTCGCCCAGAAAAAACAACATCTTGGGAAGTTGGCATGAATTTAGCATTTTTAGATAATTTATTCTCGTTGGATTTGACCTATTATAATTCTGTTAGTAAAGACCAGATATTTAGTGTTCCAATTGCTCGAAGTACTGGCTATTATGCAACAGTGTTCAATGCTGGGAAGATTTCAAACAAGGGTTTCGAAGCTGTTCTCAACATAACACCCCTAAATACAGCCGATTGGAGATGGGATGTGAATTTGAATTTTTCGACAAATAAGAACATGGTTGATGAGCTTTATGAGGGAATAGATAATATTTTCTTAGGTGGTTTTGCTGGTTCGTCTGTAAGGATTGTTGCAGGTAAACCCTATGGTTCTATTTTTGGCTTTGGCTGGCTTCGAGACCCCAAAACTGGCGAAATTGTCATAAACGACGACCCCAACAGTGAAGAGTATGGTTTCCCAATTCTTGATGTTAATAACGAAAAAGATTTTGGCTCTTTCAATCCCGATTTCTTACTTGGGTTTAGAAATTCGATTAGCTGGAAAGGACTAGCACTTTCCTTCCTAATTGACGTTAGACAAGGTGGTAAGATTTGGAACGGTACAAGGAGTGCACTGTACTACTTTGGTACTCATATAGAAACGGAGAATAGAGATTACGAGAAGGTCTTCTCTGGAGTGAAAGGACATTTCGATGAAAATGGCGAATTGCAGACGAGCGGTAAGAACGATATTCCTGTCAGAATTAATCAAAAATGGCTTGCATTCGGCAATGCAAATGGTTTCTTTGGAAGCAATACTGAAGACTTTGTTGAGGATGCAAGTTGGGTTAGATTGCGCGAGTTGAGTCTCTCCTATACTCTTCCAAAATCTGTTGTTGGGTATACACCATTCTCAAATGTTGTGCTAACCTTCACTGGACGTAATTTGTGGTTAAGCACCAAATACAAAGGTGTTGACCCCGAAACGAACTTAATGGGAGCCTACAGTGCTCAGGGACTGGATTATTTCAATATGCCAGGTGTTCGAAGTTACAACTTTACTATTACAGTTGATTTCTAATAGGTTTAACAAATAGGAGAAAAATATGAAAATAAAATCATTGCTAATTTTATTGGGATTTGCTTTTGCAATGTTTGCTTGCAATAGTTGGATCGACCCGAATTTGAATGTCGACCCAACTAGTCCATCGGATGTACCTTTGAAAACAGTTCTTCCTACAACACAAGTCGGAATAGCATATGTTCTTGGGGGAGATATTGGTAGGTTTACTGGTTGTTTTACTCAACAATTTTATGGTTGGAACCGCCAACACCAAGGAATTTATAATTACACTTTTAAAGAAGATGACATCGACAATGCTTGGAATACTATGTATGCCGGTCCAATGATGGATTTATACTTTATAATTAATAAAGCCGATGAGCTGAATTCACCCTATTATAAAGGCGCAGCCCAAGTTTTGATGGCGTTCAGTTTGGGTATGTGGACTGATTTGATGGGGGATATTCCTTACAACGATGCATTCAAAGGTACGAAAACTCTTGCACCAAAGTACGATACCCAAGAACAGATTTATAATTCTATTTTTGCATTGTTGGACAATGCTATTAATAATTTAAAAAGCACGACCAGTGTGCTAAAACCTGGAGCAGATGATTTTATGTATGGCGGCAAAGTTGCAAAGTGGATAAAAGCTGCTTATACTTTGAAAGCTAGATACTATTTGCATTTGAAGAAGTATGACGAAGCACTTGCAGCATTGCAAAATGGTTTTACAAGTAATGATGATGATATGCAGATTACATTTACTGATAAAGAAACCGAAGCCAATCCGCTTTATCAGTTCGATGTTCAAAGAGGCGATGTGAATATGGGACCGAAGCTAATGGAATTGATGAATCAATTTAATGACCCTCGAAGACCCTTCTTTGCTAAGAAAGATGACAATGGACTATACTCAGAAAATTCTCCACTAGGACCATTTTATGCTAGCATTAATTCACCGGTACCGTTTATTACTTATGTAGAAGCGAAATTCATTGAGTCGGAATGCCAGTTTGCAAAGGGAAACAAAAACGCTGCATACAATGCTTACAAAGAAGGAATTTTAGCATCTATGAAAAAAGTTGGTGTTGCAGACCCCGATGCGCAAGCTTACTTTAATCAGCCGAGCGTTGATGTTGGTGAAAATAATCTAAGTTTAGAGAACATATTGACACAAAAGTACATTGCTTGCTTCTTCTCTCCAGAGGTATACACTGATTGGCGACGAACCGGATATCCAGTATTGACCCCTGTTAAAGGGAATACAATCCCACGGAGGTTCCCATACCCACAATCCGAGCGTTTGTATAACTTCCAAAATGTTAAAGCTGTTGCTCCTAATTTTCAAAATCCAGATTTTATATTTACTGAAAAGCTTTGGTGGGACAAGACATACTGGAATCCATAATAATTAAAAATGGGGCTACCTTCTCTGAAAGGTAGCCCCTAGTTCATTTATAACTTCTTAGCTGGCTTATCGGGCAATTTCATTCCAAGGTTTCTCTGAGCATAATCAAAAATACGTTCTGGCGATTCCAAATCATTAATTCTTTTCAAAATTTTGGTTCTGCGTTCTTTTATATCTTGGAGCTGGTTCTTTAGTTTTAGATTGTCCTTGTACAGTCTATTAATTTCGATGACATTGTCTACGTAAGCAATTAATACTATTCCAAAAAATCCTAATACAATCAATATTTTTATCCACTTCCCTTGCATAAAAAACAATTTTTTGTTAAATTCGTTTTAAATTTTGAAAATATAAAAAATTTTCTTAAAAAAATAATAATCAGAAAAATTAAAAAAATAATAACTAAATTTTGGAGATAAAAATGCCAACTACAAAAACCAACGGAAACAATCTTTCAACAGCAAAGGGGATGATTGATATTGAGGTTCTAAAATCCAAAAAGATAGCGGAGTTGACTGCGATTGCCAAATCTTTGGGCATAACAGATTTTTCAGATTTACGTAAGCAAGAATTAATACTTAAAATATTGGAGACACAAACGCAACAAAAAAGCAAAGAAACACCCGAAGAGAAGATACTGAGTGCAACTGGCGTGCTTGAAGTGCTCCCGGATGGTTATGGCTTTTTACGCTCCGCAGACTATAATTATTTGAATTCCCCAGACGATGTTTATGTTTCTCCCTCTCAAATAAAGCGCTTTGGTCTTCGCACTGGTGATACCATTCGTGGGCAAGTGCGACCACCCAAAGATAGTGAACGCTATTATGCACTTCTAAAAGTTGAAAGTGTAAATTATCTTGAACCTGAACTTTTGCGGGATAGGCCATTGTTCGACAATCTTACCCCAACTTATCCTGTTAAAAGAATAAACTTGGAAACCACTCCCAATGATTATTCGATGCGAATAGTTAATCTCCTTTGTCCCATAGGCAAAGGACAGCGTGGGTTGATTGTAGCGCCACCAAAATCTGGAAAAACAATCTTGCTTCAGCAGATGGCTAATGCCATCGTTCGAAATCATCCAGAAATTAAGTTGATTATTCTTCTAATAGACGAAAGACCCGAAGAAGTTACCGATATGGAGCGTTCTGTTAAGGCCGAAATTATTTCATCAACTTTTGATGAACCACCTGAAAGACATATGCAAGTGGCTGATATGGTATTAGAAAAAGCTAAAAGATTGGTCGAGGCAAAGTTGGATGTTGTAATTCTGCTGGATTCACTGACAAGATTAGCCAGAGCAAGTAATACAGTTACTCCTCATTCTGGTAAAATACTCTCTGGTGGTGTGGATGCTAATGCTCTTCACAAGCCAAAGCGTTTCTTTGGCGCAGCTAGAAATATCGAAGAAGGTGGTTCTTTGACAATTATAGCGACTGCCTTAATTGAAACTGGAAGTAGAATGGATGAGGTTATCTTTGAAGAATTTAAAGGAACTGGCAATATGGAATTGGTGCTAGATAGAAAAATTTCAGACCGCCGAATATTTCCTGCAATCGACGTTAATAGGAGTGGAACCCGCAAGGAAGAATTACTACTTAGTCAAGAGGAGTTAAATAGAGTCTGGATTTTGCGAAAAGTCTTGAGTGAAATGCAACCAGTAGATGCAATGGAATTTTTGCTGAGCAGAATGAAAGGGACAAAATCAAATCGCGATTTCTTACAGTCGATGAATACTTGAAATTGGTTTAAAGCCTTTTGGTTTTTAAAAGAATTTCCTGAATTTGCTTGTAAATTTTTTCAATTTCCCCCTGACCATTGATGAAGTATGCAATCCCTTTTTTTGTATAAAAGTCTATAAGAGGCTTTGTCTGCTTTTCGTAGACAGCAAGGCGGTTCCTAACAGTTTCTTCATTGTCATCGGTCCTTTGGTATAACTCGCCACCATCTATATCGCATTTCCCATCTACTTTAGGGGGATTGAATATTAAATGGTAAGTTTTGCCACAGATTTTGCAAGTTCTCCTTGCGGTAAGCCTAGTTACAATTTCCTCTGTCTGTACATCTAAAATTAAAACATAATCTAGTTTTTGGTTGAGTTCCTCAAGCAACTTATCCAAAGCCTCGGCTTGCGCAATAGTTCGAGGAAAACCATCGAGTAGGTAGCCGTTTTTGTATTCTGGTTTAACGAGTTCTTCTTTAATCATATCAATGATTAAAGAGTCTGGAACTAATTCACCGCGGTCCATATACTGCTGAGCCTTGCGTCCAAGTTCGGTTCCTTGCTTTCTATGAAATCGCAATAAATCCCCAGTTGAAAGCTGTTTGATATGAAAATCTCGACATATAAATTCTGCCTGAGTTCCTTTCCCTGCTCCAGGCGGTCCTAAAAAGATTAGTCTCATTTTACAACCTCCATTTACCAATATTTACCCTCAAATAATATGCTTTTTATTTTTCCTATAATCTCTAATTGTTTTGCATTGCGTAGCTTGCTTTCTATTTCTTTGAAGAACAAGGTATGATATTCATCGTCGAGTATTGTAGTAATGTTCTCTGCAATATAAAGAACATCCAGAAGATTAGGTTGATTTTTAACAAATTCAATCACTTTTTTGTAAAGAGTTTCATTATCAAAATTGTATTTACGCAAAAGCTTTACAAGGTTTACAAATTGGTCAACGTTTTGAACATTATTCCAAATTTTTTCGCTAATGAGTTTTTGTAAATTTGGGAGATTATGTTTAAAGCTTAGTTCCAAAAGGGAAAATAAAGATGGCCAATCACAGGTTTTATTAGTAAAGTTGATTAGAAATGTCTCTATGTCGGAGATTGGAATTTGGTATTTTATCATAACTTTCGAAAGTCTAATTGCAGATTCAATGTTATGGACTTTGATTTTCCAGCTGTTGAGGTAAGTTTCAATTAAATTTTTTGAGGTTTCTTTATCGTCGAATAATTTTTCGATTAGTTTTAGGAACAATTCCAACTCATTAATGAATTTGATTTTCGATTTGTAAACATCATTTAAAATAGAGGTAATCCAATTGAAATCTTTGTAATATTTTAAGATTGATTTGCAAAGTTTAAAATAATTTTCTATGTTTAGGTATTGATAGTCTAATAACTCTTTTGCTTTTTTTAAAATTTTCTTTGCATAATATTTATCATCTACTTCGACAAAGATTTTATCAACAAGCAAAAGGTAATCGTTTAAATATTTGGCTTCTTTTTCCAATTTTAAAAGTTCATCGTACTTACTCTGGTTTTCCTCTCTCTTTTTAAGCTTCTCATCAACCAGTGCAATCCATTCTTCATCATTAGAGAAGTATTTTTTCACAATCTCCGTGATGAGTTTCATATCTTGAAGTGATGCAACAATTTCTTCAGCGGTAAGGAAGCATCTTCTTGCGTTATCCATGTCGTTTAGTATTTCTTTGTAGATTTTCCCAATCTCTATGAATTCTTGTGTAGTGGTTGAGATTTCTTCGCAAGTTCTCAAAACATTATCCACGAATTCGTCGCTACCAAATAAAGGATGGTAGTTTTTAATAATTTCTAAATAATGTTCGAATTTTGTGGATTTTTCTAATGCCTTGTTAAAGAATTCTTTTGCAAGAGTATAGTTGGAAATTTTGTTATAGCACTCCAAAGCAAATTTAATTAAGTCTTTTGGTTCTTCTATTTTGTTCAGAGACACTTTCAGATGCAATGTTGTTAGTTCGCTATCATTTAAAACTTCCAAACCAAGTGAAATGTAGTTCAAAATTTCATCAGAGGAATTTGAATTATTCACTAAGTGATTTACAATTTCTTTAGCTAATTCCAAATTATGTAGTTCAGAAAATGCAAATTTGACCAAATTTGCAAGGGTTTTCTTTTCTTTAATTGCTTTAAAAGATTTTTGAAGTAGCTCTGTTGTTAGTTTCTGGTCTTTTTGTAAAGACCAAATTGATAATGCTACCTCATAGAGCTCTTCGGCTGTGGTAGCAAAATTTTTTGCTTCCTCGAGCAAAGATGGAATAGGTTCTGTGTGTTCAATTCTGGCAAAAGCATTTGCCAAGAGAATAAATTCATTTGTAAATTTTGCTTCATCTTTGGCGTCATCTAAAATCTGAATCGCCCAGTCTCTATCTCCAATTGTATCGTAAATTAAAGTTGTAAAACGTGTTATGTTTGCAATCCCATCAACGTTTTTTTCGAAGTTTTTTAAAAGGATTTTAGCCACCACGGTGTTGGTTTTTGTTAAGTCTTTAACAAAATTGTAAAGGTCATCAAGGTTTTTTATGCTTTTAGAGGCTTTATCGAAAGCTAATTTAAGAAGTTCGCTTTTAGGGAGGTCTAAGTAAAGTAAATTAATAAGTTCTTTCAAATCATTTATATTTTTGGCTTCTTTTAAAGCTTTGTTGAAAATTTCAGTAGCTTTATCTTGATTTTTGAGATTTTCTATAATGCTATGTGCAAGCCGGCCAAGCTCGAGTGCTTCAAATGCATTATCTTCAGCATTTTCATATGCTTCAATGGCTTTTTCGACATCATCAATCTTTAAGTAGGTTTCAGCGACCAAAATGTAGTCATCTGTGAATTTGCATTCGTTCTCTGCTTCTGCAAGTAATTCTTTTGCATATTCTATATCTCTCGGTTCTTCAATGGCTTTCTTAACTAACTCTACATAATCTCTCACTTCAACGCAGTTTTTTTCTTGGTTTTGGAGTTGTTCTCTTGTTGCCATCGAAATTTCCTTAATTTTGAAAAATCAAAGTAAAATTTTGCAATGCAATGGCAAAAACATTTTTAATCTTTGTAAATTTTTTGTTTTTAAATAAAAATATTATTTTGTAACTTGTCAATTTAAATTCTTTATTAATATGGAAGAAATCAAGTTCAAATCATTGATTGTTGAAGAAATTGAAGATGGGAAATTTAGAAGATATATAGGAGAGAAATCCATTTCAGAGTTACCCAATGGTGATATATTAATTAAAGTTTTGTATTCATCGCTCAATTATAAAGATGCACTTTCTGCTATAGGTCACAAAGGAATTACACGCAAGTATCCACATACTCCTGGAATTGATGCTGGTGGAGTTATTGTCGGAAGCAACTCAGAAAATTTCAAAGAAGATGATGTGGTCATTGTAACTGGTTACGATTTAGGAATGAATACTTCTGGTGGTTTTGGGCAATTTATTCGTGTTCCTGCCGATTGGGTTGTTCCGCTTCCAAAAGGTATTAATTTAAAAGAAGCAATGATTTATGGTACTGCTGGTTTCACCGCTGGATTGTGTGTAAATGCTTTTTTGGAAAAGGGAATTAAGCCTGAGGATGGTAAAATTCTTGTCACTGGTGCAACTGGTGGAGTGGGTTCGCTTGCTGTTTCTATATTAGCGAAGTTGGGTTATCATGTTGTAGCTTCAACTGGCAAGTTAGAGAAAAGTGAATTTCTAAAGAAACTGGGTGCAAAAGAAATAATTGATAGGACCGAGGTTTACGACGTCAGTCCAAAGCCATTGTTGCCGAGGAAGTGGATTGCTGCTGTAGATAATGTTGGTGGTGTAACCCTTTCAACCGTAATACGTTCTATGGATTATGATGGAGTTGTTGCTTCTGTAGGCTTAGTCGAGAGCGAAAAGTTAAACATTACAGTTTACCCATTTATTCTACGTGGTGTTTCCCTTGTGGGTATTGATTCCGCCCAAACAAAGATGCCAAAAAGATTAAAGATATGGGAACATTTAGCAACCGATTGGAAAATCTCTTTCGAGGGGTTGTGGCGGGAGATAAGTTTGAATAATTTAAGCGAAGAAATTGATAGGATTTTAAAAGGTGAACAAGTTGGCAAAGTGTTAGTAAATTTGTGGATTTAAAACAAGGTGTAGCAATGTTTTTATTAGCATTAGGTTTGATATTATTAGCATTTAGTTTTTTTTCACTTAAATCCCGAGAGGGTTTAGGTAAATACAAGCGAACATTGATTTACATAGGTTTTCTTCTTACCCTAATTGGATTTCTTACATCTACAATAAGACAAATTGAGGCTGGGTATGTTGGAGTTCAAGTCCTCTTCGGTAAGGTTCAGCAAAATGTACTTTACGAGGGCTTGAATTTTGTAAATCCTTTTGTGGAAGTGAAGCAAATGTCAATTCAAACCCAGAATTACACTATGAGTGGTCATACGGATGAATCAAGTCGTGAACAAGATGATGCAATACGAGTTTTGAGTAGGGATGGCTTGGAAGTAACAATAGACTTAACGGTATTGTACAAGATTTTTCCCGAGCAAGCCCCAAAAATCTACCGTGAAATTGGTTTAAATTACCAAGACAAAATTATTCGCCCAATTACACGTACTGGTATTCGAGAAAGTGCAACCTATTATGATGCCATCTCTTTATTCTCCGATAAAAGGGAGGAGTTTGAGCAAAAAATTCGAGAGAAAATTTACGACGAATTTCAGAAACGAGGTATAATACTTGAGAGACTTCTCGTACGAAACATCACTTTACCGCAATCTGTAAAAGAGAGTATCGAAAGGAAAATTACTGCTGTTCAAGAAGCTCAGCGTATGGAATATGTATTGCAAAAAGAAAAGCAAGAAGCTGAACGAAAGCGCGTCGAAGCCCAGGGCGTCGCAGATGCTCAAAGAATTATTAATTCTGGCTTAAGCGAAAAGATTCTACAATTTGAAATGATAAAGGTACAAAAGGAACTTGTCAATTCGCCTAATTCTAAAATTATTATTATTGGGGGTAAGCAAACTGCACCTTTCATCATAGGCGATAGCAAGTAATAAAACATCTTTTATTTGAACTAAGTTCCGTAATTTTGGATTTTTTGGGTATGGATAACTACATACAACAAGAAAAGAAGTATTTTTTACAAACATATAACAGATATCCCATTGTTGTAGAATATGCAAAAGGCACGAGGATTTACGATAATCAAGGCAACGAGTATTTAGATTTTCTCGGCGGTATAGCAGTAAATGTTCTTGGACATAGCCATCCAGTTGTATTAGAAGCTATCGAAAAGCAAGTTAAGCGGTATATGCATTTGTCGAATTACTTTTACCAAGATATACAGATTGAGTTTGCAAAATATCTTTTGGAAATTTCTAAATACGACAAGTTGTTTTTTACAAACTCGGGTACTGAAACGACCGAAGGTGCATTGAAAATAGTCAGAAGATGGGGAAACCTAAGAAATAAATCCAAAATTATTGCCTTTACTGGTGGATTTCATGGAAGAACTTACGGAAGCCTTTCTTTGATGGATAAACCTACCTATAAAGAATTGATGGGTCCTTTTTTGGGAAACATCGAGATTTTAGAATACAATGATGTGACCGCTTTAAAAGAGAATGTTAATGAGGAGACTTCTGGTGTTTTTATAGAGTTTCTCCAAGGAGAAGGTGGATTAAGAAAAGTTTCCGAAGAGTTTGTCCAAGAGTTGTGGAACTTGAAAAATAAATATAATTTTTTGGTTGTTGCCGATGAAGTTCAATCGGGATTGTTTAGAACAGGAAAGCTTTTTGCCTTTGAATATTACGGAGTTAAACCCGATATTGTTACTGTTGCAAAAGGATTAGGTGGGGGGTTGCCTCTCGGAGCAATACTTATCGCTTCTCCTCTTCAGAATATTTTTGAAAAAGGGATGCACGGTACTACGTTTGGAGGTAATCCCGTAGCCTGTGCAGCTGGTTTAGCAACTTTAAAGTGTATTTATCCAGGTTTAATACCTCATATTCTTGAAATTTCGCAATATTTATGGAAACGGCTTGTTGAGATAAAAGAACAATTTAGTTCAAAAGTACTGGAAGTTAGAGGTTTAGGTTTGATGTGTGGTTTACTTTTGAATTTCAAAGCGAATTTATTAGTCGAAAAACTTTTAGAACAAAAAATTATTACTAATTCAACGTCAGGAAATGTGCTTCGTCTTGTTCCTCCATTAATTATTAGCAAAGATGATGTGGATAATTTATTTATTGGATTGAAAAATGCGTTATCCAACATTTAATATTTTGATTTTGCTCTTATTCGTACTAATTTCTTGTAACAAAGAAGATATCGTTAATAATTCAACTTTTATTAAACCGAGTCTATTTAAAATCCAACCGGAAAAAATACATCCTTTCGACATAGTTACAATCTATGGGGAAAATTTGGATAATTTTCCAGATTCCGGTTTTATCATAATTAATGATTCCATAGTTTTTAGGGCAAAAGATTGCTTTAAGTGGAATAATAGCTTCATCCAATTTGTTGCACCAAAAAATTTACGAAATGGAAAACTTTTTGTCATAAAAGGTGTAGACACCTCTAATAGCTTAAATTTCAATTATTTCCCTTATCCAAAAATTGATTTGGTGGAGATACCTGCGGGTGTCTTTTTAATGGGTTCCAGAACTGGTCTTGGTTTTGAGCAACCTATACACGAAGTTCAAATCATGCATAATTTTTTAATCTCTAAGTTCGAGATAACGCAAAAACAGTGGCTTTCCGTTATGGATACTAATTTAAGCAAATTTATTGGGGACAATTTGCCAGTGATGAATGTTGATTGGATTGAGGCTATAAAATTTTGCAATAGGTTATCAAATTTAATGGGGCTCGACAGCTGTTACATTTTCATTGATTCAAACACTGTGCTATTCAAAGAAGATGCCAATGGATTTCGACTACCTACAGAAGCAGAGTGGGAATATGCTTGTAGAGCTGGAACAACCGGTGATTTTGCCGGCAATGGAAATCCTTTGGATATGGGTTGGTTCGATATAAATTCTGGTATGAAACCACATCCAGTAGGGGAGAAATTACCTAATGCTTGGGGTATTTATGATATGCATGGTAATGCTTGGGAGTGGTGTTGGGATTGGTTCGACCCATTTTACTATGAAAAGTCACCTCGAGTAAATCCACTAGGACCAGATAAAGGTAGAAACCGGGTTGTGCGAGGTGGATGTTGGCAAAAAGGTACAACATTCGGCAGGTCGAGTGCTAGGCAATTTCCAGAAGACCAGAAAACTAACTTTGGTTTTCGTGTTGTAAGGACAATTAGATAATGTTAATTTCTTCTTGCTCTTTTTGGTGTAGGATTTGCTTTAAATTTGTAAGACAAAAATCTCTCATAGTTGCTTGTTTCCATAAGCTTTAATTCACCAATTAGTGCTATCATCGCAGCGTTATCCATGCAGTAATGCATTTGAGGAATAATTAAATCCACAAAATTCCCAAGCCTTTCCTTAGCCAAGTACCTTAGTCTTGAATTTGCAGAAACTCCTCCAGCAATAACTAATGTGCTTATTCCATATGTTTTTATGGCATTTTCACATTTTGATATTAGGACGTCGACAATTGCTTCTTGAACGGAGGCACAAACGTCGAAAAGTACACTTTCGGGTAACCCATTTGGATATTTCTTCTCGATAAAATATCTTACTGCTGTTTTTAAACCACTGAAGCTAAAGTCGAAATCATTTGATTTTATTAATCCTCTAGGGAATGAATATTTATTAGGGTCTCCAGATTTAGCAAGTTTATCAATAATTGGTCCAGCTGGATAGCCCAATCCAACCAGTTTCCCAATTTTGTCGAAAGCTTCTCCAGCAGCATCGTCGCGAGTAGAACCTAACATCTCATAAGAGTTGAAAGAGTGCACTAAAAATAGGGCGGTATGTCCACCACTAACAACAAGAGATAGGAAAGGAAAGTAAACATTTAATTTTTCCAAAAAACCAGAAAAAATATGCCCCTCTATGTGGTCAATTGGTACAAGAGGTTTATTGTAGCGAAGCGCTAAACCCTTGGCAAAATTAGTTCCTACCACCAAGGAACCAACCAAACCTGGTTGATGTGTTACAGAAATACCATCGATTTCAAAAATTGTTAACTGTGCCTGTGCAAGTGCGTCGGACACGACTTTGGATATGATTTTTATATGTATCCTGGAAGCTAACTCGGGAACAACTCCCCCAAAATAATTGTGGATGGTTTGTGAGGAAATGACATTGCTCAAAATAGCCATGTCCTTAATGACAGCAGCGGAGGTTTCATCGCAAGATGTTTCTATTCCAAGAATTTTCATTTATCAAAGCCTTTGATATTAAAATAGAGCATAGTTAGGGCTTCTGCGACACTTCGCTCCCGAATAATATCGCGGTCGCCAGCAAATTGAAAATGTTTTGCAAATGTTCTGTCTGGAGTTGAAATGCCTATCCATACCGTTCCAACTGGTTTTGATGGTGTTCCGCCAGTCGGTCCAGCTATCCCAGTAATACTTAGTCCAAACGTGGAATTAAAAATCTTTCGAACATTTTCAGCCATCTCGACAGCTGTCTGCTCACTGACCGCACCGAAATTTTCTAAGGTTTGTTGCTTGACTCCTAAAATTTCGGTCTTTACTTCGTTACTATAAGCGATTACCCCTCCAATAAAATAATTTGAACTTCCGGGTATTTTGGTAAACTCCCCACCAAGGAGACCACCAGTACAAGATTCAGCAACAGCAACTGTTTGTTTTTTTACACTTAACATTTTTCCGATAGTCTCAGATAATGATATATCGCCCTCACCGTATATATATTCTCCGATTTTTGAGTAAATTAATTTACTAACTTCATTTATTTTTTGTTCTGCTTCTTCGATTGATAGATTTTTAGCTTCCAAACGCAAGCGGACTCCTTTGAAGGATGGTAAGTAGGCTAGATTTAACCCATTAAGTTGGTTTTCAATGTCTGCCAACTTGTCTGCTAATATACTTTCTGGAATACCACAAGTTTGAATCAGTTTAAAGGAATGAACATTTAAGTTTTGATTAATAATTTTATCTTTGAGTAAAGGAAGGACATAAGTATTCATGATAAATTTCATTTCTTTGGGCACCCCGGGCATAGCTACAATGATTCTCCCTTGTTCGTTGAAAAGCAATCCGGGAGCTGTACCTAAATCGTTTTTTAAAGGCTTACATTTACTTGGAACATAAGCTAAATTTTTGTTCCTTTCAGAAATCTCTTTGATTCCTCTTTTGGCGAAGAACCCCTTAACCCATTCGAGAACGTTGTTATCAAAAATTAATGTATCGTTAAAGTATTTCGTCAAAGTTGGCTTAGTTAAGTCATCACTTGTAGGACCCAAGCCACCAGTAATTAAAAGAGCATCAGAGTTTTTAAATAATTCGTCGATTGCAACAATTATAGAGTTTTCATTATCGCCAACAACTCTGTGCTCAGTAACTGTTGCCCCAGTCTGTAAGCATTTTTGAGAAATCCAAGCTGCGTTTGTGTTGATGATTTGACCAATAAGAATTTCATCACCAATTGTAAGTATTGATACTTTTAACATTTTACAACCCGAAAGAGTTTGTTAATAACATCGTGAATTTTTTGAATATTGTCTTCGTTGGCAACTTCGCAGATTATACGGGCAATCGGTTCGGTATTTGATTTACGAATGTGTAGCCACCCAAAATCTGATTCAAATCTATATCCATCTTCTGTGTTAACGTCAAGAAGGCTTATCCCAAAAGCGTTAATTAATTCTTCGATTTTTTCATCAAATTCTTCATCTATTTCAACTTGGAATTTAGTAATAAATGTTTTAGGATACTTTTCAATGATTTGTGATATTGGTTTTTCTAATTTTGACAATAAGGACAGAATAAGTGTAATGCCAACAAGTGAGTCCCTACCGTAATGACATTGGGGAAGAATAACTCCACCGCTTCCTTCACCACCAACCACTGCATCTAATTCTTTCATCTTGGTTACTACGTTTATTTCTCCAACTGGTGCACGGTGTAAGTCTAAGCCAAACATTTTTGCGACATGTTCACATACCTTGGTTGTTGAGTAATTGATTACTACTTTATTTCCCTTTGGATAAAAGTATTCCAAAAATTCTCCAACTGCATGGATAGCAAGTGCAATTGTTAACTCCTCCAAAACTGGATGTCCTAATTCATCAATTAAAACTAACCTGTCTGCATCTGGGTCGACCACAAATCCAATGTCAGATTTTGTATTTCTTACAATGCTTGCAACTTCTGAAATATTTTGTGGGAGTGGTTCTGGGGGATGCATGAATATTCCAGTTTTATAACAATTAACTTTAATCACCTCGCATCCGAATCCCTCGAGTAGTGTGGGGATGATTTCGGAACCGGATGAATTATTGGCATCAAAGACAACTTTAAAATGTTTGGATTTAATTTTTTCTAACAAATTAGTTTCTTTAAATAATGGAAGTTCAAAAATTTTGTTTAAGTGATAATGAATGGGATTTTTTATTGGTTCAACAGTCGCGTTATTAAAATTGGGAAATTTAAAACTGGTGTTGTCTGCGAATTCAAAAAGTTTCTGGTTCTGGTATTTATTGAAGAAAGTACCATCTGTATTAATAAACTTTAAACCGTTCCATTGTTCTGGATTGTGAGAGGCAGTAATTGAAATTCCACCGGCAGCATTTCTTTCTTCGACTAGAACTTGTATAGTTGGTGTTGGTACTATACCAGCAGTGAATACTTGTCTATTTAATGCTAAGAGAGTACCAACAACAATGTTCTCTATCCATTTTCCAGACGGTCTTCCATCGTTCCCGATAACAATTGCGCCGGAGGGTAAAATCTCGGAGAATGCTGTTATATATTTGGCAACAATATTTGGAGTCAAGCTATCTCCAATCGTACCTCTAACACCAGAGATTGACCTTACCAATGCCATAAAACATTATAATTTATTTCCAAATAAATCGTTTATCCTAATTAAAAAGAGTCATTTATGAGACGAATAAATTATAGAGAAATTATTAATTTTTTAATGAGAATCATCCTTGGAGTAGTTTTTTTATATGCATCAATTGGAAAGGTTTACGAGCCAAATCTATTTCTCAAAGAAATTAGCAATTACAAAGTTTTTCCCGAGATTTTGGCTCAAATTATTGCTATTACAATACCTTGGTACGAACTAATTTTGGCTTTATTTTTGATTTTTGGGATTAGACTTCGAACAAGCTCACTATTGGTTTTCATCCTTCTCTTTAGTTTTACAGTTCTTGTGATTTCCGCTTGGGTTAGAGGATTGAATATAAATTGCGGATGTTTTTCTCATTATATAGAATACGTAGGTCTTAGAAAAGTAGTAGAAAATGTAATTTTAATGATATTTAGTTTGTATATTTTTCTTTTCCCCAAGAGCTTTTTAAACATTGAAGAACAGATATTGAACTATCGGGGAAAAACGGTTGAATAATCCTGGAATTTTAAAAAGATTTTTAGACTCTTTTAGTTTTGTTATTGCTCCCCCCATTTGTATTTTGTGTTCCAGGCTCATAGATGTGGAGCTGGATGAATCAGAACACATTTGTAATAATTGTTTGTTAAACTTGCCAGTTGCAAAGTCTTCGCAAGAAATTCTTGAAAGAATCAATATGAATTTTGGAAAAGAAAATAATCCTTTCGACTATGCAATCTCACTATTTGACTCTGGAACAAATCAAGAGTTCCTTAAAATTATCCATACATTGAAGTATAAAAAATTTAAGAAGATTGGAACTTTTCTTGGGATTAAACTTGGTAAAAAAATTTACGAACATCTCTCGTTGCTTGAATATGATATTGATTTTATCATTCCAGTGCCAATTCATAGAATTCGTCTAAGGGAGCGTGGATTTAATCAAGCCGAGATTATCGTGGATGCAATAAGCAATGTTATTAATAGGCCTGTAAATGTGAATTTGATTTCAAGGAAGTTATATACACAAAGTCAAACTTCGTTGGATTTGTCCGAACGAATAAAGAATGTCCAAAATGCATTTGAGATAAATTTAGATTTAGTTAGTCTACAGAGCAAGAACTTTCTTCTTGTTGATGATGTTATTACGAGTGGTTCCACTTTATACCACTGTGCAAGATTATTAAAAGAAAATGGTGCGAATAAGTTGATTATTGCGGTTCTAACAACTGCGTAGCACATTTAACAACACAAGATAGCCCCATGGCTGAAATATTATTTCATCATCGTTGGTAAGACAAAACTCACCAAGTAGTATTTCCGAACGCCGAAGAATGCTTGTTAAATCCTCGCAAGAGCATTTCTGTTCTAATTGAGAAAAGTTGCCTAAAACTATTAGTTCAAAGTTTGACAACAATCTCTTATATCCTACTATATACTCATTCGTCATTTCTATACACTCAATCTTTGCTTCATCGAAAGGTTGAGAAATTGTACCCAATCTATGTACAATTTCATTAACTTCGAGTATTGTTTGTAAAATGTTCTCATAACCCCATTTGAAATCTACTGGGGAGAACAAAGGAAGTTTTTCTGTTGGGAACAGAGTTAATTCATCTGAAGAAAAGCAAAGTCCCGTATTGTAGGGTAGGTCGTGGCACCATTCAAAACCGGAAAGCAAAAAACGGATGCCCGGTAAGAATGAGTTAAATACATAAACAAGTTTATTAAACTCCTTGCCGTAACGACCGGAACGAGGAGTGTTGTGATTCTCGGCAGTTAGAAAGAATGGTAACGGGTACTGTCTATTTTCAAATCTTTTTATAATAGTTCTCAACTTAACTGGATTTGTCATATCGAAAAACATATACCCAATAGTTGCATCATAGATGTTTCTGGATTTTTCTGATACTTGAAAGTTCTCTTCCCAAAATATAAAGTTATTTTTAATTTTTTTTGTCTTGGAAATTATTGAACTTAAAAGTGCATCTGGTATTGCATGGCCCATATCAATCATTGCACCATCAATATCGAAATTTTTAATGTAGTAGGGTATAACATTTTCCAAAAAATTCCACAATTCACGGTTTACTGAACCCTCCTGGATTAATTCTCTTGAGTATTTGCGAACTGTATTGTAAGAAATATAGTTATATTTTGGATGAACATAGTACTTGAAATATGTAACATCGGTCCATTCGGGTTGTGTATCGTCTGGTGGCCAATCTGCAAATGCGAATGGTATTGTGACTCTTTCGCCGTTGTTCATAATACCAACAATCCGTAAGTTTTCTCTAAAAACTTTCTCTGGCGGGTTTGTAAACATAGTTATATAACTTTCTGATGGTGGAATTAAATCCTCGAAATCATTGTTATCAACTTTTGCTTTGATTATTTTGAGTTCTTCATTGGAGAATGAAGGTTTTTTGTACGTACCGTTGAGGAAATTTTCCTCTTTTATCCAGTAAAACCAATCGGGATGCTCAATTGCAAGGTCTGTGTCAATGCTAATAGTTCTCAAGACGAATTCAAGAACTATTTTCATACCAAGACTGTGTGCAGCTTGGACAAAGGCTTTAAATTGTTCATCCAAAGATAAATTGAGGAAAGGTTCGCCCAGTCTTGGGTCAATATTGAATGGATGTTTATATGCATATGGTGAACCAAGCAATCCTTTTCTACAAAAAACACCTATTTCATTGATAGGCAAAAGATAAATAATGTCTACACCGAGGCTTTTTAAATATGGGAGTATTGCAATAGATTTTAATAGCGTTCCAGTCTCGTAAAGTTGTCCATGTAATTTTTCGATTGAAATCTGTCCATCATTATTGTGGTCGAAGGTTGTCGTATACCTCAAGAATAAATTGTAAACAAGAGGATTATGAACTGTTTTATTAAAATTGGATTCGAAATTATGTGATAAGTTAAAAATTGTTTCAATGCTATTCAAGAAGAAGCTTCTTGGCTCTGTTTTACAAATTCCAAGTTGTTCGCTCGTATTTATCCAAATAGAGGGTATCCAGTATTCTCTTACAGACAGGTCGCTATTAATAATGTTCTCATAGACTAATTCTAAACTATTGTGTTGATTCATTACTACCCCTTTTTAAATTAGAATATAGTTCTTTTCGTTTATGAAATTTAATATTTACCACAATACTGTTATGAAAAAAATTAAGATTGCAAAGTTAATATTTTTAATCGTCATACTAACGATTTGTTGCGGTATATCATTTTCTCAAAGTATTTTGGAAGATAAGTATAAATTGGCTCTATCGCTTGAAAAGTCGGGTGAATTCTCTAAAGCAGAAGAAATTTATTCTGAAATATATTCACAAAATAAAAATCGTTATGAATTCTTTCTTGGGCTTGTCCGATGCAAAAAAGCTTTAAATAAATTTTCTGAAATTTTACCACTTTTAGAGGAACAACTACAAGCAAGAAAGACATTAGAGCTTCTATTGATTGGGAGTGAAGTTAGCTGGCATTTGGGCAATTATGAAAAAGCTAAACTCTATTGGAGCGAGGCAGTAAGAACTTACTCTAAGAATGACTCTACATACATTAAGGTGGCATTACAACAAAGCAATCTAAAGCAATTCAAACTTGCAATTGAAACTTTTTTGCTGGGTAGGAGGAACCTTAACTCTAAATCTTTGTTCTTCGATGATTTAATTAATTTGTACATGGTTGTTGGAGATTTTGAAAGAGCCGTTGAGGAAATACTTTCAGAATATGAACGGAGTAACAATATTAATTGGGCTCAAGCTAAAATTTCATTATTTATTGAAAACAAGGAAGCCAGAAAAGTTTTGGAACAAAAATTAAAAAAACCAAAATCCGGCTTTGAAATTCTTTATAAATATCTTTACGCTTGGTTGCTGTACTCTATTAAGGAATTTCATCAATCATTCGAAATATATAAAGAAATCGATAAGTTAGTTGACTCCAAAGGTTACGAGATTTATAGATTTGCCAATACCGCCCTAAATGACGGTGAGTACGAAGTTGCTCTTCGAGCGTTTGAGTATTTAGTTTCATTCGGTAAACGAACTAACTACCTTGTATCTAGTATTTACGGACTGGCTAAAGTAATGGACCTAAAATTGCTTAATCAAATTAACATTGAAAGGTCAGTTGTTTCTAATGTCATTAACAAATACGAGCAAGCACTTCAAGAAATTTCTAGTTCCAATCCACTGTATTTCGAAATCAAATATCGTATTGCACAACTTTATTATATACATTTAAAAGACTATTCCAAAGCAGAAAAGATACTTTTAGACTTGATTAAAACTAAAAATAACCCATTGTTGTGGAAGACGCATTTGCTTTTAGGAGATGTTTATTTGTGTCAATATAATTTTAACAATGCAGAGTGGCAGTATAACTTTGTTATTGGTAATAACTCTCGTAGCAAGACCGATGAATATTTCTTAGGATTGCTCAAGTTAGGTAAAGCAAAGTTTTACCAATCAAATTTTGACTCTGCTCAATACTATTATCTAAAATTAATTGAAGATTCACCTTCTGAAATTGCCAACGAAGTAATTGAAAGAAGCTTTATCATTGAAAAATTTAAGCAGTATAATTACTCATTGTCATTGTTTGCCCAAGCTGAGTTGTTTTTGGAAATGAATAAACTTGACTCGGCAATTTTGGTTATCGACCAAGCAATTAAAAAGGTAGAAGGTACCAATTTCGAGGAATATCTTGTATTATCGAAAATACGAGTAATGTCAAGATATTTTCTTTTTGACAAGTCTGAAGCGTTTGCTAAAACATTTTTAGAAAAATTTCCAAAATCTATTTATCTCGAGGAAGTAATCTATCTTTTGGGCTACTCTCAATATCAGCAGCAAAAAAACATAGAAGCTATTAATACATTAGTGGAATTATTAACAAAATATCCTCGCTCTATTTTTAATCCCAAAGCAAGGTTATTAATCAATGAATTGAGGAAAAAAGAAAGTTAGTATCAGTTAGTATCAATAATCTTCTGTTTGCACTCTTACAATGTCGGCTCCAAGTAGGCGAAGTTTTTTGTCGATTGATTCGTAGCCTCTGTCGATATGGTAAATTCTTAATACTTCAGTCGTTCCCTTTGCGATAAGACCAGATAACACCAAAGCAGCACTTCCACGCAGGTCTGAACTCATGACAGTTGCGCCAGTTAATTGTTTACCACCGTAAACAATTGCGGTATTTTCGCTCATTTCAATTTCTGCGCCTAGTCTTTGAAGTTCGGGAACGTGTTTGAATCTATCCGGATATATTGTTTCTGTGATTTTTGAAACTCCAATTGCTTTAAGCATGAAAGCGACCCACTGTGACTGCATATCAGTAGGAAAACCAGGATAGACTGAAGTCGTAATGTCTACAGGATTTGGTGGACCATCCAATTTTACAGTAATTTTGTCTTCGTGAATATCAAACTCGCATCCTGCCTCTTCCATTTTTGAAATAATTGAAGTTAGATGGTAAGGATTGCAAGATTCAATAGTAACATTACCTTCAGTTATAGCACCAGCTATGAGTATTGTCCCAGCTTCTATTCTATCTGGAATCACGGTTTCATTTGTAGAACAAAGTTCATCGACACCTTCTATTTCTAATGTATTTGTACCTATTCCTTCAACTTTTGCTCCCATTTTTACTAAAAACTTTGCCAGGGCAGTGATTTCTGGCTCGATTGCAGCGTTTGAAATTATAGTGCTTCCTTTTGCCAAAACAGATGCCATTAGTATATTTCCAGTTGCACCCACGCTGGGTATGTCTAAATGAATTCGTGAGCCAATTAGTCTATTAGCTTTTGCAATGACATACCCACCTTCGATAGTAATTTCAGCACCTAGCTTTTGAAGGCCTTTGATGTGAAGGTCTACAGGCCTTGGTCCCCATGCACAGCCACCGGGAAGTGAAACTTTTGCTTTTCCGAATCGAGCAACAAGGGGACCAAGCACATAGAAAGATGCTCGCATTTTTTTGACATGCTCGTATGGCGCTTCGAAACTATGAATGTTGCGAGAGTCTATAAAAAGCTCGCTATCGTTCAGTTCGGAGTAAATACCCATGTCGTTCATCAATCTGGACATCGTCCAAACATCTCTTAAATTTGGGACATTGAAAAGTCTGAAAATTCCAGGGGCAAGAATAGATGCTGGCATCATTGCAAGTACACCATTTTTTGCCCCAGATATTTTTACTCGCCCTTTTAATTTTTTACCACCGGTAATTACAAATTTTTCCATTAGATTACAAGTTAAACATATAGTTTAATCCAATAGAAAGCGAAGCTATTCTGGGATTGTAATTACTGTCTTGTTTTAATACGCCGACGAGGAAATAATCTGCAAAGACAATGAAGTTTAAGTCGCCAAGTACATCCTGTACAATTGGAATTGAAGCACCAACTCGAATTTGAAACATAGTGTTCATTTCGTCCTTTTTCAATTCAATAGAATTTCCTTGGGTTATACCCAACTTACCTGATGATGGAAGACCGATGTTGAGCGAGAGAAGAAAGCTTGAAAATTCAAAACCAAGTCCAATATTGACATAATGAAATTCATTTATCCAATTGATGGTGGGATTGTTGTAAAGCTTATATTTCATAAATGTGGATAAATACGAGACGTCGGCGAAGAGCTTCGTGTCTGTACCAGTAAACTTGTAGGAAAATTTCAAACCAAAATCTGGAAGCTTGCTAAGTTGAAAGTCATTTTTTATTCCTTGAGGCGGCTCTACTGTGTTTACACAACCTTTTCCAGTTAAAAATATTCCCAATTGATATTGTTTTAATAACAAGTCATTGAAACCATTTTGGGAATATAATCCATAGGATAATAGTATGCAAAATGCTAAGATGTATTTTTTCATAGACTCACCACTTAAAATTGCAAATAATTACGAATACAAATATAACACCAAAATAGTTTAGTAAATAAAGTAAATTTTCGCTCTCAACAATTTTTCTTATTCAATTTAAAATGTGTTGATTGCTAAAATAGTAATTGGGATTATCGGTGATTTCCTTAAAAAATTTTTAATAGTTAGGGGAAAAGGATAGAACTTTTAAATATTTTGTGTTCAATTAGTCTTTTGTTTAAATTTGTTATACTAATGGAGTATTAAATTTTGAAAATTTCTTTTGACTTTTTAGTTGGAATTTATTTAAATTCAATGCTTTGATGGATTAAAGAATATTGTTTTTTCAACAAATGAAGAACGATAAAAAAAATATTGATTTCACAAGGAATCATTTTAAAAGGACTATTGAAGGTACTGTTAAAGTCGAGCTGGTTGTGAAGAATTCTAAATTTATCGCGCAAGCTTTTCCGGTAGTAAACATAGATGATGCTAACAGTATCCTACTTAATGTTAAGAGAAGGTATTCCGATGCTACACATAATTGTTTTGCATACGTAATTGGTCTAGAGAAAAATATCTACAAATTTAGTGATGATGGTGAACCTTCGGGTACTGCTGGTAAACCAATACTTCAAACAATACATCACTTCAATTTAACAGATATATTAGTCATTGTGACAAGGTATTTTGGTGGAGTGAAGTTGGGTGCATCGGGCTTGGTAAGAGCGTATTCAAATGCTACAAAATTAGCCTTGGATAATGCTCGTATTGTTGAAAAACCAGATGAACTATTTGTGACTTTAGAAACCAATTTCAATGATTACAAAAGAATAAAACCTATAGTGCAAAATGAGATGAACGTTATCGAAGAAACTTTTACTGATTTTGTCAAAATTCTTGTTAAAATCCCTCTTGGAACTGAACATATTTTAGTGGACAAATTAAATAATTTGACAAGCGGTAGGATAAAAATAAAATTTGGTAATGTATGAAAGTCATCGACAAAGTCCAAGAAATGCAAAACATTGTTAATACTCATAGGAAGAGAGGTGAAAGAATTGTTTGCGTCCCAACGATGGGCTATTTTCACGATGGGCATCTAAGTTTGATGAAACTTGCGCAAGAATATGGTGATGTTGTTATCGTTACTCTGTTTGTTAATCCCACGCAATTTGGGCCCAACGAAGATTTCGAGCGTTATCCGAGAGATTTCCAGCGTGACTATGAATTAGCAAGTTCTATTGGTGTAGATTATTTGTTTGCACCAACAGTTGAAGAAATGTATCCAGATGGATACTCGACAAAGATTATTGTCAATAAATTTACTGATAAATTCGAAGGGTTAAAGAGAGCTGGGCATTTTGATGGTGTTGCAACAGTTGTAACGAAAATTTTTAATGCTACAAAACCTAATGTTGCAATTTTTGGACAAAAGGATTTGCAGCAAACCCTTGTTGTTCGACAATTAGTAAAGGATTTGCTCTTCGATATTGACATCGTAATTGCCCCGACTGTTCGTGAAAGCGATGGTCTGGCAATGTCTTCGAGGAATGTTTATCTTTCTAGGGAAGAAAGAGAAGTTGCTTCGCAAATCTATCGGGCTTTACAAAAAGGTTTAGATGCTATAAACAAAGGAATTACAAACAGAGATGTAATATCTTCCTACGTTCAAAAGCATTTGTCAAAGTTTCCACAACTTACTGTCGACTATGTTGCAGTCGTTAATTCTGAAAATTTTGAGGAGCCGGCAGAGTTTGTCCCTGGCGAGAATGTTGCAATTTTAGTTGCTGTTTACTTGGGGAAGACAAGGTTAATAGATAACATAATAACAAAAATTCCTTAGTTACGCCGTTTTTCAGCAAGTAATGTATTTAAATAAGTTACAATTTCATCTACTTTTTCGCTCGAGAAACCTTTTGCACTAATTATTTCTTCAATGGTTCCCCAGATTGGTTCTCCACAAATCAATAGTCTTATTCCTTTTTCCATAAAGTAGTTAACGCTTTCTGGTAATATTGTAACAAGGTCTTCAATTGTTGTTTCTCGGGTTATCATTTTTAATTTTGTTCTTTGAAGGATAAAAAATTATAAAACCTAAAAGGATACCCCAAAATGTAGAAACATACGGATTCGAAGTTATTGGACAACTACCACTATGGCAACCAATAAAGTAGTAATAGGAATAACCAAGTATACCTCCAAGCACTGTTCCAAAAATCATTTTTAAATATTTTTTCATACAATATAAAATTAATGAGCAACCTAAAACATTGCTGAATAGTAAAACACGAAAAAGGAGATACAATATTTTTACAAAAAGAAAACTAAAGTTTATATACTTTCTATTTACATCTTCAAAAATCTTGCTATTTTCCCTCCAACACGAACGAAATATACCCCCGATGGATAGTCCTTCGTCTGCATTTTTAGCTTTGTTTCGTTTCCTTCTATTTTTATACTTACACGTTGCAAAGTAGTACCAAGCGCATTGGTTATTTCCATTAAGTAGGAGGAACCACTTACGCCTCGAACTGTTATTTCAATTTCCTCCTCTACTGGATTGGGTATGATTGTAATCTCAGTAGGTTGAAACATCTCGATTTGCGAAGTAGATGGCAAGCATACTCCCGTCACAGTTAAGCTACCATCACGCTTCTGTGTTTCTAACCCTTCCATTTTCCATTCAAATTTATCTATTCGCAATGGAACCCGCTGCAAACGTGCAAGCAAGACCTCTCCGCAAAAACTCCCAATTGTCGCCTCATCTCTCCCTATCTTAATCCCTTTACCAGTGAGTCCGACTATCCTCTCTCCATTCTCAATTGGTAAATCTTTGTTCTCGGGATATAATGCTGTTGCGTCAAATCGTATCGTAGCTTCGTAAGATAAATCCTCTATTTCAACTCCATCGCTTCTTGCTCGCAATGGTATGCAATATCCTTTTGTCCCAATCACCCCCGTTGTATCGGGCAACCATACAAATGTCTTAATTC